>CAZCST010000030.1:0-218016 GCA_964501365.1 uncultured Phycisphaera sp. | reverse complement strand
GCCCCCTGGCGTGGATCGGGGTCGCTCCCGATGACAACGCCGTTGACCTAATTGAGCCGCCGCTCGAATGCGACATCGTGGAACCCGCCCATCAAAACGTGGCGGAGTTCGAATGGATACGTGGAACGCGGTTTGAAGTCGTCGCGCTCGCTGCCGCGAATCGCGATGACGCTGGGGGCTGCTCGCCCCCAGACCCCTCGGCTTCAATCCCCCCCCGGAAAGTGGGGCTGACGCCGATCAGAGAATGCCACTATGAAATAATACTATTGACAACGACAGCCTCTTCATGGATGGGGGCATGATTCTCTCATCATTCTCGTTGGCTTATCATCTTTCCCATGCCCGCGCTTCTTCATCGGTATGACATCCCTGGCCACACGCATTTCCTGACATTTTCAACCTATTGCCGCCTGACATTCTTCTGGCACGACAATATCAAGACAGATCGCCATTGCCGGACTTCGGCATTTGCAAAACAAGTTCGGCATTATGAACTCGGCGATACCTCTGTATTGGCAATTAATTGGGACAAGGCGTGGCCGATCCCGATGGTGATTACGAATCATGGCCCCAGGTTCGATACGGCCAGAACCTAGGCCACCCCGCCCAACGTGGGCGTCGAAAAGGCGGTGCATCATACGGCGATGCACCCTACTCGGCTTATTGGCGCTCGCAGCCGGGTAGAGCGGGCTATGTCCGCCGCAATTCGTAGTCCGTAGGAGGCGGGCGGAGCCCGCCCTACCCATACTCGGCGCGACTACGTCTTGCTGAGGGCCTGATCGACATCGGCGATGAGGTCGGCGACATCCTCCACGCCAACGGATAGCCGGACCAAGCCATCGGTGACGCCGCGTGCTTCGCGGATTTCCTTGGGAATGGATGCATGGGTCATGATGGCCGGGTGATTGACGAGCGATTCGACGCCGCCGAGCGATTCGGCCAGTGAAAAGACCTTGACCGATTCGCAGAATCGGATGGCCGCCGGTCCCTGCTTTTTGAACACAATAGTGACGATTCCGCCGCCTCCGCACATTTGCCTTTTCGCCAAGGCATAGTCGGGATGATCTTCGAGGAATGGGTAAAAGACCTTTTCCAGCTTGGCGTGTCCCTGCAGATGCTTTGCGAGAGCCAGCGCGTTGGAGCAGTGCCGTTCCATACGGAGGGCAAGCGTCTTGATGCCGCGATGCTGCAAGAAGCAATCAAAGGGTCCGGGCACGCCGCCGAGCGCGTTTTGCAAGAAGGCGATGCGCTCCATGAGAGCCATATCCTTCGTGATAATCGCACCACCGATTACGTCGGAATGGCCGCCGATGTACTTGGTCGTGCTGTGTACGACGTAATCCGCGCCCAACGCGATGGGGAGTTGCAATACGGGAGTGGCGAAGGTGTTGTCCACGGCCAGCCTCGCGCCGACTCCGTGGGCTACTTTGGCGATTGCGGCAATATCCAGACATCGCAAAAGAGGATTGGTCGGGGATTCAATCCAGACCAATTTTGTTTTTGCGTCGGCCAGCTTGGAGAACGCATTTACCGAAGGGTCGTCTGTGAACACGGGTACCAGCCCAAAGCCTTCGAACACGCGCTTGAGCAGTCGGAATGTCCCGCCATACACATCGGAATAGGCCAGCACTTTGTCGCCGGGCGAAAGAGTCGCGAAGACGCAAGCCGTGGCCGCGGAACCGGAAGCGAAGCTCGCGCCGGCTGCGCCCCCTTCCAGTGACGCGAGGGCCTTTTCCAGTCCGAGGCGGGTTGGATTGCCCGAACGGGCATACTCGAATCCTTTGTGTTTTCCGGGCGACACCTGAGTAAAGGTGCTCGTGGGGTGAATTGGCGGAACGGTGGCCCCGGTTACCGGGTCCGGCTCCTGCCCAACGTGGATTGCCCTTGTCGAGAATTTCCAATTCGATTCTTGTTCGCTGGCCACTGAAATACTCCGCGCAATTCACCGATCCCTAGTCCGCGCGAACGAGAGTTCGCGGCTCGCTGGACCTGACGGTTTGGAAAGGCAGTGTACGACTTTGTGGGGCGGTTGTCATCGCGATAGGATGGGGCGGTACTGGTATCGTTTGGGTGCCACGGGCGGCTGGTCCGCCCGTGCCGGCACTGGCAGCCAGCTGCCAGTGGCACCCGAACTCCGAACGATACCAGTGCCGATGGGGCCTGTGGGCGAATCCGCCAACTAGACGATATAGCCCGATAGCACGGAAGGAGCCAAGACGACCAATGTCCACCAGTATCATGCATGTCGAAGCCCGTGAGATTCTGGACTCACGCGGGTTTCCCACGGTTGAGGCCACCGTCGTTCTCGAGGACGAGAGCGTCGGCGAGGCGGCGGTTCCGTCCGGTGCGTCGGTGGGGGAGTTTGAGGCCGTTGAACTACGGGACGGCGATCCCAAACGGTATAACGGCAAGGGGACCCTGAATGCCGTGGATTTCGTCAACGGTGAGATTGCGGCTGCGGTTGTCGGGCTGGATGCCACTGACCAGGAGGACATCGATCAGACCATGATCGACCTCGATGGAACGGAGAATAAGTCGCGGCTGGGGGCCAATGCGATTCTGTCGGTATCGCTGGCCGCGGCCAAGGCGGCGTCGCAATCGTGCCGACTGCCGCTGTTTCGCTACCTTGGCGGTCCGCGGGCCAACGTCATGCCCGTGCCGATGCTGAATATCATCAACGGTGGTCGCCATGCCGACAACAACCTCGACTTTCAGGAATTCATGATTCAGCCCTGGGGTGCGAAGTCGTTTCGAGAGGCGCTGCGCATGGGGGCTGAATGCTTCCACGCATTGAAGAAAGTCCTTCACAAGCGCGGGCTCAATACCAATGTTGGCGACGAAGGCGGATTTGCGCCCAATCTTTCCACTGCGGAACAGGCCTTCGAGCTTATCGACGAAGCGGTGGGGCAGGCTGGATACAAGATGGGCCGCGATGTCTTTTTCGCGCTCGACCCCGCCACGTCGGAAATGTACGACAAGAAGACCGGTCGTTACGCGTTTTTCAAATCCAACCCAAAAGAGAGTAATTCGTCCGATGAGATGACCGCGTTCTGGGCGACTTGCTGCGAAAAGTTCCCCATCCGCAGCATTGAAGACGGACTGGCCGAAGACGACTGGGGCGGCTGGCAGAAGCTCACCGCGCGTCTGGGCGAAAAAGTCCAACTCGTTGGTGACGATTTGTTCGTCACGAACGTGAAGCGGATCAAGCAGGGGATCGAAAAGAAAGCAGGGAATGCGGTTCTGGTGAAGGTAAACCAGATCGGCACGTTGACCGAGACGTTTCGGGCCATCGAACTGGCGACGCGCAATGGTTGGAATGTCATCATCAGCCACCGCAGCGGAGAGACCGAGGATACCACGATCGCGGATCTTGCAGTCGCAACCAATGCCGGCCAGATCAAGACCGGTAGCGCCTGTCGCAGCGATCGAGTTGCCAAGTACAATCGATTGCTGAGGATTGAGGACCACCTGGGGCCGGCGGCGATTTACGGCGGCGATGCCTGGAGGCGCGGATAGTGACGGAAGCAGCAGCATCCAACCGTGATCAGCCGATTCGCATTGCAAGCAACGGGGCGGCTGTTTTCTGGCTTCTGATTCTCCTTGGCGTTGGCACGTTTGCGCCGTGCATCCTCATGCCCGAGTGGCGAAACTATCAGGCGGCCAAAATCGCTGAGCAGCGCGAGTTCCATCGCCTCGAAAAGCTTCGCGCCGTCGTCGCGCTCGAGCGGCGGCAGGTGGATGCCATTCAAAACGACCCGACTGTGGTTGCGCGGCTGGCTCAACGCGACCTTGGGTTTGAGCGGCCCGGAGAGAAGGTCGTCCCGGTTGCGGTTGAGAATCAGGATGGCTACGCGAGCATCGCTGAACTTGGTGATGAAGACTTCGTCCCGACGCCCGTGACGCCTCCCACGTGGTTTTCCCGTGCAACGTGGTGGCTGCCGGACTTCAACTACGATGCCATCTTCTGCGATTCGTCCACGAGGCCCATCGTCATGCTCATGTCCGTGTCCGTGATCGTTGTCGCGGTTGTACTCTTTCACCGGCCGGGTACGCACGTCAGTCCCCAGCGATGATAAGGACGCGGCGGCGTTCTCGCTTCCTCCGTTGTCAATCGCTCAAAGTCCGGCCCCGAACGGCAAGTCCTCGGCTTTCTCGTACTTCCTTGTGGGTGCCGGTGGAGCGGGTTTTGGAGGCGCAGGCGTTGGTCGCGGTGCGGCGGGGGGTTCAACCGGACGGGATGCAACGACGTCGTGAATCGGCTCAACGCGACGAGGTGGAACTTCGTCTTTGACCGGCTCGACAGGCATTGGTCTGGGGTTTCGCTCTGGGCTGCGTTCCTGCGTTCGGCGAGGCGGGGGGCGATCCTCGCCGCGACGGGGCGGTGATGGGCGTCGCGGGGAGCTTTCCCTCCTGGATTCGGCAGGCGGCGCTACGTTTCCATTCACTTCGTCCATCGCGCTGTCCGGCTCATCGGAATAGATGGGAGGCAGGGGGGCGATGCGGGGTTGCGAACCGTGGTTTCGCGGTGGGCGTGCCGGTTCGGATCGCCTCGTGTCGGGTTTTTGCGATGATCGTTGCGCCGGACCTCGCTGCGGTCGTGGCGGGCGGTCGTCGCCATGACGCCGGTCGTTCGTACGCGGCGGGCGGGGACTCGGAGCGGCGGGGATGGGTCGCGGTTCGCGCTCGCGGGCCGGCTGCGCGCCGGCGCCCTTGTTTAATCCGGCAATGAGTTGATCGTATTCGCTTGGGGCATATTGGCTGCCGGTGTCTTCCGAGATCTCCTGCACTTTTTCTTCAAAGTCGGCATCAATATCAACGGGAACATAATCGGGATTCTTCGACAGCTCCGCCTCCGCCCGATACTTCTCAATCACGCGGCTTTGCACAATCTCGCGGAAGGTTGGATTGATGGGGTGCGCGATGTCCCGGTGCATGCGGAGGCGACCGGCTGCATCCCCGGTGGCGCGGGCGGGTGGAAGTTTGGCGCCACACTCATTGCAAAATCTTGCACGGAGATGATTTTTCCCGCGACATTGCGGGCAATGCACGGACAGTTTCCGCGAAGGCATGGCCACGAAGAGTCCGTTGGTTCCCTCGACGACCTTCAGGTCGCGCACGACGAATTCGTCGTCAAGCGTGATGCTGCACACGGCCTTGAGCCGGTCGCTGGCATCCTGAATCAACTTGACGCGGATATCGGAAATTTCCATTCATGACTCCTTTGAATCAAACGCAGGCGCGCCGACCGGACCGGCGACGACCTCGACTTTCAGCCCCGTGCTCTGCTTGCGTATCGTGCGTTCTGCGTGGCGGGCCTGATCTTCATCATCAAACAAACGAAACAACGCCGAGCCTGATCCCGTCATGCGGGTTGGAGGCAGGCCCATGCCGGCAAGATGGTCCTGGACCTCTTTCACGCGGGGACAAACGCGAAAAACCGCGGATTCCAAATCGTTGTGAATCTGATGGTGCAAATCATCAGCGCGCGGCGTTGCGGCCAGGGTCTCGAACGAAGTTGGTTGAGAACTCGCACAATCCTGCTTGCGCCAGGCCTTGTAGGCGTCAGCGGTATTGACGTGAATCCCCGGAAAAACCAGTAAGACGGTTCCGCGCCATCGAAGCGTAACCGGTGCAACACATTCACCGCGGCCCGACATTTCCGCGGCCGGCAAGTGAAAAAACAAAGGGACGTCCGACCCCAACTCAGCGCCTAACTGTGCCATTTCGGCGTCGGTCAGCCCCGCGTTCCAGATCGCGTTGCAGGCCCGCATGGTCGTGGCCGCATCGCTGCTGCCGCCGCCCAAACCGGCTCCCATCGGAATGTGCTTTTCCAGGTCAATCCGAACTTGCGGATCGCAACCCACATGCCGTGCAACCAGAAGTGCCGCGCGTGTTGCCAGATTGGATTCAGAGTGCAATGTCGGGTCGGAGCAATTCACTGTCAGGCCCGGGTCATTGGGCCAGGAGCAGGTCATACTATCAAACAAACCCACACCGATGGCCAGGGAATGGATGTCATGGAAGCCGTCCCCTCGCCGATCAAGGACTTCCAAAACAAGATTGATCTTGGCAGGCGCGAGGGCGGCCAGGGTCTTTCGATTTTTCACGGATGGTGGCTGCAAAGAAGCTAAACCCATGATGCAATACGCAATGAACAACCGCGCACCCCAATACTCGACGCAGTGTAACGTGACGGTGCGCCACCGGATTTTGGCGGCCCGAAAACTAGCAACTCCAAGCTCCGATGCAGCGGCCGCCGACCGGTGAATCCGAATTCTGAAGTCGCTGCTGAGCTGTGTCAACGACGGGAGACCCATGATGCCTCGCGGCCACATGGGTCAGCAATTCATCGAAGAGTGATTCTGATTTGCATCCTGCCCTCATAATCGGCCACACCGAATCGGCCCCAACGTGGAATGCAAGTCGTTTTCGGATAATTGTTTATGGCATTCTGTCATTTTCGGTCCTGTTATTGGTGCCCCAAATGCTTCCGTTGATAACTGCTCCCCTGCCGGGTTTGCGTTATGGCTGGGAGGCAGAGGAGGGGAATGCAGCAATGGGACCCATACAACCACTGGGAAATGGCCGTCTTGACTGGCTCAACCGACCTTCACCTGTCGGCGACCTTTCCGGCGCACAGGGTGCGGGGATGCCTGCGGCAGCTCAGAACTCTCCCCTCATCAACGGACAATCAATTTCGATGCTTGGGATTTCGTCGAGCGTCAGTCAGATGCTGTCCAGCATCGGCGGTGGCGGACAGGGCAATCAAATGCTGGAAATGATGATTACCCTGCTGATCCTTATGTCTATGCTGGAGCAGCAACGCGGCTGTGGCGGCCAGGTTGGAAGTTCGCTTGGAAAACTTGGCGGTGCAGGCGGTGGTTTCTCGTCGCTTTCTTATTCGTCCACAACGATTTCCACCCAGGTCACTTCCCTTTCCTACACGCAGTTACAGGTGACCCAATTGGGTTCGGGAAGCAATCCGGTCGGCGGAGCGAACACACCGAAATTCGACACTACTGTCTGATTTCACGGGGCGCCAACCTTTGATTTGTCCGCGGACCTGGGTCCGTCTTTTGTCGATGCGCCAAAATCGAATCCAAAACTTCGATAGAGTGTAAGCAGCCACAAGAGGACAGGCACGACATACGTCAGGACGGGCGTCGCGGAAAACGCCAGCATCAAGTTGCCCAAAGCCTCCAGTGATCTGGCGCCAAAGGCAATGACGCCCACCGATCCTAGGCCGTAAAGTCCGGCAACGGCAATGCGCGCCAAAAGAAACAAGATGATCAGTCCTACAAGGACAATTCCCGATCGTACGCGCCCGGGCCACGGCGGAGGCACGGCGAGCAACAGTGCAAGTCCTGCGGCCAATGGCAGATATCCCCAATCACGCGATCCGTATTCAATTCGGAGGAGTTTTCCGGTTTGCGGATTGGTTGTGGTTAATTCGATATCGCCGCGCGGATGATGGTTTGGTGATGGGTGAAGGTCGAGGTAGTCGCCAAGTCCAAGTGCCGAAATGAGCGTGTTTGCACTGCCTCGATAGATGGCACTAAACGCAACGTCCGTTTTCGGCCAGGGGATCACCAGAAGCAGATAGACGACCGCAAGCCGAATGGCAAATGTGCGAACGGTGTCACGCTGGATCATGCATGGTTCCGGTTGGTTTTCGAGTGACGCGCAAGGCCCATCCAATCCAGAACACAAGCGGGAGAAAGATGAATACAGCCTGCCAGATGTCTTCGTGGAGCAATTCAAAGACCGTGGGACTTGTTTTCCAGCCTGCGTAAAAGAGCGTGACGATGCGTACGATATTCAGCAGCAAGAGCGCCGCGATTCCGGCCAGAATCGGTGGCATTCGGCGTTTCCAAGGAACAGCGACCGGACTGCTCAACATGGCGATCACAAAAAACGCGGTGGGCTGCAATGCATCGCAGCCATGCTTGATCATGAGCGAGTATTCGGAGGATCGAACCTGAATGCCATCGGCGACCACATCCGTGCCAAGCCAGCGCATCACGGCCGCACTCGCGCTTGCATTCAGCGACAGATATCGGGCAAAAAATTCGCTTTCGGAAATCCAGAAATAGAAAATGCCAAGAAACATCAGAAACCCGCCCGCGAGGAATACTACAAAGCGGAGCAAAGGGCGGTTGGCCTGCGGAAGGGATTGGGTATTGGCTGCTTGCACAGTTATCCTCAAGGACGATCGTTTCGCATGATACCATGCATGGGGCAGCAGATAAATGGTTTATTCTGCCGAGCGAGGTCTCACAAGGCTCCGGATTATCAAGGGTCGAGGCATAGCCCCAGTTCGGACAATTGTTCTTCCGCCTGCCTGGCCCAATTTGTGTTGGCCAAGGGACTCGCTGGGCTGGGATGCAGGATTCGACCGATGGTCACATCGACGCCTTTCAGGCTTCGGAGGGCGCACTTTTCTGCATAGTTACCCACGCCGATTACAAATCGCGGACGCAGTGCCTGAACGGTTCGACGAAGCGCCGAATCGCAATGAGCTTCCAAATCCGCGCGCTCCGGTGCGGCGAGCTTGTCGGGAGTGATGTTTCGCCCGCTTTCTTCCATGAAAAGCAATGGACAATAATTGGCAACATAGAAGCGTTTGAAGAATTTCTTCGGTGTATCGAAACGGTTCTGCGCCCAGCCCCAGAGCCGTTTTCCGCTGACCTCGCTGCGGGCACACCGGAAACCGAGGACGGGACGCGCGGGATTTTCCCGCATGGGCTTGCCGACCGGCCCAGACAATCCGAGCCAGTCGCGCACGACGCTGATCTCTCCGAATGGTATTCCCGTCTGCGCCATCCCCCATGGGCCCGGATTCATTCCGACCAGGATTGCTTCCTTTTCTCCCGCGCCGTATCGCATTGTGTACTGGTTGAAGATGTCCCGTGCGTATTCGAGCGGGTTGTAGACATGCGAGACGGGCTGCGAGAATCGAAGTCGTCGCAGGTTTGAAGTCAGATCGTCAGCAATGGCGAGCAGGTTCATGGCTCATGTCACTCGCATTTCGATGCGGCGGTCGGGGATTAGCCATATCAGGGCCACGAGAATGTAGATGGCGATTGCGATCCATTGGCTCATAGTCGCCAGTACGATGGCGAGGATGTATAGGCCGATGGAAGCCTTGCCCTTGATATCTTTTCCGATTGCTTCTTTGAGTTTGGTGTTCTGGTTCTGAGGCGCGAGGATCGCTGCCTGAAGGATGGTGTAGGCGATGGCGGCCCCGAGCAGGACGACTCCGTAGACGGCCGTTGGCAGTGGAGCGAAGTTGTTTTCACTCATCCAGCCGGTGGTGAAGGGAACGAGCGACAGCCAGAAGAGAAGGTGAAGATTGGCCCAGAGTACGTTGCCGTTGATTCGCTGGGTGGCGTGAAGCATGTGGTGGTGGTTGTTCCAGTAGATGCCCAGGTAGGCATAGCTCATCACGTAGCTCAGGAAAATGGGGATGATGGGGCGAAGTTCGGACCAGTCGGGGCCGTGGGGGGCTTTCATTTCCAGCACCATGATGGTGATGATGATGGCAATGACGCCATCGCTGAAGGCTTCGAGACGTGTCTTGGGCATGGTGAATCCGCGTGTATCAAGTAATCTAAAATCCGACGGTTGTATGGTAGGCGGCCGAATCGCCGCCGCAAACAACTGGCATGAAGCCGAGCCACTCGGTGAGCCCCAAACCGCCCTCTTGTAGGGGGGACGGTAAGGCCACTATGCTTGGCGCAGATGTTCAAGCGAATTCTGATTGCCAATCGTGGCGAGATTGCGGTACGCGTTGCGCAGACCGTGCAGGAAATGGGAATCACTGCGGCGGTGGTTCATTCCGATCCGGACCGATCGGCTCCGCACGTTGTCGCTGCCGACGAGGCCTATGCGCTGGAGGGTAAGACGGCGGCGGAGACCTATCTTCGAGGCGAAAAGATCATTGAGATTGCCAGGCGCAATCGCATCGATGCCATTCATCCGGGGTATGGGTTCCTGTCAGAGAATGCCGCTTTCGCTCAAGCGTGCGGCGAAGCGGGGATCACATTCATTGGGCCATCGCCGGAGGTGATTCGTGCGACGGGCAACAAGATTGCGGCCAAGAAAGCGCTGGCGGCGGCAGGCGTGCCGGTTGTGCCGGGGTGGACAGGGACGGGACAGGAAGAGCCCAAGCGGTTCGTCGCGGAGGCCAAGCGCATCGGCTACCCGGTTCTGGTGAAGGCGGCGTCGGGCGGCGGCGGCAAGGGGATGCGGCTGGTTCGGGAGGAGCGGGATCTGCCGGCTTCCGTAGAGGCTGCGCAGCGGGAGGCGAATGCGGCGTTTGGAGATTCGCAAGTTTTCCTGGAGCGATACATCGAGCGGCCACGGCACGTAGAGTTCCAGATTTTTGGTGATTCGCACGGGAATGTGGTGCATCTTTTTGAGCGGGAATGTTCGATCCAGCGGCGTCACCAGAAAATTCTGGAGGAGACGCCCTCGCCGGCGCTGACGCCGCAACTTCGGGCGAGCATGGGCGAGGCAGCGGTTCGTGCGGCGCGAGCGGTGAAATACACCAACGCCGGGACGGTGGAATTCCTGCTCGATGCGTCCGGGGAGTTCTATTTCCTGGAAATCAACACGCGTCTGCAGGTCGAGCATCCAGTGACGGAGCTGACCACGGGGCATGATCTGGTTCGCGCGCAGATCTTGGTGGCGGCAGGCGAGCGGCTGCCGTTTACGCAGGACGATTTGCGGCAGGATGGGCACGCGATCGAGGTGCGTATCTGTGCGGAGGATGCCGGACGCGATTTCATGCCATCCATCGGAACGATCGACGTGTATGCGCCGCCGACAGGACCGGGAATCCGGGTGGATTCGGGCGTGACGCGCGGATCAGAAGTGTCGGTTTATTATGATCCCATGCTGGCGAAGTTGATCGTCAATGGGCACACGCGTGCTGATGCATTGGAAAAGATGGGCTGGGCGCTTCAGCGGTTCGCGGTGCTGGGCGTCACGACAAACATTCAGTTCTTGCGCCGGCTGATTCAACATCCTGAAGTCCAGGCCGGCCGGCTTCATACGCAATTTCTTCAGGAACATGCGATTGCGTCGAACGTCAAGAGCGTTCCGCGCGAAGCGATTGTCGTTGCCGCGCTGGCCGGACAGAAGGCGCCACGCCGAGACGCTGGTGCAGTCGCAGGTCATGGAACGTCCCTTGACGGGTTGAACGCCCCCTGGCGATCGGGCACATGGAGGAGCGCCTAATGGCCAAGCTGCAGTTGAAAGCGGAAGGCGGAGAGCCGACAGTCATCGAGCTCCGACGTGGCGCGGGCGACCACTTCATTGCCGAAGTGAACGGCGCACGGGTTGAAGGCGAGATCCAGGAATCACCGGGGGGTGGATATCTGCTCAGGCTGGGTCACCGAGTTGTGCCGTGCAGTGCTGTCCGCAAGGATTCGAAAATCGACGTATGGATGGACGGGGAAACATATCGCTTTGACGTGATCGGCGCAAAAGGTCGAAGCGGCGCGGCGGCTTTGGGACAGCTTGCTGAGGAAATCCTCGCACCTATGCCAGGTACAGTGTTGCGCATCGAGGTTCGAGCTGGCGATGCGTTCGCGGCGCATCAGCCACTGATCATCATGGAGTCGATGAAGATGGAAATGACGCTTTCCTCGCCGCATGGGGGTCGGGTCGGACAGATCGAATGCCGGGTGGGAGAGCTTGTGCCGATGGGCAAGGTGTTGGTGAAACTGGAGCCGTTGAAGAGCGATGCCGAACCTGCCTCGTCAAGTAAACGTGGTTGAAGTCGGGCCGCGCGACGGACTTCAAAATGAAGCCGTGGCGATTCCGACGGAAATCAAAATCGCATTCGTCAGAGCGCTGGCGGCTGCCGGGCTACATCAAATCGAGGTTGGATCGTTCGTGCATCCCAAACTTGTTCCGCAACTTGCGGATACAGAGTCTGTACTCTCTGCACTCGTCGCGGGATCGGGGCCGATCTATTCTGCATTGGTTCCCAATGAGCGGGGGCTCGATCGGGCGTTGGCGACGGGTGTCAAGCGAATTGCCGTGTTCACGGCTGCGTCTGAGGCATTTGCAAAGAAGAACATTGGAATGAGCATTGACGAGTCGCTCGGAGTTTTCTCCCGGGTGATTCCGCGTGCTATTGAGGCGAAAATCTCGGTGCGTGCCTATCTGTCCACTTCGTTTGTGTGTCCCTTTGAAGGCCGGATCGACAAGCGCCGCGTTGGCGAGCTCGTAACGAAGTTGCTCGTACTCGGTGCGGACGAAGTGGCCATCAGCGATACCATTGGTGCTGCGGTTCCAACCGATGTATACGAGACGGTCGGCCATGTTTTGTCCCTCGTTTCCGGACCGAAAATCGCGCTTCATTTTCACGATACGTACGGCACGGCGCTGGCGAATGTGCTGACGGGTTTGGAGCTTGGCGTAACAACATTTGATTCGTCGGCGGGGGGGCTGGGGGGTTGTCCGTTTGCGCCCGGTGCATCAGGGAATCTCGCCACCGAGGACCTTGTCTACATGTTGCATGGAATGGGGATTGAGACCGGCGTGGATGCGGGCGCAGTCATCATCGCCGCCGACATCATTGGATCAGTTCTGGGCCGGCCGCTACGCAGCGCGGGCTGGCGACGAGCCCACGGGGCCATTTCGGCAAATTGCGCACGGCCAAGCTGATGCAGGCATTTTATTTCGATACAGTGGAGTCCACGAACGATCTCGCGCGGTCGATGCTGCGCGAAGGGAAGATCGCCGACGCAGCATACCTGGTCGCACGCGAGCAGACGGCGGGGCGCGGCAATCGGGGCCGGACGTGGGTTTCGCCCAGAGACGCGGGAATCTACCTGACGGTGATTGACCGGCCTCACGTCGCGGCAACGAATGAGCTGCACGGTTTTACGCGGGCAGCAGGCATTGCCAGTGCAGAAGTGCTCGAGGCCGATGCAGGTGTTGCGGTGAAACTCAAACCTATCAACGATCTGTATGTGGATGGACGCAAGCTCGGAGGAATTCTGACCGAAGCAGTCATCGAGCGAAACGAAGTTCGTGCGTTAATCACGGGGATTGGGATCAACGTGCGAAAAGTTGATCGCCCCCTTCCGCCAGACCACGTGCGGCCGGTGTGTCTCGAAGAATTGCTTACGCCTGACGCATTTTCTACCGTTGATGTGCGTGGACTGACGATTCGGCTAGTCGAGCGAATTCGACATTGGAATGCGATGGTGGCTGGCGGGCGACTGGATTTGCTTGAGGCACACTGGCAAAAGTATTGCATCGACGATGGGGCGGCGGTGATGAAAAGGGCTTGATGATTGGGAAAGTCCTTCATGGATGCGATCGCGCCTAATCCACTTTCACAAAAGCCAAATCGCTTCCAGATTGCCTGTGGTTTTCTTGGATTGATCTCTACGCCCCTGGCCTGGTGGGCAATCCAGCCATTTCAGGTCAATGTCATCCACTACGAATTGCAGCGGGCGGAGGGCAGACCCATCCCTTCCGTTGTCTCCTACTCCCTCATTGTGTTCCTGGCCCCGATTGTCCTGGCCATGAGTGCGGCTGCCCGGGGCTGTGAGCGAAGATTCACCCAGTTTCTGGCTTATTCAGCGCCAATGTGCCTGTCTGTGCCGCTGGGATTGTTTGCGTTTTCCTCGAAGCCGCCGCCTTTTTTCTTCCTCTTGGTTGCAATGATTGGCGCGGGAACTGCTGCATTCCTGGCCGGCTCGCGGTTGCGGTTTACGCGGAATGAATCCTTTCCGAAGCTGGCATTTGTTTCGCTCCTCGTTTTGATTGCGTTGCTGACGTTGGAGCACATGCAAATCCAATGGAACTTCTACAACCATTTCATGTTCGGTCATGCTGACATCGGACACTTCACGGAAGAATTGAAAAACGCGCTCGCAGGGAGGGGGCTGCGCAGCGACAGCTTCGATAACACACGACTGGGCTGGCATTTCGTGCCTCTCATGTTCGTGCTGGTTCCGGGTTATGCGATCTGGCCATCCATCCATTATCTGATGATGCTGGGACCGCTGGTATTGCATTTGGGCGCGTTGCCGGTGTTCTGGCTTGTGCGCCGCCGCACCTCGTCTGTTCTAGTGGCGTGGACGTGTGCATTGGCCTGGCTTCTCCTTCCGTCGCTCAGCAGGCTGGTCTACTCCAATACCTATGGATTTGCCTGGCTCTACACGGCCGTTCCTTTGGCGGCCTTGCTGTTTGGCGCGGCGCTGCTGGAACGCTGGCGATTGTGCTGGATATTGGTTGTCGTGCTCCTCCTCTCGCGCGAGACGCACACGGCCGTCACGTTGGGTTTTGGGGCGTACCTCGCCTTGTTCACCGTGCGCCGTCGCGCGGGGCTGATCGTCATGGCTGTGTCCATTGCGTACGCACTGCTTTGTGCGGCCGTAATTATTCCGTATTTTGCTAAGGCGGGGCGATACGAACGGCTCGACATGTTTGGCGAGCTTGGCGGATCAGTCGGCGCGCTGGCGGTTTCGATGTTCACCAAGCCCGATGTTTTCTTCGAGCGTCTGATTCGTTCGCAGAGCATCAACTTTTTCCTGCTGCTTCTGGCCACGATGTGTTTCCTTCCGTTGCGGGGCTGGCGAATCGCCGTTGCGGCAGTGCCATCGTTGATGGTTCACCTACTACTGGAAGGCACGGACTGGATCAGCATCAAGTTCTGGCATCACGCGATGGTACTACCCATTCTGTTTGTCGCGGCGCTTAGCGTGATGAACGGCCGGACGATGCCAAATGGCATTGACGATGATGCGAACGCGCACCGTACAGCGGCATCACGGTATGGAAATCTGGGAATTGCCCTTGCCTTACTGGTCAGCGCCGCCTGGGGGCATTACTTCTTCGGCTATTCGCCGCTCAGCAAGTCGTTCGAGATTTATGCACGCGATACTTTCCTTCAGAATCCCGATCCCCGCGTTGCGTTTGTCGATCGGCTGCGCAAGGAAATCCCGCGTGAGCGCACCATTCTTGCGACGGAGAGTGTGGCCGCTCACTTCACGGAATACAAGCGACTGTATACGGGCCGGCGAATGCGACTCGCAGACTTCATCATTCTGGATCGGTCGGATCAGCGCGACCAGTCAGGGCTGCCCGGAAGGGCATCGGAGATTGCGGGGAATGTTGATTACGAATTCTACGCGGAGAGCGGCCCCATCATCGTTTTTGCGAGACGAGCCAATGCACCGATTTTACCTTTGGATGATTGAAAACACCTCAAATGCCATTGGAAAATGGATGAGTGTCCGATCCGCGATTACTACCGCCGTGCAAATTCAATTCAGCGGATTTCCGCTTCAGAAATCATAGTCCCCGATATTGCAAAGAAGCTGCATCGGCTCGGTTCGACTGGCCGGTCGTAAATTTGAACATGCACACATCGTCGGAGTAGTCCATGAAATTCTCAACCGGGTCCATGCCCGGTTTGAAGCGGCAAGTGTTGCGGGCGGTGGGGCAGCCGAAAGCCGGGGAACGCTCTGCGGGAGTATCGGAGACGAAATCGCCAATGCCAGGGCACCCGCCTTGAAACGTGTGGTAGAGACCGAGCCAGTGGCCGACTTCGTGCACGAGGGTGTTGCCTTCGTTGTAGGGAGCGGCGCTTCCACCGGGAACCGACGAAAAGAGGAAGGCCACCCCGTCATTGGTCGGCGCTGCGGCATATTCCCAGGGAAAAGAGGACCAGCCAAGTATGCCGCCGAGGGGGCTTATCGAGTAGACATTTAAGGATTTGGCGTCTCCCTGATGGAGTGCCGCTTTGGCCTGGGCTTCGGAACTTGAACCGGGCGTCATGGAGAACCAGCCGTTGTTGGTGGTACGGTCGACGCCGGCCAGTACGAATCGAAACGGAGTATTCACTCCGCCCGTGGCCCCACTGTACGAATCGTTGAGTACCTGAATCTGTGCGTCGATTTGGGCTTGAGAGATATTGCCATTGGCGATCGCGGGACCTGTGTTGATGACGTGCCAGTAGACCTGCACGGTAACGGACCCCGCCGCGCGCTCAACAGCTCTGCCGCGCAACACCCGGAATCGGTCCATATCGGCTTGAATTGCAGTACGATTGTCTTCGGAAGGTTCGCGGGTGCTGCAGCGGCCGTTGTGGTCAACGAAGGCCTTTTGGTCTGCCCATTCAAAGCCTTCGATGATCAAGGGAATGCCGTCGCCCTGTTCCTGGAGAAAACCCTCGTCGTCCACTCCCTGCTGGTCTCCTCCCATTCGAGTGGGGCGGTCCGTGGTGATTTTCTGGGCTAACGCCGGACTGGCGGCGACCACCCCTATCAGCCATAGACAAACGTGATGTGCCTTCATTTTGTGCTTCCTTCTGGTGCTCTGGATACGCCTACAAGAAAACCCCGTTGCTCGTTGAAACGACAAGCCCTGGTTGGCAGTCCCGAACCCCTGAATCGAAGGTACCGAGCTGGACAGAAATCTGCAAGGCAAGCTGTGGTCATTGAAAGGCAGGTGATGATTTTTCGCTGGGATTCGCAGGCGCGTGCGTCCCGAGAAACCGTTGCAGGGCGTTATCAGACGCGAATTCTGGTCATGGATAGATAACGTATCGTGCACGATGTTTTGTACTTTTCGGATTGAGTCCGGGACGGCTGAACTGAGAAGAAAGGCGGCGATGGGGAATGGTTTGCCCATCGCCGCCCGGTCGGCGCAAGTCATAATCAGAATGAACTCGACTTACAATCCGCGATATTGCAGGCAGGCCGCGTCGGCGCGGGTCGATTGTCCTGCGGTGAACTTGTACATACACGCATCGTCAGTGTAGTCCATGAAGTTTTCGATCGGGTCGAGTCCGGCCTTGTTTCGGCAAGAGTCTGTTCCGGCAGGGCAGCCAAAAGCAGCGGATCGTTCCGCTGGAGTGTCGCTGACGTAGTCACCATTTCCGTTGCAACCACCCTGGAACGTGTGATAGAGGCCGAGCCAGTGGCCTACTTCGTGAGTCGCGGTATCGCCCAGGTTGTATGGAGCGGCTGTTCCACCAGGAACGGAGGAATAGAGGATGACGACACCATCCATCTTGGGTGCGCCAGTGTACGACCACGGGAACGTGGCCCAGCCGAGCAAACCGCCGCCGGGGCTTGCTGAATAAATATTAAGGGCAGTGGCATTACCTTGACGTAGTGCATTTTTAGCATTCGTTTCGGCTGATGAGCCGGGACTCATGGTGTACCAAGTGCTGTTGGTCGTGCGATTGACGCCAGCCAGAACGAATCGGAACGGAGTATTCACGCCGCCGGTGGAGCCGTTGTACGCGTTATTGAGAACCAGGATCGAGGCGTCGATCTGCGACTGAGGAATGTCGCCGTTGGCAATTCCGGTGCCCTTATTAATAACGTGCCAATAGACGTTGACGGTGACAGAACCGGGGTTGCGTTCCGCATCGCCACCGCGAAGGGTGCTGAAGCGGCGCATCTCAGCCTGGATGGACAGTTTTTCATCCGCCGTCGGCTCAATGGTGCTGCAACGACCATTGTGATCGGCGAAGGCTTTCTGGTCGGCCCATTCGAAATCTTCGATCAGCAGGGGGATGCCGTCGCCTTCTTCGGCAACGAAAATTTCCTCGGTGTCGCCAACCTGGGAATCCTCACCACGAGGTCCACGATCAGTGTTATTTTTCTGGGCTAATGCGGGGGTGACAGCAATCAGGCTCAACAGAGACAGGGAGAAAAGACGCAATTTCATTCTGTACTCCTTTTGTGAAGTGCTGGACTGCCAACCGAGACTTGTACAGCTCATTGCCGCAATGAGACTGCGTTGGCGTATCCGACTTGACCGAACAACGTATCGAGGTCGTAGACGATAAGCAAGAAAATTCCGTGTGAACGGTGTGCATATTTTTGCCGGCTATCGCAAGATGCACTGTTGCTTGCCCCCCACAATTGGCCGAAAATCGAAACTAAGGAAGAACCTTAGATGACGGAGAAGGGTAGTCATGGACGAAGCGCCCGAGTTCCACGCACGCAGTGATGGCAAAGTGATTCGAGTCGATGATTCGGCGTCGAGAGGCAGCGCCATCATTTTGATCGCAGCGTCGTTGATGGCGCTCGGGTTGGTGATGGTCGGGTCGGCCACGAGTTCCCTGGATGGAACTCTATTTGCGCGTCGGTTCTGGACGACGGCGTTTGGACGCCAGGCATGTTTCGTTGTTATCGGTCTTACGATTTCGGTGGGTTTTGCCTGGTTTTCGCGTCGGGTGTTGGCTTCGGAGCTTGCAAGGCGGCGACTTTCCAGATCCTTGTACTGGGTGGCGATTGCCCTTCTCCTTTTGGTGCTGATTCCGGGGCTTTCCGATGCGAGTCATGGATCGCAACGCTGGCTTCGATTCAGCATGGGCGGCGTGGCCGTCGGAATTCAGCCTTCCGAAATAGCCAAGCTCGCACTCATTGCCTTCCTGGCGTATCGGTTGGGTGATTCCAAGTCTGATCCCCGGTTGTTTTTTCGTGGGTTCATTCCAGCCGCCGGTGCGATCGTCTTGTGCTGTGGGTTGGTCGGCAAGGAGAACTTCGGCACGGCCGCGCTCCTCCTGGGGGTTGCGTTTGTCATGCTGCTTGCCGGCGGCTGTCGATATCATCATTTGTTTTTGATGGTGGGCACGGCGGTCACAGGATTGGTCGTTCTACTTCTGGCCGAGCCGTACCGGCTTGCGCGTGTGACTGCGTATCAGGATATTTGGCGCGACCCGCAGGGAGCGGGGTATCAGCCTTTGCAATCTCTGACCACGATCGCATCGGGTGGTTGGTGGGGGCAGGGTCTTGGGTCGGGCCTGCAAAAATACGGCTACCTGCCGGAGAGCCATACAGACTTCATTTTTGCCGTGCTGTGCGAGGAACTTGGGATGGTCGGCGCGATACTGGTCCTTGCGCTGTTTTGTGCATTTATCTGGACTGGAATGCGTATAAGTCTGCGAGCTGCAACACGATTTGAGCAGCTCCTGGGGTTCGGGCTTACGTTTCTGGTGGGGTTGCAAGCGGCCATGAACATTGCCGTGGTGACGGTGGTTACGCCGACGACCGGGGTTCCGCTGCCGTTCCTTTCTGCGGGAGGTAGCGGCTTGTTTGCGATATGTGCCGCAGTGGGGGTGTTGTCTGCCATTGCCGCCAGAGGATTGGTCGGAACCACAGCAGCATCTGAAACGGCTGCGTTGTGGATTGGATCGCCGGCCGGCGCGGAGTTGGCAGGGTGATCGCACAACATCAATCCATCATGAATGGCCCGCTTTTCGTATTCGCGGGTGGCGGAACCGGAGGGCATATTTATCCTGCGATCGCGGTCGCGCGTGCGATTCGAGACGAAATCGACGACGCACGGTTCCTTTTTCTCGGGACTCAGCGCCCTATTGACCGTCGCATCACCGAAACGATCGACTGTGAATTCGTGCCACAAGTATTGACCGGCCTTTCGCTTGCACCCTGGCGAATGGTCCGGGCATATTTTGACTTCCGCCGGGCGAGTGCAAGCTGTTTTGAGCGGTTCGTCAGCGACCGTCCCGTTGTCGTGGTGGGTACGGGTGGGATGGCCGCTGCTCCGGCCGTGCGTGAGGCATTTCGAGTAGGAATTCCGACCGCCCTGTTCAATCCGGATGCGATACCGGGTAAGGCCAATCGCCACCTGACCTCCAGAACTCACTGCGTGTTTGCGCAGTTTGAGCAGACAATCGCGCATTTTCCGCATGAAGTAGAGGTTTCTATCTGTGGATGTCCGGTCCGGCCCGAGTTTCAAACGGCGAGGCGCGAAGAGGGGATCAAATCGTTTGGACTCGATCCCAGCCTGAAAACGTTGCTCATCACCGGAGCGTCGCTGGGGGCAAGGACGGTGAATCAGGCGGTAATCGCCAATGCGGACTATTTCGAAAGCTGCGAAGGCTGGCAGGTTTTGCACCTGACCGGGCAGAGCGATTTTGAAATGGTCAAGTCGGCCTACCAGGGGACGCCTGGCAAGCGGACCAAAGTCGTTGCCTACACGGAAGATATGGCCTTGGCGATGAGTGCGGCTGACTTGATCGTCTCGCGGGCGGGGGGGTCTACGCTTGCCGAAATTCTCGCGATGGGACGAGCGTCGATCCTCATGCCGTACCCGTTTCATCGAGACCAGCACCAGGTGGCGAACGCCCGATGTCTGTCAGACGTCGGGGCGGCGGAGTTGGTGATGGACGCGATCGAGACGAAAATCAACGCGGCCACCCTTCGGGCCGCACTTCAAGAAGCGATGCACAACGACGATCGCCGGCGTCATATGGCCGCGAACGCCCAACGGATGGGGGCATTGCGCCGCAACGCCGCAAGTGACATTGCGCACCGATTGTTGTCCATGGCCGGTCTGCAATCGTGTCCTTCGAGTGAAACCGGCGTGGAACTCGAATCGCTGAAGCCTTCGTAGCAACTCACCCGATACAATCAAGACCGAAATTGTGTATTGGCGTTGCCGGGTTCATGCGGTAATCTCGACACGCTGGTGCGGATTTCCTTCTGACTACATCGCGAAAGCAAGGGAGTGCGATGGTGACGGTTGTCGAAACACGGATGCCTGAAGCGAGCCGGGGTCTCGGTCTGCCCTTTGCCGACAACGCGCGCATGCGCGTTCACATGGTGGGCATCGGCGGCGCTGGGATGATTGCGGCGGCCGGCCTGCTTCGCGACATGGGATCGCGCATAAGCGGAACAGACTTGAACGCATTTGAAGGTCTGGGATCACTGGTCAGCAGTGGCGTCAGGGTATCGATCGGACATCACGAATCCCATTTGGACAGCGATGTGGAGCTGGTGGTGGCCAGTGCGGCTGTTCCCGAATCCAATGCGGAATTGGTGCTGGCTCGCCGTCGCGGAATTCCCGTCATCAAGTATGCGGAATTGCTCGGGTCGCTGATGGCATTGCGAGAAGGCGTGGCCATCGCAGGCACGCACGGGAAGAGCACAACCACGGGGATGACCGCTCATCTTTTCCGCGAGGCGGGATTGTCGCCCTCTTTCATCATTGGGGCGCGGTCGGACCAGCTTGGAGGCAGCAGCGGACTGGGCAAGGGCCGGCACCTCATCGTGGAATCATGCGAGTTTAACCGTTCGTTTCTGCAATTCCGCCCATTTCTGGCCGCGATCTTGAATATCGAACCAGACCATCTCGATTGCTATCGCGACATTGATGAAATCACTGAAGCGTTTACGGACTTTGCCCGACGGGTGAATCCCCGCGGGTTGTTGGTATGCAATGCCGACGATCCGCGCTCGATGCGTGCCGCACAGGCGGCCTCCTGCATGGTTCAGACCTTTGGACTTGAGCGCGAAGGCGACTGGACGGTCAGAAATGTGCGCAGCGACGCAGGATGTCATTCCTTTGATGCCTACTTCAATGGGGATTTCGTTTTGCGCAGCAAGCTGGCGATTCCCGGCCTGCACAACGTTGGCAACGCAATTGCGGCGCTGGCGCTTGCGTATCACGCCAAGGCAGACCTGAACAATGTTGCGGCGGCGCTCGCCAGCTACGCAGGCGTGGATCGCCGAATGTCATGGAAAGGGGCGGGGCGTGGGATCACGGTGCTCGACGACTATGCCCACCATCCGACGGAAATCCGTGTGACCATTGATGCAGCCCGATCGTGTTATCGTCCGGCTCGACTTTGGGTGGTCTTCCAACCCCATCAGGTCTCGCGTACGCGGAGTCTGATGAGCGAGTTTGCGGAGTCATTTGGGCGGGCGGACGAGATCATCATTCCCGACGTTTACTGCGCTCGCGAGGCCGACGCCCAGGCCGGTCGCGAGGGTTCGCAGGAACTGGTATCGAGAATCTGCAAGGCAGGGGGCAGGGCGGCGTATGTGCCCGGCTTGTCGTCCGTTACGGATCACGTGGCGCAACGGTTGGTCGCGGGCGATCTGGTGATGACCATGGGCGCGGGCGACGTTTGGAAAGTGGCCGATGAACTGGTGGAGCGATTTTGCCGACCAGGTGACGTGCGACGCACCTCTCGGGACCAGCACGTGGTTCCGGCTGGGGGGGCGGGCACGGTATCTGTTTCAGCCGCGTGAGGCGGACCAGCTTGCTTCGTTTCTGCATCGCGCCGCTAACGCAAACGTTGGCGTCAAGGTGCTGGGACGCGGGGCGAATGTGCTGGTCTCCGACGACGGCTTTGACGGTGTCGTGGTCCGGCTGGACTCCGAGGAATTCCGGCGCGTGCGGCGCAGCGGTGAGCGACTTGAAGTTGGCGCGGGTGTTGATCTGATGCCGCTGGTTCGGCGCTGCAGCCGTGAGGGTCTTTCAGGGATTGAAGGATTGGCGGGGATTCCCGCGACGATCGGCGGGGCGGTTCGTATGAACGCGGGCGGTCCGGCGTGTGAATTCGGCGACGTGGTGGAGAGCATTCGAGTATTGACTCCCGAAAAGAATGTCGAAGTACGCAGCCACGAGCAAATCGGCTTTCGATATCGCCATACCAGTCTGGATCGCGCAGAAATCATCCTTGGCGCTACGTTGAAACTCGAAGAGGGCGACCCAAGAAGGGTCAGAGATTCCTTTCGTAAACATCTGGAGCGCAAGCAACGGACGCAGCCGCTGGCGGAACACAGCGCGGGATGCATTTTCAAGAATCCGTCGATCAAACCCGCCGGCGCACTCATTGACCAGGCCGGATTGAAGGGGTCGCGAATCGGCGCGGCAGAAGTTTCGTCCGTCCATGCGAATTTTATTGTGGCCCGATCGGGGGCGACCGCTTCCGATGTGTTGCATTTGATTGATTTCGTGCGCGAGCGGGTGTTGCGGGAATTCGACACGGAATTGGAAACAGAAATTGAAATCTGGCGGCCCAGCGGCCACGCGGCGTAACAAATATTGGATCGAATCATAATGAAGGCAATAAGGACATCCAAGACATCAGCGGTTGGAACGAAACCTCAACCGAAAAGTCTTGACTCGCTGCGGATACTTGTCTTGTCCGGCGGGCCGGGAATGGAGCGAGAGGTCAGCTTGAACAGCGGGCAGGCGGTTCAGGCGGCTCTCAAGCGACTGGGTCACGAAGTGACGGTGCGCGACATTGGCCCGGATGACTTATCCGCGCTTGACCTTCCGGCGGATTTTGTGTTCATCGCTTTGCATGGCGAATTTGGCGAAGACGGCGTTTTGCAGGCCGAACTCGAAGCGCGCGGTTTGCGTTACTGTGGCTCCGATGAGGCGGCCTCTCGCGTGGCAATGAACAAGGTGGAGGCCAAGCGGCGGTTTGTTCGTGCGGGGATTCCCACGCCGCAATTCGAAGTCATTGACCCCACGAACATCAACTACGCTTTGGCGGATGTTCGCCTTCCAGCAGTGATCAAGCCGGTCGCTTCGGGAAGCAGTGTGGACACGAGTATCGTTCACACATCGCAGGCGCTGCGCGCGGCGGCGCCTCTCGTGGTGGATCGCTACGGCGAAGCACTCGTTGAACAATACATCAGCGGGTACGAATTCACCGTTGGAATCCTCGGTGACACGCCGCTTCCCGTTTGCGAAATTCGAACCAAGCGGGAATTCTACGATTATCAGGCCAAGTACATCGACGATGACACGCAGTATGTCTTCGACCTGGATTACCCGGCGGAATTGCTCAAGAAGATTCAGAAGCTGAGCCTGGAAGCCCATCGCGCGCTACGTTGTCGAGTCTTTTCCCGCGTGGACTGCATGGTGGATCGAAACACGCTGGAACCGTTCATTCTCGAAGTGAACACGATCCCCGGTTTTACGAGCCATTCACTGCTGCCAAAGGCCGCCGCCCGTATCGGCATGAGCTTCGATCAGCTCTGTCAGCGAATCATCGAGCTATCATTCGACTAAGGCAGGCCGGATATGTCCCGTAAACGCAAGAGCCAATCCTCCAATCGCGGCGCAAAAGGCGGCGGTATTCTCAGTGCTATTTCATGGCAGAAACTTCGACGTCCGCTATGGTACACCATTTGCGTTGCGTCTTTGGCTGCTCTGGTGCTGACCGGATCGCGGTCCATCGCTGCATTTGATGAACATCTCAATCAGACATTACTGGCGCGCAGCCCGGCTGCAACGGTGGAGTTTTTGGATCTTCCGGAAGGCCTGATGGCTCTGGCCGGGGGCGATCTTCGCGGCGGTATTGCCGATCTGCTTGAGCGACCTTGGACCGAGCCTGATCTGTGTCGCCAAATCGCCGAGCGGCTTGCCGGAATCGGTTGGATCGACGCAGTGGATTCTGTCCAGCGAACGATTGCGGGACGATTCGAGATCAAGGCCAGGTACAGACTGCCGTTCGCCCTCGTCGGCGTTCCCAGGAACGATTATGTGTTGGTGGATGCGCAAGGCGTACGCCTGCCCGGTTTGTACGTCTACCATCCGCGCTGGTACGTGATCAATGGTGTGGATTCGCCGGCCCCCAAGGTGGGCGAGCGGTGGGCGGCTCCCGACCTGCAGGCCGGCATTTCGATTCTGGCCGCATTGCGCCCCGAGCCGTTTCGCGCTCAAATCACCGGCGTGAATGTGGTGAATTTCTCCGGCAGAAAGAATGCCCGCAGTACGCACGTCGAACTGCTCACCGATCGCGATGGAGGCCGCATCCGGTGGGGATCAGCCCCGGGATATGAGGTCGAGGAAAACCTCGCCCCGCAAAAGCTGGCGCTTTTGCGGCAGAACTTCGCCCAGACCGGCCGGGCTGATGCCGGGCACCCCATCATCGATATTTCGACGTTTCCTGACAGGTTTCATATCCCCGGATAGACGAAATATTGCATCCAGTTGCCCGAATATGTGCTAGAATCACCGGGTGGCGAACCGATCTAGAGTTCAGGACGCGGTCAAAGATAGTCGCCGTGGCCGAACGCTTGGGTATTGAGAGAGGTCGTCACCTTGGATGAAATGAGGACGATCATGGATCAGGTAGCATCGATTCTGGACCAGTTGCGGCTTTTTACGATTCAACACGCGCCCGAGAAGATGCCTACGGGGGCAGTGCCGGTGGCGCTGATTTTGCTGACGTTTGGCATCGGGCTCAGTGTCCTGGGTGCGAAATTCGCACGGTTTGCGCTTACAACGTCCTTTGTCATCGCCGGCGGAGTGTTGGGTGATCGCTTTGCATTTGCCTTTGACTTTCATCGAGCCATTTGCGTGCCGATTGGAGCGGTGCTCGTTGGCCTTATTGGTTTTCAAACATTTCGGCTTTGGGTTGGCGTTGCCATCGCCATGTTGGTTTCGGCGTTTGTCGTCAGCGGCTTCAGCGCCAAAACCGTCCTGCCGCATCTTGCAGAATATACGGATACGACTTTGCCGGCCTTCGGAGAAGGTGCCCTGGCGGGCGAAACCGAATTCGCCATACCTTCGCCGGAAGAACAAGCGAAGTATGTGAACCGCGACCCCAGCATCTGGTTTTCGAATTTCTGGAAGTTTCTGACGGAGCGTGACCCGAACATCGCTCGAAATACGCAGGCGCTGGCCATATTGACCGCGCTGGGTGGTTTGTGTCTTGGGTTGATGGCGGTTCGACCCTCGTTGATTATTTCGACATCACTTTTCGGAACGGCTCTGGTTGTCTCCGGCGTTGCAACGCTGCTGGCGAATTCAGTGCCCAGTGCGTATTCGTCCATTGAGAGTAATCCGCGAATCATCGGGCTGGGGGTCGCGGCCTTTCTCGCAACGTCGCTTTTGCTTCAAACGATGCTCATGCGAAAATCCACGGTCGGAAAAAAGCCAGCTGACGGCTAGAAGAAGTTTATCAAAGGCGTATGGCCTGATCTCAAAGAGCCTCTGGATCGGGGGTTCTCGCACCTCCTCGATAGTCTCATAATCAACCAGCAAGTCTGATCCATCGATCAGCGGCGATATCGTACCCTTTGGGTGTGGCCTGCCTGATCTTCCTGTTTGCGAAGGTCAATTGCCCGCCGATCGCCTGGCTTGCGCACTGGCCTGTGAAGGAGTTGAGACTTGATCACTTCCGTAAATGATTGGGTGGAGTTCCTCAGAAGTTCCGACAGCACGATGGGCTTCCCGCTGGTGATCTTCGGCCTGTCCTTGATGCTTTTCGGATGGCGGATGTGGAAGGTGACGGTCATCCTCGCGTACGGCCTGATCGGCGGGGTGCTCGGCGCGATCGTGGCCGGGCAAAGCGAACAGCAGGTGGTTTTTGCCATTGCCGGCGCGATTATCCTGGCGGTGGTGAGTGCGTTTCCCGTGCATCAGGCGGTCGCCGTCCTGGGCGGGCTGATCGGTGCGGGTATTTCGCATTTCTACCTGAGCCGAATCTCGCTCAATGATATCATGCACTGGTCGCTTTGCGGAGCGGCATTTGTCGCCTTCACGGGATTTTCATTCCTGGGCAAGCAGCGGGTTGTGATTTTCGTCACGGCGTTCCTCGGCGCGGTGCTGCTCATGTCCGGCGTTGCGACATGGATGATGTCGCTTCACTCGTTCTATGGAACGGTCAATGCTCTGGCTCGCAACAGCGTCATCGTGGTTCCGTTCGTGCTTCTGGTGCCGACGGTGATGAGTTGCTTCTATCAGATCGCGGAAGTGCGACGGTTGCAGGTGGAGCTATAGTCGGATCCTCTCTGGGGGAGGGATTCGTCGATACGGATTCAATTGCTATACTCCAAGCCTTCAGGCCATGAGAAATGCCTGGGGCTTGGAGTTTTCATTTGATCTTCTTTGGTTTGTGGACGTGTCTGGCTGTCCTGCTAGGTTTGCTTTGGATCGTCCGTGTATTTGCCGTCGAATCCGCACTCCGCGTTCGCGAATTCCTGCATGAAGGCAGTTTCGATGGCGCTCCGATGCAGGCTCCGAAGATCTCCATCGTCGTGGCGGGCAAGGATGAAGAGAAAAACATTGAAGCTTGTGTGGTGAGTCTGCTCGATCAGGACTATCCGAATTTTGAGTTGATCGTTGTTGACGACCGCAGCACGGACCGCACTCCTGCCATTCTCAATCGCCTCACTTCTGACTACGCAAATCGTCTGCATATGATGCGTGTCGAGACTCTACCGCCGGGATGGTTTGGCAAACACAACGCCGTACGAGTGGGGATGGAAGCTGCGACGGGAGACTGGCTGCTTTTTACCGATGCCGATTGTCGTCAGACCTCGCGCAAGACCCTTTCGCTCGCCATGAACGAGGTGTTGTCTCGAAAGACGGATTTTCTATCGTTGCTGCCAAACCTGGAGCGTCGCGCGTTGTGGGAGCGGATTGTCCAACCGATTTGTGCGACGATTCTCATGGTCTGGTTTCGGCCCGCGCGGGTGAATAATCCCTCACTCCCGACCGCCTATGCCAACGGCGCGTTCATGCTCATGAGCCGGACGTGTTACAACGCCATTGGCGGTCACGAAGCCGTGCGCGACAAAATCAATGAGGACATGCACATGGCGGCCCTTGCCAAGGCGCGCGGGCAGCGACTGCGGGTCATGGAAAACAAGAGCCTTTACGAAGTTCGTATGTACGAATCATTTCGCGCCGGTTTTCACGGTTGGAGCAGGATTTTTTATGGCTGCTTTGAAAGGCCCTCGCGTATTGCGGCTGCGTTTGCTCTGACGCTTGTGGGCGGAATGTTTCCCTATGTTAGTCTTGTCATTGCTTTCCTGGTTGCGCTGGCCGGCGGCGATCCCGCGTGGTGGCGGGCAGCCGCGATGTGGGGGGGCGTTGTCCTGTTAATTCAGTTGGTCACGGCGAGGCTCTATTTTGCACTGGGCTACGGACTATTCTGGTCGCTTTTCTATGGAATCGCGGTTGCAGTGAATTCTGCGATGCTGCTCAATGCACTCTTGAAATCATTTGGCCTGACCCGCACG
Source organism: uncultured Phycisphaera sp. (assembly GCA_964501365.1). GTDB lineage: Bacteria > Planctomycetota > Phycisphaerae > UBA1845 > UBA1845 > CAZAMB01. Next base: position 190,234 of record CAZCST010000030.1, on the reverse strand, counting down.
ACATGGCGGCGAACGACGTATGGATCATCCCTGCCGGCGCGTGATTCATCCGTTGCAGTATGATAACGTCCCGTGGAGCAGATGAACCAACAACGCGGTGACGACTACTCCCAACCGCCCGAGCCGGTGGCCTCCCCCCGTGCATTTGTCATAGGCAGCGGCGCAGTGTTTCAATCCGTCGGCGGACTCTTTGTGTTCATGGCTTGTGTCGTGTGGCTCATTTCGGCGTGGACGGTGCCCAAGGCCGCGGCGCCGCAATCTCAATGGAATGGGTTTTTCCACGAAGAGCACCTTCCCTCGGCGTTGATGACGATAGCGTTGCTGCTGACATTCGTCGGTGGCCTCGGGCTTCTCGCGGTGGGATTGGGTCTCCAGGGCGAGCGCCCCGGCAGCGGTCGTGTTGCGATGGCCGCAAGCGGCCTGCTGGCGACCTGTTACCTGATTGTGTCCGTCGCCTATGTGGTTGCACTCGGCCGGGTCATTTCCGCCTTGTTGGTGTTTGCCTTGGCTGGCATGGCCGCAGTGTTGTTCCTGCTCGCCGGGCATAGCGCAGGTATTCTGCGGAAGTTTCCACCTCCGCCCGATCAAAACGTCGCGACGCCGGAGATTCTCGAAGAATTCCGGCAAAAGCGGCTCGATCGGCTCAAACACTATGAACCATGACAAGTTCAAGCCGATGACGTTGCTATGATTCAAAGGTATGATCTAACCAAGGTGAACGTAGTTGTTCCAAACACGGGAACGAATTGAAAGGTGTGCCAATGTTCGCTTCGATTCTCATCGCGCTATGTGCAGTTCTTGAACCGCAGACCACCACTCTCGATTCCGCCGTGGCGGTTCGAGCTAATGATGCCGTCGCCAAAGCACTGGCATACCTTGCCGCCTCCCAGGCTGCCGACGGCGGCTGGGAAGTTTCTGGGAAATCGCATCCGGCCGTTTCGGCTCTGGTCGTCAAGGCGCTGGCCCAGGACCCCAAGTACGGTCCGAATCATCCGGCGGTGAAGCGCGGGCTGGAATACGTCTTGAAGTTCGCCCAGCCTGATGGCGGCATTTACCGCGAAGAGGACGGACATAAGAACTACCATACGAGTGTTGCACTCATGATGTTGGCTACGATGAAAGATACGGCGGACCGAAAGGCAATTACGTCCGCCCAGGATTTTCTCAAGAAACTTCAGTGGGATGAAGAAGAAGGTTACGAAAAAGACAGCCCCTGGTACGGCGGGCAGGGGTATGGGCGGGGCAAGCGGCCGGACCTTTCCAATACGCAGATGATGATTGAGGCTCTGCACGAGAGCGGCCTGCCAGCGGACGACCCGGCGTATAAAAAGGCGCTCGTTTTCATTGAGCGCTGCCAGATGCTGGGCAAAACAAATGACCAAGCGTTCGCGAAGGGATCGGAAGACGGCGGATTTGTATACACTCCCGCCAACGGTGGCGAGTCCATGGCCGGAACCGAGACCATCGGCGAGCGGCCGCAGCTGCGTACCTACGGCACGATGACGTATGCCGCGTTTAAGAGCATGTTGTATGCGAAAGTCGATCGCGATGACCCTCGCGTGAAAGGGGCGGTCGATTGGATTCGCCGCAATTACACGCTGGACCACAACCCCAACATGCCCGGCGAGCAATCAAAACAGGGGCTCTACTACTATTTCTTTGTATTTGGAAAGGCGATGTCTGCCTGGGGCGAAGAGACGATCACCGATGCGGCGGGCGTAAGGCATCCCTGGCGAAATGAACTGACTGGCGCGTTGCTTTCACTTCAGCGTAAGGATGGAAGCTGGTACAACGAGGCCGACCGTTGGATGGAGTCGAATCCGTATCTGGTGACGGCCTATGCGGTGCTGACCTTGCAAACGATAATGAATCAGCCAATGTAAGGCGCGGCCGGAGGAATGGAATATCTATTATGATGGATTCTGACGACACAATTCCGCCGGAACATGGATTCGACGAATCCATCGAAAACGACGCCACGGCGGATGGGTCAACTCAATCGGAAGTTGAAACAGTTTCGCCGATCGAAGAGGCCAAGGCCGCTGCCATGTCCATTGAGGTTCGTGCTCTGGACGGAGCCGAGTATGAAGCCGCCCCTGAAAACGGCGAATCCGCATCCGCCCAGCCGCAGGAAGAAGCGACCGTCTTTGCAAGCAAAGCATTCCCAACGGGCGACACCCTTGTCCCTCCCAGCAATCGGTTTCGCAAAGGCGAGTGGCAACATGAATTTTCGGGTCACAAAATCGCAGTGGAATTGGCCCGGGTGGAGTCCGACGTTCGCAAGATCATGGACGAACGCGACCCCAAACGAAAGCGAAAATTCACCGGTACACGACGTTGGCAGGAGCTTGAAGAGGACGTAATCGCGATGAAGTTCAGCGGTCGAATGGACGAAACCGTCCTTCGCGAGTTGACTCGGCTGGTGATGCAGCGACACTTTCTTTTTGGTCAGTTACGGTTTGTGGCCACAACCAGACCCACCTGGAATACATAAGCAAGTCCGAAAACAAGGTTTGAATCCCCACGACATTCCATCTATGATCTTCAGCAAGCAACCGGGGGATTCCATTTTTCGGCCTCATCGAACAATTGAACGGGGGAGGGGTTAGTGGCGATAGCGCGCATTCGGGGACTACGTTTTGGGATTGCCTTTGGCGTTGCCGCTGTTTGGATGGGCGGCGTGGCATTGGCGCAACCCACACAGCCCGGCCTTCCCGACACACCCGGAGGAATCGCAAGCACTCGCCTTGTCGTCCGGCTTCGGGCTGACGCTTTTGCCCGGTCTGCGATTCGACGTGCCGCTGCCGTTGCCGATAACGATGCATTGCCGCGAACCAGCGTGCGATTTCGGGCACTAGCCTCTGCTTGGCGCGCGTCCAAAATGCGGCGGGGGTATCGGGATGCCTTCTCTCATCCAGCGATTGCAGAAAAGTACGGACTCGACCGAACGTTTGTATTGGAAGTCCCGGCCGGTACGGACACGCAGCGGTTGGCCAATGCATTGTCCGCGTTGAATGACGAGGTCGAATTCGCTGCTCCGGACGTGATTGGCAGCGTGGCCTCAGATCCGATCATTCCAAGCGATCAGTTCTTCAATATTCAATGGGGAATGAACAATACAGGGCAATCTATTAACGGTGGTCCGCCCGGCCTGATCGATGCCGATATCGACGCGCCTGAAGCGTGGGCGATCCACACTGGCGTGGGGCCCAACCTCGTGATCGTCGCAGTGATTGACAGCGGAATCAGCTCCCACCCCGAATTCGGCAACAATCTGGGTCCGCTTTCCACGGGCAGAATCCTTCCTGGTTGGAATACGGTTCTGAATTCGGGCACGGCGGCCAACCTACAAGACTCCTGTCCGCACGGAACGCACGTCGCCGGAATCGTTGGCGCAGCCGGTGGCACGAGTTGCGGCGGCGGAACATCTGACTTGGGGAAATCCTGCCAATCGGCGGCCGATTGTGCGCCGGGGTGCGTTGGAAGCTCCAATGCAGGGCAGCCCTGTGTCACCAGCAACGAATGTCCGGGCGGTGTTTGCGGCGATCCGACTTGCACGGCGATTGGTGTCGCCGGAATGTCGTGGGGCGTCTACCTCCTCCCCGTCAAAGTCCTGACCGGATGCAGCGGTAACGCGACGGACCTTAGTGAGGGGATTGTGTGGGCCGCCGATCACGGTGCGGACATTATCAACATGAGCGTCCAGTATAACCTCAGCCAGCAGACTTCGATCACCACCATGCAGGCTGCGGTGAACTATGCGCATGACGCGGGCGTTCTGCTCGTGGCGGCTACGGGGAATAATGACAATTGCAGCAATGGCGTTCCGCCGGCAAACGACACAGTCTGCTACCCCGCGCGAATGACTAATGTCATGGCTGTCACCGCGACCGACAATCAGGACGGTCTGGGATTTTTCGCCAACTATGGAGTGCAAACGGATGTGGCCGCTCCGGGCCAGAACATCTATTCAACTTGGACGAACGGGCAGTATCATGACAATCTCGGAACTTCCATGGCAACTCCCCACGTTTCGGGATTGGCCGCACTGATCAAATCGTACGTGCCTGAACTTACCAATGATGAGATCGAGGAAATCATCGAGACCACCGCCGAGGATCGCGGCGCACCCGGCTGGGACGATCACTTCGGGTATGGTCGGATCAACGCACATCTGGCGTTGCTGGCTGCGGCACAATGGCCAGGCATTCTTGAGTCGAATCCGCCTGACACCGCCATTGATGCAAGGCAGCCAATCGATCGAAAATCACTTGCACCAGTTGGCTGGTCGAGTATCGATCTTCGTTTTCCACGAGATGTCGATGGTGTGGCGTCGAGTGATTTCTCCATCGAGCAGTCTGTCGCCGGTTCGGCGCCATCAATCATTGCAGTTGAGCCGCTCGACACGGATCACGTTCGTATCACTCTGGATCGACCCATTGATCCGCAGTCATGGACGACGATTACGCATGTGGCCACCGGTTCGCGTGTCCGACTTGGCTACCTGCCGGGTGATGCCGGCAGCGACGGGCTCACCAGTCCGGCTGACATTCTGGAACTGATTGACTCGTTGAATGGAGTGTTTGTCCGGCCGATTTGGGCGACTGATATCGATCGTTCCGGGGTGGCCGCGCCGCCGGACATCATCACCCTCATCGATCTCCTGAATGGCGCTGCTCCGTTCGCGGTTTACAATGGCAAATCGCTCCCGCCAATGCCATAGATCTCTCTACTTCTCAATGCACCAGGATTGGCGACAGCTGGTGGCCATCTGTTTCGGTGCTCAGAAACGCGGCCATGTCAGCAAAATCCTGCGCGGTCAACTCGGGGAATTTGATTCCTTCTGGGTGTTCACCCGACTCCTGGGCATGCTCCATCAAATGTCCGGCGGCCTGGTCGAGCAGGGATGGGCCGCCTGCACCAGCGCCGTCCTGTCGATGGCAACTCGAACAAGAAAGGTCAATGCCGCCTGCGGTTGGCTGCGGCGAACGGAATAGCTCCATACCCCGCTGTGCATCGCCGACCAGATCGTCGGCTCCGTCATCGTGGTCATCATTGCCAGCACCTTCGCCGCCAAGAAACTCGGCAATGGCGACGAAATCGTCATCTGTCAGGTCTGGATATTTTACGCCATCAGGATGTGTCCCCGTGCCCTGAGCGTGGGATTGCAGGTGTGATGACGAGCTTCCTCGAATGTCAACGTCCGGCCCGCCGGAACCGTTCGCGCCATGACAATCATCGCACGATTGTGATTCACCCCCGGCCGTCACGTAGTTGGTCCGAAACAGCACAGCGCCAACAGTTTGATCCGTGTGAGATGCACCTCCCGTATTGCTGATACAGGCCGGACCGGCGACGAGAAAGGCCAGCGAAATCAACATCGCAAGTGCGCTTGCAGTCCAGCACACGGTCAGTACGTTCCCATTACGCTGCGTCATTTCGCTTCTTACGCCTCAACTGGGTCTTGGTTGGTTTCAGTTAGAACTCGGTTCAATTTTGTACACCGCACCGGTTGAGCCGACCGGGCCCAGGCTGCTGGTAGTAAGAACATAGAGTTCGCCGGATGAATCCTCGCCAAACCCGCGAACAAAAAGATGAATTCGCGCGTCGGAGTTATTCTCGACGCCAAGCTCGCGCAATGACCATGTGCCGTTGGCGTTTTCGCGTGCGGCCAGAAGTGTGCCATCGCCAGTGCCTTCGAATCCAGAGCTGTAATCTCCGAAAACATATTGCCCCGTCAATCCGGGGATGTTTGAGCCTCGATAGACATAGCCGCCGATGATTGACGTTCGATTCACTTCACCAGCGTCGTTGAGGTGGGAATGGTCGAAGATGGGTCCAACCAGAGGCTCGCCATTCGCCCCGACACCACTGCAGGATGGCGGCGGCTCGGTGGCTGTCTCGGCGCTGAAACAATGCGTCCCCTCTCGCATGTGCCAGCCATAATTGGCGCCTTTGACGCCAAGATCGACTTCTTCGAAGAGTTCCTGGCCAACGTCAGCGATGAACATGCGCTCGGGATTCTGGCGGTCGAGGGAAAATCGCCAGGGGTTTCTCAGGCCCAGCGCCCAAATCTCGGGGCGATATCCGGAATTGCCAACAAAGGGATTATCATCGGGGACTGCGTACGGATTCCCCTGATCTACGTCGATTCGCAGGATTTTTCCAAAGAGGGATTGGGTGTCCTGGGCGTTACCCAAAGCCGAATTGTGTCCATCACCGACATCATTGGCCCCGCCGCCATCCCCAATGGAAACATAAAGAAAACCGTCGGAAGGACCAAAGGCGAGCTGACCGCCGTTGTGGTTGAATTGCGGTTTGGCGAGTTCCAGGAGAATTCGCTCGCTTGATGAGTCCGCGATATTCGCCTGATCGCTCACGCGAAATTCGGAAACTCGCTCCAGCGAATCAATCGCGTACCCGACATCGCCGCCGTCGGCGGGAGGCGGCGCGTTATAGACGATGAAGAATCTGCCGTTTTCCGCGTAGTTGGGATGAAACGCCATCCCAAGGAGTCCGCGTTCGTCATAAGCCGGAAGGATTTCGACAAGCCGGTCGGTCAAATCGAGGAAGGGGGTTTCGAGGATATGGCCCGATGCCTCAATGATGCGTACCTTTCCGACCTGATCGAGAACGAAGATTCGATTGGAATTGTCAGGCGGTATGGCCATCCCAACAGGCGCGACCAAACCTTCGGCGACCAAACGGAGCCGAATTGTGTCGGAATTGCCGTTTCCGTTGCCCGTTGTCGCTGAATTAGGGCACCCGGTGGGGAACAGAAGCCCCGCAAGGGCCAAGAGTGCGAGCATTACCCATTTCGGTCTCAGGAAACCTGGATATCCGACGGTGGAAGGCGCAGTCAGGGGATTGCTTGACATTTGTTCATCCTAGATCGAGGTAACATCGTTGACAATCGTAAACACGAACATCGTCCCAATGGAAATGTCTCGAAACTTTTTTATCATGCATCGAGGGTATAACATGAGTGACAGAGTTGGTACGTTCAGGCTTGGGATAGCATACTGGAAGCATAGCGAGGGACGAGCATGTTGACGCCATATTTCCCGGAAAGTTACGTTGACTTCAATCAACCCGAACCGCGAGCCAAAATGCTCGCCGCACTCGAACACGTGCGGGGACATCTTGGCCGAACGTATCCACTCTGGGTCGATGGCAAGCCGATCACGACATCGGAAACATTCACTTCAATCAGCCCGGCCGATCCCAGTCGCATCGTAGGCGTCATGTCCAAGGCCAATGCTGACATAGCCGACCGTGCAGTGCGCTCAGCGTCGCAACAATTCACGGCTTGGAGTCGTGTCGAACCCGACGTACGGGCTCGCGTGCTGCTGAAGGCCGCAGCGATCATGCGGCGGCGGCTCTATGAATTTTCCGCGTGGATGTGCTACGAAGTCAGCAAGAGCTGGATTGAAGCGTACGCCGACACCTGCGAAGCGATCGACTTCATGGAGTTTTATGCACGCGAGGCGATGCGGCTGAGCGGGTCCCACCCGACAACACCGATGCCCGGCGAGGAGAACGAAGTTCGTTACATTCCGCTGGGCGTGGGCGTGGTGATACCGCCGTGGAATTTTGCGCTGGCCATTACCGCGGGCATGACGACGGCGGCTTTGGTGACAGGCAATACCGTGTGTCTGAAGCCGTCAAGTGCGTCGCCAATCGTTGCGGCGAAGCTGGTGGAATGTCTGCACGAGGCGGGTCTGCCCCCGGAGGTCCTGAATTTCGTGCCGGGGCCCGGAGCCAGCGTCGGCGACACGATGGTTGCGCACCCGCTGACTCGGTTCATCTCGTTTACCGGGTCGCGCGACGTGGGCTTGGGAATCTTCGAAAAGGCCGCCAAAGTCGCTCCTGGGCAGATTTGGCTCAAGCGAACGGTTCTGGAAATGGGCGGTAAGGACGCCATCATCGTCGATGAGACCGCAGACGTGGCCTCGGCAGCGCAGGCGGTGGTAGCGGCGGCTTTTGGGTTCCAGGGGCAGAAGTGCTCGGCGTGCAGCAGGCTCATTGCCCATGAACAGATTTACGACGAACTACTCGACCGCGTCGCCGCAGGATCCCGCGAACTTTCTGTCGGAGACACCGTGACGGCGGAAAATTTCTACATGGGCGCAGTAATCGATCAGGCTGCCCACAAGAAGATCACTGAATATGTCCGCATCGGAAAATCCGAAGGGCGGATGGTCACAGGCGAGGGTCGTGTGCCATCCAACGGCTATTTCGTGCCGCCGACCATCATTGCAGACGTGCCTCCCGCGGCTCGAATCGCACAGGAGGAGATTTTCGGCCCGGTGCTTGCGGTGATCAAGGCGCACGATTTCGATAACGCGCTGCAAATCGCCAATGGGACGCAGTACGGCCTGACCGGTGCGCTGTTTTCGCGCGACCGCATGCGCCTGGAGCGCGCCCGCCACGAATTCCACGTCGGCAACCTCTATTTGAACCGCAAATGCACCGGCGCGCTCGTCGATGTCCAGCCGTTTGGCGGCTTCAACATGTCCGGCACGGACTCCAAGGCCGGTGGCCGCGACTACCTGCAACTGTTCCTGCAGGGCAAATCGATTACCGAGCGGTTTTGAAGATCAGCCCATAAAGAGACTGGAATGTTGTGTGAGCCCTTGGCGGATCCCCGGTCCGACAGGAATACACAACATTGGACTCGTGAGTGGCTCGCCGAGTGCTAGGATAAATTGAGGTGGTGGTCAGGGGGACAGGATGTCCTTCCCGTTGGTTTCGATCATGGAGGAGGGAGATTTATTCTGTGCCAGCGAGCATTTCTATGTGTTTTCGGAAAGCAAGCGCCTCTCTGCTGATGACGATGTTGGCGGGTTCGTGGGTTCATGCGGAATTGCCACCGCTGATCCCCAGAGAAGTGTTCTTCGGCAACCCCGATCGCGCCAATCCACAAATCTCACCGGATGGCAAGCGTCTCGCCTATCTGGCCGCGAATGAAGGTGTGCTCAACGTCTGGGTGCGCACGATCGGGCAGTCCGACGACCACGTGATTACGAATGACCGCAAACGCGGCATCCGCATGTACTTCTGGGTGCCAAATAACGAACAGATTGTCTACATCCAGGACAAGGACGGCGACGAGAACTGGCGCCTTTACGCAGTCGATCTGAAGACCAACACAGAACGCAATTTGACCCCCTTCGATAACGTTCAGGCCCGCATCGAATCGGTCGATCAGAAATTTCCCAATGAGATTCTGGTTTCCATCAACAAACGCGACCCGCAATTCCACGATGTATATCGCATCAATGTCACAACGGGCGCAATGACTGAAGTGGCCGTCAACGATCAGCAGTTCATCGGCTGGGTCACGGACCACGAGTTCCACGTGCGCGGCGGGGCGAAAATGATGCCCGACGGCGGCATCGCGTTTCATGGCCGGGAAAATGAAAAAGCCGAATGGAAGCAGATGGCGGCCTGGGGCCCGGAAGATGCGATGACCAGCGGACCGGTAGCGGTCGCACCGGGCGGCACGAGTCTGTACGTCATCAGCAGCGTGGGAAGCAATACGGGCGAGCTTCGCGAGCTGGACTTTGCAACGGGCAAGGAGAAGACCATTGCAAAGGACGATCAGGCGGATGTGTCAGACCTGTTGATTCACCCCAACACGCATGCCGTGCAGGCGGTCGCCTTCAGCAAGGCCCGGCGCACGTGGACGGTGATCGACGAAACCATCAAGGACGACTTTGCTGCAATCGCAGCGATCCGTGACGGGGACTTCAACATTGCCAACCGCGACCGTGCGGACAAGACCTGGCTCGTCACGTTCGATGAGGACGATGGGCCGGTTTACTACTATGCCTTCGACCGCGGCACAAAGAAAGCGCAATTGCTGTTCGCCAATCGCAAGGCGTTGGAAGGTCTGTCGCTCGCAAAGATGAAGCCTGTGAGCTTCAAGGCCCGGGACGGCCTCACCGTTCAGGGCTACCTCACATTGCCCCCGGGCGTCGAACCGAAAAATCTGCCGCTGGTTCTGAATGTGCATGGTGGTCCGTGGGCGCGGGACAGTTGGGGGTATGACGGCGAAGTTCAGTGGCTGGCCAATCGCGGTTATGCCGTGATGCAGATCAACTATCGTGGATCGACAGGATACGGCAAGAATTATCTGAACGCCGCGAATCGCGAGTGGGGCGGCAAGATGCACGACGATCTGGTTGATGGGGTCAAGTGGGTGGTCGATCAGGGCATCGCCGACCCCAAACGTGTGGGAATCTTCGGTGGGTCGTACGGCGGTTATGCAACCCTGGTTGGCCTGACCTTTACGCCCGAGCTTTTCGCCTGCGGTGTGGATATTGTCGGGCCCAGCAATCTCATCACGTTTCAGGAAACCATTCCGCCGTATTGGAAGCCGCTGGAGCCGATTCTGTGGCAGCGCGTGGGGCATCCACAGAAGGATGCGGAGTTCCTGAAGTCGCGCTCGCCGCTCTTCCATGTGGACAAAATTGTCAAGCCGTTGCTGATTGCCCAAGGTGCAAATGATCCTCGCGTCAAGAAGTCTGAGTCATTGCAGATGGTGGATGCCTTGAAAAAGGCGGGCAAGATCGTCGAATATGTGGAATACCCTGACGAGGGTCATGGCTTTGCCCGCCCTGAGAATCGGCTGGATTTTTACGGGAAGGCCGAACACTTTCTTTCCGAACATCTGGGGGGGCGGAGTCAGGACAATCCCAAACCGTCCAAGCCCTCTGATTCGGGTTGAGTTTGAGTTAGCGGTTCATGCAGGCCGCGATCAAGAGTCGTAGCGCCACGAGCAATAGCGCCAGGCCCAATCCGCGCATGATCCATTTTCCACCCATCAACGTAGAGAGTCTGGCGCCGATTTGTGCTCCGACGACCACTCCCATCGAGAGGAATGTTGTACGCACGACACCATGATGAAAGGCCCCATTGGCAATGTGCACGATGGTTCCGGCCAACGCGGTGATGGCCAAGATCAGATGTGATGTCGCCGTTGCAATATGAACTGGAAACGAAAGTACCTTTACAAGTAAGGGTACGTGGACGATTCCACCGCCGATTCCCAGCAAGCTGGAGAGACCTCCGAGAATCCCGCTAAGAGCCATCCCCAGGAGCGTTTTCTTCGTGTCTAGTTTGGGGTGCTGCTCGTCTCCTGGCTTAACATGAGCCACCACCGCATCTTCGTACTGGAATTCTCGCTTGCGTTCCAATAGCAAGTACGCCGCCGTCGTCAACATCACGGCGCCCAATAATGCGTCAAAGAGGCGGCGCGGAACATGGGATGTGACCAGCGCGCCCACGATTGCGCCAGGCACAGTCGTTAACGTAAAAAGAATTGCAGAGCGATAATCAATTCGCTTTTGCCATGCATAGGCAAGGGACCCCGAAGCGGCGTTAAAGAATACAACGGCCAGCGAAATAGACGCAATGGTTTCGGGCTGTTCGCGAGGATACAGCAGCAGCAAGATCGGCACGAGAAGGAACCCTCCGCCCGCGCCGATCAGCGTACCCAGTGCGCCGACGCCCACGCCTAGTGCGAATAACCAGCCAAAATGCAGATTCCACATGGTTGAGGCAGTGGATCATAGCCTGGGGTTTCCAAATGGAAATCTCCGCCTGGCAAGAATTCAGAACACTCGTTGCGAATCGAGCAGAATGCAGACGGGGCCGTCGTTGACGGAGTGGACTTTCATGTCTGCGCCGAACGAGCCGCGTGCTATGATCAGTCCGGTGGATTGAAGCGCGTCGCAAAACCGTTCATATAGTTTCAAAGCGCTCTCGCCTCTTGCTGCGGCATCAAACGTCGGCCGGCGGCCCTTTCGGGCATCCGCCTGCACGGTGAACGCACTGACCACAAGCACGGAGTCGTTTGCCTGAGCGACGTCAAGGTTCATCTTGCCGTCCTGATCTTCAAACACACGCAGGAAGCGAATTTTGTCAGCGAGTAGATTGGCGTCATCAGCCGTATCGTCCAAACCGACTCCAAGATAAACGAGCAGTCCCCTTTCAATTGCGCCAACGGTCTTGCCGTCCACCTCGACTGAAGCCTTCAAAACTCGTTGAACGACGGCACGCATGTTTCGATTCCCGTTGCGTATACTTTGCGTTCAAACCCGATTCACCACCGTCGGGCCAATGAGCTGCCCGATGATACTGTCGCACCGTGGTTTCTGCATGAGCTCGACTCACGCCACCCAGAGTCTGCTCTAGTGAGAAATATCCGACGCAAAGGGAAGTGCTCGAATCACGAGGAAGGCGACCATGGAGGCCGCAACGGCCACCGTAAGAAAATGAAAGCTCATCCTATGCAAGAGCCGGGAGCTTCGGAGGGTGACAAGGAGCAAAAAGAGGAAGGCGGCAAAACCGGCCAGCACGCGACCCAGGGTGTGATCCATGGCGGAAATTCCCGGAAGTCCCGGCCAGAAGCACATCATCACTCCTGAAAGCAGTGCGGCAGCGCCGCAAAAAAAGGCGAATCGATTCAGATGCGGGACGATTCGCGCACGAATCATCGAGGTATCGAGATGCGCACCGCCCCATACCTGACTCCAATGGGCAAAGATACCTGCTGCAAAGGCATAGCCCAGCGTGATGGCATTGAAAATCATCGGGTATCGCTGGTCGAGTGGAACCCTGATGGAGGGAACGGCCGCAGTCGCCAGCCCGCACAGCGTCAACGCGAGCAGGCCCAGACTGGCGTCGGCCAGGTGTGCTCCCCAAGTTCGACGAAGCAGGAACAGGCCTCCCGTGGCAGCAACGAAGGCTGCGATTCCGGCCCGGAAACCTGACATCCGCAAAACAGTTGTGCTTTCTCCCGCCGGAACGAGGATGTGGAAAACGACGGCGATGTTGAGTCCGAGCAACAATGCGGCCACACTGCTGCGGAATCCCGCCGGTAGTTGCCTTTGGAAAGATGACAGTGCCGAGCCCGCGGATGGAGCTGGGAGTTGCACATTCAAGCATCCGCAATCGCAAACCCAGCCAACCACCACCACCGATAGTAAGACCAGGAAAGCAAGACATTCTACGAGAATCAAGGTGGCGTCGTTTCGCTCAAAGCCGCCGGTTTTTGTGGATTGAAAGGGATCAGAGAGAAGGCTGGCCCAAGCAGCGAACAGCACGAGCAGCCAGAATTGGACCGTGAGAAGCCGTCCATCGCGAGTGGCTTGCAGCGCAACGATGCAAGCCAGACAAAGCGCGGCGATCGTCCAGAGGCCTGCCTGGCTGAAGCCGAATTCACGAATTCCCTGCCACGGGTAACCGTGCAGCAGGTCGATCCCGACGTACACGCTTCGCATGATGAGTTGCAAGGTAAGTACAATCGAGGCCGACACCCCAAGTAGCAGGGCCGTGTGGTGATACATCCAGCGGGGGACTGCATAAGTCGCACTTCGCCGGGCGGTCGGCGCGTCGACTTGCGAGCGTGAAGAGAAGACTGAAAGGGCTAGGCATAGAAGACTGCAAATCCAGGCCAGCCGCGGACCCAGCCCCGACGGAATCCGGATGACGCATAGCGCAACCGCACAAAGGATCATGGTCAGCGCCGCCGCCAGATTTCTGGGCTTTTGTGGGTTTTTCATGGGTAGCCGAATCCCTCAACCTGCCGTCAGTATTTCGGAAGAAAGTCCAACCCGCGCGCGGAAGGAGCCGCCACAGGACTTGCCTCGCCGATGTTCTCATAAAACGTGCTGCATTGGGCAGGGGGGCGTGGATGCGCCAGGAGGGGGTTACCTTTCCAGTAGCCACTCCACCACGGACTTGGAGGCGATGTCGAAATCGTATTCCTGAAGGTGGGCGCGGAGGACCCAGCGAATCTCCGCATACGGCCCGGCCTTTGCGTCGCCGTCGGTCAGGCCGCATAAGAAATATCGGACTTCGGATGGACGCCCGGCAATATCGCACAGCAACGGCGGTTGGCCAATGACCAGCTCGACGTAAAGGTTTAATTGTTCCTGAGTAATGCGGCGCATGGCTGCCTCCGCAGATTCCTTGAGGTCGACTTGCCCGCGCGGAAAAATCCATTTGCGCTCCGATTCGCAATCGGCAGGCAGGGCAATGAGAACGTGATTGTCAGCGCGTTCGATGATGGCGGCGGCATAGCGGGGGCGGGGTGGCTGTAATGTCATTTTTCATCCTCTGGCACGCGATGGAATTTGTCTGCTCCGCGAAGCAGCAATGATTGCGACGAAATGCCAAACGCCAGCAGCGCCGCCGAGGCTACGACTCGAAACGCCCACCAGCCCTTCGTCTGGGCCGTCGGAACAGCTACTGCTGCATTCAGCGTGGGCAGTTCACCGCGCCTTAGTTCCCCGTTGGTCAAGACCCACCGGATGTAGCCCCAGATGGAGCCGGGTCCATAGCGATCTGCAAGGAGCCTTCGTATGTCGGATGCGACGGCGTCACGAAATTCGGACACGGTGCGATCGCCAATATCGCGTGTTCGGAGAGAGATTCTTCGGGCCAGATCATCTGGAAAGTCTCGCGCTTCCTTGAAAAGCGACAGGCTCCACGGCAGCACCACCAGTATTGTCGTGCCCGCGATCAAAGCAAAATTTCCATACGGCTTGCCGGGAGCAGCAATGCGAAAAGCGACTGCGCCGATCATCAGGCCAAATAGCATGAAGAAAAACAGCCCGAGGAAAAATGGGAGGGCCGCAGCATAGGAGAGCAGCCACGCGAGGGGCAGCGCGAAAATACAAGCGAGACCAACGCCGATCCACCAGCGTCCGTGGGGACCTGGAACGTCGGTGGTCCATTGAAGGACGTTGCCGGGTGCGTGATTTTCCATCGAGGTCATGCAGGGATTCATCTCGTAAAGACAACTGTGGCCGCTATCTTGGGCTTTGCATCGACTCTATGCAAACGCCGGCTAGGAGCGCGTGCGGCTGGAATTGTTTTTGGCAGGGTTCGGAGGTTCGGGAATGGCAAACTCGACTACGATGGTGATAAAGGAATTTTGGGCAATGGCATTGGGTGTGGAAGTTGCAATGGCGGCTGCCGAATTGGGGGGCGATGCGGCGGATTCTGGCGACGTTCCCGCGCTTCTTTCGGCCCGTCCGGCCAAGGCATCCAACTTTCTAGACACCAGCGGTCGCCTTACGGAGACCTCCTTTTTTTCGTTGTCCTCCGGCATGGCGGTTGACTTGTCTCGCAGGGCTTCCGGCGCATCGTTTTCCCGTGAAGCGGCAGGACGCGACCGGTCTTTGCGCAATGCCTCCTCGTCGTCTGCCTTCTCGCCAGACGCCATTGCAATTCTTGTATCTCCTGGCCGGTTGTTCCGGTTGGCCAATACTGTGTCCAGGCCGACGATTTGTTCCAGGGTGTTGAGCAGATTGCCCGACGGAGTGTGGCTTTTCGCAGCCCCTGCTGTCGCAGGCAGGTTGTCATGGGAAGGAGTAACGGGCTGGGCATTGCCGGCCATGACTTGCAGCATTCCACGGGCGTTCTCTGGTCCGCGCACCACCGCCGGACCAACTTGCAATGCGAATTGATCTGCCGGAATGCTGGTTCCTGCCACGACGGAATCAATGATCCCCTCGGCGTCGGATTGCGGCAGTCGAACCAAGATTTGCTTATCCTGAGTATTGCTGAAATTGATGCCAGGCCTGCCTTCCAGGTAAAACGAACCCACCGCCTGTTTTTGCCCCGCGGCGTTTCCACGATGAGCCAGGTTTTCCGTCTTCGCCTCGGCCAGCTGCGAGGCGAACTTTCGCGTCAACGCGTCACGCTCTGCGGCGTTACGAGCAATCACGCGGATTCGGATTGGCTCAGGATCAAACGATTGATTGACCAGCACAACCGGATCAGCTCCGGTGGCTATGAGTTTTTCCGCTTCCATGGGCGCTGGTTTCGGAGAGGATGGTGATGCTGGAGAAGGCGCTAATCCGTCGGAAAAATCCCTTGCTTTGTGCGAAGTCGCATCAACCAATCGATCCTGCCGTTTGTCCTGCTGTTGAGAAAGGAACCACCAGCCGCCGGCCAGGACGAAACCCAGCATCGCAGCGGCCCGCAGGTAACCACGCCACGATACGGATGGCGATGATGCAGCTGTACCGGCGTCCGGAAATCCGGCAAGAAGCTGTGCGCGCTCCAATTGCACATCCAGCTCTGTGGCCAGATCGGGGGGGGCTGAATGCTTGGGCAGCGACGAAACCACCGCAACCGTCTGACGAAGTTCCTCGAGCAGCCGCCGGGCGGCTGGATCGGCGCGCAGGGCATCCTCCGCCATCGCCTTTTCACGAGGATTGACCTCGCCATCGAGATAGGCTGACAACAGTTCCGAGAGTTGTTCGCGTGTCATCGCCATGGTGGTTACTGTTTTCTCGACTCTTGCCCTTCTCTCAGGATTGCTTCACGGAGCGCCAGTCGGGCGCGGTGCAGCCTCGATTTTACTGTGCCTGTTGGGACTCCCAAGATGTCGCTGATCTGCTGATAATCGAACCCTTCAATATCTCGCAAGACCACGACGGCACGATGCTCATCATCGAGCGATTGGAGCAACGCTGCGGCGCGGGCTGAAGCATCACCGGATCGCCCCGAATCCTCGCCGGAACTCTCCTCCATTCTACGCGCCAAGGCATCCGCCTGGGTCCGAACGATACCGCCCTGGTGCTCCAGCATGGCCTTGGTCCGGCCGGCGCTGCGACGATGAGAGATTGCGAGATTGGTGGCCACGCGGAAAATCCAGGTATAAAATCCACTCTCCTGCCGATAGCCGTCCAATCCCTGAAAGCCTTTGAGGAACGCCTCCTGGGTAATGTCCCTCGCATCTTCAAGGTGACCGCAGATGCGCCAGCACGTGTTGAAAATGCGGTCCTGGTAACGCCGGACCAGCTCGCCGTAGCTATGGGTTTGTCCGGCCTTCACCTGCGCCACCAATGTTTGGTCATCGACGGGCAGATCGCGCGTGCCTGCCTCAGTGCCGATGATTTGACGCTTCGGAAGCAAAGTAGTTCCCATGTTATCGGTCGGGTGCAGCGAGGCCAACAAATTCATTGCTAATTTATTGTACACACTACACCACGGGACGGTATGCAGGAACAGCCTATAATGCCTATGGCCGGGGCCCAAGGATTTGGTCCACCCAAAGTCGGCCGCGAGGAGAGTTACCATGAATAGCGTGTTCAAGGCATCAAGTGTGGAACAGGCCGACATCGTCGTGGCCTGGCTGGCAGATCGCGGCATACCGGCGTTTGTAAAAAACCGGAACATGGCCGCCAACTATGTATCCCTTGCTGTCGCCCCAAGGGGGGTGGAGGTATGCGTGGTGAACCCGGATCAGGCGGAAATGGCGATTTCGCTTTTGAAGGACCAATCGGAGTTAATCAAGGAGCGTCATCTCGAAACCTCTGAAAAAGTGATCTCGATCATTTGCTCGGAATGCGGGCGCCGGGTCGAGTTTCCGGGTGAGCTCTATGGGACAGTGCAATCCTGCCCTGCCTGCAAACAGAATGTCGATGTTGAAAATTCGCCGCACTTTTGCTAGGGGGGTCTTGGCGTCTACTGACTGTTAATCCAGGTGGTCTGGACCATTCATTAACCGCTTTCCTTTTCGGGGACTCCTCCAAATAATGGTTGCAGTAGCGTGAGTGGAAATGCCGCAAAAGGCCCGAAAGGGGAGGTGTATGAAGATGTATGGAATGAGTCGAAAGAGCATCAGTTGTGCGGGGCTGTCGTCGCTCATGGCGTTGCTATGCGGGTGCGACGCGCTTTCCGGTTTGGTCGGGATTTTCCAGCCGAATCTTGTCACCGTGGAGTTGGTCAACAACAGCGATTTTGCGGTCGAAGGGGAGCTATTCTACGGCGACGAAGATGATACGATCGCGGATGTCCTTGAGGCGACGGGCACCAAGCGGCTCTTCGCGATCGCAGCCGGCGGACAGTCGACGTTTTCGGTGAACTGCAATGATCTTCGCGCAATTATGATAGGGGATGCGGATTTGCAGATTATTGGCGGCGTGGGACCTGAAACAAGCACCGGCGTGCTTCGCGATGGCAATGATTTTGGCTGCGGTGATCGGATCATTTTTACCTTCGATCATTCTGATCTGATTCTGGATTTTGACGTGACGACTTCCGTTCAGCGTAGTAGTCAATAGGGTTTTACGAGAACTGGTGTGACCATGCACTTAGAGCCCTATACGCCGGCCTGGGGAGGATTGATTGCCGCATGGGTGAAGTCCGAGCAGGATCTTCGCTGGCTGGCGCCCGGGACCGAACCGCCGCTCACCGGTGAAAAAATCACCGCGTGGAAGAAACCGGGCGGGTTTTCGCTTGTAGGCTTCGAAGGGCGATCCAAATATCCATTAGCGTACGGCGAGTTGAATCCGATGCGATCGGACGCAGGCCATTTCTGGATCGGCCACGTGATAGTGGACCCGCAGTTGCGCAACTGCGGCGTCGGGCGTTTGTTTGTTGGAAGGATCCTGGAAGTTGCGTTCTACAAGCAGCGTGCCCAGCGCGTATCTCTGGTGGTATTTCCTGACAACCGGCCTGCCATTTGCTGTTACGAAAACTGCGGCTTTCGCATCGTTGGTGACGAAAGTCATCGGTTTCAGACGGGGGGGCCCAAACACCGCCTCCTTCGATTGGAGGCGGACCCTTCCGCACTTACGACGAACAAACTTTCACGTCAGCGCACGGCTGTAGCAAAAGTGTAGACGTCGATAGGATCGAGATTGCCGAAATGAACCAGTCTTGGATTGTGCCCCGGCTGCGCGAGAAATCGATCCAATAGACCGCTTTCCCACTTTCGGTACAGCTCAACGACCTGCGAAGGGTGATAATCCCGCCGCAGATAGAGTCGCGAATTCAATTCCTTCCACTGAGGGACGCCACGAATCTCTTCGCCACGCCCGAGTCGCTCAAGGATTTCGATCATTCCATCGATGCCGGCCGCGATGGCCTTGCACCCAATCGTGTGGGGGCGGTCTGCGGCTTCAATGTTGGGTCGGGCATGGTGCAGGATCGGTCCGCTATCGATGCCCGCGTCGAGCTGGTGAATCGTGGCGCCGACGAACTGCGGTTCTTCATTGAGAAGCGGATAGAAGTTGGTGGCTGTTCCACGATAGTAGGGTGAAAGGCCAAGGTGCATGTTGATCATGTTCCAGGCCTTTGGGTTGAGCAGCGGCGGCTTGATCAGGTCCGTGCCGAAAACTACCACGGTGTCGATGCTGTTTTCGCGTAAGAAGCCCGCGATTCGATCGGTATTCAGCTCGCCCGGCTCGACACGGACGACCGGGCAATCCGTGTCCGATTCGATAAAGGCTGAGTCATGGCCGAAAAAGGTTTCTTCCTGCCGCGCACGCTCGGCGAAGTGCTCCGCGACAACGCCTTTGTCGTGGGTAGACAAAAGCGAGTCGTCCACCGTTGCCGGGGCGTAGGTGGGCCGGGCGTAAATCACGGCCGCCGCTCCGAAGCGACGCCGAACGGTATTGGCGAAATAGCGGTGCCGCGTTTCGACGCTCGTCAAAACAGCGATGCGTGGTGAATCTGGATGGATTCGCCTGCGAGCATTGAGGGTCATAATATACATATCGGCATGAGGCTCGTCCGGGATTGCGGTATATGGCTCAAGAGCGTCCAAATCGGCTTTCTGAATGGGTGACGCTGCTGCGGCAGAACGCCCCGATTGCGTGGGATCAATTCAAAGAGTGGGTTGGCGAAGTTCGTGAGCAGCCTTATTTGCTCTGGGAATCCCCGGTAATTCGCTTTTCCACATATGGCGCCTTGGGATTGATTGGGACCTGGCTGGTCGTCTTGCTTGTCGGCATCCTTACGCCACCATTGCCGCCGGGTGCGCGCGACCCGTCGGCGACGGCGGATTTTCACGTGGTGTGTTCCAATCCCGCTTGCGGATATAACTTCGTCATTCAAAGGGAATTCGGGTTCCATCGATTTCCGATCACTTGCGATCGATGCAAGAAGGAGACGGGGATGCCGGGGCGACGATGCTATTCGGCTGCGTGCGAGGGGCGATGGGTGGCGCCGCTCAAGGTGGATGATAAACAGAAGTGCCCGGTGTGCGGGGCCTTTTTTTCGGAACAACCATGAACGAAGCGGCCCTCTTATGCTGGTCGGCGGCGGCCATCGGCACGGTTCATACACTGCTGGGGCCTGATCATTACGTCCCATTCGCAGCCATGTCGCGCGTGGGGGACTGGCCCGTGCGGAAAACGCTGATCGTGACCGTTCTGTGCGGCGTGGGGCACGTACTGGGCTCGGTGGTTCTCGGCCTCATTGGCATTGCGATTGGTACGGCCGTGTTTCACCTGGAACGGATTGAATCAGTGCGGGGTGAAATCGCCGCCTGGATGTTGATGGGATTCGGATTGGTGTATTTTGCCTGGGCGATGGTGCGATTCGTGCGGAATCGGCCACACACTCATTGGCATTCGCACGACGGCGAAGCCTTTCACAGTCATGAGCACCGGCATAACGCGGAACACTTGCATGTTCATGACCATGTCCATTCGGCGAAGGGTTCCCGTGAGACCATGACGCCCTGGATTCTCTTCACGATTTTTCTATTCGGACCTTGCGAACCGTTGATTCCCCTTCTCATGTACCCGGCAGCGGCGGGGAGTTATTGGTTATTGATTGCGATCACCATCATTTTTGCCTGCGCAACCATTACCACGATGACGCTGATCGTGTGGTTGATCACGACGAGTCGGTTTGCCCTGCGAACAGGCATTTCGGGCCGGTTGGCTGCACCCGCGGCTGGACTGCTCCTTCTGGCGTGCGGCGTCGCGATGAAAGTAGGTCTGTAGAATCCACAGGGGAGTCGGCTGGTACGATAAATCGCCGACACGTCCGCAAAGCCCGCAATTACAATTCGTGAAAAAATTCGTCGAAGGATATTAGGCAAATTCGAAACCGCATGGCGGTAAAGCGCAAACGCAGGCGCATTTTGTAATCCAGGCACAGGGCTATTCTCACTGGAGTGATCATGACGCAGGCAACACTGGCATTGGGGGGCAAAGAGGAAGTGAAGCGACTGGTTTCCGCGGCCACGCGAACCGGGCGGCCCGACAAGTATGCGGGAAAGCGGAAGAAGTCCCGGCTGCGAAATGACAACTGGATGGATTTGCGACGGGATCCGGCGGCTGAGGAGACGACGCAGGTTTCAACACATGACATCTCGCTGGGCGGCGTGAGTTTTTGGATCCGAAAAAAAGTCGAACTGGGTGAAACGATCTATCTTCGAGACGGTGCGGACACTCTGTCGCATCCCTGGCTAAAGGTTCGTGTAACGCACTGCGTCGTTGGTCTGAAGGGATTCCTCGTTGGCGGGGAATTTGAGTACGATAAGTAGCGTGCCTGGACCTCACCTCCAAGCCCATTGGTTATCACACGACACCTCCTCTCGCCTGGTCAAGAAATTCTCGCGCGACATTTTTCACTTCATTTGCACATTGCGTTCCGCAAATCGTAGATTGAATTTGACATCCTGAGACAAAGGCAAACCAGTCGCGAGATTGGGACGCAAAGCGTTGAGTCCGCCCTGATGACGGATTGTCGCGCCGCCCGGGAAGACTGAGAGGAACACTATTCTTTTGGCCCGAGGGGTAAGGAGCGTCCCAATATGAATCAATCAACTCCCAAAGCTAGGTCCAGCAGGCGGCGAGCCGTTGTGGTCTTCCTGGTGCTGGTGCTGATCCCGGTTCTGCTGGGGTTTGCGGCGCTGACTGTCGACGTCGGCGTGTTGTACAACACGCGTGCAGATCTGCAGAACGCCGCCGATGCCGGGGCATTGGCCGCGACGGACATCCTGTCCGAGGATCGAAGCGCGGCGGGTGTCTCCAAAGCCCGTCAGGCCGCCATCGACATCATTCAGCGGCACGTTTCGCTTGGCCACGACCTGCAAGTCGGTGCTGACGATCTGGTTTTCGGTCAAATCGACTACAACGAAGACACCAATCATTACGATTTCACCCCGACGACCACGTTTCCTGACGCGGTCCGCGTTACCATCCGGAAGTCCGCGGGATCGGTCAATGGACCCACCAATCTCTTCTTCGCGGGAATTTTCGGCAAACATACCGCCAATGTGCAGGCGTCCGCCACGGCGGGGCTGACTGGCGCCCGCGACATCGCCGTCGTCGTGGATCTGTCGGGTTCGATGAAGTATGACAGCGAGTTGCGCTATTATCGTGATATTGCCCAGGTGAACATGCGTGATGTCTGGGCGTCCATGGACGGACCCGCGCCAAGTGCAAATTATGTGCCCGTTGCCGAAGATCAGTCGGAATATAAGAACGACACCGGCCCGGCTTATGGCATCATGAATACCTGGGGAAGTGCGATCACTTCCTCCTATAACCCGACGACCGATCCGGGGCTTTGGTACATTCCCAACAACGCCCCGTGCACAATAGCCGCCATCACCACGAGCCTGACTGCCCGCGGATACAACGCGAGTCGGCGCAGCACGATCATGAACAGCAGCAGTTCGTCCACCTGGCCCAACCGCGTCGCTGTCATGCTTGGACTCGCAGAATGGCACCCCAGCAGTGGGAGTGACACGACCATTGGAAGCAGTGAGCTGACTTGGGCCGCCTACCCGGCCGTCCGCAAGAACTGGACCTGGGCGGATTATATCGACTGGTCCACGGGCAATAACAACAGGTTGACCGACGAAAACTCACAATTCAAGTTTCGATTCGGCGTCAAGACGGTTGTGCAGTACATGCTGGATCGCCGGAATTCGTACAGCGAAACCGATTTGACACATACGCCAGTCGAACCATCGCAGAGCATCAAGCAGGGGCTGCAGGCAATGGTGGACGTGACCCGTAATTTTGACCAGATGTCGCTGGAAGTCTTTGCGACGACTGCGCGGCACGAGCTGAATCTTACGGAAGATCGCCAATCCATCGCCGACAGATTGAAGGTCAGGCAGCCGAATTACTACGACCCCAACACGAATATCGGTGGTGGGCTTCAGCTGGCGCTCAATGAACTGGCTGCCCGTGGCAGGGACGACGCCAGACCGATGATCGTGCTTCTGTCAGACGGCGAATCGAATGCGGGACCGAATGCCACGACCATCGCCCAACAGGCGGCGGATCTCCATATCCCGGTCTACACCATCAGCGTGGGATCGCTGGCGGACCGACAGGTCATGCAGGAAATCGCGGAAATGACCGGCGGCCAGGAGTTCTTCGCGGCCGGCACCTCGGCGGAATACACAGCACAGCTTCGCCAAATTTTCCGTACGATCGGTACGATGGGTTTCGCCGCGCTGATCGAATAGCCGCAAGGCGTCCAATATCCTTACCTTCACGATTCAAGGTCGGCGGCTCATCAGGGTCGCCGACCTTGTCCCGTTTTATGATGTCGTTGTGACGCATGCACTATTCTGAGCGGAGTGAAAAATCTGGCTCCGGTAAAGAAGTTCCACGCCTTCGCAAAAACAACCTTACCGCAACGCGATTGGCGCTATTCTCGAAGGGCCGATCTGGTAGGATTCCAGTAGAACACGGTTCCATTCAACTTCAAGGTGAATGTTCTGATGCCCGGCAAGCCCATTACCGTACTTTTTCTATGCACCGGCAACTCCTGTCGATCCATCATGGCGGAAGCCATGCTGCGGCATCTCGGAGGTGGAGCATTTCTTGCACACAGTGCCGGATCAAGGCCGGCGGGATTTATCCATCCATTGGCCGTTTATGCCCTCTCCGCGATGCGCATTCCGCTTGGAGAACTGGAATCCAAGAGTTGGGATGTACTGGCGGGACAGCCGATGGATGTCGTAATTACCCTTTGCGATTCTGCAGCGAAGGAAGCCTGCCCGATTTTTCCCGAGACGAGATTCAAAGTGCATTGGTCGATTCCCGACCCTGCTTTTCACGCTGGCGACCAGATGGAACGGGAGGCGTTTGCCCTTTTGGTAGCCAATCGAATCCGCGCGAAAATTGAGGGGCTTGTATCCATCAACTGGACGGGTCCGAATAACGAAATCGAGAAACGGCTTCGATTCCTGGGGGACATTTGATGCACACGAATCCTGACGAGACGTTCATGCGTGCGGCCTATCACGAGGCCGTGGCGGCGCTCGACCACGAGGACGTGCCGGTCGGGGCCGTCGTGGTCCACGAAGGCCGCATCATTGGTCGCGGGCGTAATCAACGCGAGCAGCTTCAGGATCCCACGGCGCACGCTGAAATGATTGCCATTACCGCGGCAGCCGCACACCTTTCCAGTTGGCGTCTGGATGACTGCGCGATCTACGTCACGCTGGAGCCCTGCGCAATGTGCGCAGGGGCATTGGTGTTGGCGCGCATTCGGCGGCTCGTTTTTGGAGCACGCGATCCCAAGGCGGGAGCGTGCGGATCGCTGTTCAATCTTTGTGCTGACGCCAGGCTCAATCATCGCGTGGAAATCACCGAGGGGGTGATGGCCGAGGATTGTTCCTTGATTCTTCGGGAATTCTTCTCTATGCAGCGTGCCCGGGGGAAAAAATAGATTCGCCCCATCCCTCCTCCCTTCTTTACGCCCTCATCGCTCATCGTTATCATCGCCGCACCGCTGGCGCGGACTCAAAGACAACAGAGCCATCGAGAAGACAGTTTGAACGCAAGTCATCCGGTCAGATTTCCAGCGCAGGCCGCGCTGGTTGGACCCCTGTTGATCACAATGTTGATGTGGTCAGCGCCGGGTCAATCCGCCCTGGCTCAGGAGCCGGGGCAAGTTATCACGTCGATCGAATTTGTCGGTTTGCAGCGTACTTCGCCGGCCATGGCGCATGACGTTGTGCGTCTTCCGGCCGGCGCCCCAATCCAACGGGCGGCCCTGGATGAGGCGGTTTCGCGGCTCCTGCGCACCGGACGTTTTGAAAGCGTCAAGTACGAGATCGGTGACGGGGGCAGGGTGGTTTTCGAAGTTGTCGAGCGATCGCTCATCACCGCGGTTCGATTCGAGGGCGCAAAAATCTTTCGTGAAAATACTTTGAAGGCCGAGGTGCCGCAGAAGATCAGTCAGCCGCTGGACTTGTCGGCGGTCCGCGAAGGGCGCGACGCGATTCTGCGAAAATATCGGGAAGCGGGCTATTCGGATGCGACGGTTGACGTGGATGAGGGGGCCGCATCCCGGACAGGTGAACTCGTCTTTATCATTCACGAAGGCGAAAAGGTGAAGGTCTCGAAGATCGATTTCGCGGGGAATGAAAGCTTCACGGCCGATGACCTCTCCGGGCAAATCGAAACCAAGACAGCGTTGTGGATTTTTCGGTCGGGTGCCTTTGATGTCGAAAAAGCCCAGAGCGATGTGGCGAAACTCCAAAACTTCTATCGCGACGAGGGATTCCTTGACGCAACGGCGGAATACAGCACGCAGCTCGCCGGCCACGAAATGACCGTGTTGTTTACGGTCAGCGAGGGAACGCGGTACAAATTTGAGAGCATTGACATCAAGGGCAATACCTTGTTTGGCTCGGAGGAATTGCTTTCCGCGATGAAGAGTCGGGTGGGCGACGATGTCAAACGGCCCCGAATCGATGCGGATGTGACAGCGATTCGAGATCGCTACGGCGAGCTGGGACATATCTACGTGCGAGTGCGGGCTGTCCGTGTGTTTTCGGACACGCCGGGGCTTGTGCGATTGACCATCGAGATCGAGGAGGGCGAGCAATTCCGCGTCGGGCGTGTGGTGGTGCGCGGCAACGCCCGAACCAAGGACAAGGTGGCACGCCGCGCACTCAACCTCTATCCGCCGGACGATCTGTTCAATCTGACGCAAGCCAAAGAAGCGGAAAAACAATTGGTGGAAAGCCGTGTGTTCAGTTCGGCCAAAGTGATTCCATCGGGCGATCAGCCGGGGGTCCGCGACGCGGTCATGGACGTCGTGGAGTCGGAAAAGGCGGGTGATTTCCTTTTTGGCGCCGGAGTTACAAGCAACAGCGGCATCGTCGGTTCGATTGTTCTCGATTTCCAGAATTTCGACTTCTGGGATGTTCCGGAAACATGGAGCGAGTTCTTCAAGTTTCGGTCCTTCTTTGGCGGAGGTCAGCGACTCCGTCTCGAGGTGCAGCCCGGCACCGAGGTCAGCCGCTTTCGCATTGACTACACGGAACCCTACTTGTTCGATAAGCCAATTCGCTTCGATTCCAGCTTTTTCCTGTTCGAGCGTGACCGTGACGGGTACACGGAAAAACGCATTGGAAGTTCCTTTAGTCTCGGCAAGCGGTTTGAGCGGGGCCGGCTGCAAGGATGGTCGGGCGAACTGGCGTTTCGCGACGAGGCGGTGAGCGTGGATGATGTGGATTTGTTCGCATCAAAAGAGATCCGCGATGATGAAGGCAATAATCTGATCCTGGGGCTCAAGGGCTCTTTGGTGCGCGACCGAACCGACAGTCGCTTTGTTCCGACCACCGGCGACCGTTTGCGACTCAGTTACGAACAGGTAGTGGGGGACTACGTTTTTGGCCGCGTGGGAGTGAGCTACAACTGGTACACCACCGTGGCCACCGACCGGCTGGAACGAAAGAGCGTTCTCGCGCTGCGCGGGGAGGGCGGATACATTCTGGGCGATGCACCGGTATTTGAGCGGTACTACGCGGGTGGAATCGGGTCAGTCCGCGGGTTTCAATATCGCGGGATCGGCGAGCGCGACGGGATCGATGATAATAACATCGGCGGCGACTACCTCATCCTTGTCGGTGCCGAGTACAGCTATCCCCTCTACGGCGACAACCTTCGCGGGCACGTCTTTATCGACACAGGCACCGCGGGATCGGGCGGATATCGCGCGGGCGTGGGCACGGGAGTGCGCTTCACGCTGAATCTGTTTGGTCCGATTCCGATTGAGTTCAACGTGGCGATGCCGGTCGCCAAGGATTCGGAAGACGACGATCAAATCTTCAGCTTCGTTGTCGGAAACTTCTGACGCGATCCGCCGATTACGCAGAGTTTCGCCGGCACAACCCACTCAAACGTCGGGCTTCCAGGTTTTTCCCACTTACCTGCAATCTGCGCGCCTCTGCGTAATCTGCGGATTCAGTGTCTCTATGAACTCTTGGAACCCATCTGCTCCTTGAACCAGTTGATGACGGTTTCCATCACGATGGGGTTGAAGTTTCCGCCGCCGCCGGGGCCCGCAAGGAAGCTTTCCTCCTGATCCTCGACCTTGGCATAGCTGTGATCGGTTTTTGGAAGTGCGACGAATTTCGCCTTGCCGGGTGCTTTCTTGTTTACCGTGGAGGCGATCAGCTCGCTATCCGCTTTTGACGCTGCGAAATCGGACTCGCCCCACATCGCCAAGACCGGTACGGAGACCTTGGACCAGGAGGCGACCAAATCCAGACCGGCAAGTTGCTGCAGGTACTTGTAGTGCATCCCGTAAATGAGGTTGTCCCCCTGGATGGAGTCCTTCAGGTAGTCCTTGAGTTCCGGATGGGCGTCGAGCGCTTCCTTGAGCGAATGCTTTTTCACGTAGAGTTCGTCGGCGATGATTTTTTCCTTTTCCAGGTTGGCCTTGATTTCGTCCTCCTTAAGGAGTTCGAGCTTCCACTGCCGCATGGTCTGATCTGCGGTGTGTTCCGTCCATGGGCGGGCAAAGGCGGCAAAAGTGGCAATTCCGCGAACGCCGTCCTCGGCAAGGATCGGAGCAATCGCGCCTCCGGAAGACTGACTGAACACGAAGACGTTGGCCGCGTCCACATAATCGTAGGTTTTCAGCTTTTTGAGTCCGGCTCGGAACGCAGCGACATCCTCCGGAACGGTGGTCTCCTGCACATCCAACCCTTCGCTGTCGCCTGCGCCGGGTCGCTCGACGCGCATGGTGACAAACCCGGCCTTGGTCAAATCGCTGATAATGTTCTTATAGGGGTGCGGCTGGGGCGTTGATAGTTCAACGGAGCTGGGAGCCAGGCCTTGAATAAACAGGACCGCAGGGTTCTTCCCCTCCTTTTTGGGCTTGGTGATGATCGTGCGGACCCGCTTGCCCGCTTCGCCCGCGGAATCATAGACGATGTCATAGTCGGTCGACTGCTCCTGCGGGCGGGGAAGCATGGAGATTTCGGTCGGCGTTTCCTTCCCCTCACGAAGAACGACAAGTTTCATCTTCTCGCCGGCGCCGTATTTGCGCAGCGTTCGAATCAGCGTAGGGACGGAATCGATGGGGTCGTCGTTGATTCTGACGATGACATCGTTGCCCAATATTCCGGCGGCAGCGGCGGCGGAATTGGGCACCGTTCCGGTGATGAGAACGCCCTTGTTGTCGGCGAGCTTGAGGCTGGTTTTGACCTCGTCGGTAATCGGCGCGAGTTGGACTCCGAGCATGCCGCGGCGCTTAAGGTCATCGGCCCGGGCTGCGCTGGAACCCGCCAGAATCAGTCCTGCCAGAGCTGCAATGACCCACATTTGAGTTTTCATAGACCACCTCCGCAATTTGGTGTTATTTTCATGGCGACAATCGCTGAAAATAGAGTGTATCGCGAAACATGAGGAGTCGAAGGCGCTTAGCGTCGAAAGGTGTTGAAACTTGCGCGATTGCAAAGTCGTGCTGAAGGATGGGTTCGTTTTGACAAGTACTGTCTTTGCGCTTGTGGTAGGGTATCGTTCGGGTACTATGGGTTGGGGGTCCTTCTCCCCGGTCAGGCACAAGGGCAGATTTTCTCCAATTGCATCCATCGCCTTTGATAACATGCGCGGCGCGCGGAAAATTGTTGCGAATTGCGATCAGGGGAAAGGCAGGGATTAGGGATGGAAGGGACGGGCCGCAGATCAACACAGATGAACACAGATACCGGGGTTGGGTTTTTGGGTAAGAGCATCGGATTTAATCCGAGTGGGAATCGTAGCCCTACCTCTGATACGGCAAGGAGGCGGGCCAACCCGCCACCCCGGGATTCACCGCAGAGGCGCTGAGAACGCAGATTAGGGAATAGGGCATAGGGTATAGGGGTTAGGGAATAGGGTTCAAGAGTTCAAGGGTTCAAGAGTGCAAGGTATCAAGGCGAGAAGAGTCTGGAATGGTGGGCACGGCCCACCCCAAAAACTCGCGTGATTTCTTCGCTCGACGATAATCGGGGTCATGATCCCTTCTGCTCAGCCGTTGCTTCACGTTGCCGACCTGCGCGTGGTGTTTGGGAGGCCGCGTTTGTTTCATAGGAGCCGCAACGATGTGGCGGCGGTGGACGGGGTGTCATTTCAAATTGCGAGCGGGGAGACGCTGGGATTGGTTGGGGAGAGCGGGTCGGGAAAGACGACGCTGGGGCGGGCGATCTTGCGGTTGATTGAACCGCAAGCGGGCTCGGTTCGGTTTGACGGAACTGACGTATGCTCGGCGCGGCCGCGACGGATGAAGGAAATCCGGCGGCGAATGCAGATTGTCTTTCAGGACCCTGCAGGCAGCTTGAACACACGCATGCGCATCGGGGCAATTGTGGCGGAGCCGTTGCTGATTCATGGGATAGGGGATCGAACGTCACGCCGCGAAGGGGCCATGCAGTTACTGGAGCGTGTCGGCCTGTCCAGCGGCGTCGCGGAGCGGTATCCGCATGAACTATCCGGCGGGCAGAAGCAACGGGTTGGGATTGCTCGCGCGCTGGCTCTTGAACCACGATTTATTGTGCTTGATGAGCCGGTCAGCGCCCTGGATGTGTCCATTCAGGCCCAGATTATGAGCCTGCTGACCGATCTCAAACGGGAACTTGGCCTTGCCTACCTGTTCATCGCTCACAACCTGGCGGTGGTGCGGCGGCTGAGCGATCGCGTGGCGGTCATGCAGCGCGGTCGCATCGTTGAACTGGCCCCGACGGAGGAGTTGTTCGAGCGGCCACAGCACGCCTATACGAAGTCGCTGCTTGCTGCCGTGCCGCGTCTTGTGCCAAAAAAGGGCATGCAATCTTGCCCCCCAAAGCACTGTCAGGCGTAGAGACATGCCGGACAGCGGCACTCGCCGTTGGTTTCACGCTGCTGAAGGAAAAAACACCGTTTGTCATCGAATTTTTTCTTTGCACCATCGGTTTCCTTGCGGTATTCTCCAGCGCCGATTCGGTTCTATTGCTGAACTTTAGGAGGTGACGATGAGTGACAAGGCGGGCGCTGCCCCATTGACGGCGGAAATTCAGACGACGCGCGGTTCGATTTCCATCGAACTTTTTCCGGAGCAGGCGCCTCTGACGGTGCTGAACTTCGTGAATCTCGCCCGGCGCGGGTATTATGACGGGCTCAAGTTTCATCGCGTCATCGAGGACTTCATGGTTCAGGGCGGCGACCCGACGGGCACCGGCTCGGGCGGACCGGGCTATCAGTTCAAGGACGAATTCCACGCCCAACTCAAGCATGACAAGGCGGGGACGCTTTCCATGGCCAACGCTGGCCCGGGCACCAACGGCAGCCAGTTTTTCATCACGCACGTACCGACGGCATGGCTTGATCGCAAACACACGGTGTTCGGAAGCGTTATTTCGGGGCAGGACGTTGTGGACGCGATCCAGAAGGACGACAAGATGACCAAAGTCGTCATCGAGGGTGATATCAGCGCGCTGGAACAGAAGCATGAAGGACAGCTTGCGACGTGGAACAAGACGCTCGATGTGAAGTTTCCACGCAAGAAGGCCGCCGCCGCGATTTGAGCGGGCCGCAGACACAACTTGTTCCACAACAGCGGAAATCGGACGGGCATTCAATTTTCTCCTTTTCAGGTGTAGAAATGCGTATTCACACAACGATGTTTCTGGTTCCGGTTTTGATGCACGCCCTCATCGGGCATGCATCCGCGCAGATGTCCGACGAGTCCAAGTATCTTACGAACATTCAGCAGGTCACATTCGATACGATGGGATTTTCCAAGGCCGGAGAGGCCTACTTTTCGCCGGATGCGAAGTCGATCATTTTCCAGGCCGTGCCAAAAAAGGAAGGGCTCGGCGCAAACGATTACCAAATCTATACCCTGGAGCTGGGTTCCAAATCGCCCAAAATGGTCAGCACCGGCAAAGGGGCATGCACTTGCTCGTTTTACCGGCCGGACGGAAAGAAGATCGTTTTTGCGTCGTCACATCTTGATCCAGATTTGGACAAGCCCAAACCGCCCAGGCAGGGCCGTGGCTACGAATGGGATTTCAATGAATACATGGACATCTTTGAGGCGGATGTCGATGGATCGCATCTCAAGCGATTGACCGACGCCAAAGGATATGACGCGGAGGGTTCGTATTCGCCCGATGGCAAGCAGATTGTGTTTACCTCGCAGCGAGACGGCGATCTTGAGATTTATGTCATGAACGCTGACGGCTCGTCACCGAAGCGGCTCACGAACGCCAAGGGGTATGACGGCGGGCCGTTTTTTTCGCCCGACGGAAAGATGATCTTGTACCGAGGCGATCGGCGCGATGATGGAAAGCAGAATTTGCAAATTCGAATGGTGAACGCCGACGGCAGCAACGACCGGGCGATTACTGACAACCCGATTTTCAACTGGTGTCCGTATTATTATCCGTCGGGGAAGAGTTTCATTTTCACGCAGGCGGACCACGGGGCCTATGCAAGGGGCGGGAAGCCCAACTACGACCTCTTCCTGATGAGGGTTGAAGGGGGCGAGCCGCTTCGGATTACATTTGATCCGGAATTTGATGGCCTTCCGGTGTTCAGTTCCGATGGGAAGAAATTGTTGTGGACAAGCAAGCGCGGGGGACTTCCTGACTCGCAAATTTTCATCGCGGATTTTAAGCTTCCCGAAGGATTCTAGAACATACAAAGCCAGCCATTTCGCCGCCTGTTTGCGGGATGGACAGACCGTTTCGGCCCCGCCGACCTCTACCCACCCGCCCCTTGTATCTGCTTTGGTAATTCGGATACGGTATTGCATAGTCAAATGGCAGGTCAGGCTTGAAAGGATGCACCAATGAATCGATTACGGTGTTGCATCGCGTTGTCTGTTTTGCTGGTCGTTTCCCAAGCCAGGGCGCAATCGTTCAATATCGATTTCGGTCAGCCGGGCGCGGGGCCGCCGTCCAACTATGGGGCGGCAGGTCAGAGCGGATTCTGGAATAAGATTCCGGCGACCGGCGGAACGGATTACGTGCTCAAGGATCTTTCCGGAATTCTCACGAGTGTGCATTTCTCACAGAGCGGGGCGGTGGGCGTGCTTACCGGCAGCGATCCAAGCGTCAACGGTAACGATGCGACGCTGATGAACGACGGAATCATCACACACACCTTCGGCGTCGATTCGTGTTTCTACTTCAACGGACTAACGCCTGGCATGTATGAACTGACAACATATGCGTGGCGACCCAGCAATCCGTCGCTTACCGCAAAGTCGTTCGTGGATCATACTCCTGGCGTCGAGCTTTCGGGTGGAGCATGGCCTGGACAGCAATTGCACGGAGTGACCTACGCACGCCATATCGTAACGGTGGACGCGAGCGGATTCATGGGTCCGCATTCGGGATTGAATTCTGGTGCGGGCGAAGCCGTGGGGGCGGTGTGCAATGGCATGCAACTGCGCCTCTTGACTGGAACCAATGTGCCTGCGCTAGGCGACTACGGTTTGGGCTTTCTGGCGACGGCATTATTCGTCACCGCGTCATTGCTTATCCACCGCCGCGTCGGAACAAGAAATGCCCCGGGCATCGTCCCAAGATAGTCCGACACGTTTGCGACCAACGGGTTCAAGAGATCAAGAGTTCTAGGGTTCAAGGGTCGGAGACGTCGGGGACTTCGATGCCCAGTGCGGTGGCGAGGTCGATCTGGTGTTCCTGTTCCTGGATGAGGATCTCGCGGATGTGTTCGGCCATCGCATATTCGCCCAGAGATTCACATTGCTTGACTCGTTTGCGGTAGTTGCGGACGGTTTCGTTCTCGTTCTCAAGATCAAAGCGCAGCATGTCCTCGGGTTTCTTCGAAGTCTTGACGGGCTTGGGTGTGACCTTCGGCATTCCGCCGAGATAGTCAATCTGCTTTGCGATGGTGATGGCGTGTTGGAGTTCCTCGCCGGCGTGGATTTCGAGTTCCTTGGCGATGCTCATGTACTGTGCCCCCTTGAGCACCTGTGAATACACGATGTACGCAATAATGGCCTGATACTCGCCGGCGAGGTCCTCATTGAGCAGGTCGATCAGCTCTTTGCGGGTCACCGTCGGTTGATTGTCATCGATGTTCTTTTTGCCGGGCATATCTTTGAGTTCCTTTCCAGTCCATTATTTGGTTGCCGTGGAGTATAGTGAAGAGGCAATTACTGGCCAAAATCGATCCGGGGCTGGCCATGAAATGGGTTTGCGGCGTAACGCTGTCAATTTGGCACGTGTTACCGGAATCGAGGATTCATGCTGCCAAGCTGGCAGAAATGCGGGCGGGAGGTTGAGGTTGTCGCTGGATCGCAACTCATTTATTTTTGGGTACTTAGGATGCAGCTGAGCAAGTGGTTCGCAGATTGCAAGCAGAACCATGCGGAGGGTACGCCTGAACTGTGAGCGTATTGAAACAGATTCACCGCGGAGACCCCCGAAGTTTCCCCTTGAAAAGGGGGAGGCGATCAGAAAACCAGTAAATCGTTAGACGAGTTGAAGGCATAAGGAGAGAGCTATGGCGGTCAAGCAATTGGCCTATGAGCAGGATGCACGGCAGTCGCTGTGGAATGGCGTACAGAAGCTGGCCAGCGCGGTCAAGGCTACCCTTGGTCCCCGCGGACGCAACGCGGTCATCGACAAGGGCTGGGGCGGGCCGACGATCACCAAGGACGGGGTGACGGTGGCCGAAGAAGTTGAACTTTCAGACAAATATGAAAACCTCGGCGCTCAGCTCGTAAAGCAGGCGGCCAGCAAGACCAGTGAGGTCGCCGGCGACGGTACGACCACGGCAACGGTCCTTGCGGAAGCGCTATTCCAACACGGTTTGAAGAACATCGCCGCAGGTGCTGATGCGTTCGCGCTGACACGCGGAATTCAGAAGGCGGTCGCGAAGGTCGTCGAGGCTCTCAAGGAGCAATCACGGCCTGTGAAGGCGAACAAGCGCGACGACATCGTTAACGTCGCCCGGATTTCGGCGAACAATGATCAGAAGATTGGCGAGCTCCTCGCAGATTGCTTCGAGAAGGTCGGCAAAGACGGCGTGATCACGGTCGAGGAGGGCAAGACGTCCGAGACTGCGATCGAAGTGGTCGAAGGCATGCAATTCGATCGCGGGTTTCTCTCTCCGCATTTCGTAAGCGATCAAAACTCGATGGAATGCGTGCTCAACAAGGCGTTCATTCTTATTCATGAAGACAAGATCAGCAGCGTTCCGAAGCTGATCCCATTGCTCGAAAAGGTAGCCAAGGCCAAGCGGCCGCTGCTGATTCTCGCCGAGGACATTGAAGGCGAGGCGCTGGCGACGCTGGTAGTGAACAAGATTCGCGGCATTCTCGACGTGTGTGCGGTGAAGGCGCCGGCCTATGGCGACCGCCGCAAGGCCATGCTCGAAGACATTGCGAAACTCACGGGTGCGACGCCGATCATGAAGGACCTCGGGCTCGATCTTGAGAAAGTTTCGATCAAGGAACTCGGCCAGGCCAAGAAGATCATCGTCGATGCGAATAACACGACGATTATTGAGGGTGCGGGCTCGACCGAGGATATCCAGGGGCGAATCAAGCAGATTTCCGCGGAAATCGCGGCGACGACCTCGGATTACGATCGCGAAAAGCTGGAGGAGCGTCGGGCGAAGCTGGTGGGCGGCGTAGCAGAAATCAACGTCGGCGCCGCCACCGAGACGGAATTGAAGGAAAAGAAGGCGCGAATTGAGGATGCGCTGCACGCGACCCGCGCGGCCCTGGAAGAGGGGATTGTTCCCGGCGGCGGAGTGGCGTTGGTACGGTGCATGAGTGTGCTGGACAAGCTTGACCTTGATGGCGATGAGCAGACCGGCGTGAACATTGTGCGCGAGGCGCTCTCCGCCCCGCTGCGGCAGATTGCGACGAATGCGGGAGTAAATCCCGGCGTGGTCGTGCACAGGGTCCTGGAGAAGTCAGGCTCGTTTGGCTACAACGCAGACAGCGGCGAGTACACCGACCTGATCAAGGACGGCGTGATCGATCCGACCAAGGTCGTGCGGTCGGCGCTGGAGAACGCCAGCAGCGTGGCCCGCGTGCTGCTGAGCACCGAAGTATGCATTACGGACAAGCCCAAGAAGGACAAGGACGAAACTCCACCTCCGGGCATGGACGAGGACATGGATTACTAAACGAAGTTCGAAGTTCAAAATTCGAAGTTCGAAGAAACGATAAACAGAAGGAGAGACAATCAAAATGGCGACGGCAACAGCTACAGCACCGAGCAGAACGAAGGTGAAGTTTCACCCGTTGGAGGATCGCGTACTCATCCAGCCTCTTGAGGCGACCGAGCGGACGGCGGGCGGGATCATTTTGCCCGACACGGCCAAGGAAAAGCCACAGCGCGGCAAGGTTCTGGCGGTCGGTCCCGGCAAGTCGCTCAAGAGCGGCAAGCGGGCGGAAATGAACCTCCGCGTGGGCGATGAGGTCGTCTACGGCAAGTATTCGGGCACGGAAGTTGATCTGGGTTCAGAGACGTATGTAGTGATTCGAGAGAGCGACGTGCTTGCGGTGGTGGATAAGTAATTTGGTAACTTTGTAACTTGGTAATGTGGTAATTTGATCCACTACCAACTTGGCACTTGGAGTTTCCTATGTCCAAACAAATGTTGTTTTCGCAGGAGGCCCGGCAGCAGGTCCTGGAAGGGATTTCAAAGCTGGCAGGGGCCGTCAAGGTGACAATGGGTCCGGTAGGCCGCAACGTGATCTTGCAAAAGTCGTTTGGCGCGCCGCGCATCACCAAAGACGGCGTGACGGTCAGCAAGGAAGTTGAGCTGACTCAGCCATTTGAAAACATGGGCGCAAAGCTCATCAACCAGGTGGCCAACAAGACGAGCGACGAAGTTGGCGACGGCACGACGGCCGCGACAGTCCTGGCGGAGGCAATCTTCCGCGAAGGCTACAAGGCAGTGTCGTCGGGCGCGAATCCGATGGCGATCAAGCGCGGGATCGAAAAGGCTGTTGCGGCTGCGGTGGATGCGATCAAGGGCATGTCCACCAAGGTCCGGTCGAATGACGATCTGGCCAAGGTGGCGACGATTTCGGCCAATGGCGACGAAGAAATCGGCAAGCTGCTGGCCAGTGCGCTCGAAGCAGTTGGGACCGACGGCGTCGTCGAGGTCGAAGAAGGCAAGTCGCTTACGACGGAAAAGGAAGTCGTCGATGGCATGCAATTCGACAAGGGGTTCATTTCGCCATACTTCATGACCGATCCGGGTACGCTGGAGTGCGTGCTGAAGGATCCGGCCATTTTGTTCTACGAAAAGAAGATTTCCAACTTGCGCGATTTCGTACCGGTGCTCGAAGGCGTGATCACCAGCGGGCGTCCGATCCTCATCATCGCCGAAGACGTGGAAGGCGAGGCGCTGGCGACGCTCGTGGTCAACAAAATGCGCGGCACTTTGCAGTGCTGCGCGGTCAAGGCGCCGGGGTTTGGAGACCGCCGCAAGGCAATTATGGGCGACCTGGCGGCCATCACCGGCGGAGCGCTCATCTCCGAGGATCTTGGTATCAAGCTGGAAAACATCACCATCAAGGACATGGGCTCGGCCAAGAAGGTGGTCATCGACAAGGACAACACGACGATCATCGAGGGCGCCGGCAAGAAGGCTGATATCAACGGGCGCATTCAGCAGATTCGTAATCAAATCGAAAAAACCACCAGCGATTACGACAAAGAAAAATTGCAGGAGCGGCTCGCACGTCTGACCGGCGGCGTAGCGGTCATTCGCGTTGGTGGAGCGACCGAAATCGAGGTCAAAGAACGCAAGGACCTGGTGGATGACGCGTTCCATGCGACCAAGGCGGCTGCGGAGGAAGGCATCGTTCCCGGCGGCGGCGTGGCATTTCTGCGGGCGATCCCGGCTGTCGAAAAACTGCGCAACGGCGCGGAAGAAGACGAAAAGATTGGTATCAACATTATTGCAGCGGCGCTGCGTGCGCCGACCCGCCAGATCGTCAATAACGGCGGCGGCGAAGGCGATGTGATTGTCGAGCAGATTCTGGCCAACAAGACGGCAAGTTACGGCTACGATGCTCGTAAAGGCGAATTCGTGGACATGCTCAAGGCCGGAATCATCGATCCGGCCAAGGTGGCCCGCGTGGCCTTGGAAAGTGCGGCCAGCGTTTCGGGTCTATTGCTGACCACGGAAGTATTGGTGACTGATTTGAAGGATGAGGAAAAGAAAATCGAGCACAGCATACGATAAAGAGCGATGGGCTCGATGACTTGATGCAATGCAAGGGCGGGTGCAATGTCGCCCGCCCTTTCTATTCGATATGTTTGTGCCACTGCCTTACAGTCAGTGGATTTCACCGCTGACACAGCGGTGGCACGTTAGGAATGAGTGTGGCAGCGGCGAAACGTGATTTTTACGAAGTGCTGGCGGTGGAGCGGAATGCGTCACCCGATGAGCTCAAAAAGGCGTACCGCCGGGCCGCCCACAAGTTTCATCCGGACCGCAATTCGGAGGCAGACGCCGAACTGAAGTTCAAGGAGGCTTCGGAGGCGTATCAGGTGCTCTCCGATCCGGCGCTGCGCCAACGATATGACCAATACGGCCACGCCGGGCTGAACGGGACGAGCCGGACTGACTATTCGCATATGCGCGTCGATGACATCTTTTCGATGTTCGACGACATTTTTGGCGGAGCGTTTGGCCGGGGTGGCGGGGGTCGGACACGCGGAAGCGATCTGCAAACCGAAGTAACGATTACGCTTGCAGAAGTTGCGGCCGGTACCGAGCGACAGATTGAATTTGAGCGGCAGGACCATTGCGGGACTTGCGGGGGCACTGGCGCTGCGCCGGGATCGGATCGAAAGACCTGCCGGACTTGCGGCGGGTATGGTCAGGTCGAGCAAAGCGGCGGGCTGGCCGGTCTGTTTGGCCGTGTGGTGACGGCGTGCCCAGCGTGTCGCGGGCGAGGTTCTACGATCGTTACACCGTGCGACAAGTGCAAGGGGCGGGGGCGGGTGGTCGGCGAACGCATTGTATCCGTGCGGATTCCGGCGGGCATTCATGAGGGCCAGGCGGTTCGCGTTCGCGGCGAAGGCGAGCCGGGGGAAAATGTAGCCGACCGCGGCGATTTGCACTGTCTGGTTCGGATCGAGCCGCATCCGTTTCTGGAACGGCATGACAACGATCTGGTCTGCCGCATGCCCATCAGCTTTACGCAGGCGGCACTGGGCGCTGTAGTTGAGGCTCCGACTCTCACTGGCAAGGCCGAGTTGAAGATTCCACCGGGAACACAGCACGGGCAACTGTTCCGGCTCGGCGGTCAGGGCCTGCCGGATTTGCGGAGCGGGCGAAAGGGCGAAGAGCTTGTGCAGGTGCTCGTGGAGATTCCCAAGAGCATGAGCAAGGCCCAGGAGACGCTACTTCGTGAATTTGCCAAGACAGAGGACCTGGAAGTCATGCCCGAATCTCGAGGTTTTTTTGACAAGCTTATGGACTATCTCAGCCCCGGAGACCAAAAATCCTAGGATGAGCAATTTTTCCTCTGGAGGCATTTGCCAACAGGAGGTCAGTCATGAAAAAGGATACGGGAACGACGCAAACGGACATGAACGATCAGTTGAATGAACAAGGTGTGCAGGACAGTCCACTTTCGGGGTCGGGGGACCCTGTGGCGCAGCTGCAAGCCAAGGTCGATTCTCTGGAGGATGCGCTGCTGCGGGCCAAAGCCGAGTCTCAAAATATTCAGCGCCGGGCGGCGGCTGAGAAAAACGAGGCCATCCGTTTTGCCAATGCACAATTGATGCGGGCGTTGATCCCCGTGTTGGAGGATTTCGATCGGGCGTTCGAAGCGACGGGGGCGACCGACAAGTCGATCCTCGAAGGGACGCGGCTGGTTCATGCCAACCTCGCCAAGGCGCTTCAGGAGTTTGGGCTGGAGCCGATCGAAGCTGCCCATGAGAAATTCGATCCGACGATTCATGAGGCCTTGATGCATCAGCCGTCCGAAACAGTGCCGCCGGGGAATGTGATCGAGCAGGTGACGCGGGGGTACAGGCTCCGCGAGCGCGTGTTGCGACCGGCGCGGGTGATTGTGTCCAAGGCGCCGGATGCTGGTTGACCAGGAAGTGAGATCCTTCGCTGCGCTCAGGATGATGGGCTGCGCGAACACAGGTTTGTGGCTCGAACGTGTCGGGAGATGTTGAATGCCGACGTATGAATATGAATGCACGAAATGCGGAAAGGTGTTTGAACTTTTTCAGCCCATCACCGAAGCACCCAGGAAGAAACTGCGCAGCACTGACCCGAAACCGTGCAAGTGCAACGCCGCCGTTTCGAGAAGGATTTCGACGGGTGGCGGACTGATTTTCAAGGGATCGGGGTTTTATCTTACCGACTATCGCAGCGAGAGTTACAAGGAGGCGGCCAAGGCCGACAGCGGTGCCGGTGAGGCAAAGGGCGGCGATACCAAATCAGGCGAATCGAAATCATCGGACACGAAGTCGGACACAAAGCCCGCCGCGACGACAGGCGCAACATCGAAACCCGAGAAATCGGTGAAGAAGAAGCCCAAGCCAAAAGCGGACTAGAAGTAGTGATGTGGTACCATGGCAATTGTTCTCATTGCGTTCCTGCCTTGATGCCTCTTTGAACGTTGGCATTTTTTGAACTTTGAACATTGAATCTTGAACTTAGTCTGTCCAACCTGCGGAAAGGAAATCAGCGTCGAGCGCAAGGAGGAAGCCCCGTTCCGGCCCTTCTGTTCCAAGCGCTGCAAGCTGGTCGACCTGGGACGCTGGCTTGACGGAACGTACAGTATTACCGAGCCCCTTCCGGATGCCCAGGATCAAGCAACCGAGATGAATCCACCGGACGATGATGGAAAAACGTGACCTTCACCCGGTCGATCAGTGTGCAAATTCATCGCACCGATGGGTTGAAAATCGAACTTTTCTGGTCCGCTGACATGAATAAAGGGAATCCCGTGAACGGCGGGTTCGTTGACCGGACGTGAAAAATCAACTACACTCCAATGGTCGATCGCTGCTGCAACTTGTTTAGCCATTCCAGCAACGTCAGTCCACGGCGGGCCTGGTTGCGACGGCGGTAACCATCGACCAACCACACAACCTTGGAAAGCATATCCATCCGACACAACTGCGCCTTGTTTGGCGTGTGGGGGCATGAAGATGCCGTGGCCCTGACGCAGCTTGGCCTCTATGCGCTGCAGCATCGCGGGCAGGAGGCGGCGGGCATTGTTTCCTCCAACGGACAGGACCTTCAACGCATCGCCGGGCTGGGGCTGGTCAACGAGGTATTTGACCGGCGAAAGCTGGACAGCATTCGGGGCCGCGTGGCGATCGGCCATTGCCGCTATTCGACCACCGGCTCGTGCAGCGAAGCCAACGCTCAACCATTATTGTTTTCGTTTGCAGGCGGACAGGTGGCGATTGCGCACAATGGCAACCTGATCAATGCGGCGCTGCTTCGTCGCAACTACGAAGAAGTCGGCCACATTTTTCAGACCACCAGCGACACCGAGGTCATCATTCATTTGCTGGCCAAGCCGGCCCATCAGACAAAGGAAAACCCTCTTACCCATGTGCTGAACCACTTGCAGGGAGCGTATTCACTGCTGCTGCTATTTCCCGATCGCATGGTGGCGGTGCGAGATCCGCTGGGGTTCAGGCCGCTGTGTCTGGGGCGGATGGAATGCGGGTCGGTGGTGGTGGCATCGGAGACCAAGGCCTTCGACATGATCAACGCCACATACGAGCGTGACGTTGAGCCCGGCGAGATCGTCACGATTGATGACGAAGGAGTTCGGAGCCGTCACTTCGGGGGGGAATTGAACGGTCGCGGGGCGGCGTGCATTTTTGAGCAAATCTATTTTGCCGATCCATCGAGCCTGGTCTTCGGTGAAAATGTGCACATGGTGCGCGTTGCGATGGGGCAACAACTCGCGCGTGAAGCGCCGGCGAAGGCCGATCTGGTTGTTCCGATTCCGACTTCGGGTCAATGCGCGGCGGTGGGTTATTCCAACGAGAGCCGCATTCCCTATGGCCGCGGATTCACGACCAGCCATTACGCGCTGCGTTCCTTCATCATGCCCACGCAATCGGGTCGCGATTCTGCGGTAAAAATGAAGCTTAACGTGATCAAGGAGGCCGTTGCCGGCAAGCGGCTGGTGGTTGTCGAAGATTCCATCGTGCGCGGCACGACGACGCGGATCAAGATCGGGGCGCTGCGCGAGGCGGGTGCGAAAGAGATTCATTTGCGAATTGCCAGCCCGCCCATCCGGCACCCGTGCTATTTCGGCATCGACTTTCCGAATCAAAAAGAGCTGATCGCCCACAACCGATCGGTGGATGAAGTCCGCGCGTTTCTGGGCGTCGATTCTCTTCATTACATTTCGCTGGAGGGGATGCTCTCGTGCGTGAAGATGCCGCCTGAAAAATACTGTACGGCGTGCTTCTCCGGCAATTATCCGGTGAACGTCGATGAGCCCGTCGAAAAATTTGCCCTCGAACGCGGGCAGATGAAGATGTTCACCTGATTCAGCCCCGCAATTTCATCGCGAAGTGGTGCGACGTGATGTCCATTCCCTTGTGAAGATAGAAGCGGTGGGCGACGAAGCGGTGGACGCCGCTGTCGAGGTGAAACTGGTCGCAGCCGGAATCGCGGGCGAGGGCGATGAGCCAGTCGATGAGCTGGCTGGCGAAGCCGTGGCCGCGTGATTTTTCCGTACTGATCAGATCATCGACGTACAGGGCCTTGCCCCAGGCGAGCATTTCGAAGAATCGAAATCCTGCGACGGCCATGACCTGTCCATTGCTCTCCGCGAAGGCAAGGCGGTAGCCGGCCTGCATCTGGCGGCGAATTCGGGGGAGGAATTCGCTTTCGCTGATATGGGGGCGGAGTTCGTGCATGACGGGGAAACATCGAGCAATGTCGGCGTCGGAATTGGCTTCGTGGATTTCGGACACGCCTTAATTTCCTGAATTTGAAATTTCAAATTTGCGATTGGGAAATCCGCCCATTGCCGGGGCGTCAACGCTTCTCCAACACGTACTGAATTTCGGCAAGTTCATCGGTTCCGGGGAATAAATCAAGGGCGGGATCGCAGAAGGGGGTCAGCAAGTCGCAAAACAGGTCCACCCAGTCGCGCTTGATCTCAGTGCGGGTTTGCGGCGTCAGGG
This sequence comes from uncultured Phycisphaera sp., assembly GCA_964501365.1. Classification (GTDB taxonomy): domain Bacteria; phylum Planctomycetota; class Phycisphaerae; order UBA1845; family UBA1845; genus CAZAMB01. The sequence continues at coordinate 148,056 of CAZCST010000030.1, read as the reverse complement.
CGTTGGCCATGCGGACCAGTTGGGGCGCGATGGGGCGGAGGCCGATGTCCCACATGTGTGAATGGGTGCGAGTGACAAAAGGAGTGGCCGAGGAAATCGAGAGGCCGGCGCGTGCGAAACGCGATTCCCACGATTTGCGGTCAGTGAGGCTCGGCCAGCAGTCCATCCGCCCGCGGTCGATAAGGTCCAGGAATTTTGCGCCGAGTGCGGCCTCAAATTTGGAAAGGGTGTAACGCTTCATGGAGTCGAGCTTGACCTGAAGAACGATGCGGCCGTTTGGATTGGCGATGCGGGCGAGTTCGGCAAGGAAGCCGTCGATGTTCTTCACCCAATAGGCGGCATTGCAATACACGGTTGTAAATGAGCCGGACTCGAATCGAAGCGGCTTGTTGTTGTCTTGTTCGGAGAGCCTGGTGTAGAAATTCAGTGCCCCGGCCTTGGCAAGCATTGAGGCCTTGAAGTCAGCGCCCACGTCAAATCGATCGGTGGGCTGTTTGTGAATGCGAGGCTGATAGCTTGTATCTGCAGAGTCGAACATATCGGCGTGGCTGGTCCGCACCTTGTCGAGGTGATCGACGCTGGTGAAGACGTCGAAGGCCGGATCGAACGCACCACCCATGTGCAGGAAACTGAATACGCCGTCGCCGCATCCCAGATCGATCGATGGATGAGAGAGTTCGACGTCGCGAAGGGCGAGGCTGCGCAGCGTCATCCACAAGGCGTTTTCCGGGCGAAGCCAGTACATCTCGACGAAACGGCGCAGCAACTCCATGCGGGAGCAGTAAGGCGTACCCAAGATCTTACCCTCACCCCGACCCTCTCCCTTAGAGGGAGAGGGGGATTGGCCGTCAGTGCGGTCTTCTCTCTTAAGGAGAGAGGGGGATCGGCCGTCAGCGCAGCTTTCTACCTTCGAGGGAGACGGGGGTGTTGAACGAAGTCTTGTCATGCCTTTGCCTCCTGCAATTTTGTCTCTACGTGAATGGCGTCCACCCGAGGCAGGTTTGTTGCAGGGGACTCTCGAACGAGCCATTCGGATGCGGTGCCAAAGGCCCGGCCGAAACCGGCTGCGCCAAGGAATTTTGCGGCGTCTGGATGCGTGCTGCCGAAGGGGTAGGCGAAGGGCCGTTCGCCGGGACCGAGAATGTCGCGGAGGGCCGTGGCGCTGCGGTTCACGTCGCGGCTTAGGGCGGCCTCATCGAGCCGACCGTAGGGTTCGTGGGCGAAGCTGTGGCCGCCGATGGTGTGTCCGAGGGCGTGAATTTCGCGGACCTGATTTGTCGTCAGGTACCAGCGCGCGGCCCATTCCTCGTGCGAGCCGACGTGTCGCTCGAACAGGCGGCGAATCACCGAGGCGCGTGTGGCCAAGGGGAGCTTCATATTGATCAGGAATTTGAGCAGCGCCAGTTTCGGAGTTTCATAGTGATAGACCTTGAGCGCCTGCGCAGCTTCGTCGTCATTGAGTGAGATGTACGTTGCCATTCCGGAGAGTTCGTTGCCGATTTCATCGGCCAGCCTGCCCACGCCAATCGCTTCGAGAAGCAGATGGACGGCGTGAGCGGTCAGCATTCTCGGAGTGGAAAGCACGCAGCCGGGCACGAAAAAGATCCCCTTCAGGCCACGACGCTCCAGGATGGGGAGCACGATCTCGGCGTGTTCACGGAGGCCGTCGTCAAAGGTCAGCAGGAACGACTGGTCAGGAAGCGGGCTCCTGTTGCGGAGGCCCAAGGAGAGTGTCGCCCAGTCGATGGGTTCGAGCCGGGAGGTCAGAAAGTCGAGCTGCTGCTCGAACTGGCTTACGGAAAGCGCGTGCACACCCTTGGTTTGGTGCGGGATGCTGTCATACGCAGGAAACTGATCGTGGACATAGTGGTACATGACCACTATGCAGCGTGGGACGGCAGAGTTGCCGCCGGGTTGTTGGGGCAATCTGGGCGTGGAACGGTCCAGAATTGCCGTAGAGGCCGGATTCGCGTGGTCAGCCATGATCGTATTATCGGAAGAGTAGGGTTTTCGCTACATCAGGGTTGAAGTGAGTCTTTCAATCGGCTTTGTTCCGTAGTTTGGCATTTGCGCGGGTTCAGAGGCTGGGGATTGAGCTCTGGAATCTGGGTGCCGGGTTACCCGCTTGGAATTGCCTGCCGCACGGTTGTGCATCATGGAAGAGAACATTTGCTGCGCGCGGGATTCGTAGGGATTTTGGATCAGGGTATACGGCATAGGGCATAGGTTTCGAGCGATTCAGGAGTTCAAGAGTTCAAGGGGTCAAGGGAGGGAGACTACCAGGGAAAGGAAGCGAAATCGGAAAGGTCGATTTCGCTGTCGTTGTCAGAGTCGAGGACGGGGCAGAGGCCGGTTAGGGGAGCGGAGCCGAAGCAGTTTTGGAAGGCGGCAAGGTCGGAGAGGGAAGCTTGGCCGTCGCCATCGGTGTCGCCGGGAGCGTAGGTAAATTCGAGTGATTGCGAGAGTGTGCCATCGTCGAAGGTGAAGCGGGTGGCAGCGTTGTAGGGGATGGGGCGGTCGAGGACGATTTCGACGACGTCGGGCGGGCCGTTGTCGAGGCGGCGGGTGGCGACGACGACGGGATTGTCGATTGGGGTGTTGCGATATTGGCGTTGGTCGGATTTCAACACCGCTCCCTCGTGGTCGCGATACTGATTGGTGGGCACGGCCCGCCCTACTGCGGTCTGATTGGGGATGACCTCGACAGTGATTTCGTTTAGGTAGACATAGTTGGGCGAGTCGTACTTGATGGTGAAACGGTCGAGCGCGGGATGGAGGCGGGCGTCGACGAAACCGGCAGGAGGATTCGAGGAGACGATCTGTTCGCCGGACGCGATCGTGCCGTACCGGATGAAGTCCCATTCGTTGGTAACTTCCTGGATCGCATCGCCGGGGCATCTTCCTTCACCACCGAATTGAATAGCGTTGTACCCGCTCCCACTAGTATCAACGTCTCGGAGAAAAACGAAGCCATCGACACTCAATGCGTAATTCACCCCGTTGAGACTTTCGAATCTGAAAGTGTGGAAATCATCAAAGGATAGGTTTGAAACCCAAGCATTACCACCGGACGATTGAGCATAATTTCCAAACGCGTAAACATAATCGTAAATATTGCGATACTTGACCGAGAAGCTCCCGTCGCAGTAGTCAAAGAATTGACCTATAGGATGATTTGAACGGTAACTCCATTCCACCCAAAGTGTGTCGGGCGGATGAATGGGCGATTGCGCAATGATCAGGTTATAACGTGCAATTTCCGACGTGAGACCCCAACTTAGTACAAAACGTCCGTTAGAAACAATCTCATTGCAGAAAGGAAGGCAATCCCGAGCCACTACCCAACCAGCTGTCGGGTCATAGGGTAGCACGTCGGCTTCGTAGTGGTATAGGAGGTCGTCGCCGAAAGAATGGTGCGAGCAGATTATCGACGTTGCGATGGCAAGGATGATGGTCGATCGAAACACGGTAGCCCTTCCCTATTGTAGCAGAATCGGATGCGATTTGAGAACCGCATATTGCGCGAATCAAGGCGTGAGACTGTCTGAGGGCGTTCGTGCAAGATGCGACCCCTTCAGGGTCGGGTTATTGGGCGTGCGGTGACCGGGGGTGTCGCTGCGCTTACACCCGGCTACTTTCGGTGACCCCTGCGGGGTCAGATGCGAATTGGTACATCCGGATACACCCTGCGCTCTGAGTTAGTTGGATACCAACACCGCTCCCTCACGGTCGCGGTACTGATTGGTGGGCACGGCCCACCCTACGCCGGTCGTTCGCGGTTCGCGGTGGTGAGAAATCGATGCGACTATAAACTACGGGCGCGGGCGAGTGGCGGAATGGCAGACGCTGGGGCCTTAAAAGCCCCTCTGGCGAAAGCTGGGTGCGGGTTCGAGTCCCGCCTCGCCCAGTGGAGACGCAAAAAGGGAAAGCAGAAAGCAGAAAGCAGAAAGCGGAAAAAGGAGAAGTCCCAACGAAGGCGCAAAGGCACGGAGGAGATGGCGACGAGGCAACGAGGCAACAACGCAAAAAGGCAAAAAAGGCAACGATGGAAACGCTGAAACGCGGAAACGCCGAAACATGGTGAGCATGAGACGGCGAATTGTTGCAAATGCAAAATAGCCGTCAGGGAGGCACGAATTGGAACACGAAGAAGGCGCAAGGTTGAAGGGTCCAATGAATAGCGGATGGGATCGGGTGGATGAGGCGTTGCGGGGGGCGATTCAGGAGAATGTTCAAATCATCCAGGAGACGCTTGGGTCGTCGCTGGTGTCGGTGATTCTGTATGGCGAAGCGGTGACCGGCGGGTTTGATCGGCGGCGCCATGCGGTGCGAAGCGTGGCCGTGGTTCAGAAGGTCGAGCTGCCGATGCTGCGTCGTCTCGCGGAGCAGGGCCTGCGCCTGGGGCGCGGGCACATGTGCGCACCCCTGGTCGTGACGCTGCCCTACGTTCAGGAGTCGCTTGACACATTTCCGCTGGAATGGCTGGAGATTCAGCAGCAGGGAGTGGCCGTCGTGGGGACTGATCTTTTTGCCGGACTTGTGCTGGAGCCAGGAGACGTGCGGTTGCAGTGCGAGCGCGAGGTGAAGCAGATTTTCATGGGTTTGCGGCAGGCGCTGCTGGCGGTTACCGGCAAGGAAAGGGCCGTCGCACACATCGAGAGTGTTGCGTCAGACAACCTGATGCGAGTGCTTCGCGGAGTGCTCTGGCTGAGGGGGCGGCGCGAACATCTGGCTGCGGGGGCCGTATTGCAAGAAATAGAGAAATTGCTTGGAGTGAAGTTTGAGGGGATACGTGCGGCGATGGATCATTCGGCGCGACACGATTGGAAAGAATTCGATCAGCTTTACGCCGACGTGGAAATTCTGATGGGCAAGGCCAATGCGATGTAGGGCAATTTGGTGATGTGGCGACGTAGTGATTTGGTGATATTGCAGGTGATCGTTCGTCAACAGTCCATGTTCGTTTTATCGGCCGGCATTCTTGCCGTCGTTCACGGTGCGCACTTAGTGCGGGCCGAGGTGAGCGTGCCTGATCCGGGCACGTTTGTGGTAGACAAGGCGGGCATTATTGATGCTGGAGTCGAGCAGCAGATGGAGGGCTGGCTGCGCGAATTGGAACAGAAGACGACCGCGCAGGTGAAAGTGCTTACCGTGCCGACGAATGATGGCGAAGACATGTTTGACTTCGCTCAGCGACATGCCGAGCGATGGAAGCTGGGCCGGAAAGGGAAAGACAATGGGGCGTTGGTGGTGGTGGCCGTGAAGGAAAGGGAGTTTCGAGTCCAAACGGGATACGGCCTGGAACCGATGCTGCCGGATTCGTGGTGCGGACAACTTCATCGGGAAGTCATCGTGCCGAATTTTCGGGCGGGCAAGTACTCGGACGGCCTGTTCAACGCAGTCACGGCCATAGCGAATAAAGTGGCCGATGCGTCGAATGTACAGTTGACGGGGATTCCGCAATACCGCCTTGCGCCGCGAAAGGCTGTGCCACGCGGGTTTTGGGGATTTCCGTTTCCTTTGATTATCATTCTTATTCTGCTGATGAGGCGGAGGCGTCGGCACTATGGACGATGGGGCGGTGGACTGGGCGACGCAGTTTTCTGGGGGAGTGTGCTGAACAACATGGGCCGGAGCAGCCGCGGGGGCTGGAGTAGTGGCGGCTTCGGCGGTGGGGGCGGAGGATTTGGCGGATCGTTCGGCGGCGGCGGCCGATTCGGAGGAGGTGGCGGTGGTGGACGCTGGTAATCGTTGTCCCAATTGCAATGCGGCGATCGAGCGGCGGGCAACGTTTTGTCCGTCGTGCGGGACCCGGCTTGTGACTTCGAATGGAAGGACGGTTGGCATGGGAAAAATCATTGGCGGTTTGCTGCTGGTTGTTCTTGTTGGCGGATTGCTCATGGGCGGCTGTGCCTATAGTGGGTACAACAGGGCCGTCCGCATGGACGAGGAAGTGAAGAATGCGTGGGCGCAGGTGGAGAATCAGCTCCAGCGGCGCTACGAGATGATCCCGAATCTCGTGGAGACGGTGAAGGGCATGGGCCAGCAGGAAAAGGATGTCTTCCTGGGGATTGCGAAGTCGCGCGAGGCGTATACCGGAGCCAAGACGGTCGCGGACAAGGCCCAGGCGGCCAATCAGATTGAGTCGGCCCTGTCGCGTCTGCTGGTGATTCGCGAGAGCTATCCGGAACTCAAGTCGAACGAATCGTTCCTGAAGTTGCAGGATTCACTCGAGGGCACGGAGAACCGCCTGGCCGTTGAGCGGCAGCGGTACAACGATCGCGTGAAGGAGTTGAACACGTTTGCGCGGTCACTTCTTGGGGGCATTTACACATCGCTGGCCAAGGTTGAAAAGGCCGAATATTTCGAGATTGGGGAGGCGGCCAAGACGGCACCCAAGGTCGATTTTTCGCCGCGCAAAGATGGATAGCGTGCGGGGCGAAACGCTTTTCGGACTTGCTGCGCACAGCCAGGCATTGGCCGGGCTGGCCCAGTTCTTTTGCGAGTTCGGACCTGGAATTCCGTAGTACAGGTTGAGGGCGACTGGCCTGCTGACGGAGGCGTCATGCGCTGATCTCGCCTGCAACGGGAAGGGAATCCAGAGGAGTTCGAGCGTGGCTGTTATGAAGCGAAACGGAAATATCTGGGCGAAAGTCCTTTTGGGGATGATCGGCGTGGGGGCGACGATCTGGATCATCATTGTTTCGCTGGGCGCGGCCGGGACGCGGGAATGGGAGGCATACGCTGCGTCGCTGCGGGCGAAGGGACAGCCGCTGACTTTTGCGGAAATCGAAGCCCGACGGGCGGTCATTCCGGATGATCAAAACAGCGCTCGCATCATAGAAGGTCTATCGGCTGCCCTTGCGGAACAGCGGGGCGGGGCTGTTACGCTCGATTCGCTGGGCTCCGGATCGAATGAGACCGGCGATTTTTTCACCGGTCTCAAACGAGGACGCCTCGAATTGGCACGGGAGTTCCTGTCGAAACACCAGGACATACTTACAAAACTTGAAGATATAGGCGAGATGCCCAGCGGCCGATTTGCGATCCAATATGATCAAGCGGATCCCATCAAGACGTTGCTACCTCATACTTCCCATGTTCGAGCGGCATCGAAGCTCGTGCATTTGGACGCCAAACTTAGATTAATCAGCGCCGACCAAGCCGGAGCCCTTCGTGATTTCGCGCTACAATGCCGGCTGGCGGGAGCCTTCAGCGATGAACCGATATTGATCAGCCGTCTGGTGCAGATTTCCGTTCAGGCGATGGCCATTCAAACCGCCGAGGAGATGCTTCGAGTGGGAGCGGCGGAGACTGCGTCACTGGAACGCATGGGCAATGAATTTCGAGCGATGAAGCAATACGGAACGCTCATGTGGGCGTTGCTGGGCGAACGGGCTTTCTTCGTTGAAACATGCGAGGCCATCATCGGTGGATCGATGCAATATGTTGATATTTGCTCGGTCGGGGGAGACTGTAACTTGCTTCCCCAACCATTTCTTCGGATGCCGACATTCCTGGTTCGTTCAAACCAGATTCGTGGTGCACAGTTGCTCAATATGTTGATTGACGCAGCGGACGATTCGATGGCGTTGATTGCGGCCGCGCACAAAATGGAACAGGAAGTGTCCAGTCTTCCGCGAACACAAATGTTTGTGAAGATATTCATGCCTAGTCTTGCGCGAACAGTCGTCCTAAACACAAAAATATCCACGCAGCTGGACTGTGCGATTACAGCGTTGGCTGCTGAGCGGTTTCGACTGGCGGAGGGGCATCTGCCGGGGACGCTCGAACAACTTGTGCCGGCCTACCTGCCGTCGGTGCCGGTCGATCCATTTGACCGTAAACCGCTGAAAGTAGCGCGAACGGAACAAGGCATCGTGATCTACTCGGTGGACGAAAACGGAATCGACGACGGGGGCGACGTTGCATGGCGGAAAGAACATGTTCGCACTCGCCCGCAAGACGTGGGGTTTCGACTTAACGACGCGGACCATCGCGGCGTGCTGCTGATTGATGATCCCCCAAAAGAGGATGAATAATACCTTTAGCGGTTGAATCCGGTGTCGGTGCGTGTCGGCGGCAGCTATGCTCTTCGTGCTACACCCGAGGGGGAACGCTACATAAAGGTGTAAGGTGCTTTCACGTCACTCCCGGGTTCTTTCTTTCGGCACGATCGCCATTGCATCAATTTCCACGAGGAGTTCCGGCCGACAAAGCCCGGCTTGCACGCAGGTGCTGGCAGGCAGCGGATTGAGGCCGAGTTCGCCGTAAAAGGTGTTCCGGACTTCATTGAAATCCTTGTAATGGCGGAAATCGACGAGGTAGCAGGTGGTACGGACTACATCATGCCAATCAGCGCCTTCGCCGGCCAACAATGATGCAATGTTGTTAAAGGCGCGCTTCGCCTGAGCCACGAAATCGCCCGCATGAACGGAGCGACCCTTTTCGTCCACACTGGCCGTGCCAGAGATGATAATCATGGAACAACCATCCAGCTCGACGCGCATCCCCCGTGAAAAGGCCACCGGGTTTTCGTAGTGGTAAGCTTCGCAAAGCACTGCGGGATTGTGAATCGCTTTCTTAGGAATCCGCGACGAGTCCGCTATTGTGGGCCGGCGATGGCCTTTTGTTGAATTCATCCGCGTCAATGTAAGTTCCTTTCCTGAGGTCCAATTACGCAAAAAGTATCAGCAATCCACGTGCCAAAAGATAGGTCTGGCCCCGAAATTGCAGGGAAGATTGGGCATGGGGATGGGCGATTTTTCGGCATTCGTTTTTTGCGGGGTAATTGTGATTACCGGCGTGAGGGCTGGGGCCGAAAACTACACCCCTCGAGGCCAGCCGATTTCGGACGTAGTCGCTTATACCCAATCACCCAAAATCGCCGTTGCATCGGGGGCAAAGGCGTCTTACGTACCGCGTCCTCAAAGCAAAATTGCGCTGCTCATGGAAGGAGCCCATGTGGAGCTATTGACGCCGAACTTCGATACGGCCGCTCGGCCGAGGGTTTCGTCTGACGCTTCGAGAATCCTGTTTGTTGGCAGGGAGGATCGTTCAAGGCACCTAAGTGTATGGGAGATGCGGTCCGACGGCGCTGAGCAACGCGAGATCATTGGTTGTGACGGCGACTGCATTCAAGCGGAGTATCTATCCACGCTCTACACGCTTGACGATCCCGCCCCCAGCCACAGGATCGCCTTTGTCTGTCAGCCCAAAGCTGCCAGCCCTGCCGTCATTTTCACCAGCCGCGTGGATGGATCGGATCGCAGGCAAATTACGTTTACGCCGTTGGGAGTGGTGAACCCTACACCGCTACCGGACGGACGCCTGGCGTTTTGTCTTTCGGATCTCCCGCGCGCCGTTCGCGAGAATTCAGGACTCGCCGAACAGTTCATCGTACATGTGGATGGAACGGACTTGAGGGCATATGCGCCGCCCAGTTCCTTTCTCGGCCCTGAAACCGTTTCAGAACCTGCGTTCACCGATTCCGTCAAATCCGGCGAGGCTCCATTCGCACGACGCCGCCTTTCGGATGGCCGCATGCTTGAATCTGTGTTCCTCGACGGCACGAAATCGATGGGCGTAGTGGCACTGGACCCACATGGCGGCCCCAGGGACATCTTTTACGACAGCGTAGAATGGGATGAGACCGACCCGGTTGTTGTCGCCCCGTACCGGGATCACGCAGGACATTCGAGTGTCGTGCGCGATTCGGCAGGTGCGAGTCTCTATTGCCTTGACAGTACGATCACGGAATTCAATTCACCCCTGAATCGAAAGGTCCAGCGTGTTCGCGTTCTTGAGGCACAAACCCAGGGGGACGGCGTTTCCGAGCGCATGCTTGGTGAGGTTAGCGTTGAGGACGATGGATCCTTTTTTCTCGAAGTGCCAGCGCGAACCCCGATCCGTCTCGAATTGGTCGGCCAGGATGGCGAGGTAGTACGTGGAATGAAAAGCTGGACATGGCTCATGCCCGGCGAGCGGCGCGGGTGCATCGGCTGTCATGAAGATCCTAAGCTATCACCGCCGAATCGCCATGTGCTGGCGCTTCGTAAACCGGCCCAAAAACTCCGATTGCCGGAGCGTGCCGATCGTTTCCTGAATCCTGCGACCCAAACGCAGCAACGTACTGAACCATGAATCAGCGTGCCCTTCCGTTTCTCGCCGTCCTTGTCGCAGGGCCCAGTGCGCTTGCCGGGGAGCCTGTTCTTTCCAGCTACGCGGGGGTTCGTGCGTGCAGCGCATGCCATGGGCCCTCAGGACGGGCAGGAGAATGCCGCCTTGAGCCGATCCACGGACACTCACATTCGTACCGTTTATTGAGCACGCCTCGGGCGTCGGAAATAGCGGTCCTCAGCGGCGTGTCAGGCCGGCCGACCGAAACCAGGGTATGTCTTGAATGCCACAGTGCGGGGGCCGACGATGGACCACGCTGGTGGGCACCCACATTCCAATCCGACGATGGAGTACAGTGTGAAAGCTGTCACGGCCCCGGCAGCTCTCATATTGCTGCCGTTTCATCGCAAACATCAGGGGAATATTCGGCGGCCAAATCCCTGTTCATCAAGCGGGGCGATCGCGCGGATTGTCATCTTTGCCATACAGATCGGCCCTCGCATCGCGAAGTCGTACAAGGAAATTTCTCACGCCGTCCTGCCGATTCGCACTACAAGACGCCCGTGAGTCTGACCGTATCACCGAACGGCACCCGGTTGTACGTCGTTGCCGAACACAGTGACAGCCTATTATTTGTCGACGCTGAAAAAGGGGTGGTTCTGCAGGAAGTCCATGTCGGCCACCGTCCCAAGGCGGCTACGCTCGATGGAAGTGCGACCACGCTGTACGTCACCAACGCCTATAGCGGAACGCTCAGCGTTGTGGATGTTGCCAATGGTGTTGAATTGACGCAGATTCCAGTCGGCGCAGAACCCCACGGTGTCATGACGGATTCGTCAGGCCGATGGATCTACGTACTCAACACCGGCGAAGATTCCATCAGTGTGATCGACGCTCAGACCCGACAGGAGATTCGTCGACTGGTCGCAGGGGCCGGCCCCTGGTCCGAGGCGCTTCAGGTCCGTGGGAATCTTGCAGCCGTGACCAGTGTACGGCCGAATCCAACCCGCTTCCGCGAACCGCCCGTGTCCGAAGTGTCATTCATTGATGCGGCTCAGGGACTGGTGATCGATCGAGTTCGTATTCCTGGCGGCAACATGCTTCAGGGTGTCGCGTGGGTGCCCGACACCCTGACTGTTCTCGTCACTCTGATGCGGACGAAGAACCTGATCCCAGCAACGCGGCTTGCTCAGGGATGGATGATCACCAACGGACTTGCGGTGCTACGCCCCGGCGGCCGGGTGGATCAGGTGCTGCTGGATCAACCCGACGACGCCCTTCCCGACTTGATGGATATTGCCGTGAGCCCTGATGGTCGGTGGGCGCTGGTGACAAGTGGCGGTGCGAATGTTGTGGCGGTCATCGATGTGTCCAGGTTGATGGAATATGTCGATCATCAGGAGCCCGGGCGCCAGTCGGAGGCTTTACCTGACTATCTTGGTTCGAGCGAACATTTCGTCAGGCAACGCATTGCGGTGGGAGGGAATCCACGCGGCGTACGTTTTTCCCCGGACGGACGCAGCGCCTATGTCTGCAACGCGCTCTCGGACAGCATTAGCGTCATTGATGCTTCCACCTGGACGATTTCGCGGACGATTGAGCTAGACGGTCCTGCTGAAATCACTCCGCTTCGAAAAGGTGAGGAGTTATTTCACAACGCTGAGGTCACGTTTGGGCGGCAGTTTTCCTGTCGAAGCTGTCACCCTGACGGCCACCTCAACGGACTGACGTTCGATATTGAAGCAGATGGGCCGGGCATGAAACCGCTGGACAATCGCACGCTGCGCGGGATTTTCGACACCGGCCCATTCAAGTGGGAGGGAACCAACCCTTCCCTGTCGCGGCAATGCGGTGCACGGTTCGCCGTGTTCTTCACGCGGCAGGCTCCATTTGCCCCGCAGGACCTCGACGACCTGGTTCATTACATCGCCACGATCGAGCGCCCTCCGAATCGGTTTCGAAGCCCGGAGGGGCTCAATGTGTCTCAGAAGCGCGGCAAGGCCATATTTGAACGCACCACGGCCAGCGACGGCACGCCGATTCCGCCGGAAAATCGTTGTAACCACTGTCATAGTGGAGCGTATCGGACAAACCGCCTGAAATTCCCGGTCAGCACCACGATGTGGTTCGATGCACCGGTCGCCGTTGAATTGAAGGACTTGTTCAACACTGACGAATTCGGTGAACTGGGTACTTATTACTTCACCGACGCGGGCATGCCGTCTGTGGAATGGGATGTGCCGCAATTGACGGACATCGCTGCGAGTGCCCCGTACCTTCACAACGGCGCCGCCCAAACCCTGGAGGAAATCTGGACGCGTTTCAACATGATCAATCGTCACGGCGCCGTACACGGCCTGACCAGGCAGGAATTCAATGACCTCATCGCGTATCTCAAAGCACAATAGGTGTGATTTCTCTGTTGCGCTCGCGTGCTTGGTGCTCACGTGTACGCTATACCGCCTGCCCTGCGCTGCTCAGGACGTCAGCTCACTGACGAAGGGCAATTTCTCTGTCAGTCCCGATGAGTGGCGACAGCCGGACTTCTCCCATGTTCGAGTCGTTCGCGATTTCTTTGGCACAACGTGGGTCGGTGGAGATGACGGACTGGCCGCCTTCAAGGACGGTCGGTGGCGGCGATGGAGTGGGGCTGATGGTCATGCTGTACGTCGGGTCTCTTCATTCGACATCGATCCCACGACCCGCGACTTGTGGATTGGAACCCTTGGCGGGGGACTGGTCCGATTCACGGCGGGGCGCTTTGACGTGTTTGATCAGTTCAACAGCGGGTTGGCCGGAGACATGGTGTTCGGAGTCGCCGTTGGACAAGGCCGCGTGTACGCCGCCACCAACGGTGGTGTCAGCGAGTTCGATCCGATTTCCCAAACCTGGGACTTGCTCGTGCCTCGGAGGTCCGGTGTGCCGCAGCAAGTTGCCGTGCACATAAGAGTGGAGCAGGGCGCACTGCTCGCCGAAATGTGGTCAGGCGGTCAATTTCGCTGGGAACCTGCGACTCGTCAGTGGTCGGAACACGCGGCTTCCCGTTTGTCCATGGACCGCGATCCCGCGGCGAACGGCACAATCGACAATCGAATTTCGACAAGCGAAAATCAGGAAAAGCCTGAACGATCACATCCTACGATCGCCATCCTGGGTCCGGGCACAAGACGCATCGTTCTTCCGGGCGACACTTCACCAGCCAATGTTGGGGCAACACGCAATCAACCGGACATTGCCGCGACGCGCATTGCCGTCCAGCTTGCTCGTCTGGCGAAGCCGACGTCCGAAGTCATGCTATGGCAGCCAGCGCCCGGCTATTCGAAATATGCATGGGGCTTGCTGGAAGACGACCTAGTCAAATACGCCGATAACGCCAATGTTGTCGGTCTTATCGCCCATCTCGACGACAACCAGCCGTACACGGCCGCTTCGATTGACTTCATGCAAATTCCGGCAATCAACGTGGCCCTCAACCCGATCGAAATGGGCGGGCTTGCTGCTTCGGAGCGCTGGATATTCCAGTGCCACGAGGATCAACCCAGGCAAATTCGGGGCCTCCTCGAATTCGTCCGCCGGAAGAACAATGGCTCATGGTTGGTAGTAGAATTGGACACAGCATATGAGACTGCGCTTCGGACCGCCTGGACCAGATCCTATGTGGGCCGCCGTGAAATCCATGATGTTCGCTACATTGCAGCGGCCGAGGTAACTCCGGAACGCGTCCGCGATGCCGTGGATCGGGAAAGAATCGCGATCCTGTTCCTCTGGGGAAATCTTCAAAAGGCGTCGCCCGTCTTGCAGAGACTCACTGATGCGAATCGCCGAATCGTGATCGTAGGCGGATCAGACCTCATTCATTCGCCAATACCCGACCTGGTCAGGAAGGAGGGCTGGACGGTCATCGCATCGGCCTCTTCTCCATCGCCTGCGACCTGCGCAGAGGCGCTGATCAATCAGTATGGTGCTCAACCGATAGCTTCCGCCACCTCAGGAACTGCGGGCGCTCTCGCATGCCGGACTTTTTACGGAACGGAACACTTGATTGCAGCGATACAGCAGGGACCTCCGGAACGAGCGGCGATAGCCGGGACGTTGTTGCACATGGAACAGGACATTCTTGGCGAACGACACTTCGAGTCGCGCCACCATGGCGAACCGGTTCAGATCGATATCCTTCAGGAAGGCCAGTGGCGCCGCGAGGAAATCACTGCTCCGCCGGTCAGGGAGGATTCAATCCCGTAAGTTCGCGAACGGATGCATACACCGGCTTACCGTCGAGACCAAACGGATCAATTAGAATCAGCCTGTCGAACACAGGGGAGTCCATCGTGTTGGGACGGTGACAATCCCGGCAGCCGGCGGCTGGATTTGCGGCATCATATCCCCAGGCTTCCCCGGCACGACGGACGTTGTGATTGATTCCCCAAGTGCCGGTCTCACCCTCCGCCTTCACTCCCTCAACCTCGGCATCGAATGAACCTACGCCGCCAGGCGCGCCGGCATCCTCAAACCAAATTTGTCGGCCTTTCACAAGAACGGGATTGGCCGCTACTTGTTCGCCATAACTATCGACGCCCTTTAGCGCGGCCATATACGCGAGCATTTCCTCTGGTCGATTGATTTCCAGCTTTCCGTCGTTGTTATCGTCGGTGACGACGGGAAGAGGCTGGTTTCCAATGATCTGGTTGAACCTCCACGTTGCAATCGGAATCACCAGATCGTCGCTTCGTTGTGGTGTTCCGCGATCGTACAGATTTCCCCAATAAATGCTGAGGTTTGGAGGAATGGCTGGAAAGAGTCGTACCACGCCATCTTCATCGACTTTCGGATACAGGCCCGGATACCAGGAAGACTTATCCGAGGCATTCGGGTCTTGCGGATCGGCGGAATAAAACAGGCTGGCCTGATATGTAATGCTCGGCCCTCCAAGTGACGAATCCCGAAATGCCCGCATTTGTGTCGGAGCGGACCAGGGCTGCGGAATATGACATGCCTGGCAGGAGAGCTTGTCCGGCGCATCCCACATCGCAAGATGAATCAGCTTGTCCCCCGGCACTGGCGGAGCATCGGGGTGGCGTGTGGGGCTGTTCTCCAGATGGCAGCTCCGGCACGTGCGAAGATTGACCCAATCCAGCTCCTGTCGGGAATGCTGCACGAGGCTGTTCCCCTTGGCGAAGTTGTGATCAATATTTCCGGGGTGGCAATAGTTGCAGGCCTTGCTGTTTCTCGGTGCGATATCGTTGTCCGGATTTTCATCGAGCAAATTGTTCAGTTTGGCATAATGAAAATCGCGCTGATCGAACCACACTCCGCCCCGCAAACTGACCCAGCCAATGGGACCGTGGCATTGCCAGCAGGCTTCGTCTCGCGGCGGGACGTCGAGCACGCCCGGCGCAATCGCCAGACTCAGGTCGTCCGATTGCGCCAAGAACCCTTGTGCAACACCGACGTTGTAGTCGATTTGTAATTTGGTTGCCTTGCCGTTCACGATCGGCATGGCCGAGAACCAGCCCTGACCGGCCACGCCAACCGCCGCAAATGCAGGCACGGGAGTACCCGAGTCATCGACGAGACTCGCACCTGCGGCAGCGGCCGCCGCACGGCGGGTGTATCGCCCGTTATTTGCACCTCCATTCCAAGCCGGATCCGGCAAATGGCAATGAAGGCAATCGGGCTCCGAAACGCCGGTGATATCCCACCTCGCGGGCTGGAGATTTCCGACGGCATCCATGTAAGCATAGTCTCCGTCGAGCAGAACATCGGCCGCGGATTTTCCGATTTGCTCATACCCGAACTTTCCCGCGGCAGCGTCATACAACCGCATTCCATCGCGATCGAATTCGCCCGGCCCGCCGCCGGGGTGGCAGCCGGCACACTCTGCGACCCAACGGAACGTGGTCAGGTCAATTTCCGACGCCGTTGAACTTTGTTTTGCGGCAAGGACACGCAGGCTCCCACCAGGGTTGCAGGTTCCATAGCGACCCGGAGACCGCTGCCACCAGCGTCCATCCCCAAAAAAATCATCCTTCACGATGATATTGCCGGCAAGATCGGTACGGCCTTGTTGAAACTTAAAGCCGTTTGAAATGTGATCGATGTCATGTGCGTGGCACGAACCGGAACAAGTTTGGCGGCCGCTATACGCGACGGTCGAATCGGGAAGGATGACTTTTCCGAGCGAATCCCGAAGCGGGATCGGCAAATGCCCGCGCGCCCGTTGAAACATCGAAAAATCGGCAAGGTCTACGTCGTCATCCTTGTCGAAATCAGTCTTTGAAAGGCAATTGATTTCGTCAGGCTGGGACGGTCCGTTCAGGCATGCCGTGAAGCCGCCGAGATCGCGTGTATCGACGAAACCGTTCCCGTCCTGATCAGGTCCTCCCCGAAGCGCGGTTGACTGGGTCAAAATTGTTGTCGTCAGTAGGACAACACCCACATGTTTCAACACAAACGTCAGGGTACGGCAATCGCAAGAATTCATCTTCTCCGTCCTCTCCTTCCCCGACAGACGACACATCTCTGCTAGATGCCGGGGCCGTGGCAACGCCCGGAAAATTGTCCGTAGTCGCCTGCATCCACATCGCTGTCCCCGTCAAAGTTGAAGGATGTGGAACAGCCGGGGTCTTCCGGCGCGAAATCTCCAAAACAATCTTGCATTCCCGCGAAGTCGCGCAGGTCCAGATCGCCATCTCCATCGGTGTCGCCAATCAGGCATCCTCCGCGACATGCTGTCACCAGGCAGGCGGTGCCGGGGCACATCGGCGGGTCATCACAGACCGGTGTCGCGCCGAAGCTTACACATTGAGCCCAGGTGTAAACGTCCACCACATAGATCCCGCTGGAAAAACAGCAGACGACCAGAGAATTGAGCGGCGGCAGACACCCCCCCGGCGGGGTCGTGTATGGGCACAGGTCCACGCAGTCATCCACGCCATCCAAGTCCGTGTCCGTCACTGTTTCGCATTCATCGATCAGGCCATCCTCGTCGCAGTCTGCTTCACACTCATCCGGAACAGAATTGTCGTTGCAGTCTGCGCACCGAAGATCCCCTGGCGGACACTGGGTCAGGTCACAATCGTCAGCGATTCCGTTGTGGTTGCAGTCGGGTTCGCATTCGTCCGGGACAAAATTTGCGTTGCAATCGTTGCTGATCCCACACGGCGGAGCACACCCCTCTTCCGAACAATCCAGGTCACATCGGTCGGCCACGCCATTCCCGTTGCAATCGATGAATGTGAGTCGCGGAACCAGAGAGCCGACGGCGAACTCTGACGGGCCTCCCGGCTTGAAGAGCACGAGATTGAATTTGCTCTGTTGGGGTTCGACATTGGCGTCGAAGCCGAATGTGAAAATGCTGTCGAATCGAAGGGCGTTGGCATTTGCATTCACGTCATACGTCTCTGCGGACCACGACACAGAATTCGAGGTCAACTGGTACGTCCAGGGAAGGGTTGAATAGGGCTCGCCACTGTGGTGCGGCACACTGTGGAAATAGGGATTTTGCACCACGGCGTGCTCAGGCAAGTCAATTCGAAGCGATCGCGCGGAACGATCCGAATTGAGATTCTGAATCGCGTAGTTGTAACGGTAGTACCCTGTGCCAAGCGGCGTCACTTTCGCGGCAGCGATGAATAATCCTTCACCCGGGACCCGCGCGTCGCTCACAAAGACATCTGGATCCACGTCATGCCATGCACGAATCGCCGCCTTGCCGGGCCGCGTTGGCCATTGGGGGTCCAGCAAAATGCCGTACACGCCCGCCGATGGATTTTCGATTCCTACTTCGCGGTAGGAGGCGTTGTTGTCCTGTGTGCCCGCCTGGCAATCGTTCGGACTGACATAATGACCTTCAATGAAGTATCGCGCCGACGAATTCAACGTGGAGTCGAGGTCGGACCAAAGCACCTGGAGTCGTCGCTCGATGGAACTCTGTGCCGCCGGCCCCGACCACGGGTATGGAAAGTAACCTGTGTGTGCGTTCACTGTGGACCGCGGACTCATATTGCTCTGAACGCCGTTGAGGTGCGCCGAGTACGGATCAGAACATCCCACACCGAGTGCCTCTCCGTTCGTAACTTCCGTGCAGATTCCACAGAAGTCTTCCGAAACGGCGAAAAACCCGTGCTTCACCCAGCTCATGCCGATCTGCTCGAACCGATCGTCCTTGAGCCGGTACATGTTCTGAATAATCACCGGGTGGCGATTTGTGTACGAGACCCATTCCGCACGGGACGTGCCCAAATTGCAGGCCGTCGTCCCGACCGCAAAAGCCGCCATGCCTCCTACCGAGGTGTATCGAACGACGCTTTGCAGATCCGCAACCACAATGTCCGATCCGGCGCCATCGGCAAGCGCGGCTCGGGTTCCATCCGGATCCTGCGGCGTGCACGTTCCGGGCAGGTTGGGAGTATGTACGACTCCTTCCAGCAAGACGCGTACTTCAAGCGTACCCAGCGGCGTTCCGGCCGCATCGGGAACCAGCAACTTGTCTGCCCAAACTCTTGAAAGGAGCAACTCTCCGCTGAGATTCAATTCCCCTCTTCGCGGATCGTAGTTGATGAGCACGTCCCCAAGCTCAAACAGAACAAGCGGCTCTACTGCCGCCTCCAGCGTACTTTCAACGTGAAAACCACTGCCGACGCGCCCACAGAATCCGAAATTGCCGACGACCATTCGCTCGCCCGGTCGATCAAGCAGGGCCGCGCCGCATGTCATCAACGGACCATCAGAGAATCCTTGAAATCCTGCTGCGGAAAATTGCGCTACAGGCAGGCGAGAGGAATCAATCTCGAACACCATGAATGCACCGTTGGTGCTGCCGCTTGCCTCGCCGCGTGGAACCAGCGAGAAGCCAAGATCGGATAGGATTCGTGTATCGAGCTGGAATGTAATTTGACCCTCCTTGACTGCGTATTGCGCAGAAGGCGGTGCTCCCAGAGTGGATTTTGTATCTGCTAAAAGAAAAACGTGTGTCGCCAAGAGAAAAGCGACTTGATAAACCCCCGTCGACGCGGCTTTATGAAGCATCTCCCCCTCACTTTCGATAGGCGGAAAATGTTACGCGCGCGGCAACTCCGCCCGATTGAACCTATTGCAATGTTCATGCCAATCGAAAGATTTGGGATGCCTTTGCTGGCGTCGGGGTTTAAGTTTTTTGGGACTTCCAAGTGCTGATAACCACGATGAACGAATCGCCATTGGGAATTTCGCGCAGCAGGTGTGTCAACTGCCGCAATCCCTCGTGGCCTATCCGCGGCTCCCGCCCGCCTGGGGGTAGACTCGGGCTCCGGTAGCGGCGTCCGTGATCACAATAATGTCGAGAGGGCAGCTTTTCGCCGCGTCCAATATGTACTCCTGCTCGTCGCCGGGACCATCAAGGACAAACGCCTTCTGTTCGTCGTCCAGCTCAAACGTCTGCGGCGCGTCATTTACGCACATGCCGTCGCCAATGCACTGCTCCCGATCGATGCAGATTTTCCATTTTTTTTCGCTCATATTTGCTTCTCCAGGAATCGTACTTGAAACCCAAGCCGGGCTGACCGACGAGCATATTGCGTGCCACCGACGTCGAAGTTGACTCTGCCCAACAATGGCGGACCGAACCTTGAGGCCTGATTTCGCTCTGGAACGCAATTTGCTAACGCAATGCCAAACTGTCTTGCCAAAAAGGAAAGGGAGTAAATCGAGAAGGGAAACATGAACATGCAATCTTCCAATCATCCTCGTACACGTCTCATAACGCTACTGAGCTCGCTTTGGCTGTTTGGCACAGCCAATATTGCTCAACCCCAATCCTGTGTATCCGACGCCAATTTAAGAGAAGGCACGCCTCAAGTACTGGCCCCGTCCTTCTTAAATGCGTGGATCGCCAAGTACCCAACATCGACCCTGCCGGTCCGGATGGAGACGCTGACGGGACGCAACTGCAACGTTTGCCATCAACCGCCGAGTTTGAACGCACCTGGAAACTGTTATCGCGATGCCATTGCAGAACTTCTCAACCAGGGGATGACCATCGAGGATGCCCTCAATCAGCTCGATACGGCGGATTCCGATGGCGACGGAGTTTCGAACGGACAGGAGGCACTGGCCCCGAGGCCCGAAGCGGGCCAGGTGGGATACAGTCCGGGACTGATTGGCGACTTTGGAACCGATCCCTGCGCGACGAATCCTGCTGCTTCTGTGACCGGAATGCCGGAGACGCCAGCTTCAGCGCCTGTACCGGCCGTCTCTACCTGGAGCCTGGTAGCGTTTATCATCCTGTTGGCCACGGGAGCCAGCTTCGTCATACGCAAGCGCGCACACTGCGTTTGAAGGGCGTCACCGCATCACGATTCGCAAGACCTGCCGTTTGCGCCAGTTGCGGCCGCCCGTTTTCGTACAATCTGTGCGCCGCAACCCAGCAGAAGTACGGCCAATAAGACTGTGCCGATAGTGGACAGCGCCGGGATCGGCGGCACTTGCCCGAAGATCCAGAGCCGCACAGCTTGATAATCGTTAGTGCATGGAATCTGCGCCAGGAGCATTTCGTTCATAGAGCGGTCGAGGTACTGGCGAAACGTGCTGGACGGATTGTCAGGGTCCTGCGCTGGGTACTGCCCGGGGCCGTACCCATTCGCGGACATTTGCGGGACAAGGATGTTCTTCACCGCCCAGACGTCGAGCGCCACCGGATCGAAACCAGCCAGCAGCTGGTCGCGGCGGCTGGACTGAGCGTAGGACGCGCTGGGACCGAGCCCTGGCCTGGCCAGAACCCAGATGCAATCGAGGACCGTTACATCCGGGACTCGAACTTCCGCCAGGACGGAACCGAGTCCTCCACGTCCAACTCCGTTGTGGGAATCGGTGCTCAGGCTTTGCGTGATGACTCCCATATGGTTTTTCACTGCGGCGGTGACGCCGTAGATGGAATGGGTCTTGAGCACCGGGACATTGATGACCACCAGCCGATCGTGATCGTACGTGCCCGATACACCATCCCAGATTCCATACTTGTAACTGACGCATGTGCCCCAGGGAGTGCGGAACTTCGGGTACGACACGCGTATCTGAGTCTGCGGATCAAGCACATTCGATACAATATAACCATCGCTCAAATCACCAATGGAAAACTCCGACACCGGCGACGTGCGAAAATTGTCCCAGAGTTTGATGGACGCCTTCCAGCCTTCTGCGGTGAAATCATTGACCACGTCTTGCGGCGACTGGGCATGATCCTCGGCATTGTTTTCCGTACGATCGAGATTGCCCGAGCCCTGGCCGTTGTCGGCCACAATGATCTCGCCGACAAACCCATCGGGATGTTCGACAATGACGCGCATGATCCCGCGAAGCACATCGGAGTTGGTGCCTCCGCGCTGCGCCCACTGGGCGTTCACTTTGATGAGGACAACGTCGTCGCTGTCGATAAGCCCATTGGGGCCGGAGGTCGGCCCTACGATAGCCGTTCGATACCAGGGCCGGCCCGATCTTTGCATCAGAGTGACCAGATCATCGATGCCGCCGAATCGATCAGAAGTCGGGCCGCGGGCGTTATTCACCAGGAAAACATCTGGGTGATAATCCGCAGGCGGCACAAGCAGGGCGACTGGCGAAGATTCGTTGGCAGAGCCGATTACCGCAAGCACTGCACCGAGAGTGGCCAGTCCAGCGATGGCCAACTTGCCGACCTTAGCGTGGATGAATGCCCGCAGCCCACGCCGGCCGGACAACGCCACAAGAGCCACCGGACCGCCGAATCCGACTACTGCGAGGCCCAGCGCCGATTGTTGGCACGGATAGGATAGTCTCGAGGGCTTTGAACCGGACCTCATTACAAGCCAGACGAGGCCGATCAGGCCCCAAAGGGTGATAAGAATACCCGAACGCGGACCGGACTTGGCACATCGATGGTGTGGCTGTTTTGCGTGGTTGAAGTGCATTGGGTTGACCTCCTTGGGCTATGTCCAGGAAGCCGTTTTCTTTGCAAGAGGCATGCCAAGGCAAACTCGCATACCGCAAATACGTGGATATGTAGTGCTGTCCATCCCGAAAATTCGGTTCGCCAACATGGTTAATGTGGAAGTTGTGATCGCACCGCTTTCTTTCCGGCAGAACCCTTATTGCGAACGGCTCGCCGGTTCAATCCTGCGCGAAGGGTCGGTGGATTGAACCATCGGTATCGACGGGCGGCCTATGAGGGGGAGGGGTTTTGAGACAGTGCCGGGTCTCTCCTGGAACCATTGCTTTCCAACGCGATGATTGCGTTGCGTTTGAGCATGTCGAGCCTGGCACGGGAAATGGCGCTGTCGCGGATATTCTCGCGATATTCGGCTTCGCCCCATGCGAGGAGTTCCTTGAGCGGTGGTGCGGGGGCAGGGTTACGGAGGGCGAAGCGCGGTTCGTGTGTGTCGGGGGCCCTGCGATTGTGCGGGCACACGTCCTGGCAAACGTCGCAGCCGAAAATCCAGTCGCCCATCATTTCCTGAAATGGCCTTGAAATGTCGCCGCGATGTTCAATGGTCAGGTAGCTGATGCAGCGAGACGCATCCATTTGATAGGGCGCCATGAACGCCTGGGTTGGGCAGGCGTCGAGGCAGGCCGTGCAGGTGCCGCAGTGATCGGCGATCGGCGCGTCGGGCGCGATATCGAGCGTCGTGAGCATGACGCCAAGGAAGAAATAGCTGCCCAGCTCAGGGTCGATTACCACCGTGTTCTTGGCGATCCAGCCGATGCCGGCGGCAGCGGCAATCTCGCGCTCGATAATCGGAGCGGTGTCCACGCAGATTCGGCACTGGAATGGTTCGTTGATTTCGGTTCGCAGTTTATTTTCCATCGCACGAAGGTTGTCGCGGAGCACATTGTGGTAGTCCTCACCCCATGCATACATCGCGATGCGGCCGCGGGGTTCCGACCCCCCTGTGTCCCCTCTTGGCAAGGGAGGAGGCTGTGCTGCGAGGCCGTGATTCGGGCTTGATTGCTTGTAGACGAGTGCCACGACGATGGCACTTTTGGCGCCGGGCATCAGCTCGCGGGGATCGAGGCGCTTTTCCAAGTGGCGGTGTAGATATTCCATGGAACCAGCCATGCTCTGGCCGAGCCACCAGCGGACGTAGTCGCCGCGTCCGATAGCATCTGCCCGGGCGATTCCGCAGCGCTCGAAACCCGCGCCGGCGGCGATGGCTTTTATCCGGGCGTTGATTTCCGTGGGCGACATGGCCACATGCTAGTCGCGCCCGATACCGATACAAATATGAGGCCCCGGAGGTGATAGGCCGATAACTATTCAGCCAGTATCATGGTAGTGCGGCATGGGCGAGATTGCCGGCCGCTGAAAGAAGACACGCAATGTTCACTCACGACTGGTTCCACGGTCCGGCGTTTCAGGAGCAGCAGGACGAGGCCCGCTGGCGCTGCGCGATCAGCCACTTCCCTGACGTGCCGGAAGACGAGCGTCTGGACCACGAAGGGATGCGGAAGCTCGCGGGCGAGTTGGACTTGCGGATGCTTGTGTATCTCCGCGACGGGTTCAGCTACGAAGTGAAGGACATCGCGGACGTGCCAAGCAAGTCGCACCTGGTGTTCGAGTGCGTACCGATGGACGAGCATTACAAGGTCGGTGCGTTTGTGGTCTCGCTGCCGTATGAGGAGATCGTCCGCGTCGAGGTTTTTGCGGTACACCCCACAGAAAAGCCTGATGAATATCCCATGATCACCGGATTCCGTTCCAGTCCGGATCACATCGACCATAAGCAGTCTCCTGGCAATTCGCCGCCCAAGACGCCGCGGACGAACGAAGCGACATGAAAAGCGGAAAGTAGAAAGCGGAAACCCTTAATCCAACCCTCGAGCGTGGGCGAGTTGGCGATCACATCAGTACCGAAACTGCAAAGGGGCGGTGGTAGACGAAGAATCGTCCCAGCGTCCTCACAAAGGTGGCTAGATTCATCATTCCAAGTCTGATGAGGCTGGACTTAGTCTTCCGTCCACTGCTCAACAGCCGTGGCACAACGTCCGGGCAACGTCTGAAATCCGCGCATCAAGGTGCACTCTTCTTTAGGTTTTGGCGGGGCGGGCGGGGGTTGGCTCGCGGAGAATTTCGAGGGCTTTGCGGGCCGCGCATTGTTCGGCCTCTTTCTTGGTGGGGCCCCAGGCGCTGGGGTAACGCTCATTGCCGATGACGACGCAAATCTCGAAACACTTGCTGTGGTCGGGACCTTGCTCGTCCAGCGCCTCGTAGATAGGGGTGGCCGATAGGACGCGCTGGGCGTATTGCTGAAGTGCGGATTTGTAATTCTCGTGCGTTTGCGAATCCGCGAGGCGGTCGAGGTATTCGGTAATCGTCGTGCGGATGAAGTTGCGGGCGGGCTCCAAACCGCCATCGAGATACAGCGCACCGATGAGAGCCTCAAAGACGG
This sequence comes from uncultured Phycisphaera sp., assembly GCA_964501365.1. Lineage (GTDB taxonomy): Bacteria > Planctomycetota > Phycisphaerae > UBA1845 > UBA1845 > CAZAMB01. The sequence continues at coordinate 123,541 of CAZCST010000030.1, read as the reverse complement.
CGGCGCGCAGAGAGGTGGGCATGTCGTGTCGGACGCCGACTCCGTTGCCAAGAATCAGCAGGCCGGTGAGTCCATACTTGTCCGCAATTTCGGCGCAGACGCGGCGCGATACAACGACGGACTTCACTTTGGTTAAGTCACCTTCGAGCCAGTTTCCGAAGCGATCATAAAGCTCGCTGCAAACGACGAGACCTAAAACCGAGTCGCCGAGAAATTCGAGGCGTTCGTTGCTCTCCACGCGGGAGTTGGCGACAGAGGAATGGGTAAGTGCGGTGACAAGGAGTGCGGGCTTGGAGAAATGGTGCCCGAGAATCTGTTCCGCCCTGGCCAAGGCTTCAGAGTGATTCACTTTTCTGTTCCTACGGGCCGGTGGCGGAAACCGCGATATTTCGCAGCTTCCGCGACAGGCCGATACCGGTGAAAACCTCGATATTCGAAAATCGCAATCAGACGAAGGCCTGACGGTAAGGCTGTCGGACCATGCCACCCGAAAGGAGCCCACGTACGGACAACCCAGATTAACAATTGTATCGGCAAAGCGTCAAGCGTTCAGAACGGAAATGACCCTAGTAATAGGACTTGCCGAACCTTGGAGGTCTCTATAAACTGCCCGTTTTCCGATTTTGGGCAAGAGAGCCGGACGGCGTCCGGCGCCAGGTAAGGATCGACAATGCATTACGAAAGACGAATCAGTCATATTAAGAGGGCGCGGAAGCAGGGGTTCCGGGCGCGGATGCGCACACACAACGGCCGAAAGCTGCTCAGCCGCAAACGTCGGCACGGGTTCCATAAACTGAGCGTATGCTAGGAATGCATTCCTTTTTGCGTTGTCATCCTGAGCGAAGCGAAGGGCCTCTGGAATGCAATTGGGGATGCGTCGCTGCGCTCAGCATGACGTGGATATGCGGTAGTCAGCAGTCGTGCCATTGATTGCAATGCGGTAAGTTTCCCGAAGTCCTGATCACGTGGAAACGCGACGCGGTCGCGTTCGTGTCTGGGTTTCGGGCGTCGTTTTTTACGCGGGGAATTGTCGACAAGTCGATCCCCTTCGTCCCTCCTGATGGGGGGCGCACTAAGGCGACGGGAGTTTCTTTTTTGGGCCGCCACATTGGGCGGTCGAGTACACGTAGCAAAATGGTAGATCAAAACCTCATCGCAGACTTGGATATGGTTGGGTCGTTCGATGATGAACTGGCCCGGATACTCGGCGGAGCAAGTACGGACACGCTCGTCGAGAAAATGATTGATCAGGACGGCGATGAGTACAAGCCGGGGTCGATTCTCAAGGGCACGATCGTTGGCCGCGCGGGCGATGATTTTGTCATTGATGTCGGACTCAAGAGCGAGGGATTGATTCCCGCGGAGGAATGGGACGACCAGTCTTCCGTGGAAATCGGCGACGAGGTTCAGGTCTGGCTGGATGCGGTGGAGTCGGACAGCGGGCACATCATGGTGTCCAAGCGCAAGGCCGATCGCGTCCTGAACTGGCAGCGCATCGTGAGCAGCAAGAAGGAAGGGGATAACGTACAGGGCCGCGTCATGCGGAAGATCAAGGGTGGATTGCTGGTGGACATTGGGTACCCCGTGTTCCTTCCGGCATCGCAGGTGGATATCCGCCGGCCCGGCGATATTGGCGAGTTCATCGGAAATACGATCGACGCAAAGATTTTGAAGATCGACGAAGAGCGTCGAAACATCGTCATCTCCCGTCGCAAGTTGATCGAGGAGGCGCGCTCGACAGCGAAAGAAGCGCTATTCTCCAAGATAGAGGTGGGCCAGAGCCGCAAGGGAACGGTCAAGAACATTGCCGACTTCGGCGCGTTCGTGGACCTGGGTGGCATCGACGGTTTGTTGCACATCACTGACATGAGCTGGGATCGCGTGGGGCATCCGTCGGAAGTGCTCAAGATCGACGATGAAATCGAAGTCAAGATTCTCAGTATCGACCGCGACAAGGAGAAGATTGCCCTCGGGCTCAAGCAACTCAAGGTCAATCCGTGGGATGAGGTTGAAGGGCGTTACCCGGTCGCTTCGCGGCAGAAGGGCGAAGTCGTCAACATCATGAACTACGGCGCGTTCATCAAGCTCGAGCCGGGCGTCGAAGGGCTTGTCCACATCAGCGAAATGAGCTGGACGCGGCGCATCAACCATCCGTCGGAGATGCTCAACGTCGGCGACACCATCGAAGTCATCGTGCTGGAAATCAACAAGAACAAGCAGGAGATTTCGCTGGGCATCAAGCAAACTCAGGAAAATCCGTGGACCCACGTTGCAGAGAAGTATCCGGCGAATACGCGCATTTCGGGCCGCGTCCGCAACCTCACCAATTATGGGGCATTTGTGGAGATCGAAGAGGGCATCGACGGACTCCTGCACGTGTCCGATATGAGCTGGACGAAGAAGATCAGCCATCCGTCGGAAGTGTTGAAGAAGGGCGACACCATCGAATGCGTCGTCCTAAAAGTGGAAGAGGACAAGCAGCGGATTGCGCTGGGACTCAAGCAATTGCACGAGGACCCGTGGGCTCGTGCCGTTCCCGAGAATTATATTCCCGGACAGATCGTCGAAGGCACGGTCACGAAGATCACCAATTTCGGCGTGTTTGTTGAACTGGAAGAGGACCTTGAGGGTCTACTGCACGTAAGCGAATTAGCCGATCATAAGGTCGAGGACCCGCACGCCGAGGTCAAAATCGGAGACAAGATTCTGGTCAAGATTCTCCGGGTTGACGCAGTGGAGCGTAAGATCGGCTTGTCCAAGAAACGAGCCGAGTGGTCAGCAGATCAGGATTCGGAGTCCGGCACGTCGTCGATGCCCAAGACGCGTCGCGGCGGTTTGCACGGACCGGGGCCTGAGACTTCCGGCGTAATTCGTCCCATTCCGCACGTTCCGCCGCCTCCCCGGGGAGAGGCCGCTGACGCTGCCGAGGGCTCGTCGGCCGACTAGAGCGTCGCATTTGCTAGGCAGCGACGCGGAGGATGGTCGGAATCTGATGCCAGCGTGGAGGGTGTGCCATCGCTGTCGACACCGGCTTACAGGTCTACCTGCGACAAATCAATGAATCTCCGCTGCTTTCGGCGGAGGAGGAAAAGCAGTTCGCCACCACTGTCCGCGAGGGACAGCTTGTGGAGAAGCGCTTTGCCCAAGGGGAGATTACGCTTACGCAGCGGGAGCTGATCGAGGCAGAGGCTGCAGCAGCGCGCGAGCGGATGGTGAAATCCAACCTCCGCCTGGTGGTGAACATTGCCAAGAAGTATGCCAAGCGCGGCGCCCCCCTGAACGATCTGATCAACGAAGGGAATCTCGGACTCATTCGCGCGGTTGAAGGATTCGATCCGGATCAGAACACGCGATTTTCGACCTATGCCTCCTGGTGGATCAAGCAGGCGATCAAGCGCAGCCTCATCAACGGGGACAAGTCCATCCATATCCCGGCGTACATGGTGGAAATGATTTCCCGTTTTCGGGAGACCCGCGAACAATTTCTGGAAACCGAAGGACGGATACCGACCATTGAGGAAATTGCCCAGCGGCTGGAGATGAGCGTCAGCAAGGTCAAGCACATTCGCAGTGCGGTCCGTGCGGTATCCACGCCGACGAGCGACAACGAGAGCATCAACGGAGTGTCACTGACCGAGGGGTTGCGAGACGATCGAACCCCCGCACCGGATCAGGCGCTGTTTTCGGAGACGCAGGCCACGCTCATCCTGCATTTGCTCGACGATCTCGATGAACGGGAATCGAAAATCCTGAAGCTGCGGTATGGTCTGGAGGGTGATGAACCCCTTACGCTGAAGGAAATCGGGGCCGCGATCAACCTGACCCGCGAGCGCGTACGACAGATTGAGTGCGAAGCGCTGCGAAAGCTCGAGGCCCACCTCCGCGATTAGTGCAATTCGCAGGACCTTACCATGTCAGCTTCTGAGTAGCAGTGACTCAACTTGCCGCGCCCATCAGGTGTACCATGATCGCGTTTTGGGCGTGCATGCGGTTTTCGGCCTGATCGAATATGGCGGAATTTGGCGTGCGTGAAGTGGCGTAGTCGATTTCGTCGCCGTAATGGGCCGGGAGGCAGTGCAGAATGACGCAGTTCTTGTCTGCGATTTTCATGGTATTGGCGTCAATGCGGTAGTCCTTGAAGATTTTCTTGCGGGCTTCGGCCTCGGCTTCCTGTCCCATCGAGGCCCAGACGTCGGTATAGACCATGTCAGCGCCGGCGGCGGCCTTGAGATCGTTAGAGACAGTGATATTCGCGCCGGTTTTTTTCCCAGCGTCTGCGGCTGCCTTCAACACGTCTGGCTTGGGTTCATACCCTTTTGGAGTGATGGTGGTGAAGTGCATTCCGACGCGAGCGGCCCCCAGCATAAGTGAGTGGGCAACGTTGTTGCCGTCACCGATGTAGCAGCCCTTGAGGCCGGAGAGCTTGCCCTTGCGTTCGAGGACCGTGAGCAGGTCGGCCATGATCTGGCAGGGGTGCTCATGGTCGGACAGGCCGTTGATGACCGGGACGGAGGCGTGTTTTGCAAGTTCGACGACGATGTCGTGACCGAAAACTCGGGCCATGATGATATCGACGTAGCGGGAGAGGACCATGGCGATATCCTCGGTGGTTTCGCGTTTGCCGAGGCTGATGTCTGTGGGGGCAAGGTAGATTGCGTGGCCGCCAAGGAGGGTCATTCCGGTCTCGAAGGACACACGGGTGCGGAGCGAGGGCTTCTGAAAGATCATCGCAAGCGTCTTGTTTTTCAGCGGAAGCCTGGAGCAGGATTCCGTGGTCCCGCGTTTTGCCTTGAGCTGGCGCGCCGTATCCAGCACAGCCAGGATTTCCTCGGTGGATAGGTCCAGCATGGAAAGAAAATGACGACCCTTGAGATTCACACCCACAACTCACCTCCCAGGCATAAGATATTGACGTTCGGCCATCAAACAGGCCTGCGAGGGAAGTTTAGTCATGCGAGGCAACAAGGCAAAGAGGCAACAAGGGGACCAGGGTGCCATTAGAAAAAGGTATGACGAGAATTGTTTTGAGAGGTCGTCGTGGTCTGATATGATGTCATTGGATTTGGCGCGATCACGGCGAACTCTTCTGCACAAGTTGTGTTGATCATGGATGGTCCACGTCGAATACGGGTGTTGCCCGATTTACTGGTGAACAAGATCGCTGCCGGCGAGGTAGTGGAGCGTCCCGCCAGTGTGGTCAAAGAGCTGATCGAAAATTCGCTCGACGCCGGAGCCACGCGGATTTCGGTGTCGATCGAGGAGGGCGGGGCGCGCCTGGTTCGTGTCACCGATGACGGATGTGGTCTGGGTGCGGACGACCTTCGACTGGCCATCACTCCACACGCTACCAGTAAGATTCAATCCGAAGACGACCTTTACACGATTCACACCATGGGGTTTCGCGGTGAGGCTTTGGCCAGCATCGGAGCGGTTTCCAGCTTGCGCATGATTTCGCGCCTTCCCGGAGCAGTGGAAGGTCACGAAGTTGTGGTGTGCGGGGATCGCGTCGCGGCGACCAGGGCGGTGGGCTGCCCAGAGGGAACCACGGTCGAGGTTCGAGATCTCTTTTTCAATGTGCCCGCACGGAGAAAATTTTTGCGTTCCGTTTCGACGGAAACGGGGCATGTCAACGAGCAATTCACGCGGTTGGCCCTGGCCAACCCGGATGTCGGATTCGCCCTGACGTCAAACAGTCGAACCACGCATAGCCTCCCCGCAGTGGACAATCATCTGCCCAGGATCGCCAAGTTGTACGGCCCGGAACTTACAGAAGCGTTGTTGCCGGTGGAGCGCGACGAGCGAGGCTTGCGGATTCACGCCTATCTCGCGCCGCCGGTTCATTCGCGGGCGGCAGCGCAGTGGCAATACGTCTATGTAAATGGGCGGTTTGTCCGCGACCGGTTTGTGCAACACGCGATTCGAGAGGCTTATCGGGGATTGATGGAGCCGCATCGGCATGGTGTGGTGTTTGTCTTTCTCGAAATAGATTCCTCGCAGGTGGACGTTAATGTGCATCCAACCAAGATCGAGGTGCGCTGGGCCGACTCCAGTCTGATTCATTCTCAGGTGCTCAGCGCGCTGCGCGAGACACTGCAGCGGGCAGACCTTACTCCAGCGCTGCGAGTACGACGGCAGGAGCAGGAACCCATCAGCGAAGCGGAGCAGGATCGCATTCGTCATGAGCTTGCGGCTATCCTCAAGTCGACTGCCCCGGTTCAGGGCGGCGGGGGAGGGTGGCCCGGCGCCATGCCGGGATCGGACGCGCCCCCAATGCCCTGGGGCAGCATGGGATCAAGTTCGCCGATGGAGGCGCCGGGTAGCGGGTTCTCGTGGGACGGATGGAGGTCGATGTTCGGCGCGCCACGCGACGGTGCGGGGGGTGCGGAGAGTCGCAGCGGAATGGGAGGCGTCCCAGTTCGCGCCATGGAGCCATTCGGGCCGGATAACGGGGCCAAACCCGCTGTCCAGATGCACAATCTCTATCTCGTCGCCGAAACCGACGACGGAATCATGATCGTTGACCAGCATGCACTGCATGAGCGCGTGATGTACGAGCAATTCCGGCAGCGATTTACCGCGGGGCCGCTCGAATCGCAGCGGTTGCTGATTCCTGAGACCATCAAGGTGACGGCAGGGCAGGCAGGCCTCCTCGAAAGCCACTCGGAACTACTTGGTCAGCTGGGCATCGAAGTGACGCCGTTTGGCACTGATTCGGTTGCCCTTCATGCGGTTCCGGCGCTGCTTCGCGATTTGGACGCGGGATCATTTCTGCGCGACCTGCTCGATCGCCTTGCACAAAACGAGGCCCCAAATCATACGGAGGCTTTGGTGCACGACATTTTGGACATGATGGCCTGCAAAGCTGCTGTGAAGGCCGGTGACCCACTCACACAGCAGGAAATCAATGCCCTCATGGAACAGCGGCATCTGGTGGAAAAATCGAGCAGTTGCCCGCATGGTCGGCCCACCATGCTGCGATTCACCAAGGCGGAATTGAATCGCCAATTCAAACGAACCTAAGCCAGGCTGAGAGAAACGGTCCTTTTTTGGCTCAAAGTCCCCATAATTCTATTGCATTTGCCACCTCGGCTCCGTAAACTGTCAGTTTACTGCAAGTTGTAGCCGTGTCGGCCGCAATGGGGATTGGTTTCGCTGGGAGGGATCCATGTCGAATCGTTCATCAATCGCAGGGCTATGCGCGCTCGTTTTCGGAATTTCGGTTTCATTTGCGGGAACTGCCAAGCAGGCATCTCCTGACGGAATCTGGCAGACCAGCCCCTCCGCGCAGAATCGCACGAATCAAGAGCCCTGGGTCCAGCCCGAGAAGTATCAGTATGTTGAGTTGAATGCGCCGGCGCTGATGAGCGCGCTCAATCGGACACCAATGGAGTTCACGAATGAAGCAATGACGCAACCGACGATCATGACGCTGGCGATGCCCGATGGAACCTTCGCGCGTTTTTCGGTGGTTGAGTCTCCGATCATGGAACCGGGTTTGCAAGTGAAGTATCCGGAAATTCGGACGTATCTTGGACAGGGGATTGACGATCCTTACGCCACTGTGCGTTTCGACTGGACGCCGGCAGGATTTCACGCCCAGATTCTTTCTCCCAATGGCGCGGTATATATCGACCCGCTTTGGAGGAACGACACCGTTGCCTATGCGAGCTATTACAAGAGGGACTACCGCAAGGGCCCTGACGGCTTCCATTGCCTGGTCGACGGAGGAGAGCCGATGCCGCCGTTGGAAGAAGAAAGCGGCGGTGTGGCCACAGGTGAAATACGGCGAACCTATCGAGTGGCGGTGGCCACAACCGGTGAATACACGGCGTTTCACGGGGGGACAGTCGCGGCAGGCCTTGCGGCGGTCGTAACGGCGATCAATCGCGTGACGGGCGTGTACGAGACGGAAGTTTCCGTCCGTCTTTCGCTGGTGGCCAACAACAATCTGATTATCTATACCAGCGCCGGTTCCGATCCGTATACGAACAATGACGGGGTGACGATGTTGTCGCAGAACCAATCAAACCTCAATTCGGTGATTGGTTCGGCGAATTATGACATCGGACACGTCTTCAGCACGGGCGGCGGTGGCGTGGCCGGACTGGGTGTGGTGTGCGTGAGCAGTCAGAAGGCACGCGGAGTGACGGGGCTTCCGGCTCCCACGGGCGACGGATTCTACATCGATTATGTCGCCCACGAGATGGGGCACCAGTTTGGCTCGAACCATAATTTCAACGGCATCGGCGGAAGTTGTGCCGGGGGCAATCGGAATGGATCCACGGCGTATGAGCCGGGCAGCGGATCCACCATCATGGGATATGCCGGGATTTGCGGGGCGGACAACATTCAGGCCCACAGTGATCCGTATTTTCACTCGGTAAGTTTTGATGAAATCCGCGTATTCACGCAATCGGGTACCGGAAATTCCTGTGCCCAGCAAACCGCCACCGGCAATCTCCCACCCACGGTGAATGCAGGCCCGGACTTTGTCATCCCACGCAACACGCCGTTTGAACTGACCGCAGTTTCAGCAAGTGATCCGGATGGCGATCCCATCACGTATTCCTGGGAGCAGCGTGACCTCGGAGCGGCGCAGGCGCTTTCGTCCGCGGACAACGGCACGAGCCCGATCCTTCGTGTCTGGAATCCCACGACGAGCCCGACGCGAATTGTTCCGCGACTCTCCAATCTGCTTGCCAATACGCTTCCCGTCGGGTCGTCGGGAGGCGCAAATACGACAGAGAAATATCCTGCAGTCGCCCGAACGATGGATTTCCGCGTGGTGGTTCGGGACAACCGTGCAGGCGGCGGTGGCATCGGCGTGGACAACATGGTGGCAACGGTGAATGCGTCGGCCGGGCCTTTTACGGTGACATTTCCAAACACGAATGTGCTGCTCGGCGGTCTGACTACCGTGACGTGGACTGTTGCCAACACCAATGTTGCTCCGGTCAACGCAGTTAATGTTGACATCTTTTTGTCCACCGATGGGGGCAATACGTTTCCCATCGTTCTGGCTTCGGGAACTCCCAATGACGGATCAGAGGATGTCATGCTGCCCAACCTGGCAACCAGCACGGCACGCATCAAGGTGAAAGGTTCGGGGAATATCTTCTTCGACATATCCAATACCAATTTCCAAATCCAGGAAGTCTGTTCGTCGATCATTGCCCCGTCTGTAGAGCCAGTGGCCTTTGCAAAGAACCGTTACATTTCGTTCAAAGCGGAGAACAGCGGGTTGACGGCGATACGTGTCACGATGGCCGATCTGCCGCCGCCATTTGATTCCTTTAGCGGTCAGGTTCGCTGGGTGGGGGCTCCGCAAACCTATACGGAATCCCCCGGCTCGGCTGAAACATTCCTGGGAGCACCGCTCCAGTGCGACCCGCTGTTCCGCGATTGGTCCACAGTAGGGACGTTGAACATCTTTGGATCGGAAATCGTGCCCAGCGCCGTGTATGAAGTTCAAGCAGTCGCTTGTGATCCGAATGTGGAGGCGAATTTCTCATCGGCCCTCACCGTGCTGACTTCGGCCTGGGGAGATATTGTCGATCCATTCAATCCGCCCTCGGCAACGGCTCAGCCTGATTTTGCAGATATTTCGGCCATGGTGGACAAGTTCAAAGCATTGCCTGGTGCTCCGATCAAAGCACGAACCCAGCTCCACCCCAATGTTCCGGATCCGGCCGCGAGCATAGACTTCACCGATATTTCCGATTGCATTAATGCCTTCAAGGGATTGGCTTATCCGTACGCCGGTCCGTCAAGCTGTCCGTAAAATTGGCTTGGTTGCGGGTTGGATCAGAATCTCCGGCCGGTAGGTAGATGTCATTCTGAGCGCAGCGAAGAACCTCAGCGGGAAGATCACGCGCTACCTTTTGCTTCGCTCAGGATGACCTGTTCAGCGACATGCCAAATCGCGACCCAAAAATGCCCTAAAACGGTCTGCGCATGCGCTCGATCGTAGGTTCGTGGGGTTTGTAATTTTCCCAGTAGGTTGATCCGCCAGTTTTCATCCGCAGGGGATCGTTCCGCCGCACGACCCACGAAAATACGGGGAGAAACAGAAAATAGATCAGGCTCAAGAGCAATGTGGACATGACCACTCCAATGGGCAGTGTCAGGGTCATCCAAGCGACATAGAGCCATCGTCCCGCTGAGGGGGCGGCCAGCGCTGCCATCCCGGTTAAGACGCCAATGGCGAAAACGCCAATCGCCAAGCTGGTGGCAAACAGCGTAACGTGGTCTCCGCCCGCTCGAGCGCGGGCCATGTAAAAGAGAATCGCCAGAAGTGGGAAGCCGGCCAGCATCCCCAGTGCAAACCAGCGCACGTCACGCGGCGAGGGATTCTTGTTCACAGTAAACATGGACGATTCCGATGATTATTCCGCCGCGACCGCGGCGCTCTTGCGTGTTCAGCCCACCTTAAGCGTCGTCTTCGAAACGGGGTCCCTTGCGAATCGCGGCTGCGATTTCCAGCGGCGGTGAATCCAAAGATACTGCGCCGGATCATCGCGGACAATTTCTTCGATGGCCGATGTATAGGATTGCGTTATCCAACGGAGAGGGTCATCCTGACTTTCCCAATCGGCGGGATACAGGATTCGTTGAACGCCGACCTGAAAGCGGGGCGTGTTTGCCTTCCGCCGGGCGTAACCCACGATGATGGGCACGTTCATGGCCATGGCCAGCAGCCCGATGGACTTGTAGGTTGATGCGGGCCTTCCGAAGAAGTCGACGAACAGACCCTTTCGCCCCGCATCCTGATCGCCGATGAAGCCCACCAGTGCGCCATTTCGCAAGTGTTCTTCAGCTGAGGCGGAGGCGCCTTTCTTGTCGAGCAGATTCAGGCCGTTGGATTTGCGACTGGCGACGACAAAATCGTTGAGATAATGGTTGTCAATCGGACGCATGACAGCCACCATGTCGAAACCGAGGCAGGCAAGGAGATGGCCGATGATTTCGAACGATCCATAGTGCCCCGTGACCAGGACAGCTCCGCGACCCTCCAGCAGTACGCGCAAGGCATCGTCAAAATGAACAAGCTCGATGTATCGACTCCAGGTAAAGGGGTTGATTCGGCGCGGCACGCAGACAAGCTCGATGGCGAACATGATGACGGATTCCAGGCAGGCGTCGGCCATCCTTTCGATCTCCCGCTGCGCGTACTGCGACCCCAACGAGGCCTGCAGGTTGGCAATCGCGTGTCTTCGGTGGCGGGGCATGATGAATTTCCAGATTTTTGCGATGATGGGTGCGGCCTCCAGGCTGGACTGGACGGGAAGGATCTGCAACAAGGCGAACAGGGAGCGGACGGCAATGTAAACCATCCAGGCACCGATACCGGAGCCTTTCAGGAAACTGTCCGTGAGGCGTTTTTTTCCTGCTTTTCCACCCGGATTGCTCATGGTCTTGTATAGTATCGGTGACTATGGATTGACGCGACCACCAAACAGGCGGTTGCGTGCTGGAACGGGGTTCCCGTCGGCCGGGACGGACCTTGTGAGCGCCGGGAGCCTTGCACTTAACTTGAACCATGAGACTTGACTCGAATCGAAACACGGTCACCGCAGGGCACGCAGCAATGCCTCCCTCCGTTGGCGGATCGGATTTCTCAACGGAGGAATTGCACTATGTATTGCCGGAGGAATTGATCGCCCAGTCGCCTCTGGAGCGTCGTGATGATTCGCGGATGCTGGTGATCAGCCGAAGGGAGAGGTCGTTGCGCGACGCGGGGGTGCGGGATTTTCCCTCTCTCTTGAACGCGGGCGACCTTCTGGTACTGAACGACACGCGGGTGCTTCCCGCGCGATTCACGGCGGTGCGAAAAAGCGGTGGACGGGTACACGGACTTTTCCTCGAGGAAGAGCGGGCGTCCTGTTGGCGCGTCATGCTGGAAGGTTCGCGGCGACTTCGGATTGGCGAGTCTCTGCGATTGGGCGAATCTTCGGATGCCGTGGAACTTACCCTGCGCGAGCGATGCGATGACGGGCAGTGGCGATTGGAAGTGGGCTCGACGCTGACGGCGCCGCAGATTTTGCATCGCGTGGGACAGACTCCATTGCCGCCCTACATTAGCCGCAGGGAATCCACGGCGGGCATCGATTCCACCGATCGGGAACGATACCAGACCGTCTATGCCCGCGCGCCCGGCGCAGTGGCCGCACCCACAGCGGGATTGCATTTGTCACAGCAAATTCTCGATGGAGTAAGGCAGCGCGGTGTGTCCATAGCCTTTGTCACACTGCACGTGGGAGTGGGTACATTCAAGCCGATTGCAGCCAGCCGCCTGGCCGATCACGTCATGCACCATGAGCGATTCGAAATGCCGGATGACACAGTGACGGCGTGGAAGGAATGTCGGGCCCGCGGAGGACGCGTCGTCGCCGTGGGCACTACGGTTGTGCGAGTCCTGGAATCGGTGCTGGGGGAAGGCAATAATCAGGCAGCGCGGTCGGGAACCACAAACATCTTCATTCATCCGCCACACCGGTTGACGGCCGTGGATGCATTACTGACAAACTTTCATCTGCCGCGAAGCACACTCCTGGCGCTGGTCATGGCCTTTGCCGGAATTGACCTGACGCGGCGGGCCTATGCGCACGCCGTGGAATCACGCTATCGATTCTACAGCTATGGTGATGCAATGTTCATTGAATAGGTCCTCGTTTGACAGGTGCAGGTGGGGGGATAGACTCCCATGCAAGTCCCCGTAGCCCAACTGGATAGAGCATCGGATTCCGAATCCGAAGGTTGCTGGTTCGAATCCAGCCGGGGACGCTTGTTGCTTCATCTCACCGGGCTTCGTTGCGGCATCCATCGCGGTACGCCTGAAGCGGGGTGAGCCGGCGGAACCGGCGCATGCAGGGGAGGTATTGCGGGTGAAGCATGGGGAGTGGTAACCGGGGCCGGTGCGCCCAGTGGCGGAGAGGTTTGTGACGGCGTCGCGGCGACTGCAGGCGCGCCTTCCGGTTCCTCCTTCACGGTCCAGCCGGTGGGGAGTTCGATATACGAAATCGAGTCGTAGGGCATCAGGATGGCGGGAATCTCCCGTGCAACGTTGTGGTCAGTCAATGTCACCTGGGTCAGTAGGAGCAGGCCGTTTTTCTTTTCCTGGATGGCGTCGGATGGACGAATCTGAGAGGAAGTGCGCATAGGCACGTGAAACATGCCGGTGGCCTTCTGCCCGTTCTTCAGGAAGACGTTGAGTTCGCAATACTTTGTGGATTTGTCGATGGCCATAGATTCCTGAATATTTATCGGCATAGTAAGTATGCAATAGGCCCGGGATGGGCGTCCGTTACATACAGTTCATCTCGTGGTCCGCGATGCAGAGGCCGATTTTATGGGTCGCGGGAGCTTGGGAACATTCATGGCAGGCAAGGCAAAACGACCGGCGTTTGATCCCTGGCTTATTCCGCCTTCCGCGCCTGAGGAGTCTCCGGTAATCGAGGGGCCTGTTACGGTTTCGCAAATCACGGCTTCGATCAAACAGGCAATCAGTCGATCGCTTCCGTCAACGGTTCACGTGCTCGGCCAGGTGAGCAATCTCAAGCGTCACACCAGTGGCCACCTCTATTTCACCCTCAAGGATCCACACAGCGAACTGCCATGCGTGATGTGGCGAAGCGACACGTCGCGACTGAAGTTTGAGCCCGATGACGGGCTGGAGGTGGTCGCAAGCGGAGCCATCGAGATTTTCGACAAGGCGGGGCGGTATCAGTTGTACGTCCGCAAGCTTGAGCCGCGCGGCGTCGGCTCGCTGGAGCTGGCCTTCCGGCAATTGTACGAACGGCTCATAGTGGAGGGTCTGTTCAACGAAGCGCGAAAGCGGAAGCTACCTCGTTTCCCGAGGCGAATCGCGATCGTAACCAGCCCCACGGGGGCAGCCATCGCAGACATTCTGCGCACCCTTGGGCGGCGATTTCCCTGCGTTCCGATTTTCGTTTCCCCGGTGCGGGTGCAGGGCGATGGGGCGGCGGGGGAAATTGCATCGGCTATCCGTCTTGTGAGCGCAAAAGCTCAGGACATGGGGATCGACGTGCTCATTGTAGGGCGCGGAGGCGGTTCGCTTGAAGACCTCTGGGCGTTTAATGAAGAATTGGTGGCGCGGGCGATCTTCGATTGCACGATTCCCGTGATCAGCGGAGTCGGACACGAAGTGGATACGACGATCGCCGACCTGGTGGCGGATGCGCGAGCGGCCACTCCCACGGCGGCTGCGCAAATGGCGGTTCCGGTACTTGACGATGTCTTGCAGTCGCTTGGCGGGATTCAGTTGCGGATGGAGCGAGGGGTGCGAGTTCGTTGGGATGCGGCAGATTTCAAGGCGATGGCACTTGCAAAACGAAGTCCCATTCGGGACCCATTCATGCTGGTTCGCAATCGGACTCAATCCATTGATCTGCTATCGCATCAATTACACCGCAATCAAGTGAAGAAGCTCGGAGTCTGTCGCGCGCGATTGGAGCGGGTCGAGCGGATCATTCATCGCATTGCCCCCCATTCGGTGATGGCTAATCTGACGAGCCGTCTGGCCCGCCTGGACCGTGTGATGCGAGATTCCTTTCAAAAGAAAACGTCCGTGCGCGCCCGCAAAGTTGAGGCGGCCTCGGGAAGGCTGGAACGCTCCGCACCTTCGGGAGCGGTTATCGCGGCGACGCAAAGGTTTGCAAATGAACATCGGCGACTGGCAGCGGGCCATGATCGGCTTCTGATGGAACTGGCGGCGCGCCTCAAATCCGCGACTGGTTTGCTTCAGGCGGTGAGCCACAACAGCGTATTGACTCGCGGGTATTCGATCACGCGACGGAAGGGCGACCGCAAGATCGTTCGATCTGTTGCGGATGTGCAGCTCGGCGATCCCATCGTCACACAACTGACCGACGGCGAAATAAACTCGATCGTGGAGTAGTGCCTCTCGAATCAAAGGTTGCAGCGGGCTGTCGTCCGGTTAGGCTGTTGATGCATGAGCGAAAAACCACCGAGTTTCGAAGAAGCCCTGGCCCGCCTCGAATCCATCGCCGAGCAAATCGAGCGCGGACAAATCGGTCTGGAAGAATCGATCACCCGATATGAAGAAGGGATGTCGCTGGTGAAGCAGTGCCGCGACATGCTGACCCGGGCCGAACATCGGATTCAACAAATCCAACAGCGAGCCGATGGCTCTGTCGAAATGACCGATTTCAGCCCGCCCACCAACAAGACTTGATCATTTCTGAAAGATGGGCAGGAGGCGGTTGGGAATCTGCAGGATGATCAGCGCCATGGCCGTGCCGTATTCGTCGCCGGCCTGATTGTGCCAGAAACCCTCAGTCTCCTGCGTCTTGAGAAGTTCCCCCCGGATGGCCGGCCACCATCGTTGCCAGTTTTCATCGCCGGAGAGGAACATGGCCTGTGCGGCATAGTAGTGTCCGTAGGAATAATGACCGACGTTTTGTTCCTGTGGCGGAATGAAACGCATGACGTAGAGCAACCCGCGGTTGACCTCCTCGGAGCCGTATTCTCCCGCATATTGCATGGCCGCCACTGCTCCCGCTGACCGAGCGAAGGCCGACCCGCCTGATTGCAGCATGTATCGAAAACCGCCGTCAGGGTTCTGGCTGTCCTTGACGTACTTGGTGGCGGCGTCAATGACACTCTTGTCCACGTAAACGCCGACGTTACGAGCGGCCCGCAGTGCCATGATCTGGCATACCGTCACCGAGATGTCGGCGTCACTGCGCACGGGCTGGTATCGCCAGCCACCCTCCTCGTTTTGGGTGCCGACGATGAGTCGAACGGCCCGGCGGACGGCCTCGCGGACCTCAGGTCGCGGCGTCATGCCGTACACTTCGGCAAGGAAAAGGGTGGCGAATCCGTGGCCATACATGGGGCCGTGCGACGTGGCGGCTGCCAATAGTCCGCTCTCGGAACTCTGGCTCAATATGAAATCAATGCAACGGTCGATGTTCGATGCGTAGCGGCCCCGGCCGGGGGTGCTGCCCTCGGAGAGGAATGCGAGTCCGGCCAATCCGGTAATACCTACGTGCGGTCCGTAGTTTGACATTCCTCCGAACGAGCCATCGTCGGCCTGGTGCTGGGCAAGCCAGTTAAGGGCCTTTTCCACTCCGCCTTCCATTTGGGAAGTGACTTCCGATTCAATGGCTGTCGCGGTGCGATGTTCCGTTGTGGGAGATTGTGTTAAGGCTTTGTTCGTGAATACGAGTGCGCCGACAGCCCATGCAATGGCGGTGACTCGCAGGCGTTTGTTTGTTGATTGGAAGGGCATCCCGCAACTTTCAAAAGAGGTAAACGTATCTAGCGGTTTGATTCCTGCAACGCGCGGAAGTACTGGTCGATCCACAGCCGGAACCGTTCCAGTGATTCCTCCTCCGCACCTTGAATGACCTCCTCACGGTCGCGCTGGGGCAGATTTCCCCAGCCGCGCCGGACGGTGGGATCATCCGATTTCTGACTCTCCTTCGATTCGGCAGAACCAGAGGCCGCACTCTCGGAAGTGGGCTTCGCCTGAGCGTCGCCGGGTTGTTTTTTCGCCGCCGCCTGAGGCGCTGTCTTTTTCGGAGCGGGCATGGTCCGCTTGTCAGTTTGCTGCTTGGGATCTTGCTTGGATTGCGCCCTTCGCCGTGCGGCGGCCTCCTTGATTGCTCTGTCCAGGCTTGCGGAGACTTGCCGCTGCTGGGCCTGAGTCTGCTCGCCGGGGTCGAAATCGACCTGCAATTTTCGTGCGATGTCCGTCATGTCCTGCAACATCTGCGCCATGGGGTCGTCGGCTGCCGTTTCATCGACAGTTTTGCGAATGAGTTTCGCGGCGAGATCGTCCGGCTTCTTGTCATCGATGGCAGGAGCCTGCTCCTGGGGCGTTATAGCCCCCAGGCCGTGAGTACCCAGGTAAATGAGAAGCAACAGGATGCCATGAATCATATCAACCTCTATTTTCTGCGGGCGCGGTCAGTGACCATCTGGGCTAACTTTTGGACCTGGTTTTGATCCTCGCCGAGCATGGTCAGCTCTCGCAAACTGTGTTCCGTGGGATTTTGCGCGTCGAAACGGGTGTACATCGATGCAGTCCGGGCATTGATGTCGTCCTGCATCGTTTTCAGCACCAGCAATTCCGTCAAAGAGGGGAGCGTCGGCGCCGACGCGGCATCACTGGACCCGCCACCACTCTGTCCGGATTCTGCAAATTCAGTATCGAGCGGCATGGTCTGGGTCTGCACGAGTGCCGCGATGAGATTTTCGAGTTCATGGGCGATGCGGCCCGCGGCAACCACGGAGTCATCACTGAATTCGCGCGCCTCGATCGATTCCTGATTGGCGCCCATCCACTTCGAGACCCGCTCCAATGCCCATCGATAAACGGCGGTCTGCTCCATGTCGGGCAACAGCCCCGTAACCATCCCCCGCGCGTCGAGCTGTTCCTTTGAGAGCCTGGCTGCTTCGCGATTTTGGGATCGATTCAGCGTTCCTTCCGTTTTCAACGCGTCACGAAGTTGGGCCATTGCAGCGTTGATGGCTTGCTGGGCTGCGAGAATTCCCTGCAGTTCCTGCTGAATGTCGGCAAGCGTGCGGCGCAGCATTTCTTCCGCTGCCTTCTGTTCGGCGGCGAGCAGCGTTTCTCGTGCGTCGTTGAGCATTCGGAGCGCATCCTGCTGCGAGAGGACTGCCGAATCTGTGTCACTGGCCAGCAATTCGTCCTCGGCCTTGGTCATGACCATGGCGGACTGGCGGACGATACGGCCTGCATCGGCGGTTGAATCGTCTTCTACGAGCTCTTCGCCGAGGTACTTCGCGTTGCGGGAAAGCGTGCGCTGCGCTTCGCTCATGGCTTCCAATTCCGATTCCGCAGGTGAGGTGGAACCCTGAACTTGGGCCAGGAGGCCCTTTTGTTCTTCGATCAGTTGATCCACCTGTGTGGCAGCGTCGTCGAGTTTCTTTCGAAGCTGGGCGAGCTCCCGGTCTTCGCGCTGACGCAACTGAGCGAGCATTTTCTGGAGCGCCTGCGATGCGGCTCGCTGCTGGGATTCCGCCGCGCCGGTGCGGTTTGCGGCGATGGATGTTGCTGCCTCGCGAACATGGCGGATTAAATCCTCGCCGCGGGCGGCGCGCATGGCGGCATCGAGCGAATCCGCAGCTCCAGGATCCTTTTCGGCAACCGATTGCCGCATTTGCTCCAATCGGGCCAGGTGTTCGGTCACATCGTCAAGAAGCTGCTCTTGTTTGTGCTGGTTTTCTCGGAGTGCCGCTAGTTCGTCGGGTTCGAGAGTATCCAGAGACTTGCCCAAAGTGGACTTACCCAATTCGGTGGTCTGGAGGCGTATCTGCGATTGTCGGTCGAGCAGGTCCTGAGTCCGAGATACCACACCCTGAAAGGCACCCCATTGACCCATTGAGCGCAGCACGTCGCGCAGTCCGTTCAACGCCGCCTGCTGAGCTTGAGTAGCCTCACTGAGAACTTCCTGAGATTTCTTTCGATCCGCCGGTTCGCGTGCCTTGCCCAGCAGAGCGCTGGCGCCAGCCATGGGTCCTGCGGCGACGCTTCGAAGAGTTTCGCCCAATTGAGCCACACGGTCGCGTTTATTATCGCCGGGGGCATTGCGCTCCATTCGGCGCACGATCTCATCGAAACGGACAGCAGTATCGCGAACCTGGCGGGCGATTCGCATTTGGGCGAGCGACATGGCCCCGGCGGCGCCGCGCCGGGCCTCGGCAGAATCCTTCAGCTCATCCACCGATTCTCCTGACGTATGCAATGCGAGAGCTTCATCGTGTAGCGCGGCCTGATCAAATGCCGTTCGGCGCACCCGTTCTTCCAAGGCAGCAAGATCTTCTCGAATTCGAAGCTCAAACTCGCTGTCGCTGAGAATCTTAATGCGCATCTCGGGGGACGCGGTTTCCTGTCCCTCCAGATCGGCCTTTTGGTAGTTGTCTCGCGCGATCGCCCGATACGATATGACGTCGCCCGGTGCGGCCGAAAGCGGGGCCATTTCCCATATCTTGGTTTCAATCACCTGGACACCGGAATCGGAAGTCATCGAGCGCTGAGAGATTTCAATGGGTATGTTTAACGTCTGATCGTCCGGCCGGGCGACGGCGAGTCGCAACTCTTCAATGCCGAAATCATCCTCTGCGCGGATTACCATCCGTACAAATCCTGACGTCGTCGCTTCACTCACCGACGGTGGCTCGAGTACAACCAATGTAGGGGGGGCATCGGGCAGAGCGCGTAATGTGTAGGTGGCTGTACCGCGATTTTCAAACCCGTATTCGTCATGGAGTTCGGGGCGAATCTCCAGGTCGCGCGTCACCGTCCATCGGGCCGACAATTTCGACGGATCATCCGGATCCACGTGCAGCGCAATCCAAGTCCCATCGTCGCAGCGCAGCCCCAGCGCGGTTTTGTCTTCGTTATTGGCTACACGCTTGCTGGCTCGAAACTGGAAAGTAACAAAGCCGCCCACGAAGGCCTGGATCGGTCCATCGCGCAGATCCATGAGGCGGGCTGGGGCGGTCGCGGCGTAGGGTGGAGGTTCCACGAGAGCTGTGGCTTCCATGACCTCGGGCCTGCGGACCATATTCACGGTTGAAGAGTGGTCCTCTGTCGTGGCGTCACCGGCTTCGAACCAATAAGACAAGTCGCTTGTGACTGCGTCGATGGACGTGGAATAGGCGCCATCGCCGTCATGATTCAGCGTTCGCGTACTGATGTTGCCGTCGGGCTCGCGGAAATGAACCACCGCCCGCAGATCTGGATTCCATCCGCGCTCGATCCGCATGGAGACGACGACGGTATCCCCCATGGCGGCGACCTGGTCGAAGGTGGTGGGTACTATGGCAACTGTGCGGGGCCACTCAGTGCCGCTCCACGGGTGTATGTAGCGTTTTGCGCCCACCTGCACCCATTGCGGCGACCACCACATGGTGATTACGAGCATGGCCAATGCTCCTGCAAATGCAAAGGCACGGCGTGTCACCGGCCCGCCCACAAGAGCGCGTTCGAGGGGAATCTCCTCAATGGCCTTTTGCGTTGCGTCCACTACGTGCTGGGCCATTCGTGACGAACCGGTCTCGCCACGCTCAAGGAAATTTACACTGCTGGCCAGTCGATCCTGGAGTGGTGGAAAACTTCGTTCAATTTTCCCTGCCAGCTCCTGAATGGTAAACGGCGCTCGCAACGGAGTGATGATCCAGTGCAGTGAGGCGGCGACGAAGCCCGCGATGAAGAGGCTGGCGGCGACCAGGCGAAGTACGGGTGGGAGCCAGACCAGCCAGTCCACAAGCACGATCGTAAAAAACGCCGTAATGCCGCCCGCCAGCACCGCGAACACACCAAACAAAAGCAGTCTGCGGCGTGCCACGCGCCGAATCGCACTCAATCGATCGATGATGGGTGATGGATTCATGTCCGCTTGTAACTCAGAGCAAACCGAATGCCTTGCGTAGTCCCCACTCCAAAGAAATCATAAGAACGAAAAGCAGGAAAACCAGCCGAGAGTCCCATAACGGCTCAACGATATCATCGGGGATTTGCACGCTTCGATCTCGAATTTCTCCGAACTGACTCTCCAATTCGTTCCATTCAAGCATCTTTCCGCCTGTGGCAGCAGCCATGCGGGCAAGCGCCTGATGGTCGGCATCTCGATGGCGCATTTCCAAATCAGGCTTTTCTACGCGAAACACTGCAGACGTCCCGCGACCGCCGCCCGCAGCCGGAAGTTCGGGAGCGGTCACGGTAAGCGTTCCCGACGCGGAAGGCAGAAAGTTCGCTTCAAAGATGTTGGACTGCGGACCCAGTCGTTGAGCCACAACGTCGCCTTCTGCGGAGGAGTTTACGGTCTGCCCATCCTGGGAAGTCGTCGGAAGGTGAGATACGCGCAGGGCCATTCCGGATTGGTCATCTGCCATGAGTCGCGGATCGAGGACTTCCAATTGGATCCGCACGGGAACACCATAAGGATAGGTGTGGCGGTCCGTCCGAATGACGAATCGCCGGTCATTCGCTGAGAAGCTCGAATTCATGAGCTCGCGCATCACTCGCACCCAGTATCCGTCGTACAGGAGTTCCCCCGTGTGCCGGCGCCAGCGCCAGGTGTCGTCCGTCGCCTGAAAGAAAATTTTTCCCGCTCCGTATCGACCCAATACGATGAGTGGATTGGCTCCTGTTGCGGTGCTTTGCAATGGGTCCTCCAGCAGTACCGTCGTTCCGGGCTTGTTGCCAAGGGTGCGAACCTCCCAGAACAATTCGGGAAACGCATCAATCGCCTGTTCGTTTTCCTCCGGATTGCTGAAGAAACGCAGGACACGGCTATCGCGTCCGGCAGCTGTCACTTGCGGCTTGAAACCCTTGAGCAGTGGGGCACCCTTGATTCCCGGCGCCTGCGGGTCAATGTTGACCGGAATGATGCGCTCCAGCGGAGTGCCGGCAAATCGAAACGGGGCGTTTCGCTCCCCGGCCAGCAACCCGAATCCGCCTCCGCGCTGGCCCACGAATTCCAGAAGGGCGTTCATTTGTCCCAAGGTCATCCAACCTTCGTTCGGATCCACGTCGCCAAACAAAATGACGTGAAACCGGGACAATTCTTCAGCCGTTTCCGGGAAACGACGGATCGGTTCGACGCCTTCCTGGACGAAATTTGAGTCGGCCTCCAGCAACAACACGCTCAACTCGATGCTCTTTTCGCGCAGCAATGCATTCTTCACATAGCGATATTCGAATCGGGGGTAGCTCTCCACGTACAATACCTTGAGCCGATCGGCCAGCACGCGCGTATCCACGACGTCCTGATTGTTTTCCAGGAGGCGCTCGCCCGGCGCCGGTTCCACGCGAACCTGATACCGGGCATTGCCTTCGCGCGACGGCTTCGCGGACAACTCCACGACTGCGGGATGCCCCGATGGATCGACGGTGACTTTTTTTTCATCCACCATCCCGCCGGTTAACTCATCCCATAATGACACACTGCATTCCGTGGGCCTGTCGATTCCCTCCGCGCTGATGGATGCTTCAACCAGAAGAATGTCATTGGCGAACACCACGCCTTGTGCCTTCACTGACCTGACTTCAAGATCAACCTCCCTGTTCGTTGATCCTATGCGAAGGGGATACACGGGCACCTGACGATTGGCTGCCTCACCAAGCAGCTCTTCGAGTCTTCCCGCCGAATTGAGTCGACCGTCACTGACCAGGACAATGGCGGCCAGCCGTTGTCCCTGACCGTGCTTCAAAACAGCATCCAACGCGCCACTCAGGTCGGATGCAAGTCCGTCTGGAATCAACGATTGCAATGCTGTCGCGATGGGCTCTGGTGATTCCCCCTTGCGTTGGGATGCCACGTGTTCCGCTGCGGACGCGAACGTAATCAGATTGACCCCGTTGTTGCGAAGAAGTTGTCTGAGGGAGGCCTGTCCATTGCGCAGGAGCGCTTCGACGGCAATCGTCAGTCGCGACTGCTTTGCAACTTGCTGCGGATCGTCGGCCCCGATGGCTTCCGCAATTTCCGATTTGGAGGAGTCGTCATATGTGTCCTGCACGGACATGCTGAGGGATTGATCCACAATCAGCGCAATCTGCGCCGGTTCGACCCGGTTTCTCTGAAGCACAAGGCTCGGACGGGACAATGCGGCAATCAGCAACGCAATCAGGCTCAGTCGCAAGGCCACGAGCACCGCGCGGCGAATCGAAGATGCCTGTTCGCGGCGATACACCAGCACCACTGCCGCCGTCGTGATGAGGATTACCGCCAACAGCAGCCACGCCGGTACGGGAAGGTCCCAATGCACAGACAGTGGCGCATCGTGCCCGAGGCGAATGTCGTTGAGGTCGATGAGCCACTCGAATAACCGTTTCACGGCGAGGCAGCTCCGGAATAACCACGAACTCTACCACGGCTCGCGCTGCGTTGCGGTCGAATCTTTTTCGACTCTCGCACCGGTAGCGGTGCGGCAAAACGCTGGGCGATCCAAAGCTCCAGCAGAAGCATTCCCGTTGCGAACCACATCAAAGCCGCGGATATTTCAATCGAGCCCGGCGTCGCCAGCGCCGGCGACTCGTTCTCGTACAACCATCGCAACGGCCTGCCCACGGCTGATGCGATGGCAGAAGGCTCGGATGCCTGCAGTGCCGATTCGCGGGGATCAATGTTCACTGCAAAGTCATGTACCGTATCACCGACCACCAATGACGCCGGGCCGGAGGACTTCATCGGGCCAAACTGCGCGGCCAGTCCATCACCCGCCGGGACGACAGATGGCTGTGCGGACAGTCCATCTCCCCAATTGATTTTCAATGTCATGGAACTCTCGCCTGGCTTGAGTGGTTCCAAGATCGATTCTCCCACAAGAAGATTGCGGTGCTGTCCTTGCTGCGATGGGAGTGCGCCCATGATTTTGGCCATGACTGCCACAAAATCCCCCCGGCCCGGAAGGTTATTCCACTCCATGTTTGCGGAAGTCGTCCAAAGGGCGATGCGGCCGGCACCTCGACGGGAAAGAATCAGCGCGGGTGCGCCGTTGGAATAGCGCAGGGGAATTTCGGTCGCCTGCTGAATGTCTTCCATTCCGAAATACCGGTCTACTCGTGCGGAAAAAAGCCCGCTTGAATGGTGACCCGCGAAATCCTCAAACAGCAGACTTCCGTCTGATCCCAGTTGGAATCCCACTCGTGCGCCAATTTCCGTTGCTTCGTGCACCCGGTCGAGCCGCGCAGGCAACAGTCCATTTCCTTCAGCGAATCCGTACCGGTTGTAAATGTCCACGTTGACCATTCCGCCGAGTGCAATGAAAACGCCCCCGCCCCCCGACGCGAACCGCTCCAGCGCCGTCCATTGCTCCGCACTCAGACGCGGTACATTGCAGAGCGCGACCACGTCGTAGGCGTGCAGCGCCTCGGCCCCCAATTCCGGTTCGCTGATGACTTTCACTTCATACAGGTTGCCGGGGGATCGTCCCCATCCCGACGACTGCCGTTGCGTGTTTTCGTCGCGCGGCGCCAGCGAGACCGCCAGATACCCTGCCTGTCCATCAATCAACCTTGCGCCGGGTTGACCGTCCACGATGAGCAAAGGAATCGAATCTCGCGCTACTAGCGAAAGCCAGCGGACATCGTCCAAGGGCAGTGCATCCGGACCGCTCGAACCAATCCGAGCTTCGAGCAACTTGCTGCCCGGCGACGACAATCCGGTGGTGAATACGAGGGACGAGGATTCGCCGGGCGCAATGGGCGGCAGTTCTTCCCTGCGGATGGCTTGCGATTCCCGCCGAAGCTGAAGTGCGGCTCCGCGGACAGTTACGGTCCCAAAGTTCGTAACGCGAACGACGAAGGATGCCGGCACCTGCACGCTGAGCTGGGTGGACTCCGGACGAAATTCAGTGACCGCCAGGTTCTCCACAGTCCCCGGGTCGATGCGGGTCAGGATCAGGTTGGCCTCCGGTCGTCCAAGCATGTCAGCCACTTCGCTAAGCTTTCGTGCCGCGGCCGATGCCTGTCCTTCGGTTTCATTTTGCCAGACTTGCTGGGGAAAGTCGGAGATTAGGTACACCGCACGATTGTTTGGCGGAGCGTCGGACTCGGCCAGCAGCTTTTTGAGCGATTCGAGCGCCGTTACCATGTCATCCACGACCTGCGTCGGTTGAACGGCGCTCAGCGTTTCCTTTGCAATTCGGCGATCATACGTGGGGCTTTGGATCAAGAATTCTGCCGGAGTAGACGTCGTCATCAACGATACGCCGTCGCCAGGAGGAAACGAAGCCAACAATTTCTGTGCCATGCCCAGGGCGGCGTCGAAACGCGTGCGACCATCTCCGCGCGACGCCTGCATGGAAAGCGAGTTGTCCAGCAAGAGTATGCGATGAACCCGGGAACCCAGACCCATTGGGGCGGCGCTGGAAAAATAGGGTCGGGCCACCGCCAGCCCCATCATCACCATTAGCGCGACTCGCGCCGCAAGCAAAAGAAAATGTTCGAGGCGCACCCGCCGGGCGCTGCGCCGGTTGGCTGCGATCAGAAAGGCCATCGCCGCCCACGGAACCTTTTGAAATCGCCTCCGATTAATGAGATGGATCAGGATCGGGATGAGGGCTGCGCCCATCGCGACGGCCGCGATTCCGGGATGCACGAATGGCCAGGCCTGTGCCGGTGGAAAGGGGACGGTCATCATCAACCCCCACCCAGTACGCGGGAAGAGCGCTGGCGAAGTCGTGCGCTTCGCGTCGCCAGGTAGCCGCTCAGGGCGCCGTCGAGAGGCATCCCGCTGTGGAAAACCATGTAGTCAATCAGCATTTGGCCGCAACCGGCCCGAAGTTGATGTTGAAATTTCTGCACTTCGTCGACATACCGGGCTTGCAGCGTACGCGGATCAACCAGAATGCGGCCCGATTGTTCAAGGCCTTCAAACTGCACCGGCCCGTGAAACGGCAGCGTCAATTCCGCAAGATCCCAGATGTTCCAGACGATGACTTCGTGCTTGCGGAAGCGGAGGTGCTTGAGTCCTTTCAGGATCGACTCGGGCGTATCGAACAAGTCGCTGATGAGCAGGATCAGAAGTCGATGGTTGAGCCGCTCGGCCAATTCCAGCAGGACCCGCCCGATGGACGTTTTCGACGGTCCGGTTCGTCCGTCGAGCTCACGCACCAGGTTTTTCCAGTGGTGGGCGTTATTGGCGGGTTTGAGAAACTCTGTGACCCTTTCGTCAAACAAGGCCAGTCCCACTGAGTCCTGTTGTTGCAGCGTCAGATAGGCAACCGCCGCAGCCAGCGACGTGGCATACTCGTGCTTGCTCAATGCCGTACCCTGCGAACGGTAGCTCATCGACTCGCTGCAATCGACCACGAGCATCACGTTCAGGTTGGTTTCCTGCTCGTATTCCTTGATGTAATACTTGTCCGTGCGGCCAAACACGCGCCAATCGATATGCCGCAAATCGTCGCCTTGCGTGTATACGCGATGATCTGCAAATTCGACGGAGAGGCCCCGATGCGGACTGTGGTGAATGCCAGTGAAGAACCCCTCGACGATCAGCCTTGCGCGAAGCTCCAGCCCGCTGATCTTCGCGAGCGTTTGCGGGTCCAGATATTTGCGATAATCGTGCTGGGTATGTTCCATAAGTCGAAGGGTTTGGGAATCGGCGAAGGGGTTAGGTGCCGCGGGGGCAAATCGTCAGCGATAGATATTCAAATTCCACTCCCTATACCCTATACCCTCAAACCCTGTCCTCTATCCCTTATTCCTGTCCGCCGTGAACACCCGGCTGCCCATGGCCCGGTCGATTGTGCCCGTCGGCTCCGCCGGAAGCTGTTTGATGAGTTCCAAGATGATCTGGTCACTGCTGATCCCGTCTGCTTCGGCGTTGAAGTTGGTCAAAATCCGATGTCGCAGAACAGGCAATGCAACTTCGCGGATATCCTCCGTGGAAACATAGTATCGACCCTTGAGTATCGCCCGGCCCTTGCCGGCCAACACGAGATTTTGCGAGGCTCTGGGGCCCGCTCCCCAGGCCACGTAGTCGCTGACAATTTTTGGTGTTTCGCCCTGGTCCACGCGCGTCGCACGAACGAGTTGCATCGCGTAGCGCATAACGTGGTCCGCACACGGCAGTCGTCGGACAATCTCCTGCAAATCCACGACTTCCTTGGCGCTAAGCGTTCGTTCACCGGAAACTTCAAGAGGGGCGGTCGTCCGTTTGATAATTTCAAACTCCTCCGCTTCGGTGGGATAGCTTACAAGCACTTTCAACATGAAGCGGTCGAGCTGGGCCTCAGGAAGCGGATACGTTCCTTCCTGCTCGATGGGGTTCTGCGTGGCAAAGACAAAGAAGGGTCGCGGCAGTTTGTGAGGGAAGCCGGCGGCGGTGACCTGATGCTCCTGCATGGCTTCCAGCAGCGCCGCCTGGGTCTTGGGCGGCGTGCGGTTGATTTCATCCGCCAGCACGACGTTGGCAAAAATCGGGCCTTTGACGAATCGCAGGCTTCTTGTGCCGGTGCCACGGTCCTCCTCAATGACCTCCGTTCCCGTAATGTCCGAAGGCATGAGATCGGGCGTGAACTGGATTCGGGAAAACGAGAGCGAAAGCTGCCGTGCCAAGGTGCTGATGAGCAGCGTCTTGGCCAGCCCCGGCACACCCTCCAGCATGCAGTGACCGTTGCAGAACATCGCGGTCAGCAACTGTTCGATGACCTGATCCTGCCCGACGATAACGCGGGCAATCTGCGCTTTCAGCCGATTGTAGGAATCCACCAGCTTTGCCACGACCGCAACGTCGTCCTGGCTGACTGGGTTCGGCGTGTTTGTTGACGGCGACTCTGCCATACGTTTCCCTCTTCGGCCGGCCAGGCCGTCATTGTCATCCGGATGCTGTCCTATTTCCATTTGCCTCTTGCCACTACGGCGTTTCATTGATTCGATTGATGAGTGCGCGGAGCCGACCCGTGTTTCGTCTGTCGAAATTCAGGATCAGTCGCGGCTTGTCCGGAAACGCGCCGTGTTCCTCCGGCAACGGTTCCCTTCGCTGCTCAATGGGCGTATTCATCAGGATATCGGCGAATTGATGATTCAACTCAGCGATCAAGTCCTGTGAAACCGGCGAGTTCATGCGAATGATCAGCTGGTCCCAGACGTAACGCATCGAATGAAAGCGGCGGTAGAACTTCACGATTTCCGCGACGGCTTCTTCGGCTCGATCGGTGACGAAAAACAAGTTCATGTCCGCGGCATCGATCATTTTGTTGCCCAGCAACTCGGCCTTGACGTAGGTGCGCCAATGCTGCCAGTAGGTCCCTCCGGGAGCGTCGCACAGCACGACGGGAATCGGTGTGGTTTTGGCCGTTTGAATGAGCGTGAGTGCTTCGAATCCCTCATCCTGCGTCCCGAACCCGCCGGGAAACAGCACGACCGCCTCGGCCTCCTTGATGAACATCAGCTTCCGGGTGAAAAAATATTTGAAGTTCACCAGTTTTGCATCGTCGGCGATCAGGTCATTTGTCGCCTGCTCGAAGGGAAGTTCGATCGATACGCCAAAGCTCGATTCACGCGAGGCGCCGTGATGACCGGCTCGCATGATCCCGCCGCCGGCTCCGGTAATTACCATCCAGCCGGCCCGCCCGATGAGTTCCGCGAATTTTTTCGCCTCGAGATATTGAGGGTTGTCTTCGGGCGTTCTGGCCGATCCGAAGATGCTCACCTTCGGAATCGTCGCATAGGGCGTGAACACCTTAAACGCGTATCGAAGTTCCTTCAGGGCGGTATTGAGAATCTTTAAGTCCCCACGATCC
The DNA here is from genome assembly GCA_964501365.1 of uncultured Phycisphaera sp. Classification (GTDB taxonomy): domain Bacteria; phylum Planctomycetota; class Phycisphaerae; order UBA1845; family UBA1845; genus CAZAMB01. The sequence goes on along the minus strand of CAZCST010000030.1, from coordinate 95,275 downwards.
ACCCGGTCGGCGCTAAGGCGGCAGATGGTCACCATCATTTCGCGCAGCAGATCTTCGTTGTCGCAGGGCGCATATTCACGCACGAATTGCTCGATGGCTTGCGAGCGCTGACGACGACGCTCAACTTTCGCCTCGCTGGTCAGCGATGGTTGATCACCCATGCAACATGCCCCTTATATTCCGGCCTGGCACGGCCCACCTTATTATCGGACAGGTTAAGTGGCGAGGTGGATTATCAGGAATTCGGTTGATTTTGCAGCTTTCCTTCCCCTTTCAGGACCCTCTGAAAGGTGCATAAGGCGTCGGGGACGCTGGACAAAGCGAAGTTCACCAGCCTCTATTCATTCGTCGCGGCGCACGCGCCGTCACCATCGAGATAAGGCTCAATATCCAATTCCATGACCAGTTCATCGCGAATGGGGACGCCGCGTTCGCCGGTCAGAGGAATTTGCGGTTTGATTTTTCGCGCTTCGTCCACCACCCCAAGCTTCACCTTCGTGAGGCGAAACCCGAGCCGCTGATGAAAGTCGACGACGCGCAAGCGATCGTTGGTGGTGGTGAGCCAGATCTTCCGGCAGTCCGATTGCCTCGCCCGGTCAATGGCGCTAAGCATCAGCAGAGAGCCGATGCCCTGGCCCTCCACCGTGCTGTTGAGCGTAAGGATTTCCATGCAGCCATCGTCGTCGAAATGATAGGTGAGCAGGCCGACGATCTCTCCGCTGCGCCGCTCAATAAAGCCTTGCTCCTGGTGCGGATAGAACGCCTTCCCATTGCTCATCACCACCCGGCTGCGCCAGTGGGTCTCGATGAACCGGGCCACTTCTTCACGATCGCTGTCGCGTATCTCGCACCGGGCCATAGGCGTACTTGTACCGTGTCACCGTTCCCAATGCCACAACCCATGAGCTTACGATTCGTAAGCCCGCGAACATCGCATCCGGAATTTCGTTACGGACACGCTTCCATCGTGTGCGGATAGGGTTTGCCCTTAAACGCGTCCACGCAGGCGGCGATATGACTGAATCCAAAGTCGAGACTCATGGTCGCCGGGGCAATATTCCCATTGGCATCGTCTCCGACGAGGAACCCTCTCGCCTTGATCGGCGCGCCCGGAAGACTCTTGAATTTGTTCACCAGTGACGCGACGTCGCCCAAGTCCGGCTGCGTAGTCGTCGAAGGAGGATTGTACGGAATTTCCACATCTCCCCAGCGTGTCGTAGAGATCTGGAGTGGTGCGGAGATCGCCGAACAGGTCGATTCCATTCCCAGGCAGGTTCCACTCACGTGTTCGACTTCGAATACGGAACTCGGCGCGATGGCACTTCCGGTCACGTGCAACAGGGGAATCGTGCTCCAATCCTGATAGTACGGCGTACACTGCAGGGACGCCGCCGTAAACGGCGTGGGGTCAGAAGTAGATTCGGAATAGACTGCCGGCGGACCAACCCAGCGGTATTCACCCTCAAAACTTGTAAACGGCACACTTGGTCCGCCGGCGTACGGCGGGCTGACGTGATGCAGCGAAATCAGGTGTACTCGAAGGGCTGTGCTGGTGCTGGGACCAGCGGCGACGGCCGGGGCCGGAACCGAAAATGAAACGAATCGGGTCTTGTTAATTCCGGATGGATCAGGCAGCACAGACGGCGGCGCTTCGCAGGCGTCCGGAAGTCCATTGCCATCGGCGTCGGGGTCGGTGACGGCCAGTGTTGTCGTCAGGAGATTAAAGGCCAGATTCGGAACTGAGCAAGAAGGCGTAGCAGGCGTCCACGGCCCGTACAGCCAGTCGCTTCCGGACTGGGTGGTTGTGGAGGCAAAGGCCGGCTGCAATCCGATCGACGCGCCGACGACAGTTGTCGTCGAGTGCCAGCCCCAGAAATTTCCTATTGCCGACCGGCCCGTCGACGAAGCAACGCATCCTGGCCCGCTGTATTCAGTGCCGATGACAGCCTGGATGTCGAGTCCGTACTTAAAGCACTGTTCCTCCTGAAACGCAGCGGCCTGAGCTGGGGTTTGTGAAGAACGCGAATCCGGCTGGGCATGAATCAGGCAGCAATTGGCTAGATCGGAACGATATTCGAAGACCTGATGGCTATCACACGATGCGACATTGCGGGCCTTCTTGGTGACGATGCTTTCATCGCAATAGTACAAACCCAGGGCCTGTTGTGGTGCGCCGCCGGTCGCCAACGGCTCATGGAAGCTCACAAACCATCCATCGGGCGCAGGGGCGGGATCACCGCCGGCCCGAATGAGCCAGTTGCCGGGAATTCCGAAACCGTCGATGGTATTCACGGATTGGCCTGCCAGATTTTCACTGAACGGATCCGTAATGTTTGCAGGGAAAAATGCCCAGGAACGCACGGCCAGGGGGGCCGATTGGTCTATAGACGCCGGGAACCGAACGACTCCATCATTTTGGGTCTGAATATCGCCGCAGCCCACATAAAAATCTGCCCCGGCCGGAACCACAACGCCCCCGGGCACGGTATGAGTAGCATAGGATCCATCGTTGGCATGGACTCCACCCGGGAGCGGCCAACGCAACACCGGAGTGGCATTGACCATGTTTCCTGTGGCCGCTGGATCAAGCCAAATTACGGCATCCACGGCATCTCCTACCGTCACGCCGGTGGCGCCACTGCCAGTTCCGAACGCAACCTGAATGGTGGTGATGTTTACGGGACCGCCAGTGGTATTGGTGAACCGGTTCGCCCAGCCGAAAGTTCCGCCGTTTCCAGCACCGTCGTTGACGCCAATGGAATCCTCCGACGCACCATCATCCACTCGAAAGACCGGGATTTCCGGCGTTTCGCTTCCCCACCAAATCAGGCTCGTGATGGGCCGGCCGTCGGAAATGAAATCGTCCGAATGAACTACGCTGGGAGACAGATCTGAGGTGTCGAGGTTTGAGGCCATGTCCTGGCCAGAACCGGTGAGTGGCTGACTGAACTTGAGATCCTCGAGGCAGACAGCGTGTACGGCGTTGTTAGCATTGACGATGCCGTCGCCAAGGTCGCGCACGTCGTTATAGGGGACCGAGGTCTCCTGCAGCACTTCCAATTTTTGCGCCACGGAGAGGTCGGGGCGACAGGACTCCAATAGCGCGGCGACTCCGCATACGTGCGGGGCTGCCATCGAGGTTCCGTCAAAATCTGCGTAGTAGTCGTTGTTCGGATTGGGGTCGGCCGAGTTTCGTACCGTACTCCGGATGCCCACGGCCGGCGCAGCAATATGCACCCAAGGGCCGAAGTTTGAGGCGGAATATCCAGTTCCATTTTGGGCGGTGCCGCCAACGTTGACGACGCCGGGTTGCGTCTGGAGAAAGTCAGGCGTCGAGACATTCGAGTTGCCGGCGGCCTTCACCACCATCACATCGCGGGCAACCACCGCTGCCAGGGCAGCGGCAATGCCGCCCGTATTCGACGACCCCCACGAACAGTTGATCGCCGTGATGTCATACCCCTTATCCACCATCGTCGCCACGTAGTTCATGGCCTGCGCCGCGGCCGCCATGCTGATCAGACCTCCGCACGTCGAGTTCCAGCCGACTCGCAAAGGGAGCACCTTCGCGCCGTTACCCGGACTCGAAACAGCGCCAGTTCCAAATCCACCAGCCGTTCCGGCCACGCCTCGCCCGTTATTGGTGATGGCGGCAGCAATACCGGAAACGTGCGTCCCATGTCCGTTGAAATCGTCGGGCTCATTGTCGGGAGTGTTGCAATCGGAATCATTGCATGTGCAGCCGGTAGCCACTGACGAAGAGAGAAAATCGTATCCGACCACGTCATCAATGCGACCGTTACCGTCGTCATCGATTCCGTTGGCGGGTATTTCACCGGGATTGATGAAAATATTGCCGACGTTTTGCGGAGCAGCCGGACTCCAGGGTGCGACGTTGCCGCCCAGGTCCTTATGGAAGTAGCGAACGCCGGTGTCCAGGACTCCGATAATGACATTGGGGCTGCCATGTTCAATTTTCCAGGCTGCGGGACCATTGATGCCAAACGGGCCATTGATCCCAACTGGGGTTTTCATGTTCCATTGGAATCCCAGGAAGAACGTGTCATTCGGGTTGGTGTCGGTCCGGTGGACGCCGATTTTTTCAACGTGTTCCACATTGGGGTCGGCGGCCAAAGCGTCCATCGCTGTCTTGAGATCGGCCCCATCCTCAACTTTGGCAATGTAATGACCCGTCAAGTCGGGGAACTTGTGTCCGACGGGATACGGTTTGGCTTCGGGGAATTCACGTTCGAATCCTTTCACGCGGGCCGTCTCGATTCGAGACTGAAGTGATGCAATGTTCGTCGTGATCCGGTTGTTCTGATCGGTGGAAACCTGAATACGTGACCGGGCGTCGCGGGACAGGACGACGATGAATTCGTCGAGAATGTAGAGTTCCGGATCGGTGAAAGTTGGGTGAGGGGCCTTCGACAGTCGCGGAATCGGTGGCGCTCCGCCAGCCTGCAACGCCAACGACGCGATTGCACAAACGAAAAACATGCTTGATATCCGAATCGTACTTCCATTCTTTCCAGTGACCCGCTTCATATCACACCCTCGCTAATAGAAAGTCTTCGTACTGCCGCCAAAGCTGCCAACAGGAATTCCAGTATAACAAGAGCCACTTCCCAAAACCAGTAGAAAACGTGCGAATCAGCCGTTCTTTTCGGGAGGATACGGCTCGGACGGCCGCCCGAATGAGCAGGAAAGCCAAGGAACCTTGATATTGTTCGGAGCCCCGTTGATTTCGCGTCCGCTTCCCTGGAACACTTAATGTCTCGCGTTGTATACGCGATGTATCGAGACTTGGACTCGGCAAATGGGGTGGTGGTTGTGTGCCTTCGCGGATTGGCCTGCTATACTGTCGTGATGTCGATGGGCGTGGGTCGAGAGGAGACGTGATGGTTCCGGAAGAAATCAGCAAGTTGCTTAAGGAGAAGTGGGGCGATGCCGTTCTCGGAATCGCCATCGAAGGTAGTCATCCATATGCGAAAGTGGCTGCGGATCGGTGGCCAGCAATCGCAAAATTCCTGCGAGACGATTCGCGGCTGCGGCTGAATTTCCTGCGTTGTATCTCTGCGCTCGACCTGCTGGCCGAAGACAAGCTGGCATGTGTATACGATTTGTGTCACGTTCCCTGCGACAATCCCACCACGTTGAAAACCCGCACGCATGGATTCGCAGTGCGGATTGAGGTGGATCGCACGAACCCCGTCATTCCGTCCGTCGCCGATGTCTGGCCGGCTGCCGATTGGCACGAGCGAGAAGCCTTTGACCTGATGGGGATCATGTTTAGCAATCACCCCGATCTTCGGCGAATCCTTTGCGCTGACGACTGGGTTGGCCACCCGCTCCGCAAGGACTACGAATTCCCGTTGGAGTACCACGGCATTCCGGCCACAACGGAGTTCGAGTTGACCAACCCGAGACACTGACACTACTGGGCTGCCGACGCACCACCTCCGGCCACAGTCTGCACCGTCAGGCAATCGGATGCGGAAAACGCAGAACCGTTCATGAGTTTTCCGGTGATCTTGAGTTCGACACGCGAACCATTGGGCAGATCGTCGAGGCGCAGTGATTTGAAAACCTTGTCCGTCTTGAAGGAAAGAACGAGGTCGGCCATGCCATCTGGGCCCCGATCCGGGCAACTGCACGGCGTACTCGGGCCGGCCACATCGCGAAACTGCGGGGCCTGAGCTGGCGGACCATTCACCGAATCGACGGCATTTCCCGCGCCGTCCGCGCGAACGAGGCGCACGGAATTGACATTCACCTGTTGCACATCCAGACCGACAAGGGCAACCGTCAGATAGCCGCGAGCCGGAAGCGAAGCCGATGCAGGACATGTTCCCGGCATGATGTCCATCGAAAAGCCGGCCGACGCGCATTGATCGGTGGCTTCATTGCAGGATTGTCCGGAAGCGCAGGGCGATTCACCCGCCGAGCACATTCCATTGGCAAGGCAATGTTCCGCGCCGTTGCAAAACAGTCCATCCGAGCAGTCGTTGTCACTCACGCATTGCACGCACCGGTCATCGTTTTCGCGGCACAAACTGCCCACACAGGGATTCGCGCCGGCGGTGCACACGCCCGAAGCACTGCAGGTCTCTTGGCCGTTGCAGAACAGACCATCATTGCAATCTGCATTGCTCAAACAACCAACACAGCGGTCGTCGTTCTCGCGGCACAGGCTGCCTCCGCACGGGTACGCGCCGGCTGTGCATGCCCCGGCTGCGTTGCAGGTTTCCATGCCATTGCAGAACACGCCATCCTCACAGTCGGCATTGCCGAGGCAATCGACGCAGTGGTCATCGCTTTCGCGACACAATCCGGACCCGCAGGGAAGTGCACCTTGCTCGCAGTGGCCGGCGGCGCTGCAGAATTCGTCGCCGTTGCAGAAGGCGCCGTCGGAGCAATCGGAGTTGGCCAGGCAATCAACGCAGCGGTCATCGCTCTCGCGGCACATGGACGTAGAACAGGGGTAGACTCCGGCGGCGCACATACCGGCCGAATTGCAGGTTTCCATTCCGTTGCAGAACAGACCATCATTGCAATCCGCATTGCTCAAACAATGAACACAGCGGTCGTCGCTCTCACGGCATAGGCCTGTGCCACAGGGCAGCCCGCCTTGTTCGCAGGCGCCGGCCGGGGTGCAGAATTCATCCCCATTGCAGTAGGCGCCGTCGGAGCAATCGGTGTCGGCAAGGCATTCGACGCATTGTTCATCGCTTTCGCGGCACATGGCCGCACCGCAGGGATAGGCCCCGCTGACACACACACCCTGGGCGTTGCAATGCTCCGCCCCGTTGCAGAAACGATCGTCGGAGCAGTCGCTGTCGGACAGGCACGCCACGCATCGGTCGTCACTCTCCCGGCAAAGGGCTCCGGCACAGGGGGCTGACCCGGCCGTGCAGCCATCGTCATAATCACAGTGCTCGGCTCCGTTGCAGAAAAGGCCGTCGTCGCACAGCTCATCGCTCGCCGTGTGCAGACATTCCCAGGTCTCTTCGTCGCATGCATCGGCAGTGCAACCCACGCCGTCGTCGCAATCGACCGGAGTGCCGGGCTGGCATCCGTTCACCGCGTCGCACCATTCGTCGCCGTCACAGAAGAGGTCGTTGTCGCAGAAGTAATCGTCGGCCATGTGGCCGCATGCATCGGTGATCATGTCGCAGAAGTCCTGCGTGCAATCAACGCCGTCGTCGCATGAGGGGGCGGGGGTGGCGCGGCAGCCAAACGCCGGATCGCACCATTCCGTCCCGTTGCAGAAATGACCGTCGTCGCACTGATTGTTGCGGGGTGTATTGGAGCAATCGCCCGTGGGGACGTCGCAGTGATCGAGGGTGCAGGCCACACCGTCGTCGCAGCTCATGTCATTCACACAGGGAATGGGGACGGCGTAAACCCACACCGCGTAGGTGAAATTCTCCATATGAAGTCCGGAAAAGGAGGTGTCGGCCGCGCCCGTGATGGCAATATTGATCGTGGCGTTGAGCGAAGTCTCCTGAAGGTCGACAACGGAATCTCTCGGGCTGCCCACTGGATTGGTTGCCGCAGACAATCCGCAGAATGCATCGCGCGAATTGTTATTGTCACCGATGTTGAAGCCGGTTGTACCGTTAGTCACCATCGCCAGCAGTGCGCTGCCGTGCGTTCCATTGGGAAAGTCCACATCGATGATGGTCCGTGAACTCGCGCGGGGAATTCGAACGCCGATCCAATCCACATCGCCTGGCAAAATCGTTCCTTGTGCAAGCAGGAAGCAGCCTTCGCCTGAATACACGGCCTGGGGACCTGGCCCGACCGTGGGGAAATCCGGATTCTCGACCAGAGCGGGTTGGGCGAATGCGGTGCTGGAAACCAGGACAAGGCATGCGGACAGACCGAGCGATTTCATTTCTATCCCCTCACCACGTGGCACGGGAGCCGGCGCACGGCAATCTTGGCCGCGAGTCAGGCGCGTGTCGTACGCGAATCAAAGTCGCGCATCGTGCGTTGTGGCCTAAAGGCTATGGAGCACTATCTGAGGGGATATGCGTCTATGTTAAGCAGTATCGAATACAAGGATTGGCGAAGCAATTCAGTTATCAGAATCGTGATTGTTGAAGGCGCTTTGCGGTTTGTTTCCCATAATTCGCTGATTTCAGCGGGCTCCGGCGGCCCTTTGCGTCATCAATGAAAATGGTGCAGGAAGCGCGTTCTAGTTGTGATAACTCGCAGAATTGTTTATGGTACACATGCTTTTCGCGAAGCCCGGCGTCAGAATGGGAGAACGGCCGATGAAAGCAAACGCTGCTCATTTGGACCGCAGGGCCGCACTTCTTTCTATTTTCCTGACTGCGTTCGCGGTTGTTTCTACGGAAATTGCCATCCTGGAACCGACTTTTGCCGCAATCGGCGGATGCACGAACAACATCGAGTGCGACGATGGGAATCCCTGTACTGTGGACATTTGCGATTTTCCGGCGAGCGGGCCGGCGGGCTCGGGAACCTGCCAGCATTCGCCTGTTCCCAATGGCCAGCCGGGCGGAGTAGGGGGGCCGGATTGTGCTCAGAATTTTGGGCTGCTTTGTGGCGGGTGCGACGACGGGCAGTTCTGCAACGGCGCAGAAGTGTGTCAGGCCGGTGCGTGCTCGCCCGGCACGCCTCCATGCTCGGGCGGACAGGCGTGCAGCGAGTCGCTTGACGTCTGTCAGCCGAGTGTGTGCAGTCAGCAGAAAACCTGCATCGGCGGGCCAACCCCCGGAGCGGTCTGCACGTCGACGTTTGGCTGTGGGAACGGAGGGCGATGCGGCTTCGCTGATTGCGATGACGGTGTGCTTTGCAACGGTGATGAATCGTGCGTGGCCGGAGTCTGCCATGCCGGTGAAAATCCATGTGGCTACGGTGCTACCTGTGGCGAACGACGCTGCACAAATACATCCTCCACTTTGGTTTGTTGGTCAGATGCAGATTGCGCTCAGTTATTCGGAAGCACCTGTTCTTTTGTAGGACCATTTTGTTTTCAAGGTCGCTGCTGTAGTAGCAATAATGAGCCTGCCTGTACACGGCGAAGGTTGCAAGGCGTTTGTGGTGGATCAGCAGTTGGTAGTAATTCGGGTGCGGCATGTTCAGTCAATGGAGACTGCAACAGCAACCTTTGTTCTTCGTTGGGGCAATCGTGCAGTGCGCAAGGCGGAAGATATTATCCTGGTGAGTTTTCCGTTGAATGTAGTTTATGTGAAGTGGTTTGTCCCATAGTCAATGACATCCTGCTTCGCTGTCCCAAGTATGGCGGAGGGATTGCACCGCACGGGGCAATACTCGGCTACGTCGGGCCAGTTTCCAATTCAAGCATTGTGAATCCTCAGATTGGAACGCCGGTCTACAAGCTTGGCGATGACTATACGTTTACCAATACGGGAGTATGCGTGGGCGGGGCTCGGAATGGGCTCGGGTGTGCCGACAATTCTGCCTGTCCGAATGGGGGAGTTTGCAATCTGGCCGGCCCAAGCGTGATGTCGGTCTACTACCTTCGTTTGCTGGGCGGGGTTTTCGCGAACACGCAGGTCGTGGTGGAATTTCGTGACTCGGCGGGGCGGTTCGTGGCCGAATCCTATGCGGAACAGACTACGGTTACGGGCCTGGAGCGGTTTTTTCTCGATCCCCCGCTGATCGTTCCTAGCCAGGGATTTGTCGTGCTGCGTGTCGCGTCGGAGTTCACACCGGATGGCGGCTTGCTATGGGCAAGCACGGACGCCGTCGATGTCGGCTTCAACGATGCGGGCATTCTTTGGGTCAACGATGGGCCGGTGGGAAACTTCCTCGCACCCAATCCGGGGATCCTCGCGTTTGAGTTGGAGGGCGAAAAAGTGGCCGCTCCACTAGGCGCATGTTGCAACGCAAGTGGGGCGGGCTGTACGGATGGCGTATTGCCGTGGGCCTGCAATGGCGATGGGAATCATTTTCTTGGCGTTGGCACTACCTGCCCTGCGCCGGCCTGCGACACCGGGGCCTGCTGTAACTCGCTCACGGGAGCCTGCACGGTGGAAACCCTGTCTGATTGCTCCGCGGCGGGCGGCATGTTTCAAGGCTTCGGGACCGATTGCAACCCGCAATGCTGTCCACAACCAGCTCCGTCGTCCGGCGCGGACCGCTGCAACGATGTGTTGGTTCATGCGATCACTCTCGCCCCTTCGGGGAGTCCGCCCGTTGTCGTGACCATTACCGGCGATAATACAACCGCCAGTTTGCAACCGGGCGAATCGTTTTGCTATGGGGGCACCGAGACTCCGCCAATCGAGCTGGGATGGTTCGAGGGGTTCGCCTTCACTGGTTGTGCCATGATCCGCGTGGATTATTGCTGCACAGATCCGGTTAAGCGTCCGGCCTATCCGGTTCTTTTTGATAGTTGCCCCTGCCTGATTCCAATACACAGCGAGGCAAACCCGTATCTGTATCCTCAGGCTGACCATGGCCGCGGTGGTCCGTATTGCGAAGACGACAACCAGTGGGCCACCTTTGGCCCGTTGCCCGGCGGCACGTATTTCATTCCCGTCCAGTCCGGCGTGCCGGGCAGTTTCGGCCCATACCAGATTCACATCACTGCCGAGGCATGCCCGACCTCTGCCTGTTGCGTGGCCGACCAATGCATCGATGGCGTGAACCAGCTTGAGTGCGATGCGCTCGGGGGAGCGTTTCTTGCGCCGCCCTATGCGGTGCCGGCGGTGGCTGACTGTTCAAGCAGTCCCTGTTCCACGGGGTCATGCTGCGCCGGGCCTGGGGAATGTTCTGATGTTCGATTGGGACAGCCCATGACTTCGGGAGACTGTGCCAATTTACCGGGAGATTATCACGGCGGCGTCCGTTGTCACGGCGGGAGCTGTTCGGCCACGACGGTCGTGTCCTGTTCGAATAACGCAGACTGTCCGGGAAATGAATCTTGCGTGGGCTCTCCCCAGCAACGCAGTGCACCGAGCCCGTGCCCGCTTTGCTCGATCGAGGGGAGTGGGAATTGTCAGCCATTTGACGACACGTTTAATTTCACGCTGAGCGATCGGCACCTTGGTTTTGATGGCTTGCTGGCCGCGGACGATTTCCGGCCCAGTGCCGGGATCCTCGATCACGTCTGCGTCTGGGGTTTCTACGTGGATGCCGATCCCAATGCCGCTTTGCCCGATTGCAGCCTTCTTGTCACTAGCGACCATTTCCGTGTCAGGGTCTTCGCCAATGACCCCGGCACAGGACGTTCGCCTGGATCACTAGTCGGCACAAGTATGGCCACGTCACAACGCGGAATAGTGCCCCAGTCGTTGATCTTTACTCGAATGCTTACCAACATGTATGGTTTCGAACTTGTCTTGAATCATCCAATTGCCGGCTTGATTCCGGGCCAGAGCTATTGGCTCGAAATAAGCAACGATGTGTCTGACTCATACCCGACCTGCGACTGGTTCTGGAGTCAGCGCGCCCCGGATTCTGATAGCTATTCGTTCAGCGGAAACGAAGCAGGATATCCTTCGGGACATGCCGCGCCATTCGACAATGTCTTCTGTCTCAACAAGGCATTTTCGCCGATCGGGCACGAATCCTTGATCGGTGCTTGCTGTATGTGCGACGGGAATTGTTCGGGCAGGACGCTTCGGGATTGCGACGCAGCCAACGGCATCTGGGACATCCTTAACACATCCTGCGTAGGCGTGAGCTGTCCGTCGGGTCCGCCATCAAATGACAACTGCATTGACGTTTCGACGACTATCACCGAAGGGTCCTACACGGTGAGCAATCAATGTGCCACGACGGATGGATTTGGCCCATTTCCTTTGGATTTGTTTGCATGGCAGATCGATTTTGACGTTTGGTATAAGTTCATCGCACCTGAAACATGCGATCTGGTGGTCAACGAATGCCAGACGGGATCGCGCTTCGATTCGGTCCTGGCGGTCTACCACAATCCAGGCAATCCCACGGAGTGCCCGCCCTGTCCGCTGGACGCAGCCACTTCCGCGGCGACTTTGGCGGGTATCCCACAGGACGAAAGTTGTACTGGGAGCCCAGTCGGGGGCGCGGGATATTGGAGGGCCTCAGAACAGATTCTTCGCAATGCGATGCCCGGCGAGTGTTTTTTGATTCAACTGGGCAGCTTCCCTGGTCATCGCGGCACGGCGATACTCGACGTGTCCTGCAATGATGTGGCTTGCATCCCCAGCACGCAACCGGTTTGCGAGCCGTATTTCATGCAATTCACGCGGTTCATTGCTCTGGGCTGCGGACTGTTTCACCCCTGCCAGAATGTGATTCCGGTGGAAGGGGCCATTCGCGTCCATCTGACCTCGCTGCATCATGTGAACCCGCCATACACAGGCGGTCCGTCGGCGCCCTTCACTTCCTTCGAAGGCCAGATTCGGTGGGTCGGCCCTCCGACTCAATACGTCGAATCGACTGCGACTCCTACGCCGTTCTGGGCTTCCAAGCTGCAATGCGCGCCGCACTATCAGGATTGGAGCAGTATTTCGCTGCTGTTTGTAACCGGCCCGGAAATCGTTCCGAGTTCAACGTACCAATACGAGTTGCTGCAGAATTCGTGTCAGGGCAACGAGGGAGCATGCACAGACGTGTCGCCGACCATCACGGTGCACACAACGCGCTGGGGTGACGTGGAGACGCCGTACAATCCACCGGATACGGCCAATCAGCCCGACCTGGGCGATGTTTCCTCATTGGTAAACAAATTCAAGAACATTCCAGGTGCGCCGATTAAGGCACGGGCGCTGCTGGCCGGCGTGGACGCACTCGGTAACGTGAATTTGGTGAACGATATCGACTTCTCTCATATTGCTGCCTGCGTGGACGCGTTTAAGGGGCGACCCTATCCCCATGTTATGATGAATTGCCCTTGAATTGGTCAGCCACTGATCTGTCGTGCCATGGCATACAGCTGCTGCAATGCGGATGACTCAGGAGACATTGCACCACGCTTCAATTGGTCGTGAACGACGCATGCCTGTCGCGACAGTTCCGCGAAGCCTACGATACCGGCGCTCCCGATGAGCTGGTGCAGGATTTCTCGCGCCGACGCGAAATCGCCCTGATCGAATGCGGTTTGCAACGCCTCTATACGGTGTCGCAGCCGGTCCGCGTACTCGGATCGCACTTCTTGAAATTTCGCTTCAAGTCCGCCGCTGGGCGTCGTGAGATCAGAGGTCGAGTGCAGATACGAGGCGCAGAGGGAAATCAGGGTTCGCAGTGGAATTGGCTTGGACCAAAGTTCGTCGAAGCCGGCCGCCAGAATTCGCTTGTGTTCGGTCTGGGTTGTTGAAGCGGTGAGCGCAATGAGCGGACCGGCGTAGCCCATCTCCCGAATTGCCTTCGCTGCCTCGAATCCATCCACGCGGGGCATTCGAAGGTCCAGCAGCACAAGATCAAAATGAGCGGTTTTCATCGCTTCGATCGCGAGCCTGCCGTCCTCCACGCCCACAACGTTTGCACCGGTCTGTTGCAAGGCGCCGATGAGCAATCTGCGAACATCTTCCGAGTCTTCGGCAATCAGTATCGCTCCGGTAAGGGCAATCTGCGGAGTGAGTTCATACCGTTGGCTCAGATTCCAATGCGACGCCGCTTCGGGCGCGATCCACGGCCTGTTGTCCAAGGGGCCGATCGGAATGCGAACGACAAAAAGGCTGCCTTGGCCGAGCTGGCTGCGAACGTCGAGGGTGCCGCCAAGTCGATGGGCAATCGATCGGGCCAAGGGCAGCCCCAGCCCCATTCCTCCGGAGTGGTGCCCGAGGCCTGTTTTCAACTGGGTGAATGGTTCAAAAATGCGGTTCAAGTCGGCATCGCCGATTCCCTCCCCGGTATCTTCCACTGCAATGGACAAAAATGGGGAATGATCGACAAATTCCGCGCTCACTTTGACTTGAATGGACCCCTGGTGCGTGAACTTGATCGCGTTATGCACCAGATTGATGACCGCCTGAGTCAGGCGTTTTCGATCTGTCGTGACGTATTCCGGAACTTCTGATTCATACTTGATTTCAAGAGTGACCGGCTTCTTGAGGAGTGGCGCGGTGACCGCATGCACATCCGCCATCATTTCCGGCAGACAGCACGGCCCGAATGCGACATCCAGCCGTCCCGTGTCGATCCGGGATTGATCAAATAGGTCGTCCACCATGGAAAGGAGATGTCGTCCGCTGCGCAGGACGATTTCACTGTGGTCACTTGTTTCCTGGCTGCTGAGTCCGCCCGTGTGAATGCGTTCCGCCGCGCCGAGGAGCGCCATGATCGGAGTGCGGATTTCATGGCTGATGTTCGCGAGGAATTGACTCTTGATACGACTGGCCTGCTCAGCGGATTCCTTTGCCCGGACCAATTCTGACTCGGCCTGCTTGCGTTCGCTGATGTCAGTGGAAATGCCGCAAACGGACACGGCATTGCCACTTGCGTCAAGGATGGGGACTTTGATGGAAATATAGGTGTGAAGTCCGTCATCCTGTAGAACCGTCTCCTCAAGCTCCAGCGGCATCCGGGTTTCCAGTACCTTGGCATCGTTCGTGCGAAGCGCCTGGGCCAGGTCATGAGGAAAAATCTCAAAATCAGTGCGACCTCGGATTTCGTCGAGAGAAATGTGAAATAGTTCTTCAAATCGGCGATTGATCAGTTCGTAGCGCCCCGCAGGATCCTTCATGTAAACGCATGCGGTGGTGTGATCGAGCACGGACCGAAGGCGTTGCTCACTTCTGGCAAGCCGTTCCTGGGCGTCCCTGCGTTCTGTGATGTCCTCGATGACCGCAACAAAATATTTGGGATTTCCATCCGCTGCACGGACCAGAGACGCAGTAAGGTGGACCCATACCGTCGAACCATTCTTGCGGACATATTGCTTGTCGATGACGAAAGTGGGGGAGTCCCCGGAAAGCATCTTTTTGTTACCTGTGAGATTGCTCGGCAAGTGATCCGGATGGGTAATGTCGATCCATGTCTTGGTCTGCAATTCATCTCGGGAATAGCCCAGCATATCGCTGAGCTTCTGATTGACGCTGAGAAATCTTCCGTCAACGCTGATCAGTGCAAATCCCGCGGCCGCCTGCTCGAAGAGCATCCGGTATGGTTCTTCGCTCTCGTGCATTGCATTTTCGCGATCGGTGAGTCGCTGAATTTCAATGCGGAGTTGTTGATTGGATTCCAGCAGGGTTGCTGTCCGTTCGAGCACATGCTGTTCAAGCTGCGCGGCGGTCATGGCCACGGTTGCGAGCGACGGGTCTGCTCTTTGGTCAGAATTCATGGGTTTTCACCCGGTTCCAAGTTGGGCACATGGAGTCGAAGCGATTGAAAATGGGCTCGATGGCAATGGCGCACCCTACATCTTGACGTGGAAATCCTGGGCATTTTGAGACAAGGGTCTCAATAGTGCAAAGAATTCGCAGTTCCCACCGTGACCGCGGATGGGGCTGGGAATTGTCACGATGGTTTCAAATGCATTCGTAAGAGCGTCTGCCAACACCGTATCGATCAAGCCCTTACACTCCTGCTCGGGCAGTACGCCGTTATGCAGTAAATCTGGAGGCGCTTCGTAGTGTGGTTTGATGAGCGCAATGACACTGCCGGAAGGCTTGATGAAGTTCCGGACATTCGGCAGAACTTTGGATTGCTTCGTCCATCCCACGTCAATCGTAACCAGATCGACGGCTTCCGGGAGGGTAACATGCATCGCGTTGGTTCGCTCCAGCACAACGACACGCGGGTCCTTGCGGAGTTTCCAGGCCAGCGTGCCGTACGAGGTGTCCACAGAAAACACCTTGCCGGCGCCAAGTTGCAGCAGACAATCGACGAACCCGCCGACGTGGCTTCCGAGGTCGGCGCACGTGCGTTCGGAGACGTTCAGTCCGAAGGCATCCAGAGCCGCGGCGAGTTTGTCTCCACCCCGCGAAACGAATCTCGCAGGAACAGTTTTCGGAATGGAATGCGTGGACACAGCCATTGCCATCCTGCCCGAACACGAAATTACGGGAGACTTTAGCCGGACACTTACTTCGACTTGGCGGCCGTTGCGGCGTTCACTTGCTTGGCAAGTCGTGACTTGCGCCGGCTCGCTGTATTGCGATGAAGCGTTCCCTTGGATGCACCCTGGTCGAGCTTTTTGGTCACCCTGATCAACTGTTTCTTGGCCTGCTCGATTTTTCCATCGTGCAAAGCGTCGGTCAGCTTGCGGGTTTCGGTTTTCAGCTCGGCTTTGAGGGATCGATTGCGAAGTCGGTTCCGCTCATTCTGTCGGACCCGCTTGGCGGTTGATGCAAGATTCGGCACCGTAATCTCCTTAGGGTAAAAGTCGCTAACTCTTGGACAAAGCGTCTAGTCTAGCACGGACGTCGAGATAATTGTAGTCCATACGCAGGATATTTCCGTAGGTGGTGCGGGCGGCGGCGGCATCCCCGGCAGCCTCCTGAGACCGCCCCAGCCAGTACTGCATCGTCTTGGCCAGGTCGTCGTCAGGAAATTCATGGGTTTTTGTCGCTTCCTCCAGGGCGCTGATCGCCTGCGTGTGATAGCCCTTGCGGAAAAAGCATCGCCCCAAATAGACCTCGGCCGCGGCCCGGTTTTTGGGGTCGGTTCTCGCCGTCTGGAAGAGCGGGATCGCTTCGTCGAACTGACCCGCCTGAAAACGACGGACGCCCAATTCGAACTTCGCCCGGTTGTCTGTCGGATAGCGATCCACTCGATCCTTGTAGACGGACAACTCAAAACGAAGTTGCTCGATCCGCGCCTTCTTGACGGCGTCGGCATCGCCTTGTTTTTGCAATTCGCGCAGCCCGCGTCCCAACTGCTTGATTCGTATGTCGTCGGCGGTGAGCTTCCATCGATACTCGCCGCTGCGCTTGAATTCAGCAACCAGCAGCCCGATGGCCTTCCGCTCCTCCTCATCTCGCTCCCGGCGGCAAAGCAAATCGACAACATTTTTGAGGGCGGCGCCATTCTCCGGGTGCGATTCGTATTCGGCCATGGCCTTGGCGATCAACTCATCAAGACGCTCTTCGCTGGTGACGGTTTTTTGTTGATCGTGGAGGTCTGCCTGTGCGGCCGCATCCACGATGCTATCGCGGTACGACCCTTCGTCCTGATATTTCCCTTTCAGGATGGTTAGTTTCGTGGATACGCCTTTCAGCGCCATTTCGGCAGCGTGATCCTTCGCGAAGCGCCGCCGCCAAAGATTAATGGCGTCCACAGCAGATTGCAGGGCTGCCACGGCGAAGGCGTGTTCACCCCGCGCTGCTGATCGGTCTCCCAGTTCTTCAAGCGATTGGACAAGCGCCTGAAACTGTTTGGTGGTGGCCTTCGGGTTATTCTCCAGTGTTTTGTGCAGCACTCCGGCGGACCACTTGGCGGCATCATCAGCGCGCAGCCGGCTCGCGTTCTTCACCAATGCTTCGGCATAGGATGTGTTGTCCGGTTCCCGGCCGAAAAGCCATAGCGAGTTGATGTATGCCTGCTTGGGATCCTTGTCATTTACCGACCGCTTTAGTGTATCGGTCAGCCCCGGCTTCTTGCCGCCGGTAGATCGACGGGCGATCGCGCAGCCGTGAAAAGGCTTGAGGGCTTCTTCGACAGCATCCGGCCAGAACTCCAGCCCGTTGACATAGTACTCAATCGCCATTTCGAACTGGCGCTTGTCGCCGAGTTCGCGACCGCGGGCAAACCATTTCTGCGCTTTTTCCTTGTCGGCGGGGGATGTTGTAAAACGCGCATTTGGGTCGGAGGGTTCCTGGGGAGTGTCGGGATTCTTCTTGGCCATGGATGAGGGCAAAACTTTCCGGAACACCAAGCCTGATCGCCGACCAGGCGAAAACCAACCAATAAAGCCTCGTTTTTTTCGAGGGTTCATTGGGCGGGCACCGCCGCCAAAAGCTGTTACTCTCGTAGCAGGAACCCTTTACATTTGGCAGACAGGTTATACTATCACGCAGGCGAAGAGTGTCAAGCCACGTGGCGGGCCGTCGACCTTTAACCACTGGAATCCGCCGATTGAAATTTCCTCCGTTATCCAAGCTCGAAATTGTACTTTATCCTGATCCGATCCTGAAAAAAAAGGCATTGGAGGTCACTGAATTTGGTGCGCCGCTCCGGGCACTGGCAGAGCGCATGTTCGAACTCATGCGCGAGGAAAAGGGCGTCGGACTCGCCGCGCCCCAGGTCGGCGTCGGACTGCGGCTGTTCGTGTGCAACCCCACCGGCGAGTCGGCGGACGATCAGGTGCTGGTGAATCCAAGACTCGTGGAGCTGGGCGGCGCCGAGGAACGAGAGGAAGGGTGTCTGTCCATTCCCGGCGCAACCGTCACCATGCGTCGTGCAGCCCATGGAATCTTGCAGGCGGTTGATGTCGAAGGGCGGCCGTTTCAACTTGCCCAGGCCGACCTGCCCGCAAGAATCTGGCAGCATGAAATCGATCATCTCGACGGCCGTCTCATCATCGACAACATGTCTGCCTCGGACGAGATTGCCAACCGCCGTGTGCTCAAGCAACTCAGGGACAAGTACAAGGCTTCTCGTAAGCGGTGATTGATGCGTGTTGTTGTCCTTGCTTCAGGCGCATTCGCCGGGCCATCCCTTCGGTGGCTTGCACAAAGCGGACACGAGATTCCGTTGATCGTTACGCAGCCCGCGCGCGGCAGCGGCCGCGGCAGGCAGACAACCCCCACGCCGGTCCGCACACTCGCCGATGAACTGGCAATTCCCGTCGCCGAAGTCGAAAACGTCAACCTGCCGGAGTGGATCGATCGTTTGAGAGGCCTGTCGCCGCGACTCATGCTGGCGATCGCCTTCGGGCAGAAGCTCGGACCGCAATTGCTCACCACAGCGTCGGGCGGCGCGATCAATCTCCACGCTTCGTTGCTGCCGAAATACCGGGGCGCCGCTCCAATCAATTGGGCGATCGTACGCGGCGAAACACAAACGGGCTGCACGGTGTTTCGCATCGTAAGTAAGATGGATGCAGGTGCGATTCTTGCCCAGGACCCCACCGATATTCTGCCCGATGAAAATGCCGGACAATTGCATGACCGACTCGCTGTGCTTGGCGTTCAAACGGTGCAGTCGGCGCTGGCCATGTTTTCGCAGGACGAAGATCCGGTTGGCATTCCGCAGGATGAGACTTGCGCGACTCTTGCTCCCAAACTCAAAAAAGTCGATGGACAAATTGATTTTACGGGTTCGACACGGCGGATTTTCAATCACATTCGCGGCATGACACCGTGGCCGGCGGCTACCGCGAATTTCGTCACCTCGACGGGCAAGACCGAAATGGTTGTCATCTCTCAATCGCAAATCATGGAAGAGGCACGACGCAGCCCGTTGGCTCCCGGAACGCTGAACGAACGATTGCAGGTCTCGACGGGAGACGGCCTGTTGGAGATTCTGGAAATCCAGCCTGCCGCAGGTCGCTTGATGTCATGGAATGATTTCGTCAATGGAAGGCGCGTTCGTGCCGGCGATCGGTTTGAAACCCCACCCTAGGCTCATTTTTTCGTCGAACTCGCTCTCAGCTTGAGCAATGCCGAGAAATGTCGATCACCGGTATCGTGCACTTGCAAAGTGGCCGCGGGGATCGTCTCGCACAACAACGAAAGCTGGTGCAAAGCATCCAGCGGTTGGGCAAAGAGGTCGGTCATGCTCCCCTGGTCCAGACGACGCATCACGTCCAATTCCATGATCGACTCGGCACGAAGGATTCGCATCGTGTGACTCGATCCGGGCGCCGCCTCCTCCCACCAGTGTCGCAAATCCTCCGCCGGCGCAACCATCTCCAGCAGGCGACCGTCCACGCCGATGATCCGATCGCCTGGTTTCAGTCTTCCCTCAGCCGGAGTGGATGGAAACACCGTGGCGATTTCAACGAGGCCAAAATCGCTCCCGTCTCCGATCTCGATGCCCAGTTGCTTGTTGTTCGTTTCCGGGGAGTCGCTTGTTTTCCACAGGTCTTGAATCGAGCCTGCCAGATTGGCCGCGTTGAGGCTTTGCTCCCAGAGTCGCAGAGTGGAGGATGCCATTGCGCCTTGGAGAAACGCCGCCGAAAGATCCTGCTGCGGAGCTTCTCGAAGGGCCCGCGCATCGCGATCATTGCCCAGGACGCTGAGAAAGCCAATCTGTGCATCGAGAAGTTGATTCATGTGGTCAGGTGTCAGTGTGACCAGGAGCCAGTCGCCGCTTGCCGCCCAACTCGGAGCGAGATCCGCCAGCACCTTGACCCAGGCGAAACGAGAGTGCTCGGCGTACCTGCGCAGCGGAATCGACGACACGGTCACGCCCAAATGGGTGCTTCCTTCCACCTGCAAATCTTCGGAAACGTTGCGAAGCTCAAGGGTGGAGAGAATTCTGCCCAGCGATATCACGACCCGACGGGCGCTCTCCGTCATGCGTGACGCTTCGGGACTTTCAATCAGCGCCGCCGCCTGCGGAGTGACGCCCCTGGCAGAGAAATCCTGGCCCCATGCGAGGATCAGGTGACGGCCCAATCGCGGGGGTATCGCATCGGGCGGCAAATCAGCCTGGCTGAGCTCCTTCAACAGTCGCACATAGCGGGCCACCGTGCCGGACACCGCGCTTTCTTGTTGGGCCGTAAACGCGGTCCAATCCACCGTGGTGATATATGCGCCCAGGGTTGTTTGAGGCAGTTTGAGCATTCGTTCCATGGCGGCCGCGGAAATGGCGCCCTTGCCTGGCGATCGTGCCTGCGAGCCGCGAAATGCCAGATCTATGGTTTCCCCCTTCGCATAAATCCCCACCGCGAGATGATCATCGGTTTGCGGTTCGTTTGGCGTATACGATGCCTGTCCCGCAAAATAGAGAGTCGCGAGTGGTTTGCTCGGCAGGTAGGCAATGGATTCACGATAGGCCGGCAATTTTTCCAGAACGTCTGCCTCGCCGACGGTCATGGCCCGCAAGACGTTTCCGAGTTGTGTCCAGTCGCTTGATCTCGGTGCCACCGCCGCAACGTTTCCACGCAGGCAGACAAACCGTCCCTCGTCCGTGCGAAACATTCGGGCGGCGTCCGAATCGGAGCCCGACTGGGTGTGCTGGGGAAACCATCGGCGGACCATCCCATCATCGGCAGCCCGCACCAGCCAAATGGGGTTGGCCAGGCCCGCCAGCGAATCGGCGATCAGGCCCGCATCGCAACTCATCAGATCTTCGAGCGGAATGGGGTGACCCGTGCCCGCCAGCGATTGAACCATGGTGTTGAAGTCGGCGTCATCGCCTTTGTCCGCACGACCGCCAAGCAGCGATAGCAATCGCACCGCCTTGGCTCGATTGAGGGCGCGATGGAGGTCGGCCGGGTGATTCAGGCTGATGAAAATTCGCGCCGATGCCGGGACACAGGCGGCAAGAGTGGGCTCGCGCCTCTCCTGGGATGCCTCTTGAGCAATCGATTCAGACGTGGAACCAAAAAATAGTGTGGGGAGAAAGAAAGACAGTGCCAAAACAAGGTAGCGGCTGCGTAGTCGGACGACCATCGATGTGAAACCGCTGAAAGGAGTCAATTTTCTGGCGGAGTCGTATCCGTCTCAGAGGCATCGTCATCCTGAGGCGCATCCTCGGTCTCATCGGAAACTTCCTCTGCCGAGTCGTCCTGGCGATTGGGCGGCGGTGAGGTTGCGGAAGGATTCAAAGGAAGCGCATCATCCTTCCCGTCGTTCGCCTTGGACCGATCCTTGGCACTTTCCAAAACATCGAGCATTTGCAGTACTGTCACATCCAGCACGCGCTGGACCGAATCGCCCTTGTCCTTCATGTTGGTCTGGGTCCGGTCGATAAAATCACCCAATGTCGGCTCGGCTGGATCTGCTGAGGGACCGGGGTTCGTGGGCGAAGGAGAAATAGAGGCCGGCTGGATCATCGGAGCTTTCGCCACTTCTTTGACGCCGGCAACTTGCGATGGTCGCTTGCCGTCAAAAACCCCGACAAACGCCAGGGCAATCACGGCCGCAGCCGCCAGCGGGCCGCCGATGTAAATGGCGTTCAACACCTTGCGGCGCCAGACCGGGGCCGAGTCAACGCACGCCAGCAGGCGATTCGTAAAATCGGGCGAAGGAGTAACCGTGTCGCGGTCGCAACGGAGAATGTGACCGCTGACTTCGAGCAGAGCCAGAGCCTGGCGGCAATCCGCACAGTGCACTCGGTGGGTTCCCAGTTCGGTGGCCAGAGATGGAGAGAGTTCGCCATCGAGGTACGCGTCGAAAAGTTGACGGGCCTGTTCGCAGTGCATGGGCGATGTTCCGGCGATTCGCCGAGGCTCTCAACCGGCCCCGGCTATTCCTTCTACACGGCACGCTCGGAAAGATTGCGAAATTCGCTGAGCTCCGCCGCCGTATGGGATTCCAGGATTTCCCGCAGGCGCGCCCGGGCCCGATGCAGGTGGCTCTTTACGGTGGCCAGAGGCACTTCCAGCACCCGGGCGATTTCGTGACAGCCACAATCGTGGCGATAAAAAAGCAATATGGCGGCCCGCTGGGGCGTCGAAAGTTGATCCACCGCATCCCAGACCAGCCCGCGAATCTTCCCGGCTTCCTCCGACGTTACAAAATCAGCGGTATCGGACCCATCCGGAGATTCCATCTGGGTAAAGTCGATCTCGGCGGAGGTCCCTTTTTTGCGACGCAGCCGATTGAGGCAAACACGGTAACCGATGGTGAATAGCCATGTGCTAAAGCGGAATTCGCTTGAAAAAGTGTCCAGCGACGCGAATGCCTTCAGAAATGCATCCTGACAAATGTCCTCAGTTTCGTGATGGTCGCGGACCATGCGCCAGATGAACGCGAACAGCCGATCCTTGTGCAGATCGATCAATTCACGCATGGCCGCACGGTCGCCGGCCCGTGAGCGATGAATGAGCTGGTGCTCGCGTTGCTTGCTCGTGTCCGGTATTGCAGTCAATCCCAATCTCCATCGGCCAAACGGGCCATTTTTGGGTTACCGTTTGCAGCCTGACACATCATAGATAGAATCGAACCGATTTGTAGGGCATATAAACCTCGCTGCACTTTTCCTCTAAGTGTATGATTCAGCTAATGTTATGTCAAAAACGCCGGTAGATCAAACCGTCTGTACCAACCGAAAAGCCGGTTTTCGCTTCGAAACGCTCGAAAAAATCGAGTGCGGGGTCGTTTTGCAAGGCTCGGAAGTGAAAAGCCTGCGTGACAAAAATGTATCGATCGAGGAGGCCTATGTTCGGCTTGACGGGGGCGAACTCTGGCTCATCGGCTCGCACATCAACCCCTATGCGTTTGCCAACACCCAAAACCACGATCCGCTTCGAAAGCGGAAACTGCTGGTTCACAAAACCGAGTTGCGCAAGCTCAAACCCAAGGTAGAACAGAAGGGCCTGACGCTCATTCCCTTGCGCATTTTCTTCAACTCCCGCGGCCTCGCCAAGGTCACCATTGCGTTGGCTCGTGGAAAGACGATTGGCGACAAACGCGAATCCATCAAGAAGCGGGAGCACAAGCGGGAAATGTCCCGCGCCCTGCGCCAAAACCGTTGATCCTGACCTCTCACCCATGGAGGTAGCGGGCACGGTGGGTGTGAGGACTTCCGATCCCAGGAAGCCGATAAGTGTTTGTATGCCGGCTTGTCCTTCCCATCCCGTGGACGCTTACTCTGACGCTCAGCTTTTTGCGCTGATGCAGCGCGTGAATACGGACGGTTTTCCTGCGCGACTCGAAGATGTCTGGCGTGCCGAGCGAGTGCGCTTCCGAGAGACGCTGCGTCGAATTCCTCCAGCAACGTCGGCCGATGCTGCGATTTTGGATGTGGGCAGCTCCCGCGTCTGGCTTCCATTTTTTCAAGTGCTTCTGGGCTACCGCCGGATCGTACTCAACACATCGTATCCCGACGCAGGTTTCGTCAACGATTCACTCCATGTGAAAGAGGCTCCGGCTGCCGATGTTCGGATGAGTGTCTTTGATCTCGAGCGCGACGAATTTCCATTCGAGGATCGATCATTTGATGTGATTACCTGCCTCGAGGTGCTCGAACATCTCGCTGTGGATCCGATGGCCATGATGGCCGAGATCAACCGCGTACTGAAGCCCGGCGGACGATTCGTACTGAGCACGCCCAATGCCATTCGTACCGCCAATGTCGTGAATATCGTGCTGGGTGAGCAACCGTGTGGCTGGAACGCATATAACGGTTTCGACACCAATCGACACAACCGCGAATACACGCCGCGCGAAATCCAACGTCTGCTTGCTGCGTCGGGTATGGCGCCGGGCGAAGTGACCACCTTTGGTGCAAAGTCACGTGGAGGTTTGCGAGACTTCCTTTCCCATGCTGCGAACCTTGGCTTGATGGCCGTTCCGGGTTGTCCGCGCCGCCATCGTCGTGATGTTATTCTGGCTTGCGGACAAAAAGAGTACGCGATCATCGAGCGGCGGCCTTCGTGGCTCTACTTTGACATGGCGGAGCGAAAGCAATTGCATTCCAGCGAGACCCACAGTCATGCGCACCAGTCGCCTTGTGCAACGGATCTCAAACCACGATTCGTCTCCATTGAGCCCACGCCAGTCCTGCCGCACCGATGAGTCCTGCGTCGGAGCCGAGGCGGGCAAGTTCTATCCGTGGAAAATCGTCGTGCAATTTCCATTTGTTGGAATCGAAATGCGCTCGCACGGAGCGAAGAAGAAAGTCGCCGGCGTCGGCCATGCCGCCGCCCAGCAATACGACCTGCGGGTTATAGGCATGCTGAAGATTAATGCAGGCGATCGCAAGGTAGAAGCAGGTCTCATCCCAAAGTCGGCGACATAGCGGGTCGCCTTGCCGGGCAGCTTCAGCAATCGCTTTCGAGTCGATCGAAACGCCGGCTGCAATTGTCGATCGCTCTCCGGCTTCGATGGCATGGCGAAATCGGCGTGCGACTGCGCCCGCTGAGGCATACGCTTCCAGACATCCGCGTTGTCCGCATCCACAGGTCAGACCGTTTGGCGCCACAATCATGTGACCCAGCTCTCCGGCATTGTCGAAGAAGCCGTGTAGAACCTGTCCATCGAGAACCACACCTGCGCCGACACCCGTGCCCAACGTCAGAAGAACCATGTTGCGACATTCAGACTCGCTGTTGCACCAAAACTCTCCATACGCCGCCGCATTCGCATCGTTGTCCACAACAACCGGCAACTGCAACCGGCGGGAAAGCAGATCGCCAAGGGGGACCTTAACCCATGGCAGGTTCGCAGTCTTGAGTAGGGTTCCGGTTTTCAGATCCAGCGGGCCGGGGGAGCCAACGCCCGCGCCGACGATGGAGGCGCGGTCCAGTCTCTCCAGGGTCAACAGATCGGCCACCAATTCGGCGACCGAGTCTACGAAATGTTGCGGGCCTATTTCGCCGCACGTCGGGCAGGATCGCGAGGCCATCAATCGCCCGGCGTCATCGACGAGGCCGACCTTGAGGTTGGTTCCGCCCAAGTCAATTCCAATGGCCCAGTTGCCTTTCATGTCATGAAACTGCCTACGTCACGCTCGTCGCTCAATTTCAATTTCTCCACGACTTAATTCCCATATCGCTGAGCCAGAAAATTCCAGGCTTCTTCCATGTTTGCGACGCTCGTGCGCGGAACCTGGATGACATCCTTGAGGCGGGTCGCGGCGTCGCTTTCTGCCGGGAACAGGGCCGAAAGCGTCAGCGCCTCGGCACTGAGATCTTCCACCAATGCATGAAAAATAATCGAAACAGTCGACAGAGCAACGCCGCTCAGTTGGCAGTTCTCCGCCACCAGTTGTGCATAGACGATGACAGAAAAACATCGCCCGATGGCGATGGCAAGTGCAATGCTACCGTTGGGGTTTAGGGCTGAATTTCCCTGCAGCGCAAAGTTTCGGAACGCTTCTGCCTGAGCCATGAATGTTTCCACGTTTGACGAAGCCCGTAACGGTTCGTATGCCCGCCGGGAGTTCCCGAATCCAACCGTCCTGGCGTTCCGATCCCGCGCTAAGAACCAATAGTCGTTCTCGCCGGCGTCACTGTCTGCAAGGATGACAGATTCGGGCGCCGGAAGCATGGGACACGACTCGGAATAGTAGTTGTCCAAGAACTGCGCGACGAGGCCGTGGTTGATGTGTGTGCTGCCCTCCAACCCGGGGATCAGCATGGCATCCCTGATGGCCGACTCGAAATGCGTTGTCGCATCGAATCCTTTGGCGCCCACGCATTCCGAGAGGATCGCCATCACCTTGACACCCTCGGTGCTGACCCTCGCCTTCTGAACGGCGGCGTACAGGAGATATCGGCGATCGTCGTCACATGCGATTTGCAGGTAGTCCAGCGCCCTGTACGCAAAAAACTTCATGGCGCACAGTCGCGCATGAGCGCAGACCGTTGCTGCTCGAATATGAGGCATCTCCATTACAGGTTTGCCATAAAGGACGCGCCGCCGCATATGAACGAAGGCTTCCGCAAACGCATGGGAGCAAATTCCCACTGCGCCGAATCCCAAAAGGAATTTTCCGAAGTTCACGGTCGCAAGCACCGCGTCCCAGGCATCGCGGCCCTGGGAAATGATGTCTCCATCGGTGAAGGCATGCTGGTGGACTTCGAACTCGCCAACGAAGGCCGCTCGAATTCCCATCGTCCTGATCTTCCTGACGTTTTGCAGAGCGGTGCTCTCACCAGGCCTCAGTGCAAAGAAAAGGAACGGGGCCCTCTTGCCCGTGGTCGGGGACGCTGCTTCCGTTTTTTTGGCCAGTATGGAAATCAAACATGCGGCATTGGTGTTTCCGATATAACACTTGGCCCCCTCAGCAAGCCAGCCGTTGGTCGTCTTCTGGACCGTGAATTCGTTTGCAAACAGGTCCGATCCATGAGTGCGTTCGGAGACTCCGAATGCAAATAAGCCTCCATTCTCCAGTCGGTCAATGGCTTCTTTTTTCAGTTCTTCGTTGTGCCCCAGCAAAATGGGGAACAGGCCCAGAAACGATGTGTGCAGGCTGTAGGCGTGGGCCGGGCTGAAATAACCAAACGCTTCCCAAAGGCGCGTCAGCCGGGCAAATCGGAAGCTGTTTCCTTGGCTCGAGTACCTTTGCGGGGACAAAACACACGCGTAGATCTTGTGCCGTGCCTGGTAGGAAATCCAATCCCCATACCAGGCCTCCTGCCTATCCTCTTGTTTGAGCGTTTCAGTTCCCTTGGTCCGGAAGAAATCGACCAGGAGCGAAAGAGTCGGATCCCTCAGGTATTTCCCCGTCCCCGGTGTGGGCGACTCAATGTCGAAGGACAGGGGATAAAGGGCATCAAGAATCGCAGCGGCTCCTGGATGGGCACAGTTGCGCGGGCCTCGCTGCGCAGCGGTGTCGATCCCCCTCATCGTCGCCGAATTGGCGGTCCGTGCAAGCCGCTCTGGGCACAATCTCTAACCGGAATTCATTGCAGCCCGTGCTCAACTGCCGGTCACAGGAGGCAGCGATACGGAGCGGACCGACAGGATCGGTGGATTCGCGGAGAGAGAATCACGCAATGAGTCGGGCATGGGTGCGTCGAGCTTGAGCACCATCAGCGCGGTTTTGCCGCGGCGCGAGAGGGCCATGTCCGCGATGTTGATGCCCGCGCTGCCAAACGCCTTACCGACCAAGCCGATGACGCCGGGGCGGTCGTCATTCACGATGAGCACGATGGTCCGTTCCGGAATAAGTTCCATGCGATAGCCGTCGATGGCCAGAATGCGCGGACGGCCATCGGCGAATACTGTGCCTTCGACTTCGTGCGATATTCCGGATGACGAAATCGTGATGGTCACGGATTCCGGTTCGTTATCCGCCAGCGATTGCACCACATGCTCAACCGCAATGCCGCGGCGCTGGGCCTGCTCGCGCGCGTTGACCAGATTCAATCGCGTATTGAGCCGCGGACCAAGGACGGCCACCATTGCCTGCCACGACATGGCATCGGCCAGCTCGCGGAGCGATTCACCGCGCACCGTAAGCCGCACGCGATCAACGCCCTCTGCTGACCAGGCTGACAGAATCGTCCCCATGCGGGAACTCAGGCCGAACAACGCGCGGGCACGCGGACTGAGCCGGCCCGGCATACCCGTGAGATTGACCGCCGATCCGACGTCGCCGCGCAGCAGGTAGGCGAGAATTGCATCCACGGCATCCACCGACACGCGAACCTGGGCCTCGGCCGTAGAGGCCGCAAGGTGGGGCGTGAGAACGACGTTTTTGGCCGTCAGCAGCGGGCTGCCCTTGGGAGGTTCATTTTCGTAAACGTCGATGGCCGCGCCGGCAAGTCTGCCGTCGTTGAGCGCATCCGCAAGCGCTTGCTCGTCGATGAGCGCCCCCCGAGCGCAGTTCACGATCGTCGCGGTGGCCTTCATTCGGGAGATTTGCTCGCGCCCAATCAGGTGGGCAGTCTCCGCAGAAAGCGTTGCGTGCAGCGTCAGGCAATCAACCCCTGACAGGAGTTCGTCGAGAGTGCCGGCCATTGTCACAGCGCCGTTGAGCGCGCTGGGCCCCTTCATAAAGGGATCATACGCCAGCACCTTCATTTCCAGCGCGATCGCCCGTTGCGCCACCGCGCGGCCGATCCGCCCCAGCCCCACGATCCCAAGCGTCCGGCCGGCGAGCTGCGCGCCCTCAAATGCCGCTCGATTCCATCCGCCTGCGCGAACGTGCGCATGGGCATCCACCACCTTGTGATGCAGGGCAAGCATCAGCGTGATGGTGTGTTCGGCAGTCGAGACAGTGTTGGCATCGGGAGTGTTAAGCACGAGCACGCCGCAGGCTGTGGCCGCATCCACGTCCACGTTGTCCACGCCGACGCCGGCACGAGCGATGACAGCGAGCTTGCCGGGCTTGGCCAGCACCGGCGCGGTAATTTTGACGGCCGAGCGAATCAATACGCCCTCGTATTCGCCAATGACAGTCGCGAGTTCGCTCTCAGATAGTCCGTGGCGCACGTCGAACTGTACGTCTCCGGCGGCGCGAAGCCGCTCCAGGCCGGCTTCCGCGATCTTGTCTGCCACGAGAATTTTGTGCATTGAGGAATTGATAACGCAGGAAAGAAACAAACACAATTGCAGAATTTGCCGACTGTCGGATGCGCTGCAGGTGAAAAAGGTGCCAGAGCGTTGCACAAATTTCATGCGGGCACTGGCGATGATTGGCGGCTGTGCATAGGATGTTGTGAGCGGTTACAAATTGGACGCAGGCGGCGTACTGTCCTGGGGAGGCATATACGTGCAAAACAACAGCTATTTGGAAACACAAACGATTCTTCGCGGTCTGGAGTTTGCACTTGCCAGGGGGGCGTTTGCCGACAATCAGGGCCAAAAACGCGCCGCAGCGGCGATCATCAAGGAAATGAAGGGCAACAAGTCAGTTGGGGGGCGGCAGCAACTTCTCAACGCCCTTCTGAAAAAGGGAGCGACCGTGGACGAAATGGTCAAATCCACGGGATCATCGCGCCGTACGATTTTTCGATACCTCAACCAATTCGAAGAAGCAGGCATGAATATCCAGCTTGACAACGGTCGGTATCGACTGAAGTAACGCGGACTCGCCATCGGAAATGCGTTGCAGGATCAGTACTCATTAGAGGCGCAGGGCCTGTGCAATCGGCTCACTCCGAAACGGTTATTCAGGCCGGGAAGATTGACGTCCCGACTACGATGCGGACGACTCAATTTGCGCGATTGCGCTCCGCCGCCGTAGTCGTCGGCGTGCTCATCCTGGTTAGCTGGATCACCATTCCGCGTCTCCCGCCGGGAATTTGCTTCGACGATTCCGGCGACCTTCAACTCGCCTCGGCTTCGCTGGGCATCGCGCATCCGCCTGGTTATCCGGGGTATGCCTCCATCGGTTTTCTGTTGACGCGCATTTTCCCAGCCGATCCGGCCTACGTTGTATCCGTGGCATGTTTTGTTGCCGGGCTCTGCGCTCTGACCGCGAGTATGCTGCTGCAAGTGCACCTTGGCGTCAGTGTTTGGTGTGCCGCGGCCACGAGCATCGGTCTGGTTGCGCATCCTCGTTTCTGGACGAATCTCCGCGCACCCGAAGTTTACATGCCCACGCTGGCGTTGCTCGGCTTGAGTGCGGTCTTGTTGGTCCAGTATGCGAAATCCGGGTTGCGTCGTTACCTCGCGATTGCTGTGTTCTTGTTTGGGATCGCCTTGGGGAATCGCCCGCCCGTGCTATTCGCCGTCCCATTTTTTTTGA
Source organism: uncultured Phycisphaera sp. (assembly GCA_964501365.1). GTDB lineage: Bacteria > Planctomycetota > Phycisphaerae > UBA1845 > UBA1845 > CAZAMB01. Next base: position 65,098 of record CAZCST010000030.1, on the reverse strand, counting down.
TCGCGTGGTATTTCGCCAATCGCTCGCTCGGGACGACCGTCAAATCGCCTTGGAAGGCCTTGTCGTGGATGATTCCGCTGGCCGCCGCTCCCACCCTGTACTCGTTCGCCTATCTGTACGTTCGAGACCAACCAGACATCTGTTACAACTACATCGAATTGCACAATGAAAAACACCACGTTGTGCCTCCGTTCACCGACGGCGTTCGCGCCAAATGTCGTCGGGTCGCCTGGCAAATCAGCGCCGAGCAGTTCCGTCACTATATGGGCGCCGACTGGCGAATTCTGGTTGGAAAAGCACGATGGTTGCGAACCCAAGTTGCTTATGGGCAACCATTCACGGATCTGGCCGTTTTTGGATTGACGTTCCTGGGATTTGCCCCCCCCGACAGCGAAATATTTTCCAACTTGGATGTTTATGTCTTACTGGCCTTGGTGGTGTGCGGGCTGGTCATCGCCTTTCGCCGTTCGCGCGTCGCGGCCTGGTTGCTGACCGGTTTGATCGTCTCTTGCGTGATTTTTGTGCTGGCCTACCAGGTGTTCGGCCAGGCGGCCGACCTGCTTCCACTCTTGCTCGCCGGAACAGTGGCCATCGGCGTAGCTGCGTCAAAATTATTTCCCGCCAACGGACACTGGGGCCGGCAGGCCGTCGCATGCGTGATTGCAGTCGTCGCAGCCGTGCTTTTTGTTAACGATATTCCGACAAAGTCGATGAATTCCACCGGAGTCGATGCAACGCAATATCTGGACACTCTCGACCTTTCCACCTTTCCGGGGCCGGCCGTCATCTGTGCCAACTGGACCAAGTCGGTGCCGATGCGATACGGGCAGTGCGTGCTGTCGCCTCGGAGCGACCTGCACATTGTGACCTCCGGGCCGGAGTTTTGGATGAACGTGGTGGAGCGGGAAAACGATCGACCGGTGTATGGTGCTGATCCGTTTGATTCCGGCGGGATATGCGAGGTGAGTCCATTCCGCAATGTATTTCTTCTCGATTGTCCAAAACATGCGGCGGCATCCGGTAAACTGCCATGACCTTTTAACGATCGGAAGAATACCAAGAGCGCCAGATTTCTTCAGCGAATAGCCGATGGGCCAACTCGTTGGGGTGGGGGTCAACCGAATTGACCACCAATTTGTCAGAAGAATGTTTCTGAGCCACATCCAGCAAATCAACGACGGGGATTTGCCTGCTTAGAAAAAACTGTCGGAGTTGTTCGTGGATCTTTGCTTGATCAAATCTTGTTCCTTGTGTCCGAAGAAAAGGAAGGAGCGCGACGCGAAGCGTAACACCGTGCTCGCGACAATACTCGATCATCTGCCCAAACTTGGCGCATTGCTTGGTCCAAATCTCCTGATCGGCATATCCTTCCGCCAGCCAGTCATGGTAGCCGCGAACGGTCGGTACCCGCGGCAGGTAGATTCGGCGATAAAGAAAATCCAGCAAAGGCGAAGACTCCAGATTGAAAAACTCCGGAGTCGGAGGACGAATTGGATTGAAGTCCTCAGTCGTGGGCAGCAACTTCTCGATGTCGTTGGGCACATGGCACAGGACGATCTCATCCACGCCATAAAAATCAATCATGTCCTTGAGCGGTTGAATTTCGTCGCCGGTCCCCCAGCCTGGCTTGGCGATATTCAACACTTCCACCGACCCGGCCTTGATGGAATTGAATCGGGATTGAATCACGTCCGCGAAGCGATCGACGGAATTTTCAATTCCCCATCCGTAGGTGAATGAGTCTCCAAGAAAAACCACACGACGCACGCCCGGCGGTTTTGCAGGAGACCACTCCTTATCGCGGCAACCCAGCGAATTGAGCTGTGTATGCATTGCGAACCAGCGTCGCGCAGGCAGAGACATGCCGAAGGAATCGGTCTGCACCGCTATGAACCGAAAATAGCTCTCCGCGGCCATCGCAGCTGCGCCCAGAAGGCACGCAAAGACAAGTACGTTGCCGAAAAAGAGCCGGAGCCTTCGACGGTGCTGTGGAAAAAATCGAAAGAAGCACCAAGTGTGAGCTATGAGCGAAAGGAATAGCAACCACCAAATCAGGTAATCGAGCAGGTATCCAAACACGCCCGAGGTAAGCATCACAGACGTTCCAATGAAAGGTCGATGGCCGGTGCCGAATGGGTGATGGCGCCGGCGGAGATTCGCTCCACGCCGGTTTCGGCAATTGCTCGAACTGTCTGCAGGGTGACACCCCCAGATGCCTCCAATTCAATTTTGCCTCGCAATCCGATGGAGTCTCGATATTGGACTGCTTCTCCCATTTGCGGCACCGAAAAGTTATCCAGGAGTATCACATCGATTCCGACAACCTTGCACAGCTCGCGCACCTGCCCAAAATTGACTGCCTCTACTTCCACAAATTGGGGAGCTTTTTCGAGGGCCGCTACGCGGTTGAGCATTTCGAATACCGTTGAGGCCAGGCGATCGACAGGAATGCCCGTCAAATGGTTGTCTTTCAGGAGCACCGCGTCAAAAAGGCCCTGGCGATGATTCCGGCCGCCGCCGCATCGAACCGCGTACTTATCGAGCGTTCGCCACCCCGGAATGGTTTTTCGCGTGTCGTAGATGGCAGCGCGGGTGCCGGCTACGGTGCGCACAAACGCATTGGTCAGTGTGGCCACTCCGCAAAGTCGTTGCAAAAAATTGAGCAGAACGCGCTCTGCGCCGAGGATACTGTGGAGCGGACCCTGAAGCGTTGCCAATGTTGCCGGCGTCGTGGTGATTTTCGCCCCGTCCTGGAGCGACGAATTCCATCGCAGTTGAATCGCGGGATCAAAGGCGTCGAGGACTTGTTGTGCGATTTCGCACCCGGCCCAAATGCAGTTTTGCTTGGCGACCAGATCAAATCGGGCTTCTGCGTTCGCAGCGGGCAGCAATGCCGTGGTGACATCGCCGGCCCCCAAGTCTTCCTGTCTGGCCAGCGAAATCAAGTGCGCAACGAAGTCATCGGGAGCCAGAATCATGGCCTTCCTTCACGGTCGAAGCATCCTGGCGCATCCATTAGTGATCGAAGTTCTCCAATTGCAGATCATCGAAGTTTGTTTGTGCATCGGCCTTGGACCAAAGCCCGATCATGCCGGCTTCGGAAAACTCATCGTTCGTGATGGAGAATCGCACTTCGCCGTTGACGTGTCCTTCCATTCGATTGCCGCGGCAGACGATGCGCATGGACTGCCAGTCGGGCGTGTCTCCGACATCGTCTACGGAATGAATCACAGCCCGCTCGCCGTCCTTGACCTTGTAAAGCCGAATGTTCGCCTCCAGAGGATTATACCGGCACAAGTAATAATTCTTGGCGTCCTTCGCCCGCCAGATGATTCCACCGCCCCGGTCGATCTCCCCGGCCACGGCGCGAAACTTCACCTGAACGTCGAAATTGCGAACCTTGAGTTCCTGAAGAAATGCGATGTTGAAGGTCTTTTCATCGTTCTTCGCGAGTTGGGCAAGGACCTGTGATTTGCTCGGCGCTGTCGCGTCGGCGACAACCTTCCATTCTCCAGCCTCTGATTTAAATCCTGCTGCGATCTCTCCGGGCTTGTCCGAGTCGAAATTCCATTTTTTTGGCGGGCTTTTTTGGATCCCCAAGACCGACACTGCGGTGGCCCCGGCAAACGCCGCGATGAAAACAATTCCGGATTTTCGCATCGCCTTCTCCGTCGATTCCTTCAAACACACATAATGGACGTGGCCCTTCGCCTGGTAACCCGTCCCACTACAGCTGCGGCGCGAGTCTTTCGCATGCGCAATTCCGCCACCAAAGAGTCTACGCGATCGGGCGGTACGCTCAACAACAGCCCCCCCGACGTCTGCGCATCGGCAAGGATCTTGATCAGGGTCTCATCCGCCTGCGAACCGTCGAACTGCTGTCCGACGTGGGCGAGGTTGCTCTTCGAGGCTCGCGTAATGAAGCCGTCACATGCCAAATCAAGTGTCAAATCCATGAGCGGCACCCTGTTTACGTCAAGTTCGATGGTAACGCCGCTCGCCTGTGCCATTTCAAAGGCGTGACCGATGAGTCCAAAACCGGTGATGTCGGTGGCCGCGTTGACGCCGGCGAGAAGCGCCGCCTCGCAGGCCCCGGCATTCAAATCTGTCATTACATCGATCGCTTCAGCCAGGTCGCTCTGGGCGATTTTCTCTTTCTTAGCCGCAGTCGTGAGCGTCCCACTCCCGATGGGTTTGGTCAGCACGAGCATGTCGCCGACCTTTGACCCTTGATTCGCCAGAATTTTGTCCGGATGTACAACTCCGGTCACGGACAGGCCATACTTGATTTCGGCGTCACGCACGCTGTGACCTCCGGCAATTACCGCACCGGCCGTCGCAACCCGTTCTGCGCCGCCCCTGAGTATTTCCGCCAGAGTTTCGATCGGCAGCTCGTTGTCCGGAAATCCCACGATGTTCAGTGCATAGATCGGACGACCGCCCATTGCGTAAATGTCCGATAGGCTGTTGGCCGCAGCGATGCGCCCGAATTGATAGGGATCGTCCACCAAGGGCGGAAAGAAATCGAGCGTGGACACGATGGCCGTGTCGCCGCTCAGGCGATAGACCGCCGCGTCGTCAAAGTGCTCGCTGCCCACCAAAAGATTCGGATCAGCGGGTGCCGGTAGTCCGCGCAGGACCTGCGCCAATGCCCCCATCGGGAGCTTACCTGCTCAACCGGCGCAGCTTGCGTAGTCTGTCAGACGTTTTTTTCGTGATTCGTTCATCGTCATCGTCTAATCTAGCACAAGGAGGCGAGAGAGGCATCTTGCAATTCGCTTGCGAATCCTGCCCTGACGCCGCAACTTTCGATAAGGACTGCGAGTAGAAGGCCTGGAGGGGGTCTGGCTAGGTAGTTAGGCGCTGGACAATTGGCCCGTCATCGGGAAAATGTCCCGTGTACGGTTGTCGCCAATATTTTTTATGGTCGATTCATGTTGAAAAAATCCTTCGCGTTCGTTCTTTCGTTGGCGGGATTGGCCGGCATTGTGGCCGCCGAATCCCCATCCGCGAATTCTGGATTGACCGCGCGGGTGATTCCCGTTTCGCGGTTCGTTCCCATGAACCACCCCATCTGGGTGGAATTCGTGATCGAAAATACATCCAATGACGCCATCACGTTGACCGTTCCCGGAACCGAGCCTGCCATTCCTTCTCCCGAGGTCGGGCTCCCGCTGTCTCACATCTTTAGTGGCGGTGCATCGGACGCGGGTATCGTCATCATGACGGAAACAAACCGATCGTGGGATCAGCCCGTTGGTTTTCATACCCCTCCGCAAACTCCCGTCCTTGTCCTTGCACCGCATGGTGTGATCGGCACGACGCTTGACTTGCGTGAGTATTTTCCAGCCTTGCGCGGTGCGGGCCAATTTCGCGTTGTATGGAAGCCTTACGGAGGGGCGGTAAGCGCAGTACCCTCGCTCATTACCGTTGCTCCCCGAAAGCAAGTCGAAATCGAAACCGACGAAGGTAGTCTGACAATCGAGCTGTTCTACGATGATGCCCCGCAGGCGGTCGAGAATTTTCTGGAGTTGGCCAAATCCGGCTTCTATTCGGGAAAGACCTTCCACCGTCTGGAGCCAGGCTATCTCCTGCAGGGTGGATGTTCGCGCGGTGATGGGACGGGAATCCGGCTTGATGGCAAGCGAGTGCCCGCCGAATTCAACCAGCAATCGCACGAAAAGGGAACGCTGTCCATGGCCCTTCTCGACGACGATCCCGACTCGGCCAGTTGTCAGTTTTTTATCAGCAATACGCGGCAAAAAGATTGGGACGGACGATACACAATTTTCGGCAGGCTGAGCGGTCCGACTTCCCTTGCGACTCTCGACCGTCTGATGGCAACGCCAGTCGATGGAAATGGGCGACCCACGCGACCCTTGGTCATGCGCAATGTGCGTATTACGGATGCACCGAACAATCCCATGCCAGCGGGGCGTTCCAACTAGAGCGTTTCGACCGAATCTTTGCGGGCAGCAGCCTCCAGCCGCATAATCGTTCATTATGAAATCGAAAATCGCTGACCATCTTCGCGCCGTGGAGTCAGCCGCAGGCAAGATCGAACTTTTCGAGCAAATTGCCAGGCAGATCATCCATTGCCTTCAGGCCGGTGGTCGGCTTTATCTCATGGGAAACGGTGGAAGCGCTGCGGACGCCCAACACATTGCGGCGGAATTCATCGGCCGATTCAAGAAGCATCGTATCCCTCTTCCGGCCATCGCTCTTACCACAGACACTTCCACGCTGACCGCACTATCCAACGATTTTGGTTTCGAGCACGTCTTTGAGCGTCAGATTGAAGCGCTCGTGACATCACATGACATTCTCTGGGCTTTGAGCGTATCTGGAACTTCGCCCAACGTTGTGCGTGGCTTACGCGCCGCCCGCAACAAGAAAGCAACGCTCATCGGTTTCACCGGAAAAAGTGCGAACGAATTTGATCAACTCTGTGACATTTGCTTCCGCGTGGATCACACCTCCAGCGACCGGGTTCAGGAAGTACACCAACTCGCCTACCACCTCATTTGCGATGCTGTAGAAACGCATTTCGCAAAAGAGGAATGATTGGCGCGATCCTATTTAAGATAGGCCAGAGCCTGATCCGTCGCTCCATCCATGGCCACCGTGAGACGTCTTCCGTTCGCAATCGCAGGAACGTGAATGACCCGCAAAATGTTGGCATATTCCGCGTCATCCGGGCACAAGCTCGCGAGGCAATTGGGCGATTGCATCAATAGCGCATCGTTAAACCGGCTGCCCGGCTCATCCGGATACAGTGGTAGGTAATGGATGTCCGCCTCCACCAGATCCTGGAAGAAATGCGTGCCGAAGGAAACCTCCGGCGCAAATCCATCCTTGTGCCGCGCGACTTCGATGAGCAGCCGGGTGCGGTTGATGTCCGCATAGCGGATCGGCACACCGAGAAGGATGTCATTGCTTCCCCATCGTCCCGGCCCGATCAACACGAACGATTTTGGCGGCAGGGCATGATTCACGTGTCCCACAGCCCGGGCCACTTCATTGCGCATCTGTCGCGTCGGAACGGCGTCGTAGGCCGCAGGATCGACGTAGACGATATATTCCAGCCCTTCAAGCAAACCAGATCGCACATGGCGGTGGGCGTCGAATAGGATGTCGGCTTCGGGAATGCCGGTTGGAACTTTGACTGGGGCAGCCTCCTTGGCCTGAGACTGTGTCCGGCATTGAAGGAGATAGAACTTTTCTCCATCGCAGGCGAACTCCACGTCCACCGGCATGCCGTACTCCTGCTCCAGCCGTTGGAGCATTCCCCGCACGCGCGGCACAAATGCGGTGTCCCTCAGTAGCTTGTCAAAAGTAATGCAAAGGCGCGAAGGATCCTCGTCAACGTGCAGTCCGGTCGGCGCATAAATATCGCCGTCGCGGTGGATCGATACGATCTTGTCGAGCATGGGGAAGTCCATTCCCTGAGCCAGCAACTCCTGCAGTCGTACCGATTGCAGCCGGTTCCGCTTGAGGTCCACGACGTCGATATTGTGCTGCGCGCATCGAAGAATATCCGTCACTGACGATTCCGGCCGGAGTGTCGGATGCCCCAGGGCCACCATGCGCGGATAGTCAGCCCCGCTGCGATCCACGGCACGCGTACCCAATCCCATCACCAGGCGCAGCAGCCCGTCCTCCTTCTTGATGCGCGGCGACCAGCGATATTCGTTTCTCGAAAATCCCACTCCCGCAAAGGCCGGCAGAAAATAATCGCCGAACTTGAACCCCACGACCTTTTGAATGAGCACCGCCATCTCTTCGACGTAGTCAATGAGGTTGTGTTCGCGACGATACAGGATCGGGTCGGGAGCCATGATGCTTGCATACACTTCCGCAATCGCACCCAGGAGGACCCGAAGCCGCTGCTCAAGACTGGTGCCCTGGTTGGCAACGAACACACTCGCGTATTTCCCGCAAAAGGCCGTCCCCAGCCGGTCCTCCAACAGGCTGGATGAACGGACAATCAGCGGGTGATTGCCGATCTGCCCCAGGATGCGACGAAGCTCATGGACGACCTTCAGGGCGAATTCTCCGTTTCGGAAGACTCCCTTGATCAAAGGGTATTCGCGCGCAACTTCATCAATCGGCTTGTATTTCTGGCTTTGGTATTCGTCGAGGCGGTTGAGCCGGATGAAATCCTCAACCACGTCGCTGCGCAGGTACCACGATTCCGGAATCGCCAGTGGAAGAAAAACATTCGGATCCTTTTCAACCGATGAAAGAATCCGGTGAGCGAGCATCATGCCGCCGGCCTTGCCGCCAATCCGTCCAATGCCTGTGTCGCTGCCCACCATACGCTTGGAAATGTCTTCGAAATCTCGAATTTGAAGGTGATTTTTAGCGATGCCGATGAATTCGAGCTGGTCACTAACGAGATGCCGCGTCAGGGCCACTCGCGTGCCCATCACTTCCGCCGGCGCCAGTCGTGTCTCTCCCAGAGGCAGTTTGCAGAATCGCTGGATCATGTCGGACAGTTCGCGAAACGTGACGTTGCCGCGATTGGCCGAGGTTTCGAGATTGAATACTTCTTCGCGTTTGAGCGTGAGGTTGACCAGATCGTCGATGTCGGCGAGCGAAAAATTCTTGCTGACGAATTCGCGGATAATCGCATCCACATGGGCCCGTTCCTGCGCGTCCCAGCGTGGGCGTTCGGGCTGGTTGGGGTCGGGCTGCTCCTCCGCAATGCGCTCCCCGGCCCGAAGCCGCGCCTGGTCGTGAATTTCGTCAATCGTGACTACACCACGCCGGTGCAATTCCATCATCAGCTCGCGGTAAATCCGCTCGGCGAGATGAGGACGGGTTTCAATATGTTCCTTGAGCCGCTCGGAGACGATATCGATGACGGGTGCTTCGTTCATGCGATTCAGAGTACCTTTCCCTTCTTGTCATTTTCCCGCATTAGCCGGAGTCCGCAAGCGGATTGCTGTTGCGTGACGAGTCGCTCTGCACGATAACCCGCACCATGCGATACGATGATCAAGCACGCAAGCAGGCGGTCTCGCACATTTCGAGTTGGCGGCGACCCGTGTTGATTTCACATGCGAAGCCCGACGGCGACGCCATCGGGTCATTGCTTGCCATGCATTCGCTGTTGACGACTCAGGGAATTCAGGCCAGTCCGCTCTTATTTGAAACTCTGCCGACTCGCTATGCATGTTTGCCAGGACAGGAGTCATTTGCGGTAGGGGATGCGACTCAAGCGGCCCATCTACTGGACCAGGCCGACGGTGTACTTATCGTTGATACCTGCTCTTTCAGTCAGCTCGAGCCCGTGGCAGACTGGCTGAAGAAATCGCCGCTTCCCAAGCTGGTTATTGACCACCACGGCACGCGAGATCCGATTACGCCCCATCTTCTGGTGGACGAGTCGGCCGCTGCGACCTGCCTGATTATTTACGAACTTGCGAAATCTGCCGGTTGGTCGATCGATGCTGCGACGGCCTCAAATTTGTTCATCGGTCTGTCCACGGATACGGGTTGGTTTCGCCATTCCAACACCGATGCGCGGGCACTGCACGCCGCCGCCGATTTGATCTCGCATGGCGTCAAGGCCTATGAACTTTTCGAGTCGTTATATCAGCAGGATTCTCCCGGTCGTATTCGGCTGTTGGGTGAAGCGCTTGGCACGTTGGAATTGCACGCAGATGGCCGGCTGGCATTCATGTCACTTTCGCGCGCTTCATTCGACCGCGCCCAGGCCACAGCTGCCGACACGGAGGATATCGTCAACGAACCACTTCGCATCGCTTCCGTGGTAGTTTCAGTGTTGCTGGTGGAGCAACCCGACGGCCAAATCCGCATCAATTTCCGCAGCAAAGCGCCCGATTCGGCGGGCCTGCGTCCGGTTGTGGACGTGGCCGCCATCGCGAAAGAATTTGGTGGCGGAGGTCACCGTCATGCCGCCGGCGCAAGAAGCAGGGACCCAATGCCTGTGGTGTGCGACAAAGTACGTGCTCGAATCGTGTCCGCGCTACGTTCCTGAGTACGTCGTCGTCATTCAACGGACAGGGTCGGCGTAAGCGTTCGTAAGCTCGATCGAATGCTGACCTGTCCCGCGACGGCGGAAACAACCTTGTTGATAGACTCAATCACATAGTCCGGCGTGTTCGTGAAGAGCTTTTCTGGAGCGCCCGCATCGCCTTGAATCCGAATGCCTACGTTGAGCGGAATTTCACCCAGAAATGGCACGCCAAGCTCCTTCGCCGAATTTTTCGCTCCGCCGTGATCGAACAATTCATCGCGGTGGCCGCATTTCGGGCAAAGGTAGTAGCTCATATTTTCGATGATGCCAAGGCAGGACACATTCAGTTGCTCATACATCCGCACGGCCCGCCGTGCGTCGATCAGCGCCACATCCTGCGGCGTACACACCACAACCGCACCCGTCAGCGGAATCTGTTGTGCGAGCGTCAGAGGTACGTCGCCCGTGCCCGGCGGTAAATCGACGATCATGTAATCAAGCTCGCCCCATTCCACCTGCTCCAAAAATTGTTTGACCACGCCATGCGCCATCGGTCCGCGCCAAATGAGCGGCTTGTCGCGCTCCACCATGAATCCGATGCTCATGATCTTCACTCCGCCCGCCGGCGGCGGCACGATCATGTTCCCCGACACCTTCGGCTGATGACCCTCGACTCCCGTCATGGTCGGAATGCTCGGTCCGTATACGTCCGCGTCCATCAAGCCGACCTTGGCCCCCATTCGGTGCAGTCCGTACGCCAAAAGAACTGCAACCGTGCTCTTCCCTACGCCGCCCTTGCCCGCACCCACGGCCACAATGTTTTTCACGAGCGGCAGTGCTCCCGACGCCGGGCGACTCGATCTCACCTGCGCGCTCCACTCGATTTCCACGGTCGAAATTCCATTCAAGGATTTCAGAGCGCGGTCCACGTCCGCCTGAATCTGATCCTTCATCGGGCAGGCCGGAGTTGTCAGCTCCAGCAGCAGTCGCACCGTGTGATCTGCCACCGCGATATTCTTCACCATGTTCAGCGAAACGATATCACGGTGAAGCTCGGGGTCTTTGACGCTTCGCAGCTTTTCGAGAATCTGATCTTCAGTCACCTGAGCCATGGTCATTCCTTGAATTCAATCCTTTCGAGACACAGTACCGCATCCATCCTAGCCTTTACTCTATGGTCCGTCCGACCGCCAGTTTGGGCAAGGTTGTAACGGAATTGCCTGCGCCGTATGCTCGTGGAATATGGTATTTCGAAGGAGCATGAAACGATGAGCAAAAAGAATTCTCTGACACCATTGGCCACGGCGTTCGCGCTTCTGACCCTTTGGCCCCGGACCACGAAAGCGGACGAGACGGCCGACAAGATCGCAGAACTCAGAAAATTACGAGAAAACATCCCGCTCGTGCACATGGTTACCACATCCGTTTCCCGCTCCGGCGCTGGAACCAGAGAGACACGCATTGAAACCTGGGAAAAAAACGGCAACGGAAAGCAGCGGCTACGTCGCCTGGCAACGCCAGTTGTAGAGCCTGGAACTCCCAAGGAAAAGGCTGCCGCGCCGATCCTGATGGTCAAGGATGGAGAGACGGCCTGGCGCGAAATGGATCTCGGAGACAGAAAGCTCGTCTTCAAAGGCAGCGCCGAAGTCCGCACCGAGTACAACGAAATGGAGCCGGTTCTCAAGGACAAGATCGTCAAGATCGGCCCTTCCGAAACGCTTCTTGATCAGCCCTGCGTGCTGCTCGAAGTCCGCGAGAAGGCCAACCCCGAGGACATCATTGCGTCGTACTGGATCAGCACGAAGACCGGAATCGTGCTCAAGAGCGTCGTGGAAAACTCCGGCGAAACGATCACGGAAAACAAGGTGACCGAACTGAACCTGAACGACAGTTTTTCCATTCACCTGTTTGACTACAAACCGCCGGGCGATGCCCAGGTCCTAGAGGACAAGTCTTCGGGCACGAAGAAGCCTGACTGACGGCCGGGCTGATTCTCATGGCATCCACAAGGCGATGGCGGCTGATCGGCGTAATCACCGTGGCTGTCGCAATTGGGCTTGCGGCGGTCGGCATTTTCCTCTCCCAGCGGCAGGTCCGCAGCCTTACCGGGCGGCTCTCGTCACAACTTTACCTTCGCGCCGAACAGATTCGTCAGCAGGTCGATGCCGAAATGGGGTCGAATCTTCCCGCGATCAACGCGGACGAGCGCTCGGGGGTCAGTTCCGAGCTTCTCGTTCAGCGATACGTCAAACCACTCCTTCCCTCTGACGGGACACTGCAAGTGATCCGCGATGCGCAGTACAAGTCCGCATGGTCGGTTCCGCTGGCGGAGCCGTTTGCCGGTTGGGTCATGACTCCCTCGCCGCGTTTTCTTGAGGAGCAGAGCCGCACCATCTGGACCCAGTCGGCCACCTACATGGGTGTCACACTCCTGGCACTCATTACCCTGGCTGTGGCCATGTGGTTCATGCTCCGCCTGGTGCAGCGCGAGGTCTCGCTGGCCGAATTGAAGTCCAATTTCGTGGCCGACGTTTCGCACGAGCTCAAGACTCCGCTGGCCCTGATCCGCATGTACGCTGAAACGCTGCAATCGGGCCGCATCGCCAGCGACGAGAAAAAGCAGGAGTACTACTCGGTCATCGCCCGCGAAAGCACGCGCCTGACCAACCTGATCAACGGCATCCTTGACTTCGCCCGCATTGAGGCCGGCGGCAAGGAGTACGAGTTGCAGCCGACCGACGCGGGCAAGGTCGTCCGCGAAACGTACGAGGCGTATCGTCCGCAACTTGAACACCACGGCTTCGAACACCGCCTCGACATTGCGCCGGGCCTGCCGCGCATCGACGCCGACGCGGATGCGCTCTCGCAAATCCTGGTGAACCTCATCCAAAACGCCATCAAATATTCCGGCGACGACAAATTCCTGGGGATCGAGGTCACCGGCGACGTGCGGCGGGGGCGCAGCGGCGTGCTCATTTCGCTGCACGACCGCGGCATCGGCATCCGGCCCGATGATCGGGCACGGCTGACGGAAGGGTTTTTCCGCTCGCAGGACGAGCGCGTCCGGCAGGTGGGGGGAACGGGGCTTGGTCTGGCGCTGGTGAAACGCATCGTTGAGGCCCACCACGGTTCGCTGGACATTGAATCCCGTCTCGTCAAAGGCAGCACCTTCCGCGTCTTCTTCCCGGCATCGCCGGCCACGACGAATATCGCTCCGAGTTGATCCGCAGAAGTGACAGAAGCCGCCGAATAATATGCAGTCCAGCTTATATCCGGGTTCGTTTGGAAATTTTCTGTGTTTGCGTTGTGGTAGGGTAATGTTTGGGTACTACCCATTGTGGGTGGGCAGTGTACGGCGAGAAAGCGAACATGCCGGGAACGCTGTTCCATCATTGTAGAAGACATACGCGGCGCGCGCGTTTTGCTGACAAATTACGATCAGGGAATTGGGAGAATTGATGGCCCCAAGTTTGAAAACTTGGGCCACCCCGTCGAATCACCGTTGTATGAGCAGCTGAGGTTGTCTGCGTCATCCTCCAAACGGTTTCAGATTTCATCCGGCATTAACTGCACCCTTGCGCCGTTCGTCCCGTAGGGACGATCCGAAAATAGCCCAGCGTTTTAACGCTGGGAGAAAGGATCATTCGCCATGCCAAGTCCCGTAGGGACGGAAGAAACGATCAATCGTCCCTACGGGACTCCATTAGAACGTTTTCGCCTTCCCCAGCCATGAATGGCTGGGCTATTTTCAATACGTCCCTTCCGGGACGAGCAATTACGGCTCGCGAATAGTTCGGAATCGCGAAATTTTTCCTGACCAGAAAAGTATCTTAGTAGCAGCCCCCAAAGGGAGGTTGGCCCAAATCGCAGGGTTGGTCGCTACGCGACAACTCTGGGCTTTGTGACTCAACACCTTTGGCGTTGTCAAGCCGTTGGAGCGGGCTTCCACCGCAATTTCGCAGCAATCAAAACCGCCAAACACAAAACGATCAGACCCCAGTTGGACACAGTGGGAATGGCGGAGCGACATTCGTCGGCGGACTCGTCGCACTGGCCGGAACCGCAGGGGGGCTGGCCGGGCTGGCAGCCGGTGGCCGTGTTGCAGGTTTCAATTCCATTGCAGAACAGGCCGTCGTCACATGCGGCGTCGATGGGTGTGAAGAAACATTGATGGTCCAGAGAGCATTGATTGACGGTGCAGGGAATGCCGTCGTCACAGTCACTGTTTGTGGCGCATGTGGCGCAATCCGGCCCGCCGGAGTCGGGGCAGGCTTCGCCTTCGGTGAATACCTGGTCGATCTGGCTCGTGCATTCGCCAAGTCCGACGCCATCGGCGCAAGTGACTTGATCGCTCACATAGCCCGAACAGCATCGTCCGCAGGGAACGGTGATCCTGGCGGGAAACAAGGAGACGGGAATAGCGTTGTTGCCGGGCGGACCCGCGTTGGCCATGAACGTCTCATCTTCCTTGAAGCGGATGGTGTAGGTTCCCCGGGCATTGGCGGGCACGTCGAGCACAAGAGTCCCGATGTAGGAGGGATGAAAGTCAATTGGAGTTTCGTTCGGATCGGCTGCGAAACCAAACCGGGGATTGATGACTGGAATCGGATCGTCTTCTACGACGAGTCCGGTACCTCCCCATCGAGGATCGCAGGTATTCTCGAAATTCGGCACACAATACGTTCCGGCGGGCATGTAAGGCGGACTTACCCCGTCCCAAACGGCGCACTTACTCGCTGACCCCGGACAGTCCAGTTGGGTGAATGCCGCGCGACAATCGGCATTTGTGTTGCAGGGTTGGATCGCCGGTCGCAGGTCGCCTGCACCGACCGCCGGGGAGTCCCCGCACATCGCGTTGGCGCCGGAATATCCGCCATCCGGATCGGTTGCATAAATCGTGGCCTGCACCACCTTCAAGTTTTCTGGCGCCCAGCTGGTGATAAGCACTTCCAGCCAGACTCGCGCGGGGACAGAGCCGAGAATAATTTCCTGTCCGACGATGGTCGTACCGGGCGGATAACTGGACGGCGGAACGGTTTGGGGCAGGACAGGCTGAAGCGTAATAGAGGCGCCGGCGAATGCGCTGCCCGAATAGAAAGTGCTCGCTAATGCGATGATTAGTCCAATGGCCGCCCGGCGCGCGGGTCGGTAGCGCAGCTTGGCGGCGATGAGGATTATGAGAGCGAGCGCGAGCAGACCCCAGGTGGAAACGGTGGGGATGCCGGGGTGGCATTGGTCGCTTTCCTCATCGCATTGGTAATACTCGCACGGCGGCTCGCCTGCGCCGCAGCCCGTCGCCACGTCGCAAACCTCCGAGCCATTGCAAAATATGCCATCGTCGCACAGCAAGTCTGCCGGCTCAAAGAAACACTCATGATCCGGCCCGCAGTGGTTGAGCGTGCAGGCAATTCCATCTTCGCAATCCGCGTCCGAAGCACACTCCGCACAGTCCAGCCCGCCCGCCTGCGGACAAACTTCGTCGGTTGTGAACACTTGATCCGCCGTGTGCGGACACTCGCCAATCCCGACGTGATCGACGCAGTCAATTTGCCCGCCCAAATATCCTGAGCAGCATCGTCCGCACGGCACCGTGATTCTTGCACTATTCAATGCGTTGATATAGGGGTCGGTGGATCCGGGTGGGACGTCGGGATACCAGAACGTCTCATCTTCCTTGAAGTCGATCGTGTATGTCCCCCTGGCATTCGCAGGCACGTCAAGGATGAGCGTTCCGACATGGGATGGGTGAAAGTCAGTAGGAATTTCACCTGGGTCTGCCACGAAGCCGAATCGAGTATTGAGCGACAACAGGTAGACAGCCGGCGTTCCCGCGATACCAGATCCAATCCATTGAGGGTCGCAAAGGTTTTCAAAACTTGGTTCACAGAATTTCCCTGCTGGAAAGTAACTTGGATTCACTCCGTCGAACAAGATGCAATGTGACGGCTCACCGTTACCGCACGCGGCAGATATGCCGCTCATGGTGGCGCGGCAGTCAGCATTGGTGTTGCACGGTTGAAGGGCCGGGCGGAGGTCGCCCGCACCGATCGCGGGCGCGCCCATGTATGTTGCGCTCGAACCAGAATATCCTCCGCCATCCTGTTCGGGATCGGTTGCTGAAATCGTGGCCTGCACTACTTTCAAGACGTCGGGCGCCCAGCCCGTGATATACACCTCAAGCCATACGCGCGCGGGGACGGAGCCGAGGATGATTTCCTGCCCGACGATTGTTGTGCCCGGGGGATAGTTGGAAGGCGGGACGGTTTGGGGTGGAACGGGCTGTAGCGTCATGGAGACGAAGGCCCCGGCAAACGCATTTCCCACGAATACGGCCAGCGCGAACAGGAGAACAAACAGTGAAATCGATTGCCGAGCAGGTTGCATAGGACGCCGCCTTTCGAGGAGAGGGTTTATCAAGATTAGCGATTTGGCTGCTGTGAAACAAGGAGCCGATGGCATTGGGCACTGGTAAGTTTTGAGTGCCACGGGCGGCTTGCCCGCCAGTGCCGGCACTGGCAGCAAGCGGCCAGTGGTACCCTTCAATCAAACCGAACCAGTACCTGGCATTGGTTGAGGGGATAGTGGTGTTGGGTGACGGCCCTCCGCCCACTGCGGGGCGGGGGTTTACGGCACAAATGAAGTCCAGGGGTTCCGCAACGCTCCACCCGTGGCTACAAACCCTGGCCCCATTCGGGGCCAACGGCGCAGTCGCGGTGCGAAGGGTGCTACTACGTATTTGCTGGGTTACCTCCCCGTGTTGGCACCCAGGGATTGGAGCACGGGGGCGCGCGGGCTGAAGTTCACGGCTAACAAGGTGCATCAAGATGCACCCTACAAACTTGTTGCCTTGCTGCCTGGTTGCCTTATTTCCTAGCCCTTGCCCTTGGCAGCGGGCTTGGCGGCCGGAGCGGAGGCCTTAGCGCCTGCGGCAGGCTTTGCGCCGGCAGCGGCCTTGGCGTCAGCGGCCGGAGCGGCGGCTGCACCCTCAGCGCCCGGAGTCCCGTCAGCGGCCTTTTCGACTTTTTCCTTCTTGCCGACGGCGGCCTTGCGGTGAGCAACCTTGGGGAGACCCGTCGCTCTGCCTTCGGTCCACATTCCGTTTTCCTTCAGAATGGCGATGCGCTCGGCGCGGGAAAGGACGTTGCGATGGCGCGCGAGTGTGCTCTTGGATTTCAGCGACGTGTCCATGGACATGGGTGAAAGACTCCTACGATTCCTCTGTTACCGACTTCAGCCGGAGGGTTTTATCGGAAATCTATTTGAATTGCAAATCAGGGTGCGACCCCTTCAGGGTCGGGATTTTCATTTGTGCGGGTCCGGGGGTTTCGCTTCGCTTCAATCCCCGGCTACTCTCGGCGACCCCTCCGGGGTCGATGCTGCCTCGAGAATATCAGGCATTGCTCAAGGGGCTGAAGCAAACCTACCACTGGTCTTTCTTGAGCGTCTTGAAATAGCCTTCGAGCTTGTAGCCGCCGCCGGTGGCGAAATATTCGGTCCCGGCTGCGCGTTGTTTCTTGAGAAGGGCGTCGGCCTTTTTCTTCTGGTCCGCGTCCTTGTGGTTGTAGCCTTCGAGCGTGATGAGCTGCAACGCGCCGCTGTCGAGTTTCACGATTTCGGCGGGAAATCCTCGCGAGGCCAGAAAATCCTGTGCGCGGCGGGCATCCTCCATGCGACCGGCCGCGAATTCCTGGGTCATGATGTAGGTGAAGTCGCGGACCCAGCCGTGCTGGGGACTTATGGAAGTTTCAGAAGTTACTGAAAGAGCTGGCGCAGGCGTATTTTTGGGCTGAGCTCGCTCGGCTGTCTTCGGCGAAGGATTGGGCTTTGCGTCATTGGCGAGGAGGCTCTCGACAAGGTGCGCGGCGGGCTGCTGCTGTCTCGCAGCTTCCACCGTATCGGCGTCGGCCGGTGCGCCGGCGATTCCGGCTTCGATGATTGCGCGGCGGGCGGCTTTTTCGCCGCGTTGCTGGCCGAGATAAATCGCACCCAATACCACGACCGCAATCAGAAATACGCCGACGGCGGCGGTGAAAGGCGTGAGCGAAAGGTGCAGGCGGTCGCCGAGAAATTGTGCGACGGCGTGTCGGCCGTTTGTCGCGGAATGCTCGCCGGCCAGTGCGAAACGAGCGCCGCGCTGCGATGACGCTTCCTCCGATTCCGGTTCGGGATGCACCACGCGAAGATCCGGCGGCGGGCCGAGATCGCCGCGGCGAAGTCGATTTCCTTCGAGCAATTCAAACAGTGGGGGAGTGCTGCGTTTGGTTTTGGCCATCGTATCGCCTCCATGCAACGAGAAATTGTCCGACGGTGAAGATACCGGCGCGCTGCGGACTTACAAGGGGAAAAAGAGTTTGCAAAACTTTGCGCGAAGGGGTATAGATTCGCAGGTCTTCGACGGGCGATTGGCTCAGTTGGTTAGAGCGCTCGGATCACACCCGAGAGGTCACAGGTTCGAGTCCTGTATCGCCCATGCAACCTGCCCGGCGGCGTTAATTTCGCTATAAAACGCTCTTGTCCGTCATAGCTTTAATTGGGGATTCGGAATGGTAAATGCTTAGAATTCATAAACCCTTTGCCAATAATGCGCTAATTGCGTTAGGGGCGAATCATTCACAACGATGTGACGAAGAGATCAAAAAAAACCTTGTATGTACTTGCAAATCGTGTGACAAATCGGTTAAACTATGCGTGGTTTACCGGACTCGGTTCAGCACAATGCTGGTTCGTTCCCGCCAAATAACGAATCGGTTGCCGATGTGCCGTTTTCGGAAAGAAGCGGCGTCCTTCGAATCGCAAGCAATGCGGTTCAGGTCGTCATCCGAAAACGTGCCGGCATAGGCTGACGATGGCTCGCCCGATTGAAAGAGGCCTGACGGCGATTTCCGAGTCGGATGAGGGGCAATGAGGGTAGCAGTTTTTGCATCCATTCCCGGTTGTTGGTCGCGTTGTTGGAATGCGCCGCGCCCCGTCCATCCCCACAATTTCAGCAAAGACCTTTCGGGGTCTTTTTCTTTTTTTAATCGTGGTTTTGTTCGTGGCGAGGAGAAAGTCCAGGCCCGGGAAGTTGCCGGTCGGTGACGAGTCGGCCCGAAGCCTGCATGTGACAAGAGTATCGGATCGTTCTTGGACAGGGGAGTGTCCCAATCTGGAGGTAAAGGAATTATGAAGAAGTACAGTAGTATCGCACGTTGGGGCCCGGTGACGGGCGTGTTGGCTGTAGGCATGCTTGCCTTCAGTCTGAGCTTGGAAGGTGCTGCGCCATCGCCGCAACCACAGACGATGAAGGAGAGGGCGGTCAACAATACGAACACCTCCCCGGAAAGCAGCAGTAATGCAGCGCGGGAAATTGTCCCGACCAAGCAAACTGCGCCCGAGCGATCGGGTCATGCCCTTCCCGCCATTCCGATGGCGGATCAACTTCCTGAAGGCATCAAGTTTGGTCGCATGCCCAAGGGCGATCTGCCGATCCGCGAACCGATGATCGTCGACTATCGCGACGATACCGGCACGCGCATGCGTCAGGCGGGTCTGCTCGTGGGTCCCTATCGCCCCGATCAGGGACGAGTGGCGACCTCCTGCTCGTTTGACATTCAGTGCGACGACTGCAACCCCTGCACGCAGGACGTCTGCAACATCGCGGTCGGCGCGCCGCTGGGTTCGGGAACCTGCATCAATTCAGTGCTGCCGAATGGCGCTGAAGGCGGTTGCTCGGACGGGCTGTGCTGCAACGGTCGCGAAACCTGCCAGGGCGGCGTTTGCCAGGCTCCTGGAAGCGGCTCGGGAACGTTTGATCCCAACGCCTGCCAGTTCCCGTGCTCGGGCGGCACCGTCTGCAACGAAGACACGAACCTCTGCCGCGTCGCCTGCACTGGTGCGAACACCTGCTCGATCACGGGCGGCCCCTGCCAGTCAACCAACGACTGTATTCCTCCGGTGGTCGCCAATGCCCCGGAAGGCAACTACTGCCTGAACTGCAATGACGGCGTCAACTGCAACGGCGTTGAGACATGCGTCTCCGGCGCTTGCGAAGCGGGCACCAATCCGTGCGGTCCCGGCGGTATCTGCGGTGAAAAGGATTGTTCCGGCGCCGGCACGACGCCGTGCACGACCGACTCGGACTGTTCCGCTTTGCAGCTCGGAACCTGCACCAAGCCCGGTCCGATCTGTTTCCCGGGTCGCTGCTGTGACAACGCCACTGCGGAGCCGGCTTGCACGAAGCGGCAAAAATCCGGCGGTACTTGCAGCGGTGGGTCGAATCCCAGCGGAAACTGTCAAACCAATGCGCAGTGCCAGGTCTGCACGACTGGTCCAAGGATCGGAAATCCCTGCACCAGCGCCGCTCAATGCGGCGGCGGCACCTGCGGCGCGGCCGGAACATGCACGGTATCGGCGTCTTGCGATGGCGTAGGTGGCAAGTGGTATGCCACCGACGATGGTCAGCTTCCATTCTCGGGCGGAACGGTCTGTCCGACGCCGCCGCAAGGCGATGCGGATCGCACGATTTGCCCGAAGTACAGCAGCGGTATTGCACCTCTGGTGAACTTCGACACCGAGACGGCGTTTGTCGTGGGTCTGTTCTCGCAGGGACCGTGCGACCATCTCGAAATCGGCGACGACTACGGAATCGAAAACCTCAGCTCGATCGCGATGGAAAAATTCCGCTGGGTCGGTGGTGGCGGCGGTCGACTTCTCATCGAGTTCTACGATGAAAACGGAAACTTCATTGAAGACGCTGTCACCGGCGGCATCGGTGGCGCCAACGCCGTTAATGCGCTTGTATTCGCCCCGCCACTTACCATTCCGGCCAAGGGCTTCTGGGTGGTCAGCGTAGCGACCAACTTCGCCCCCAACGGTCAGACGTTTGTGACCGCGACGGATGCGGTGGATGAAGGAACCAACAAGGTCAGCGGCACGGGCAGCCTGTGGTTTGATGGCGCGCCTTCGGCTATCACCCTACGCGAGTGCGTGGGTGGAACGCGTGACGGCGCCTGGTGCGATCCTGATGATCTCGGCGACAGCCGCTGCGTAGGCGGCGGGGGCGTCTGCCAGAACCGCAACAACGTACTGGCCTTTGAAATCGAAGGCCTGAAAGTCGCCACTCCGACGGGTGCCTGCTGCAACGACACCAACGGAACCTGCACGGCTGGCGTGCTTCCCTGGGTCTGTACAGGACAGGGCAACAACTACCAGGGCAACGACAGCACCTGCCCGGGTACGTGCGGTCTGGGCGCCTGCTGTGCGACCAACGGCACATGCAGCGTGACCACGGGCGCGGCGTGCACCGGCGGCTCGACCTTCCAGGGCTTCGGCACCGACTGCGAGCCGAACTGCTGCCTGCAGCCCTTTAGCGGCGGCGACAACTGCAACAATGCGACGGTAAAAGTCATCCATGTTCCCGATCCGGGCGATCCGGCAGCGGTCGTGACGATTTCCGGCAGCAACGCCCCCGCCACAGGTCCGGATAGCTGCCTTAAGGGTGCATGGAATGCGGTGGGTGGCACGTACCTGACGGTTGATCCGGGCTGGTGGCAGGCGTTCAGCATCGACGACTGTGCGTTTGTCCGTGTCGACTACTGCTGCTCTGACCCGGTGGCTGAACCGGCCTGGGCTGTTCTGTGGTCGGGATGCCCGTGCGACGATCAGCTCTTTACCGCGGTGAACCCGAACGTACCTGACGAACCGGCCAACAAGCGCGGTTCGCCGTACTGCAACGACGACAACCTCTGGAACAAGTTTGGTCCGCTTCCCGGCGGCACATGCACCGGCGGAAGCGCGGCCGGCAAGGCTTGCACCGCAAGCAATCAGTGTCCGGGTGGAACGTGCTCGGCTGGTCACACTTATTACATTCCGATCTATTCGGAACCACCAGGAACGCACGCTTCCTATCAGATGCACATTACCGTTGACGCCTGCCCGCTTGCGGCCTGCTGCAACGGAACCTCGTGCGTGGAAACCGATCAGCTTGGTTGTGCGAACATTGACGGGGCGAACTTCCTTGCTCCTCCGTTCCGCACCGTCGCTGTGACCACATGCCAGGCCAGCACCTGCAACACCGGGTCGTGCTGTTATGTTCCGGGTCAGGGACTCTGCCAGGATATCATCACGGGCCAGCTTGCCACAGAAACCCTGTGCAACGGCTCGAGCGGTGAATACAAGGGAGGCACTCGCTGCAAGGGTTGCATTTGTGCCGCCGGTACTCCGGCCAAGTCCTGCAATACTGACGCCGATTGCGGTGCGGAAGGTCCATGCAACAACCCGACAGGCGGGGCGTGCAGCGGACAAGACAAGACTCAGCCGTCTCCGTGCCCGGCGTGCGACATTGAATCGACGGCCAACTGCCAGCGCCTGGGCGACATCACTGGTGTCCCCACCGCGCGGTTGTCTGACGATTGCGTAGGCGATTGCGTTTCTGATCCGCCGCAGTCTGACTTCAGCCTTCCGACCATTCGCGTGGCTGATGACTTTGTGGCGACGGTTGGCGGCAACATCACCAATGTCTGCGTATGGGGTTCGTTCCTTGACCAGAACAACGGTCTGGCGGATTGCAGCAGTACCAATCCTCCGGAGAAGTTCCGCGTCAAACTCTACAACGACGCAAGTGGATTGCCGGGAAGCGTAGTGGGCAACAGCTCGACGACGCTGGTCCGCAAGGCCGATACCGGCCTGGTGCGGTTCGGTGGTAACGTTCTGCAATACCAGCTTGCGTTGAATACGCCGCTGGCCGTGACCGCCGGCAACACCTACTGGCTGGAAATCGTGAACAACACCGATGAGTCCAGCGGTTTGCCGGGCTGCGACTGGTTCTGGTGGGAATCCAATCCGTCGCAGGGCGCCGACGCTGGAAATAAGTTCTTCTTCCAGGATGCCGGCGATTCGTACACCTTCGGCGATGCCAGGTTTGACGGAGCGGACATGGCCTGGTGCATCAATCTCGATAACAGCGTACCGCCGATCAAACAGGCTGCCTGCTGCACATGCGGCGGTGGCGTTGGAGGTTGTGCGGTCATGACGCTGGAAAACTGCACCAATGCGGACGGTTCGTGGCAGCCGACTCATGCGGATTGCATCGGCGTGGTGTGCCCGAACTCGCATGGCACCAATGACAACTGTGCCAGCAAGACGGCCGTCGGCAACAACTCGGCCACTGCCTGGAACAACTACTGCACCAACACCGACGGTCCGGCATCGGGCGGTAACAATGACTGCTCGTCGGGCCTCGATTATCAAAACGACGTGTGGTTCTCATGGACCGCAGATTGCACGGGTGATGTCATTATTGAAACCTGCGACAATGGCGGTGAAATCGACACAGGCATGATGATCTACACGGACGGCACCGGCACCTGCCCGTGCCCGTCTTCGGCGGCCAACGAAATCGATTGCAGCGACGACGGCTGCGTATTCACCGGCGCTGCCTCCCGTATCACCGTTCCGGCGACGACGGGAACCTGCTACACGATTCGCGTCGCAGGATTCCTCGGCGAAAAGGGAACGGGCTTCCTGCACGTTGGTGATTGCGGCGGAGCTCCGGCACCTCAGACTCCGCTGGCCGATCCGTCCGGCATCAACAAGATCAGGTTCATCTCCTTCTCGGTTGCCGGACCTTCGGCCGAGACGGCTCTTCGCGTGAAGCTGAACTCGCTGCACCACGTTTCCCCGCCGTATGCGGGTGATCCGACGGTTGCCTTCAGTACGTTCGAGGGACAATCGGTGTATGTCGGTCCGCCGCAATCGTGGGTCGAATCCAGCGGAAGCGGGATTCCATTCAAGTCGGCGGTTACACAATGCACGCCGTTCTACCACGATTGGACAACCGAAGGGTTGATCCATGTGCGTGGTTCGGCCATCGTGCCGAGCTCGCAGTACGCGGTGGAAAACCTGGCCGCTTCGTGCCTGGGCGTCGAAGGCTCTGCTGCCTGCGTGTCGGGCGGCGCCAGTGTTTCGGGTCAGCTTGCAATTTCGACGACACGTTGGGGCGATCTAGCAGAGGCGTTCAACCCACCGTCCACCACGACCCAGCCTAACTTTACGGACGTGTCCGGGCTCATCGACAAGTTCAAGGATGTGCTTGGTGCTCCGATCAAGGCCCGGACGTTGATTTCTCCGAACGATGCGTTCGGCAATATCAACGATGCGACCATGGGCGTGAACGTGGGCTTCACTCACATCGCGGCGTGCGTCGATGCGTTCAAGGGTAAGGCGTATCCGGCGAAGATGGGTAAGTGCAGCGGAGCCGGGACTGCGGCCTGTACGGTTAACGGGGATTGCAGCAGCGGTGGCAACGTCGCCCCGTGCGTACTGTATTGCCCGTGACGCTGGAAAAACGACATAGCCGGTTGGCGGCGTGCTTCTGATTCGTTCCGCCTCCTCCGGTGCCAATAGGATGACTTAAGCGCCGCCCAGTTCCCGAATTCCGGGGCTGGGCGGCTTTTTTTGCGTAATTTTTTGATTGGAAACCTGGGTGGAGTTAAGATTGCTTTGGGGGTTGAACTGCATTTTTTGAGCGCCAGACGCGCTGGAATGCGGTTTTGGCGGCGTTGCGTCGCGGTTTTGACCATAGCAGGGGGGGATCACTTACCGATAACCAAAATCATGGCCGTCGCGGCTCTAGGTATGCGCGGCGGGTTTGCGTGAGTCGTTGAAAAGCCGAAAGGCCGTTAGCGGCCGGCGGCTTGCAGGTGTGTTTTTCGAGGAAAATGGTTTGAGAATGAACTTCAAGGGAAAACCTATGAAAGTAAGTCAGGCATCGGGATGGTTTCGATGGATTCGGTTGGCGGGCGTTTTCGCGTGCGTGGCCATCTTTGTGATGGTTGGTTGCGGGAATCAGGGCGGCGGTTGCTCGTTGACGGGCAACGGCAATGACCCTGACGGCGATGGCGTGAGCGGCTCTGCGGACAACTGTCCGGAGGTTGCGAATGCGGATCAGGCCGACACCGACGAAGACGGCGTGGGAGATGCCTGCGACAACTGTCCGGCGGTGGTGAACGTCGATCAGAGCGACCGCGACGGCGACGGAATCGGCGATGTTTGCGATAACAGTCCGGACGAACCCAATCCGGGTCAGGGTGATTCGGATGGCGACGGCATTGGCAATGCGTCGGACAACTGCCCCGATATTCCGAATTCGGCCCAGGAGGACGAAGACGACGATGGTGTCGGCGATGTATGCGATAATTGTCTTGGGACGCCGAATGCGGACCAGGCTGATGCGGATTCGGATCAGATCGGGGATGCCTGCGACAACTGCCCGACGCTGGTGAACCTGGATCAGGCCGACACGGATCTGGATGGCGTGGGCGACCTCTGCGACAACTGTCCTGCGGCGGCGAACGGGGATCAGGCCGACGAGGATGGCAACGGAGTCGGGGATGCCTGCGAGGGCGACCGCGACGGCGATGGCGCGGATGATTCCGTGGACAACTGCCTGACGGTGGACAATGCGGATCAGGCGGACACGGATGACGATGGGGCCGGCGACGCGTGCGACAATTGCCCGGATGTGGCCAATTCCAACCAGGCGGACAGCGATGGCGACGGAGTCGGCGACGAATGTGATAATTGCGTCGATGAGTTCAACCCCAGCCAGGCGGACAGTGACGAGGACGGCGTGGGGAATGCGTGCGACAATTGTCCAAACACGGCCAACCCGAACCAGGACGACATCTGTGCGGGGGACTCGGACAGCGACGGCGTGCCCAACGGCGAGGACAACTGTCCGAACCTGAGCAACGCCAGCCAAGCCGACGCCGACAACGACGGCGTGGGCGATGCGTGCGACAACTGTCCGCAGGTGGCCAACACGGCGCAGACGGATGCAGACGGTGACGGTAAGGGCACTGAATGCGATAACTGCCCGAATATCGCCAACGCAAACCAGACGAATTCGGATACTGATACGCTGGGCGATGCGTGCGACCCATGTCCATTCAACTCCAACACGAGTTGCACCGGTGGCGGGGGAGGCGGAGGTTCGCCTGTTCAGGTCAACGCCGGAGCGGATAAGACGGTTTGTTCGGGATCCGTGGTGACACTGGATGCGACATCGACTCCGGATCAGTCCAGCGCCACGATTCGGTGGACGCAGCTCGCGGGCGGACCATCGACCGGCATCAATAACGCGGCTGATCCTGTGAACTTTGTCGCGCCGGCGTCAAGCACTGGCGCGTCTCAGGTCATGACTTTCCAGGCGACTGGAAGCGCTGCCGGATTTACGAATGGGAGCGATTCTGTCATCGTGCAGACTCGACCGCTCAATACCGCAGTCATCCCAACCAAGGACAGTGGGGATGCGAAGCCGGGCGAGGTCGTCGAACTTGATCTCGCCGACGGACAGCCCGTTGTTGCGATTATTTGGGTTCAAGATGCTGCCGATACCGTTCGCGTAACGTTGAATCAACCGGTGGGCAGCAACAAGGCCACCTTTACCGCACCGAATGTCGCCGCAACGACCAATCTGCGTTTTGTTGCGATTGGCCCATGCATCAACGGTGGCGTGGGAACGGTGGATGCGGGCAGTCAAACGGTCTCCATCCAAAAGGCAACTGTCGTACTCGACCTTTCGGGCGAAGACCCGTTGAGCCCTGGGGACGTGGTTACGTTGAACACCTTTGTGACCACCACCAATGAACCGGATGATTTTCAGCTGTTCTTCGCGATTTCTGACGCGACTCCCAGCGGAGTTGATGTTTCGATTGATCGTAACGAAGCAACAGGGGTGAGCACCCTTACGGTGCATAATGGAAGTGCAAGCGGGCAGGTGACAATTACTGTACAGTTGTTCGGCACGGCCGGATTGCTGGCGACTGGTAGTGACACAGTCAACATCCAGGTACCGTAAGATTTCAGTTCATAAGGTAGTCTACGAAGCGGCAGCCGAAGTCGGCTGCCGCTTCTTTTTGTTGGGGTTCAAGCGGTCCGCCGACGGTGACTTGCCGTCTGTGGCGTCCTATTGAAAAAGCAACTCGCCGACCCATTGCGGGAGCGGCGAGTCGCTGGAGACTTCAAATGTCTGTTGGCTGGCAGTGATCAGCCGACCGGCGTTACCGTTGGGAAGAATGCGAAATAGGCCCATACACCGGTGAACGCCGCCGCTGCTGCGGTGAAAAACTTCCAGAACCAATCCATAGGTCACTCCTTTTTCAAATGTTGGTACAACCTCTCTCAATCTGAACCACTCTTTGCTTCCACGGCTTAAGGCAGGGTGGTTCGCGCCAATCGGTTCAACACTATCGCATGGCCGTTACCTGTCAAGGACCGCCAGTACCGGCGCACAAAACGGTGGTGGCAAGTATTGAGTGCCACCGGCGGCTTGCCCGCCCGTGCCGGCACTGGCAGCAAGCTGCCAGTGGCACCCTTCAGTCAAACTTAACAGTACCCACAAAACGGTCTTTTCTGATGTAAACGACATTCGACACCGCTTCCTCACGGTCGCGGTACTGAATGCGATTCGCAGGGAGTTTCGCATTCCGGAGGAAGGCCAGCCCTCACCCCGACCCTCTCCCCAAGGGAGAGGGGGTTGCGCGGCCGCGCGAACTGAAGTTCGCGGCTCGCGAGTGCAAATTGAAAAGCATCAACCGCGGACGTAGATGGCAGCGAAGGCCTTCGGAGAAAGCGGCTCGCCGGTGGCGCGTTTTGTCAGTTCGTTCCACGGATACAAGCTGCCTGGGCCGAATACTTTTTCCTTCAGGTAGTCGCCGGCCTTGGTATTTCCATAGAACGAGGTCTTGGCCGGGTCATCGATGCCAACAATATTCTTGGCCATGTAGGCGTGGACCTGAGTGCCGAACAATTCGCCGAGCAAATAGCTGTGGTAGTAGACGGGCACGGTGGCCACATGAACTTTGGCGGCGTAGTCCGGGCGATTGGTGGTCTCGGGCGGGTTCAGCAATTGATAACGCTTCTTGAGCGACCACCACAGGTCGCCGAGATTTTGCGAGGGGTTTTCGTACATTCCTTTTTCAAACCGCATCATTACCTGTGCCCAGCGTGCGAAAATGAGTTTTTCGGCACGGAGCGCTTTGCGCGCCGCCTGAGCGAGGCCCGCGGCCTCACCGGGTGAAACCTTCACAGCCTTGACGAGGAAATCCTCGTTCTTGGTCATCGCGCCTTCCATCATCGCGTAGCCTTCGGTGGTCAGGCTGTGGGCAGCCTCATGCAGCAGGAAGGGCACGTCCTTGCTGATGTACTTGTCGTAGACGCCGTGGCCGAGTTCGTGGACGAGCGTGTCGGCCCAGTAGGCATTGGGCTTCAAATTGGCGAGGACGTGAATGTCCTGGTCACGGTTGAGATTGGTGCAGAAGGCGTGCTGGCTCTTGCCGGGTTTTTCGTAGAGGTCGCTGCGGGCGAGAATGTCGTCGGCGGGCAGGCCCATGCTGGTGTAATAGTCCTTGGTGATGGCCAGCATGTCCTTGTCCTTGTAGACCGCGTCGAAGTCCACACCCTCGGTGCTGGGGGCTTCCTGAAAGAAGAGGTCGCCGAAATGCCAGGGGCGAAGATCATCCGGCTTGATGCTGAATCGGGCGGCCATCGCGGTATCGATGTCTTTTTTGAGCTGGGCGAAGGGCGGGCCGGTGAGCGTGTCGAGTTCGTCGAACATTTTGACGAGTTCGGCGCCATCAAGCTCCTGGAGCTTCATCCTGTATTCAAAAAAGTTGGCGAATCCGAGTTGCTTCGCCAATTGATTGCGCAGCTTCACGAGTTCGGCGAGCTTGCCGCTGATCTTGTCGCCGACCTGCATATAGGCCTTCCAAGCGGCTTCGGCTTCCTTGCTATCCTTGGAATCGGAGAGAATTTTGCGGATATCGTTTTCGGTGAGTTCCTTGCCATTGGCCGTGCCGCGATGGGCGTTGAAGGTCTGCTCGATCTCGGTCTCCAGGGCGATGATTTGCTTTTGAAGTTCGGGATCGGCCTGGCCGGAGAGGTGATTGCGATACATGGCGTCGAGTTCGCGGGCCATGACGGGGTCTTTGATGGCATTGGAATCCATCAGGGTTTTGATCTTGTTGAATCTTTCCTTATTGGTGTGCAATTCGACGAGCTTGCCCTGGGCCTCCTTGCGTTTGTCAAAGGCGGCCTGATCGCCAGTGGTGCTGGCAACCCACCAGGCGGTCTCCGATTCGATGGAAAGGGGTTTGTATTTGGCGACATAGTCGTCGCGGAGTTGTTTGAAGTCGTCTTCGGGAGTTGCCATCGACAACTCGGCCAAAAGACAAAACGAAATCATACACATGGAGAGCTTCATATAATCCTTCCTTCCAGAATCATCACGCTGTTCCCTCGGAACGGCGGCTTCCGATCAAGAGCAGCACGACTACCAGAACGCCAAGCGCTGCAAGCGCCACAGCATCGCGGTCAGTGAATTCGCCGAATACTTGCGGTCCCAGGTTTTCCATCCTGGCCAGCGCAGACCAACGATTTTGAATAATGGGAATCGTCAGCATCGCGCCCAAGACCCCGGCAATCGTCCCGCCAGCGATATAACCCGACGACAACAACGCACCCGGGCTCATTTCGCTTTCCGCACTTGTGCTACGTATGCGCCCCACAATCCAGTGCAGCAGTCCACCAATGAAAATCGGCATGGTAGTGGAAAGTGGCAGATAGACGCCCACCGCAAAGGCAAGCGAAGACACGGCGCTCAGCTCCAGGACAATCGTGATGGACACTCCCAACAGCACCAGTGCCCAAGGCAGCTTGTGGGTGAGAATGCCGTCGATGATCAGCGCAAACAGCGCTGCCTGGGGCGGACGGTATTTCTTCACTTCGCGTCCATCGTCGGTTTTGGTAAGTCGACCCTGCACTCCGGGGTCCACAAGATACCGAATCGTGCCCGATTCGTCCACGAGGTATTTGCCTTCACGAATCTCCTTGTACTGCCCGGGAGTTGCCCGGAAAACGTAATACGAATTCTTGTCATTCTCTGCCGCCGTACCACCGGGCTGCTCCTTGACCGTCAGTCCGGACACATCGACTTTTGTCGTCGGAAGGTCCAACTGAGAGTACACCGTGCTGCTGCTATTCAACAGCAGCAGAACGCCACCGATGACCAGCGCCGAAGTCAATGCGCCCACGAGAATTGCGATTTGCATATATTTCGGCGTTCCACCCACCAGAAACCCGGTCTTGAGATCCTGCGACGTGGTGCCGCCGTTGGAAGCAGCGATGCAGACAATCGCCGCGATGGACAATGCACGAACTTTATCCAACGGCTCCGTCCATCCCATCGCGAGGAAGATCAGACACGTCATCAAGAGCGTCGCGACAGTCATTCCCGAAATCGGATTGGACGACGAACCGATCTCGCCGGTTAGCCGAGACGAAACGGTGACGAAGAGAAAACCAAACACGACAATCATCAACGCTCCGACAATGTTCATCTGGAGCATGGGCGCAAATGTGATCGCAACGATGAGCACAAGGATTCCGATCGACACGGTCTTCATAGAGAGATCGCGTTCTGTGCGCAATTGCCCTCGGCTTGCTGGGTTCGAATCCGACCGGCGCACTGCGAGATCGCGAAGTCCGGTTCGAATGGAGGAAAAAATCAGCGGCATTGCCCGGGCCATGCTCAAAATGCCCGCGGCGGCCACAGCGCCCGCACCGATGTAAAGCACGTAATTGCTGCGAATTTCATCGACCCCCATGTCCTTGATCAACTTCGTCGCCGGGAACATCGGGGAGGTCAGGGCGTCGCCAAAAAGCACGATGGTGGGAATGAGGACGAGGTACGAAAGAATTCCGCCGCCGACCATGATGTTCGAAATTCGAGTTCCGATGATGTACCCGACACCGACCAATGCCGGGTCCATATCGCAAGACAATTGCGCACCCTTGAAGAATCGGGGAGACCAGGCGACGGTTTCCTTCCAGAAATGAAAGCTGCTTGTCAGAAACTTGTGGACGAAGGCCAGCCCAAAGCCCAGAAAGACCGTGGCCGCTGAAGTTCCTCCTTTTTCACCAACGATGAGGACATCCGCGCAAGCCGTTCCCTCCGGGTATTTGAGTGTGCCGTGTTGTTTGACAATAAAAGCCCGCCGCAGCGGAATCATCATCAAAATGCCGAGCAAGCCGCCCAGAACGCCTACCAGCATGACACGCGTCAGTTCCAGATCGTAGCCAAGGATCATAATGGCGGGCATGGTGACGCCGACGCCGAAGGCGATGGATTCGCCGGCAGAACCAGTCGTTTGCACGATGTTATTTTCTAGGATTGTGGAATTGCGGCCCATGAATGGCTTAAAGGCGCGGAACAGGGTGATGGAAAGAACCGCAATCGGAATTGAAGCGGAGACCGTCATGCCGACTTTGAGAACCAAGTAAAGTGAGGACGCGCCGAACAAGATGCCGAGCAGTGTGCCGACAATGATGGGAGCCCAGCCCATTTCGGGGATGTTCGCCTCGGCGGGGACATATGGCTTGTGCGCTGGTACTCCGCCGGTTGCGGATGATGGCCCTGCGTCATTCATAGGCTTACTCCGATTGAATGGGGAAGGGCCGACCGTAGGCCCGTTGGCGACAAAGTGTCACGTCCCCGGAACGGAAAAGCAAGCAGAGTCTGTCTGTGCTTTCGAGTCCATTGAGTTCGTGGTTAGGACCATGAGCGTTCCACTGCCGCTGCGGTAGCACCGTCAGGTGAGAATGCGGAGAATTGCGGCACTGCTCGGAGAGCCGTGGCATTCCAATGGCTGCCCCCGACTTCAACTGATTCGGAGCTCTACGATCGGACGCGCTGATTGTCGGTGAGTTTGGCGAGTTCGTCGGCGGCGATGGACTGGCCCGGCGACAGGCCCTCGAGAATTTCGACGCGATTGTCGGCCTTGCGGCCGATTTTCACAGGAGATTTGTGCAGGCGATTTTCTGATTTCACGTACACGGTCCCCGAAGTGCCTGTCGGGTCCAGCTGGACCGCCGATGCCGGAATCCAGATCGTGGGGCGTGCGTCCGTTGAATTGGGCGCAACGTCCGACAGGAAGGAGACCTGGGCTGAGCCTTCGACGCGAAGGTAATCATCCGGCTCATCGATCCGAACTTTTACTTGCACCGTGGCTTTCGAGTAGTTTGCACCGGGGTCGAGCCACATGACGTGCCCGTCATATTTGCGGTCCTTATACGCGTCGGGAACGATCAGGCAGGGCATGTCCTTGCGGATTCTGGTGATGTCCAATTCGCTGATATCCACCTCGACACGAAGTTTGCTCATGTCGGCGATGGTCGCGAAGGCCGCGTTGGCCTGTGCGCCCAGACCGCCCTCGGCAGCGACAAAGTCTCCGACTTCGACATTGCGGGTAAGCACCACTCCGGCGATGGGGGCTACCACCTCGGTGTCGCGCAAGAGCTTTTCCGCCGACGCCAACGATGCCTGATCGGCGGCCACGGCGGATTCCGCGTCTTTCAGCCAGCGTTTCGCATCTGCATATTCAATATCCGGGGCGCTGGCGCTTTCAATCAAACCTGAGACTCGCTTGAAATTTGTTCGCTGAAATTCCAGGGTTGCGGTGGAGCGTTGGAGCCGGGCGGCAGCCTCGTCGCGGCGGGCTCTATACAAAACGTCTTCGATCCGTGCGAGAAGCTGACCCTGTTTGACGCGGTCGCCTTGCTCGAAAAACATTTCGACGATCTGCCCGGAGACCTTGGTCGCCACGACTACGCGGTGGTCGGAGACGATTTTGCCGGTGGCGGTGAGCACCGGCTGAGCAACCGAAGGGTCGGTAGCCACTACTTGAATGAAGCGAAGGGGAGTCTCTTCGGTCGCTTTTTCGCGGAGCGATCCCACGGCCGAGGTCAGCGCATCTCGAAACGTGTAACCGGCAATGCCGGCGCCTATCAATAGTGCAAATCCCAACACCTTCCCCGTACGCCGCACCGTGCCCTGTGCCGGACGCTGGTCCTTGGGGATGGCAAGACTTCGCAGTTGGGCCTGTATGTCGTTTGCAGCCATTGGTTTGATTATAGACAATGTTTACGCTTTTCGCAGGGCGTCGAGAATTCGCGTTTGCGAAGCCTTCAGGGCCGGGGCCAATGCGCCGAGCAGCCCCACGAAAAGTGCCGTGACCAGTGCGGTCAGGAAAATCTGTGGGGTAATGGTCAGTTCATAGGCCAATACCGTCCAGGTGGTTTCCGATAAAAAGTCCTGCCGTGAACCGTTGATGCCCAGGCTGAGAAGCAGCCCGGCCAGGCATGCCATACCACATATCAGCATCGATTCCACGAGAAAGGAGGCAACGATCGCCGGCCTGGTGAACCCGATTGTCCGTAGCATGGCGATTTCGCGCCGACGGCCATCGACGGCGGCGAACATGGTGTTGGCCACGGCAAACGCGGCGCCAATGCCCATAATGCCGACAAGAACAGTCGTCAGAACGACGATCTCCCGTGTCTTGCTGGAAAGCTCGTGGTAATAGTCGGTCTCTTTCTTGGCTTCGAGTTCGACCGCGGGGCCGTTGATGTAGGCAATCGCCGCGTCCATGTTGGCGGAGTCGTCCATGCGTAGGACGGCACTGGACACGAATGGCCGAATGTACGCATTCTGCAAGATGCTGAGCGGCGCCCAGATTTCGCTTTCCAGTGCGCCGTGAGCCGCTTCGAAAACGCCGACGACTTTGAAAACTCGGTTGCCCGCGCGCCCTATGGAAATCTCGTCGCCGAGTTTCAGATTGGCGTAGCGGTCCTGTGCAGCCCTTCCCACCATCAGCTCCTGCTGGCCTTGTTCGATCTTTCGGCCCTCCACAATGCGAAGTTCCGTGTGGACCGCGAATGTTTCCGGGATGACGCCGCGGACGGCGACATTGGCGAGGCCTCCGCCGGCCAAGTTTCGCAGCAGCGTCGTCTGCACGCAGAGCTCGCGGCTGATGAGCGGTCCGATGTCGGGGTCCACGGCGATACCGGAGGTCTGTACGAGTTTGTTCGTGTCTTCCTGCATGAGGAGGCTTGTGCTTTCCGCTGTCGCTCCGGGTTTGAGGACGATGATATTGCGCGAGGAACCGGTCGCGGCCAGTGACGCCCGAATTCCCGCAACAAACGAAAGGAGCACAGACAAGACCAACACGAGAACGGCGACCACGATGAAGGTCAGCATTACGCTCATCTTGCGTCGCAACAGATTCCGCCAGTTGTAGTAAAGGGGCAACGCCATTGACCAACCTCGCCCATGGAAGGGCGCTACAGGGGCATCTATTCCAAATTCCGCAATGCCGTAACCACGTGCAATTTCGCGGCTGACCATGCGGGCCAGGCGGCGGCGAGCAGTCCGATCGCCATCGCGATCAACAGCGACCAAAGGCATACGGGAGGGTGAATCTCCAGATTCTGAATCAAAGGAACCGGGTAATTTCTCAATGGGGTGTGGTTGAACGCAATATAGGGCGCGGCGGCTCCGATCGCGCCACCGATGGCGCATAGGAAGAGACTCTCGGATTGAATGATGCCAAAGAGTGTTGCCGACCGAAACCCCATGGACTTCAAGGTGGCGAATTCATTGAGGCGGTCGCGGATGTTCATGCTCATGGTGTTGGCGGCGGCCATCACCGCGACAAAGATCGTGACGGCCGACAGGATCTTGAGGTTTTGCGGCAGGTTGAAAATCTGATTGATGAAATCCATCATGAAAGATTTTTCGTCCTGCGTTTTCGTCTCGTCGCCGGAGCGGGCAAATAATTCGTCGATGGCGATCCGAAAATGATCGAGATCGACCTTTGAGGCGCATTTGACGAAAATAAAACTCACCCAGCCGTCGGGTGTCCAGCCGGGAACATTGGTTTTGATTTGTTCCTTGAGCACTTCCTCCAGGTAATCGAGCCTGCAGAAGTTGGTGATTTTGTCGGTCGCATTCGGCGCTGTCGAAATCACATTGAATTCCATCGGAGAATAGGGGGGCACGGAAGGGTTGATGGTGATTCGGTCGCCTTTTTTCCAGCCCAATTGCCGGGCCGTTGCATCGCCAACGATGATCGCACGGCGGTCGCGGTTCCAGACTTCGACTTCTTCGTCGGTGAGTTTCATGTCCGGGAAGGTGGCCACCAGGGTGTCGTGCTGGGCGGCCAATGTGGAGAGCGGCTGGGGTTGATTTTGTATTTTTCCTCCGATCCAGCGCATTCCACAGACGGATGTGATGCGAGAATGGCTCGGATCGAGTGACTCGATCTTGGTTCCATACCCCTTGGGCAGCGGATTGATGATGGACGTCTTGTGTACGACAACAAGCCGAAGCTGCTTCGCGGCGTTGTCGAGAAACCGGTTCAGCCCGTCGATGACGGCAGAGGAAAGGACGTAAATCATGATGGGCAGTGCGACGGCCGCACATGTCAGAACTGTCCGCAGCATGTTGCGGGTCAGATTACGATAGAGATAGGTCAGCTTGAGCATTTGGTCATCGTGATATTCAGGGGGCCTTTTTGGTCTTATCACCGGCGGGCGTCAAGGCTCGCGCAGGGCGCTGATCACATTGACTCGGGCGGCACGAAACGCAGGAAACAGCGCACCCAGCACACCCACCGCCGACACTGATGCCAGCGCCAGCAGCGCAGTCAGGGGTGTAAGCTTGATTTCAAACGCCAGCGTAGTAAACGTGCTCGCACCAAACATATCCTTGGTGTTTCCCATCAGCCAAAGCCAGGCCAGGCAACCCAGGCAGCCCACCATTCCCCCCATCAGAGTCAAGAGTACGGCTTCCAGCACAAACCCCGTCAAAATCTGTAGCCTGGAGTAGCCGATTGTTCGCAGCATGGCGATCTCGCGCCCGCGACCTGCCACCATGGCAAACATCGTGTTGGCGATTGAAAACACAGCCGCCAGCGACATCGCCGATACGAGCATTTTCGTGATGAACAGATATGTCTTGATATTCGATGACTGTTGCTCCCAGTATTGCCCTTCGGTGCGGGCCTCCAATGCGATATCCGGCTTCTTGATCCTCTCGATCGTGGCGTTCGCCGACTCGCCCTCAGCCAGGCGCAGGTACGCCGATGAATATCCCGGGCGATTGTAGGCGTCGAGCAAGGAAGGAAGGTAGCCCCAGATTTCGCTATCGAGCGGTCCGCCGCCGGCAGAAAAATGTCCCACAATTTTGTATTGGCGGTCACCGCCGTAGCCCAGGGCAATCGTTTTTCCTACATCAAGGCCGCCGAATTGTTTCGCGGCGGTCTCGCCGACGAGGACTTCACGCGATCCGGTACTGAACATCGCGCCATTGCGATTTACGTTGGTGTGCACTTTGAAGGCGGTTTCGGTCACGCCGCGCAGGGCCACGTTGCCCCATGTTTTGCCGCCATCACGGATACGAGGGAGCGAAACCTGCACCATCATTTCCGGGCTAATGAGGGGGTCGTGGGTATCGGGGTCGCGCGCCAAGCCGGTTAGTTGAGTGAGCTTTTTGAATTCGTCCGGCGCAATTGCGCTGTTGCTTTCCGCAGTGGCCGACCGCTTGAGCACGATGATTTTCTGCGGATCGGAGGCCGTTCGCAGCGATCGTGCCAGCGAATCCGAAAACCCCATGAGCCAGGTGAACACGCCCACGACCGCCGCGACCACCAGAACGGTAAGCAAGGTGGTCGCCTTCCGCACGAACAAGTTTCGCCAGTGGTACGCAAGCGGCAACGCCATGAGCCCTAATATACGCCGGGTTTGCGCCTGCCGCTAACGGCATGATTCGGATCCCTTCATGTGCAGCGAATGGCGACGGCTGGTTGCTGGAATTCCGGGAGGTTGCGCCACCGGCTACGCTCCGTCGCCCCATTGGGGGCTGAGAACCATCGCCCGTGATTCAATCGCCATTTTCCGGTATAATCGTAGCTCGATAATTTTGGTCGTGGTTAGGAGTATGCGAGATGTCCATGGCGGGTGATGTTCAAACAACGATTCAAACAAAAGCAGGTCAGGTGCGAGTTTTCAGTCTGTCCAAGCTGGAGCAGCAGGGCGTAAGCGGGATTGGCGGCCTTCCGTTCAGTATCAAGGTGTTGCTGGAAAGCGTTCTGCGCAACGTCGATGGCTTCGCCGTGAAAGAAGAGGACGTGCGACTTGTCGCCGGGTGGAACCCCAAGCTGCTCAGCCAGCGAGAAATTCCGTTTGTTCCCGCCCGCGTGCTGCTTCAGGACTTTACGGGCGTTCCCTGCGTCGTGGACCTTGCGGCCATGCGCGATGCGCTGAAGCGTCTCGGCGGCGACCCGAAGAAAATCAATCCGCTCGCCCCGGTCGATCTGGTCATTGATCATTCCGTTCAAGTCGATGCATTCGCTTCGTTGAACGCGTTGGGAGTCAACTCGGACCTTGAGTTTTCTCGCAACCTGGAACGCTACCAGTTTCTTCGCTGGGGTCAGAACGCTTTCAATAATTTCCGCGTTGTTCCGCCGGCCACAGGCATCGTTCATCAGGTGAATCTGGAATATCTCGCGCCGGTGGTGGGCCGCAAGGATTCCAAGGGCACAGTCACGGCATTTCCGGACAGTCTCGTGGGCACCGACAGTCACACTACGATGATCAACGGCCTCGGAGTCGTCGGCTGGGGCGTGGGTGGCATCGAGGCGGAGGCCGTCATGCTGGGCCAGCCGTACTATATGCAGCTTCCCGAAGTGATCGGTTTCCGTCTCAGCGGTCAGCTTCGCGAAGGGGCGACAGCCACTGATCTCGTGCTCACCGTGACCGAAATGCTTCGTAAGAAGGGGGTGGTCAACAAGTTTGTGGAATTCTGCGGCGAAGGAATGGCCAGCCTGGGTCTCGCCGATCGCGCGACGATCGCCAACATGGCTCCCGAATATGGGGCGACGATGGGGTTCTTCCCGGTCGATGCTGAAACGCTGGTGTACCTCCGCCGGACTGGACGGCCCGAAGAGCTCATCGACCTGGTCGAACGGTATTCCAAGGAGCAGGGGCTTTTCCGCACCGACACCACGCCGGAGCCCAAATTCACCGAAACGCTTTCGCTCGACCTTTCGGCTGTGGAGCCGAGCCTGGCCGGGCCGAAGCGTCCGCAGGATCGCGTGCCGCTTTCCAAAGTTTGGGAGTCATTCGTTGGTGCATTCCGCGACAAGCTTGAGCCTGATCCAAAGGCGTCGGAAGTGGGGCGGCTGGTTGGCGAGGGTGGAAAGCCGAAAGCTTCCTGTCAGCCTACACCTGCCATTGTGCCCGGGACCGAGCGACCGATGTCTGTCGACGGCGACACGGTGCGGCACGGGTCGGTGGTCATTGCTGCGATTACGAGCTGCACGAATACATCGAATCCGTCGGTGATGGTGGCCGCCGGATTGCTGGCGAAAAAGGCGGTCGAAAAGGGGCTCGGCGTGCGCCCGTATGTAAAGACCAGCCTGGCCCCCGGCTCGCGCGTCGTGACCGAATATCTCCGTGACGCAGGCCTGACTCCGTACCTCGAAAAGCTCGGCTTCCACACCGTCGGTTACGGCTGCACGACGTGCATCGGCAACAGTGGTCCGCTGCCCGACGAAGTGGCCGCCGCCGTGACCAAGGGCGACCTCGTGGTATCGGCGGTGCTCAGCGGCAATCGTAATTTTGAAGGCCGTGTTCATCCGCAGGTGAAGGCCAATTACCTGGCCTCGCCGCCGCTTGTGGTGGCCTACGCGATCGCGGGAACGGCGCACACCGATTTGAATCATGAGCCACTGGGGTGGTCGAAGGACTCCAAGCCGGTGTATTTGCGCGACGTTTGGCCGACCCGTGCGGAGATTGACGCCGCGATTGCGAAGTCCGTCACCGCCGACAAGTTCAAAACGCAATACGGCAATGTGTTTACCGGCAACGAGCGTTGGAACAAGATTACGGGAACGACCAGCGACACCTATCGATGGGATGAATCAAGCACCTATATTCAGAATCCACCGTTCTTCGAGGGATTGTCCATGGCGGTTCCGCCGTTGCCGGCGATCACGGCAGCTCGCGTGCTTGTGATGGTGGGCGACTCAGTCACCACCGACCACATCTCGCCTGCGGGATCGATCAAAGTAGATTCGCCGGCGGGCAAGTATCTGATGGAACACGGGGTGCAGCCCAAGGACTTCAACAGCTACGGCGCCCGACGCGGAAACGATCGAGTGATGACGCGAGGGACGTTTGCGAATATTCGCCTGAAGAATCTAATCGCGCCGGGAACGGAAGGGGGGGTGACCACCTTCTTGCCAACGGGCGAACGAATGTCGATTTTCGACGCGGCGATGAAATACAAACAACTCGGCACGGCGCTTCTGGTCATTGCCGGTAAGGAGTACGGAACGGGTTCGTCGCGCGACTGGGCCGCAAAGGGAACAATGCTTCTTGGTGTGAAAGCCGCCATCGCTGAAAGCTTTGAACGTATTCACCGCA
Organism: uncultured Phycisphaera sp.; assembly: GCA_964501365.1. Taxonomy (GTDB): domain Bacteria; phylum Planctomycetota; class Phycisphaerae; order UBA1845; family UBA1845; genus CAZAMB01. The sequence continues at coordinate 25,812 of CAZCST010000030.1, read as the reverse complement.
GCAATCTGGTGGGCATGGGCGTCTGGCCGCTGGAGTTCCGCCCAGGTGAATCTCGCACGACGCTCAATCTCACCGGCGAGGAGATTTTCGATTTTCCCAACGTGGCCGCCACGCTCAAACCGCGACAGGAAATTGAGGTCCAGCTTCGCGATGCAAAGGGCGCTCCACTGCGCAAGATCACGCTGGTCTCGCGCATCGACACTGAGGTTGAACTAAGCTACTTCCGCAACGGAGGAATCCTGCCCTTTGTCCTGAGAAAACTGGCGGGCGGCGGGTCTGCGCAGAGTTGAATGATGCATCCAGATGCACCGTTTTGAACATGGTCGCCATGTGCGCGTTCGATGCCAAAGCGATTCTCCTGCGCAACGTCGTCGAATCGGACCTCCCCGTTTTGTTCGAGCATCAGCGAGACCCTGACGCCTGCCGGATGGCCGCCTTTGCCTCCCGCGACCGCGATGCGTTCATGGTGCACTGGCTCAACATCCTCGCGGATAAGGCAGTCATCACCAAGGCGGTTGTCGTCCATGGTGAATTGGCGGGCAACGTCGTGAGCTTTGACCGCGCGGACCAGCGACTCCTTGGCTACTGGATTGGCAGGGAATTCTGGGGGCGGGGAATCGCGTCGGCGGCAGTCGCCCAATTTCTGAAAATCGAAACAAGCCGACCACTTCACGCGCGAGTAGCCTGTCACAATCGCGGCTCTATTCGCGTCCTCAAAAAGTGCGGTTTTAAGGAATTGGCCACGGAGGATTTCGTGGATCCCGCTGGCGAGTCGATATCCGAGCACCTGATGGTCCTGGTCTAAACGTGTCGAACCCCCTGAAAACAAAACTTTGTCTCGACATTCATAGCCCCGCCTTTACACTGGAAAATTATTCATGGATTTCGGGAGTCGTCGCTTTCACCTCGCTCGCTCGCTGAGAGAGATAGGGATTTTGGGACGCTCCCTATGCAGGAGCCCTCGTTAGCACGATTCCGCGCTGACAACCGCCCTCTGCCACATACGGATCTTCGACTTCATGGCTACGGGCCTGTTTTTGCAAGCCGCTGGTTTCGAGGTGCGCTCAGGAATATACTTATCGATCTACTGCGTTGGAGTATTTTGACGCCGAAGGATGAGCGAGCTGATGTTCACCGGAATTGTTCAATGTTCAGGAGTTGTTTCCGACGTGCGCAAGCACGCGGGAGGAATGCGCCTGTGCGTCGAGGCCGGTGAAATTTCGCAACACGCAAGGCTCGGCGACAGCATCAGCGTCAGTGGAGTATGCCTGACTGTCGCCGATGTAAAAGCCGGACTTATCGAATTCGACGTCATCCACGAAACCCTCGAGAAAACGACGCTTGGCGGACTTCAATCGGGTGATGGCGTCAATCTCGAACCGTCACTTCGTATCGGCGATCGATTGGACGGGCACTTCGTGCAAGGTCACGTGGATGGAACGGCCACTGTTCATCGAATCCTCTCTACCGAAAGCGAATACGTCGTCTGGCTTCGCCCGCAAGGGCATCTGATTTCCTACATTGTTCCCAAGGGTTCGGTTGCGATTGACGGCGTATCGCTGACGGTCGCGGCGATTGACAACGGATATTTCGACGTGGCGCTGATCCCCACTACGCTGGATCGGACGACGCTCGGTCGACTCAAGGCCGGCGATACAGTCAACATCGAGTCCGACGTGATGGTGCGGACGATTGTCCACTACCTTCAGCAGCTTGTCGGTTCTGCCGATGGTCAACCTTTCGGAGCGCGACTCTCAAGTTCCGCATTGCGGGATCAAATTCTTGGATTGACTCAGATGCAGGTTACGACATGAACGGACCGATCGAGCCAATCTCCGCTCCGCGTCCGCTGATCGGTATCAGCATGGGCGACCCATGCGGTATTGGCGCCGAAGTTATTGTGAAGGCTCTGGCCGATCCAGACATCCGTCGATTGGGGCGATTTGTCATTTACGGCATCGACGACGTGCTGAATGCCGCGGCGGATGCGGCCTCGATTCGCCCGTACTGGTTTCGCGTGCCGGCAGAGGACTCGTCGCGCGTCGATAGCGGCGTCGTGTTGGTTGATCACTGCGAATATCCCGCGGGATTATGGTTGACGGCCCGGCCCACGACCGAGGGCGGAAAGTGTTCCCTTCAGTTTTTTGACGCAGCCATCGAGGCGGCCAGACGCGGGCACGTTGACGCCATCGTGACCGGTCCGATTCACAAGGTGAGCTGGCAAATGGCCGGTTCGAAGTTTGCCGGGCACACGGACAAGCTCGGCGATGCGTTTCACACCCGGCGGTATTCGATGGCATTTGTGGGAGGTGGATTGCGCCTCGCACTGGCCACCGTGCACGTGGGGATTATGGAACTGCGAGACAGACTTTCGATCGGAGCTGTGTTCCAACCGATCGATCTTTTGCATGAAGCGCTGATTCGCTGGTTTGGTGTTGAGTCGCCGCGCATCGCGGTTCTCGGGTTGAACCCTCACGCCGGGGAAGAGGGCCGATTCGGCGATGAAGAGCGTCGCGTGATTGGGCCGGCGATGCAGATGGCTTCGCAGCATGGAATTCACGTCGAGGGGCCGTTTCCCGCTGATTCGTTCTTCGCCAATTTTCGGCGGCTGCGTTTCGACGGCGTTGTGGCGATGTATCACGACCAGGGCCTCATCCCCATCAAAATGCTGGCGTTCGATTCTGCCGTGAATCTGACGCTGGGCCTCCCAATAGTTCGCACCAGCGTGGACCACGGCACCGCCTTCGACATTGCGGGGACGAACGTGGCCGATCCCGGGAGCATGAAGGCAGCCATCCGGCTTGCGGTGGAACTCGCAGGCCGCTCTGGAGGGGAATCCGTGCACTCTGTATCGGAAAACGCGGTGACCGTCCCGCCTGCCTGAAAGTGCCAGTCGTTGGCACTTTGTTTTCATGGGTCGCCTGTAGTCTTCAAGTGTCAGCTACGAGCGCCTTGAGTCGCGTCACCGTCAAATCCCGCAGCCGGGGCACGACGAGGTCGGCGCCCGCCTCCGTGAGCGTCGGTTCATCGTAGTGCATCATCACGGCTGCCACCCTTGTCCCCGCCGCCCTGGCCGCGGCCACCCCCGCAGTCGCATCCTCGATGACCACGCAGCGAGCCGGTGGTAATCGCAATCGCCCACAGGCCAGTTGAAAGACCTGGGGATCGGGCTTTCCCCGCGCCGCATCCTCGCCGCTGACAATCGCTTCGAAACATCGGGCCACGCCCATGGCCTGGAGAACCATTTCGATATTGGGACGTGGGCCGGCCGATCCGATGGCCAGCGGAATCCCGTCAGCCGCCAATGCAGCAACGAGGTTCGCTGCGCCCTCCACGGCAGGTACCCGGGCGCGAACCAGATCGCGATAAATGGCTTCCTTCCGCTGGTCGATGTCCAACAGGCGATCCGGCGAAACGGGTCCAAAAAACAGGGGAATGATGTCTTTGCTTTTTCGCCCGATCGCCCCATCGAATTGCTCTCGCTTGATGGTGATGCGCTCCTCGCGCGCCAGGATCTGCCAGCTTTCGAAATGGGCCGGCGCGGAATCGACCAGGACACCGTCCATGTCAAAGATGACACCCCAATTCTGCCGATTTTTCACCACAATGATCTCCTTTGTCAGGGATTCCGGGTTGTAGCACGAATCGAGTTACGTTGTCGAATGACTCGTGCCGACATTATCGTGTTGGTTGCAGTCGTTGGATGCATGGGCGGAGGATGGGTCATTCCTGAGGCAACTCGAAATCGAATCTGGCCGGGCTGGCTTGCCTGCCTTGCGGGGGGCATGTTTCTCTATGGTTTGACGGCCAATCGTGGAGCGCAGTGGCAGGATTCGGGCTATTTCATATTGCGCAGCGTGATGGGAGAGTCGGTCAACCCTTTGGGGCTGGCACTGACGCACCCGCTTCATTATTGGCTGAGTCGATGTGTGATCTGGCCTGGCCTCGTTGAACCGGCCTTCGCCATTACGTTGATCAGTTCGGCGGCGGCCGCGTTTGCGGTGGCGAATCTCTTTGGCTGCGTCATGACGCTCACCGGCAATCGACCGGTTGCCCTGCTTGTCGCGGCGTCGCTGGCAGTCGCCAACACGTTCTGGCAGCTTGCGACGATCGCGGAAACGTACACGCTCACCGCCGCATTGCTCGCAGCGCAATGCTGGTGCCTGATCCTATTTGTCAAACCGACCATTGACGATCAAGCAGCCCAATCCGAAACGACCAGCAGGGGGACGCGCTCTGATCGAAAGCAAGCCCTGGCGTTTCTGGGCATGTTGTTTTTCAATGGTCTTTCACTCGCCAATCACAACCTTGCACTTCTGACGTTGCCTATGTTGGGGGTTGCTGCGCTGTGGGGCTTGAAACACGGCGTTATTCGTTACCGATTTTTATTGTATGGAGTCTCGCTCTGGTTGGTGGGCTCCTCGCCATATCTCTTTCTGGTTATGAGTGAAGGGCTGCGTTCGGGCGAATGGAATGAGACCTTGCGTTCAGCGTTGTTTGGGAGGGCATTTGGCGACAAGGTGCTTAGCACATCCATTTCCATGCGGTCGATGGCGATTTCCGCGGGATTCGTCCTGCTGAACTTTCCGAATCTTTTCCTGCCGGCCGCCATCTGCGGCCTGAGTGCAGTCCGTCGTCAGTGCAACGACGCGAACGTGTATCGGATGCTGCTTGTCGGTCTGGCGGTTCATGCCCTGTTTGCGTTTCGATATTCCGTCCCCGATCAGCATTATTTCTTTCTTTCGACTTACCTGTTCCTCTGTCTGTTCGCTGGCGCCGGGTTCGCGCAATGGACCAATCCTCAACGCCAATCCATGCCATTTCGCAGGACTGTGATGGTTGTCGCCTGGGCGGTGATCCTTGCAACTCCGGTTGTTTACGCAATGGTCCCCACCCTCCTTCGGCGATTCGACGCCCTGGAGTTCTTTAAGCGTAACAAGCCTTACCGGGACGATTATGCCTATCTCTTCCACCCCTGGTCGGTGTCGGAGCGTTCGGCGGACCGAATGAGCCGGGAGGCTGTTGAGCTTGCAGGCGAAACCGGCGTGATCATCGTTGAAGATCACATGGCCGAGTTTGCAGTTCGTTACCAGGTACTCCGGGATGCGAGGAACAAAACGGCGGTGGTGGCTGAGCTAGATCCGCGTGATTTCGAAGAGGCGGCTGCGGCCGGTCGACGAATTGTGCTCGTCCCCCATGATAGGGATCATCCAACGACCCACTCCCTGACAGGTACATGGCGGCGCCAGGGCGACCTGTATCTACTGGACCCCGGCTAACGATGCATTTGTGTGTTTGTGCCACGCTCATGAATAGTGGGCTTTGGGGCTGCGCCTGTCCGGCTTGATTCGCGTACAATGCGTGCGTGACTCTGACGGCTGATGTAGTGAAACAGCAATATGCGGCCATCCATGCCGGACCGGCGTGGATCGATCGGTCGTATCGTGCGCTCATCGAAGTCACTGGCAAGGATCGCGTCGCGTGGGCCCACAATCTCACCACCAACCAGGTCAAGACCCTGAGTCGCGACGAGGGCAACTACGCGTTCGTGCTCAATGTTCAGGGGCGGATTCTCTTTGATCTCAACATCGTGGTTCGTGCGGAGTCCATCTGGCTCGACATCGACCGTCGATTTCTGCCGGCTGCTCTCGCGCATTTCAACAAATACATCATCATGGAGGATGTGCGTCTGGCGGATCGGAGCGGCGGATTCGTGCGCGTCGCGCTGGCGGGAGAATGGGCAAAGGAATTGCTTGCGGAGTTCGGGGCAGGACACGCGGGCGCGATGCCGGCTGTTTCGATGACCACCATTGAATTTGCCAGGTCGAAGATCGAAGTGATGCGAAATGACTTCTGTGGTGTTTTTGCTGCAGATTTGTTCATACCCGTAGCTGTGGCGGCCGCCATGGAGGCCGAAATGAAAAGATCGAACCGGCCGGCGCCTGCAATTGCAGTTGACGACGAAGTCGTGCAGATTTGCCGGGTGGAGTCGGGCATCCCGTGGCCCGGTGCGGAGATTACGGACGATGTCCTTTCCGCCGAAACACGGCAGCTTGAGCGGGCGGTCAGCTTTCAGAAGGGCTGCTATCTTGGGCAGGAAATCGTCGAGCGGATGAGGGCTCGAAAAGTTGTGGCCAAATTGCTGAGCGGCTTGAGAGTATCGGGCGGGGCGGTCCCGCCGACAGGAGCGGAGGTCATTGCGGAGGCCGGCGCTGTCGTGGGAAAAATTACCAGCGCGTGCCACAGTGTGGCACTGAACGCGCCGATCGCGCTTGCCTATGTCAAGGCCAGTTCGGCGACCCCCGGAACGGCGCTTCAAGTTCGCTGGGGTGAGACCGTTGCGACGGCTGTCGTCGCCGGGTTGCCGTTTGTTGCACCCATAACGTAAGGAGCTTGCCATGTCTTCTGATCCAGTGGTTGTGGTAACCGGTGGGGGGCGCGGTATCGGGAGGGCGATTTGTCTTCGGTTCGCCGGGGACGGCGCAGTTACAGTACCCATCTCGCGCACGGCGTCCGAATTGGCTGAGACCAAAACGCTCGTGGAACGCGCCGGCGGGCGGTGCCATATTGTTTCCGCCGATCTGACGAAGGCGGATCAGGCGACGGCGGCGATCAAAGGAGTGGTGGAAAAGTTTGGCCGTCTCGACGTTCTCGTCAATGCCGCCGGTGTTGCGCCGTCCAAAACGATTGACGAACTAAGCCCGGAAATTTTCGACAATCTCTGGGAGGTCAACGTCCGCGCCATATATCTGACCTCGCGGGCGGGCTGGCCGGCCCTGAAGAAGAGCAAAGGGGCGATCATCAACATTTCGTCGATTGCCTCGCGTGATCCCTTCGCCGGGCTGGCTGCGTACGGCGCGTCCAAGGCGTGGGTCAACGCGTGGACGCGGGGGCTCGGCGACGAAGGCAGGGCGGTTGGCGTGCGCGTGTTCGCCATCGCACCGGGAGCTGTCGAGACGCGAATGCTGCACGAGGTCGTGCCGGACTTTCCGAAGCAGGATATCCTTGATCCGGCTGATGTCGCCGCGATGGTTCACGCCGTGGCTCAACCGGCCTGTCGTTACGCGACCGGCCAGACTATTTTTTATCAGCGACAGGGTGACTAACGAAACCGAGTCGCGACCGTTGGGGTACGGTCAGATTGGTGTTGGGATTTCGCTGTCGAGCGTTGCTCAATGGGAGAATGTATGCGTCGAACCACATTGTTCTTGATGCTGTGTACGGTTGCCGGCTGCGCATCACACCACACCACGCGATCCGGCCATGCGACGCCGATCAATATCGCCGACCCCAAATTCCTCGAAGACTACGCGGCCACGAGGCGGTTTTCGGCGGGGTATCCCAACTCCATCAAGATCGTGCCGGACGGCAGCGCCGTGCTGTTCTTGCGTTCGGGGCCGCGAGACAACATTCAAAATCTTTATGAATTCGACACCAAGACCGGCGAGGAGCGCGTCGTTCTGACGGCCGAGCAAATCCTCAATGGCGCGGAGGAGAAACTGTCGGCGGAGGAGAAGGCGCGGCGCGAGCGGATGCGGCTCTCGGCGCGAGGAATTGCCGGGTACCAGTTGAGTGAAGACGGGGCGAGGATTCTGGTGCCGCTTTCGGGGCGGTTGTTCGTTATTGATCGCGCCAATCGCGACGTGAAGGAACTAAGTAGTGATAAGGGCTATCCCATTGATCCACGTTTTTCGCCGGACGGCAAATCGGTGGCCTGCGTGCGCGACGGGAACCTGTTCGTGATTGACATTGCATCCGGCCAGGAGCGGCAGCTTACCTCTGGCGCGAATGAGAACATTTCGTTCGGCACGGCGGAGTTTGCGGCCCAGGAGGAAATGGACCGCCGCGAAGGGTATTGGTGGTCTCCGGACAGCCAGCAGATTCTGTATCAGCGCACCGACACGACTGGCATGGAAACGATGCACATCATGGACGCCATGTATCCGGAGAAGCCGCCGCAGACGTGGGCGTATCCGCGAACGGGCCAGAAGAACGCCGACGTGCAGCTCGGTCTCATTCCCGCGGTCGGCGGCGAAACCAAGTGGGTTACCTGGGACCGCGAAAAATACCCCTACGTAGGAACCGTCCGCTGGAAAGACGGCCCGCCGCTCTTGGTTGTCCAAAATCGGACACAAACCGAGGAAGTTCTATTCAAAGTCGATCCCCCAACCACTGGACTAAGTCCAATACTAACCGAGCGCGACGAGAAGTGGGTTAACCTCGATGACAAGATGCCGAGGTGGTCAGCGCAAGGGGATACGGTCCTATGGACTTCGGAACGCAACGGAACCATGCAGTTGGAATTCGTTCACTCGCCAAGTGGCGATCGGGGAATTCTCAGCGACGCGGTGCCTGGCTTTCGGGAATTTCTGCATCAGGACGCGCAAACACATGCGATCTTTGTGCACGCTTCCGCGGACCCAACACAGGTACATCTCTATCGGATTCCGGTTGGGCTCCAAGTCAGCAGCGGGCCGGTGCAAAACCAGTTGTCACAGGAAGACGGAGTCCACTCGGCCGTGTTTGCTGCCAAAGGTCAATCATTTGTGCTTTCCTCGAATACGTTGTCTGGGCGGCGCGAAAATGTCGTTTACGACAGTAGGGGCAAAGTCATTGGCAACTTAAGGTCTGTGGCAGAAGAACCGCCGTTTGTGCCGAATCTGGAAATTGCGACGGTGGGGGAGCTGGATTTTCGGGCGGCGGTTATCCGGCCGCAGAATTTTGATCCGAAGCTCAAATATCCGGTGATCGATTCGGTCTACGGCGGACCGCATTCGCAGACCGTGCTGGCCGCGGCACGGAACTACTTGCTCCAGCAGTGGATCGCTGATCACGGCTTCATCGTGGTCAGCATCGACGGGCGCGGCACGCCCTCGCGCGGGCGCGACTGGGAGCGGGCCATCAAGGGAAATCTCATCGACATCCCACTCGCCGACCAGGTGGCCGGGCTGAAGGCCCTGGGCGAAAAATACCCGGAAATGGACATGTCCCGCGTGGGCATCTACGGCTGGTCGTTCGGCGGCTACTTCTCGGCAATGGCCGTCATGCGCCGCCCAGACGTGTTCAAAGTCGGGGTGGCCGGTGCGCCGGTCTGCGACTGGCGCGACTACGACACGCACTATACCGAGCGATACATGGGACTGCCGGACGAGAATGCAGCAGGCTATGACGCCTCTTCGGTGCTGACCTATTGCAAGGACCTGGAGAGGCCTCTGCTGATCATTCATGGTACGGCAGATGACAATGTGTATTTCATGCATGCGCTCAAGATGTCCAACGCGCTCTTCCGGGCCGGCAAGCATCACGAACTCCTGCCGCTCAGCGATTTTACGCACATGGTGGCCGACCCCCTGGTGACCAGACGCCTCTACGAACAAATCACGGCATTTTTGTCGGATCACTTGTAGCGCAGGGTGGACTTGGATTGGTGGGCATGGCCCACCCTACAACTGCTCAAGAGCAGTAGCACACGACCGTGCCATTAGTCCCGTTCGGATAGGTGGGCATGGCCCACCCTACAACTTCCCCGCTCCCTTACGGTCGCGGTTCGAATTGGCGAATCTCTGCTAATTTGATACTCTTTCTTTCGTATTGAACCATTGGAAAGGAGTTACCCGTGCGAAACAATCGCGTATCCGTTCTCGCCGTCGCGTGCGCTTTCACGCTTGTCATTCATCAGCCAACCCCGGCCTGCACCAACTTTCTCATTACCAAGGGTGCCTCGGCGGACGGATCGGTCTTCATCACCTACTCCGCCGATTCGCATACTCTTTATGGCGAGCTGTATCACTGGCCGGCGGCAAAATATCTGCCTGGGGCGAAGCTGCGAGTCCACGAATGGGATACGGGCAAGTACCTCGGCGAGATTGAGCAGGTGGCCGAGACTTACAACGTCGTCGGCAACATGAATGAGCACCAGGTCGCCATCGGCGAGACGACGTTCGGCGGGCGCAAGGAGCTCAGCGATCCCAAGGCGATCATGGACTACGGCAGTCTCATGTACATCGCGCTCCAGCGGGCCAAGACTGCACGCGAGGCGATCGACGTCATCACCGGCCTTGTCGCCAAATACGGTTACTACAGTTCGGGTGAATCGATGTCCATTTCTGATGCGAACGAAGCGTGGATTTTCGAGATCATCGGCAAGGGGCCGACGAACAAGGGGGCGGTGTGGGTTGCGCGGAAGATTCCCGACGGATACATCAGCGGTCATGCCAATGCGGCGCGAATCCGGCAGTTTCCGCTGAACGACCCCGAAAATACGATCTACTCGACGGACGTGATTTCGTTCGCAAGGGAGCAGGGGTGGTTCGACGGTTCGGACGCCGAATTCAGCTTCGCCGATGCCTATAACCCGCCGGAGTTCGAAGCGGCGCGGTTCTGTGATGCCCGCGTGTGGTGCATGTTTGGCCGCGCGGCGCCTTCGATGAAAGCAAGCGATGACTGGGTGCAGGGCGCGGCCGGGGCCAAGCCGCTGCCGCTCTGGATCAAGCCCGACAAAAAGCTCGCAGTCCACGATGTGATGCAACTCATGCGGGATCACTATGAAGGCACGGCCCTGGACATGACCAAGGATATTGGCGCGGGGCCCTATGACCTCCCATATCGCTGGCGGCCGCTGACCTGGAAAGTCGGCGAGAAGGAGTACTTCAACGAGCGCGCGACCTCCACGCAGCAAACCGGATTCACCTTTGTGGCGCAGTCGCGATCTTCCCTCCCTGACCCGATCGGCGGCGTGCTCTGGTTTAGCGTGGACGATACCTACAGCACGGTTTTCGTGCCGCAATACTGCGGGAATACGCGTGTACCGCATTCGTATGCAGTCGGCACCGGTTCGTTTCAGAATTTCACGTGGGATTCGGCGTTCTGGGTTTTCAATTTTGTTTCCAATTATGCGTACCTTCGTTATTCCGACATGATCAAGGATGTGCAGGTTGTGCAGCGAGAACTCGAAGGTCAATTCATCGCTGACCAGCCCGGAATCGAATCGGCTGCTGTGGCTTTGTATGGGCAGTCGCCGCGTCTTGCGGTTGACTACCTCACGGATTATTCCACGCGAGCTGGAGATGATACGGTCAAGCGCTGGAAAAAAGTCGGCGAGCAACTGATCTTCAAATACCTCGATGGCAACGTGAAGGACGAGAGCGGCCAGCCCAAGCATCCGGGATATCCCAAAGAATGGTATGAGAAGTTGGCTGCTGCGACGGGCGATTCGCTGGCCATGCGAAAGCTGGATTCGGAAAAGAAGCACGCCGAACAGGAAAAGGCCGCCGAAGACGCCAAGCGCGAACAAACGGTCAATGCGATCTTTACGATTCTCACGTCGCGAAACGTGGTGATTGACGAGGCGGCGCGAACCAAGATCAAGGAAACCAAGGATTTGAAGGATCTGCAGGGGCTGCTGATTCGTGCCGCGTCGGCCGAATCGCCCAAGCAGCTTTTTGCTTCGAATTAGTTGGCTGTGGTGAGCCGCGATCTTCAATTCGCGCGCTGTTATTGATGCGGGTGGGGGGAAAAGGCAGTGATTCATGTCATTCTCGCGCTGGCCATGTCCGGCATTGGACTTCCCTGGCCGGCGGAACCATTTGCGCAGGCCACCAACCTGACGCCCATTGAGGGTCCCGGTGCTAACGATTTGTATCAGGACCTTAGCGGGGCGGTGTGGAATTCGGTGACGCGCCGACTTTGGATTTGCCGTAACGGACCTGGCGCGCAATCGAAACTCTGGGCAGCCGTCGAGAACGGAAGTGGAGGATTCCAGATCGACACGAAAGCCGGACTGCGCGGCGAGTGGACGGGCTTTGGCGATTTTGAGGGCGTCACCATCGCTGATTCCAGCGACACCCACATCTTCGCGATTATCGAGGGCGAGGAACACATCAAAGAGTACGACGTTTCGACGTACGGCACGCAGGTTCTGGTCAACGACTGGAACACGAGCGGGTGTCTGCCGGGGGAAGGCGGAGAAGGGATCGCCTTTGTGCCGGATTCGTACCTGACGGCTGCCGGGTTCCGCGACCACACGGGCTCGCTCTATGTCAGCCACGGCGGGATGGGGGGTCTGATGTTTGTTGGGCATCAGGCACTTGGCCGTATCTATGTTTTTGACCTTGTGCGTGGCGGCGGGCCCGGCGGCTTCTCCGTGGTTGGCGAATACGCGACGCAATTCGGGGAAATCGCGGAACTGACTTTCGATTATTCCACGGGACTGCTTTACGTCCTTCATGACGCCGGTTTCGACACGATTGAATCGCTGGAGCTTACCTCTGTTCCGGTCGGGGGTGCGACTTCGTGCCTTGCAGCGGGGTCGCTGCGGCAATTCAACACAGTGGCCACTTACTCGTTTCCAGGGCCGGGCAATTATGAGGGCCTGGCGATTACTTCTATCGGTGAGTGCCACGGCGGCGGCCGCAGGATGTTCCTGACCATCGACGACGGCGGGGCAAATTCGTTGTACGTTTTCAACCACTTCACGCCCGGATGCGAATCCAATGTTCCGGCGGCGTCGACCTGGGGCGTCGTCATCCTTGCCTTGCTCGTGACGACGGCGGCCACTCTGGTGGTCGCTCGCGGAATCCACAGTTGATCGTACCGCTGCGCTTCTGGATGGGTTCGTTCCTGCATTTTTAAAATGCGCCCCGGAGATCGCGACCTGGCAAGGACTTATGTTTCGGCGCGGGCTGGGAAAAAGGGCTGGCGCAGGGGTCGGCGCAGGGGGGCGCGCGGGGTGTGATGACGGTTCGGGATTGGGGAGCCGAGGGTTGATTGTGCGCAGGGTTCTCATTGCATCCTAAGATAACATGCGCGGCGCGCGCAGATTCCCAAGGAATTGCGATCAGGGTAGAGCGAGGGTGGATGGCTCCGGGTGTTCGCGGATCAGGGTGATTTGCGAAAGACGGCGACTACGTCTTCGATTGGGACGACGTAGAGGCAGTTGTCGGGGTCGAATTCGACGGGGATGGCATGCTTGGGGTTGAAAAGCACGCGGTCGTACTGCTTGATGGGGAAGTCGGAATCACCGGCGATCTGGGCCGAAACGGCGACGATGCGGCCGGTGATCGTGGGAATTTCGATGGAGGCGGGCAGCTCGATACCGCCCTTGGTGACCTTTTTGTCCTCGTCCTTGCGGATGAGGACTCGCTTGCCGAGGGGTTCGACGGTGTCGAGCTTGGTTGCCTGAGTCTGGGCGCGATCGGCCATATCTAAACTACCTTCCGGCTGGGGGCGTTCGCATACAGATTGCCCTTGGATTATTGTATCCTGGCAAGATCGACTTTGCCAGTAAGGACCGGTTCTGCATCGGTCCGATGAGTCGGAGAACTTTGGGGGAAGGCCAAAATCCTGGATACGTTTTGGGTGGAGAAGGCAGATTTGAGAATTGAAATTACAGACCCGGACCAGTCGCTAACGAAGCTGCGCAGGAGGAGCCTTTGACGGTAGCCAGGCGAGTCTTGGTCGTGGGTCTCGATGGGGTAACGTGGGACGTGCTTGGGCCGTTGATGGACCAGGGGCAGATGCCACGGTTGCGGGGGGTCTGCGAGCGGGGTTTTTCGGGTGTTTTACGGTCCACGACGCCGCCTATCACTCCGGCCGCGTGGACGACCTTTCTTACCGGAAAGCAACCGGGCAAACATGGCATCATTGACTTCGAGCGATTCGACGTTCACACCAACAAGCTCGCATTCAACAGCACGCGATGTCTCGACCATATGCGAAACCTCTGGAGCATTCTGGGGGAACGTGGATTCAAAGTCGGCAGCGTGAACGTTCCCATGACTTTCCCGGCCGTGCCGGTGAACGGATTTATGGTGAGCGGGTTTGAGACGCCGGGCGTCAATTCGAACTTCGTCTATCCGCCGGAAATCAAAGCAGAGATTGTCGAGCGGTGGCCTGATCCGACGTTGCGGGCGAAATGGCGACGGAGTGCGGTGGGTGGGGAGGCCGTATTCAAGGAAAACCTCGACTACATTTCGCAGAGCTTTCATCAGGGCGCGGACATGACCATGTGGCTCGGCGAGCGATTCGGCTGGGACGCGCTCATGGTCGTGCTCAAGCTTACAGACAATTTGCAGCATAAGACCTGGAAATATCTTGATCCGCGTTGGAGCGACCGCGAGCCGAAGCGATGCGAAATGGTAAAGGAGTGTTTTGCGGAGGCCGACCGGGCGTTGGGTACGCTGCTCGATTATGCCGCGGAACATGATGCGGCGGTTATGATCGTTTCGGATCACGGACACGGGAGCCTGGAAGGCAAAATTCACGTCAACCGGCTTCTCGAGCAGTGGGGGTATCTGGCACTCGAGGGCGGAGCGGCGCAGGGTACGACGCGAATCAGGCATGTCTGGGATCGGCTGCGCGGGAAGACGAAGCGGTTTGCGCGAGAAGGAAATATTGCAGACGATCTGGCGGTAAACTTCACGCGGACGCGGGCGTGTGTCATGCATGCGGGGATGGCCGGATTTCTCTATGTCAATTTGAAGGGTCGACAGCCCTGTGGAATCGTCGATCCGGCAGAGTATGAAAAACTGCGGGACGAAATTCGTGCGAAGTTGCTGAGCGGGGAGTGTTCGGTACGGCAACCGGACGGCAAGTCGGTCCCTTTGTTTCCGGAGGTTCATAAACCCGAGGAGTTGTATGGTTGTTCACGGACGGAGCAGCCGTGGATGCCGGATTTGATCTTGATTCCCTACGAATCGCTGGCGGTGGTTCGAAAGATTCGGGGGTCGCGTGTGGTCAAATGGCTCGCAGAGGATCGCATCGAAGGGACGCATCGTCCGGACGGGATCATCGCAGCCGTGGGGACTGGGGTGGCTAAGGGAAAGCGAGGCAACGCACAGATCGCGGATTGTGCTCCTACGATTCTCTCGCTGCTTGGGCAGCGTGTACCGGACGACATGGACGGGCGAGTGATCACCGAGTTGTTCCTGGTTCCACCACGAGTCGAGTACGAGGGCGTTGTGACCAGGGGTGTACAGACGGTAGCCGCAGGTTCACAAGCGGGTGAGGACTCTGTCTACACTAGCGAACAAATGCAGGCGCTCACGCAGCAACTGAACGATCTTGGCTATCTTGAGTGATTGTTGCCTGACCGTTAAATAGATTGGGCCGCGAATCCGCGCGAATTGAAGTTCGCGGGTCGCAACGGCCATGCAGATATTTCTAGTCTGCGCCTTCTTCCAATTTCGCTGTCAGCCAGACTTTGGCGGCACGCCAGCCTCGCTCCACTGTAGCTGTAGAGACTTGCAGTACTTCGGCTGTCTGTTCAATTGTAAGTCCCACGAAGAAACGCAGTTCCACGATACGGCCAAGATCGGCGTCCACAGCAGACATTTTGGTGAGCACTTCGTCCAGGACGATCAAGTTGTCGTCCGATGGAGTTAGTTTGATGTGATCTTCGTCGAGTTGAATGCGGCGCCGCCCGCCGAGTCGTTTCTTGCGTCCGCGACGCTTTGCGTGGTCCACCAAAATGCAGCGCATGGTTTGCGCCGCAGCGGCGAAGAAATGACCCCGGTGTTCCCATTTCCCGTCGGGCTTTTGAAGCAACCGCAAATAGGCTTCATGTACAAGAGCCGTTGCGGCCAGAGTGTGGTCGCGGCGTTCGCCCTTCATCAGCGTTGCCGCCAGGGCACATAAATCCTTTTAGACCTTTGGTACGAGCTGATCCACTGTCAATGGTTCAGGGGATTCAACAGGTTTTTCGTTGGATTCATCCATAAAAACTTGGAAACATCTTGATGGAGTCTGCGGCCGATTGTCGCTTCTAGTTGTGGCTCAAGCAAGGCGATGTGATCTGGATACCAACCTTGCGACGCACGGAGAGCCGGGACGAAACACCAATGGTTGGGGCGGTTGAAAAAATCCCGCGAATGTGAAGGAGAAACACCATGAAGACTTCCAAACCCGTTGCAGCGCTGATCATGTCAATGGGACTGTGGGCAGAAGCGTCACCCATCGAGGAGGTCGGCCTTCGGGGCGGCTGGGTGGACGGCTACATCAGCGCAACGATGGAATCAAACGTGGCCATTGTGGTGAACAATGTCAGAGTTTTCCTGAACGACGATACCGAGATACGAACGCCGACCCGTACGCTGAGGCCGGCTGACCTGAGGGTGGGCATGATGGTCTCCGTCAACACCGTTCTCGCTCGCGGCGGACTGACGGCCCGGGTGATTTACGTGATAGAAAGGTAGCTTCCCTTGTCCCGCTCGTCCGGTCCGTTGGAGTCCATGGTGGGCTACCGGCGGGCCGGCAGCATTCGTGCCAGGCCGGGTGCGTTATTTTTGGTCCGGATTGGGCGCTTTTAGCAGCGGGTTCGGAGCCAGGCGTGTGGATTGGGGTCGCTCGCCCTTTGCCTTCTCCAGCCAGAACCAATCGGCCAGTTTGTCCCAGAAACCAAGCTCGGTGGCCATCAGTGGATCAAGCGGACGGCCTTCTACCAGGATGTACGGAGTACCCCGGAGGTTTGACCTTTTCCCCTGATCCGTGTCGAGGGCTATGCGTTCCCTCACCGCCGGTGATTCCGAAGCTTTTTGAAGCACTTCCGCCGACAGGCCTGTCACCTCCGCGACCGATCCGGCATTGATTTTTCCTGCGGCAAGTTCGTCCCGATGCTCGTAGAGGAAGTCATAGGCCTTCCAAAAAGCATCGTTTCCGCCAGCCACGCGTGAACCTTCCGCCAGATAAGCAGCGCCGCAGGCGTGAGGATGCATCTTTGCGGTGGTCTGGGCGTTGCACGACGAATCCAGGGGAAAGTGGCGGTACGTGAGCCGGATGTGGCCGTCAAAAAGTGCGGGGACACTCTTTTCAAAAAATTGTGCAAACCGTGCACACGAGGGGCATTCGAAATCGCTGAATACCACCACGTCCAACCAGCGTTCGCCGGGTGGGGTTGAAGCAAAGAGGCGGACCGGATCGTCCGGCCGGTGTTCGATATCGTAGGCCGGAGCTGATTGCCAATTCTGAAGCAGCATTCCAGTGTTCTTTTTGATACGGTCCACCGCCGTCAGGCAGGTGTTGTAGTTCGCGCTGAAGGCATTTCGTTCTTTTTTGGCGGTCTCATTCTCCCACACATTCAGGTGTCCATAGTAGGCCAGGAAAATGGCGATCATGGTGATGGCCAGAGTTCTGGCAGAAGGGTGCGGTACTGGTTCAATCGAAGTGATCGTATTGCCAGACGAGGCCCCTTGCAGCTGGTCGGAATCCGCGGTTGCCGTCTGTTCTCGCGAGGGCCAGATCAGGATCATGCCCATTGCGATCAGAAGATTGAGGGCGTGGGTGACCAGACACCAGGGACACCACTCATGAATGACCCTGTACATCACGAATATGAAATAAGCCGAAGAAATCAGACCCGCACTGACCATGACGATGGGGATCAAGTGAATCCACCTGCGAGAAGTTGACGGCCGCCCGACGCCCACCATCCAGAGAAAGATGGCCGAATAGTAAAGGAGTCCCAGGAACGATGCGGGAATGTGGATACCGCCCGATGTGTCAGGGTGCTTTGGAGGGATGTAGCTGTAAGGGCTCTCGAGCACCTTGGCGCAGTTCATCTGGCCGGACCCTGCTTCGTTCGAACATCCGGCCTCAAACCAAGCCATTCCTGATGAACCAGCAATGTGCTTGATGGTGAGGTTATAGCTAATGACCGCAGCGGCTATGGCCGCCAACCCGATAATGAACATGATGATGCGGGTAATCATTGCCGCATGGTAATCGCTGGAGGATGGTTGGAAAGCAACAAGCGTGTAAGCTACCGACTTCTACGCAGTATGCTGAAAAGAGAGAAAGAAATAGGCGGGCTGGCGAAGGTCCATCGTTGACGGTGCATTGTTGACATGTTTGGGATACTGGTAGGACCCGACATTGTAGAAATGATCAGGGAGCGGCGCTTCAGCGAAGTGCGCCGGAGTCTCCTTGCGCTCTCGCCGCCAACGGTTGCCGAGGTGTTCGCGGACATGGCCCCCGAGGACGTGGCCGTGGTATTTCGGGTGCTTCCCCGCGCCTTCGCCGCCGATATTTTTGAATATCTGCCGTTCGAAACGCAGGAATCACTCCTTCGAAGCCTCGCCACAGAACAAGTCGCAGCGATCTTGAATGAGATGGCACCCGACGACCGCACCGCGTTGCTGGAAGAGCTTCCAGGCGCCGCGACTCGCAGGTTGTTGGAACTACTCTCGCCGGAAGAGCGTCGCATCGCCACCGAACTGCTGGGATATCCTGAAGAGTCAGTAGGCCGGCGAATGAATCCCGAGTACGTGGCGGTTCGAGCGGATTGGACTGTCGCCCAGGTCATGGACCACGTCCGCAAGGTGGGGCATGACAAGGAAACACTCAACGTTGTTTACGTCGTCGATGATAAGGGGCATTTGGCCGGCGATTTGCGGCTGCGCGAGCTTGTCCTGCTGGAGCCGAGCGTGGTGGTCGCAGAAAAAATGCACCGCGATTATTCCGGTCTTCGAGCGGATCAGGATCAGGAGGAGGCGGTCAAGGCCTTCCGCGATCTGGACCGGGTAGCGTTGCCGGTGGTGGATTCATCCGGAGTTCTGGTGGGTATCGTGACGGTGGACGATGTGCTGGACGTTGCCGAAGAAGAGGCCACCGAAGATATGCAGAAGATGGCGGCGGTCGAAGTGCTCGAGGCGCCATACCTCGAAATCGGGCTCTTAAGCCTGATCCGAAAGCGAGCGGTCTGGCTGGCGATGCTTTTTGTCGGCGAAATGTTTACAGCGACGGCCATGGGCTACTTTGAAGACGAAATCGAAAAGGCTGCGGTTTTGGCGCTGTTTATTCCACTCATCATCAGCAGCGGGGGAAATAGTGGATCACAGGCATCCTCCTTGATTATTCGTTCACTGGCTTTGGGTGAAATGAAATTGAAGGATTGGTGGCGCGTTCTTCGCCGGGAGATTGCGTCTGGCTTTGGTTTGGGAATCGTCCTGGGGACCATTGTTCTCATGCGTATTCTGTTGTGGCCCTGGCGAACTCAGACGTACGGGGAACATTTCGCGATTGTCGCGGTGACGGTGGCGATGTCCGTAATCGGCGTGGTCATGTACGGGACGATTACTGGAGCGATGTTGCCCCTTTTGCTTCGGCGCATGGGCCTGGACCCGGCGGTTTCGTCAGCTCCATTTGTGGCGACTCTGGTCGACGTGAGCGGGATCGTGATCTATTTTTCGATCGCGATGGTCATGTTGAGGGGCACGGTGTTGCCTTCGCGCCTACCGGCAAACGCCGGGCAGAAAGCGGCGATTATTGACATTTCACAATGGCAGGCGGCACCCCCGCGGACTTCGGCATTTACCGATCCGGTCTTCTAGTTGATGGCGTCGGCTGAGGGGTTGTAATCGGCGATAGGGCACTTCTGCGTGTGGTTTGGCAGCGGGGCGGTTTGATTCCCGCGTTGCCAACCGGTGGGTTATCGGAACGAGTAGCCACGCCCATCGAAACTCGACGGTAGGCTAATATTGGGCGTTTTGCCTAGACTTTCCAATTCCGCGTGTACTAGCTGGAGCGTACGAACGGATTCCATGCCGCCTGCAAATCATCGATCCCGCTGGTATCCAGCTAAGTGTTGGCCGACTCAGAGGCCTCCAAGAATAGGCTTTTTGGCCCGAAGCCAATCCAAATAGAGCAACCGAACGTTCGCAGGCTGTGCCATTTCAGGCCCGAAGGACTGTTTTGCATCCAAGATTTAATTGAATTCTAATACTTGCGCTTATTTGCTTGTCGAAATTGAGTTGACAATGTATTTCGAAAGCGTCATAGTAAGCAATTATGGATTGGTGACCGTCGTGTAAGGGCCTGCCTTGTCAACTGGGGTTGATTCAGGGAGTGGAGAAGCAGCCGTGGACCAGGTATTTAGCTTGAAGGCCGTAAAGCGTGTGCGTCGTGCTCCAGCGGTCCGGTCGCAGAGAATGAGTCTCCAAACGCTGGAACGGAGGCTCTGCGAACGAGTCGCCGAACCATTCTCTCATGCCTGCGGCGCAATTGCCGTTGTGGCGAAGGTGGGTCTGTTGGCCATTGAGCAGGATCAGGACGCGCAACCCAGCCCAAGTCATCCCATTTGCACGAAGGAGGCTTGCAGTGATTACTGCCGAGAATCCTGGCAGCTTCACCTTGTGCAACTCAGATCGCGCCCTCAGGTCCACATGCATCGTTGCAAATACGGGCGATTGTGCGCGGTTGTGCCCGTCGTCTACCGGGGTCGATGCATTGCCGCAACGAAACTTGTTTGTCCTCCCAACGTATCCGAGGTGAGGTTCACGCACCTTGTTGGCGTGCTGGATGCGCTGGTGCGGGATTTCGTAGCAACGGAAGGTGAAAGTCTCCAATCACTCGGCGGTGAATATCCACGAGGGGATTCCGATTCAACATTGTTCGCCGGAGTCCGGGACGTTGTCGAGGAGAACTTTGGGAACCCCCTGATTCGGCAGGCGCTGAAGTTCATTGACGAACATCTTTCCGATCCACACCTGACCGTTCATCGCGTTGCCGAGGCGCTTAACGTCAATACAAATTATCTCAGTCACATTTTCGCCAACGAAGTGGGTCAGCGAATGGGACTGGTGATCACCAAGCGCCGAATCAACAAAGCTCAGTTGTTGCTGTCGACGACGGATTTGCAGATCAAATGCATCGCGCACGACACAGGCCATGCGAATCCAAGCTGGTTTTCCCAAGTATTTCGAACGATTACCGGGATCACTCCCAACGAATATCGAGCAAGGTCTACACGCCACATCGCCTGAGTATTGAATTTCGAAGGGTACCGCGAATCCGGATTTTTTGTCCGGAGAAAGATGTATTTGCGCGCAATCAAAACCATCGAGCGGCGCTACACCGACAATCAGCGCAGGATTCGTTGGAACGATATTGTATTTCTCAGTTCGGGCCGGATTTCCGTTGCGACGCGCGCAATGCGCGATAGCCTCTGCGGTCATGTACTCGACTGCCGTCATTATTCCTTACCTCCCCGCCGGGATCCTTCGAGTCGGTTTGTACAGCCGACTCGAAGGGTATGGAGTGAGCGAAGTGGATTCATTCAGATGGGTGCGGCATGCAGGTACCACGAATCGTTACGTCGCAGTCGAGAAGATCAGATTGAATCCGTTTGGGCGTGGTCACTTTTCCGCTCAATCTAGGTGATCGAGTGGCCATGATGAATATGAAGGCAAGGTTGGTGTTCAGTTCAAGGGCAAGCGAATTGGAGAGGATACGTTATGTGTTCTAAAAAGTGCATGGTGTTGGTCCTGGGTTCCACAATACTACTCGCGCAATTCGGGTTGTTGGGCGGCCTAACCAAAGCAGAAGGGCCGGGAAACGCGGTGATCAAGAAATCACCTGCCGTCAGCCCATCTCAGGACGCCAATGTGTCGGTCGATCGATCGTTGCCCGGTCCAAAGACGCCACCCAGCGGTCTGCACCGATCGGGGGGCATCACTCTCGATGTTTATGCGGCCTCGGCGCCCAACGCCTTTGGATCTCCGAGTTGGTCGGGATACCTGGTCAATGCGCTGAACGCGCTACAGAACAATCTGGCGACCAGCGGAACCCGCGCGACCGACCCAACGGGCTATGAGCGGGCGCCTGCGGTGGTCGGACCGGGGGAAATTGCCGTAACCAGCTTCAGCAGTTGGCGCGGCATCGTCTCGCCGCCGGCGCCATTTGCCGGCGAATATGGAAACCGCATGCACTTCGGGCTGCACGCGTACGGCGACGGTTCAACAAAATTCAAACTGGAGGACCTAACCTTTGCGCTGCATAGCGACGACCCATGGGACTCGCTTGTCTATGTCGGCGACTTCATCGGCTTGAGCTATAACGGCACGACCCGCTATGGAGTCAATTGGGGAGCTGACAATGCCCCGGGTGGCGTTGGTCCGAATGCTGATACCGTTTACACCTCTGGGAACGGAACGACACTTGTAGATGAAATTGTTTATGTTGGCGTGGGCAATGCGTGGTGGCCCAGCGGGGGCACGCCTCAGTCGGACATGGATGACTATTTTGCCTGGATTGCAAGCGATGGCCCAATCAATGTGAGTTGCACCTATGACATTTTGGGCTACACCGGGACTGACTCGGTGCTGGTAGAGCAAGTCAAAGTTGACGACTTTGGAGTGCAGGGCTGGAAGTCGGACGACACGCGAAACGCCGCAGGCACTGATCTGGTTGGTACGAATTACACACACTATGGCAAGCCTGGGCAGTCGCCGACAACGGCCGATGACACTGCCATTGCCAGTCAGCTAATGTTTGTGAGTGGGCCGGATGGCGTTCCC
Organism: uncultured Phycisphaera sp.; assembly: GCA_964501365.1. Taxonomy (GTDB): domain Bacteria; phylum Planctomycetota; class Phycisphaerae; order UBA1845; family UBA1845; genus CAZAMB01. The sequence goes on along the minus strand of CAZCST010000030.1, from coordinate 3,526 downwards.
GCACTGGAGTTGACGAAGACATCGACTGGTGGAAACAGCAAATGCACGCTTAGCACAGTCGACCCGGCAGGATTTGCTTCAGATGACTGGCGAACCGGATTTTATGCCAATTACCGATATTACGCGACGAGCGGCATTGAGGCCGCGGTGCTGAAAATCGGCATCCGCTCGCCGCTCTGGGGAACGGGAGCCGGGCAATCACAGAATGGGTTTACGGCCGTTCGATCGGGTGAATCGGCATGGGACCTTATCCTCGTAGACTGGCGGGGTACTCAGCCACCTTGGACTGTTGGAGCCTGGGACAGGTTCAATACAGATGCCACTACGCAATGCTGGCGGATTTTCCGGCAAGGCACAAACGGCTTCTTCAACGCAACGCCCACGCCTCCCGGCGCCCAGGTGGGATGGTCGCTGAACGAACTGTACGCGATGAGCACCGGGGCACCCGCGGATCAAGCGCGAACCGGCGGGTACACCTGGAGCCAGATGATCTTTGGCGCCGGCGCAAAGGTCGCGAGCATTCAGTTTGGCGTCGGGTCCAGCACGGGCTCGACGACCAGCTACATTGACTATATCGACACAAGCCTGCTCAACGGCGGCGCCCGCGTTGATTTCTGGGGTCCGGCGCCGATCACTTTTGCCGCATACCCGTCGCAGGTTCCGGATGAGCAGCTGCCTAGGGTCAACCTTGGCGATGCGCCTTCCGCATTCGCGCCGGACTCGTGGCAAAATTCGGCAACGGGGAAAGTCAACTGGCATGCCCGTTATCTTGCTGACGGCGATCACCTCACCGACTTGTTCCCAAGCCAGGCAGCAACCCTGACGGTCAACGACATCGCATCGATTCGCTACTGGACCAAGCGTCCATCGGGAACTGCGGCGGGTCGGGACTGGTGGGTGTACATCTACACGCGGAAGACGGGTTCCGGGGATGAGGGGTCGTTCTACAAGAAACGATTCATCAACAATTACAACGAACATACCAACATCGGCTCATGGACCCAATACTCCACTGATAACGACATGACATTCCGCAAGACCAGCGGAACGCCCACGGGTCTCATGAGCTTTGACGATCTGAAGACCGCGTATGGAACCGAACTGGTCGAAATGATCTCTGTTCAGACGGACAGTGGCTGGAGTGGTGGTTTCGATGGCTACATGGATGGCCTGACCATCACACTGACCAACGGCAGCGTGGGACGAGTGGATTTCGTCAAACAACCGACATTGACGCTGGATCCAGATGACGAATGCTACGCGCCAAGCGAAACCGTCACGGTTGAGATTCGGATGCATGACGTACCCACGGCGGTCGTCGGCGGGCAATACTTCCTGCAATACGATCAGACCAAGCTGGACTTCGTCAGCGCAAGTCCCGGTGACGCACCGTTTACCCTTGAACTCTATGAATCGGTCAACGAAGGTGCTGGAACCATTGACTATAGCGTGAACGCGCCGTCGGGTGATCCGGGCGCGGACGGATCCGCCAAGATGGCGGTGCTGACATTCAACGCCCTGACTACTCTTTGTACAGAAAACAATCTGATCGCGTGGCGCGCACACGATCCTCCGACTCGATTGAGTGAACCCGGTGGGCAGGCCGTTTCTCCGGAAACCATCGACATGGACCTTCTGGACGATGTTGATCCGACCTTCACGCTTTGCCCGTCCAACGTGACCATCGAGTGCGACGAATCCACTCTGCCGGCGAATACAGGACTGGCAACCGCCACTGACAATTGCGATGCAACGCCGACTGTTACATACGGCGATGTCGAAACGCCCGGTTCGTGTCCGCAAGAGAAAACGATAACGCGAACATGGACGGCGACGGATGATTGCGGGAACTCAATTTCCACATGCGTTCAGACCATTACAGTGGAAGACACCACGGACCCGGTCATCACGTGTCCACCAAACGCCACGATTGAGTGCGATGAATCCACTTTGCCTTCCAACACGGGCATCACACTCTCGATGCCGTTCAATACCAATCCGACGCTCAGCCCAACCCAGGCGCCTGGCGTCTGGTATACGGACCGATATCCGCCGTTCGGATTTGTCAGCGCATCGTTTGGCGGTGGCAATCGATTGAAGCACTCCATTGATGCGAGCGCTTGTGATAGCGTGCTGTGTCGCGGAGGCTTCACTGGTGGGTTCTACAATACGCAAGGGCGCAAATATGATCTTCCTGCAGCGACCACCAGGATGACAATCGATCTGTATGTCCCGTCCGCATGGTCGGCAACCGGGCGCCGGATGGCAGGGTTCTGGGGTACGGCTGTCGATTCCGGAAACGTCATCAGTGCATTTCCGATCATCGAATTCACCAGTAATACTGATACGGATGGCAGCGGCCCACGCTTCCGTGGATGGAACGACGCATCGGGATGGGTTTACATGGGCCTCCCGACAGGATTTGCCTACGACACCTGGTATACGCTGGAGACGAACCTCGTCGGCGCAAATTGGGTGTACACCGTTGGCGATCTGCAATTGTCGATACCGGCTCTGGGTAGCGTCAGAATCGACAACGTGATCCTCCAGGGTCACAACACAACGGCCGGTGTGACCTATGACATCTATTGGGACAACTTTGTCGCGGCGCAAACTGTGCAGGCTGTGGACAATTGCGATTCGTCTCCAACGGTCTCCTACACGGATGCCCCAAGCCTGGGCGGATGCGATGGAACGGGCACGATCGCTCGTACATGGACCGCGACAGATGATTGCGGGAACGACGCTTCGTGCGTTCAGACCATCACCGTGGAGGACACGACGGCGCCGGTTTTGTCTGCCTGCCCGGCGAACATCAACAAATTCTCTGACGCCGGCCTATGTGGCGCGGTTGTGACCTACACGCCACCGACCGCCACTGATAATTGTGATGCGACTCCAACCGTGGTGTGCACTCCGGCCAGCGGTTCGACATTTGCGACTGGCGTGACGACGGTCACCTGCACGGCTACCGATGACTGTCTGAATTCATCGCAGTGCATGTTCGATGTGACGGTTCAGTCTGTCAGCAAGATGGATGTCACCGTACAGCTCTCGCCGACGATGACTGCTGGTCCGTTCAGCCGATGCATCACGTTTGAGTTCAGGAACTGCCCGAGTACGACCCTGCTGGCTACCTCCACTCAGCTCATGTCATTCACCAGTGGGACCACGGGTCTGGTCACAGTCGATGTGCCCTGCGGGAATTACGACTGCGTCACCGCGCGGGATCGGCAGCACACGCTGCGAAGGACCGATGAAGGATTTGGAATTTCCGGGACGAATTATGTGGCTGACTTCACCGGCAATCCGGCAGGCGGCGGTGACTGGCTGATCGGCGGCAACCTGAACGGTGATACCTGGGTCGATATTCTGGACTTCGGCGTGTTTTCGTCGAAGTATTTCACGGCTCCGGGCCTTATCACTTCGTGTCCTGGTTCGCCGGCGCTCCATGCAGACATCAACGGTGACAACTGGGTGGACAATCTGGATTTCACGTTCATCCAGGCGAATTTCCTGAAAGGCA
>CAZCST010000029.1:0-16601 GCA_964501365.1 uncultured Phycisphaera sp. | reverse complement strand
GCTCACCCTCATGCCGGTCTCCACCGACCTGCGTCAGGACAGTTGCGGCCCCATCACCACCAAGGCCCACTTTGACATCTGGAACGCCAACGAGGACTTCCGCAGCGGCACGACGCGCTGCATCACCTGCTGGGACCAGACTCTCTTGAGCGCCTACAGCGTGGGCAACGGGCTGGACAACAACTTCCTCCTCGCCGACCTGGGAACCGACAAGGGCAAGGCCCGCATCGACGGCCAGTCCAGCTTCGAGTGCGACAATCTCTATGTTCCGGGCAATCTCGAAGACGCGATCCTGCAATGGCTCCTTCTGCACGATCACCCGCAGTGTGATCCGGGCTGCGATATTGCAGCAGGAAAATGCGTCGTGGCCGGCGGCGGCAACGGGATTGACCATTGCTGTCGCTATACCATCAACGACAGCCTGTATGCGGCACTGTTGGGTGTGGCCGCCAAGCAACTGAACTTTTCCATCGGGGCCACCGGCCGCACCTGGGCGGGCATGAACCTCGTCGGAGCCGGACAGGAGTCCGCTCAGATCCTCTTCGACGTCCCCGCCGGACCCGAACCAGCCCGAAACACCCGAAAGAACGAAAACCAACGAATCAATACGATGGAACAAAGCGGCAGGAAATAAGGGAACTGAAGTTGGTCTACGGTTTTGCGTCGAGCAATTGCCGTAGATGGTGTGCGAGGATTTCCGGCTTCTTCTGGGTCATGAGATGGCTGATCTGAGACGCCGGAATCTTTAGAGATTTCATGGCCGTCTCGGCGCGCTTCCATAGACGGTTTTGTTTCGCTTCGGTTTCCGCGAGGTACAACTCAGTCACGATCTCCTGCAGCCGCGCGAGCATGATGTGGTCGCGGTTGTCGTAGTACCGATTGATGATCTTCTTTTGGTGCGGGGTGAAGTCGCCCATAATCCCTCAACCTCTTTTGCAGTCATCCTCCGACGGTAAAACGATCAGAACATTGTAATCAAGTGCGTTGAGACAGGGAGTCGCTAAGCGACGCACTACGGCGAATCACGTCGCTCTGCGCCATTGCACTGGCGTGGACCAACGGCATAAGCTCCGTGCGGGATGCGAGCCAGCCGCGCAGTTGATCCTGTTTGATGGGATGGTTTCCGAGGAGGCCGACTTCGATTGCGGCCGCGGCATTTCCCAGGTAGGCGGCCTGCATCAGGTTGGACCCGGCTGTAAGCGCCAACGTTGAGGCCGCCAGCATCGCATCGCCACACCCGAGTCGATCCACGGCGTAATCGGCAAACGCGGGCAAAAGCTCGCTCTTAAGCCGGCCCGCCCATTCCGGATTGCTGCGATCCTGACTGCGTCGCTCAAACACGAGCAGGCCTCGTTTTTCCAGCGTGATGAAAATGTGCTGTGCCTGCGTTTGCTGGAGGATTTCCCAGGCCACGTTTGACAGGCCCGAATCGTAATCGTTGAGCATCGCCCGGGCCTCGCGCTCGGTCGGTGATAACAAATTTGCGTTGCGGAAATTGAGCAGATTCGCCCGGCCTCCGCTCACGTCGGCCGTGATGATCCGCACGTTGTGTCGAAGCGTCGGCAAAACCCGTCGAAGCAGCGATTCGCTGATCATGCCATAGCCGAAGTCGCAGAAAATCACCGCGTCGGCGGACTTCGACTGTTGCTCGAGCACGCTTGCGGCCTGCCTTTGGGCCAGCGAATCGAGTGGGACGCGCGCCGCTCGATCCAGCTTGAACAGTTTGGCATCGTCGGCTAGGAAGCGGGTTTTTTCGACAATGGACGGACGGGCCTGGAGAAGGCTGGCTTCGACCCCTTGATCGGCAAGCAGTTTGGTGACACCGTTTGTCACTAGATCGCTTTCGCCCGCTCCAGCGCTCAATAGAAATGCCCTGGCCCCCAATGCCGCGACGTGTCGTGCGACGATCGCGGCTCCGCCGACATACGTCTGCTCGTCGCGATGGGCCAGGCTGATCATCGGCCCCTCGCCGGCCAGCCCCACGGCATCGCACATGACATAGCGGTCAATGATGACATCGCCAACGACCACGACCCGCAGGCCATGAAACCGATCCATGACTTCGGCGAGCGAAGACTCCGTAACATCGTAGGCCTCGCAGAAGGCCCGCAACCGTCGCGATTGCATTTCCACGGCGCGCGGCATCCGGCTGATGAGCTGCGTCGAACTAAAGACCACCTCGCCGCTCGAAAAGATGATCCGTCCGCCGTGACGCTCTACCACCTGTTTTTCCGCGACGAACCCCGGATCGGCTGATCCCTCGTATTCCTGCCCTTTTACATAAACGTCGGGGCGGACTTCTTCGAGAAGTTCTCGTGCGGTGGCGTGCGGATTGATGTACACATAGTCCACGAACATGATGGCCGCGAGGTTTTCCGCCCGAAATTCCTGCGGGATGTACGGCCTGTTGTCGCCCTTGCCCACGTCCAGATCGCCGGTCAGCGAAACGATCAATACGTCGCCCTGCTGCCGGGCAAACTCCAGGTACCGGATGTGCCCGGGATGCACGATGTCAAAGCATCCATGACACTGTACAATCCTCCTGCCCGAGGCGCGGGCCAGTAAGACGGCCGCCAACAGCCGGTCGTGATCGACGATTTTGTCCTGATAGTTTGATGCAGTCATTGTTTCCTCAAAACGAACCATGTCCGCAAGGAAGCGGGCAGACTGATATCGGCCAGATACTGCGGGCAGGACACTCTTTTCCGCGCTCGCTTCGAACAACATGACGATTCCCTGGACGCTTGAGCGTTATATCTTTCGCGAAATGGGCAAGACGTTTTTGCTCACGGCTGCGGTACTCACGGGCGCTCTGGGTCTGGGGGGCGGCGTCATGCAGATGGTGGAAATCAAGGAAGCCACCCCGTGGCAATTCCTTCGACTCATGGCGCTGGTGCTTCCTGTCTCGGCCGCGCTCACCCTTCCCATCGCGGCCCTGTTCAGCGCCGCGGCCACCTATGGCCGGCTCAGCGCGGACAACGAGTTCACGGCCTGTCGAAGCGGCGGCGTAAATTTGCATATCCTGCTCCTGCCGGCACTGGTGCTGGGGCTTGTTTCGGCAGCCACGACCTTCGCCTGCATGAGCTTTGTCATTCCGCGAATGGTGATGAACCTGACCCTCATTGTCGGTGCGGACCCGGTTACGCTCATACAGCAGCGTCTTCACCGGCCTCAGGGTCTGAAATTTCAAAACCATCGCATCTACGCCGACCGTGTGGACGCCGATGGCGAGGGCGGAATCCTGCTGTCCGGCGTGGCCTTCGTCGAAACGCAGGGAGATGCCTGGACGCGATATGGAACCGCGCAGGGGATTCGCCTTCGCTTCGAACCCGATGAAAATCGTCTTCGCGTTGCCGGAATGATGACCAACCTGACTCTTTTCGATCGGAAGGAAGATCAGTTTTCGCAGATCGGCGAACAGGAGATCGCCGCACCCGACGTGCCCCTCATGCTGCAATATGACATCAAGTTTCTTACGCTCGGCGAATTGTTTCATTACATGGGCTCGCCGCAGACGTGGCCACCCGTCGTGGACATGCTGGACCGTCTGCGAGCCAGCCTCGCCCGATTTACGTTGCAACAGGACCTGCTTGCCGAGTGGGAAAAAAGCAAAAAGATCGTGTTGGGCACAGACCCGAGTTTTGTCCTGACGGGTGATGTCGTCGCCCGAATGCCGGATGGCGACGGGCTTGAAATCACGAATGCACGGATCGACAAGACGCACCTGGGGGTGCTCACTCATTATCAAACCAAACGGACCACGCTGGAGCCATCTCGTTCCCATTCGGCGGCGCAGCCCGAAATCCGTATCGAGGGGTACGGCGTTCAGGCCACGGAAGGCGGCCGCCCGTACGAACGAGATCGCCTTTCGCTCGGTCCCGTCCCGGTTGCAGTCAAGCCAACCGAGGCAATGTCGCGACGCGGAATCGACGAAATGCTGAAATCCGAACAGGTCGATGAAGTCGTCAAGAAACGCCAGAAGGACGCCCGCAACTGGCTCGAAGGAACCTATCGCCGCATTGTCGCAACGCTGCATGAACGGACTGCGTATACGTTCAGCGTGATGGTTCTGGTCGTGCTGGGGGCCGGGCTGGGCATCGTGTTTCGCGGGGCCAACGCCGCGACCGCCTTTGGCATAAGCTTCATTCCTTCCCTGCTGGTGATCGTCCTCATCGTCACCGGCAAGCAGATGGCCCAAAATGCGGGAACGTTCTGGATCGGACTCACGGTCATGTGGTCGGGCATCACTGCGGTGGGCCTGCTCGACTGGTTTACTCTTACGAAATGGCTGCGGCGCTGAATCATGTTCTCTGTTCTTGACCGCTACCTCTTTCGCTCGCTGCTGACCAACTACGTCATCGGCGTCGCGGTCATGCTCAGCCTTTATGTCGTGCTTGATCTCTTCGTCAACATGGACGAATTTACCGAGCGCGGTGAATCGGTCATCACGGTCGTCGGCAACATCACCGACTACTACCTGCCCAACCTCGCCCTCTACTTCGCCCAACTTGGCGGCATCATCACGCTCTTCGCATGCGGGGCCGTACTCGCACGCATGCGAAAACTCAACGAAATCACCGCGATGCTTGCTTCGGGGGTAAGCCTGTATCGCGTCGCGCGGCCGATCCTGCTCTTCGCCGTCGCGACCACGGGGCTGCTCGTGCTCGACAAGGAGGTCATCATCCCCGCAGTCGCTCATAGACTTGCCCGGAAGCACGACGAAGTCGGCGGCCAGCGGGCTTACGAGGTCCTGTTCCTTAAGGATGGTGAAGGTGCGCTGGTGTCTGCCGGACGGTTTTTTCCGGAGACCGGCGACCTGCGATCGCTGTTGGTGATGGAGCGCGACGAGGCCGGCGCTGTGCGACGCATCGTTGAGGCGGACCGTGCAACATGGGAGCCTCCGGTCGAACCACAGCCGCTTGGTACATGGCGGCTTGATCGAGGCCGGTCGCTGACTCGAGTGACGCAGGCGGGGCTTGGCCCGCGCGAAAGCAAGTTCGAAGAATTCCCCACGGTCTATAAGAGCAACCTTGGCCCGAAGGAGATTGAGCTTCGGCAGGCCGAGGGCTGGATTGGCTTCTTAAGCCTCGCACAACTAAAAGAGCTCCAAAATCAGCCGGAGGCGGACGCCGCCGCGATTCTCCGCACGCGACACTCGCACGTCGTCTCGCTGATCGTCAGTCTGTTGCTGGTCATGCTTGGCCTGCCCTTCTTCCTCGATCGTTCGCCGGCCAACATCATTCCCGACGCGACCAAGTGTGTGCTGGTGTGCGGGTTGTGCTATGTGGGCACGTTTGTGGCCCAGAGCATCCGCATTGACAGCCTTTCGGCTTTCACTGCGTGGATACCGGTCTTCGTCTTTGGCACGCTGGCGATGGCGCTGCTGGATCGGGTGCGGACGTAAAGACAAACGCCGAAAGCAGAAACGGGCGCAAAGAGCGACTGAAAAACGGGTTCGTTTGGAAAAGTACTGTTTGTTGGATGGTAGGTTTTTGTTTGCGCCCACCAGATATGGTGGGCGCAGCGGGTTTGGTGGAGCGGGTTTTGGGTGGCCGGGGTAGATTGGAAATCCGTCGCGCATCATGTTTCACAACATGCGCGGCGCGCGGAGATTTGTTGCAATTTGCAATCAGCGTGTTTGAGGATTTGCGATTGGTGGCCCCAAGTCCAATGAAGCTGGACTCGGGCCACCCGTCGGAGGTAATGGCTCAGTAGGGAGCAGTACCGGAACCCTTGCCGGCGCCAAAAAAGGGACACAAATTGTGCCAGTACCAAGGAGTGCAACAAACTTTCAGCTTGTTGATACTGGCAGGCCGGCGATGCTTAGCCCCTTGTCATATTCCAATTTGAACCGGTATTCAAATGACTTTGCCTTGAGGCCAGTTGCATCTGCAGGGACTTCGATGTCCCAGCGAAGGATACCCTTCTTACGGTCTGCGGATTGCGCAGTCGTTTGTGTTGCATGATCCGAGGGCGAAGAAGCCAAAGACACCTTGATTTCGCTCTCTCGTCCGGTAGGGATGCGATCCATCACGCGAACAACGCGGGCCGTCTCTCCGAAGTTCTCCAGTGAAATGGAATACGCGAATTCGACCAGGCGATTGCCGCCTTGAATGGTGTCGTTGCGCTCCAGCAGCTCCCGCGTCGCCCGCAAACTGGAATCGATTCCCAATCCTACCGTAAATTCCTCGCCGGTGGTCACCGTGGGGATTTCGCCATGCCCGACAAACTGACCGTCCACGTACGTCGAGGCTGGTCCGGCCAGAAGGACCATCTTGGTCATATTACGCACGCTGGCTTCCTCATAGACATAATTGGTGAGTACGGGTGCAGCCAATAGGTAGAACTCACCGGGAAGCTGCATGGAGGCGATCTGGACCTGCTGCTGGTCTGATCGACTGGGAAGAATCGTGCGCGACGCCAGTGTATAGATCACGGTTGGGCCGTCGTGGTTGACTGGGATTGCCCGATCCTTCGATCGAACCACCTTTCCCAGAGACAGGATGTCGTCGAGTTGTTCTTCGTTCGCCAGCCGGTTCAATTGAATATCAAATTCTTCCAAGTCATTGTTCTTGGATGCGCTCTTTCCTGTAATCGAAGCGTGCTGTTGCATCTGCTGCATCTGTCCCGCCACATTACGAGCCTTGAACAATTCCTTTTTTTCATCCTCCACCTGATCCCGCTTTCTGCGGCCCTGTGATCCGGCGTCTTCAGAAGTCAGCGCGACAGTCAGAGGAGTCATCTCGGGGGCCATGGCCACTAGCGATGGCGTCGCGGTAGAAAGCACCATGTTGACCTCGTTCCAATCCTCGCCGCTCATCTGCTGGATCAGGGCATAGTATTCAAGGGTAACGCCATCCCGGGCAGCACCCGCGCGAACCGTATAGGAAGGCGACCAGTTGGCTCCATTGACGAGGTAGCGCAGCCGCATAGTGGTGCCCCCTTGCGCACTCACGTTGAGGAAGACGACCGCTTCACGGGCGGTACGGGCGGAGGTGCCGGTGAGGACCTGCCGCTCACGCTGCAGAACCTCATCCTGCTCATTGAGCGTGCGATGTTCCAACGACAGCGTCAACTCATCTTCAGCGAGCCGACTACGCTGCTCAAGCAGGAAAAGTGCAAGTGTTTTCAGAGTGTCGGCGTTGAGGAGACCGCGGTGCAAATCTGATGAGGTAGACGACGATGCGAATTGTTCGAGGCTGGCGAGAAACGCCTTGTATTCGACATTCACCTGCCTGCGCTGTGCCACGCGGAGCAATTGGTCCTGGGTATTGCGAATCTTTTCATCGATTGCACGCACTTCATCGCGTACATCCTCTGATTGCGGGCGCACGCGGTAGCGGACGGATCGAATTTCGCCACCGGGGCCGGACTCGGCGTAGAGGCTGCCAGAGACGATGAACTCGGGCAGGTCTTGAACGATAATTTCTCGAAGCCCGGCTGATGGAACTTCGATCAGCCGGGTCACGAGTGCCTGCCCGCGGTAAACCGTGACGGAATCGATGACTCCTTTCGTTTGGATCGGGTCGGCGGCATGAAGGGGAAGGTGCAGCAGGAGAGTGAAATACGCGGCGCAAATGGACGATCTCATGGCAACACTCCTGAAAGGATCGTGGCATCCGCCCCGGCGCACGTCGCGCCCGAATTGCAGAACGCCATCAGTCTGGTCAGTTGGACGCATGTACCGCTGAACGGTTCCGTCGGTTTCAGTTTGGAGCGAAGCTTACGTTTCCGTGACGTGACAGGTGGTACCGATAAGACCCTAACATTATGCGAGTGCCGGCTGCGGCCGAGCCATGCCGATTTGCGTGAAGGCGTCGTCCTACTGGCGGGCGAGATATTCCTGCTCCGGGCCGCCAGATTCAATCAACTTTGCTTATGCGAAGGGATTGACGATTTTGATGCCGTCGGGCGGCGAGTTGCCGGGCAAGTCTTCGGAATACAACCTTGTTACGCCTGCCTCCATACATGCACCCACGATCATCGCGTCCCAAAAAGACCACCCGCAGTCGACGTGCAAGGACTGGGCATTCTGAAGAACGGCCGGCGTGGGGATGACAAGTTGGAACGCATCAACATATCGTCCAAGCAGGTCCCAGGCGGCGACGACCGTCATGCCATGTGTGTAAAGTTTTCGTGAACTGGCAATAAACTCGACGCCTACCTGCCAGAGCAATATGCCACCCGGATGTGTTTGCAGCGTGCTTGCAGCGATTTCCTGTTTTCGACGATCGCGCGCGTCCGCGGCATAAAGAAGAATATTGGTATCGAACGCGACGATCACCGTTCGTGCAATTCATCACGAGTTGGATACGGACCGCCGTGGGAAAACGTGCTATTCTGCAGAGATTCCAGGAGGCGTTGCATAGCCTCCTTTCGGTCGGCAGCCTGCTCAACTGGCGAGGTGAACTTCACGGGTTCTATGGTGAGGCGCACACGCTGTTGATCAGGTAGTTCGAGGGCTTCCAGAGGCTCTAAGACACCATGAGAGAAGATGGCTTCTATGACTTTGGCCATATCCAAAGTATAGCACATTACCGTAGGAAACGACAAGGTCCGAAACACCTCTTCGGAGTACCACTTAAGCGAGCGCCGGCTCCGGCCGAGCCATGCCGATTTGCGTGAAGGCGTCGTCGTACTGGCGGGCGAGGTATTCCTGCTCCGGGCCGCCGTGGAGGTGGGTCCAGGGGAAGACTTCATGCTGGCCGCGTTCGCGGTGGGCGTAGAAGTCGGGGTCGGTGGTGGTGGCCGCAAATGCGTCGTTCCAGAGTTGCGGCTTGAAGCACTCATCCCAGCCGTCGAAACGGGCGCCGGCGCGGTAGGCATGTTCGATCGAGGGCGCGAGTCGCCGATCGCCACGTGCGAAAACGCCTTCGAGGATTGACCGTTCGACATTGTGGGTCTTGAGCTTGATCGGGCCTTTCGACTTGCCCTTCTTGTTTCCCCATTTGCGAGACTTGCTCTTGTCCGTCTCGGCGTAGAGAAGTCCGGCCAGGCGCCGCCGGGCCTCATGGAAATATTCGGCGCGGGGTTGAGCGGCCCACTGGAACGGCGTGTAGGGTTTGGGCACGAGCCAGCCGACGGAAGCGTTGACGTTGGCCGGGCCCTTGCCCAAGTCGCGCCGCGCCTCGCTGACTTTCTGCGAGAGTCGCACGATGCCGTCGATGTCGTCGGGCCGCTCGCCGGGGAAGCCGCACATGAAATAGAGCTTGATGCCGCGCCAACCGGCCTTGTACGCCTCCTTCACGCCGTCGATCAGGTTGCCATCCGTGACATGCTTGCGGATCGCGGCGCGCATGTCGTCGTTGGCGGCCTCTACGGCCATGGTCAGGCCGCTCTTGCGGACCGAGTTCACCATCCATGGAATGTTCTGGAGCATCTTGTCCACGCGCAGCGACGGTACGGAAATGTTGACGTGTCGCGAGCGGAAACGGTCGTTCACCGCTTCGGCGAGCGGCCGCAAATCCGGATAATCAGCCGTCGAAAGCGACAGCAGTCCGAACTCTTCCTGGCCGGTAGCCCAGTACATTTCCTCGGCCATGCCGAGAATTTTTTCCACGCTGCGCATACGAACGGGCCGTTTGGTGTACCCCGCGTGGCAGAAGCGACACCGCTGCGGGCATCCTCGCATGATCTCGATGGCGAAACGATCATGCACAACCTCGACATAGGGGACGATTGGTCGAAGCGGGAACGGGGCCTCGTCGAAGTTCATCGTCTGGCAGCGTTCGATCGTTTGCGGAATATGTTCGTCGGTGGGTGTAACGCTTCGCACGGTGCCGTCGGCATTGTTGCGGACTTCGTAGAGAGATGGCGCGTATATCCACGGGAACCGGCGGGCCATGATGAGAATCATGTCGCGTCGGCGAACACCGGAGGCCTTGAGTTCCTTGTAAAGTTCGAGAATGGCAGACATGGACGCTTCGCCGTCGCCAAGGACGATGAGGTCGAGGAAGTCGGCCATCGGCTCGGGGTTATCCGCTTGTGGCCCTCCTGCAATCACCAGGGGATGCGAGTCGTCGCGGTCGGCGCTCCGAAGCGGAATGCCGGCGAGATCGAGGATTTGCAGTACGCACGAAAAAGCCATCTCGTATTGGAGTGAGACGGCCAGAATATCGGCGGAGGAAACCGGTTGGCGCGTGTCCCACGTGAAGAGCGGAATGTTGCGTTGGCGCATTCGGGCTTCGGCATCGAGCCAGGGGCAGAAAACCCGTTCCGCACAGCAGCCAGGTGTATGGTTGGTGAGCCAATACAGAATCTGGCACCCCAGATGGCTCATTCCGATGGTGTAGGCGTCAGGAAAGGCAATCGCGACGCGGACTTTGGCGCGTTCCCAATCGCCGTCCCGGACGAGTTGGTTGACTTCCTGGCCAATGTACTGGCCCGGCTGGTGGACGAACGGAAGAAGCTCGTTCCTGACCAGGCTAGAAAGCGATACGTTTGTCAGTGACAATTTAATCCTTTTGGGGACTAACTCTGAACGCCCCAATGGGGTCAATCATAATGGGCTCCATTGCGGATGGCAAAGCGGCCGAATAGAGGAATTAGTGATTGTGAAATTTATTGATCAAAAAGGGTAAAAACTTGTTGCAAACGGACGTGGACCTCATTAGTGTATAGGTTGCGTTATGGTGGGAACCAAACAATTTCTTGACTTTCGGACGCGCGCTCCGCGCCGATCACGGCGAGCTTTGACGCTGATCGAGCTGCTCGTCGTCATCTCTATGATTGGGCTTCTCATTGCAATGCTCGTTCCTTCGTTGAAGCGATCGGTCAAGCTTGCATCGGCCACCATCTGCCAGAATAACCTTAGGCAGCTCGGTCTCAGTTTGCAAATGTACACAATTGATTTTGACGGGTGGCTGCCGGTGACCAAGGTTGTCGAAACCGCGACGGCTTCCGCGGAGCCTGTTGATTCATCCTGGTTCTCAATGCTCGTTCCGTCGTATATGTCCGATCCGATGTTGCTTCGCTGCCCGTCCGATCCTTTTGGCGATCGTTTGGCGCAATATCGAGATAACATCAATAATCCTGATGCTTCCGATGCGGTCAGCTACGGACTCAACCAGTTTATTATGACCGCCGGCGGAGGTTATCTGGCTGACACCGAGCGTCGCCAGCCCAAGCGACCGGGCCAGACGATTTTGGCAGCCGATCTCGGTCCGGATGATATGCGATATGAGGAACGAGTCCGCTCGGTCGAAGGACCTTCCCGTAACGGCAGTTTGATGGCGTGGAACGGCGGCTGGGATCCCTACTCAGAGGAATCTCGCAATACATGGCTGACCCGACGCCATGGACACGGAATTCACATGCTCGCCTTGGATTCGAGCATCCACGAAGTGGCGTCCGACAAAGTGCTTCGTTCTCCGGTGAAGCGATCGTACTCCAATTGCAAGGCCGGAGGCTGTGCGCTGTGCGAATTGCGGACTCCGCACTATTCATTCGCAAAAGATCATCTCTTCTGGTGGACTGGAACCATTCCGGCTGAATAGCATTTAACGTGGGATTAACGGTGTCTTTCCGAGAGGGGCAGCCGGGACGCAAGGTCCGCATCGTCAAGCGCCGAATGCCTTCGCGCGCGGCGGGCTTGAGCCTTGCTGCAGTGGCGGTCACAGGCGTTTTCGCCTTGGTTGCGTGGCGATGGTGGCGGGCTGATGAGCCGCCCGCCATGCCTCAAACCCTGTTCGAGGATTCCGAACTCGACTGGAAATGCGAGCAGGGGCATGTCTTCGAGGCCCAGGGTCAGATTGGTGGTCGGCCCTGCCCGACTTGTGGAGAGATGGCCTATCCCTTCACCGCTTACCATTGTGACACTCACGGAGATTACGAAGTCAAAGTACAATTCCAACGAGATGAGCAGGGGCGTGCGCGGCCCGCGCTCTATCGAGTCGGTCACGGCCAGTGGTCGACGGCCGGCGAGGGTCCCAAATGCCCAAGATGCGAAAAAATCATGAGTCGAAAGAGCCAGGACCCACTCGAAGGCCGTGTCAAACCCAAACGCAAGAGCTCCGGCTCCTGAACATCGCGGATCGTCAACGTCATGCTTGAACCGACTCTGGGACGTCGCGTGCTCTCGGGAGAGTCGGGCTTGTGGGCGTCGCCGATTCGAGCCGTCCTGAGTGCCGGGGAACTCTGTTACCGTTCGATCATCCAGATCAGAAACAAGCGTTACGATGGCGGTCGTGCCGCACTGAGAATTGCCGTGCCCGTCGTGAGCATCGGCAACATCACCGTGGGTGGAACCGGCAAGACCCCCTTCGTCATTGAGATTGTCCGGCGATTGGAGGCGATGCGATGCAATTCCGCCGTCGTCGCACGTGGATATGGGGCCGGGCTGGACGAGGTGAATGACGAAGAATTGCTGGTGCGCAAACATTGCCCAGGAGTGGCGTACGTTGCTGACGCAGACCGATGGCGAGGCGCGGAACGAGCGGCCAGACAAATGGGCGCCGATGTGATCGTGCTGGATGACGGGTTTCAACATCGCCGGCTCCATCGAGATCTCGATATGGTGCTGATCGACGCGATGTGTCCGTTCGGATACGGGCATGTCCTGCCGCGAGGACTGTTGCGTGAGCCGCTTTCCGGGCTGAAGCGTGCCGACCTGATTGTGATCACCCGATCCGATCAAGTGTCCACCAACGAGGTCGGGCGAATTGAGAACGAAATCCGCCGGCACAATCCGGATGCGCCCGTCATTCGAAGCAGCACAGTCGTCGTGGGAATGGAGCGGCTCGACGGAGCCCCGATCGAAATCGTTGACGGCAGGAAGAGAGTTCTGGCGTTTGCAGCGATTGGCCGGCCCCAGGCATTCGTCTCCACATTGTCGTCGCTGGGTCTTGAGGTCGTCGCCACACGGTGGTGGCCGGATCATCACCGTTATCGTTTGAACGAGGTCCAACGGCTTCTGGAGGACCAATCCGTCGCACCCCATGATCTCGTGCTGACCACGGAAAAAGATGCGGTAAAGCTTGTGCAATTGGATGGCGTCAATTTGTCGCGCATCGGCGTGGTACGCATCGGAGTTGAACTTACGGACAATGGCAATCACGCAGTCGATGCGATGCTACGGCGGGTTATCGGCGCGCAAAAGGCGGCGACCACGTGAACCGTATCGAACCTGATGTCCTGATTTTCGGCGGCGGAATTGCGGGGCTCTGGCTCCTCGATGAGCTATACCGGCGGGGCTATTGCGCGTTGCTTCTTGAGAGCCAGGCCCTCGGCAGCGGACAGACGATTGCCTCGCAGGGCATCCTTCACGGTGGACTAAAATACTCGCTTGGTGGTCTGGTGGATGGCTCGTCGAAGGCTGTGGCTGCGATGCCTGGGGTCTGGAACGCCTCGTTGAATGGACAAGCTCCTCCAGACCTTCGCGGAGTGCGCGTGCTTTCACCCTGCTGCCACATGTGGCGCACAGATTCGCTGGCCTCGCGCGCCGGGTTTCTGGCGGCGAAAGTCGTGATCCGCACGGCCATCGATAGAGTGTCTCTGTCTGATCGCCCCAAGGCGCTGCGAGAGTGCCCCGGTGACGTGTTACGCGTCGAGGAGAAGGTACTGGACACAGGTTCCCTTCTGGAGGCTTTTCGTCGCATTCATGCCGATCGCATTCTTCTGACACAAAAGGAAGGCGCTGAATTTATCGCACAAGCTGACGGGTTGTTCGAGTTGCGCGTCATGATTTCAGGCGCTGACGAACGAATTCGATTTCGTCCGAGAGTGGTGATCCTGTGTGCGGGCGAAGGGAATGTGGACCTGCGTCGAAAAGCCGGCCTGGACGACGCGATTATCCAGACGCGACCGCTGCATATGGTCATCGTGCGCGGGACGTTGCCGCCGCTGTTTGGCCACTGCGTCGACGGAAACAAAACTCGCGCGACGATTACGACGGCGAATGATTCGACGGGACGTACCGTGTGGATCGTGGGCGGAGAAATCGCAGAAACCGGTGTGGATCGGTCGGAGGCCGCTCAGGTCGAATTCGCCCGGAAGGAGTTGCGTCATGTCCTGCCGGGAGTAGACTTTCAGGGTACGCAATGGGCAACCTACCGAATCAATCGGGCCGAGGGCCGCACACCCGGCAATCGCCGACCGGACGGGACGGTTTGGCGAAAAGAGGGTTCCATCATTACTGCCTGGCCCACAAAGCTAGTCCTGGCGCCGCAACTGGCACGCGAAATCGCCGAATCGCTGGCGCCTCCGATCGCAAAGCAATCGGAATTACCACTCCCGGACCATTGGTCTCGCCCCAGTGTGGCCGTGCCGCCATGGGAGCTGATTCAGACATGGATGCCATAAGTAATACAATTTCGCCGATCGGGTTTGGAGCGTTCAAGATCGGGCGCAATCAGGGCATCAAGTATGAACACGCTTATGAATTGCCGGACGATGCCGCCGCCGAACGGTTGCTCAACGGTGTCCTCGATCTGGGTGTGACCTACATTGATACTGCGCCTGCCTACGGGTTAAGCGAGGAGCGGATCGGGCGATTTCTCGCGCATCGCCGTGCGGAGTTCGTGCTTTCCACAAAAGTTGGCGAGCGCTTCGAGAGCGGCCAATCAACTTACGATTTCTCAGATCGCGGCATCCGCGAGAGCATTGAGCAAAGTTTGCGGCGTTTGCGGACGGATGTACTGGATATCGTGTTTCTTCACGCTCCGCGCGGCGACCTCGCGGTTCTCGAACAGTCCACCGTTGCAAATTCACTTTTGGAATTCAAAGATTGCGGTCTTGTGCGGGCCGTCGGCTTTTCAGGGTATACTTCTACCGCATTTCGAAAGGCGATGGACTGGGCCGACGTATTGATGCTGGAATATCATTGCGAAGACTGTTCGCTGGAGCGTGTGATTGAAGAAGCGGCCGCACAGGGCACAATGGTGGTGATCAAGAAGGGACTGGCCAGCGGTCGGATGGCGGCCGAGCCAGCCATCCGTTTCGCGCTGGGCAACGCGGGAGTGGCGAGCCTGGTCATCGGCAGTCTCAGTCTGCCGCGCATGGCTGAGAATGTGAGAATCGCCCAATCCGTGCGCGGCTGGCGTCCGCCGCGCAAACGGCCGATCGCTCCGATCGGCTCCAATGAGAAGCTCGCGCCGAAGGGCTAGGCCCGCCGGAGGGTTGCGAGGGAAGATGAGTTCCAAGGCCGTATTTCTCGACCGCGACGGCACGATCATCGAAGATCGCGGATACGTTCGTGATCCCGAGCAAGTCACCCTCTTGCCCGGCGCGGGGGAGGCCATTCGCAAGCTGGCCGACGCGGGGAATCTCATTGTCGTGGTTTCGAATCAATCGGGAGTCGCTCGAGGACTTTTCGACGAGGCGACGCTGGATCGCGTCCATCAACGCATGGAGGAGTTGTTGCGCGAGCATCACGCGCCTTTGCACGGAGTGTATTATTGCCCATACCTCGACGGGCCGGAGGCGGTGGTCGAAACGTATCGGCAGAAAAGCGAGCTTCGCAAACCCGGCGACGGAATGTTGCGGCAGGCCGCCAGCGACCTCGACATCGACTTGTCGAAATCATGGATGATCGGTGATTCGGCGACGGATGTGCAGGCGGGTGTCCGAGCCGGCTGCCAGACCATCTTGATTCAGAGAAACGGCGCCGTGTCGAAATTGCCGGTGAATCCAACGCACCGGGTTAAGACTCTCGCCGAGGCGGTGGAGATTTTGGAACCAAAAGAAAAAACGAATCATCCACCAGATGCACAGAAACAGCCGGTCACGTCCGATCGGACGGTGGCGCTGCTCGAACAGATTTCGCAGCAGATTGACCGCGCTCAACGCACCCGGCGGCAAAATGATTTTTCTGTTCTTCGCCTGATCGGCGCGTTGCTTCAGATGTTTGCCATCGTCGCAGCCGTCTGGGGAACCATCGCATTGGTGGAAGATGCCACGGGTTTTGCCGTTGCGCGGATTCTGCTCGCAATTTTCCTGCAAGTCGCGTCACTTACCGCGCTGGCCGTCGATCGATTCCGATAGGCCGTCAACTCGCCTATTTTCTTTGCGTATTCTCCATCGTATTGATTCGTTGGTTTTCGTTTTTTCGGGTGTTTCGGGCTGGTTCGGGTCCGGCGGGGACGTCGAAGAGGATCTGAGCGGACTCCTGTCCGGCTCCGACGAGGTTCATGCCCGCCCAGGTGCGGCCGGTGGCCCCGATGGAGAAGTTCAGTTGCTTGGCGGCCACACCCAGCAGCGCCGCATACAGGCTGTCGTTGATGGTATAGCGACAGCAATGGTCAATCCCGTTGCCGCCGCCGGCCACGACGAAGTCACCGCAGCTGGGGTGATCGTGCAGAAGGAGCCATTGCAGGATCGCGTCTTCGAGGTTGCCCGGAACATAGAGATTGTCGCACTCGAAGCTGGACTGGCCGTCGATGCGGGCCTTGCCCTTGTCGGTGCCCAGGTCGGCGAGGAGGAAGTTGTTGTCCAGCCCGTTGCCCACGCTGTAGGCGCTCAAGAGGGTCTGGTCCCAGCAGGTGATGCAGCGCGTCGTGCCGCTGCGGAAGTCCTCGTTGGCGTTCCAGATGTCAAAGTGGGCCTTGGTGGTGATGGGGCCGCAACTGTCCTGACGCAGGTCGGTGGAGACCGGCATGAGGGTGAGC
>CAZCST010000028.1:0-41147 GCA_964501365.1 uncultured Phycisphaera sp. | reverse complement strand
GATCTCTGGCCTGCAGAACAAGAGAAGCACTCTGGAAAGCCATGCAATCCATCCTGAGCCGCGTGACACCGTCCGACGCCGCCAACTCCTTCAAACACTGCGGATACACGCTACAAATGAATTAAGAACGCTCTAGCGTTTTGTGTATCGGTTCAAGGAATTCGTCATCCTCGGCGGAGCGAAGGATATGGCTTGATTTCAGGGACGAGATTCTTCGTTTCGCTCAGAATGACAGCCTGCTCATAGCTACGCGATTTCCAATTTTGCTCCAGCTCGGCCTTGCTGCATCAAGAAGCATCCTACTTCGCTTTATCAACGCGTTGTCGCGTCATGGCCTGGCGTTCCAAAATGAAAGCCGCACGGGCTACGCCGCGCGGCTTTCACGAAGGGTCAACATGTTTCGCGAAGCAAGTCGCGACTGATTGTTACGCGGTTCGGCGCTGGCCGAAACGGAGTTTCGCGGCCGTGAGGAGCAGCAGGGCCAGGACGGCCACGCCCCACTCCGACACCGTTGGAATTTCACTGCCGCCGCAGGTGCAGTCGGGCCGGCAGAAGCCGCCATCGCAGGCGTCATTAGCCGCACCGTCGCACTGTTCGCCATCGTCAAGGATTCCGTTGCCGCACAGGGCGGAGACGATTTCGCAGGTGCAGTCGGGCTTGCAGAAGCCGTTGGGGCCGCAGGCGGCATCCATCGCACCGTCGCAAACTTCGTTGGCATCCAGGATTCCGTTCCCGCAAACTTCGTTGTTGCAGGTGGGCGAGCACCCGTCGCCGCCGACATTGTTGTGATCGTCGCACTGCTCACCGGCCTGCAGGATACCGTCCCCGCAAGTGGGCAACGAGCACATATTCGAACAACCGTCGTTATTGTTGAGGTTGCCGTCGTCACACTGTTCGCCGGTATTGATGATTCCGTTGCCGCAACCCTGCGTGCAGTTGTTGCTGCAGGCATCGTTGTTGTTGAGGTTTCCGTCATCGCATTGTTCGACCCCGGCCTGAACAAACCCGTCTCCACAGTGGGCCGTCATGCAATCGTGTGTGCAACCATCGGTGTTGTCGTGATTCCCGTCGTCGCACTGTTCTCCGGTATTGACGATGCCGTTGCCGCAGCCGGTGGTGCAGTTATTGCTGCAATCATCGTTGTTGTTCGCATTTCCGTCGTCGCATTGCTCGCCCGTGTTCACGATACCGTTACCGCAACCCTGGGTGCAGTTGTTGCTGCAGGCGTCGTTATCGTTCAGGTTGCCGTCATCACAGGCCTCGCCGGTGTTGACGATGCCGTTGCCGCAGCCCTGGGTGCAGTTGTTACTGCAGGCGTCGTTGTCGTTCAGATTGCCGTCGTCACAGGCTTCGCCGGTGTTGACGATTCCGTTACCGCAACCCTGCGTGCAATTGTTACTGCAGGCGTCGTTGTCGTTCAGATTGCCGTCGTCACAGGCTTCGCCGGTGTTGACGATTCCGTTGCCGCAACCCTGGGTGCAGTTGTTGCTGCAGGCGTCGTTATCGTTCAGGTTGCCGTCGTCGCAGGCTTCACCCGTGTTGACGATGCCGTTGCCGCAGCCTTGGGTGCAGTTGTTACTGCAAGCATCGTTGTCGTTCAGGTTCCCGTCGTCGCAAGCTTCTCCCGTATTCACGATACCGTTGCCGCAGCCCTGGGTGCAGTTATTGCTGCAGGCGTCGTTGTCGTTCAGGTTGCCGTCGTCGCAGGCCTCGCCCGTGTTGACGATACCGTTACCGCAACCCTGCGTGCAATTGTTACTGCAGGCGTCGTTATCATTGAGGTTGCCGTCGTCACACTGCTCACCAGTGTTCACGATGCCGTTACCGCAGCCTTGGGTACAGTTGTTGCTGCAGGCGTCGTTATCGTTGAGGTTGCCGTCGTCACACTGTTCACCGGTATTGACGATGCCGTTACCGCAGCCCTGAGTGCAATCGTTGCTGCAGAAGTCATTGTCATTCAAGTTGCCGTCGTCGCACTGCTCATCCGTGGGATCGAAAATCCCATCGCCGCAATACGCGACCGGCAGACATGTTGGGTCAATGGGCTCAACCGTGGTGGGATCATCTGTGGGTAATGTGAAGCCGCCGCCAATCACTCTCTCGAATGCGTGGGTGATGAACCCTTGATTGCAGATGGGATCAATCGTGCCTGATTTCACAATGACATCGAACGTAATCGTGACCGAACCGCCGTCAGGAATGTCACCAATGTCCACTTCAATGTCGGTGTCGCCGCCCGTGTTGCCTATGGTCACTGTGCCCTGGGTCGTCGTCACTGAACCTACGATAAGATTTGTGTTGGGGTCCGGCGTGTCGGAAAAGAGGACGTTGAGCGCCGAAGCGTTCTGATCGTCATTGGGATTGTCGATTGTGACGGTGTAGCGAACCGTTTCACCGGCCTCGATCAGACCGTCGTTGTCGCTGTCGAAGAACAAGGCCCCTGTCTTGGTGGCCGTAAGAACCGAGGTCGTATCGATCAGAGTGATGATCACGTCCAGTGAAGCAACGGTCGATCCGTCGATCTTCATCGTGATCGCGCCGACGTTAGTAAAGTCGGCCCCGGCGCCCAGGTTCGGCAGAAAACTCGTATAGGGAATGACGTGCTGCGTGTTTGACGCTCCACCCGGAAGGAAAAGCGTGTATTTCGACGAGTTTCCCGCGTTTGTGAAAACTTCAAAGATCAGTGAGGCGTTCAGGTCCGCGGATTCGAGAAGGAGCTCAAGAGCGTCCTGGGTTCCGCCTTCGGTAAGATCGATCCCGCCCAAACCGATGGGATTGACCGTCAGGCCGTCTCCATCGATGCCATCCCAGGTCGCCTGTGACGTACCGCGAATGCCGCCGTCCTGCGAGTGGTTGTAACTATCAACCACAACAGAAATGCGGTTTCCACTGGGTCCGCTGATCAGATCGACCCGGATGTCTCGCTCGCCGCCGAGTATTCCGCCGTCCAAAACCGTCGAAGCGATCGGAGTGCCTACATCACCCGGCATGGTTCGCACCAGGGGACCCTGATCGACGGAGAAATCATCGATCATGATGGATGCGTGTACCGGCAGGACTGCGAACGCCACCAAAATACAGGCAAGTCGCCTAACAAACGATTTCATACTTCCACCCTCCAACCTCAATTGGAAAAAAGCAAGGGGGCTGTCAAAAACAGTGCCACCCTGTGTCACCTTTCCCGATTCCTTAGCGATTGGTTCAAGCCGGAAACCGCGGCTCCGCCGCGACAAGGGAGGTCAAATAGCGCTCCTCACTCCCCTCCCACCAGACCAACGCGAACATCCAAACGGTCATGGTAACCGAACCGTAAAGGAAAAGTCTACAAAAAACCGTCCGAAAAATGTTCTCGATCGTAGGAGAATAAGGGGCGAACTAAAAGTATGGCTTTATTGTTGGTTTGGGAATTCACAGGGAGGGGGTGAATCAAGGAGTGAAGGCGGCTTGGATTTCAGAAACATCTGAAAGGTCTACATCTCCGTCGAGATCGGAATCGAACACTTCACAGCCGAGGTTCAGGCCGGTGCCGGGGCCAGTCAGGCAATCCGAAAGGCTTGCGGTGTCAGCCAAATCCACCGTTCCCGAGCAATTCGCATCAGAAATCAGTCCCGGCACAAGACCTTGAATCGATTGCTGTCTCATTAACACTGGCGGCGACATTCCAGTGAGGAGCCACTGACTATAAACCAAATCGCCATCGTCGTTTGTGACGTTTTCGTCGCGCAGGAACTCGATGTATTCCTTGCTTGACGTTTGGTAGTAGATGGAAACCGTCGCGCTGACGGCATCGGGGGGGATGCGGAATTGGGTGTCATCCCAGTATTGGCCATCCTCGTAGGTGGCCGCAACGGGGGCCGCTTGAACCGAGGCGAACGCGACGTTGGAAAACCCACGTGGCGGAATGCGGTTGTCTTTGTAAACCTTGTTATTCAGCACGAAGTGGAAGGAAGGCCCTTCGTCGACGCCCGATGCCGCGGCCATGGTGGCGTCAAGGCCAAGCTGGGCTTCGTAGACTTTCGTGTCTGATTCGCTCAGGTCGGCGGTGGGGCCGTGGTAGTAGCCGCGGCGGGCCACGACTGCGAGGCTTTCATCGAGGAAATCAACACTGATCCACATACGGCGGCCTTCGGGATAGCCGGTGGGCAGCTTGTGACCGGTCTCGTTGATGATGCGAACCTTGATGTCGCAGGCTTCATTGGTGACTTCGAGAGTGGCCGCATTTTGGAGCATATAGACGGCGCGGGCTTTTGCGGCCATCAGGTTTTCAACATAGGACTGACTGATGAAATCCGGCGTGTTGGCCAGCATGTCCTGCACCCAGGCGTTCCCGCCGGAGAAGTCATGGGAGGGGACGTCAGGACGGCGGTACGCGCCCGTTGGCTCAAGATTGCAGCCATATGTATCGACGTCGGGCATGTGGCAATCCTGGCAGGTGCTCATGACGCCAGTGGGATGATTGCCGCCGAAAACGCCGTTGGCTTGCACTCCGATTGAAGCGTACTGACTGTTTGCCCACTCGCTGAACGTGCGTTCGATCGGAAACATGTCGTATTTGTTTTGCGTTGGGTGAGGCACGCCGGTTGGGTTCGGGAGGTAGGTTCCGTCGTTTTGACGGGTGAGGACGGGATTGCTTACGTCATGGCACGTCGCGCAAATCTCCGAGGTTCGGTGAAACGGCGACTGAATAATCGGAAACCCCATTACATTGGTTTTCACATTTGGATAGGGATTGGGACCACCCGGAACGAAGGGAAATGGGCCACGCGCCACTTCGTTTGGATCAATGATGTAGTTGCCGCTGCCGGGCGAGGTCGGCAACATTCCGGCATTGATCAACGCGTTTCGAATGGAGTCGTCCTGCGGGGGATTCTGAATTCGTTGCACGGGATCCACCATGCGATGGCAGACGGTACACGTTACCCCCTCAAGGTCGGCCGGGAATTCCTGCTGAAACTCACCACCCAGAGCAGAACCGTCGGTGGGGGTGGATCGCCCGCTTACCCAGCCCGCCGGCGAATGGCAGCGGATGCACAGGTCGCCGGACTCAGGAGCGTCCTGGTTGGCGATGGCGAGGGCGGCCCTCCAGACTGGATCGCGGGTGGCATTGGCCTTCATCGAACCTTCCCACCGATTATAAATGGGGAGCGCCGGAAATGGCCTTGGCCCGAAGAAATCGGCGTGACAGCCGGCACAGTCCTGTGCGCTGGTGAAGGGTGCAAAGTTTGGATTATTGTTCTGGGGCTGTGTTCCGTTGAGGAAGAAATTTTGCAGGTTGGTGTTGACCTGCGCGTGGGCTAGCCGGGGGAGCAATGCGAACAGACTGGCTCCCAGGAGCAATGTGAAATAGCGACGCCTATACCCCTCTCGAATCAGTCGAACCCCCCTCCCCACGCGAATGCTTCGATAGAATTATAGAGGCGGCGCGGCGGTTTTCAAAGGAAAGTGGCGTGCATCCAATCCTTATTTGCGGACGTGAAGGCGGTGTACGGGGGGTTTGGTGAGCAAAGGATTGAGTTTGAGGGTTGATTCGCTCAGGGTGCCCTTGAGGGTGGCGAAGATACCGAAAAGGGCGATCCAACCCAGAAGTGCGAACCCGTTTCCCGTGATTCCAGCCGTGGCCCAGCCGCGTCCGTGAACATTGCGTCCGGCCTGCCGGGCGCGGCGGATGCGAATCAAGGCCCAAACGCCCAGGAAGAGTCCGACGACCTGGGAGAAAATCGGAATAAAGGCGGTGAGTCCGCAAATGCTGGAGGCGACGGCGACCTTATCGGTATGTCCACTCTGCTGCGACGGCATTGGAGGTGGCGGTGGAGGTTCGGGGATTGACGGCGGACCCTCGGTGCGATGGGCTGCATCGGCCGGCCGTGCAAGTGGCACGGGGAGGGGCGGCGGAGCGGCGAAGGTCTTTTGTGGTATTTCCAGCATGTGAATGGTCGGCGTAAGAGAAGTTTACGATGCGGGCCGGACAACATAAGTCCCATAGGACGTATTCCTGGGTACTGGCAGAGTCTGGGTGCCAACGACCGGCTTGCTTTCCCGCCCGTGCCGCACTGGCCGCGAGCTGCCAGTGGCAGACTGCCGGCAACCTTTAGCGGTATCGATTCGTGATTTGACGTAGTCGTGGGCTTCCTCACAATTCGGCTCGGAAACGAAGGAGAACAATCGTGAAATTTTGCGTGGTGGAACTTGGCGGGCGGTCCGGGCCGGTACTGGGTGTTGAGCGGGATGGGGGAATTCTGGCTTTGGATGCGCCGCCGAGCGTGCGTGACGCGCTGGAGCGGTTTGGCGATGACGGGCTGATTCGGCACGCCAGGAATGCAACAGGAAAGCCGGTCGCAGTGTCGAGTGTCACGCGGTGGCATCCGCCGGTGCCGAATCCGCGCACGTTTCGTGACTTCTACGCCTTCGAGCAACACGTGAAGGCCGCCCGCGCGCGGCGCGGAATGGAAATGATCCCGGAATGGTACGAGCTGGCGATTTTCTATTTTTCGAATACCGGGTCGCTCAAGGGGCACCTCGAAGCGGTGAAGAAACCTGCGTCGGTCAGCGAACTTGATTTGGAACTTGAGATCGGCGCGGTGATGGGCCGCGATGTGATGGACGTGAAGGGCGAGGCGGCGGAGCAGGCGATCTTTGGTTTTACCAACCTCAACGACTGGTCGGCGCGTGATTTGCAGCGGGCGGAGATGAAATGTTCGCTGGGACCGGCCAAGGGCAAGGACTTTGCCACGTCGATCGGCCCGTGGGTGGTGACGCGCGACGAGGTTGAGGACCGGCATGTCGGGCTGGGCAAGTGGGATTTGAAGATGGTTGCGCGGCGCAACGGAAAGCAGATGTCGCAGGCCAATGCGAAGGACATCTATCACGACTTCAGCAAGATGATCGAGCGCGGCTCGCGCGACGCGATGATGTACAAGGGCGACCTGATCGGAAGCGGAACGTGCGGCACGGGATGCATTCTTGAGCTAGGCCCGGAGAACACCGGCGGCTGGCTGAAACCCGGCGACACGATCGAAGTTGAAATTGAACGACTCGGTGTTTTGACGACGCCGATTGTGTGAGTTTCCGTGATGCCAGAGGCGCCAAAAGGTGTCAGGATGATTTTTGAACGAACGTCCCTCGTTCGTTTGCGTATTGCAGAGGCGACATCACAAACGTTCTGCAAAGCTCTTCCTGACACCTTTTCCGCCCCTGACACCTTTTCCGCCCCACCTTTTCCGCCCTGCAATTCAAGAGGCCAGCCCAACAGGGGGTTGGGACTGGCCGGGGAATTGCTTAACGGCGGGCCGTTAAGCGAGGTAAAGAATAACTCAGTGCATGCAGTTGAGCGATACTGACTTCGATGGAAATATCAATCCTTGGCACTCCGCGATAGAGCGCATTTGAAAGATGATTCGTTCTCTATCTTGTTTCCACCGAGGTGCCGGACAGCCGATCACATCGCGGTCATCAACGGTGCGTGTAATGTCGATTGTTCGGTCGGCAATACATGCCTCGCGTCGACGCAGTCTCAACGTCTTTCGATCCATCGTCTCTTCCTCCATTTCTGCGGTGAAATTAGCAGCGCGATTTGAGGACGGAATGAATGTCGCGCTAATCTGGCCTTAGAATCTCGTAAGCGCTATGTCAGGCCATAGCGGATGCTTCAGACACCTTTTCCGCCCCGCCCGGCTCTTTCGCCCCGCTGGGGTTCGAAGTCCCTGCGCGTAATTTTCCGGGGGCTCGCGCCCCCAGCTACCAACTCTCGCCCCTTCGGGGCTTAACGGCGTGGCTGAATTTCAAGGCACGGATCTCCGCTTGAGAAGCCAGGCGATGACGCCTGCGCCGAGGGCGGAGATGGCGACGATCATCAGGCTGAGCGAGATCAACATCCCATCCTGGAATTGATGAAACTTGTCGATGATCAAAATCGCTATCGGATGATATTGCGGGACACGAACGGGCGTAGAGGCGGCCACATCGCCGATCGCCAGCGCGATGACGATTGCGGCCACTCCCAGCAGCAGCGGTGCGTGCTGCGGCCATAGAACAAAACGCAGGACTTGCGACTCCGAAGCGCCATCGACTCGGGCCTGCTCGGTGGCCGCACTCCCCCGCGAGGAAGCGGCCAGTCCGCAAGCCAGCAATCCAAGCCACGCATACCGCGCGACGTAGGCAAGCGAAACGATCGGCCAATGGTCGTACAGCCACTGCGTCGCAGGTCCGTTGTACGCCGCAATGAGCGCCTGACCGACGACCGCGCCGGGAAGCGCCCCGAAGAGCATCGCGAGAAATAGTACGGATTTGTTCGACCGACCCACCGCCGCGTATGCAAGACCCAGGAGACCAATCATGGCAGCTGCGACAACAGCGACGCCGATGGTTGCGGCGATGTCGCCAGAATACGTCTTCCATGTTTCCGCGAAGGCGGCGCGCGACAAAGGCCTCGTCAAAGCGATCAACGGGAGTGCCCAGCCCGCCGCCATAATCGAGAGCGTGATGTATCGCAGTGTCGACTTGTGCTCCACGTCGGGGCCCTGCCAGCCTTCGTGGAAATCGCAGCGACGGAGGGCGGCCAGTGCCGCGGCCAGGGCAAGTGACGTAATACCGACCGGCAGCAGAGCAGGCCAGAGGACATCGATGACGTGATTGGATTCCGACGACCAGGCGAGCAGCTCAGTCGCATAGACGTGGAGGCCGAATCCGTGCGGCATCCCGAAGTCGCCGAAAAACAATACAAACAAGAGCAGGGTGGTGAGGAGAATGTAGGGCCGCAGCGCAGGCAGGCCCACATGAAGCATCGCCGAGAATCGAGACGTGCACAGCGTGGCGGCCTGATAGGCATCCTTGCCGGTGCGTGCCCAGCCGGAAGCGATCACGATGGCGGCGACAGGCCAGGCCCAGAGAGTCCACCCCAGCACGCAGCGAAGCTCTGGAGCCAGCGCCTTGGGAAGCAGCCGCAACCACCCGAAAGAGTAGACCATCGGCGGACACATTAACCCGGCGGCGAGAATGGCGACGGTAAGCGGGCGCGGTTTGCGCGAGATCGCCAGCACACCGGCGGCGATGGCAGGTGGAATGGATACCAGTGCTGCGGAGAGGGCGAGAAGAAATGTGCGGCCCAGAAGCAGGAGCTGACCGCGAGAAAAGCTGAATCCTTCGCGTGGGATCTCGCCCTGGCGAATGCTGGACACGATCAAGGCGGCGGCCGGCCAGGCAATCGCGCCGAGGAAGACTGAGGCTGCCGCGAATGTGATAAGCTTTCGCATTGGGTTCTGTAATCAACGGATCAGGATATCGCGTACGGCGGCGTCCGACTGATCGAGCGACTCCATGATCTTGATGAAACTGACCCGGGTTTCCGCCGGCCAGTCCATGTTCAGCTCGCGGCGCACAGATTCGCGGACGGGGATATTGTGCGACTCGCTCTGTGCGAGCATTCGCTCAGCGTCCCCGGATACGAGGAAGTCCACAAGTTTTTTTGCGGCGTCCGGGTTTGCCGAGCCTTTGACCAAGGCGACCGAACAGGGAATCAGCAGAGTTCCGCCGTCGCCCATGTCGAGCAATTTTGGTTCGAGCGTCGCACCGGCGCGATTTGCGGCGCGCACGTCATCGGAATCGGTTACGGCGAAGCGGGCACGACCGTCAATGACGGCCCGGACGGTCATGCTGTTTCCATCGAGAATCTGGGCGCCGCCATCGCGAAGGCCCTTCAGAAGTTTTCTGGCCGGGTCGCGGCCCCACAGTGCGAACATGGCGGCCACATGCCCGCGCGTCGTGCCGAAAAGCGGATTGGCGATTGCGAGTTGCTTTGCGATTTCGGGCCGGGCGAGTTCGTCCCAGCGGGTTGGAACTTCGTCCGCCAACGTCTTTGAGGGGTCGAACGCGAGCACTCGGGCCCGCACGGCGACCGCCGTCCAACGGTTGATGGTGTCACGATACCGGACCGGAATGTCGGCGGCGGATGGAGGATCGTATCGTTCGAGCAAGCTCAGTTCTGCGAGCCGCATGGTGCCAAACAATTCGCCGGACCAGAAAACTTCGGCGCCGGGGCGT
Organism: uncultured Phycisphaera sp.; assembly: GCA_964501365.1. Taxonomy (GTDB): domain Bacteria; phylum Planctomycetota; class Phycisphaerae; order UBA1845; family UBA1845; genus CAZAMB01. Next base: position 31,112 of record CAZCST010000028.1, on the reverse strand, counting down.
CCCGCCTGCGCTTCGGCGATGAGACGATTGACCAGCCCGGTGGTCTTGCCGGCCTCGGAGTCGAAGATCGGGGCGACCTTGATTCCGGATTGCGATGTAAAGCGATCGAGCACGCCGCGCGCGTAGGATTCGTCCACGCTGCAATAAATGGTGACGGTTGGTGACGGCGCGACGGAGGTTGTTGGGCTGGGAGAGCACCCCAGAAGTGTCCCACAGGCCGTTGCGACGCAGACCAGATCGATGATTCGAACCATGTGGAAGCTTTCTTTACCGTCGTGAGAGACCCAACCATGCGATTGTGACCGTGATTCTAGCTGATCGCCATGACATGGTCTGCGGGAATGCGTTTTATTGACCGGGCGCACGGACTTCGCTACATTTCTCGCGCGGAATGACTGTTCTATTGCATCAGGGCAGGGCATCCACGGCCCCCATCGTCTAGAGGCCTAGGACACCGGCTTTTCATGCCGGCGACAGGGGTTCGAATCCCCTTGGGGGTAGTGTCAGCTTACTTGACAGGGCAATGAGCCCTACTTTGGCTGGGGTAAACGATCCATTCGATTGCACGTCAAGGAAATCGTCTGTGGGAGAAATGAAATGCTATCCGTGAAGATGAAGTCAGGGCTATTTACCGCATTCGCGTTGGTATTGGTCGCCCTGAGCGGCTCCGCCGTACGCGCCGCTGATGGCAAGATTGCGAATCCGGAAAAGGTGACGACCGTCGAGGGGATCACCGAATACCGGCTCTCCAACGGATTGACAGTGCTTCTCTTTCCCGATTCATCCAAGCCCACGGTCACCGTGAACATTACCTACCTCGTGGGATCGCGGCACGAGGGATATGGCGAGACGGGAATGGCCCACCTGCTGGAACATATGGTCTTCAAAGGCACGCCGGATCATCCGGAGGTCTGGAAGTCGCTGCAGCAACACGGGGCTCAGTTCAATGGATCGACCTCTTACGATCGAACGAACTACTTTGAGACCATGGCGGCGTCCGATGAGAACCTCGAATTCGGGCTCAAGCTCGAAGCTGACCGAATGGTCAACAGTTTCGTTGCGAAAAAGGACCTCGATTCAGAAATGACCGTGGTGCGCAACGAATTCGAAATGGGCGAAAACAATCCGGCGCGGGTTCTGTCCGAGCGCGTGGTGTCCTCCGCCTATCTCTGGCACAACTACGGCAAATCGACGATTGGTTCGCGAGAGGATATCGAGCGTGTGCCGATTGATCGGCTGCAGGCTTTCTACAAGAAGTACTATCAGCCCGACAATGCCGTCCTGGTCGTGGCCGGCAAGTTCGACGAGGCGAAGACGTTATCGCAAATCAATGAGATCTTTGGCAAGACACCCAAGCCGGCGCGCGTGCTGGACAAGACCTATACCACGGAGCCCGTTCAGGATGGGGAGCGACAGGTCAGCCTTTCCCGAGTCGGTGATGTCCAGCTGATAGACGCGGTGTACCACATCTGCGCCGGATCGCACGAAGACATGGCACCGTTGGATGTGCTGGCCAGCATTCTGACGGCGGATCAGACAGGCCGCCTCTACAAGGCCCTCGTGGAAACGCAATTGGCCACCCGCGTCTCAGCGGATGCCAACTCCCAGTTTGATCCGGGTTACATAGAAATCACCGCAGAGGTCAGGAAGGATAAATCACTGGACAAGGTCCGCGACGAATTGATCAAGGTTGTCGAAGGCGTGGCCAAGACCGAGATTACGGACGCCGAAGTCGATCGCGCCAAAAATGAATTTGCCCGGCGGTTTGATCTGCTGCTCAACGACAGCGGACGCGTGGGAATCCGCCTGTCCGAGTCTGCGGCGACCGGCGATTGGCGGCTGATGTTTCTTCACCGTGATCGAATGAAAAAAGTAACGCCCGCAGACGTGAAGCGGGTGGCGGCGGCCTACCTCAAAACCAGTAATCGCACGCTGGGGTTATTCACTCCCTCGCAGGATATCGATCGTACCATTGTTCCCCCCGCGCCGGACCTCGTCGCGCTGTTGAAGGATTACAGTGGTTCGCAGGCAGTGGCTCAAGGCGAGGAATTCGACGCGACACCCGCCAACATCGAGTCAAGAACGCAGCGCAGCAAGACATCGGTGGGTATGCAGGTTGCGATGCTGCCCAAGAAAACGCGGGGCGAGCGGGTCAATGTCAATTTCCTGTTCCACTACGGCAGCGAGGCCGACCTCAAGGGTAAGACCGACGCTGCTGCGCTCATTCCGGCGATGCTCACCATGGGTACAAAGAAGCACTCGCGGCGAGACATCCAGGACACGTTTGACAAGCTCAAGGCCAACGTGCGGATTTCGGAGGGCATGGGCGGCGGCGGTTTCGGGAGATTTGCCCGAGGCGCCGGCAGCGGACCAGGAACGATCAACGTATCCATTGAGACGATCCGTCCGAATCTGGCAGCGGTCATCGATCTGGTCGCCGAATGTTTGCGTGAATCCTCCTTCCCGGAGGAGGAATTCGAGAAGCAACGCAAGGAGTCGCTTGCCGCACTTGAGCAACAGCTTTCGGAGCCGATGGCCCTGGCCCCCATCGAGATGCGCCGAAAATTGACGCCCGTTGCTCCGGACGATGTTCGATATGTGAAGTCCGTTCAGGAGCAAATCGATCAACTTAAGACCGTCAAGCTCGATGATGTGCAAGCCGTTTACAAGAACATGATTGGCGCAGGCTTTTCCGAAGCCGCTGTGATCGGGGACTTCGATCCCAAGGAGGTCGGGAGCCAGCTGGATAATCTTTTTGTGAATTGGAAGAGCGCGACGCCCTACCAGCGAATTGCGATGCCTTATCGCGAAGCCAAACCGGACAAGGTGGTCGTCAAGACGCCCGACAAGGCCAACGCTCTCTTTACGCTGGGCATGAATCTATCCATCAAGGACGACGATGCGGATTTTCCTGCGTTGTTCATGGCCAACTACATTGCGGGCGGGAGTGCGGGATCGCGTTTGCTCACTCGCATTCGTCAGAAGGAAGGTCTTTCGTACGGCGTGGGCTCCAATTTACAGGCCAGCCCGTTCGAAGCGTCTGCGAATTTTGTCATTGGCGGCATTTGCGCTCCCGAAAACGCCGAGAAGGCGTTGGCTTGCGCACGCGAGGAGCTGGAAAAGCTCGCCAAGGATGGAGTCACGCAAGAGGAACTCGACAACGCACGCAAGGGATTTCTCGAGGATATGAAGGTCAGCCTTTCGAGTGATGCCGCATTGACCGGAATGCTGACTCGCAACCTTTACCTCAACCGTACGATGAAATTCCTGGAAGACCGGGTCTCCAAGATTTCGGCGCTACGGCCTGAAGACGTGACCGCCGCTGCCCGCAAGTATCTCATCGCAGATAAACTGGTCGTGGTTTGTGCGGGAGATCTGGATAAGAAGGCCGTCAGCGCGACGGAAAGCCCGCAGCCAAAGTAAAGGCCTGGTCGCCTGGAAGGGTCGTGATCGCGGCTGATTTGTGCAGGCAATTGGGACAGGGCGAGGATTCATCGAAAATCCCTTGAGAGCCTCGGTAGCTCAACGGTCGCACGTTCGATGTCCGTCATGGTCCGCGCCATCACATGGATGACCTGGCCGAGCCGTTCGACTTTTCCCCGGACAAGGACAAGTTTGGCGTACACCGCAGCATCGCGGTAGCGCTCGTAAATGTTGGGGCGCACGATCAAATCCACGCGCCCGGTCTCATCCTCGATGGTCATAAACATGACCCCCTTGGCCGTGCCGGGGCGCTGCCGAAAGAGGACGATTCCCGCAACAGTGACATACTTCCCCGTCGGCGTGAGTTGTATGTCTTTCACGTCGGCGGTCGTGATCGCGCCTCTGTCCGAGAGTTGTTCGCGGATAAAGGAAACCGGATGGGCCTTCAGAGAGAGGCCGACTGCTGCGTAATCCTGTCCCACGTCGAGCGCCGGTGGAATTTCCGGGATCCTGGTTGTACTTGATTCTTGTGGAAGTGAATCCAACAAAGGCAGGGCCTGACCCTGTAATTGCTGTACCTCCCATAAGGCTTGCCGTCGATCCAAGTGCAGCGAGCGAAAAGCATCGGCCCGCGCGAGTTTCACCATAGCGTTCTTGGGAACGCCGCTGTTTCGCCAAAGGTCAAACGGTGAAGAAAACCGGCCACGAAGATTGACGGCCTCGACAATCATCCGGGCATCGCTTTCTCGCAGACCGTTCACCATGCGCATTCCGAGGCGAACGGCCTTGCTGTTTTCTTCCATCGTGCAATCCCAATCGCTGTGGTTTACGTCGATGGGATTCACTTTGACGCCGTGCTCGCGGGCGTCGCGGACAATCTGCGCCGGAGCGTAGAACCCCATCGGTTGACTGTTCAGCAAGGCGACAGCGAACGCCGCCGGATGGTAACACTTGATCCATGCCGAAGCGTAAACAAGCAGGGCAAAGCTGGCGGCGTGCGATTCGGGGAAGCCGTACTGGCTGAATCCCTTGAAGCGTTGAAAACACCATTCGGCGAAGGCGCGATCGTAGCCGTTGCGGACCATGCCTTCGACAAATTTTGCCGGGAAACTCGCTATATCGCCCTTGCTGGTCCAGGCCGTGATGGCGCGGCGAAGCTTTTCGGCCTGCCCCGGCGTGAAGCCCGCCGCCTTGATGGCGAGGGCCATGACCTGTTCTTGAAACAAGGGGACTCCCAGCGTTTTGCCCAGGACGCCACGAATCACATCGTCGGGATATTCGACCTTCTCCTCGCCGTTTCGACGGCGCAGGAAGGGATGCACCATATCGCCCACGATGGGGCCGGGCCGCACAATGGCGACTTCAATCACCAGGTCGTAGAAGCATCGGGGCCTCAGTCGGGGAAGCATGGTCATCTGCGCCCGCGACTCGATTTGGAATACACCAAGTGTGTCGGATTTTCCGATCATGTCGTACACGACGGGGTCTTCGGCGGGAATGGTCGCCAGCGTCAGGGCGTGTCCATCATGCCGCTCGATCAACTCCAGGGCTTTGCGGATGCAGGTGAGCATCCCCAGCCCCAGCACGTCCACCTTGAGCATTCCCATCGCTTCGATGTCGTCCTTGTCCCATTCAATGACCGTGCGGTTGTCCATCGCGGCGTTTTCGATGGGTACGAGTTCGCAAAGCGGCCCGCGCGTGATAACGAACCCGCCGACGTGTTGAGAGAGGTGGCGCGGAAAACCGACAAGCTGCCGGACGAGGGACACGAAGAGTTTGACGGTGGAATCGTTCGCATCGAAACCCAGTGCTGACGGTTGTGCCGGCACGTCGCCGCCTTCCGAGTCGGCAAAGGGGTTGTCCTCCCAGGAATCGACCCGCTTGGCGATCCGATCCACGGCGTCAAGAGAAAAACCCAGCGCCTTGCCCACGTCGCGGATGGCGCTGCGCCGACGATAGGTGATGACTTCCGCAGTGAGACCGGCCCGGTCACGGCCGTATTTTCCGTAGATGTACTGAATGACTTCCTCGCGTCGTTCATGCTCGAAATCGATGTCGATGTCGGGCGGTTCGTCGCGCTCGCGGCTCACGAAGCGTTCAAAGAGTACGTCGATGCGGTCGGGATCGACGGAAGTCACGCCGAGGCAAAAGCACACCGCCGAGTTGGCCGCCGCGCCGCGACCCTGGCAAAGAATCCCCCGGCTGCGGGCAAATTTGACCAGATCGTGAACGGTCAAAAAGTACGGAGCATAGTTGAGTTCTTCGATCAGTGAGAATTCGTGCTCGATTTGACGAGTGACTTTCTCAGGGATGGTATTGGGATAACGCTCAATCGCGCCTTGCCATGTCAGACACCGTAGATGCTCCATCGGAGTCTGACCCGGCGGGCACGTTTCGTCGGCGTATTCGTAGCGGAGCTGATCGAGGTTGAAGGCGAGGGCCCGCCGGGCAATTTCGACGGTACGGGCCAGAGTTTGAGGGTGATCAGCGAACAGCCGGGCCATTTCGTCCGGAGTTTTGAGATATCGTTCACGGTTGGGAAAGAGGCGGTATCCCGCCTGCGAAATCTTGCACCCGTGGCGGACGCAGGTGAGTACATCCTGCATCATGCGGCGTTCGGGAACGTGATAATGCACGTCGTTAACGGCGACGAGTGGTAGTCTCCATCTGTCAGACAGCTCGGCCAATCGCTGAATATGTTCCGCGTCGTCGGGGCCATAGAGGCGTGCGATTCCGAGTGACAGGCGGTCATCATCGAACGTATCCCGCAACATGGACATTGTGGCGGAAATGTCGGTGGGGGCTGTCCGAGACAGAAGCGCCACCGCCAACAGACCTTGTTGATGTTCCAGGAGATCGGAGAGAGTAAGGCTGCACTCTCCCTTGGGTGCTCGCCGTTTTCCAAGTGTTAATAGACGGCACAGCCGGGCATAGGCTTCCCGGTTCGCGGGATAAACCAGCAGAGAAAGCCAATCAGCATCGGTGAAAATCAACCGGCAGCCCACGATCAGAGAGGTATTCACTTCTTTGGCCGCAACATGCGCACGGACGATCCCGGCCAGTGAATTCCAGTCGGTAATGGCGATAGCCTCATAGCTGAGTTGCGCAGCCTGGTGAACCAGCTCGTCGGGATGACTCGCGCCCCGCAGAAACGTGAAATTGCTGGTGACGGCCAGTTCGGCATATCGCGGGCCATCGAGCAGACACCCTGCGGCCAGACCCTTCCTGTGGCCAGACTGGTTTGTCGGGGGTTGGCGATACGGATGGAGATGCGATTTCTGATGGGGAGGGTCGGGCATGATCGCGATCCTTCACGTCCACTCGCCATGCACAAACCATGCTGCGGTCTGGCCGTCGCGGTAGACCCAAAGCCAGTCGCCATCCATATCCACGATCATGTAGTAATCACGCCACGGGTTTGTCGAGGCAGCGGAAGCCGCAGTCCTTTCCCACCAGGGCAACGTAATTCGTTCCGGGCCGATGCTCCGATAGACCCGTCGTTCGCGTCCGCGCCAGTTCAGCCACACCAGCGGTCCATCGGGAGTCACGGTCATCACACGAATCGGCTCTGGTTGTGAAAACAACCGCGACGGTCGCGCCGCCGGATAGGTCGTTGGTTCTGTCTTCTGGTGTTTGTGATCTTCCCGGTTCCACGAGTGAAACGCATAGGTCTGCTCCGGGACGTAGGTTTCCACGGGGTCCGCGACCAGAACGCTTTCAAGCCCCAAGCGCTCAATGAGATGATCGAGCAACTGCGCCCATGAAGTGTCATGCGTGGTTTGCGTTGTCGAAAGAACGTCCGGCCAAAGTTCGACCTGCCCGTGCTCGATCCGTTCCGCCCGCTCCGCGCGAAGATGAATCTCCTCAATTCCGTAGCCAATATGCACTCGTTCCAGTCGGGGCCGCAGGAGCGACCACAGGTGTTTCTCGTTGCGGCTGGGATGAGACAGGCGCAGCGATAGCGTGATCGGCACGGAGTCGATTCGGTGAAACAGGAATGTCATGGCGCAGACCCCGCTTTCCTGCCGGCCCAGGCGTTGCACCAGGATGGAAAGAAGATCATGGCAGGTGGTCTGCACGGCTTCGAGACAGGCGACAGCGCCGTCGAAGACGCGCGAGACTTCAAGCGGTTCGCATCGTCGGATCGGCTCAATGACTTCACAAGCGCCCAACCCCAGCGCTTGATCCATTCGTCGGATCAATTCTCCGCCGAACCGCGTGGAGAGTTCCGCTCGTGGAAGGTCCAGCAATTGGTCGATCCGCTCGATGCCTATTTCCTCAAGCGATGTACATGTTGAGGTTTCCAAGCGCAAGGCCGCGATGGGCAGTGGGGAAAGTGCCTCGCGCACCCCGTCGGATTCAATCAAAGTGATTCGGTCGTTGCCGCATAGAGAAACGGCCTGAGCGCATGCAAACGTCGGCGCAATGGCGAGTTTTGCGTCGAATCCAAGTTTTTGGAGTGAGACCCCTACGCGCTCGGCGAGCCTCTGCTCGCCGCCATAGAGATGCGCACAACCCGCAATGTCCAGTAGCAGTCCGTCCGGGGCATCAGGGGCAGCGATGGGCGAAAATCGAAGCGCCCACTGTGCAAGCCTGTTAAGCTGCCGGGCATCCTCGTCCGGGGCATAGGGTTCAACGTGTACGTTGCAGCCGCGAAGCAGGGATCGTGCATGGGCGAGGGTCATCCCTGCACGGACGCCCGTTCGTTCAGCCCGTTCGCACGTGCAGGCCACCACTTCGTTCCCGTTCACCGATGCAACCAACAGTAGCGCATCCGCCTTACGCGAGCAGACGTTGGAATCGCTTGCTGCAATTGGTGTTTGTCGAAGTCGTCTGCGCTGCGCCAGCCGGATCGGCCACCGGGGTAAATAGATCGAGAGTGCATTCGGCACGGTTCCACTCCAGACGCCAGGTATTGACTGCTGCTGCCCAATGCACTCCCTTGCATCGCAAAAGTTCAACGGTCCACGCGGGATTTGTGTTTCCGGTTTTGTCGCTGCCCGCCACGGTATTTCGCACCAGCCATCGCGAATGGGCGGCTGATAATTCGGCTTGTTCGCACGGGGGGCGCACGAGAAATGCCTGCGCTGTGTGGTTCTTCGCCACGAGTTGGATGCGGCGCGTTGCGGCCATGTCGAAACCGCTGCCGTCGGCGACGACCACGCTCACGGCGGGAGAGCGCATTGCCAGGTCGATTGCCCACAGACGATCCGTGGGGTTGCGGGGCGCGACAAACACGGATCGTTGTAGAAAGACCCGATCCGCGCCGCCTCTGCGTAGTAGCGCAGCGGGATACGGAAAACACCGCCGCCCGATCCACACGGCCCAACAGCCAGGTTGGCCGGTTTCCAAAACACGCGAAGCAAAATGAATCATGACACACAAGGGCGGACGCCAAAGCCTTTGATCCTGTGATGCGTTTGCAGGCGCCGGAGCAAGCCCAAACCATTCGTGAAGTCCGCCGATCGGTAGGCCGCCGCCAAGGGCTCGATCAACGTCCGCCCAGCCGGTGGAAAAAACTTCCCCCGTACTTCGCTGGGCGTCGTCGTGCCGGATATGCTTACGTTCGATGGCTTGGATTTTCTCGACCAGAGCGGAATTCACCTTCGACCCTCCAGAGTTTGTTAGGTATATGTTAGCATAACGGTGGGTGCGCGTGCAAGGGCCCGGGAATGCCAAAAGGAATGGTTATTTCCCGGGAGTTGGCGTGATTCGAGCGAAGCGACGAGCAGATAGAAAGTTATGCGATCTCTTGACTACCCATCGGATCATTCCCACCCGCCGGACTCATTGCGAAATCCTTCGCTGGGAATGGTTCGCATAGCGGTTGCAGGGGTGTCGTGTCCTGCATGTCGGGATCGGCCAGATCGCGAAGTCGTCCGGCCGGATTGTCAACGCTGCGAGGTCAGGCTCATCCGGTTGAAAATGCCACTGCGAAAGCCCAGGCAAAAAACAATCCGACACCGAGCAACCCCAGCAGAATCCAGCCCAAAACACCCATTGGTTCACCCTTCTGTTCAAATCACTGTTTGCGAGTTCGACATTCAAGCACCGAATCATTCTCGCTCGCCGACTTGGTTATCGCAACGATTCCCTCCGGCACCGCCACCCGACGCTTGCTCGCCTTCACGTCTAGAACCAAAGTCCTTATCATTGCTGAAGTCCAATCTGGTTTTGTCATCGAAAGGTCGGCGCGGGCCGCTCCAGATGGCAATGGAATGTTGCATGAGGGTCAAATGATGAATTCATTTCGGGTTCGTATCTTTTTGTGCTGCGCTGCGGCGATTCTGGCAGGCGGCTGCCCCTCTGCTCCCTCCGATTCTTGTGGAGGCACCTGCGGCGCTGACCAAGTCTGCGTCAACGGAGCTTGCGTGCAATGCGAAGGTGACGCCGATTGCGACCCCGACGAGGCTTGCGTCAATGGCACGTGTGAGACTACGTTGACGTGTTGTGATGCCCTCACGAATTGTGCGCCCAAGAGTTGCCTCTTGCCAAATTTCTGCGTCAATGGCGCCTGCGTGCAATGCGAGATTACCGCCGATTGTGACGGCAACGGAAACTGCCCCGAGGGATCGTGTCTCTGCGTCAACGGATCATGTGTTCCCTGCAATGATAACAACGTCTGTACCAGTGATAGCCGTGTGGTGAATCCGGAGACCGTGGAGTTTGAGTGCTCCTACGCTTTGACCTTTTGCGACACGGTGTTTGAATGCCCCCCCCAATGCAATGCCGCATGCGTAAACAATTATTGCTTCGGCCCTCCTTGAGTTGTCGGACGGCCATTGAGACGCCTACAAAGTCTGGATTCAGCAGGAGCCAATCATGAAGGCATTTCGGGTTTGTATCTTCTTGTGCTGCGCTGCGGCGATCTTCGCAAACGGTTGTAATTCCAGGGAATGCGGGAGCAACGCCGATTGCGACCGCAACGAACTATGCGACAGTGGCATATGCGAAACGTTCGCCGCGTGCGACAGCCGGAAGGATTGCCTCGGCAGCCAGACCTGCGTCAACGGGGAGTGCCGCGGCGTCGCATGCGAAAGCGACGCTGACTGCGCTGCCGCCGGAGGGATCTGCATCGGCGATGCGTGCTGGTGCGTTACAAATCTTGATTGCGACGCGGGCGAAAAATGTTTCGGCGGCAGCTGCGTTCCTCGCGAGGGATGCGAGAGCGACGCCGATTGCGATGCCGACAGATTCTGCGCCAGCGGAGCGTGTTTCCCCGATTGTAACCCGGACAATTGCAATGATAACAACGCCTGCACCAACGATACGTGTGTGGACCATGCTTGTTCCAACAGCTCCTTCTCATGCGCCTCTACGGCAGATTGCCCCGCCGGATGCAATGCCGAATGCCTGGGCGGTATTTGCTTTGCCCCGTTTTGATTTGTCGGACGGCAACTGAGTCCTTACTGACGATCCGGCCATGAACCCTGGCAGCAAACGGAGTATTCTTGAAGCCATCGGCAACACGTCGATGGTGGAGCTTCGCAGCGTCGTCCCTGCGGATTGCGCCAGAATTTTCGTCAAACTTGAATGGGAAAATCCGACCGGGAGCATGAAAGACCGTTCGGCGCTGGCGATGATCTCGAGGGCTGAAGGGGAAGGCCGACTCAAGCCCGGAGATACGGTTGTCGAATATACCGGCGGCAGCACGGGTACGTCGCTGGCTCTCGTCTGTGCAGCGAAGGGCTATCGTATTCATATCGTGACTTCCGATGCATTCAGCAGGGAAAAGCTCGATCACATGGCGGCGCTCGGGGCGGAGCTTACGCTTGTGCCAAGTGAAGGCGGTCGCACCACCAAAAAACTCATTCTCGACATGATCGAGACGGCGCGGCAATTTGCCCAGCGGCCTCATGCGTTCTGGACCGATCAACTCAACAACAACGATAGCATCGCGGGTTATTACGCGCTGGCCGAAGAGATTTGGGCGCAAACCATTGGAAAGGTGAATGTGTTTGTTCAATGCGTGGGCACGGGGGCTTCGTCCAGAGGCGTGGCCACTGTGCTCAAGCAATACAATTCGAAAACCAGAATCGTAGCGGTGGAACCGGCCGAATCCGCTGTTTTGCAGGGTGGGCAGCCCGGGCCGCACAAGATCGAAGGAGTGGGCATCGGGTACATGCCGCCGCTTTGGGAGCCGGGTCTCATTGATGAAGTCGTCGCGGTTCCAACAGCCGACGCGAAGAGAATGGCGCAACGGCTGGCCCGTGAGGAAGGTCTGTTTGCTGGCACGTCATCCGGGGCCAATGTCATCGCGGCCATTCAGGTGGCGCAGAAATTGGGCCCGGAGGCGACGGTTGTCACGCTGATGGTCGATTCGGGGCTGAAGTACCTGAGTACTGATGTTTATCAAATGCGCACGTCATTATGAGGGCAGCGAAAGATCCGGTTTTGGTAATGGGGCGAGATTCTCCGCTTCGCTCAGAATGATATAGGCCCCGGGATGCCGCTCATTGCTACCTTGGGGAATTCATCAGGGGCTACGGTTCTGCTTTTGTGGCGGCTTCCTTCTTGGTGGCGGGAGACTTGGCCCAATCTTCGCCAGCCTTCTGAATCATGGTTTTGGCATCGGCGTCGAATGTGCTCTTGGCCTTGGCGTCGTAGAACAAATAGGTCTTTCCGTCGACAACAGAGAATACCGAGGGGTCTGCCGGGAATCGCTGTCCTCGGGCAATGCCCTCGACACAGAAACTGCCGAACGGGGGAATAAATCGTTCAGGTTCCTTTTCGAAGGCCTTGGCTGCGTCCTCACTGGCAAAGTGATAAACCTTTCCTTGATAAACTCTGGTGAACTTGGGATCGCCTTTCTCGGCCTTCTTGTCGAGCTGATAGGCGGGAAGGCTGTAGCCTCCGAAGGACGGAGTTGCGTACAGCTTGTCGGCTTTGGCGATGTAATCCTTGGGGGCCCGGTCGAACGCGTTGCGGGCGCGCAGCGAGGAGAACAGGTAGAGTTTCCCATCGATCACATAAAAGACGTTGGGGTCAGAGGGAAGTCGATTGCCATACGTCCCACCCAGCGCTGTTGTGCAAAGTTCGCCGTACTGCGCGGCGTACTTGGCCGGGTTCGCCTCAAATAATTTCTTTGCGTCGGCTGTGGCGCATTGATAAACCCAACCCTGATAGGTGACGGAATTCGCCGGATCGCCTTTGACGGCCTTGGATTCCGTCTGATAGGCGACCGGACAATGCCCACCCAGGGCGAGTTGCTTCTCAGCTTTCGGGGGTGCGGAATCCTCCGCACGAAGGATCATGGGATTCGCGGCGATGATGATCGCGAAAGAGAGAATCCGTGTTGCATTTCGCAGGTTCAAGAGTGCTGACAATTTGATTCTCCTCGTGTTGGATTGTCTTTTCGTTCTTTCTGCGTCAGTTGTTTCCGTTTTGGGACTGCAAGTCAAGAGTATGGGCTGGAAGAGAAGTTTTTCCCGCCAGCAGGTCAAGCAGGTGTTGCCGCAAAAATGGCACCTGTGCCCACCCCGTGTGGCCGCCGCTGTGATCGAAGCGGCGAAGGTCTTCGGACCACTCGATGACCTGAAATCGGTCGTAGGTCTGGCGGTCTTCGGGGGTCAGGTTGGGGGGAACGCTGAAGCCCACCAATCCCGCTGAACGAACGCGCTTGCGATCCATGGTTCCGAAGAGTCTTGTGCCCGCGCCGAGAAGCCATGTGTCCCTGGGGCTGATCATGGCGTAGGCGCGGTTCACGCTGCGGAGCGCCGGGGCGAGGTTGTACGATGAGGAAATCGCCGGGGCAAATAGTAGAAGCGTCTCGATGGGCACGCGACCGTCCAATAGTTCCAGGGTGAACACGGCCACGCCGGTGCCTCCACTGTAGGAAACGACGTGGATTTTTGATTGTGGCTGATCGCGGTGCATGGCGATGAGTTTATCGGCCAGGATTTGGGCATTGCGCTGGTTGCGCGATCGCCACATCAGATCAACGAGCATGAGTCCCGGGATCGGCGTCTGCCATCGAAACCAGGTTGAGCTGATGGGGGCGTTGGCCTCGCGAATCACTTTACGTGCCAGGAGAGGGATGAACTGAAACCCTCCGACGCCGTCGAGGAACACGACGATTTCGCTGCTGCCGCGATCGACGAACTCCGGGAGTCCGTGGCGGAACATTTCATGCACGTAGGCACGAAACACCGACACGCGATCGAAAAAAACGCCCATGCACTTTTCCGCCGAATATGCGTCCGACCTCCTGCCATTCTAATGACATCCCGGAGAATGTGGACCGGTTCAAATTTTCATGTCGTCCCGAGGGCCGCATGGGGGGCCGGGTCTGGTGCGTTGAAAGGGATGCTTCGCCCTGCTCGAATTGACTCCAACGTTTTAGCCCGGCGCTGCATCCGGTCTATGGCCATTTCGAGCGTTCCACCGCGTTGGTTGCCCGGTTGACCGGTCAAAACTTTCGGGCTTGGACAAGAACCAACAAATATCGACAGTGACGAACTGGTTGCGCACCGAAGTCTTTACTATGCTTGGTGTAACGGCTGTAGCTGCTGCCGTCCGCTAACGCGATTCACACGTTCGAATCAGGCAGCCAAGTTTAAGGATTTCAGGGTGGTGTTGGGAGGAATTATCATGCGTCGTTTTTCACCTATTCACATCATTGCACCAGCATTGCTGTTTGCCTTGGGGCTTGGCCCCGCATCTCAGGCGGTCGCAGCCCCGTTACCAGCGCAGTTCACACTGGGCAAGTGCGTTCCCGGCGATGCATGGATGTACATCCATGTGGTGACGAATCCGGAGCGCGCATGGCTCGAAGCGAAATGGGCTGAGATCTTCGCCGAACTCAAGAAGACCGGCGTTGACCAGGATTTCGTCAAGTTGTTCATGTCCATGCTGGGCGACAACGAACGGGCCGCCGCGCAAGCCACCATGGACAAAGTCATCACTTTGATTCAGGGAGTGAACTGGTTCGACCTCAGTGACAGGGAATTCGTATTTGCCGAGCGTCCTTCGGACAGCATGATTGGTTTTGACTACCTCGTCATCGTGCAGGGAAAGGACGGCAGCGGGGAGGCGAACGCGAAAGGCCTCGTGGCCATTCTCAAGGAAATCTGTGCAGTCAGTGGATCGACGCTCAACGAGTCGAAGGTTGAGGGCGCTGATGTCTGGGAGATTTCCAACGAGGGACTCAAGAAAATTGGGTTCAGCATTACGATGTTTCGCAACAAGGATACGCTCGGGCTGGCCACCGGCCGCAAAACGCTTGAAGACGTCGTGGGTATGCTCATGGGCAAGTCCGACTCCACACCCCTCATCGCAACACCGCGGTTTCAGGAGGCGCTGGCCCTGGTGGACGCTCCTTCGGACTCGATCGGCTTTTTTGACTGGAAGCGATTCACCGGCTCATTGCGGATGATGTTTACGAACATCGAAAAGAGAGCGAATCAGGGCAAGCCTGAGGGCGGAAACAAGGACCAGGGAATGCAAATCGTCATGCATTTGCTGGATCGCGCGGATATCATGGATTATTCGGTGTCGTCGGTCTCGACCAAGGGACTGCGAACGATGCGTGTGGATGCGGCGCGGATCCAGAGTGGGAAAGCGGACGCGCCCCTGGCCAAAGCAATCCTGAATCGCAAACCCTTTGAGAAGTTTGATCAGTTCATACCCGCCGAAGCGACGGGCTTTGACCTTACCGGCTCCATTGATCTTGAGACCATCTATGATCTGGTGCTGGACTTCATCAACAAGGAAATCCCTGAGGGCAAAGAAGCCATTGAAAAATGGAATGCCATTCTTGCCTCCGTCGGATTCGATCCCAAGGCCGATCTTTTTGCCTGGTGGAGCGGTGAAATGGCCAGCATCCAGATGCCGCCGGCGGTGGTTACGCCGATGGGTGGAAAAGACGGCGTCTTGATGATCCGAGTGAAGAACACGGAACTCGCGCGGACAAAATTGAATACCTTCGTTGACATGATCAAGGTCCGAATGCAGGGCGAGGGACAAATGCTGAGCATCTCGCCCGCGAAGGTCGACGCCGAGGGATTCCGTGAAATCGTGCACCCGTCGCTGGCGATGTTTCTCAAGCCGGTATTTGGAGTGCAGGGGGATTGGCTGGTAGTGGGTTCGTCCGCGGCGGCGGTCCAAAAGTGCCTCGACGTTTCGACGGGCAAATCGCCCTCGGTGATGAAGAACGCGCGGTTTGCAGAGGAAGGGATCGTCCCCAAGGGCGCGGTGCGTTCGGCGAGTTTTGAGGACACGTCGAAAACGGGACAGGAGCTGGCCTCTGCGCTGGGCATGGTGGGAATGTTTGGTCCGATGATCGTCGGGTCGATGCCGGAAACGAACCCGGAAGAAAAGCAGGCCAAGCAGGCCATCGAATCGGGGATGAGGATTCTTGTAAAGGTTGCTCCGGTTCTGCAGAAAATTGATTTTTACAGCTCAACCTCCTCGACCGGAACGTACGACGGCAAACTGACCGTTCGAAACGATTCCGTGACCACGTACAAGAAGACCAAGGAAGGCCCGGCGACGGCGGAGAGCCAGAAGAAATAAATTTCGTTATGAACCGGATGGAAGTCCGGCGACGGTCAGGTCGTTGCAGGGATCGTCGCAGCGGACGTAGAAGTCGTTGATTTTCTGCCGGTGAAACTTTCGATACCCCCGTCCCGCCAGGTAAGGCTCAATGGCCTCTCCGGCGGGACGGTCGTTTTCCATGATGAGAATTCGGGGGCGGAATCGGTCGAGGTCAAATCCGTCGAGCACGTCGAGTTCGCAGCCTTCCGTATCGATGGACACCACGTCGATTCGCCAGCCGTGATTGGCGGCCCAGGGATTACAGGCCGGTGGAGCGTCGCGGCGCTCGTGCATGAGAATGTCATTGAGGCTGCGCAGCGGAACTTCGATTTCCTTGAGTTCGGCTCCTTCTCGGCGACATCGCTCGACATGATCGGCATCGGCGGTGAGAAACGACAGCACGGGCACGTTTTTGGCGACGGTGAATTTCGTCGTCCCGCTGCTTCCGGTTTTTCCACATGCGGCATGAATGACCCGGCTCATGGGTCGGTTGGCGGCGGCGCGCTGGCAAAGCTCCTGGATCGGTTCCACCAACAGTCCCCGCCAGCCGAGTTGCTCGAGGAAACAGGTGTTGCTGAGGGTCACGCCGTCGTACGCGCCGACTTCCACGAAATACCCGGTTGTGCGTCCGCGGAAGACATTCCAAAGGATTCGGTCTTCGCCGAACTGGGCCCGCAAGAGGTGATCAAGTGAGATGGCCGTGAATGACATGGTCATACTGTCGCGGGAACAGGTCTGGTCGCAGGACTCACCGGCAAGACGTTATGCTGCTGGAGAATGTGTACGAGCGAATTGATCCGGTGGCTGTACAGATGGTCGCGGAGGGTTCGTTTCTGGCCGGCCATTGCGATATCGCGGCGCTTTTCAGGGTTGTCAATGTAATAGTGAATTTTCTCAAGCAGCTCGGATTCGTCACGGAAGGCGTCGCACTCCTCGCCGATTTCGAAGCACGATGACAATTCCGGCGTCCAATAGGTCAGCATGAACCCGCCGTAGGCGGTAATTTCGAAGTGGCGCACATTCAGTCCGGTTTCCAGATTGCCTTTCATCAGATTCAGGCAGATCGGCACGTCTCTCATTCGCTGATGAAGGACGCTCATATCCCAGATGC
The DNA here is from genome assembly GCA_964501365.1 of uncultured Phycisphaera sp. Classification (GTDB taxonomy): domain Bacteria; phylum Planctomycetota; class Phycisphaerae; order UBA1845; family UBA1845; genus CAZAMB01. The sequence goes on along the minus strand of CAZCST010000028.1, from coordinate 14,044 downwards.
GCTGCGTGTGCGGCAGACCGCAGTACGCATTCCAATGGTCGCCGATCAGTTCAAATGAATCTTTGAGCTTGAGTTTGAGGAATCGGGCGAAGCGATCGCGCTGTTTGACGGCCAGCCAGGCGTTGTAGACGAACTTCTGATTGAAATAATTGGAGGCTTTGACGGCGCGTTGGTTGGGATTGTCGGTGGCCAGAGGCGGTGCATCGATTTCGTAGAGATCGTAATAAATCTTATGAAATGGGAGATCGGGCATGTCGGCATGGACGGCGGCTGCGGTCAGCCCGGCAAATAGCTGTGCGGGGAGCACGCCCTCAGTCGAGCGAAACCATGACGTTGCCGGATGGCCCATAAACGCGACGACGGGGCCACCGTCGCATGACCGCAATGGCGACGTGTCGAAGTCGTCGTTGGTGGCGGCCATGGGCATGGTGATGATGTTGGGAATCCCCAGTTTGCGCAACTCATCGGAGTGGGCGGCCTCCCAGATCCATTTCAGCCAGGAATCGCTTTCGAGAATCTGCCAGTGATTGTCCCATGGAACCTGGGCCATCGTGGCCGTAACGGGGTCAAGATAGCACGCTACATAGGGAATTCCGACGGCCGAGGGCGTGAGTTGTACACCGTCGCCTTGAGGATTGGGCACAATGGTCAGAGCAGCGGTATTAAAATCGAGCACGAGGTCGATCTTGTTTTCCTCAAGGAAGGCTCTGTGCGAACTGCCATCGGCCAGACGATCCTGCAGCGAGCGATTGAAGTCGAGCGATTCCGCGTTGGGCAAGAGGAATGCCTGGAATCCGGCCTCCTGCACAGAGCGGACGAGTTGCGACGTTGTGGCAATGCGTAGCGGCTGACGAATCATGAATTCCTTTCATTGCCTGACATACAGGGCGTCGCCCCAATGCTGTGGCTGATCCGAAGGGTAGACGGCGCGCCGGTGAAAGCCCGCCTCGCGGAGGAACTGATCGACTTCCGGAAACAGCGGCGCGTCCTTGTATATGGGGACAAAACAGACTTCGAGAAAAATGGCCTTGACGGTACGCAGTAGCTGTCGAGCGCCATAGAGCGCCAGCAATTCTGCGCCCTGGATATCGAGCTTGATGATATGAACGCGGTCGGGTGCGATGCTGCGCTGCCTGCACCAGTCATCGAGAGCGACGACGTTAACCTCTTCCTGGCCTTTGACCCATGTCCATTGTGCGCAGGGGTTGCCTTCCTGATAAGGCAACAAGGAGTGGGCTTCGGAACCGGTGGTCAGATTGATCACGGTCTTTCCGGTGCGATCGCTGACGGCGGCCTGAACCGGAGTGACTCGAATGTCTTTGCAGCGCTGGGTCAGCTGAGCGAATACGGAACTGACCGGCTCGAAGCTGTAGATCTCCGCCTTTGGGTATTCTGTGCGAAATGCGCCGGCCATCTGGCCCACGTTTGCGCCGCAGTCGAGAATGATATCGGCGTCGGGCACGGAACTGCGCAGATCGTCCTTCCAATTCGTGGTTGCGTAGGTCACCGGGACGGGATTCGGGGCGATCGTTGTCAGGAGTTTTTGCAAACGGTGGCTGTAAAGATGCTGCGACAGCGTGCGCTTTTGGCCGGCCAGGGCAATGCGCGCCCGTTCGTCCGGGCGGGCAAGGTAATAATCAATTTTTGCGAGCAGGTCGGACTCACTGGTGAATACGGCGCACTCGTGTCCGATTTCGAACGAGTCAGCGAGTTCGGGTTGAGCAAAGCACAGCATGAATCCGCCTGCGGCCGTGATTTCAAAATGCCGCATGTTCAATCCCGTTTCGGCATTGCCATTGACGAAGTTCAGATTGATGGCCGTCTCGCGGAAGTGCCGGAAGTATTCATCGACCGTGGGAATCTGCGGGCGGGCCTGGAGGCCATAGGCCGCATCCCATCCATTGCCGATGATTTCGAATTGCTGTCCAAGTCGTCGCTTGAGAAAAATGACGAAGCGATCTCGATTTCGGATACAAAGCGTCGCATGATAGAAGAGTTTGGCGTTGAAGTAGTCCAGCGCCCTGCGGCCCTGGGCCTGCATATCGCCGTTGGTTGCCGTTGGAGCGAAGCCGTACACATCGTGGTAGACATCGCAAAACGTAACATTGGGGTTTTCGGTCTTGTGGCACTGAGCCAGCGTACCGGCCAGCAACGATGAAGTCGGAGTCGTCGAATTGCCACGAAAATAGGTGCTGTTCTGCCCGCCGACGAAGCTGACCACGGGGCGCGACCGCTTTACGTCCAGGGGCGTCGTGTCATAAGAGCGATTTGGCGCGGCCATCGGAAGATGCATGACCTGCGGCACGCCGAGGCGCAGCAACTCGACGGCGTGAGCACGATCCCAGACCGCCTTCACCCACATGCGACTCGCAAGCGCCTGCCACATGGTTAGAAAATCGAGTCCCTGAAGTGCCGTGCTCAGAGGGTCGATGAAGTGTGAGCATAGCGGCAGACCCGCGACCTCGTGCATGATCTGCACACGCGGTGACTGGGCGGCGGGGTCGGTTACGAAGGAAAGCCCCGTGCCGCCATTGTCCAGAAGGAACGCGGGACGCTGCTCCTTCAGCGTGGAAAGAAGCTGAGGCGCCAGCGCGATGCGCCCGGGCAGGTTCGCGGCGTACGCGTTGCCGCTGGGGTGCGAGGCGACAGGCAGGGGAAGAACTTCATGTCCAACGGCCTTTGCCGCAGCATCCCACCACCCGTGTTGAAAAACGCCAATCCTCATGAACCGATCACTTCTGTACAAAAAATCAAACGCCCGGTGGGGCAAATTTCGGACGCGTGGTTGTTATCGGCCATACCAAGGTCCGCCAAACACGGGATCAACCCAAAAGTCACCCGGCAGTGGGTTGATACAAAAAAACATGAGACTTACGTTCGCACAGGCCCATACAATTTGCAGCCATTTTCTCGTAGTTGGACGCACTCGCAGGGGTGACTGTGCGACGAAAAGCCCATACATCTCACATGACGCTTTGCCGACGCGCCGCGCTTGCTCTGATCGCCGGGGCCTGGTTGGGATTCACACCGATTTCATCATTGGCCGGTGACGACGAGACACATCCGCTCAGCCTGACGGCGACGGAGGAAACACCGTCAAGCGGAGTTGCCGTGGAGGACAAGCCCTGGCACCTGGAGTTTGGGTTTCGCGACAGTTACACCAAGCTCCACGAAACAAAGGAGATGCTGGACCAGCGTCTGGACATACCTCTTTCGCTTGGCGGGCTGAACTTCTTCGACGAGCCGCGAACGCCTTTGGACCGCAAATCGGAATTCCTGCTGACAACATTTTACCTTGGGGCAGGCCGGCAGGAGTCGGACTGGCTCATCTGGACCGTCTCTGTGGGTGGAGGCATGGGCCGGGATCACGACCATCAACGCCTGGCGAACCTGAATCTCGAGGTCAACTTCAAGTACAGCTATGTGTACACCAATGCAACGGCCGAGATCTACCCATGGAAGGCACCTCGGCGCGGAGATTTTGAGGACTGGAAACAGGGAATTTCCGCAAGCAGGCCGTTCCTGGCGGCTGGAATTGAAACCGGATATGTCAGCGCAGAAGGCCGGGGGTATTACAAAATCGCCCCGTTTCCTCGAATCTATCAGGACAAGGCCCAGGTCCGCGACTGGATTACAAGTCTCAATCTTGGGGCAGGGTGGAATTTCCCGATCAATCACTCATGGTCTTTCGTCCTTATGGGGGACTACCGATTCCACACCTATCGTCCGGACGAATACAACGGTTGGACTCTCACCACGGCCATGCGTTATACTTTACCCTGATCGGGCGGCGCAGCCCGCACGGGGGTTGCATCAAGCCCCATGGGAAATCGGATTCTACAAGCTTCAACGTTGTTTCAGGAGATGATGTATGCTACGAGTGATTCTGCACGCAATGGCACTGACAATGGTTTGCTCGGCGGCATGGGCAGAGGATAAGCCGGCCCCCAAGCCCGCAGCCCCGGCACCGGCCGGCGAGATGACCGACGCCGTGGAAATTCTCAAGAAGGCGGATGAGGCGGCAAAAGCGATTAAGTCGGTCAAATATACGTCGAAGGCCAAGGGACTCGGAACGGACGAAACAAAACTGCCGACGATCGAAGGTCAGGTTATTTTGCAGGGGTTCAAGAATGGAAATCCGGAGAAAGTACGCTTTGAAGCCAAGCTAAGCGCCCCGGGTTCGGCAGAAGCGAAGAATGTGGTCATGGGCACCGACGGCAAGGAATACTTCTTGATTGATAATGAGAAGAAGATTGCTTATGTCGACATTGACCGGGCAGTGGTTGGCAGTTCGGGGCGGATGGTGACGCTGCTTGTCATGAATGAATATGGCCACGATAACCCGTTTGGTGACGAAATCAAAGGCGAGAAAAAAGAACTCAAGGGCAGCGAAAAAGTCGGCGGCGAGGATTGCTATCACATATATGTGAAGTATGCGCAAGCCGGTCAGGAGTCTGACTGGTATCTCTCGAAGAAGGATTTTCTGCCCCGTCGCGTGGATCGCAAATTCACGCCGCAAAGCGGCGGCGAGCCGGGCGGGCGTCAGTTGATTGTTACTGGATTGACGGTTGAACCGAAGTTTGACAAGGATCCATTTACCTTTGAATTGCCGGCAGGTTATACGAAGTCGGAAGATTTCGCCCCGTGATTAATCGGAACCCGGAGCGCGAGCGACGGGCGGTTTTGCCGAGTAACCAACCGCCCCGCGCTTGCGCTTGGGGTTCGGATGGCTAACCAGAAAAGCCGTCGAGTTTGTCGGATTTGCGTTTGTGAGCGGCCTGGGAATACCGGGCCGCTTGCTTGCGCAGACGCGTAAAATGGGTTCGCCACGCGCGGCGGTCCGCGCCGAACTCCATCAAATACTCGCGCAGGAACCGTGCATAGTCCGTGCGTGTTACGGCTGGGTATTGCAGCAGACTGGCGGCCAGTCGGACGATCGGTTTCCAATATGACCGCCAGGGACGATGCGTGGAAAGCCCGTCGAGATCGACGATGCACACGCGCGGAGGGTTGTCTTTGCTGCCCGCATTGGCCAACAGGACGTTGGAGGCTTTCATGTCGCGGTGGTAAAGCCCGCCCCATTGCAGGCCGCGAAACATTTCCACCAGGGACCGGACGATCGCATTTCGAAGGGCACGATCTGTGCCTGCGGTGGACCGGGACAACACCGTCAGCACGTAGGCGTCGAGATCAATCACGTCATCGAGGAATTCCGTGATCAGCCACGACGTACGGGGAGATCGCCGCTCCAGCCATGCCAATGGCGTGGCGGTGCCGATTCCCGCTTTCTGCAGCCTGCTGGCCCGCTCGAAATTTCGCCTTGCAGAAGAGCGACGAAAAAGGCCGGCGAGGGCGTCCTTCGCTCCTCTGATCTTGACTTGTTTGCAAATAACGCGAACCGGCGTTTCGTTGTCGCGCAGTGCAAGCCGGGCTTCCAGAACTTCAACCGTTTTCGATGTTTTGAGCACCCGAACGCCGGGCAGCGAATGAGGATGATTAATGAGCGAAGAAAGCCACTCGCGCCATCTCTTGCCCAGATTCGGATGAATCGGAAGTCCGGCCTCGCCGGCAGGCTGCACGAGCACTTCGCCTTTCCAATTCTCCACATCAACCGCCAGGTACAGCGGCTCTTGCGTGTCATTCATTCGTTTCGGCTCGCTCCTGCCAGGCCGCATCAATCGCCGCGATTTCCTCCGCCAGGGCGTTGGCGTCGTCCTGAAGTTCGGCCAGCAGGTCGGGGTCTTTGCACACCGCAGGCTCGCCGAAGCGCTCATGCAACATCGACAAGCGCGTTTCGCGTTCGATCAACATCTCTTCAAGTTGTGCGACGCTCAAGTGATCGTAGGGCGAAATCTTCTTCGTTGGCGCTGCGGCCTTGGCCTTCTTTCCCCCCGATTGTTTCCTGGCGGGAGTGGGCGGAGCTTTTGCCGCAGTCTGGGCCTGCTCCATCTGCTCCACGTAAAACGAATAGTTTCCTTCGTACATCTTGCAACTTTCGCGGCGGATGACCAGAAGTCGCCCCACTGTGCGGTCCAGGAAATAGCGATCGTGGCTCACGGCTATTACCGTGCCGGAGTATTCTTCAAGGGCCTCTTCCAGAGCCTCGCGCGAGGAGATGTCCAGGTGGTTGGTCGGCTCGTCGAGGATCAGGATATCGGGCTGCGAAAGGATCAATGTGGCCAGCCGAACGCGCGATTGCTCGCCACCGGAAAGCGCTCCGATGGGCTTGAATACATCGTCGCGCTGAAACTGAAATCGCGCGGCGTAGCTGCGAGCCTGCAATTCGGAAAATTCAGGACGGGCAGCCCGAATTTCTTCGAGAATGGACCGTTTGGGGTCCAATGCAGTGCGGTCCTGCGCGTAGTATCCGATGGACAGTCGGCGTCCAAACTCAAACGTGCCCGACTGTGCGGCGTATTCTCCGGTGAGGATTTTCAGGAAAGTGCTCTTGCCCACCCCGTTGGGGCCGGTGATCCCCAATCGGTCGCCCGCTGTAAGCTGGAATGACATCTTGTCGAAGAGGGGCTTGCTGGGAAATCCGGCGGCCAGCTCATCGACACGAAGCACCACTCCCTCCTGCCGCTGAGCCGTCGCAAAATTGATCTTCGTCGTCGCGCGTTTTTGCGGGAGCTCCGTGACAAACTCCCCGGCAGCCAACTGCCGCTCCAGCCGCGTTCGCCGACCCTTGGCTTGCTGGCTTCGCTGTCCGGCGAGATGCTTGGCGATGAACTCGCGTTCCTTTTGGATGAACACCGAATCCTTTTCAAACTGTCGTTCCTGCGTCAGTTCGCGGAGGGCTTTGGTTTGCGCAAAATTGGTGTAATTTCCCGGATAGCTGAAGAACTTCCGACTGGCGACTTCGACGATTCTGTCGCAAAGGCGGTCGAGCAAATAGCGGTCGTGCGAGATCACGATGGCACCGCCGCGATGTCCCTTAAGATACTTTTCCAACCACAGGACCGCATCGATGTCGAGGTGATTGGTTGGTTCGTCGAGCAGTAATAGCGGCCGATCCTCCAGTAGCAGCTTGGCGAGGGCGGCCCGGCATCGCTGACCGCCGGAGAGCACGGCCATCGGCAGTTTTTGATCCGACTCCGTAAATCCAAGCCCTCCGATGATTTCATTCATCCGCGTCTCAAAGGTATTGCCCCCGACGCTGACGAATTGATCGTGAACCCGGTCGTATTCCGCGAGCAAGTCGGGCAACTCCGGGGCATCGTGGGCAGCAGCAATCTTTTCGCCCAAAGTCCCCAGCTTGGCCTCCAATGCCAGCAACCCCTCAAACATACTGCCGACCTCGCAATGCAGGGTGCGGTCCATCGCAATATCAGGCTCCTGGCGCAGGTAGCCGACCTCCAGGCCACGGGCCCGCGTCACCGTACCCAGATCGGGAGCCAGCTCCCCGGTGATGAGCTTGAAAAGGGTGGTCTTGCCGGAGCCGTTGGGGCCGATCAGCCCGACCGTTTCGGTGGGTCCGAACTCCACGGAGGCCCCATCCAGCACCATTTGCGTGCCGAATTGCTTTGTTACATTTTGGATGGCGATGGCGGCCATGGATTTATCATAGGCATGGCGGTCAGGGACACCACTGGCGTGGCAATTCTAGATCGCTATAATGCTGTGATTCCGGCGTTGGTAGCCGGTTTGTTTTTTTGAGGATTGTCATGCCCCGACCGACCAAGGCCTTTAAGCGTCAACGTCTGAATGCCGCCGAAGCGTGGAAACGCGGCGAGAAGAAGGAAGCCTACGACCTTTGGGCGAAGGCCTCCAACAGCCTGAAAGAGCACCACGAGAAGAAAGTCAACAAGAAGCAAAAGGCCGCCGCAGCAGCGGCTCCACCCGCCGCCTAATTCGCCCTATGACGCACGCCATATGCCTTTGCGGATGCGCGCGCCCATTTCCCGCTCCAGCGCCCGAGAAAAGCTGACAATCTGGCGGATCAGCGCGTTGTATTTTGAATGCGCATCATTGCCGTGTGTCGTCTGCAATAGCTTATAGAGAGAAAACTCATAGGGCGCAATCGCTCCTGCCGCCGACGGAACCGCAATCCCCAATCTTTTCAATCTTGACGTCGCCGCGAGCACCAGCAGCGCTTCAGCAGAAAGAAGACCTTGCTGAAGGTCGAGTAATCCTTTGCTCACCACATCCGCTCCGGGCAAGTTTGATTCTCGAATTTCAAGGGCATCCATCATTGATCGATTCGATAAATTCGGCCACCTTCAGGCCTAGCGCTTCACGATCGATCGCCGGGTTTGCATTGATGTTGGCGGTGTTTAGTGCGTCCATCAAATCGCTCTTGCGAATCAATCCTTTCCTAATGAGCCCGGCAACATCGCCGAGGTCCCGGCCCAAGCCACGCTCCAATTTGCTTAGGGCCTGCATCCGAAGATCATAGTGATAATAGCTTATGTTCCCGATTTTCTCGATTAAAACACTCTTGTTGCGCCAATCGGAAGGCGGCGGGATGAAGTCTCCGGGTGAAGCGAGTTCGATATTGATATCCAAATCGTCTTTCAGCGACCTGATCGCCTCGAAAGCCCCCTTGGGTTCCGGGTCCATTTTGATATCAACATCGATAGTCTGGTCTCGAATTCCCAAAAGCAACATCGTCGCCCCTCCGGCAAAATAGACATTCCCAGGACCGGTGGAGGCGTGGGAGAACCGTCGCATGAACTCTTGGAGCTTTGTTTTGTCTACATCGCGCCGCACGGAAGAATGATACCTATTCTTGTTGCAGAGGAGAAACCGCGTTATTCGATCTTGTGCGAGCCAATGATCAGTGCATAGACGATCGCGGCTGCGAGGATGGCAAGCATGATGCCGACTTTGCTCTGAAGGCGTTGAGCGACGATCGCGGGTTCGGGGTCGTCATCCATGCGATGAGCCCAAAGCACCAGTCCGGCCAGGCAAAGTGCGCCGGGTGCGCCGAAGTAGAGAATCAGCAGTATGTTCACGTCCGTCATCGCCGGACGATACAACAACATGATCATCGCCAGGACGAACGAAGCGAGACCAATCCAGACGCTGAGAAGTGCGATCATAACATTGCGATCGTGGTCCCAAGCCGCTCTTCCTTGAAGGAGGCGGGCGGTACTATTTTTTCCGCGTGTATTCTGCGTTCATCACCGGCCCGGGGGAACCGTCTGGCATTTTTCCGCCGTCGAGCACGACCGTGAAATGGTCGTCATCAGCAAACTTGTAGGTTACGTTCATCGTTTCTTTGACACCGATTTCGTTGTCAAATGTTGCGGTGAACTTGATTGTCTTGCCCCCGTCTTCGCTGGCTCCGTTCATGGTCAGCATTCCCGTGCCAAGCGTATAGACCCAGACGGCCTCATACTTCTTGGAGCCGTTGTTGTAGCCGAGGAGCTTGCCGCCCTTGAAGGGCATACCCATCATCGTCCCCGCGTCATCCTCATGGAGGAATCGACCGTCAAACGCCATCGCCAATTTCGCGGTACCTTCTGACTCTTCCGCAGGGCCGCCGGGAATGGTCATCTTGGTTTTGATGGTCCAATCTCCCACGAGCTTGGCCAATTTCTGGTGAGGCGGTCCGGGTGTCATGGCCGCCATCATCAGGGCTTCATCCGGTCCGCCGGCCGCTGGCGATTTGCCTGCGTCCGTCGGCGGAGTCTTACCCGCATCAGCAGGTGGCAATGCGGGCTTGGCCGGTTTGGCGTTCGGGGCCTCCTTCTTTTCTGCTGCTGGGGCCGCAGGCTGATCTTTCTTCTTTTCCTGTGAATAGGCGACCAAGGGACATGCCATCAGGACCGCCATTAACAAGCCAACCGAAACGCGACGTGCCATATCAGCCTCCATAGCGGTTACGCAATTGAGCTGTAGAACCTTGTTTTCCTGAAACCGTTGGTCCCAGACGCTTGAACTGTGACACCGGAGAGGGGGGGACTCGTTCTGCCCCGTTTCTGCAACCTCTTCCGAATGCTCAGTTTATCGCCCAACTTGCGAAACGACAAGGACTTCGCTCGTCTTGCTGACGTACTGTTCCTCCACGGTTTTTTACCATCACGAGATGCGTTTTGAGGGCAGTTTGAGGGCAGTTTTTGGTGTGACTCACCGTGAGCCTATTCTCGAAAGACTGACTGTCCCTTAGGACTTATTTGGTGGGGGCGGTTAGAACGTTTCACTTCCTCGATATTTAGGATCCCCAAGTCTTATCAGAATGAGTTTGTCTTGTGTTAGACCGGGTGCGGGCACAGGCGAACGCTGCAAAGGGTCCTATATTTCGATTCAAGCGTCCTATCACTTTCTCACCTTCGAAGTTCTAAGTAGTGAACGTTAAGCGTTCGATAAACTGAAACCGCCGCGGGAGTGCCCTCCCGATTTTGCATAGGCTGCTTAGAAAAGTCGACCTAGGACTTCGGCTTGTGGCGGCGCTGTCGCACAGGCCGCAAGAATCCCCGGATCCGTGTTTTTTGTTAAGGCTTTCGGATGTCGATTGATCATCGAAACCCTAATAGCGACGGTCGTATCATGCCGCCTCCATTGCCTCCGGATTTTCGAACACTTTTCGAATCGGTGCCGAGTCTTGATCTGATACTCGATGCACACTTTCAAATCGTTGCGGTTACCGATTCGTATCTTCGCGCCACTCTAACGAAACGCGAGAACATCCTCGGCAAGAACATATTCGAGGTATTTCCGGACAATCCCGATGATCCTGCGGCGACGGGAACGCGGAATCTGCGTGCTTCCCTGGAGCACGTTCTGCGATTCCGAGAAACCCATACGATGGCCGTTCAAAAGTACGACATTCGTCGGCCACTAGAGCAAGGGGGCGAATTCGAGGAACGCTATTGGAGCCCGGTCAATTCTCCCATTCAGGGTGCCAATGGCGAAGTGACTCTCATCAATCACCATGTGGAAGACGTGACGGAGTTTGTTCGACTGAAGGTTCTCGGCGATCAAAAAGGACGTGCAAGTGAAGAACTCCGAAAGCAAGCCGAAGAAGAACTGAACCGCTTTTTCAACCTTTCGCTTGAATTGCTCTGTGTCGCCACTACGGATGGATACTTCGTTCGGTTGAATCCGGCATTTGAGAGGATCCTGGGCTGGAGCAATGCGGAACTAAAGTCGCGCAGGTTCATCGAGTTTGTCCATCCCGATGATCGTGAGTCTACCTTAGCGGAAGTTCGTAAGCTTTCTACCGGCATTCCTTCGCTTTGTTTTGAGAATCGATATCTATGTAAAGATAGCTCTTACCGGTGGCTGGCCTGGTCCACAAACCCCGTTCCGGATCGTGGCCTTCTTTATTCCGCTGCACGTGACATAACTGAGCACAAGCGTACTGGGCTGGCACTTCAGCAGGCCCGAGACGCGGCCGACGCAGCAAGCCAGGCTAAGAGTGAGTTCTTGGCCACGATGAGTCACGAATTGCGCACGCCCCTCAACGGCGTAATCGGGATGACGGATTTGTTGTTGAACACGCAGCTGGATGCCCAGCAAAGAAGGTACGCATGGCTTGTGAAGGCCTCTGGGGACACGCTTCTAAGCTTGATCAACGATGTCTTAGACTTCTCAAAGATCGAAGCGGGTAAACTCGACCTGGAATCGATCGAATTCGATTTGCTCTACGCGATTGAAAACGTCGCAGTCTCCCTTTCGTCTAAAGCAGAAAGCAAGGGCTTGGAGCTGCTTTGTAGAATTCATCCTGACCTGCCGCGATTTGTACTTGGTGATCCGGGCCGCTTGCAGCAGATTCTTTTGAACCTGACCAACAATGCAATCAAGTTTACTGAACATGGCGAAGTCGTCATTCGGGCCACGATCGACGGCGTCACAGAAAACGACGTCACCATTCGATTCACCGTTTCGGACACCGGCATTGGCATTCCTCACGATCGCCTGAATTGTCTGTTTCAATCTTTCTCGCAAGTCGACGCTTCAACGACTCGCAAGTACGGAGGCACGGGCTTGGGTCTCGCAATCTGCAAGCGCCTCGTGACCTTGATGGCAGGTGATATCGGCGTGGAAAGCGAGCCGAATCGGGGGACTACTTTCTGGTTCGTCGTCAAACTTAAGAAGCGACGGGATGGCACTTCAAAGGCGCACTCGATTCTGGGTGATATGCGACAAGTGAGAATCCTGGTTGTCGATGACAATGCTACAAACCGCGAAATCCTAGAGGAGCAACTCAATACCTTTGGATTCAAGAACGCCCTCGCAAGTGACGGACGGCAGGCTCTGACCATGCTTCGCGAAGGGATAAGCCAAGGCTTTCCTTTCGGATTGGCGATCCTGGATGGACAGATGCCCGGCATGGATGGAATGCAGTTGGCGCAGGCGATCAAGAGCGACTTCGCCCTGCAAAACACCACGTTGGTTTTGCTCACATCCATGGGATCCTCGTTCGATACCGACGAAATGAAGGCTCTTGGTTTCGCTGCTTGGCTCACCAAACCGGTAAGACAGTCTCAACTCTTGGATTCAATTACGGAAGCCATCGCGTGCGCTCAAACTGGCCGAGTACGTGCCCCGCAAGTTGCCAGCGATTCATCACGGACCACGGGACGGCAACGTGTTCGAGCAAGGACGCTGGGGGCACGCATTCTCTTGGCCGAGGATCATGAAATCAGCCAGGAGGTGGCGACGACGATTCTGAGGGAGGCGGGCTACCATTGCCATGCGGTGAATAATGGGAAACTGGCGGTTGAAGCTGTTCAATCCGAATCTTACGACTTGATCCTCATGGACTGTCAAATGCCGCAAATGGATGGCTTTGAAGCTGCCCGTACCATCCGCCGCTGGGAAACACAGCAAACCAATCGTCAGGGACGGAGAATTCCGATCATCGCCCTTACTGCAAATGCCCTCAAAGGAGATCGTGAGCGGTGCTTGGATGCAGGAATGGACGACTACCTGAGCAAGCCGCTTGAGCCTACTCGACTCGTTGAACTCATCGAATCCAAATTGTCTCCCACTTCAAGAAAGACTCTAGAGCCCCAACTTGCTTCAGCACCGAATGATTGCTCCTCACCTCTTGATATTCCTGCATCCCTTCAACGGTGGGGAGGTAATGATGCCTTGGTTGTTCGGCTTCTCAAAAAGTTCTGTAATCGTGCGGAAGCCGATTTGAAGGAAATCGAGGACAGCATTCTATCGCGGGACGCTGAGCAGATCGCCCGCCTTGCTCATGCATTGAAGGGAGCTGCGGCGTATGTTGCGGGTAACAAACTATGCAGCATCGCACGCCAGCTCGAAAGTACAGCTCTCTCAGGCAATCTGAAACAGGCCGATGCTAGCCTAGCCGAGCTTCGAAACGAAATGAAACGAGTATTGGATTACATCCCCCAGGCCTTGGCGGAGATTGCGGCGAAGGCCCCGTCAGAGAGAGGTCGATCATGCACATCTTGATTGTTGACGACGATGACGTTGCACTGGAAGCATTGCGTTCGGTACTGGAGGAGTCCGGGCACGACATTGAAGTTGCTCATGACGGCCAGGAAGCGTTGGAGATTGTCCGGGAAGGCGATTGTCGCCTTGTGATTTCCGATTGGGTCATGCCACGGATGGATGGCCTGGAACTATGCCGCCAGATTCGGAATCAGGACTCTCCTGGATACGTCTACGTTATTCTCCTTACTTCGCAAGAAGGCGTGGCTCATGTGGTCGAAGGCCTGTCCGCTGGGGCGGACGACTTTATCGCCAAGCCGTTCAACCCGGACGAACTGCGAGTTCGCGTTCGAGCGGGAGAGCGAATCTTAGCGTTGGAAACGCGAGACATTGCCATCTTTGCGATGGCTAAGCTTGCGGAATCTCGCGATACGGAGACAGGGGCCCACTTGGAACGAGTGCGGAGCTATTCTCGAATTATCGCAACCCAGCTCAGCGAAACCGACAAATATCGATCGCAGATTGACGCCGAGTTTATTCGACTGGTTTATCTCACTAGAAGCCATTTCAAAACTCATTCTTTTGTAAACTTGCGCCATACTTGAACTTATGTACATTCAGGCCGTTTTGTGCGAAAGGAGTCGCAGAAATGGCCAGGATGGTGAAGCCTTTTTTGGATGATGATCGTTGGGCG
>CAZCST010000027.1:0-58969 GCA_964501365.1 uncultured Phycisphaera sp. | reverse complement strand
CGACGTGCAGGGCGAGATTCTCGAACTCAAGAACACCATCAACACAATGGTGGACCAACTGCGCTCCTTTGCGGCCGAAGTCACCCGTGTCGCGCGCGAAGTCGGCACCGATGGCAAACTCGGCGGTCAGGCGGCGGTGGACGGAGTTGCCGGAACCTGGAAGGACCTGACCGACAATGTCAATTCCATGGCATCCAACCTTACCTCCCAAGTGCGTAACATTGCCGACGTGGCCACGGCCATTGCCCGCGGCGATCTCTCACGCAAGATCACTGTCGACGTGAAGGGGGAGATTCTCGAACTCAAGAACACCATCAACACAATGGTGGACCAACTGAACGGCTTTGCTTCCGAAGTCAGCCGTGTCGCCCGGGAAGTGGGCACGGATGGCAAACTCGGCGGTCAGGCGGAAGTGCCGGGAGTGGCAGGCACATGGAAGGACCTCACCGACAACGTCAACCAAATGGCTGGCAATCTGACTGCTCAAGTTCGCAATATTGCGGACGTGACCATTGCCGTGGCAAATGGCGACCTCTCCAAGAAGATCACGGTGGACGTGCGCGGCGAGATCCTGCAGCTAAAAGAAACCATTAACACGATGGTCGACCAGCTTCGCTCCTTCGCGTCCGAGGTTACCCGCGTCGCTCGCGAAGTTGGCACACACGGTAAACTCGGCGGTCAGGCGGAAGTCCCGGGCGTCGCGGGTACATGGAAAGACTTGACCGACAACGTCAACTCCATGGCGTCGAATTTGACGGGGCAGGTTCGCAACATTGCGGACGTTGCCACCGCCATCGCCCGCGGCGACCTTTCTCGCAAGATCACCGTGGACGTGAAGGGCGAGATCCTCGAGCTCAAGAACACTGTTAACACGATGGTAGACCAGCTCAACGCCTTTGCATCAGAAGTCAGTCGCGTGGCACTTGAGGTGGGCACCGAAGGCAAGCTCGGCGGACAGGCGCTCGTTCCGGGCGTCGCGGGAACATGGAAAGACTTGACCGACAACGTCAACTCCATGGCGTCAAACCTTACCGGTCAGGTGCGCAACATCGCAGATGTCACAATCGCCGTCGCCAATGGCGACCTGTCCAAAAAAATCACCGTTGACGTGCGCGGCGAAATTCTGCAACTCAAAGAGACCATCAATACGATGGTTGATCAGCTCCGTTCATTCGCATCGGAAGTCACTCGTGTTGCACGCGAAGTGGGTACCGAAGGAAAGCTAGGCGGACAGGCGCTTGTTGGCGGCGTGGCGGGAACATGGAAAGACCTGACCGACTCTGTGAACGCGATGGCCTCTAACCTCACTGGCCAGGTGCGAAACATCGCCGAGGTTACCACCGCCGTCGCTCGTGGCGACCTTTCTCGCAAGATCACCGTCGACGTGAAGGGCGAGATCCTCGAACTCAAGAACACGATCAACACGATGGTAGATCAACTCAACGGCTTCGCCTCTGAAGTGAGCCGAGTCGCGCGTGAGGTGGGAACGGAAGGCAAGCTCGGAGGACAGGCGCTTGTCCCCGGCGTCGCCGGAACATGGAAGGACCTGACCGACAACGTAAACTCAATGGCGTCAAACTTGACTGGTCAGGTTCGAAACATCGCAGACGTCACAATCGCCGTCGCCAATGGCGACCTGTCCAAAAAAATCACGGTTGACGTGCGCGGCGAGATCCTTCAACTCAAGGAAGCCATCAACACCATGGTCGAACAACTCCGATCCTTCGCATCGGAAGTCACGCGCGTTGCCCGGGAAGTCGGAACCGAGGGTCGACTTGGAGTTCAGGCTGTCGTGGTCGGCGTTGCCGGCACGTGGAAGGATTTGACCGACTCCGTTAACGCGATGGGCACCAACCTCACGGCACAGGTGCGCAACATTGCGGAAGTCACAACGGCCGTCGCCCGTGGGGACCTCTCTCGCAAGATTACGGCAGACGTGAAAGGGGAAATTCTCGAACTCAAGAACACGATCAACACCATGGTGGACCAGCTTCGTTCGTTCGCGGCAGAGGTGACACGCGTCGCCCGGGAAGTCGGAACCGAAGGCAAACTAGGCGGACAGGCCTTGGTTCCTGGCGTCGCTGGGACATGGAAGGACTTGACCGACTCGGTCAATGTCATGGCCACAAATCTCACCGATCAGGTTCGCGGAATCGTCAAGATCGTGACTGCCGTGGCGACGGGCAACCTGCGCCAAAAACTTACCGTTGTGGCCAAGGGCGAGGTGGCCGCTCTGGCGGAAACAATCAACAACATGACTGACACGCTCGCCATTTTCGCCGACCAGGTCACGAACGTGGCACGTGAAGTCGGAGTCGAAGGTCGCCTGGGGGGGCAGGCCAACGTACCTGGCGCGGCCGGTACATGGAAAGATCTCACTGGAAATGTCAATCTCCTTGCGGCCAATCTCACCACTCAGGTTCGTGCCATTGCTGAAGTCGCCACGGCGGTCACCAAAGGCGATCTGACGAGATCCATTCAGGTTGAGACGCGCGGAGAAGTCGCGGAACTTAAGGACAATATCAACACCATGATCGACAATCTCCGCGCAACCACAGAAAGCAACAAGGAACAGGACTGGCTCAAGACCAACCTCGCCAAGTTCACCCGAATGCTTCAGGGTCAGCGTGACCTCGTGACGGTGGGCCAAATGTTGTTGTCCGAACTTGCGCCTCTGATCAATGCCCAACAGGGCACAATCTACCAGATGGAAGCAGAAGTTTCTTCTTTGCATTTGCTGGCGGGGTATGCCCGAAGCGAATCCCAACCGCTGCGAATTGACGCGGGCACCGGCCTGGTCGGCCAATGCGCACGAGAGCAGCAGCGCATCCTTCTCAGCGGAGTCCCCGAGGAATACACACGAATCCACTCCAGCCTGGGGAGCGCCGTGCCTGCCAACATCGTGGTGTTGCCCGTCCTGTTCGAGGGTCAAACCAGGGCAGTGATTGAACTCGCCTCGCTCCATCCGTTCACTACAACGCACCTCACCCTCCTCGATCAGCTCACGCAATCGATCGGCGTTGTCCTAAATACAATCGAAACAACGATGCGGACCGAAAACCTGCTGGAGCAGTCGCAACAGCTCACCCTGGAACTTCAAACGAGACAAACCGAGCTTCAACAGACGAACCAGGAGTTGGCTTCGAAGGCCAAGCAGCTCGCGGAGCAGAACGTGGAAGTCGAACGCAAGAACAAAGAGGTCGAACAGGCACGACGCGCGTTGGAAGAGAAGGCGGCGGAACTGGCGCTCACCTCAAAATACAAGTCCGAATTTCTTGCCAACATGTCACATGAGCTGCGAACGCCACTGAACTCGATTCTGATTCTCGGACAACAGCTCGCCGACAATGCACACGGCAACCTCAATTCACGACAGGTGGATTTCGCCCGCAATATCCATTCCGCAGGCACGGATCTCCTTACCCTCATCAATGACATTCTCGACCTTTCGAAGATCGAATCCGGAACAGTCACAGTTGAAGTTGAAGAGATTACATTCCATTCGCTTCGAGATAGCGTGGAGCGCACGTTTCATCACGTTGCTGAGCAAAAGAACCTGGAGTTTCTCCTAGACTTCGAGGCCGATTTGCCGGCATCCTTTACTAGCGACCCCAAGCGGCTTCAGCAGATCCTGAAGAACTTGCTGTCGAACGCGTTCAAGTTCACCACGCAGGGGGGCGTGACTATGGAAGTGGGCAAGGTGACCGAAGGCTGGTCGGTCGATCATCCGGTTCTCTCACGGACCCAAAGTGTCATCGCGTTCTCCGTAACCGATTCGGGAATCGGCATCGCTACAGAAAAACAAAGGCTGATATTTGAAGCGTTTCAACAGGCCGACGCGGGAACCAGCCGCAAATTTGGCGGCACGGGTCTTGGTCTGGCCATCAGTCGTGAGCTCGCAGTTCTGTTGGGAGGCGAAATCCGTCTTGTAAGTTCACTGGGACACGGCAGCACGTTTACGCTTTATCTGCCGTTGAACTACACCGGCCCCGCCCGTGCTGTGACTGCGCCGGCGACTTCAACACAGGCATCGTACGACCCGATTGCGGCGCTTCCGATCCTCCCCAGAGTAGAAGAGACTATTGCCGACGACCGCAACAAGATTCAGACAGGGGACAACGTGTTGCTGATTGTGGACGACGATCCGCATTACGCGCGAATCCTGCTGGAGCTGGCTCGTGAAAAGAACTTTAAGGGAATCGTTGCTACGCGTGGACAAACCGCCCTTGCCCTGGCGCGCGAATATCTTCCCACGGCCATCACGCTCGATGTCTTCTTGCCGGACATGCTCGGATGGACCGTGCTTAACAATCTAAAGATGGATCCCGCCACGCGCCATATCCCCGTGCAGATGCTCTCCATCGAAGAGGAACGGCAACATGGCCTGTCGCACGGCGCCTTCTCCTACCTCGTCAAGCCGGCAACAACCGAAGACCTGGAGCAGGCCTTTGACCGGATCAAGGTTTTCGTCACTCCCCACAAAAAGCGACTCCTTATCGTGGAGGATAATGACATTGAACGTGAGAGCATCGTTGAGCTCCTCGCTCACGATGACATTGAAATCACCGCGACCGGAACCGGCCAGGAAGCGATCAACCTTCTCTTCGACCGAGTGTTCGATTGCTGTGTATTCGACCTTCGCCTGCCTGATATGTCCGGGCTTGAACTTCTGGAGATGGTCCAATCGGAACCCGCCTTGCGCGACATGCCTGTCGTCGTATTTACAGGCAAGGACCTGAGCCAGGAAGAGCAGGATCGCCTCAAGACGCTCGCCAAGAGTATCGTGGTGAAGGATGTGCAATCACCCGAGCGCTTGCTCGACGAGACCGCCCTGTTTCTCCATCGGGTGGTGAGCGATCTTCCGCCTTCCAAACGGGAGATGCTCAAACGCCTTCATGGGGCTGCCGACGTCCTCCGACGCCGGCGCGTGCTCGTCGTTGACGACGACGCGCGAAATATTTTCGCTCTAACCACCCTATTGGAGAACTACGATATGGAGGTGCTAAGCGCCACCAATGGACGCCAAGCCATCGAAATCGTTGACCAGACACCTGACCTGGGTGTCGTGCTGATGGATATCATGATGCCCGACATGGACGGCTTTGAGACCATGCGTCGAATCCGAGAGGTCCCGAAACTCCGAACGCTGCCCATTCTCGCCTTGACGGCAAAAGCCATGAAGGGCGATCGCGAGAAGTGCCTCGAAGCCGGAGCCTCAGACTACATCGCCAAGCCGGTAAACACAGAGGAACTTCTTTCCCTCTTGCGCGTCTGGCTCTATCGATGACCTCGGCCAAGTTTGAATTGGGAAAGGGAAAGCTGTTAGTCGGGAGTAGCAGGATTGAACATTGTCGCGAATATCTTGATCGTCGACGACCATCCCGCAAACCTGGATGCGCTTGAGGCCATTCTTGCCGCGCCGGACTACCGTTTGATTCGCGCCTCCTCGGCGGACGAATGCCTGCTCGCGCTCCTCAAGGACGATTTCGCCGTAATTATCCTGGACATCAAAATGCCCGACATGAGCGGCCTGGAACTCGCCCACCTGATCAAACAGCGGAAACGGTGTGAGCACGTTCCCATACTTTTCCTGACCGCACACGTTGCCATCGAGGAGGATATTCTGCGAGGTTATGGAGCAGGTGCCGTTTCGTATCTTACGAAACCCGTCAATCCGACGATTCTCCGTTCCAAAATCGCCGTCTTTGTTGACCTCTATCGCCAGCGACAGGCGCTCGCAGCCGCTATTGCGACATTGGAAAAAGAGATTGCCGAACGCCACAACGCAGAAGAGGCGTTACGACGGGCCAACGAGGAGCTCGAAACACGTGTGCAAGAACGCACCTTCGACCTTTCGCGAGCGAATGACGCGCTCCGTGAAAGCCAGGAAAGACTTCAGGCAATTCTCCAACATGCCGACGCGGCGATGTACCTCATCAGCCCTGACGGTCGCTTTCTCCAGGTGAATCGTAAGTTCGAAGAACTCTTCGGCACCACAAATAAGGCGGTGCATGGCCGCCCGATTACAGATTATTTCTCGCCACAGTTTTCGGCGACATTCCAAAGTAACAATCGTCAAGTCATGGAAAGCGGCGTGCCTTTGGAATTCGAGGAGGAGATACTGCTCCCATCGGGTGAGATGCGCGTACACCAGTCCATCAAAGCGCCGCTGTTCGACGAGACAGGCAATCTCAAAGGAATCGTCGGCATATCCACGGATATCAGCGACCGCAAACGCATCGAAGAAGAACGCATCCAGCTTCTTGAAAGCGAACGTCAGGCCCGTGGCGACGCCGAAAAGGCGAACCGATTGAAGGATGAATTTCTTGCCATGGTTTCGCATGAGCTGCGGAATCCCTTAAATGCGATGATGGGTTGGTGTAAGGTTCTGCAAAAAATGTCAGGCTCGCATCAAGAGCTTCGCGAAGGGCTTCAGGTCATCGAACGAAATGCGAAAGTTCAATCGCAACTCATCTCGGATCTCATGGATGGCAGCCGAATCAGCTCAGGAAAGATGCGGCTGAATCTCGAACCCCTTGAACTGCGTTTGGCAATCCATGATGCCATCGACACAATTCTGCCATCAGCGGAAGCCAAGAACATCCGCATCGAGCCCACTTTTTCCGAACACCCGATATGGGTCCATGGCGATCCACAGCGCATTCGACAGATTACTGCGAATATTCTGTCGAATGCCGTGAAGTTTACGGAACACGCAGGGCGAATCCATGTCGGAGTGACTGGTGAGAACAGTATTGCGGTGGTTACCGTCTCTGACAACGGCAGGGGAATCAAACCAGATTTGCTACCGCATATATTTGAACGGTTTCGTCAGTGTAGTCCCTCTCCTTCTCGTAATTTTGGAGGCCTGGGACTTGGCCTGGCTATCGTAAAGAGTCTCGTTGAACTGCATGCCGGACGAGTGATCGCCGAGAGTCCCGGCGAAGGACTGGGCGCCACATTTCGTGTGGAGCTCCCCTTGTTCTCGGAAATGACTCAGGATGGGAATGGCAATCCCCAGGCGACCGCTATTCCGAGCATCAGCGGCCTGCAGGATATCCACTCCTTCCAGGGGATTGCGATCCTCGTAATCGAAGACGAGATCGACAGTCGTGAATTTCTGAAACGACTGTTGGAAGAACACGGAGCGCGTGTCACGACTGCCTCCTCGGCACAAGAAGGTTATCAAATGCTGGTCGACGAGGTGCCTGATGTCGTGTTGAGCGACATCGGAATGCCCGAGGAAGACGGGTACAGCCTTATGAGACGTATCCGTGAAAGCGGTTTCAACGTGCCCGCCATCGCGGTTACTGCCTTCGCACGACCCGATGAAAGGGCCCGCGCCAGGGTCGTGGGATTTGATGCGCACATAGCAAAGCCGCTCGATCCTGTGCAGTTACTGGGTACTATCGCGCGCCTAGTTTCCCGTAGCCGCTCCGATGGCGGCTCGATTGACAGCATCCCTATGATGGATTGAAAGTCGCAAGGCCTTCCATCTTCACATCAAATGCTGGCAATGAAGAAACCCCGATATAAAATGATACCAATCCCAAAACTTAACTGCGCGACCTGGCGCCGGGCTTGAATCCGTGCACAATGCGTCCAACTCTTTTGGAAAGGTGATGACGCTGTCGTAACTCCCTGCGAAGCCGTGCTCCGTCTTCAGGTCCTGCCAGATACGCTGACAGCTCAGCCCACGCTCCAGACCTTGTGCAATGGCCTCCCGGTATGGCTCGGCCGTACTTGTCGGTCCCGACCCGGCGGGCAGGTTTGGCCGGTTTTGGACATCCGACTCAACCGACGGATCACCACCGCTCGACTCGGCCAACTGCACGTGCCGCCGCACCGTGTCCCGGTGAATCCCCAACTCGCGGCCGATCCGTCGAAACGACCAGCCCCGCGCCCGAAGTACGAGAATCGCCTGAACTTGTGCCATCCTGAGACAATTGGCCATCGACACCTCCTCCAGCCAACCATTGGCTGGAAAGGGTGTGACAACGAATCAACGCCTCCTCAAGATGGCCGGTTTTCAACTGCCCAGAACTGGCCGGTCTTGACTGCCCAATGACAGCGTTTTGACGCATTTTGTGGTAGTACTACCACTTTTTCTCATCGTCCTTGTTCGTGCTGCTACCGTTCAAATGGCATATGGAACATGGCGTTGCAGCCCATACCCTACCGGGCTTCCTCGGTAAGCTCACTCGTTGCGGCCGCTTGCCTATCCTGCATCGCAATCAGCAAGTTTGCATCTATCAAACAATTCGGCCTGTTGCTGGCGATCGCAGCATTGTTGGCTCTTCTAACAAACCTCGTTTTGCTTCCCGCCATCTGGCCGAAGTCGACTATCCAATTGTGCCGATGACCCCGAACCTAAAAACTCAATCATCCACCCCAAACGGTCGACTTTCAGTCCACGCGTAATGGACACTCGTCGTCGTGCTTTTTGGATAACCGCACTGGAACGCGAAAAATCGCGGTTGGCCTTAGAGCGTTCGTGTCTCAGGCACGAACAACGACCTCGGTGTACCCGGCTCGGTCGGAAATCCAATTCCTTGTAGCTATCGAAGTCAGACTGTTGAAGAACGCTGAGGCAACCTTCGCCGCCTGTCACGTGGATGCGTTAGAGCGCCGCATCGTGGAAAATGTCATCCAGATTGCCCTGGTATACATCGCTCGCGGCACTCGACGAAAAGCCGTTGATCCACCCAACCGGGCGTCGTGTGATGCCCCAGTCGGCTCACGGTCCGTTCATCGCATTGTCAAATCCAATCAGGTCGGTGAGATCCACACCGCCGTTGTCGTCCATGTCGGCGCAAAGGCAGGCCACGGCGGCTGTTGCGTCCGTTCCTGTGAAACAGTTTTGAAACGCGGCGAAGTCACTCAGCTCCAATTGTTTGTCATCATCACAATCGCCGTGAGTGTGACTGCATCCGGGGATGCCCGCATGTTCGCAATGATGATCGAGACACTTGTCTGCGGTACAATTGTCACCATCGTCGCAACCGCCGTCTGTCAAACAACAGCCTGCAACCGTTTCGTTTTGACAACCATGGTTGACACAAACATCGAGAGTGCAGTCATTGTTGTCGTCACACTGCCCGCCTGTATTGCAACAACTCTCGATCGGTTGATGCTGGCATAGTCCGTCCACACAATCATCGTGAGTGCAGTCGTCCGCATCGTCGCAACCCAACGGGTTCTCGACAACTGTGACATCAAATCCGCAATCGGCCTGCACTCCATCATTGGACACGGTACAATTCACAGTCGTGATGCCCGCTGGGAACGTCGCTCCCGACGGTGGATCACAATTGTACGGAGCACCGGCCGGTGTCACGACGGGATCGGCATAGGTGACGGCCGCCGAACAGAGGCCGGATTGTGCAATAATCTTCAGCGCATCGGGGCAAGTCACAGTCGGTGCCGCGGGGAGTTGAACCAGATTGATTGCTGCGTTTTGGGCGCCTATCAAATCTCCGATGCCCGCCAATCCCGTTTTGGGATCAACCGGTCCACACGCCGGATCTCCAGAAAATGGGTCGTCGCAAAGTGCTTCATGATTTTCCAGGTCATATCGGCCGGTGTACTTATAGAATTCATAGCGTCGGCTTACCGCTTCCGCATCATCACCTACTTGCCCGCCATTTTCGCTTTCCTCGTGTTTTCCGGCATCGCCTAACGGTGGCGACTGGAGCAATTGCCACTCGATTTCCGGCGCATCCACATCCGTATCAGGCACCGCCGCGCCGCCGAGAACGAGATCTTCCAGGGCGACCGGCTCGGGCGATTCCATCACATAGATTTTTTCCCAGATTGCTTCTCCCCATTGGCCGACACCCCCCGGAGGAACTGGCGGCGGCGGAGGTGCGGGAATCACTGCGATAACGATTGGAGGAAGTCCGGGCTGAGGAATGACATTCCAAACTGGCGCTGGAATGCTGACGCTGCTGCCGAGGGGCGTAAGCGTACCCAAGTTCGCCGCATCTTCAATCAGCCAATGATATGTCGTCCTGGTTGCATTCCGAGTTGTGGAAATGCCGAAGTGCTCACATCCGCTGTCAGGATAATTTGGATCACCCTGCGCCCAGCATTGATGTCCCAGAGTAGCAGGATAAGGGGAGACAGCCTTAGGCGTTGTGGCCGCCCAGAGATGGTTGACCGAATCGTATCCGCTGGCGTAGCGGACAATGCAACCGGTCGGAGTCGGTATGACAGCGGGATCTCCGTAACGCTCGTAGGGTGCCCCAAACGTGTACACCACGTCGTCGGGAGAAACGTCTTCAAGTTCGATCTCGAATCCGTGGCACTCGTGGTCCGTGTCGTTCACACAATCGAAATTAGACAAAGTGCCGTAAATCGTGACCGGTTGCGCGACGGCAGAAACGCCCATGTGCCAACACGTCATCGGTACGATCCAAGGAATTGCCCATTGGATCGGGAGCTTTACGCTGCCACATCGTCGCACCACGATTGAATCCACTCTTCCCATTCCGCGTCTCCTTCTGATTCGTCCGATTCACAATCTTATCGCATCATGCGCAGGCGTTGCTCGCCAAGACAATTCTCTATTTTCCACCAGTCATAATAGACCCGATACGGTTTCGTTTACCTGTATAAGCACAATCCAGCAGCAAACGACGAATGGGCCTGTCAAGTGTCGCCATGGTTGTCATGTGCCCCGTCATCGCCGGATTCGTCTTCATGTCCCTCCTCAGATTCACCCTTATTGGAATCGTCGTGGCCATTGTCGTTCTCGACGCCGCCATCGTGCGATTTGTCGTTTTCATCATCATTCGCATTGTTCTCGACGCTGTCGTCGTCTGATTCGCCCTCGTGCACATTGTCATTGGAGTTTTCGTTGTCGCCATTCGAAGCGTCATCATCATCCGAATCGTCAGCCGAGCTGTCGTCGTTGTGCGCAACAAACGTGCCGGATAAGGATCCCACAACAATGGTGTCGCCGGCTGCTGGTGGGACGAAATCGATTGGAAGTGGAGATTCTTTCGAGCTGCCACCTTCAGAATCGTTGCTGAACGCGACTTGCGCGTCGCCCCGTGCGTCGAGAACGATAGTACCTACCAACTTCCCAGCAATCCGGATTTCGACGAGGGCTCCAGGTTCGCCGCCCGACACCTCCACCTCCAACTTCGACTCCTCGGACTCAACTTCAAATTTTGCGTCGATTTGTAGAGAATCCTGTGACATTTTCGCTACCAGCTCGAGCGATTTGCCTTCATGGTTGTCTTCGCCAACATCTTCATTGTCGTTGGCGTCGCCGTCGTCGGAACTGTTGTCATTGTCGTCATCCCCGATGTTGTCATTCGAGTCGTTATCGTTCCCGTTGCTGTTTGACGATCCGCCTGCAGAATTGATGCGGAACTGGCTCTGAAGTGACCCGACGAGAACTGTGTCGCCGGCCTTTACTTGTGGAAATGTTTGGGAGAGCGGCAACTCCCGGCCGGCACCCGGAGCGGAACTATATGCCACGCGGGCCGCCCCACCCGAGTCCAGGCTTACCGTGGCTGCAGGCCGCCCGTTGATCAACACGCTGATCACCTCGCGCGGTGCGCCGCCGGCAAAGGCGACTTCGAGCCTTGTTTCGCGCGGAGTACGCTCGTACTGAACTTTGGACGCTGACTGTCCCGAACTGGCTTCCGCAATCAACTTTGAGGCTTGCGGCGAATCTGGAGCTGCAGCGGGCGTTCTCCCACAACAAATCGAAAATAGGCACAATACTACCGACGACAATCCCAACCCCCAAGGCCGATTCAACATCCCTAATACCTCCTTATTGGTTTCACCGGGCGCCGCACCGGGCTCACGTCAGCCGGCGTTGCACTTACGCACTATCGCTCGTCATAACTTCCCAGCAGTTTGAATGGAATCAAAATAAGTTTGTTCTAATTACTTCGGTGGCGGTCACACGAATTTGCGGTTGGCACTCTTGCAGGCGAAGGCAAGTACGCTTCATGTCGAATCAGGCGTTATCGACCAGTGAAGACGCTTTGGAACAAGGCGAAATCGTGGAGGTCTGCTCGCAAATCATGATTGGTATCCACAAGGCCGCAGCCCGTTGCCGGAATGGAACCGGCCGGTCCGATCAAACAGCTCGACAAGATTCGCGTGTCATCATTTGCGATCCGGCCGTCTCCATCCTGATCGCCAGGTGGCGCAAACACAACCGCGGCTTGATAGCCTTGAAAGAGATACAGCGGGTGACTTACGCTATCCGCGCCGGCCGCAAATTGTATCGGAATCCCATTTACCAAGGGCAAGTCCGCGAGCGACACCTCCATCCGAAAGAATAGTTTGTCTGTCGCACCTGGATCGGGTTCGGACGGCGTAAATGGATCAATGTCCTTCGCAAATCCGAATACCTGACCATAGTTGAGCACTCCCTCCAACCCTTCGATCAGATCTTCGACCTCCACATCTTGTTCGAACCCCTCAAACTCCTTGACGTCATTTCCGTTGTCCTCGCAGCCATCTACTGAGGTGAGCGAAACAGAAGTGATCGAGAATGATTGGGGAAGCTGTGCGACTCCGAAATTGACGCCACACTGGCATTGCATGGTGATTTGCGGGGGATACAAGTCCACCTCAATGCCGATGAGGTAGCTCAAATTGTGGGTTACAGGGTTTATCCCTTCATAAACGACACAAATAGGGTGTGGCGGGTCCTCTGGTTCGGGCTCGGGGAGAGGCATCGTACAAGGTAGTACAGACCCAGGATATTGGATGAGGCAGCATGCAATAACCATTACGCCGACCCATTTCTGGTTCATCTTGGCCTCTCAAATCAGTGACGAAAGAGTCTGCCGGAATCAGCCAACCGACTACTTCCATGCTTCGCGGGGAACCCTTCCTATCAACAGCGGCCGGCGATTCGTTCGAAGCCAAAAGGGTCATAATCGGTCGGACAAGGCGTTGAAATCAAAATAAGAGCCTGCTTATCAATTTCTACTCTTGAGCCATCGTGCTTATGATGCGGCGCATGAGAAATGCACGCTAAGGGGGCAAGGGTCGAGAATATCAGCGGACCCATGCCGCCGATTCCTTTGCCGCCTGGACGATCCCCGTCGAAGATGCACGAGCGTCCGATGTATACGATAACCTGCCATTTGGCGGGTTGCTTATGATTCGGTGAGGTTGAGCGCAGTCATTCCATCGAGACTATGTCAGGAAGATTTGAATGTCTATCGTCGCAAGGCGCCGCATACTTCTGGTTGAGGACGAAGTGGTACTTGCTCGGCAGGTTCAGGAAGGATTGACGGCGCGAGGGTATTCCGTAGTTCACGCTTCATCGGTCGGCGCGGCGAAAGACATTCTCGAAGCGCATACCTTTGACTTGGCGATTCTTGACCTCAACCTGCCGGACGGATCGGGTTTGGATCTCACCCAACCGCTCAGGGCAACCTGTCGGGACCTGCCCATTCTGGTCCTGACGGCGCGCTCCGGCGTCGCCGATCGAGTGCAAGGGCTCCGCAGCGGTGCGGATGACTACGTCTGCAAACCGGTGGCCATGGAGGAACTCTCCGCGAGGGTCGAAGCCATCTTGCGAAGGGCGCGTTCTGCGCAAACCCACGTGCTTAGTTACGCAGATGTGGAGCTTGATCTGCTCGGTCGAACCATGCGGCGTCCACCTGTCGAGGCGACCCTTTCGGCACGCGAAGCCGAACTGCTGGCCTATTTCCTGCAGCACCCCGAACAATTGCTGTCGCGGCAGCAGATACTCGAGGACGTCTGGCGAGAAGAGGCCGAGGACGACAGCAACGTGCTCAATGTCTATGTTAATTACCTCCGCAACAAGCTTGAACAAGGAGGAGGAGATCGGCTTGTCCACACTGTGCATGGCATCGGCTACATGCTGTCGCGTAAGGATCCGGACGAACTTCAGCATCGGTTTGGCGGTTCGAGTTGAACGGCGGTTTTGCGTACGGGGCGCACCGTCAATCACACTACCCATGAACTTTTGAGATTGACAACGGCTTATTGCGCAGAGTCCGGAATGGAAGGGATTTCAGGTTCGAGGCTGTGCTGTGTGAGCGAAAGACTTTCGGCAACCGGCAAGTATAGCCGGAAAATCGTTCCGTTCTGCGGTGCACTCTCTAATCGGATAAAGCCCCCGGCATTGCGAACGGCCGCGTACACAATGGCCATCCCCATTCCCCGACCGCGATGGGAAGCGCGCGATTTCGTTGTAAAGAACGGTTCAAAGATGCGGGCTTGAACGTCGGCTGACATTCCCACGCCCGTATCCCGTATCACCAAAACGGCAAACGCCTGCTCGGAGCGGCCGCCCTCCGGGTGTCTGGCTGTGGCACGCTCCAGGGAAACGGTTAGGCGACCTCCATCGGGCATGGCCTCGCGGGCGTTGCGGACAAGATTGAGTACGGACTGCGTGAACTGATCGCGGTCCATCCGCACTATTGCCTCCTCTCGGAGATCGCAAACCAGTTCGATTCCCTCCAGGAAGGAGGGGTCGAGTGCTTCGAGAATCGTTCGCATGGCGTCGTGTATGAGGAACGATTGAGGTTGACCGTGAGCGCTTCCCGCAAAGTTGAGAAGTCGGCGGGAAAGAGCTGATGCCTGCCAGCAGGTTCGCACCGCAGCGCGAACTCGTTCCGCCTGTTCTTCGATTGGAAGCTGCCCTTCGAGCACAGAGAGGTTTCCAATGACCCCTGCCAGAAGGTTGTTGAAGTCGTGCGCAAGGCCACCGGCAAGTGTGCCGACAGCTTCCATGGTCTCGGCCTGTCGGAGGCGACGTTCGAGATCCGTCCGGTCGCTGACATCGCGCAGGACGACAGCGGCAAGGCGCGTGGTTCCCCATTCCACTCGAAAGACGAGCAGGTCGACAATGCTGGAGGGACGTCCGGATGCGGAACCTGGAAGTTCGATTGCGTTTGCGCGGTAGCGTCGGCCCTCGCGAATCGTCGCGTCGAGCACAGCGGTCCAATCACATCCCGCCTCGCGCCAGAGTGGCCAGACGTCGAGCAACGGTCGTCCGAGGTGCTCAAGTCCCTCGACACCCAGAAGATGCGTATCATTGTCGTGAAATTCCACGACCGCACCGCAATCGTCCACCAATACCACGGCATCGCGAAGATTCTGGAACAGCAAACGGTTCTTGGCCTCAGAAGCGACCAGTTCCCCTTGAGTCCGCGTCAAAGAGCCAGCCATCTCGTTCATCGCCCTGGCTAACTGCCCCAGCTCGTCATTCGAGGAAACGGCGATGTGTGACGTTAGATCACCTGTGGCAAAGCGGTCGGCCGCGCGCTGCAAGGATTGCACTGGCTGGATCAACCAGCGACGAATGAAGATTGCACCCACGACAACCAATCCTGTGGCGAGTGCCGCCACAGCCAGGGTCATGAAAAGCACCATTCGGGAACTTGACGCCAGGATCCTTGACGACGCGCTTAGCTGGCGATCGAGCTGGGCCCGCACTTCGGAAAGGCGGGATTCCATTTCCGGCAATAGCTGCCCCTCAATAACATTCGAAAGAATTGCCGCTGCCTCATCCCGACGTTCCCCATCTATTGCCGCCAGACAACGGTCGGACTCGGCGATCATTCGATCATTTAGCTGCATGAGCCGCAGCCAGTATGATCGTTCCTCTTCGGCAACGGAAAATTTATCCAGTTGCCGGAGAAGGGTCTGAAACTCATCGCGCGCTGCATAGTAGGGTCGAACAGTATTCTCTTGATCTGCGATCAAGCCATGCAGCAAAAGTGCCTGTTGGCGCAGAATCAAGCCCAGGCGCTGCGCCTGAGCTGTGAACCCAATTACCGTTTCGAAATCCTTGCCGGCACTTGCGATGTAGCTTTGCGTACCGTAGATGGTCGCCGCGGCTGAAACGACCGCGAAGATGCCGAAGGCCGTAAGCAGCCCGACGAGTTTTCGCCGTAATCCGCCGTCAGCGGGCGATGTCATTTGCGGAATTCCGCCTGGTATGACCAGTCCCAGCGTTCTTCGTTAGGATGCTCACTACTAAGAACGTGCCCGCCGACGAAGCCCACATTCACGGACCGACCGTGGCGAGTGGATTGGACCCAGTATCGACCACTCGAATAGGGATCATCCGTTGCGTTGGTTTTTGGCGCGACGTAAAAAGGATCGACGCCACGTTCAACAAGCTCCGCCCCGTCAACATCGATTGCCAACGGGACATAGGGATGACGAAGGATATGCGGCGAGACCCACGAGGCCGCAGTCGGCGCAAGGATATTCTTTCCGCGGAAACTCACCACTGGACGCAAAAGACGCATATTCAGAGCGACCGAAACGTCTTCGAGCGGGCTGATCGCCTCGCGGCCGCAAGGTTGCGCGATGTGCCGCGTCAGTTTCGACGCCCCGGAAGGACACATCATGGCATCCTTGTCCGAGGTCAACGTCGCCGTACGCGCCGGGCCCTGATCCCAGAACTCATCGAGGCGGTACAGCAAATCCTGAAAATCGTTGATCTTGAAGCGCCCCTGCCCGAGCGCCTCACTGTCGCCCCGACCCATTGGGTGAGTGCCGTCCGCGAAGGCATTGAAGTCACTCACAACGGATCGTAGATTCGCGGCACAGACAATTCGTTTTGCGCTACTCCGAACCGCGCCCAACGCAGGCAGCAATATTGCAAGAACGACCCCCAGTATGGAGGTGACCACCAGTAACTCGATCAACGAGAACGCGAAGCGCGCACGGCCGTGCCCTATCGGCGAAGCGGGCCTTTCATGACTGCAATAAACCATGGTAAATCGTCCGCGTCAGTCACTCCACTAAGGTTGATGTCCGGAGCGACACATTCCGATTCGGCCAGTGCCCCAACATTTACACAGTTCTGGAGCTGCGCGAAGTCGCGAAGATCCACGCGTCCATCGTCATCTCCATCCCCATCGGCTTGGTCGCACAGCAGGTCCAGCCCGTGCACGCGACCGTCCTGATTAACATCAAAGAGAGAGAAGTCGGAGGCGAAACCCTCAATCACAACAATCCCGTCGAGAATCCCGTCATCAAGGTCATGGTCTTCGAGGTATTGCTCAATTTCCGCGATGTCGTCGTCGCCGGTTTCCTCGTCACCGCTGACATCTCCCAAAAACACGTTGGGGTAGATGTCGGACCAAACATAAAATACCCCATCCGGAACTGGTGCGGAATAGCTAGACCCCAGGAGTGCCGTCACTCGCCAGCTCTCAGGCTCAAGAGACTCCAGCGGATCTTGGTTCGCCCAGGCACGAATTTCCGCTTCATTGGGGTCGCCTGTGGGAAATTTCTCGAAGAATTCGGCGCTGACTTGTAGGTCTGATAACGCCTCCTCGATGGAAACTTGATTTGTCGGATCAAAATCCCAGGGTTCCGGCGGCAGGTTACCTTGTTTTCCCGCGCCCTTCTGTGTCAAGGCGAAGACAAGCGACACAATGGTTTCATCATTTGGCAGATCGTGGTGGAACTGCACGGTAACATCAGGCATGTACTCGCCTGGCAGCAGGCCGCCTTCGACGAAACTGAAGTCTTCGAACCCATGCGCCCGGTGAAAAAACGGGGCGGTAATCTGCCAGGTTTCGCCAGTCTCAAAGACTGCATCAGCGTCGCCAGCAATCCGCTCGATTTGCGAGGTGGAGAACTCCCCACCCAGAAAAGCCAGGTGAAATTCTTCCCCGCTACGGTCTACCTTCGGATCTGTTGTAATATCATCATCAAACGCACTCGTATCAATCGCCTCGCGTCCAACCAAGGGGCCGTCACTGATCCGGCCTCCGAAACGGACAACGTTGCCCAGGTAACGGTATTGCGGGGCAATCAGTTCTCCGCCCGTGTTTACGTTCTCATCCATGTCGATTTCAACGAACCCGTATAGTGGATTGGGGCCGTAACGGAAGGGCTGAAACGATGCGGGACGCACGTCTCCCGGCGGGTTTATCAGTCCGCGAAGAGTGAGATCCAGACGGAAGAAGTCGGCGTCTGAAGCGTCGGCGACAAACGCACCAATGAATAGATCAACCGACGGCACATCCGGTTCCCAGGAACCAAGCCGTATTTCAATAAGATCAGGAGGGTGATGCGCCACCGGGTCAAACGATGCTGTGGCCCCAGGATCGGTCGGATGCGCAACCGCATCATAGCCCGGGTCGACGTACCGACGCACCGAACCATCGCCGCCTGCGGCGTATGAAAATGTCCCGATTGGGGCGCAGGTTACCGTCGACAATACTACGAAAATTGCCATTCGCGTCCGGGCGACCCCAATGCGCCCGCGAACGCAGGCCAATCGAATTGATTCAGAACCTCTTCTCCACATAGTTCAAGTTCGCATCAGTCAGTCTTCGGCGCAGGAATTCACCGCTGTCACCAGTCCCCTGCATCACATTATTCTCTCCACGACGGGAATTACCTAGAGAAATAAGAATATCCTGATTCTTTTTTGACGTCACGGCCTCAATTCAGATCGAACCTGGCACCAGGACCTCAGAATTCAGCTGGAGCATTGGACCATGGATTCGCGGAAACCAGGCAATCGAAATGGCTCTTGGTGCGATCCATGCGGTGCGTCAGTAAGGAAAAATCCCGCCGCAAAAAAACAGGTGATTCCCTGGGTATAACACTGTCCAGATTCGATCGGAATATTAGAGGACTCTGATTCTTGTATTTTCTCGCGACCGAACCCTGTATGAACAGGGCGTTGATTTTCGGGCGTCGGGTTCTCTTGTGATTTCGTCATTCGCATCGACGGCGAGCAGGTGATCACCGTTGGTCAAAGGATTGAATTGCCCGGGCAAGGAATGGGTTCGGAAATCGGAACTAGCGGGGAGAATTGGTATGCGTCCATCAAGTCTTTCGAAGGCAATTGTGCTTTGCGCTACGTTGGGTCCAAGCTCGATGGCTCTGGCAACAGTCTACAACTTCGGAACGGGGGCCGGCGCCCAGCATTTTGCCTATGGAATATCCGCACCCCTGCCCATGCCTCCACCAATCAATACGGTGCCGAATTCGGCGTATTCGGGTTCGAGCTATACCGCCCTGGCGACATCAGACAATCAGCGACTTGCGACAAGCGTCGTTGAGGATGGTGGAAATACCATTGTCCCTGCCATGCGATTCGTGTTCACCGTTACAGAGTCTCGAGCATCGATCAACCGCCTCGACATCTTGTGGGAAGGCGGGGCAAGTGAAGACGGCCTCCTCCAGGTCTACATTTGGAACGCAGCGGCAAATTCGTACGCTTTGATCGGAAGCAGGGAAAACGCCAAGCTGCCCAACGACGGCATTGTGACAGGTGCCATTACCTCCCAGGCCGCAAATTTTGTCGACGCGAACAACAGGGTGACGATTCTCGTGCACTACTTCGAAGGTGGAGCGTCGATCGCTACAGATTACGTCAGCCTCACCGTGGCGGGCACCACCTGCGACACGAATGCTCAATGCGACGACGGACTGTTCTGCAATGGCATGGAATCTTGCGTTAGCGGAATTTGCCGCGCTGGAACAGCAGTGAACTGCAACGATGCTAACGCCTGTACGATTGATTTGTGCAACGAATCAACGCGCATGTGTGATCATGCAACCATCAACTGTAACGACGGCATATTCTGCAATGGCGTGGAAACCTGCAATACGGTCTTGGGCTGCCGACCCGGAGCAAACGTCAACTGCAATGACTCGAACGCATGCACTGCCGATTCGTGCAATGAAGCAACCGATAGTTGCGACCATGCAACGGTCAATTGCAGTGATTCGCTTTACTGCAACGGCGTGGAAACTTGTGACACTGTCCTTGGCTGTCGACCCGGAAGCCCGGTTACCTGCGATGACACCAATTCGTGTACGACCGATTCATGCAACGAGGCAACCGACACTTGCAACCATATACTCCGAAACGCCCCCCCTGCCGCAACGGCACCCGGCCCAATCGACGGCGCTATCGAAGTTGGACCGAACGTCACTCTTACGTGGAACGGTGGACCAGCGGATCCAGGTTGTCCCAGAGTTTTTGACGTCTACCTGGATACTGTCAATCCGCCGATTGCGCTTGCCGGCATCGGCTTGACGACCGCAAGCTACACATCGGTACCCCTTGCTTCAGCGACAACGCATTATTGGCGGGTGAACGTGCGAGACTGCTGCACGCTGACTGCCGGTCCTGTATGGAACTTTACGACAACTGGCGCGCCCGCAATCGTCGCAAATCCTTCCACACTGAATTTTGTCGTGGCCACGGGTCAGACGCAGCGCCTGCAATTGACCCTGTCCAATATTGGAAACGCCCCTACGGCATGGGCGGCCTCGGAGGCAGTCGCGGGCGCGGCCAGAGAAGCACAAACAACTATTCCAAATCGGACTCCATCGCAGCTGCAGCAAACGACGACTGTCAATTGGGACGCCCCCCACGATCCGGAAACACTCGTCGTAGGATTCAAAGCAAATATCGCCTCCAAGGGAAACGTCGCTATTTCTCGCCGTGACACGGTGCACGCATTGCGAAAGACAACGAAGATTCGTTCGTACCAAACGATTCCAGTAGATCTTGTACGAATTCCCAAGCGAGCCGACTTGCAGACGATTGCAGCGCAATACAAGACGATGCCGGAAGTAGAATTCGTTGAGCCCAATTACATCTATCAGGCCAATGCCATTCCCAACGATTCGAGCTTCAGTTTGCTTTGGGGGATGCACAACACGGGGCAGACTGGAGGATTGCCCGACGCTGACATTGACGCCCCCGAAGCTTGGGAACTGGCGACAGGTAGCCAAACTGTCATCGTTGGCATCATTGATACTGGTGTGGACTACACGCATCCCGAGTTGGCGGCCAACATGTGGACCAACGACTCAGAGCGGAATGGAATCGCGGGCGTCGATGATGACGGCAATGGAATCGTCGACGACATTTATGGGGCCAATTGGACCAGCGGAACCGGCGCGCCCACCAACGGCAATCCGTATGACGATCACTTTCACGGCACTCACGTGGCCGGCACGATCGGCGCCGTTGGCAACAACGGCTCGGGAGTCGCGGGGGTAAACTGGAACGTCAGAATCATGGCTCTCAAGTTCCTCAACTCAGGCGGCAGCGGTTATCTGGCCGACGCTGTTTCGGCAATCGACTATGCAATCGCCAAAGGCGCGCACCTCACCAGCAATTCCTGGGGAGGCGGAGGCTACAGCATCGCACTCAAGAGCGCGATCGAGGCGGCGGGTGCTGCGGGACAGCTATTCATTGCAGCGGCGGGAAATAGCGGAGTGAATGCCGACCTGTATCCCATGTATCCGGCAGCCTATGACTCGCCAACGATTGTGTCGGTCGCGGCCACCGACCACAGTGATCTGCGAGCCTACTTCACCAATTATGGTGCCACGTCGGTGGACCTGGCCGCACCAGGTGTCGACATTTACAGTGCCGCCCCGGGAAATGGTTATCAATTCCTGAGTGGGACCTCGATGGCTACGCCGCATGTCAGCGGTGTTGCCGCGTTGGTGCTCAGTCAGCGTCCCTCGATGGCCCCCCTCGAACTGAAGCAGGTATTAATGAACAGCGTTGATCCGATCCCGGCTATGGAGGGCTATTGCGTAACCGGCGGTCGATTGAACGCGCATCGCGCACTCCTCTTGGCGGACCCGGTGCCTTGGCTGTCGTTTGCACCCATTTCCGGCACACTGTGGCCCGGGCAATCCGTGGTCGTCGATGTGGCGGCGAACGCCAGAGGTCTTTCGCACGGTTCGCCCTACGCTGCTGAGATACGCGTCGCCAATGGGAGCACTTCCGGACTTGTCCCCATTCCTGTGAGCCTGATCGTTTCTCCATGCACATCGGACATCAGTTGCGACGACGGGCTGGCATGCAATGGAACGGAGACTTGCAGCGCCTCAGGGGCATGCCTGCCCGGGACGCCCGTGGATTGCGGAGACGGTGTGGCCTGCACGACGGACTCCTGTACCGAGCCCGCCGGAACTTGCGCGCACGTGGCCAACAATTCGTTGTGCGACAATGGCTTGGTCTGCGATGGATTCGAGGTTTGTGACGCCACCCTGGGATGCAAGACTGGCACGCCGATCCACTGCAATGACGGTGTCGCTTGCACGGTGGATTCATGCAACGAGCTTCTCGCAGGCTGCGATTTCGTGCCGAACGACCTGTTGTGCGACAACGGATTGTACTGTGATGGGTGGGAATACTGCGACCCGTTCGCAGGTTGCCAGCGGGGATACAATCCGTGCTCGCCGCAGCCGTGCGATGAGGCCATGGCCACCTGCGGCCTTTGCACAAGCGATGCCGATTGCAACGACGGCCTTGCTTGTACCCTGGACTCATGCGATGTGTTCAGTGGCTATTGCAATATCGTTGCCAACGATGCACTCTGCGACGACGGGCTGTTTTGTAATGGGTTTGAATACTGCGACTATTGGCTGGGCTGCCAACTGTGGTATGATCCCTGTTTTGGACTGCCCTGCGACGAGAACACTGACTCTTGCGGAGGGTGTCTAAGCGATGCGGATTGCGATGACTTTGTCGCCTGCACCGTGGATACCTGCAACATTGCCACCAATTTCTGCAACCATGCTCCGGACCACGCCGTCTGTGACAACGGACTTTTCTGCGATGGGGTTGAAACTTGTGATCTGTTTTTTGACTGCCAACCCGGCAATCCCCTGGATTGCGACGATGGAGTGTTTTGCACCATCGACGCTTGTAATGAAGAGTCCGCTGCCTGTGATCATGTGCCCGACAACGCAACCTGCGACAACGGCTTGTTCTGTGATGGCGAGGAGACGTGTGACACCGTCCTGGATTGCCGGCCCGGAACTCCGGTGAACTGTAACGATGGTGTTCAATGCACGGTGGATTCGTGCAATGAGGCCACCCTCGGATGCGATCACCTGCCCAACAATCTCGCGTGCGACGACGGACTATTCTGCAATGGAAGTGAAACCTGCGGCGCCGCCGGATGCTTTCCTGGGACCAGTCCCTGTCAACCCGGCGAGACCTGCGATGAGCCTACGGACACGTGCGCGGCGCCCGGTGGACCACAGATTTGGATGACTTTCGTTGACACGGCGGCAATTCCTGGAGTAGGCACCGTTGAGAATGAGGACATCGTCGCCTACGACCCAAGTTCAGGATCGTGGTCTCTGGTATTTGACGGCTCCGACGTGGGGCTCAGCCTGCTGAATATTGACGGACTTGCTGTCTTGCCGACCGGCGAGCTGCTGCTGAGCTTCAGTAACAACACCGCGACGATCGCAGGCTTGATCGGCGGTCCGTCGCGCAACAGTGTCGATGATTCGGACATCGTACGATTTACTCCGACTTCACTTGGGACCAACACGGCAGGCACTTTCACCTTCTACTTCGACGGGTCCGACGTCGGGCTGACTACTGATGCGGAAGATGTCGATGCCATTACTCTGACGCCTGATGGGCGCCTGGTCCTCTCGACTCTCGACGCTTTTACGGTCACGGGTCTTAGCGGCCAGGACGAAGACCTCATCGTTTTTAATGCCACGTCGCTTGGATCAGTGACCGCCGGGAGTTTTGAGATGTACTTCGACGGAAGCGATGTTGGCCTGGCCACGAATGCCAATGAAGACATTGACGCAGCGGGAATCCGCCCAGACGGGAGCCTCCTGCTCTCGACTGTCGGAGCATTCTCGGTAACCGGACTGTCGGGTGCGGACGAGGACGCCTTCGAATTCTCGCCGACGCAGCTTGGAGCGACGACCTCCGGAACTTACAGGATGATCCTCGATCTCAGTGCGATGGGTATTGACCCGACCGAAAACATCGCCGCGATTGAGGAAGTACCGTAGGTCGTGCGACGTAATCGGTCATGCTTCGGCTTGGCTTCGATCGTATCGCCGGGCAACTCGGATCACTGGTCGCGACTCTTTTGGCCGTTTTCGTTTTCGACCCAGCCCGAGCGGAAATACATGGATCGATTAGGGAACTCTTATTAACGTCGAACTTGGCGGCGCATACTACAATAATGAAGGATGGGAATCTTCGCACCTAACCCAGGAGGCCGGAAATGAAGAGAAATGACCATGCGTACGTGCCGAATACCGGAGGAAGTCGACTCCTTCCAGTCTGCATGGCGGCTTCGTTGGCTGTCACTATCTGTTCCGATCCCAGCGGCGCCACCGAACCGCTGACGACTGCCATCGCGCCATCTCCGATGGTGGTGCTTTCTTACAACGATCTTGGCATGCATTGTATGAATTCTGATTTTTCAGAAATGTTGATCCTCCCGCCCTTCAACACCGTGCACGCACAGGTCATCCGCCGGAGCGAGTCGCCGGAACTGATCACCGGCGACGTGGCCGTACGGTATTTCATCCCCGGCCACACTCGTGGCGCAGACCGATCAAACTTCTGGACCTTTGCGCCAGCCGCTTTGGGACCGCCCTCGCCAGACGTAGGTGTTACCGGTAGCAGGTTGGCTGGGCTGATGACCCCAACTGGGCAGAATGATTGGTCGGTCACCGGCATCCCGCTCGTCCCCACCGATGACACCGGACGCGAGAATGCGTATCCGCTCGCCACTATTGAAGTGACAGCCAACAGCGTTGTCCGGGCACGTACCCAGACTGTGCTCCCCGTGTCTACGGAAATGAGCTGCAATCTCTGCCACAACACGCCGAACATTTCCATTGCGTTGGACATTCTTCAGAAACATGACCTCCTCCACGGTACGTCGTTGATGGACGAACGACCCGTACTTTGCGCGGCGTGTCATTCCGACAATGCACTCGGAGCACCGGGGCAACCGGGAGTGTCCAGCCTGTCCGCTGCGATGCATTCGTCTCATGCACAGCGTGTTGAGGTACTCCCGATAGCGCAAGCCTGCTATGCTTGCCACCCTGGGATCCGTACTAACTGCCAGCGCGATGTGCATTTCACCAAAGGGATCGGTTGTACTGACTGTCACGGTAACATGGCCGCTGTTGGAGCCCCCAATCGCGAGCCTTGGCTGGACGAACCCCGATGTGCCACTTGCCATCAGCGTCCGGGATTTCGCTTCGAACAGCTCGGAACTCTGTACCGCAATTCAGTTGGTCATGGGGAGGTGCACTGCTGGGCGTGCCACGGAAGCCCCCACGCAATCACACCGGCCGCTACAGAAAAAGACAATGTTCAGGCGATGCGACTACAGGGTCATGCGGGCGTGATCGACACTTGCACGGTGTGCCATACACGAACCCCGGATGATCCTTTTCCTCACCGACGCGACGACTAAATGGAGGGCCTTCCCTTGATTCACCGATCGAAATTTGAGTCAAATTACAGTTGCCCCTGTGCATGTAGATTCTGCGCTCCGGGTCGCACCCACATCACCGCCTTCCTTGCTTCGGTGCTCATTGTGGTGGCGCACGTCGAGGGCCAGCCGCTGCGATACATCGCCCGCGACTTGGGAACACTTGGCGGACCCACCGCTCAGGCTTTCGCAATCAACAGCGCGGGCCACGTGGCCGGGGGCTCTACCCGCTCGGATGCAAACGTCCATGCGTTTGTTTGGGATGGGATTATCCTTGATTTGCCGCCGCTCAGCCACGACCTCCAAGCGACAGCCTTCGCGATCAATGATTTGGAGGAAGTGGCCGCCGTTTCATACGACCTCGGTGAACTCACACCTCACGGAGTACTTTGGCGAACCTCCGGCCCTGTGGATCTCGGAAACCTCGCCCCGCGCGATCTAAACAGCGCGGGCATGGTGGTAGGGAGTATGACCATCAACGACGCGACATTCGGCTGGGTTGAGCGCGCAGCATCTTGGCAAAACGCGTCCGTGTCCGACCTCGGGACGCTAGGCGGTCATTTTAGTCGCGCCAGCGCCGCCAACGAGTTCGGGGACGTTGTCGGAATGTCGTTTTCGATTGGTGACGTCGCTACACGGGCCACATTGTGGAAGGGTGGCGTGGGGCGCGACCTGGGCACGTTAGGCGGACCCGCCAGCTACGCTTATGACATTAATGATTCCGGGCAGGTAGTCGGAACGGCTGACACAGTCGATGGTTTTCCTCGCGCATTCTTATTTGAGTTGGATGGCGCCGGTCAAGTCAACTCCCGAACCAACTTGGGTGTACTTGGCGGCACTACCAGCTTCGCATTGGGAATCAACAATGGAGGGCAAATCGTCGGCACGTCAGATGCCCGCGCATTTGTTTGGATCGAAGGCACGATGTTCGACCTGAACACAACCCTCAACCCAATAGCTGCATGGCAACTCGAACAGGGCTGGGCTGTGAACAATGGCGGGCTGATCGTCGGAGCGGGCATGCACTTCGGGATGCCGCGAGCGTTCTTGCTGACGCCGGGAACCTCTGGCGATGCGAATGGCGATTCATTACTAAGCGCTGCGGATTACTCGGCATTCGTTGAATGTCTTCGTGGACCTGCAGAAGGAGCGGCCGTATCGTGCTACATTGAGGATTTCGACGGAGATGGCGATATCGATCTGCGCGACTTCAGTGGATTCCAGCAGGTGCTCCGTATCGCGGACTGAATAGTCCGATTGATTCAACCAGCCGCTCGAACTGGACGTCGCTCGTTCACTGATGTGCGCAAGGGAATCCACTTAAGAATCTTGCGGTTATGGCGTCACGTGGCACTATCACGTTACTACCACCACGAGGGTCATGATTGTCGACGCCAGTAGCAACATGAGATGATTCTTGACTTGTTTTTTCGTAACAAGTTAAGAAAGCGGGCGATCGGATTCGAACCGACGACGTCCAGCTTGGGAAAATGGGTCCGGTTTTGGTGCTAATTGCACGAAAGTTCAGTCATTGCAGCAGTTTAACGGCCGAAACTGTGTTTCACAATCGTTCGCATGGCTTCGCGTTTTGATGCATTCTTACTCGGTATTCGCGGCGCAAAACGGTACGAAAACGGTAGGACGAACAAGCTTCATGGCGTCTTAAAGTTCAAGATTACGGAGCTCTACTCCACGTCGAGCAGTTCCATCCACTATTCTCCGCGCCGAT
Organism: uncultured Phycisphaera sp.; assembly: GCA_964501365.1. Classification (GTDB taxonomy): domain Bacteria; phylum Planctomycetota; class Phycisphaerae; order UBA1845; family UBA1845; genus CAZAMB01. Next base: position 32,005 of record CAZCST010000027.1, on the reverse strand, counting down.
CCCAGTGTTCAGTGCCAAGGGGACAAAGCCCAGCGCAGCCACCAAACCGGTCATCAAGATGGGACGCAAGCGGATGAGCCGGGCTTCTTCAATGGCTTGATTTAGATCCGCACCGGCGGCCCATCGCTGCTTGATTGTCGAAACCAGGATAAGTCCAGTTAGTACTGACACGCCTGACACTGCGATGAAACCGATACCGGCTGAAATCGTGAACGGCATGTCTCGGAGCCAAAAGGCAAAGACGCCTCCGAGTGCTGCAAAAGGGGCACTGGTGAATACGATCAGTGAATCGCGCACCGAATTCGTGCTCAGGTAGAGCAAAATGAAGATCAAAGCGAGAGCGACAGGGATCGCGATCATCAATCTTCGGGAAGCGCGGATAAGGTTTTCATATTGGCCTCCGAATTGAAAGAAGTACTCCGGAGGCAACTTAACGCCCCCTTCAATCCGGCGCCTAGCTTCGGCGACGAAGCTTCCCAAGTCGCGGTCTCGCACGTTGGTCTGCACGACGATTCTCCCGCCGGGATAGCGACTCAGCTTTAAGTGTCGGCGGTTGTCGTTGGCGGAGATCGGCGGATCGTTTCCGATCCCGCGTTTACGCATTGGTTCCTAGCTGACGGGCCCTTTTTCACTGAACTCAGTGAAAGCGACACACTCATCTACTTATTCCACCAGCATAGCCGTGTCACCACCGGCCAAGTGAAAGAAGATCTGTCGTAGCTTTGCCGCATATTGACGTGGGTCACCGGCCGCAAAAAATTCCTCTCCGTTCGCAGCCGCCGCGATGCTTTGCATCAAGGAACGGTTCGCGTCCCAGCCGACGGTGATGGTGTAAATCTTGATACCCTGAGCGGCAGCGGCATGTGCCTCAGTCAACGCATAACCGCTTGCGATTGCTGAGCCATAGCCCGACCAGTAGCCGTTTTCGTTGGTATTAGGCTGACCATCGGACAACACGATCATGATTTTTTGCGCATTGGCTCTGGCGCGAACCGAGGTTAACTCCTCAATAGCTTCCCTAATACCACCGCCGAGATTTGTCGTCTTCTGCCAATGAGCCGCCTGCAATTGATACAACCGGTCAGCCGCGGACTGCACCTCCTCGGTTAGATCGACCTGGTGTCGCCCGATATTGTCGAACACTTCCAAAGACACTTGGTCCGGGTTCCCCCCATCGACGAGGACGTCCACGAACGTCTGGACAGCATCCTTGATTGCTTGCAGGGGCTGTTGCGGCGTATTCCATAGGATATTTGTCTCATCGTACTGCGGATTTTCGAGAAGGAAGTTAGTAAAAGTCTTGAGGCCAAAGCGGAAACGAAGCCGAGAATCTCCGTCGGCCATGTATGAACTGCTGGAGGACATGAAACTGATGTAGTCACTCCAGTTCCAGCCGCTGGCATACGATGGCAGCGGCGCCCAGATCAGTTCACTGTTACCCACCGAAGTGTCCGACGAGTTGCTGGGGTGCCATGTGGCCAGGCCGATCATGACAGCCGCTCGATTTGCCCAGGTGGACGAACTGCTGCTGTTCATCAGCGCGTTGCGCTGGGTTGCGTTGTACCCCCGCGCCGTAAGGCTCATCGTGATGGCGCCCACGGTGCAGGGAGCGTTGTTGGGAATATACCACAGACCGGAGTCGGTCGTCGGATTGTAGGTGTTGGGAACGATTTGCGCACCCCATGTGTTCATGACGCCGATTGTCGGTCCCGTGTCGTTCGCGTATTGCGTCTGCGTTTCGTCGCCGGGGATGTAAGGCCGGTTTGGCACAGGACCATTTAGGGCGCACCAAATGTCTCGCAGATTAATCTGCATTCCCGGCAAGTTTGTGCCATTTTCGGCCGTGTGCGACACGGCGTGAAACAACATACTGTCATTGGTCATCGTATAGGTTAGGTCGATCACCAGGGCGATATCTCGAATCCCGGTCAGCCCGGAGGTTGCGGTTGCCTCGACATTGGCAGTTCGTTTGCCAAAGATGCCGGCGAAAAATAGTGGAGTGGGGCCGTTGGCCGAACCCGCCGCGCGGCGCATAGTAATGCGTGTCGCGTCCGGGAAAGATTCGGTCGGCGTGAAATCGTACCGGTTGGTCGCTTCATTGAAATGCAACTGCCCGAATACCACGTCGGCGTTCGGATCGGCAGTGAGGCTCTCGCCCAGAGTAACATGTTTTTGGATCACCTCCATTGCCGCATTTCGGGCGGCAAGGACGCCGGCCGGACTGCGATCCGATGCCAACATGCTCGTCGCCGCGAGGGCTCCCGCGTCGGCTGCGTTTTGCAGGTCGGCCCGGGTGTTATACAAGACGCCAACGTCGATCGTCAGCGCTGCAAACCCCAGCAAGACCGGGATCAAAATCAACACGAGGAACACAGTGACGCCACGACGTCGGTAGGATTTCATTTCGTTCTGTGGTCGAGACATATTGGGACGCTCCTTCCCGCTGAAACAATACCAGTGCCTTTGCTTCGTTCCCGGGCGGCGCGACAATCCGTGATCCCGACGGACTCAACGCTTTGCGTCCCAACCTTGCGATTGGTTTGCCTTTTTCTCAGGCTGCGGAATTCAAGGTACGATGCTGTAACGACAAGAAGCAAATGCTGTGTCCATGCAATATGCCGATTCCTTTGTTTGGTCGACGCCGCAAATTGCCATGACGAATTCAAGGGAAGCGGTACCCTCCTAATCTCGTGAAAGTGAATTTCAAAACGACTCAGGCGTAACGATTTACAATCTGGCGCTTCGGGATCGCGGAGAGGATCGGAATTTAGCAATACCCTCGTCGCTAAGTTATTGACATTTTGCGACGGCTCGTCCGAGCGAGGTGAACAATTGAGGGTCTTGGCACGCGAGTTGCAACTCTTTTTCCATCGCGGAATTGCGATACGTCGCTTCGCCTGATCATACCTTAGGTAATCTTTGGGCTATGAACGCGAAAGGATTTCCGATAAGCCACGATACGATAACCTCAAAATGCGCGAAAATTACAAGCGAAGCGCCAGAGAGGGTGTCCCGCCAGTTGGTGAACACCAGGGCCTGCGCCAATTCATCTGCTGGAAACCAAGTGAAAGCCGGGATGGGGCGGTCCACCTGAGCAGAAGTTCCACGAGATCCCATGCCTAAGGACGAATGCGGATCACATGGCGAATCAGAAATCGTCTTTGTACCGTGTAAGGGCGAAGTTGTCTTGTGGAGCGCGTATCAGTGGGAATCTCGCCATCCCCACGTCGAACGGTGTGGAGCTCGGCATGGCGGATGTGGTTCGTAATCTCAAAGATGGAATTCTTGTACTTGCTGATGTGACAGTTTATGAAGACAACGGTCAGAGATTAGTCTCCAAGTTAGTCGTTCCCCTCACGGGCATCTCCTACATCGAAAGCTCGATCATAGAGAAACCACGTTTAGGTCCTTTCGCAGGTAGCGATTAGTGTGGCTCCACGTTGCTTTCTCGTTGTGCGTATGGCTGGCTCGGCCGCAAACTCGTAAGATCAACCGGGGTTCAGGAATACCGCCATGGCATGGTCTGCACTGATCATTGACGACGACGCAAACATCCGCCAGTCGATCCGGCTCTGCTTGGAGCCTGAAGAGGCGAAGGTTCTGGGTGTGGCCAGCGCGCAGGCGGCGCTGGAGGCGCTGGATCGTGCGCCGTTCGATGTTGTGTTGCTGGACCTGTGGCTCGGATCCGATTCAGGGCTCGCGGCATTGCCGGAGATTTTGCGTCGCCAGCCCGGCATCGGCGTAATTGTCATCACGGCCTTTGCGTCCATTGAGACCGCTGTTCAAGCGATCCGGGCTGGCGCGGTGGACTACCTGCCAAAGCCGTTTTCACCTGACCAAGTACGCATCACGGTTCAACGCGCCCGTGGAGCCCGCCAGCTTCAACGGCAAGTCGCCGAGTTGCGGGACCGGGTCGATATGTCCGAGGGAGATTCGACCTTTGAATCTCGCAGTCTTGCTTACCAACGGTTCCTTGTGGATGCCGGGCGCGTGGCGGCCGCCGATTGCGTCGTACTGCTCAGAGGTGAGAGCGGGACTGGGAAAAACGTGATTGCGCGATGGCTTCACCAAAAAAGTCCCCGAAAGACTGAGGCTTTCGTCACCGTTCATTGCCCCATGCTTTCCGGGGACCTAATGATCAGCACATTATTCGGCCATCGGAAAGGGGCGTTTACGGGCGCCTTGTCAGACGCGCGCGGCAAGGTCGAGGATGCTGAGCACGGCACGCTTTTTCTCGACGAAATAGCAGACCTGACGCCTGATGCGCAGAACAGGTTGCTGCGGTTTCTCAATGATCGATGCTATGAACGATTGGGCGACAACAAGGAACGCAGGGCTGACGTGCGGATCATTGCTGCGACGAACCGCAGCCTAGAGGAATACATTGCAAATGGGCGATTCCGCGAAGACCTCTTTTTCCGTTTGAACGTGGTTAGCTTGGCGCTACCTCCGCTGCGAGAACGCGCGGAGGACATCAGTATCCTTGCCGAGAACTTTCTGCAGTTTTTCGCCGTTCGACAGGGCCGATCATCGTTGCAGTTCTCCAACCGATGTCGAGAGGCGATGGTGAAGCATGCTTGGCTCGGCAATCTTCGTGAGTTACGCAACGCCGTGGAGCGTGCGGCGATTCTTGCCACTGGGACAACCATTGAGCCCGAACAGCTTTTGGTCGGTGAGCGAACCGATCGCCAAGACATTTCTGAAACATTCACACGAGGGGCGGCGGGCATCGACGCGACGACGTTGGGCGGCGACTTCACGCTGAGTCAGATCGAGCGCGAACACATTGCGCGCGTATTAGCGCGGCTTGGATCGACCGAGGCCAGCGCCAGAATTCTGGAGATCGATCCGTCAACGTTGGCCCGTAAGCGAAAGCGGTACGGATTGGCTTAGAAGGATTCCCGTCATGTCATCGGCGAACGCCAAGCGGGGAATGTCGCTCTATAGGCGATTTTACCTCGTCGCGTTGCTCATCGTTGTGACCACCATCGCCTCAGGCGCATATGCTGCTTGGACCTTCTACAGTCTAAATCACATTCTGGATCGTACTCTTGATCAGGTCCGTGAATCCGTCAGTGTCATCGCAAAGATTTCCAAGGCGTTGGAACGGGAAGACGACGCGATTCTTATGGCGATCGGGGGTCGTACCGACGCAGCCCAAGCCGCCCTTGAAGAAGAGCGGGCAAATTACCGGCATGCTCGCGAAGGGTTAGTGAGCCTGCTTACAAAGCCTGAAGAGAGTTCCGCTGTCGAGGCATTGGATCGTGAGACGCGCGAATTTCGCAGACTTGGCGATGAGATCTTACGCGCTGCAGCCACCCCTAACCTCTTGGAACGATACTACGCGGAGGTAAACCCTACCCTTCGTCGAGCTTTAGCTTGTGCTACTGCATTGAGAGATCTCCAGGACCAGGAGATGCAAGTCGCCGGGAACCAGGCTCAAAACCTGGCCTGGCGGGCGAGTTGGGTCGTGGGAGTGATTTCCTTTGGCGCGGTCGTGATTGCCTCACTTACTTCCCTTCATTTGACGCGTCGCGTCGTACGTCCGGTTTTTCAAATGATGTTTGCGACTGAGCGCGTTGCGGCTGGCGACTTCGATCAACATCTGAGTGTTGGGGCGAATGATGAACTGGGGCGCCTTGCCAACGGATTCAACAATATGATCCGCTCGCTCAGAGATTTGCGAGCGCTTGATCTGGACCGAATCGAGGAGGCCAGAGCGCTCATGGAGGCAACACTGGAGGCGCTTCCGGAGGCGGTGTTGCTCGTCGACCAGAACACGCGCATCATCCTGGCAAATGGAGCGGCACGAGATTGCTTTCCCTTATTGCCGCCGCCGGAGGAAGTCGATTTGGCGATGCTCCAACTCCCGTCGGATACCTTCGAGGCCGTGCAAGCGGTCATTCACGAAAACGACAAAGAATCTCGAAAGCCCGAAATAAACAGCGCGGTTTCATTCGTCCAAGACGAAATCGAAAGGCGTCTGCTTCCCGTCGTCATTCCCATCGTTGGACCTTCGATTGCCGGGCGCGGCGCACTTCTCGTACTTTACGACGTGACGGACCAATTACGACTTGAGGCTTTGCGAACCGAGTTTATCGCGGTCGCGTCACATGAGTTGAAGACCCCCCTGACTTCTCTTCGTTTGACTCTCTTATTGCTTCACGAAGCCCTCGCTTCGGTAGAAGGCAGACAATTGGAGCTCACCGAAGCAGCGATTGGTGCCATGAACGACATCAACCGAACGGTGGACCAGTTGCTGGACGTATCGAGGATTGATGCCGGCGGGATGCACTTGGATTTGGAACGCGTAGATCTGGTTCGGCTGATCGACCAAGTCGTCGCCTCCTTTTTCCCAAGGTTCGAAGAAAGGGGAGTGCGAATCACCGTCGAAAAATCACCCCAGCCTCTTGTCGCAAATGGGGACGGTTCGAGACTAATACTCGTCTTTCGAAACCTTCTGGAGAACGCCCTCAAATACACGCCCAGTGACGGGCATGTCACGATTCGAGCGTCGTCCATGCAAAACGCAGGATCGGTTGACCAACGGACAGTGCAAATTACGGTGACGGATACGGGGCCGGGCATTCCGGCCGACTTTCACGAGCGAGTTTTTGAAAAGTTTTTTCGAGTGGAGCATCACCTTCCCGACACGATAGAACGGCCCAAAGGCTCTGGAATTGGGCTGTATCTGTGCCGACAAATCATCGCAGCGCATGGTGGCCATATCCGGGTGGAATCAACGAACGGAAATATTGGCACGCGAATTGCTCTTTCCCTTCCTGCCGCGGAGTAGGATTCGTCCTCCTCCGCTTGGCCTTTGATTTTATGCAATGTGATTTCGGGCAAGGAATTTCAATGGCCAATGACGCCCAGCGGGCCTTATCGCAGAAGGACTACAAGCGTGCCGCGCGCGAAGCGCTGACCCGCCTCATGTCGCACTCGGCTGATGTCCTTGCCGATTCGTACGCAGGAAAACGTCGGCATACCCGCTACTCGACAAACTTGCGATTGGAGGTGACGGAACAGAATCCCGGAACTTCACCGGTAGTAACAGCAACGGCTCACAATTTCTCCAAGGATGGAATTTCTTTTCGGTCGAAGCGGCAGTTCCGCCCAGGCACGATTCTATGCCTACGCGAGTGGGCGTCTGACCAATCCGGCGTCTGGCTAACCGCAGAGGTTCAGCATTGCACACAAGGCTTGACTGGATTCCTCATCGGCGCGGCGTGGGAACCATCCTTGTTTGACGAAAACTCTTAAGCCTGGAGGACGGACGCTAGCCCTCGCTTCCACAACGTCTTGGTTGTCCCGTGTCGCAAGGGAGCCCGACAATCCGCATGAGCGCATCAAAACGACGGGGCAGGTTTGTTGGGTCTCTATCGTTGCCCAAGCACCTGTTCGCGTCCATCCGACGCCAGTCCGCGCCCATTCACGTATCGCCCATCGTCATCGAGGCGGCGTCGCTTTCCCCTCCCGAACTGTACGATCGCTTGGAGAGTCGCCTAAACGGACTGACCCAGGAAGAGGCGGAAGCACTTCGCGCGAAGCACGGACCTAACGTCGTTGCCGGCGACGCCCGCAAGAAGGTGCTCGTTCTCTTTTGGCACGCCGTGCGCAATCCCCTGGTCGTTTTGCTGGTCGTTCTCTCGTCCATTTCCTTTGCAACTGGAGACCTTCGCGCTGGGGTTGTGATGTCGTTGATGATCGTCCTGGGTGTCGCTCTGCGTCTGGTTCAGGAGGCGAAGGCTGACAACGCCGCCGCCAAACTCAAAGCCATGATCTCGGTCACTGCGACTGCTCTTCGCAACGGCATTGCCCAGGAACTGCCAATAACTTCGCTGGTTCCCGGTGACGTCGTAAAGCTGTCTGCCGGAGACATGATTCCCGCAGATGTCCGCATCATTCAAGCCAAGGACTTGTTCATCATTCAAGGATCGCTTACCGGCGAGTCTTTCCCCGTCGAAAAATTTGAAATTGAGCCAAACTCGGGGACCAAGTCTCCGATCGAGTTGGCCAATATCGCCTTCTTGGGCACCAGCGTCGAAAGCGGAACGGCGACAGCCCTGGTCGTCGCAACCGGCGCTCAGACGTACCTCGGGGGCATGGCTCAGGTGCTCGCGGAGCAACCGACTGAGACTGCCTTTGATCGGGGTGTTTCGCGTTTCACGCACCTCATGCTGTGTTTCATGTTCGTCATGGTCCCGCTCGTATTTCTGATCAATGGCATCACCAAAGGCAGTTGGCACGACGCGTTTTTCTTTGCCTTGGCCGTGGCCGTCGGGCTGACACCGGAAATGCTCCCTATGATCGTGACGGTGTGCCTGTCCAAAGGGGCCATCGCCATGGCACGCAAGAAAGTCGTGGTCAAACGTCTCAATGCGATCCAGAACCTTGGGGCTATGGACGTGCTTTGCACCGACAAAACCGGGACGCTGACCATGGATCGCGTCATCCTGGAGAAGCACTGTGACGTGTTTCGCCGCGAGGATGACAGCGTACTGGTGCTGGCGTATCTCAACAGCCACTTCCAGACCGGGCTGAAAAACGTCTTGGATCGGGCGATTCTCGCCCATCATGAGGTCCATGAGCACGCCTCCATTCCGGAGTTTGAGAAGGTGGACGAGATTCCCTTCGATTTCTCCCGCAGGCTCATGTCCGTGGTAGTGGAGACTCCAAATGACGTTCACCGGCTCATCTGCAAGGGAGCCCCGGAAGCCGTCTTTGCGCGTTGCGCCAGTTTTGAAGTCAAAGGCGACAACTACCCTATGCGACAGATCTATCTCGACGACCTCAGGCTCGAATGTGATGAGCTGAGCGCGGACGGCTTCCGCGTCTTGGCTATTGCCTACAAGGACCTTTCCAAACGCGCCGCCTATTCCAAGGACGACGAGAACGAACTGGTGCTCAAAGGTTACGTCGCGTTTTTTGATCCCCCAAAGGATACCGCCACGGAAGCAATTAGAGCATTGCAGCACCATGGAGTGACGGTCAAGGTCGTCACGGGTGATAACGAGCTCGTAAGCCGAAAGACTTGCCGGGACGTGGGGCTATTGACGGACCAGACCCTCCTGGGTGCCGACATTGACAATCTGACCGATGAACGCCTTTGTATCGAAGCGGAGCGAGCGACGTTGTTTGCGCGCGTGTCGCCAGCACAAAAACAGCGCGTGATCCGTGCCCTTCAGTCTCGCGGGCATGCCGTTGGGTTCATGGGGGATGGAATCAATGATGCCCCCGCACTTCGCACCGCTGACGTGGGCATCAGCGTCGACTCGGCCGTAGATATCGCCAAGGAATCCGCGGACATGGTCCTTCTGGAGAAGAGCCTCGTTGTTTTAGGGGAAGGGGTTCTGGAAGGACGAAAGGTATTTGCGAACATCCTCAAATACATCCGCATGGGGGCTAGCAGCAATTTCGGGAACATGTTCAGTGTTCTGGGAGCAAGCGTCTTCGTCCCGTTTCTTCCCATGATGCCTATTCAAATCCTAACGAATAATCTGCTTTACGACATTTCGCAGACCGCAATTCCCACCGATGAAGTTGACGCCGAGCAGATCGCCCGGCCTCGCCCTTGGGATATGGGGCAGATCGCAAAGTTTATCGTCTTCATAGGACCCTGCTCCTCGATCTTCGATTACACGACATATCTGATGATGCTGTTCATCTTCAACTGCTGGTCTTCGGAAAATGCATCTCTCTTCCAGACCGGCTGGTTCGTTGAAAGTTTGCTCACTCAAACGCTCATCATCCACGTCATACGCACCAATAAGATTCCCTTCCTGGAAAGCTGTGCGTCCTGGCCTCTGATGATCATGACAGCCATCATCATGGGCGTCGGCGTTCTCCTGCCTATTTCACCCCTGGCGGGCTACGTCAGCTTTGTGCCACTTCCCACGTTGTATTGGCCTCTCCTGGCATTGACGTTGCTGTGCTACGTGGTGCTGACGCAACTGGTGAAAGCTTGGCTGCTTCGGCGACGATGGGTGTAACTTGCGGCCCGGCGCAATTCGCAATGTGGACGCGAATGGAACAGGAACGCTCTAATTCATGCGCAAGACAGCCGTGATAGCGGACGATACGCCCTTGCGTACTTCCGACTACGTCCTCACACCGTGGTTCCGCCTCGCCTAGCCTAACCGGCAAGGGCGTACTGATGTCGTGGATTCTCTCCATTATTTTTCACGTTCTTGCTTTGGCCGGAATGTACATGCTCGTCTTTCCGTAATCGGCTGCAAATGCTTCGATGTCGATCGCAGCAGAAGCGTGGAAATGCGCGATTTCGCAAAAATCTCTCGGCAAACGATCTCCCCATAGTCGCTTCTTGTTTGCAAATCCCAAAGCATAAGAGTTCCAGCCTCGGACCGAATTTAGCTACCCAACGGATGACGTCCAGCGATGTGAACTGGACGTCATGTGGCGCGGGCTGCGTGAGCAAGTTGCGGTTGCATAATGGGTTACGGAGACTTGGCGACCAGGAGCCGCGCAATGGAAAAGCCGGTAATACCGTTTTGCGCGCTACCTGGCAGAGATTCATTGGAAGATTCCGCGAGGCTAAGTTATTTTGGAATATGGAGTTAAGAAAGCGGGCGATCGGATTCGAACCGACGACGTCCAGCTTGGGAAGCAAAATCCGCCCTTCTCCGAAAGGCTCGCAAAGCCTTTGATCACAGCACTTTAGCGATAAGTGTCGTTTTCGCAAATCGTCGCATTTTGACGCATTTTGACGCATTTTGTGGTAGTACTACCACCGAGTTTCACCCAACCGAGATTTGCCAGAAACGACTGAATCAGTTTTGCGACGACGCAAGGAGTGGAAGTACCTGAGTCTAGAGTTGATCAGGCAAACGAAGGGCCACGATCCAATTGGTTGTCGTAATCGGATTGCCAGAAATCATGGGCGCCTGACATCCGAACTGACCAGGGAACGTACTTCGATGATTTGTCCGGCGCGAAGCACCCTGCTGATGACGGTTTCGCCAGGTTCAAGCTTGCGTATGCTCTCGTAAATGCTTTCGAGCGACGCCTCATCACGGACTTCAATCCCATTGCATGAGACAATGATGTCGCCACCGATCAGCAACTCGGTTCCTTTGATGGTCGCGCGCAGAGCCCCAGGCCTGATTCCCATGCGCCACGCTGGCGACTCCTGCGAAACTCGTTGGACCAAGTATCCGGCCCGCTGGGGCACGTTGAACGCGGCCGCAACGTCGCCCCGAACGATGATGCCTTCCATCCCCGACCAGAAAGGCTTCCGTTCCAGAAGCAGCAGACGGACCGCCTTGGCGGTGGCCGCGAATCCAATACCCTCGAAGCCCCCGGACTGGGTCAGGATTCGGCTGGCGATTCCGATGACCTCACCATCCATATTGAAGACCGGCCCTCCCGAGTTACCGCGGTTTATCGCCGCGTCCGTTTGCAAATATTCACATCCTGACCCGACTCCGAAACCTGAATCGGGCGCAATTCGCCCACTAATCCGCCCCGAAGAAAGGGTGTGCGATAGGCCGTAGGGGGCGCCCACCACGAACACTTCATCACCTACTTCGATGCGATCCGAGTCGCCGAGTCGGGCGGGTTCTACTCCCTCGGGCACCGACTCGAGTTGTAGAAGCGCGACATCCGCATTTGGCTCTGAGGAAATGACGCGAGCCGTGACCTGCTCGCCGCCGATGAATTTCACGGTAACCCTGTCCGCAGTTTGGACAACGTGCGCAGCCGTTAACAACTTGCCATCCTCCGAGATGAGGACTCCAGACCCCAGGCCGGTCGAACCCAGCATCAATCCCGAAAATGAGGACGCGCCAATCGATTCTGCGGTTTTGACTACGACAACGGATGATTTCACTCGTCGAAACGTATCGCGAAGCTCTTCCGCCCTTACTTGAGCCGGATCTCCCCTTAGAAGAAGCGCCAAGAAGTAGACGCCCCACCAACTTCTTTCAACGTTGCAGCTCATGTTCCGTTCTCCTTTGCTCCAATCGTACTTGGCTCAAGTTCCTGTGCGTGACTGATTCCGTCTCACACGCGCGACTCGCTGGTTTGTCAGCCAGGTAGGCCGACAGCAACTGCTACTTCGCTGGCCGCGCCGCGGCTGTCGGGCCAGTCTCAAAGTCAGGTGGGATCTTGCTCCAAGGGTATTGGTTTTGGGCTAACTCAAACGCGCGATCGAATAGCATTCTCATATAATTGGAATCAAATTCGTTCGACGGAGGATCCCCGAAGTCCTTTGGTATATAAGCAACGTTGAAATCGACCTGATCGCGCTGGGTGGTCTCGTAAAGTCGATGAACGTCATAGAGTCCTTGGGTCTGAATGAGCGTCTGAATAGCTCTGGCCGCTATTTTCAGAATTCGCCGCTCGACATCGGAAGAAGTCGGTTCGAGGTGGGCATTGCGAATGACATACAACCGACGATCACGTTGACGCACTCCCGCAGCGCGTAGCTCCAACTCCAAGTCGAACGAAGGTGGATAGAAAAACACCTGCTGCATCACCCCGCCGTCCACATGCATTTCCTGCAAGCGGTTTCCCTCAACTTCGACATCGATCATCACGGGCGGGAAGGCTCCAGGAACCGAGGCAGAGGCGAGCATGACACGGCGAAACAACTGGAGTGAGCCGGCGTGCCCGCTTGCGGCGATCGCCGTCATGTTCCAGATCACCGGCCGTTGGGCGTCAAGGTCGACGGTCAGAAACAGTAGAAGGCGACCTTTTTGATATTCGTCCGCAATTGCCGCCAACACATCTCGGTCGACGCAGCGGTCCACGAGGCGCTCCAACGGTTTGGTGTCCGCGAGTGCATCGCTAAACATTGCCTCAAGAATCGGTCGAGGATTCAAGATGTCTTTGGTCTGAACGGCGGTATAGTTCTCTCGCAGAATCCCGTCGTACTTCGATCCAAGAAATGCGAAGGGAGCAATCATCGCCCCGGTGCTGACGCCCGTCACGGCACTGAACTGAGGTCGAGTGCCCCCGGCCGTCCAGCCGCACAGCAGACCTGCGGCAAAGGCACCGTTGGCTCCTCCGCCGGATACAGCCAGGAAATTGACTGCCGGGATGCCCGATTGGTTTTGCTCAGTTCCCAGAGCTTCCTCCTCGCGTTTGGCCGCGGCGACGCACTCAGCGATGAATTCAGGACTCAAGCGATCGCCCCAAGTTCGGATGTGTGGAGGAAAGCCCGGCAGCGCTGCCTTGTCCTGCAACTCGGCGGGTACTGCCTTAAGCCTGCTCGGGGCAACGCAGCCCGTCACACTCACCGTTCCAGCAAGCGTCGCACCACAGAGGGCAACATACATCGCTCGAGTGTAGCCACGCTGATCAAGAGGTACGTTACGAATGAGAGGTACTCGTGGCTCATGCTTACCCGGAGAGTCGCACGGTCGATTTGTGTGCGGTTCTCGCGTCTCTTTGACATTTGCCATTACTTGTGTTCCTCCAGCCCGTTTGAATCTACGGCTGTGCTGCCAGCAAAACGGTTACGGTTCCGGCCCCCAGTCTCTGGCAGATGGTTGTGACCCACACTTGGTCGTAGCCGAAAGCTTCCGCGTCGGGACGTGCGGGCCGATCGATCCTGTAGAATCGCGGATTGATAAACTGTGCCCATCACCGCGACGAAAAACCCCACGGATAGCCCCAAGCTCAACACCCCGGTCAGTGCCATCAGCGGGCCGAATTGGCGCCATTCAACGGGCAACATGAGGTCGCCGTAGCCCAACGTAGTGTAGGTCACTCCAGCAAAATAAAGCGAGGAACCGGCATCCGAGAAACAGCGCTGCCACCAAAACAAACAAGCCCAAACTGCTATCTCAAGCAGATGAATGACTACCAGCGTCAGGGGAACCCAGACCAGAAGCCATACGACGGACCAAAAACGAGGGACGACGCGCGGCCGAGTCTCTGCAAGTACAACCGCCCTCAACACAACAACCAGCCCCCCGGCATGAATGACGGCCACGAGTCCCACCATCGCGAATGCCATCAAGACCTTACCGAACATGCTTGTCATCGCCTCAGAAAGACCTACTCTCCAGCAATTGATGCCGGAGTTGCTCAGAACGTTCTTCTGCCTCACGCAGTTGGTGGGCCATCTGCTCGGCGTCGGCCGCGAGCCGGGCGAACTCTCCATTCAGATGAACCTTCAAGGCTTCGAACGACTGCGATACATACTCTTCCTGCGCCTCGGGTATCGACGAAATCGCCTCGATTGGATTGCGCTGGCTGGAAAAGCCGTCGAAACGGGTCGATTGCCGTTGATCGCGGCAGCCGTTCGCAAAAATCTTCATGGTTTCCCGGGCAGTCTCTTTATCCGTGTGATCGTTTTTGTCTGTTTGGTCCATTGCGATGCCTCGCCATCTGCGCGTCCTATCGCTACGCCAGCGCTCTGATTTCCGCGTTAGTCTGATTCTCAAAACTAGGCTTCCGGTGCGTCCCGTGCGACACGGAGCGCCTCGGTTCAGACTTCAATCACATCGCCCATCATGGGGAGCTCGCTATTGAGTCCAAAATTCTCTTGAATCATCTTGCCCAGCGCGGCTCGCTGCCGATCTTCGCCATGTGTGAGAACGACCCGGGGTCTGCTGGGAGCGATGCATTCGAACCAGGCGAGCAGATCCTTTTGGCCCGCATGTGCGCTGAAGCCATTGAGCGTATGTATCTTGGCGCGCACCATCACCTTCTCACCGTGTATAATCACGGGGTTTTGTCCCTCGATGAGCCTGCGGCCAAGCGATCCGTGACCTTGAAACCCGACGAACAAAATCTGTGTTTCCGGCCTCCAGAGATTATGTTTGAGGTGGTGCAGCACGCGCCCGCCGTTGCACATGCCTGCCCCCGCCATAATGAGGCAGGTTCCCTGCACATCGTTGATGGCTTTGGACTCGTCGGCGCTGGCGGTCATCTTCAAGGTCTGAAGATCTGCGCGGATGGGCCGGTCCTTCATGAACTCCACCAATTCATCGCCAAAAAGCTCCTGATGCCGCATGTGGATTTCGGTCGCCTCGATGGCCATCGGACTGTCCAAAAAGACGGGAAAAGGCCTGACTTTCCCATTACGGAACATCCACGCCAAAATGACGGTCAGTAGCTGGGCGCGACCGACGGCAAACGTTGGAACAATGATCTTTCCGCCAGACTGTACGGCCGTTCCTACTGCGGCAACGAACTCATCGACCGTCGGACGAAAAGGTCGGTGGTCGCGATCGCCGTAGGTCGATTCAAGGAAAACCATGTCGGCATCATGGAATGGAACGAACGAGCGCAGCATGGGTACGCCCTGCGGGCCGATGTCCCCGGAAAAAACCACTCGCTTTTCGCGGCCATCTTCCTGGACCAGCAATTTGATGCTCGCGGACCCAAGCATGTGTCCTGATTCTGTCCAGACAGCATGCATTCCGGGCGCTACGGCCACAGGCTGTCCGTAGGGAACCTCGCGAAGATCTGCCAGGATGCGCTCTGCTTCTTCGCAGGTATATAGCGGCGCTACTGGCGGTTTCCCCGCTCGTTCGTTCTTCCGGTTAATTCGAACCGCATCTTGTGCCTGCAGGCGGGCGGAATCACGGACAATGAGGCCGGTCATGGCGATGGTGGCGGGAGTGGCCAGGACCGGTCCACTCCATCCCAGCTGAGCAAGGAGAGGAAGTCGGCCCGTGTGATCAAGATGACCATGGGTAAGGAGCACGCTGTCGAGCTGCATGTTAGGCTCAGCCGGGGGGCGATTCTGGGATTCGGACTGCTTGCCCCCCTGAAACATGCCACAATCGACCAGCACGCGAGCTTGCTTCGTTTCGACCAGATATGCGGAACCCGTGACTTCCCCGCCGGCAGCTCCGATGACGTTGATTTTCATGGCGTCTTACTTCCTTTCACTGGCGTGCGGGGAACGAGCATCTCGCGAACCTGCGGTGCGAGACTTCGTCGAATGACTTCAACCGCCTCTTCTGGTGAATCGGTCACATAACCGAAACGCAATTCCTTCTTGCTGTACACGCCCTGCCTTAACATGAATTCTCCCCAGCGACGCATCCCCTCCCAGAACTTCTGCCCCATCAGGACCACGGGAAACGGTCCAATTTTGCCGCACTGAACGAGCGTTGCCGCTTCGAAAAGTTCGTCGAGGGTGCCGAGTCCGCCTGGCAGAACTACATATGCGCAGGAGTACTTCACCAGCATCACCTTTCGAGTGAAGAAGTAGCGGAACTCAACGCTCTCATCGACATACGGGTTCGAGCACTGTTCGCGCGGAAGGATGATGTTCAGTCCGTAGCTCGTTCCACCGACTTCGTGGGCGCCGCGATTGGCTGCCTCCATGATTCCTGGCCCGCCTCCGGTGAGCGTCGCGAACCCCGCGCGAGCCAGTTCGGCCCCCACGGCTCGGGCCATCTTGTAATAGGGGTGCGCAGCTTGAATCGAGCCGAACCAAAAACCGTTACGGCCGGTCCCAAGCGGTACAATGCCCTGAATCCGCGGGCGAATTCGCCCTGGATGCGTTTGAGGCGGGCCATCTCCCGCTCCGGGGTCCGCGACTGCGCGAGGAAACTCCGTTCGTGCTGGACGGTGTCCAATGGCAGCTCGTAACCGTGTATAGGGGCTTTGCCCGTGAACAAACGCCAGTCGCGCTCCCATTCGTCTACCGTCCGTATCCGAAACGCCCGGGGATGCTTCATGTTCTTCTGAGTCATCTGCCACTTCCTTCAGTTGTCGACGATTGAATCGCGGTTGCCCTCCTGGCCTGTGCAATGCGGGCCATGACTGCCACCGACGCCAGTCGCGTGCGCACAGTATCTGCGCGGCTGGTCAGCACGATCGGAACCTTGGCTCCCATGACGATTCCGGCTGCGTCTGCTCCCGCCAAATACTGCAACTGCTTGGCGAGCATGTTCCCGGCCTCCAGATCGGGAGCAATGAGAACTTCTGCTTTCCCGGCCACCTCCGAGATGATTTTTTTCGTCTTTGCCGCAAGTTCGCTAACGGCATTGTCGAAAGCCAATGGTCCATCGAGTATGCCGCCGGTGATCTGGCCCCGCTGCGCCATTTTGCAAAGAGCGGCGGCATCCAGCGTGGATGGGATGTCCGGGTTCACTGTTTCGACCGCAGAAAGGATGGCCACGCGCGGCAGTTCGATTCCCAGAATCCGCGCCAGGTCAATGGCATTCTGCACGATGTCAGCCTTCGCCTTGAGATCCGGTGCGATGTTGATCGCAGCATCGGACACCAGCAGCATTCGCGGATAAGCGGGTACATCGAGGACGAACACGTGGCTAATCCGCCGCGCCGTTCGCAACCCCGTGGCCGAGGGCACCACCGCGCCCATGAGTTCGTCGGTGTGAAGGCTGCCCTTCATTAGCGCCTCCACCTCCCCGCTACGCGCCATGGCTACCGCTTTCTCCGCCGCGGCATGACTGTGCTCGGTCGCGACGATTTCTATTCCGCCGAGATCGATGTTGGCAGCTTCGGCCGTCGCCCGGATCTTGGCCTCCGGGCCGACGAACACCGGTATGATGAGCTTTCGCCTGGCGGCTTCGATCGGCCCTACTAAACTGTCATAATCGCAGGGATGAACCACAGCGGTCTTAACGGGCTCCAATCCGTCGCAAGCCTGAATAAGCCGCGCGAATACATCAGTACGCCTGAAGATCACTTCGGGCATGGCAAGTTCTGAATAAGCCACATGCTTTCTCGGCGCCATGACCGTGGCCAGCCCGGTGGCGACTTTCTCGCCCTTCTGATTGACGCACTGACAATCGAACACAACCAATCCGCCTTCGGTTCGCTTCTCCTTCGCGGTGATGGTGGCTGATACGGCATCGCCCACTGACATGCGGCCTCGCAGCTCAAAACTGGAAGCAACAATACTGGTGCCTGGACCCGGGAGTCGGCGATTCAGTAAGTGGCCAAAAAATGCCTGGGCCGCGACAGCTTCCGTTGAAGTAACTTCCTTGACGGTCCGTCCTTCCTCGAGGTGGTAGGCATCCGCATCGCCCGATGTGTATGCCAGAACTTCGATGTCCATCTGAGACAGCGTTCGCGATATGGTGGCAGACTGTCCCACCTTGATCTCGTCGAATGTGATGTTGCTGAGCGGAGTCATGATCCATCTCCTCAAATTGCGGCGTCATCGACGCCTGTATCGATCTTGAACAAGACCTTGCTGGTCTCCGATCGTTTCTCTTCGTTTGATGGAGCCTGATCGAGGCTCGTGCTTGGCTTGAGAGGCTCAAACCGAATGAGCCCAAGTCCAACATTCAGTCCGGCCATGAGGCCCACGTTTGCCCCTTGATAAACTACGACACCGTTCTCAAACGGTGCGGCGCCACTGCCGCCCAAATCGGCCAATACCGCCACTCCGTTCGCTGCTCCAGACAGTCGGTTGGCTTTGAACTTTTGAAGTGATGTATCGTTCTGGAATACAACCAGCATCTTGAAACCTTGGATGCCGGCCTGCAACCCAAGAGAACCCATGTTGATTGCTGACCACCCGATCTGTGTTCCGTTCCTACTTGCAACCATGCCCCGGCCGAACTCGCCGCCCCCGAATCCGGTTCCGTACTGGAGCATGTTCGGAAATACTGTATAACCGGCAGAGTCTCTGATCTGCTCGCGCAATCCCGGCACGTTTTCTTCAAACCAGACTACCGTTTCTTGGGCATGCGAAAGGAACAGCGTGTGTTCTTTTGCAGGAGGCGCAGTGGCGCAACCGGACAACCCGCACATTATTGCCAGGGCGGCGGAGGCGGTTGCCACTTTGATCTCGTCGAACGTGATGTTGGTAAGCGGGGTCATGATCCATCTCCTTAGATTGCGGCGTGCCCAGCGACACCGGCCGCGCGCTTTGCCTTCGTGCTCGCCGATTCCGTCGCGAGCACGCTCCGAATCCGGCTCAGGGTATTGAGCTGCTCCGGCGAAATTCCTTCAGATTTCACGCGCGGATCCGCAGGCAAGCGCGCAAGCAGAGTAAGAAGCCGTTGGCGGTCCTGCGGATCGACAAGCAGCTTGGGAAGGGTCTCGATGGCCGCCTCGCGTTCGCAACTGACAATTACGTCTTGCTCGCCCTGAATACGCCGAGCCGTTTCCGTGGGAAGATCGGGAAGGAATTCCTTGTACTCAGTCAGGAGCTCATGCTTGAGTTCCAGCCGTGTCAACCGCATCGGCTCGCCGTGCTGTTCCAGCAGCGCGCCAGCGCGAGCGAGCGCCTCTGGATATCCGCCGGCGTCGATTTTGGACAAGACATTTTTGATCACCTCCGATTGTTTCCCATCGGTGGTTTGACCTTGATTGAGGTTCGTGCCTGGCCTGTCGCCCAGGTAAAGAGAGAACAGACTTCCGTAGGTTCCAAAGAACGTCGCCTCGTTGATCGCGTCGCGCAAATCCCGGTGAAGGTCGAACGATGCGCTGATCACGTCCGAGGCAATCCGCTCAGCTCGTCGTAGCACATGATCGGCCGACACTTCCCGCCGCTGAACGCGAATGGCCGCCGCGGCCGGCTTCAGCCAGCTCATCCACGGGTTCCGGCTTGACCAAACCCAGCGCTGCATGCGGAGCGGATGGAATAGCTCCAGTAACCTGGCGATTTCCGGCCGCGCCAGGGACTTGACTGTGGGACTGATGAAGAGGTCATAGGCCCGCTGGTTGAATTCCGACATCATCGCTGCCGCTTCGAACGGCTTCTCGTCTACTCGCTTGAAGCGGTTCAGTCGCTCGGCGACCTCCACCAGGCGGCGTTCGACAAATTCCACCGTGTATTTCGCGCGACCGTCCGGCCCAGGCTTTTCAATAATCTCCATGCCGTACAGCCCCGGCGGCAAGGCCTCGATGGACTTCAGCACGGAGACGATCTGCGTGTATTCCTTTTTCGCCACGCGCCCGGACACGAAAATGCCCAAATGCCCGATGTTCTGGTGAAGCAGCCCAACGATGGTTTGGCCGCGAGCCTTGATATCCTCGGTGGACTCGTACACGTCCGCCACCCAGTTGAAGGCCTGCTGCGGCGGGGTAATGTTGTCTCCCAGAGAGGCGAAAAGGACGATGGGGACTTTGATTTGCCGCAGATCGAAGAACCCCGGGTGAGTACGGTCCTTTTCCCAGAGCTTGTTCCCCACGAAGAGGTTCTGCGTGATCCAGTCGATTTCCTGGCGATTCATCAAATAGAAGCCACCCCACCAACGCTCGAACTCCAGGAAGCGAGGAGCCTCGGTGTCGACGTTGGCGAAGAGGTGATAGTACTTGTTCCAGAAAGTGTTCGCCGGGTTGAGGTACTCCATGTTGGCGACGAGATTGGCGCCATCGAATTTTCCGTCACCAAGATCGCTTGCGAATGATGCAAGCCACGTTCCTCCCAGCAGGCCACCGGCGTAACGCATGGGATTATCGCCTTCGCCGTGCCGCCAAGCTCCGCCCCAATAGGACAACGGCGCACCGTTGAGGACGATGGGACCGGTATCGTCCGGGTTTGTGGCGGCAAGCATCATGACCGCCCAGCCGCCATGGCAGTTGCCGATGATCACAGGCTTGGCGCTTTTGGGGTGAAGCTCGCGAACGCGGCGAATGAAAGTCGCCTCGGCGTCGCATACATCCAGCAGCGTCTGGCCGGGCTCGGGTTCCGGAAAGAAGATGACAAAGTAAACGGGATGTCCATCTCGTAGCGCCACGCCGACCTGTGAGTCGTCCTTGAAGCCGCCGATTCCCGGGCCGTGCCCGGCGCGCGGATCGATGATGACGTAGGGCCTTCGAGCCGGATCGACCGTCACTCCAGACGGCGGGATGATGCGAACCAACGCATAGTTAACCGGCCGCTCAAACTGCCGTGCATCCAGCACGGTTTCAAAGTCGAAATGCAGAAGTGGCGGCTTGCCCGCCTTCTCATGGTCCAGGAAGTTGTCGCCGCGCTGCCGCAGAGTGTCCCAGAACAACACAGAGCGCTGCATAAAATCAACGGCGTATTCCCAGCACTGTCCTGCACATCGCCAGGGATTCAGGAAGAATTCCGATGTGCGCATCGGGTAGGGTTCGAGGTCCGTCGTTGCTTTCTTGTGGAAATGATCAAACGCAGCTTGCGATCGACCTTGAAAAACTTCGGCGATGTTCCCCCAAAGGAAGCTTAAATCACCTATTGGATTTCTAGCTAGCATAACGAATTCCATTCCAAACCTGCGCCTCCAGCGCGGCTCCGCTCGTATCGGAAACAACGTATGCGGTTCATCCCCAAACTCCCAAAAGATGAATGATGAGCAATACGACGAGGGACGCGGTCGTGAGGCTGAAGAAAATCGGAAACACCCAGCGCATCGGCAGCCTGGTCCCGAAGCCGCGAGGCGGCTCAATCATCCCGATCAATTGCTCGATTCCGACCTGGTTCCCAAGCCGCTTGAGGTTCTCGATAGACGTGCGTAGTTCCGCCACCAACCTGATGCTGGACATGATCGATAGAATGGAAAACAACACCAGGACCAGAAGCCCTATTGACTTCGGCGCCTGGTTCGCAGAACTCCCGTTGTCTCGCAGCATGAAAGCCAGTCCGCCCGCGACAACAGCGGTGTATGCGTTCGTGAACCAAATCCGTTCATTGCGAACGTGCCGGATATTCTCCCACGCTTGGACATAGGCGGCCGCGACAAGCGCCGGGCCGATGGCCCCCTGATTGTCTTCTTGATGGTTCTGTTCAGTCATGGGATTTTTCCTATGCCGTTAGCACGTTTGGCTTTGTTTCAACTTCCAGATGAACCTGGTCACGGGATCGGTGCGGCTTCTGAGCGAGTCCACGAACAACATAATAAAACACGGGGGTGAGAAAGATGCCGAAAAGAGTTACGCCGATCATGCCAGCGAACACGGCCATGCCCAGCGTCTGCCGCATTTCGGCGCCGGCCCCGTGGGCGATGACCAGCGGAAACACGCCGAGGATGAACGCGAAGCTGGTCATGAGGATGGGCCGCAGCCGCACCCGGGCGGCCTCGACGGAGGCATCGTAGCGCGTGGCGCCCTGGACCTGGCGGTCACGGGCGAATTCGACAATGAGAATCGCGTTCTTGGCCGCCAAGCCGACGAGCACCACGAAACCGACTTGGACAAAGATGTTGACGTCCATGCCGGCGAGGAACAGGCCCGCCAGTGCGCTCAGCAGGCACATGGGCACGACGAGGATCACCGCCCAAGGCAACGACCACCCTTCGTACAGGCCCGCCAGCACGAAATAGACGAGCATCACGCCCAGCGCGAACGCGCTGAAGGGGTTTTTCTGCAAGTCGCGGAACTGCTCGAGCCTGCCTGCCTCCTTCTGGAGATAGCTCACCTCGGTCCAGTCCGTCGCCATGTTGCGCGGTAGGTCGCGGCTGAGTCGCTCCATCGTCGCCAGTGCGTCGCCCATGCTTGTTCCAGGAAGCGGGGTTCCGGTGACCGCGGCGGCCGGGAACATATTGTATCGCGTGACCTGCACCGGCCCGGTTGAGTCGCGCACCTCGGCCACTGCCCCGAGGGGCACCATGTCGCCGTCGCGGTTGCGGACCTTGAACTGTCTGAGGGTTTCCGCATCGGTGCGGAACGGCGCGTCGGCCTGCACGTTGACCTGCCAAGTGCGACCGAAGCGGTTGAAGTCGTTGACGTAGTAGCTGCCCAGGTACGCCTGAAGAGCGTCGAACACCTCGGTGAGCGGCACGCCCATCGACTTGACCTTCTCACGATCGATGTCCACGTACAGCTGGGGCGTGCGGGCCCGGAAGCTGTTGAACAATCCGACCAGGCCGGGTTCTTGGTTGCCTTTGGCGGCCAGGTTATCGGCATGGGCCTGAAGCCCCGCGTAGTCCACGTCGCCGATGCCTTCCACCATCAACTTGAATCCGGCTGATTTTCCGAGACCGGAGATCGGCGGTGCCCCGAAAACCAGCACTTGCGCTTCCGGAACCTCTCGCGACAGTCGCTCGCGGATCCGGGCGGCAACAGCCTCGCCCCCGAGCGAATGGTCGTGACGCTCCTCGAACGGCTTGAGGATGACGAATACGTTGCTGTAGTTGGAACTGTTGGCGTTGAGCACGTAGGACATCCCCGGCAGCGACAGCGTGTGCGCCACGCCGAGCGTCTCCAGCGCGATCCGCTCCACTGCGTCGGTCACCGCGAGCGTGCGCTCCAGCGAGGCCGAGTCGGGTAAGACGATGTTCGTTACCAGGTACCCCTTGTCTTGAAGCGGGATGAAGCCGGTGGGGATGCGGCTGAAGCCCACGCCGGTCAAGCCGATCATCCCGACGTAGAGAAGGAGCACGACGGCGCTGAGGCGGAGGCTCCAGCCAACGGTTCTGCCGTAGACCTGTGTCGCCCTCTCGAACAACCAGTTAAACCCGCGGAACAAGCGGCCCAATAGCCAGTTCACGGAGCCGATGAAGAATCGACCGAGCACGCCACCGGCAACGGCGCCAGGGAGAAAAAGGAGCGAGTGCACGCCCAAGGACTGCAGGCTTGCACCGAAGCCACCGGGCGTCGCCTCACCGCCGTGCTCGCCGGTCGGCAGTCCAAACCACGCGCCAACGACCGGCGCGAGCAGCCACATAGACGCCAGCCCACCGAATAGGGCGAAGCTCCACCATGGCAGCGCCTCCTTGCCCTCGTCGCCGTGGTGGCCCGGTTTGCGGTTGCGGAAGAACAACACAGCCAGCGCGGGCGTCATGGTCATCGCGTTCACGGCCGAGATGATCATCGAGACGGAAATGGTGACGGCGAACTGCCGGAAGAACTGGCCGACCAGCCCGCTGAGGAACGCGCTGGGCAGGAGCACCGAGCTTAGCACCAATGTGATAGCCAGGATCGGACCACTGATTTCGCCCATTGCGTCGATCGTGGCTTCGCGGACAGGCTTGCCCATTTCCAGGTGCCGTTCGATGTTTTCGAGTACGACGATGGCGTCATCGACCACGATGCCGATCGCCAGCACAAGTCCGAATAATGTCAGATTGTTCAGCGTGAAGCCCATCACGCTCATGACGGCGAACGTGCCGACCAGCGAGACAATCATGCCGATCATCGGCAGGAGTACCGACTTCCAATCCTGGAGGAACACCAGCACAACCACCGTCACGAGGATGATGGCCTCGATGAGCGTGTGGAAAACCTGGTTGACCGATTCGCGGACGAAGGGCGTCGTGTCATAGACGATGTCGTAACGCAGCCCGGCGGGGAATCGCGTCTCCAGTTCCCGCATCGTGGCTTTTATTTGGTCGGCTGTGTCCAGCGCGTTGGCTCCGGGCAGCAGGTAAATGGCCAGGCCTGACGACGGCCGGCGGTCCAGCCGCGCCATCAAGTCTTCGCTTCGCGCGCCAAGTTCGGTCCGCCCGACGTCCCGGAGATAGGTGATCTCGCCGAAGGAGTCTGTCTTGAGGACAATGTCGGCAAACTGCTCGGTCTCGGTCAGGCGGCCCAACGTGCTCAGCGTGAGTTGGAAATCCTGGCCCGCGGGAACCGGCGGCTGGCCGAGCCGCCCCGCGGCCACCTGCACGTTCTGCTCGCGCAGCACCCGGATTACGTCTCCGACCGTCATGCCTCGCGCCTGGAGCTTGTCAGGGTCCAGCCAGATGCGCATGCTGTAGTCCTGCTGCCCCATGACGAATGCATCGCCAACACCCTCGATGCGGGCTATCGCGTCCTTAAGTTGGATGGTGGCGTAGTTGCTCAGGTAAAGCTGGTCGTAATATGGCTGACCGGATTGCGGGTTGTCCTCGGAATACAGGCTAATGGCCAACAGGATGTCGGCCGCCTGTTTCTTGGTGGTCACGCCGATGTTCTTGACCACTTCGGGGAGCGACGGCTGGGCGATGGCGACGCGGTTCTGCACCAGTACCTGGGCCATATTGATATCGGTGCCGATCTCAAATGTCACATCGAGGGTGTACGAGCCGTCGTTGTTACTCTGCGACGACATATACATCATCCGTTCGACGCCGTTCACCTGTTGCTCGATCGGCGCAGCCACGGTGTCGGCCACGACTTTGGCGTTGGCCCCGGGGTAGTACGCGCTGACGCGGATCATCGGCGGCGTGACGTTCGGGTACTCCGCTACGGGCAACAGTCCCGCCGCGATCGCTCCAAGAAGGACAATCACGATCGAGACCACGCAGGCCAGGACAGGACGCTTGATGAAGAAACGGGCTAGCATTGTTCTCTCCTTTCACTCCTTCTTCCTTTCCCTAAGGTGAGGCCGAGGGGGTCGATGGCCGGTTCCGGTTACTGGCCAGAAGCAACCACCGCAGGGGCCTTCGTTGTCTGCGCCTGCCGCGCCATAGAAACTGGCATCTCGATCAGGGTCGGCCCGACTGTTGCGCCCGGCCGGACCTGCTGCAGGCCGTTGACGATCACCCGCTCGCCAGGCTTCAGGCCATTGACGATCTCGCGCAAACCGTCGTGGAGCGCGCCTACGCTAACGGGACGGAGCGCAACTTTGTTATCTGCATCCACGACGTAGACGATTTTCTGTCCCTGGTCTGTGTCGAGCGCGCGGTCGGAAACGAGCACGGCCTCATGGGGCGCGGAAACTGGCACCCTGACCCTTGCAAAATAGCCTGGCAACAGTGTGCCGTCCGCATTTGGGAATACGCCCCGCACGCGAAGTGTGCCGGTCCTGGGATTCACCTGGTTGTCCACGAAGTTGATCGTGCCGTGGTGGGGAAAACCGCCTTCGGCCGTCAGCCCCAGCCAGACCGGGACATCCGTTTTCTCGTTCGACTCAAGCCTGCCCTCGCGGATCAGTTGCTGGATACGTTGCACGGTGAGCTCATCAACGTCGAAGTTGGCGTAAATTGGGTCCACCGAAACAATGGTGGTCAGTAGCGTCCCGCTACCGATCCCGCCCGTTACGAGGTCGCCGGTGGTTGCATACTTGTAGCTGATCCGTCCCGAAATCGGCGCGACGACGCGGCACCACTCCACGTTTAGCCGTGCGGATTCGACGGCGGCTTTGGCCGTCATTAAAGCCGCCTTTGCCTCATTGAGCCGAGCTGAAGCCGTGTCGAACTCGAATACCGTGCGAGAGTCCGGTGGGATCCCTTCGACGCGGTTGAATTCAATCTGGGCGAGACTCAGCAACGCCGCCGCACGTGCTTCCTCAGCGATGCGGGCGTCGAGTTCCGCCTGGAATGGTCGCGCGTCGATTTCCACCAGTGCGTCGCCCTGCCGGACGAGCGTCCCCGCCTGAAACGGCACCGCGACAATCTGGCCGCTCACCCGCGCACGCATCTCGGTGGATTCGACGGCGGCGATTCGAGCGGTGAACTCCGCGAAGTCGGTAACCTCTCGTTCGACCGGGAGGCTTACGCTGACAGCCGGGGGCGGGGTCGCCACAGGCTGTGGGGGTTGTTTGCAGCCCGACGCGGACAATGTGCCGCCGAGCAACAACGCGATGGCAAACGTGAATCCTAGCCAGGCGCCGAGATTTTGTTCGGTCAAATTCCCAATCTGTCTGTTTTTCGCGATCAACATCACAGGACCTCACTTTCGTCTTGCGTGGCTCCAATGGGCTTCACGACCGCAACGAGGCACGTTTCATCATCACGCGACGGCAACCCCGCTCGGAATGCCTGGACGGAGTGGACAATCCGTTCTACGAGATCCGCGGCCCCATTCGTCGGAGCCCGGAGCACCTCATCGAATCGTTGATCGCCAAACAGTTCGCCCGCTGCGTTAATGCCTTCGGTCATGCCATCTGTGAAAAAAACCAGGCGGTCGCCTGGTCGTAGTTGAACGACCGCTTCCTGATAGAAACTCTCGCCATCGACCCCCAATGGAAGCCCGGAAGCGGCGTCCAGTCGGCGTAGGTCGTTGCCCCGGATCAGTCGCGGCGCGGGGTGGCCGGCGGAGGCATACTTGAAGACTTGGGTGTGCTCCTCGTACCAGCCCGCAAAGGCCGTAACAAACTGGCCGTTGTTCACCAGGTAGCGGGCTGCCAGCGCGCCGTTAACCAAAGCCAATGCCGCGCCGGGGGATGGCGGTGTGCCTTGCGCTTGCAGTGCATGCCCCAGGGCGTGCGTCAAGGCCAACACTGCCGCAGCAGCAAGCCCATGGCCGCTCACATCAGCGATGACAATGGCCCAATGACCGGGTGCGAGTGGAGACACGTCGTACAAGTCGCCTCCCGCCTGTTCCAATTCAGCGACGTGCACCCCCAGATCGAGACCGGGAACCACCGGAAGTCGTTGGGATAGAATCGAGCGCTGGATCGCCAAGAGCGTGCTCTCGTAACCGGCAAGCTGGCTGCGGGCACAGCGCAACTGCTCTTCGAGTTCTAGAACGCGGTCTGCCATTGCTGCAATCGTCCCTGTCCGGCTTGGCGAATTTTGCACGTCGACACGCGCCTCCGTACTGCCGCAGGACGTGTCGCTTGTAAACTGGCGTCGAGTGTCGCAACCGCTTTGGCTCTCATTATGACATTGTCCGATCATCATCCATTCCTTACTCTGGTTCGCGAGAATCGCTTCCTATGTCCCGACGATCTCGGCCACGACGGCCTTCGTCACACAGTCGCCAGCGATAAACTCCGCCCCTTGCTCGTGCATCTCTGCCAGTCGCGCCTTGCCTGCGGCGTCAATAAACGTCACGCCCGTAAGGTCTACGCACACGCTCACCTGGCTTGGCCCGTTCAAGGTGCTGCGCCAGCATTCTTCCAGTTCACGCACCCAGGGCCCTTCCAATCTCCCTTCGAGCCGAAAGGTGAGTGCCCGCGGGCTGTCAATCGCTGTAATCCGCAACATGGAAATCACCCCGGTTGAAGACTCGGTGGTCAAATAGATTGCCGATGTTTGCGACACGAACGCGTACATCCGCCTCTGCCGCTTCCCAGCGATCAGGGGGTTTAGCCAAAAGGAATGCCGTGTACCGTTCTGCGCGGCCTGGTGGGCTTACATACGCGACGACGAGTTCTCCAGAGATCGAGTCATGAGCGACGATCTCAATATTGGCTGTGCCCAACATGTAATCTGGCAGGTCCACGGTGCGCTGATAGTGATCTATTAATTGTGTAAGCTGCAGATTGGCAACTTGAAGACGACAACGAAGCACATTTGGTCCCGATTCCGTCGTAATCGCCGTACGCTTACTGATGGCAGTGGTAAACTCGTCAGTAACAAACTTGCGAAAAGCCGCCACTTGCTCCGGCTTTGCACAATTTCCTTCATTTCGGTTCCTGAAATGGATTTCAACGGGTTCAACAAGCACGGCATTGTATTGCTTTGGATCAATATCCGGGTTCCAGTAAACGAGTGCGCCTTGCATCGTAGGGTCTGGTTTG
Organism: uncultured Phycisphaera sp.; assembly: GCA_964501365.1. Classification (GTDB taxonomy): domain Bacteria; phylum Planctomycetota; class Phycisphaerae; order UBA1845; family UBA1845; genus CAZAMB01. The sequence continues at coordinate 3,750 of CAZCST010000027.1, read as the reverse complement.
AGGATTGAGTAATCGCTGAGCAAACCGCTGAACCGTCGTTCTTCGCTAACGCAGCCGATCAAAGCGAGACAAACACCGCACACTGCAAGAAGTGCCATTCTGTTCCTCATGTTTTTGCCTCCTGCCGGCTCGCCGCATCCATCATGCTGCGCCAGCACCGTTTCAGTTCACGCGCCCACGGGCATTCCTGACTACTTTCGAGCCGGAAAGGGAGTGCCCGTGGGCTGTCATTCGGCGTAATCAGGAACATCGAAATTACCTCGGTTCATGAGTCGTCATAGACCGACGACGGCAGCGATCCTCTCGCCTACTGCTTGACGAGGATCGCCTCGCCTGCCTGCTCAGAAATAGTGACATCCCTAAAGGTGACATCGATGGTAAACTCGCCATCCGCAATAGTGGGTTCAGTCTCTGAGTCCAGCGTTCCGTCGAACGTCAATTTGTTGTTGCCTGTCGTGCCGGAGACAAAAACTTGATCGCCGTCAACTTCGGTTTCGCTCGGCGGGTTGTTCCATGTAATGGTGGTCTCATCCACCAGTGTGAATTTCACACGAGTGACGTCACCTCGCGAATTGAAGGTTACTAGGCACTTTGCCAACTGAGGTGGTAGATCAGTTGGAATAAGCTCCCATGTGCCTTCCAGCACCGCCTCCGGCCCAGGCGCTACGCTCGGGCAGCCCAAGATTCCGGCCGACAGCACAGTTCCAGCAATCAAAAGAATTGAACGGCTACGTTTAGAGTTCATGTCCTTCTCCTTGAGAACGTGACTCCCGTCACGATTCCAGTTGTTTAACGCTCTTGGTGCGGTTCACGCGAACCGCCGCATTTCGGGAGGAAACATTTGTTTCCTTTGTCTGCTGGCAACCAAGAGCAACAGCCGTGCCAGCGACGAGATGGACCTTCGTTTTGTTCCTAAGATACGCATCAGAAAAGACTTAGAGGTTAGGGCGTGGCGAACGCCAGCGAATCGCGTCAGCGCCTAAGCGCCAACGGCTTGGCGCGTGCGCCGGGGGGCGGGCGCGCCAGCGGCGCAAGTTCGTGGAGTGTCCGCCCAGCGTCCTTTTGCCCGCGCTTACTCTGCACACGTCTACGAGCCTTTTGTTCTGCAATCCGGTGACCCTGTCCTGAGGCCTGAGCTTCGGCCGCCCATGGAGCGAGATCCTGTCCTTGTCGAGCGCGCTCAGGAGTGCGCCCTGTACCCTTGGTGCTGAGGTGTTGTTCACACCGATCTCGTCTCCCGCAAGGAACCTCCTCGATGTCAAACAACCGTTTCATAGCGAACCTTCAATCCATTCCAGTGCGCACTACGTGCCCCAGTGAACTACGCTGCTTCTGCCACTCGACATCTGCCTTTCACACTCATTTGAGCGTAGCGGGCCCGACACTCGGTTTGGAATCATGGCTTTGTGCGCTTACGACATGGACGGGCATGGCGCTAAGACGGTCAAAAAGCGCCGCTTCGCGGCGGATCGGCCACCAGTCGTACAGAAAGATTTCCAACGGGCGCCACATCGCAACCCAACCGCCGATCAAAAGACTCTCGCGCACAATCCCGGCGAAAGCCCGTTCAGGAAGCGTGCTTGCAATAAGGCTTCCGGCCCCGATCGATGCTGCGAGGAGTACGGTGCCGACGAGCAAGCTCATGCGACCGATGCGCAGCAATTGACGCAGCTGTTGCCTGGTACAATTCGCTCGGTGACTAAAGAATGCGCGGACCGCATCGTGCACTTCGGCAGGCTCTTGTGGCGCGACGGGACGATCCACGTACACATGCATTGCCAGCCGCGTCTTGCGAGACAGATCCCGTGCCCAGCCAACGATAAAATCCTCAGCGTTCGGGTCCAGGTCTCGTTCTCGAAACGGCGAGGGATCGAGCGTATGAAAGAGCTGCCTTAACTCGCCGATTCGGAGTTCGATTACCTCATGGCTTGGCGGAACGCAGTCTGTCGCCGCGGGTTGAACCACTTTGTCAGTGACCACCATGGGAAACCGCCCACGCAAGACAGGCGGGGGCGGTAACTCCGTACCCGGCTTCGAACCGTCCTCCGTCGCCAATAAACTGAGCGTGAAGGTGCCGACACCCATCAATTACAGCGTGAAATCGCCGGTTTGGCGTGGTATACTCCTGCCCCATGGGCCCAACCGGGAACACAACCGCGGCGATCCAGGGCTACCTCGATGAGCTGGCGGGGCTTCACGGCGACTCGCCCGCGGAACCGGTGGTTCGGGACCTCTTGGCCGCCGCCGCCGGACGCCTGCATCAGCTCTCCGCGAATCTGCTGTATCGCAGCTATCCGCGCTTGGCCCGTGCCCCACTCAATCTGCAGTCCGAGGAGATGCTCAGCGCACTAGTCGAGCGGCTCATGAAAGCGCTGCGAGCGGCGCGTCCAGGAAACGTCCGGCAGTTCTTCAAAATCGCCAACCAGCACATGCGCTGGGAGCTGAATGACCTGGCCCGACGCTTAGATGAGAGAACGCCCTTGGCAGCACTCGGTGACGCTGACCCCGCTTCACCCCAGAGCTCGGCGTCGCAGCTCAGTCCCGTTGCTCGTCGGATCTTCCAGGTCATCGATGACCTACTGGAGGAGGAGCGCGAGGTCTTCGAGCTCGTGCGAATTCAGGGAATGACGCACCGCGAAGCGGCCGAGTGCCTAAACGTAGCGGAGCGTACCGTGGAGCGCCGGCTCAACCGGGGGCTCCTGCTGCTTCGACAACAGCTAGGCGAGTTTTCCGCGGTGGAGGTCCCTCCGCCCGAACCATGACGCGAGTCGCACCGGGGCTGTTGGATGAAACCGGCGATTGCGTCTCGAGAATCCGCAATGGCCCAAGATCGCAACATCGGCGATCACCGCATCGCGGGTTTGCTTGAGCAAATCCTCGACGGGAGGTGTACGCCAGAGGAAGCATGCCGGGAGAGCCCCGAGTTGCTGCCCGCCGTGCTTTCCGAGCTCAATCAGGTCCGCCTCCTTCAGGACGAGCTTGCCGCGATCTTTCCGCAGAGAGCAAGTCCCGATATCGGCTCTGACGTGGTTGACCCAAGTCCCGCAAAGACTCTGCCGGACCTGCCTGGCTACGATCAACTGGAATTCATCGGCAGCGGCGGAATGGGCGTCGTATACAAGGCCCGACAGGTCGCGCTCAACCGTATGGTCGCTATCAAGATGCTGCGTACTCCCGGCCGCACCGGCACCCGCCACCTGGAGCGCTTTAAACGCGAGGCCGCCGCGGTAGCTTCCCTTCGACACCCGAACATCGTGCAGGTGTACGATGCCGGCGAGTACGATGGAGTCCCCTTCTTTGCAATGGAATACGTGGAAGGCGGCAGCCTGGCTCAGGTCCTCTCCGGAATGCCACAACCGGCCGGCAAGGCGGCCGAAATGCTCGCTACCCTTGCCCGCGCAATTCATGAAGCGCACCTCAAGGGCACCGTGCACCGTGATCTCAAGCCGGCAAACATCCTCTGCACCGGCGACGGCACGCCGAAAATCAGTGACTTCGGACTCGCGCGGAGTCTCGAGGAAAACGAGCGAACCCATCTGACGCTCGAAGGCACTCCGGTCGGAACGCCGAGTTACATGTCACCGGAGCAAGCGATGGGGAAAACCGCACTTAGAGCACTCCTAATTCAATCGTAGCGCGTTAGGCGCATGTTAGGATTGCGCGAACCGGGTGCTGTTTGTAGGCTCTTTTCGAGGTCCAGGATTGGACCTGGAAGGAGCCATGGATGGGCGTTGCGTATGGTCAGGATCT
>CAZCST010000026.1:0-28968 GCA_964501365.1 uncultured Phycisphaera sp. | reverse complement strand
CTTCCCCTGGCAACCGATCGACAGCACCCGCACGTGATACTCCGAACTCGGCACGACCTCCGTCCCCGTCACCTGCAACAAGTCGGTCTCGTCCCACACCTGATAGTGCGGCGTGCATTGCAGCTTGGCCACCCAGAAGGGGGTCCCGCTCGACGACGACTCCGTGTACTGCGCAGGCGGGCCGACGTAGCGCTCCAACCCCTCAAACGCCGTAAAGGGAGTGCTCGCCCCGCCGGAGTACGGCGGATCGACGTGATGCAGACTGGTCAGCGTCACCTTCAGGGCCACCGAGCCCCATTCCTTGCGCGGAACGATGGTCAGAAACCGGTTGGTCCAAACGGGGAGGATTTCGCGCCAGATCGGCTTGGGAATGTCATAGACGCAGTCGTCGGGAATGCCGTTGTTGTCGGCGTCGGGGCTTGTCGCCGAAGCTATGTCGCAGGAGTCGGGGATTCCGTTGCGATTGCAGTCCAGCGCCGGGCCAAAGAGGATATCGTCGAAGTCGGCCACTCCGTTGTCATTGCAGTCTTCCAGCGGGCCGTTGTAGTTCTGCAGAAAGATCGCGTAGTCGTCCGCGTCCACGTCGCGGTCGTGGTCGATGTCCAGGAATCGGCACTCGCACAGGTGATCGGTGGCCACCGGGCCGGTGTAGCAGCCGGGAAACCTGGCAAAATCCGCCCGGTCCACGTCGCCGTCCAGATCTGCGTCGCCCGTGCGAATTCGACGCATGTAGCGGACCCCACTCGGTGTAAAGGAATGATTCGGCCTCCAAGGCCAAACCATCTCACCTGCCTCGTTTAGAGAAGCCCCAGCTCCATTATCTATATCATCGTCGCGATCGGCTACACTACTTACATGGTATGTGACTCCTTCCCGGATAAGCAAAAGTTCGTAGGGAGTGTAATCCCCGACTATGGCATAGGCGACATCACCAAGATCATTCAATTTCGGGAACCGGCCAACCGGCATTTCTGAGACTGTACTATTCTCGTATATTTCAAAATGGTCAAATGGGCCATGGCTCCAGGCGACGCGCACAATGTTATCGATGTCGCTTAGGGCCGGCTGTTCTTGCGTCGTTGGCAGCTCGACAATCGACTTATTGGATTTGAGTAGAATATTACCAGACCAATCGCAACATGGCCCGCACGGAAACACAACATTGTCCCAAGCAACACCTCCGTGATCATTTATCTGCGCCGTCTGATTTGAAAGCCCGTCATCAAAAATCAAGTCGCTACTTTCGCCGTTATACTGATAGATTGCGGAACGCGCGGAACAAGCCTCTGGTTCCAGAATGTAATACCACACTGTTTCGCCGGCGTTATTGATTCGGGGAATGCCACCACCACCTTGACCAAGCTTGGTTTGGACCTGCCCCCGAGCCATCAAGGCGTAAAAGTCGGGGTACGAGTCCCCAGGCGGCGGATGAACGCTCCAGACTATCGTTCCGTCATTGTTGATATCAGGCTTATTCTCCAGCTGACTGTTTACAGTCAATCTATTCAGCCAGGAATTGTCATAATGAAAGATTTCAATAGTCATCGGGTCGTGGATGTCAAACCTCGATTCAAAGACAATTTCCCCACACTCATTGATTCTTGGTTGGGCGTTGTAGTTGGATTCTAGTCCCGACGCTATCTCGACGATCTCAAAGCCATCCGGGATTTGCTGGTATTGGCAAGGATCTCCTTGTGCACAGGATGCACCGCCGCGATACAGTCCGTTCTGTGAATCGCAATCAGCCAGTGTCATTGGTTGATTGAAGGCATTCTTGTCGGTACAAAGTCTTTGAGAATCACAACATGCACCGGTTTGACACGTCGCCGGAAAGCAGCTCGTAACTCCGGGAACAAAATAGCCGTTTTGAATCTCACAGCCACCAGCCGTTGTGTTGATGCAGGTTGAATTGATACAGCAGGCTCCGATGTCCTCCCCGGCAACTCCTCCTTCGGTCAGGATTTGAACGGCGATTCCCTCAGGCAGGGTGAGTCCGATGCCGATTTGGTTAGGAACGCAAGCAACATCTCCAAGTCGCGGGATCCCATTGGTCCAATTCTGTGCATCCTTCCACTCAATCCCTGAATCTACGTTGCCTGTGAAAGTGGTCTTGCAGCTTGGATCCGCGGCAAACAGGGAAGGCGTTATCAAGAACGCAATGAACAAATAAGTGGATTTCATAATCTATCCCGCTAAAGAAAGAGCTTGCCCGGCGTGCGCCGGGCAAGCCCGTTAGGAGACATCTTAATCGCCGCCTCCGCCTCCACCTCCGGAACACGAGGGAGGGGATTGCAGGCTGAACTTTGCCCACTTGGTCGCAGCGACATCAATCAGACTGTCTGGGCCGCCCATCGATAATTGTCCAGTCGTATGGAACTTGGCGTCGACATCGAGCGTTCCTAGAGTGACGTGGACACTTCCCGTGAGGCATTCGCTGGCCGCATCGACTTCAATCTTCGCGCCCGCGTTATCGTCGAGCTCCCAAAGACCCGAGCCGGTCACTTCGGCAGAGGCAAGCAGACGACCGGTGCTTGTTTCCGCCGTCCATTTGCCGGACCCGGACCCGCCCAGTTTTAGATCGAGGGTACCATCGCGGGCAGCAATTGTGCCATTGTTGGAGGGCGAGAAATGCAGTTCACCCGCACCCTGTATCAGTCCGCCGGAACTTACGGTAAGCGTTGGCGTATAACCGGTTTTCGGCTTCAACTTGGAAATGTTGCCACCACTCGTCTCAAGCTGAATGACAGCACCACTTGGCACCGTAAGGTTCTGTGTCAAGTACGCAGTACCGTTGGGGGCTACGGTAAGGGTACCATTTAGAGTGAGGGTGCTATTGAAATTGAGACTTCCGTATTCCGCTTCAATATTACCATTATTCACGGTCGCGACATCAAAGTTACCATACCCTTCCACTGTCATTCCCGATCCAAGGGTAAGCGTCGGGGTGCCCGACACTGCTGCAATAGTACCAACCCCCGCCCCACTTCCCTCGAGGCTTAATTCAATTGAACCTGATCCGTTAATCGTGACATTCTGGCCAATCTTAAGGTAGCCATTGGTGTAGTATATTTCTAATTCACCGTCTATTTGCGAGGGGATGCAGTTCGCGCCGCCGCAAAGAACAAGCGTGTCTCCGCCCCAAATCACGAGTGCCGAAGTGGAGTCCACGTAAAGCGCTTTTGCCTGAGCCGGATTGAACTGATCATAGGCTACCAGGACGGCTTGACCGTCCAAGATGCAAGCCACATCGTCATTGTCGGGTTTACCATCGGGCCAATTATCAGGGTCTTTCCAGAGATGGCTGCCTAAATCTTCGTACGTTTTCGTGCATGTCGGTGGATCGCCATAGCTGGCGGCCAAAGAAAACAGCGAGACAATCAAGCCGTAGTATCTTTTCATTGCGATTTCCTTTCGCAGCAAATATTCGTAACCAAACGCTTCCTCAATTGGTAACCAGTGAAACGCAGTGACCACCGCGAAGTTGCGCGGTTTGACCGGACGAAGCCGTGATCGAAACAGAGTCGAACGTGTACCCGCTGAGTTCGGTGCAATACCCCGAACCTGTTGGACCAAACCGAACATCGGAGTTGCTGATGGTAAGGTCGTCGCTGGTAAACGAGTCCGCTCCAAAGGTCACATCGTCGGGGATGGTGGCATCATCACCGGTACCCGGATATTCGTAGCATGGGCTACCACATCCTGGCCGTGTCCATGACCCATCGTCAGCGTCCCAGAGTCCAATGGACCCGCCGATCCATGTGTACGAATAGGCGAACACTCGGACAGCTCCTACAGTCAGCCCAAGAAGTGCCATGACCATGCATGTCCGTTTGAAAGCTCTGCTTGCAATAATACCGACTCCTTTCGAGAGAAAAAAATGCGCCGCCTGTGACGCACACGCGGCAAGCTGGTTTCCAGCCAGCAAAATTGCAGCATAGCCAAAAAAAAAAACGGATGCAAGAAAATAGATTGAAAAAAATAAACTATTTTTTTCATCTGGTGGCCCGGATTTTCAAATCTGGGTCCATGTGTCCCCCTCTACCCAAATTCGATGCTCTCGCCCAAAAACCCCAACCCCGTATCTGTGTTCATCTGCGTTGATCAGCGGCCCGTCCCTTCCAATCCTACCCCCTATACCCTATCCCCTAATCCGCGACCTCCGCGCCTCTGCAGTGAATCGCAATCCGGTGATCGCAAATTCCATCCAAACCGCGCGCGCCGCGCATGTTCTTTGAAATGATGCGCGAGGGAACTCCAACCACCGACGGCATAGCCACTTTCCGCTTTCCCCGTTTCTGCTTTCTGCTTTCCATGCCTCCTACCGCAATCGGCAGCACCCCCCATACGTGGTGGGTACCGAACATTAACCTACCACCTCAAGAACAGTACTTGTCAAAACGAACCCGCTTTTCAGCACGACTTTGCAAAAGATTCTCCCGCCATTTCCGCCGTTTCCGCCCTTTGCCTTCCCCTTTCCGCTTTCTGCTTTCTGCTTTGCTTGTTGCCTTCGTTGGGAATCTACTTTCCGCTTTCCCCATTTCCGGCTCCGCTCCCCGCACCGCATCTGCAACCTGGCCACGCCTGTACCCTGTCCCCAATCCCCGATACCCTTTCAGCATCTCGCGGAAAGGAGTCATCGATGATTCACTGGCCGGATGTCCAAGGGTACATGAAGCAGCAGGGAGTCGGCGGCTGGCTGGTTTACGACTTTCGCGGCAGCAACCCCGTCCTCACCCAGCTCCTGGGCGGCAAACGCTGGACCACGCGCCGGGCCGCCCTCTGGATCCCCGCGACCGGCGAGCCGCTCCTCAAGCACCACGGGATCGACGGCCCTTCCTTCGCAAACGTCGAACTGAAACGCGAAGCCTACCTCTCCTGGAACGACTGGCACGCATGGCTTGCAGAAAAGGCCGGTGCGGCCAAACGCATCGCCATGGAGTATTCACCGCAATGTGCCCTGCCCGCCGCCTCCTTTGCCGACGCAGGCACAGTGGAACTTGTGCGCTCCTTCGGGGCCGAAATCGTCTCCTCGGCCAACTTGATTCAGGTCTGCGTCGCCTGCTGGTCGGTGGAAGCGCAAAAGGGTCACGCCACGGCATCGGGCAAAGTTGACGCGATCAAGGACGAGGCTTTCGATCTGATCCGCCAGCGAATCGCGGCCGGAAAGACGATCGGCGAATACGAGGTGCAGCAGCACATCATGAGCCGGTTCGCGGCCGAGGGTCTGGAAACCGGCGAACCGCCCATCGTCGGGGCCAATGCCCACAGCGGCGACCCGCACTTCGAAACCTCGCAGGCCTCATCCGTACCAATCCGCAAGGGGGACTGGGTGCTGATCGACCTCTGGGCCCGCATTCCGGGCGACGAAAACGTCTACTCCGACATCACCTGGGTCGGCTTCGCCGGGCAGGAAGTCCCCGCCAAACACCGTGAAGTGTACGAAACAGTGCGCGCGGCCCGCGATGCCTCGCTCCACCGCTCGGTTGAGGCATGGCGCAAAAAGGAAACCGTCCAAGGCTGGCAGCTCGACGACGCCGCCCGCGAAATCATCACGAAAAAGTACGCCCATGGTCTGCGCCATCGCACCGGCCACAGCCTCAGCCCCGGTCCCATCGTCCACGGAATGGGTATGAATCTCGACAACTTGGAAACGCACGACGTCCGCGAGATGCTCCCCGGCATCGGATTCACCATCGAACCGGGCATCTACCTCCCCGAATTCGGCGTCCGCTCGGAAATCAACGTATTCGTGGATCCGGTGAAGGGGCCCGTCGTCACCTCCGGCCTCCAAAAAGAAATCCTCCTCCTCGCCTAGTATTGCACCTCCCCCCTTACTAAAGGGGGGACGAAGGGGGGTCGGTGAAATAGGGTTGGGGTGAGGGCCCAGCGTAGGGCGGGCTTTGCCCGCCTTTCCCCCCGCCCGAGTTACGGCGGGCATAGCCCGCTCTACCCGTCTGATCGAATTTTTAGGAACGCTGAGAGCCTTTTCGAAAGTGATTGGATTTTGAAAGTTTGACACTCCCACACTACTAACACGCGCCACCCTTGACGGCGAAGTTTGATAATTGATTTGCGATCGCGCTCTTTATTCCTAGCGCGCTTTACTTGCCAAAAATCGGCGTTTGTCACAGGAGTACTGCGTCCTCGTTTGCATCGGTGCATGTGCCAAAAACAGCCGTGAACCATGATCGCCATTCTATATCGATCAAGTACCAAATCAGGACATCCCGGCAAGTCTCGTCCATGAAATCGCCATTTCAATCTTGGCGCGCGAACCATGCTCCGCACAATCAACTCGGGTTTAGTGTTCCCACTGCGTATGGAGGCCATACAAGCCGATCGCTGGGCAGGGCTTAGCCGATCGTGTCGTCCTTCTCGATTAGTCGTCATATTCGTTTTACGGTATGCCTGAGGTCCGGTTTACTGTCGCGCCATTCAAACGCTTCATGAGATAGGACGCCAGACTCAATATGTTGAGGCAATCCAATTCGGAAAACAAAGTTGGAACGATGGTATCAATCGGTGCATGTAGTATCGGATTTCTAAATCCTGTCACAATCCCTCTGGATAAGTGCCCCTGGCCCACCTGAATATTCTTGTATGAGTCAGTTGATAAATCATTAAGTTGCAACTCAGGCAGGGGACTAAATGGCAGAGATCCGAAGACTCTATTAACCAACTCTGTTCCATCGTCGGTTCTCCCAGTTAGCGTTCGGATAATCTCACAATAGATGAGGACCCCTTGGCTTGCGGCCTCTCCGTACTGCCCGTGCTCGTAGTACGATCTAATTCTGTCTCTTAAAGCCGTGTGCAAATGTCTCCAGTGTAAGAGCGGATAGTCGGGTACTAACTCGTGAAGCGCTTTTATAACGGGGGTAAACTGCTCGAGCGCGTCTTCGCCGCCAAGAGATTCAATAATTCGTTGCGTGTTCTGCTTTACGTCTTCAGGCATCGTATTAACCCATGCGACGGTATCGATACCTGTCATCTCTCTTAAAACCGAATCTTTTTTCTCCTTTCGCATCCTTCGCCAATCGATATTCACCTGGGATATGATCCCTGATAGAAAAGTTCTTAACTTTGCCATCTCTGGATGTTCCCAATCCAGAGATTGGCGATTTGTTGAGATCACGTCTTCTTCAATCGCATCAACGAAATCGACGGTGACCCACCCAGTAAGGTACTGATAAAAATGGCTCGAGGTGCTGTTAGAGAAGAATTCGGGCGCGTTAACCAGTTTGCCCCTCGAAAACAAGGTGATTCCCCTCAGGCCGGAGGCGGGCGTGATGGGTTTGTCCGACGTCATCAATTTCCCTTTGAGCTTCCCGTGATATTCCGAAGCCTCGGGCACCAATAGAGTGGATTCTACATTCCATTCAAATTCGACGTCTAATGTTCGATATCTGCGCGTATTATCCAGGGCGATATTGTCCCTCTGCGGAGACTGAATCACGACCTTGAACGTATCGTCAAATACGAAGATACGTGATAGGCTATCCGCTAGTCCAATGGCATCGAATGGCGATTTGCGTTTTAGCCCTGTCAGCGTGATGCTTGTGCCATCGGGGGAATCAGTATCTTCATTTACGCGCACCGGACGAGGACGATAGGCCCCTATTGCAGCATTGAGTTCGTCCCAGTCGAGGACGAATTCATTTACTTTGCCGTCTCTCCGAGTAACCATCGTGATGGTCGAGGCAAGGCCAAACAAGGCGAGTTTTCCAAGGCCCTTTTTCCCTGTAGGCATGCGCCCGTACTTTGGTGAGGGATTGTCGCCCTCGTCGGCACGTCGATTTCTCCCGATAACAAGGAATTTGTTTTTTATGTCATCAAAAGAAAGTCCAGTCCCGTCATCCTCAACCGTAATAGTCGCGGGTACTCCATTATCCTCTTCGAGAGTGACATTTACGATTGTAGCATCTGCGTCATAGGAGTTCGAAATGATTTCGGCGAGAGCGGGAGGCAGTGTCGAATACATCCGCAATCCTAGGTGCTTGATCGTCTGAGGATCAAAGCGCATCTCGAACGGAGATTCGTGTGGCGGACGCATTCGGTTCACTCAATATTCGAGTGCCTCCTAATTGATTGTGCATGCCGACAAATGAATTTGGGTGGTAAGGCATTTCCGATCATACTAGCCAGCTTAACTTTACCTAAACTGCTGGGAAACTTGTACGACTTAGGAAACGATTGTAGGAGTGCTGCCTCGCGCATAGTTATTCCCCGGTTGGCAGTTGGATGAAGAAAGCGCCCTTTGGAAGGATTGAAACAGCCCGTTGTAATGGTTGGAGCCGGCTCGTCCCAAGCCATACGACCATAGACATCCTTGAAGCCATTGGAGATCTTGTGGCATTTCAGGGTTAGTTGATCGGGAAGCGAAGCGCGGCTGCCGCCATTTCGTGGAATAGCAGCAATAAGTTTTCTTGTTCGTTCCGACCTGTCTTCGGGCATGTCGTGAAGCGGATCGCCGCTCTTGCCAGCTTTCGGAAGCGCAAAAATGACATCGCGCACAGTACGATGGCGCTTGGTGGGTTTCGCAAACTCCACACTTGAAATACGGCTGGCGAGTAGGACGACGCGTCGGCGGCGCTGGGGTACCCCGTAATCAGCAACGTTTTTTACTTTCGCCTCAACGTTATAGCCTGCGTTGGCGAGGGCCTGTTTGAACCGGGCGAGACGCCGATTCTCAAGGAGGCCGGGAACGTTTTCTAGCATAACTCGCTTAGGCTTGAGCACGCGGACGAGTCGTTGGAATTCAAAGATAAGGTCGTTCCTTTTGTCGCGAATGCGCCGTCTGCCGTTATAAGTGCGTAGCGTCGAAAAACCTTGGCACGGGGGACAAGCTCCCAACAAATCAAGTTGTCCGGGTTTAATTCTAAGCGCCTTGAGAATCTCTTTGCCGGTGACCTTGCGAATATCCTCTCGCCAAAGGCGAACGCTGGGATGATTTAGGGTGTATACATCGCAAGCAGCTTGATCGATTTCTATGCCACCCACGACACGAAAGCCAGCTTGCTTCAATCCTTCAGTCATGCCACCGCAGCCTGCAAAGCAATCGAATGCCTTCGGCCTAGTTTTTCGTCGAGTTTTATCATCCATCCGGCGAGCGACAATACCTGTGCCGTTTCTAGAGAGCAAGCGCCAGCTAATTGAATTCATCTGCCCCTTCAATTCGCTCTTCGCGCTATGCGATTCCGCATTCATTCGCGCGCGCCCCGCATGTTCTATGGGCGATGAATAGGGCGGATGGTCTGCCCTCGCGGAGAAGTCGAAGGATGCTCGGCCAACATGCGAAATGTCGGAACAAAGCCGTTTGCAATTTTCACTTTAGCAATCGACCGCCGCGCCCCGAAAACCGCCAAACCACAACAAGATGTTGTATCTGTATCGATACCAAACACAAACCTACCACGAAAGAAAAAAACATACTTTCCCAAACGAACCCATTGTTAAAATGGGCAAACTCCGAGTGGAACGGTCTGGCAGCCGTTTGTCAGGCCGTGGCCTCGTCGCCTTGCTGCCTCGTTGCCTTATTGCCTTTCCGCCTCCTTGCCTCGTATCATGCCGATCGGCATCGGAAGCCGACCAAGAGGTTAAGGAGGACCTATGCGTCGCATCGCAGTCATCAATCAAAAAGGCGGAGTCGGCAAAACCACTACCACAGCAAACCTTGGCGCGGCGCTGGCCGAGGCCGGACTGCGCGTCCTGCTCATCGACCTCGATCCGCAGGGACATCTCTCCCTTCACTACGGGGCCGAAGTCAGCCCCGAACAGACCACCATCTACGACGTCTTGACCTCCGGCGCGTCCATCAAGGAGGCGACGATCACGGTTCGGCCGCGAATCAGCCTCGTTCCCGCCAACATCGATCTTGCGGCCGCCGAGGCGGAGCTCGTCAGCGTCATGGGACGCGAGGTGTTGCTGCGTGAGGCGCTCGATCCCGTCAACGCCGATCACGACATCATGCTCATCGACTGCGCGCCATCGCTGGGAGTGCTGACCATCAACGCGCTGGCTGCGTCTCACGAAGTGCTGATCCCGCTCCAGGCACACTTCTTCGGCCTGCAGGGATTGGGCAAACTGCTGGAAACGGTGACGCTCGTTCGTCAACGCATCAACGCAAAACTGGAGGTCGGCGGCGTCGTCCTTTGCATGCACGAGCCGACCACGCGGCTTGCGGCGGAGGTCGTTGACGACTTGCACAAGTTCATCGAATCCGGTCGCGGAACCAACAACGCCTGGGCCCGGGCGCAAATCTACAAGACCAGCATCCGACGAAACATCAAACTCGCGGAATCGTGCAGCTTCGGGCAGACTGTGTTTGACTACGCACCCAAGAGTAACGGAGCGCAAGACTACGCCCAGCTCGCCGCGGAGATCATCGCTGCGGCGGCGACCCTCTGCGCACCGGCCACAAACGCTGTGGCCACTCAGGCTCCCCGCGCAAATTTACAACTTGTGCCGCCGCCCGCTGCTGCCGCAACCGCCGGACCCAAGACTTCCAAAGATCGCGGACTTCGCATCGCGGCAGGCCAATAGCCCGTGGCCCGGCGGATCACACCCGCAATTTTGCTGGCGGCATGGGTCGGCTGTTGGCTCGTCGCCTTCACCCTCACGCACATTCCCATCGAACCCGGACGCCACAATCCCATTCCCCATATGGACAAGGTTGCTCACTTCCTGGCGTACTTCTCCATCGCGTATTTGGGCGGGCTTCGCCTGCATCTCAAATCGCCATCGACCCATGCAACCCACCTGCTGGTTTGGGCATTGGTTTACCTTGCCTACGGGGCCTTCGACGAGCTCACCCAGCCCTATTCCGGACGCGATTGCGACATCGTGGACTGGGTTTTCGACGCCTTGGGAGTGACAATGGCCACTCTGGCCCTCTGGCGGGGGATCGTCCCAAAATTCATGCAATCCATAAGAGACAATCGCGGAATGTAACCGTGGATTAACTTGGGGCGAGTATAATAAGGTTGGAAGCGATCCGCCTGAATATACTTTCAGAAGCAACGTGTGCTTAACCGGGGTTCAGGGCGTTTCTAAAAAGCGAGACAACTCATGGCGCGAAAACGAACCGTTGTCGTCGTGGAAGACGAAGAAGCCATTCGGCGGGCGATTGTGGATGCGCTCCGCATTTCGGGATACGAGCCGGTGGAGGCCGCCGATGGGGTGGCCGGTCTGCAGGAGGCCCGGCGCGGCGGCGTGGACCTCGTCCTGCTCGATTTGCTCATGCCCAAAAAGGACGGGTTCGAAGTCCTTCAGGACCTCCGCATCACCCATCCTTCGCTGCCAGTCATCATCCTGACAGCGCGAGGTTCGGAAGACGATCGCGTGCGCGGGCTGCGCATGGGCGCCGACGATTACGTGGTCAAACCATTCTCCGCGAGGGAGTTGCTGGCCCGCGTGGACGCCGTACTGCGGCGCAGTCCTGATCGGCCGCAACCCGTGCTGACCATTTCCTCCGGAGATACCGTCGTCGATTGCGCGCGGCGTGAAGTCCGCCACGGCGACCGCGAGCGTGTTGCGTTGTCGGAGATGGAAGCGGATATTCTGCAGCGCCTGGCCGCTCATGCCGGACGGGCGGTTTCCCGCGAGGAACTGCTCGCATGCGTATGGGGCCTGCGCGACGGCGGAGTGGAAACTCGCGCCATCGACATGCACATCACGCGACTGCGGCAAAAATTGTCAGGCGGCTCGAGTGAACCGGAGCGGGAGTGGATCGTGACGGTGCGCGGCAAGGGATATATGCTCGGTCCCGATCTGGAACTCATCAAGGACGAGGTCGAGGCCAAACAACGAACATGAACATTCTTCGTCGCGGCAAGCTCGGGGCGATCCTGCTGTTTGGGCTGATCTTCCTGGCCGTGGTCGGCGGCATGACCTGGGCCACCATTGCCAGCGTCAAGCTCGCCGAAGAAAACATCCGATCCGAACGGTTGACCAAAATTGCACGAGCGCTCACCGGGGTGGAGCAATACATCGCACAGGTTCTGGCAACCGAGGCAGCCCGTCCGTACACGCATTACGGTGCAACGTATTACGAAGATCCGATCGGCATTCGCTTGCGCGACGGGCGGCAACTCAGCATGGACCCCAACCGCTTCGATGTCGAAGTGTCCTCCCCCCTGCTGCCGATCACCCGATCCGAGGACTGGAAGCCGTACGATTGGATCGACATTTACTTTCAAGTCGACGCGCATCGAAAGGTTTCTTCGCCACAATTTCCCGAAGATCCGGAACGCATTCCATTTTTCGCCGGCGTGGATAAGCGGACCAGATTCATTTGGGACTGGGTGCAAACCATCATGCCCACCTACCCGCTGGCCGAAAAGATCGCAGAGGCCAGGCAAAGGGAATGGCGTCGTGACGCCTGTGACGATGCCGAATTGCCTTCCGACACGGAAAGCGGAGACGATGTTCTCTATGATTGCACGAATGTTGCGGGTTCTCCGGCTGCCGCTCCCGGTCTGCTCAACGCGCAAACCGGTTACATCCCGCCGGAGCGTTGCGTCGACCCACGAGTGATCGCACGAAACATTCCCATCAACGGCGTTTCGGCCATCGCCAGCGGTCTTGAGGATCAAGCCGGCGTTACGACGAGGTACACATCGATCGCGCCGCCCTTCTGGGTCGATCCCGTCCCCAAACTTGCGTTTGTCCGCGAAGTCCACGTGGATGCAGACATCGTGCGACAGGGGTTCATCGGAGATTGGGAGCGACTGAAACCACACCTGCTTTCGCGGATTCAGCCGACATTTCCCAAGGCGGAGTTGGTTGCGGAAGTGGGCGGTTGGCCAAACAAACTTGCACCCAACGAATTCGAGGTTCCGCTGGTGCCGTTGATCATGCGCGTGCCCGATTATGAACTGACGGCGCGCGAGCAGGCATGGCAATCGACGCAGGGGATGCTGCTGGTCTCGTGGGCGGCTGCCGTGGCCGTACTGGTGATCGCCGGCTGGGGAGTCATGAATCTCTTTGCATTGACCCAGCGCCGGATGCAATTCGCCTACGCCGTAACGCACGAGTTGCGTACACCGCTGACAACGTTTCGACTTTATTCCGACATGCTCTCAGCCGGTCTGGTTCCGGAAGAGCGCAAACAGGAATACCTCGACACGCTTAACCGCGAGTCGGCCCGCCTCTCCACTCTTGTCGAGAGCGTCCTGGAATATGCGCGCCTCGAAAATCGCCACGCCCGGCTGCATCTGCGCGAGACCGATGGCGATTCGCTGTTGCACACCGTGGGTGAGACGCTCGACAAGCGCTGCGCGGAGAACGGCATCGAAGGTCGCAAAATCAATCACATCAAGGATGGGCTCAAGATTCGCACGGATGTGGACCTGGTGAGTCAGATCACCGGAGTCCTGATCAACAATGCATGTCGCCACGCACGAACGGCCAGGGAACCGGCAGTGCTGCTTCGACTGGCCGGCGAGAACGGCAAGATGACGCTCGACGTGGTGGATTCCGGGCCTGGCGTAGCTCGCGCCGACAGTCGCAGGATTTTCAAGCCGTTTCGCCGCGGGCGCGACGCGGACAAGGCGGCCAGAGGCGGCATCGGCCTGGGGCTTGCCCTGGCCCGCAACTGGGCTTCATTGCTCGGCGGGCGACTCGACCTGGTTCACCGACACGATCCCGAATTGGGCGGGGCACACTTTCGACTTACCATCCCCACTCAGACTCATGAGTCCTGAGTCTGCCTTCCTGCTCATGTCGGATTTGTCGCAGGCCAGGCCAGCGGTTTGGGCGGAACCAGCGGAGGAGCCGAACTCTTGACCACATTCTTGGGTCGCTTGGACTTGTCCGCAGCGGGGACAGGTCCACGCGGCGGTGGAATATCCAAAACGTCGGTCGGATTGCGCAGGAGAGATCGCACCTGAGGCTTGGGTACACGGGTATCGGCAACCGCATCCTCTTGCGGATCGAGTCGCTGACGATCCTGACGACGCCAGTGATCGATGATGTCATCCAGATCATAATCCTCCGTGCCCTGCGACCACGCCTGGAAGAAGTCGAGATTCGCACTTTGCGGTGACGGACTTGGGAATTTCACGAGGGTTCGCATGGGCATGAGCACGCTGTCGCCGATGACAAACGCCTCGCCTGGTCGCAGAACCGGAAGCATTTGAATCACTCCGGCGAAGTGGTCGCCCACCACCTTCGAGACGTATTTCTGGTCCTCGGGATTGCTGAGCCGCATCACCACAAAGCTGTTGCACTGCGAAAGCACGGTTTCGGAGAGTTCCGACGGGCGCTGTGACACGATCATGGCACTGACGCCGTACTTGCGGCCTTCCTTGGCGACGCGCTCGACGGCCACGCGCGCAAAATTGCGGCCCTTGTCGACCCGCGGGATGTAATTGTGCGCTTCCTCAAATACCAGCAGAAGCGGGTGGCGCTGCTTGGGCGGCGTCCAGAAATTCAAATCGAACAGCAGGCGCGTGAGCACCGCGACGGTGATATCCACGATTTCAAACGGGATGCCGGACAGATCGATGATGGTGAGATTGCTTCGCGGGTTCACCCGTCCGGTGAGCAGACGAATGAGGTGGTTCATCAGACTCGATGTCTGCTCTATGCGATCGTGTTTGAGCAGGTGGTCGCGGAAGTGTCTGGATTCCAGTCCGTGCTCGATGGGATTGAGCATGAAGCGGTAGCGGCGATCGTTAAATTTCGTGTCGAACTGATCGATCAGGCCCAGCAGTTTGCCAAAGAAAAGTGGGTGCGGCGTCTCGCCGTCCGGATTTCCGCGATTGAACTGGCAACGCTGCTCGCGCATCAGGCGCTGCTGCTCCCCGATCGGCAGGGAGCGCAAGGCAAGCTGGCTGAACGCAAGGTGGTCGTCATTCACGACATAACGCGCATCGTTGAGGTTCTCCGCGTAGGTCTTTAGCTTCTCAAAGGAGAAATAGATCGGCGTGTCGATGGTCAGTGACTTGGTCAGATTGAGTTCGGTCGCCGCGTCCTGCTTGAACTCGAGCAGCGCGGAGCGAAGGAAGGAAATCTGCGTCGATACGTGCAGCGGATTGGAGCGATCCAGGAAGAGAGCTTCAATCTCCTCGTACTTCATCAACCAGTAGGGCAGGACCAGGTCATCCACGCCCAGGTACGTGACATTACCGTTCAACTGTCCATCTTCGTCGGAAAACGCCTTGCGATACTCGCCGTGCATGTCGAACAAGACGACCTGGGACTGGCCGAAGTCCAGCACCTCCTGCAGAATGCGCGACGTTGTGCAGCTCTTGCCGCTGCCGCTGTTTCCCATCACACCCACGTGCTTGGCGAACATCTCGGTGCCAAGGACCTTTACTTCGAAATCCGGGTTGTAAGCAAATTGTCCCAGCGTAAAGCTCTGGGGGTGCTTGGAGCCGGCCAGCAGTTGATCGAAGCTGCCGAAAATCGTCTCGAAGTCCTTCTGGATGGCCACCCACACGTCGTCGCCGACGATCGGGTATTCGTTCACTCCGCGTACAAACCGCCCCGCATGGATTTCACCAAGGAGCTGAACATTCATGATGAGCTGCGGCTCGATATCGGCGGTGGTCACTTCCTGCCGTCCCGAGCCGGTGACGAACCCCACGAGCGTGCGGTTGTCCATGGGAATGGTGACGTAGGAGCCAAGCTGACCTACCCGATAGGTGCGATCCTCGTGCAGGATGGTGAGATCGTTGACCGTGATGACCACATCGATCACACCGCTTTCCACGCGCACGACGTTCCCAATTTTCAGTGCATTCATGCTCGACTCCGTTATGGGGCGGTCGGCGTGACTACACACCTGTCGCCGCTCTTACCCTACAATCTGATCGTTCAAATAATGATGCCGAAACATCAAAATCCGCGATGCAGGGGAATGACGACACGCATACAAAAGAGTGGATGGGCGAATCGTGCGACGCCTGTGAGCGACACTCCTATTGAAGTCGATGAGTGGTTGCTTTTTTGGGACGCCTTCAAGAGGGGGTGCTATCGGACGGCGAGGCGTCAACCGGATCGTGAGGCTGATAACCGGCGCGTTCCAGAGCATATTGACTCACCTTGTCGAACGTCGTGGCCAGGAACCCGATCAGAGGAAAACTCCCGCGCTCAAACGGCGAGGGACCCAGCTTTTCGAGGATGGCCAGCGGCTTGACCGGCGGTTGAATGTGGATGTCGAAGCGTTCCAACGCTTCCGGGTCGCCCCAGAATTCCAGCCCGCATAAGGCCAAATCCGAAACGTCGCATTCCTTCAAAGAATCTGCGCCGTTCCCGCTCTTTCCGTGCATGGATTCGAGTTCTTCCATCATTCGTCTCCGACCGCGTCTTCGCGCGAAAGCACAAACAATTCCCGTAATGCCGCGGTGGAAAGTTCCGTGATCCATTGTTCGCCCGCGCCGATGATGTTCTCGGCCAGGGATCGCTTATTCATCAGCATGGCGTCGATGCGTTCCTCCAATGTGCCGATGCAAACGAATTTATGCACCTGGACGGCACGCTGCTGTCCGATGCGATGCGTTCGGTCGGTGGCCTGATCCTCCACCGCCGGGTTCCACCAGCGATCGAAGTGAAAGACGTGATTGGCGGCGGTCAGGTTCAGTCCGAATCCGCCGGCCTTGAGCGAAAGGATGAAAATCGGAGCGTCGTTCTGCCTGCGCTGGAAACGCTCGACCAGCGCATCTCGTTCGGCTCGCGGCGTGCCCCCGTGCAGAAATAGCACTTCGCGGTCGAACGTGGAGGCGATGAATTTCTGCAACAGGCTTCCCATCTGCCGATACTGCGTGAAGACCAGCGCATGGTCTCCCTCAGCGAGCACCTCCTCCAGCATTTCGACGAGCCGTTCGCACTTGCCGCTGCGCTGCGGCAGACTGCTCCCGTCGTTGAGGAAGTGTGCGGGATGGTTGCACACCTGCTTGAGGCGGGTGAGGGCGGCGAGAATCAGCCCGCGTCTCTGAATTCCATCGGCGCTCTCGATCCTCCCCAGCACTTCCTGCACCACCGCCTCATACAACCCCGCCTGCTCCCGCGTGAGGTTGCAGAACACTCTCATTTCCATTTTCTGCGGCAGATCCACCTGAATGCTGGGGTCGGACTTGAGTCGCCGCAGGATGAACGGGCGGATCAAATCGCGAAGCCGGGCGGCGCGGTCCGTATCGTGGTGACGCTCGATGGGCACGGCAAACCGCCGGCGAAAATCCGGGCCGGTTCCAAGATATCCGGGGATCAGGAAGTTCAAAATGGACCAAAGTTCGCTCAGGCGGTTTTCCACCGGCGTGCCCGTCAGGGCGATGCGATGAACGCTGCGGAGCGCGCGAACCGCCGCCGACTGCTTGGCCGCCGGATTCTTGATGTTCTGTGCCTCGTCCAGCGCCACGCGGTGCCATTGCATGGCATTGAGGTGTTCAAAGTCGCGATGGACCAGCGCATAGGTGCAAATGACCACGTCGTGCCGCCTGGCCTCTTCGAGAAACGTTTCGCCGGCCCGCCTCTCCAGCCCGTGGTGCACGAGGATCTTCAAGTTCGGCGCGAACCGTTCAATTTCGCGGCGCCAATTTCCCACCAGCGACATGGGAACCACAAGAAGCGTCGGCGATGGACCGTCGGAAACCGATCGCTCCTGCAGCAGTAGGGAGATGAGTTGAATCGTCTTGCCAAGGCCCATGTCGTCCGCCAGGCACGCGCCCAGCCCCAGCCGCGACATGAAGTTCATCCAGCGCAGCCCGCGAAGCTGATAGGGGCGTAGTTCGCCCTGAAACGCGGCCGGAGCGTCGATTTTCTCGGATTCGTCCTCGTGCCACTGACCAGCGTCGAGAATCCGCTCAACCCACCCTTCGCCGCGGATTCCTGCGACGGTCAACCCCGTATCCAGATCGTCGGCCAGATAGGCCTGGCGCAGCGCTTCAAATAGTTTGATCGCCCCGCCGGGATTGTTCGCACGAAATCGCGCGGCTGCCTGCACCTCGGCGGGCTGAATTTGCGTCCAGCGCCCGCGGAGCCGCACCAACGGCTCGTTGGCCGTCGCCAATGCGTCGATCTCCTCCTGCGAAAGGTCCTCATCGCCCAGCGCAATCCGCCAGTCGTATACCACGAGCGAATCCAGACGCATCGATCCCTCGGCATCCCCCCCGGTGCTCCGGGCCGGACGAAGATCCAGCCGCATGCGCAATTTGGCCTGATCCTGCCGCCACCACGGAGGCGGCGCGACACCGATGCCCTCCAGTTCAAGCATGGGCAGGGCATCACGCAGGAACGTATACGCCTCCGGCGTCGAAAGCGTGATGTGCGATTTGGCCGATGGTTCGAGGAATGCGGCCAGGGGCGGATAGACCTTCGCCGCCGTCTCCAGATCGCCGCGAAGCTGCTCGCGGGCATTCTGGAAGGGAGTGGGAACCAATCGCGACGACTGCGCTTCGCGGTCGAGTTCTTCGATCGCTACCAGAAGATCCGCGTCGCCGATGGACTGCATCTTGAATGTGAGCGTCCATGCCGAGTTCATCCCGATGCTGTCGTCCGGCGCGGTCAGCGTCAAGTGCAGCCGACAGGTCCGCTGGGCCGATGGCGGCTCCAGTCGCGCGATCCACTCCCGTACCTTGTGATAGATCGCGGCCGTTTCCGCCGACGACCCCGACACGATTGCGTCCGAGCCGAGCAAGGATCGCAGCCACCTCGCCAGAAGCGTCGGATTCGGATTGGAATCACTGAGCAATCCATGCGTCAGTTCGTCGCCCGCCAGCGTCTGCCTAATGAGGGCGTCGACAGTCGCGGAAACATAGCTCTCCAGAATAATGTGCGCAGAGCGCTGTCGCACCGGCAACGTAGTCATACAGACCTGAGGCATGAGTTTCGCAAGCCGCTTCAGTCCGTCGACCTGATCCGGCTCGAACGCCGGCCGCCAGTGAGCGCGAAATTGCTCGGGGCCCAGTCGCTCAATATCCGGTACAAACCGCTGCCGCGCGAGCACGTCGAGCGTCAGCCTCGCCGCCGCAGCCCAGAAGCGCAGTGACGCCGCCGGCGCGATCTGTTTCTGCATGTGCCAGTTGGCCGAAGTTAACACGTCCACTGCTTCGGCCGCAGCGAAGGAAATCGTGGAAACGACCCGTCGCGGAGCGGGAGTGGCCTCCTCCGGATGTCCGTTGCCGCTCGACACGCTGTCCGAAGAATGCAGGGTGAGTTCGCCATTTTGGGCTGTGGACACCAGAAGGCTGTCCCAAACGTCACCTGCGGCGTTGCGCAGCTCGGCATGCGATGCAATTGATTGTGCGTCCAGATTGGCTACGGGGGAAAGGCCGCTCCCTCCCGTCGGAGGCTTGTCCATCCCCCAGATATGGATTCGATCCCCGCTCCAGATGGCCTGTAAACTAAGCATCCCTGCCAGAATACTCCTTGACCGACCCCTGCAAGCCCATGGGAACAGCGCCCGCGCTCAAAAAACCGAATCGCCCATCGTACAACCCCTTGCGATTTGGTCCAGCACTCGCCACTCGAAATCGGTACAATAGAAGTCATGAAGAAGCCAGGCGGAATCATCAGGCAATTGCGTTTGGCGCTGCATCCCCGCCAGCTGGCGCTACTTGCGCTATTGGCTTTTCCGTCCCATGGAAAGGCCGACGAACCATCCGCCCCGTTGCCATCACAAGCACAGGTGGCCATCGACCGGACCACGCGTGGATTTTCCAAGGCTCGATTTTGCAAACCGCACAAACTCGACCCGGGGCAAACCGCCCACGAATTTGCACCGTTGATCGTGGAGGAGGTCAAAGACGTTCCAGGAGATTCTACGCCCGGGATGGGCTTTTCGGACTCCGCTTCCAAACGTGCCGTATTCGAACCGAGTACCGTCTATTTCGACACCGGGAAGGTCCGCGCAAATGACGAGACGCTTGAACAGATCGTCTTCCTTTGGGCCTACGAGCAAAAGGAAATCAAACCCTCCAGCAGTGATAAGCCACCCATTCTGGTTCGCGGCGTGCGGGTCATCCTTGGCAGCGACGGAATGCCAGTCCTATGGGAGGCCCTGGTTGGACCAGAAAATGCGAGAGTCTTCTATGTATCCAAATCGGTGGAAGATGCGGCCCGCAAGCAGTTCGGCGACCCGTTGGAAGCCCGCCACGTTTCCATCGAGCGGAAACACCTGGACGCGCTGAATCTCGTTGTGGCCAGAGTCATCGATGACGGACCGGTTCCCATGGGTCCCTATGTGTACGTCGAGGCGCTGCGGGACAGAATAATCACGACAGTGCACTGCCGATGCAGCCCGTCCCAATTCGACGAGGCCGCCCAGACCGTCGAATATCAGCTTCTCCCAATCGAAAACCTTGATGCCGATTGGCTTCGTGAAAAGGCCGGAATACGCGTCGAAAAGCTGCTCCAGTGTGAACCGCTCGACACGATTTTCCGCTGGCCGAAATTGTCACCGTGAAGATCGCGGAAATATTCCACAGCATTCAGGGCGAAGGCAAGCTCACGGGCGTGCCCAGCGTGTTCATCCGCACCAGCGGGTGCAACCTTCGCTGCGTCTGGTGCGACAGCCCCTACACGTCATGGAAGCCCGAGGGCGGGCAAATATCCATCGAAGGAATTCTCGAGCAAGTTGCTCAATACAAATGCAAGCATGTCGTTCTCACCGGCGGCGAGCCGCTCATCGCCTCCGGCGTCGAAGAGCTGACTCGTCGCATTCGTGAGGCCGGGCACCACCTTACCATCGAAACAGCGGCGACCGTCTGGCAGGATGTACAGTGTGATCTGGCCAGCATCAGCCCGAAGCTGGCGAATTCGACTCCCTGGGAACGTGAAGGAGGCCGCTTCGCAAAATCGCATGAGAAGAGCCGAATCGACCTCGACGTGATCCGCCGATTCATGACCGTTGGCGACTATCAATTGAAATTCGTTGTGGACCGCTTCGAAGACATGCAGGAAATCGATGGGCTGCTCGCGCAGATCGGGCCACATGATTGCTCATGCGTGCTCCTCATGCCACAAGGCGTCACTCAGGAAGAATTGGCCCCGAAGGCCTCGTGGATTGCTGAATTATGCAAGGAACGGGGGTACCGCTACTGTCCGCGCCTGCACATCGCACTGTATGGGAACAAACCCGGAACGTAGTCCGAGGATCGCCCCAATGCTCTTTGCGCGAAAACTCAAGGTCGCTGTTTCGAAACTCTTAGGTCGAAAATACCGCCGGACGAAATTAGCACTTTTAGCCAGCCTTGTACTTTTCTTGCTCTATTGGAATCAAGATGAGATTTTCTGCGCACTTTTTCCTGGCGACAGTTGGGATGAAAGCGAGTTCGGCCCTCCTATCACGCTAAATGATGGAATCACCGGGGTGTTCACGTACTCACGAAGCGTATATCGACTTGAAGGTGGCGGAATAATGCCCTTCAGCGGCGCTAAGCCGAATTATTTCATCGACGTCAAACTGATTGGAACCGTCAATGGAGAGACGGGCGAGGTCAAAATCCTCCAACGGAAGAAGCACGATCATTACGGGGACGGTAAAGGACGTTTCTATCTTCATGCATCAGTCGGCGATACCGTGCTGGTATGGGAAGAGCCCACCAAACAATACAGCTTCCAATCGTCTGGTCGATACTTCCTGCTGAATGTCAAGACCAATCAGAAAACAGAGATTCCACTAGAAGAAGAATTTGCCGCAAACGGACACCGCTTTCATTATCGCTATCTCGTGAAGACTGACGGAACGATGGTATTCACAGCGGGCAATCCAGGAGGCCCTGGAGATGTCTGGATTCGATCATCTAATGGAGAGTATTCGCATCTAGGCTCCGATTTGAGATTCTCTGGATTCAAAGACGACAATGCTTTTCTCGTACAATATGTTCCGGAACGAGCTAGCATTTGTAAGGCTTTCAATATTAGCGATCAATCGCAGCGCATCGTACCGTGCCAGGATTGGAGAGGAATTCGAGGCGAAGGAAACATTTCGCACATCCTATGGCCCGACGAACAGAACAAAAAAATGATCGTGACTCATTACGACAACGGCGTTCAGGTCAGGGAACCGCTTAAGATCCCCAGGAAATTTCTAAAATGATCTGGGTTCCAAGCACACATCTCAAATCTCCCCGGCAAGGGATGGCCAGTAATCAAGTCTTCTTGACTGCTGGTTTCTGCAATTCCTGCTCGGCCTGACGCCAGTCAGATTCCGGCGTTCCGGGCAGGCCGTTTCGTTGTAGATAGATCTCGTAAGCGCGTTTGCGGATCTGATCCAGCATTGGAGAACTCGACGCGACTTTGCCGTTGTTTTGCGCCGACTGGGCGGCAGCGTTCGTCTTACCAATCGAATTGTACACAGCCTCAGTCTCCGACGCGATGGTCTCCCATGAAAACCGCGTCTCCGCCTCCCTGCGACCGGCCACTCCCATCCGCTTCCCAAGCCCGACATCCGTAAGAACGGAATTCAGCCCCCCACTGATCGAATCGGCATCGCACGGCACGGTCCAGCCGGTATCCTTGTGGCGCACGAACTCCGCCGGCCCGCCGGTTCGCGTGGCGACCACCGCTTTCGATGCGCTCCATGCCTCCAGAATC
This sequence comes from uncultured Phycisphaera sp., assembly GCA_964501365.1. Lineage (GTDB taxonomy): Bacteria > Planctomycetota > Phycisphaerae > UBA1845 > UBA1845 > CAZAMB01. Next base: position 6,435 of record CAZCST010000026.1, on the reverse strand, counting down.
ACGATTCCAAACGGCTCGTTGCGGCTGGGCACGGCAATGAGATCCGCACTCTTGAACAAGCCGACAAGGTCGTTTCCTTTGCGATAACCAATAAAGCGCGTCGCAGACGTTATCCCCGTCGATTTCACCTTGGCTTCTAGTTGCGGGCGCATGTCGCCTTCACCGGCGAAAACAAACTTCGCCTTGGGACACTTTTTCAGCACGGCCGGAACGGCATCAAGCAGGAGGTCCGGCCCCTTCTGCCAGGCCAGTCTCCCCGCAAACAGGATAAATTGCTCATCAGCCTGCACTTTGCAGGAACTGCGAACTTCCTGGGCATTGACGGCAATGTCGAATCGGCCCGCATCCACACCGTTATAGATCGCCACCGCTTTTTCCGGGGGTACCGAATAGAGCCAGAGCGTCTCCTTCCGCAACGACTCCGATACGCAGATCACGCGGTCCGCAACGTACGTCCCCTCCCACTCCAGATCGCGGATGCGTTTCGACTGTCCGTGCCAGAACAGTTCATTGCCGCAGCGACCGTACTCGGTGGAATGCACGGTCATCACGATCGACCCATGCCGCTCGTTCTTCACGCGCGCCAGCACCGGAGCGACCATCCAATCGTGTCCGTGCACGATATCAAAATGTTCGCCGTAGCCGTTCTCCACCTCGACGAGGTGGCGGTAAAAGCAGTCTGCCATGTTGGCCATGTCGATCAAAAAGTCGGGGTTGTAGTCGTAGGCGCAGCGATGGTAATGCACGCCGTCGATCAAATCGTAGCGCCGCTGCGATTCCTTTCTCCGCGTGAAGATGTGGACTTCGTGTCCGCGTGATCTCATGGCCTGGGACATTTCCGTCACGTGCGGCGCGATTCCGCCGACAGCGATAGAGTGCATCGATTCCCAGGCCAGCATGGCAATTTTCATCAATGGTAATCCCCGTACGGACTTGCTCCGAAGGCAAGGCTTACCCTACCATCGGTCCGCGGCACGGGCAAGACAGCCACCGAATTGTATACGATCGTTGAAGGAGTACCCTTGAATCGCAGCGATTTTGCGGAGAATCGACTCCTGCCGGCCCCAAAGAAAATCGCTCACCTGCCGGGCAGTTGTCCGATTCCGACTCGTACGAGCGTAATGGTCGCAGATGGACGGGTCGTTCGCGCCGCGGAACGATGGTTGCAGAGCCTGGGTGCATCCAAAAGCAAATCGGATTCGCCGGAAATACTCTTAACAGTCATCGAACAGCACGGCGACGCACAACATCGGGACGGCTACCGTCTGCACATCGATCCTGAAGGCATTCAGCTCACCGGCGCATCGCCCGCCGGATGCTTCCACGGACTCCAGACGCTGTTCCAACTGACTCGCGGGAAATCCTCAATTCCGTGTTGCGAAATCACAGACGGGCCCGATTTTTCGGTTCGGGGCCTCCTCCACGACACAACCCGTGGAAAAGTGCCGACGCTGGACACCCTAAAGCTGCTCGCCGATCGTCTCGCCGGCTTGAAGATCAACCAGCTCCAATTGTACATCGAACACTCGTTTACTTTTTCGTTCGATCCCGATATCGCGGATGAACAGAATGCACTATCGCCGGAGGAAATCTGCGAACTCGACGGCTATTGCCGCGAGCGATTTATTGATCTCGTTCCGGCTGTCGCCACCCTCGGCCACATGGGCCGCATTCTCTCGCGTCCGAAATACCGCCATCTGGCCGAGATCGAACCGGAAGCCGCGTGGGAGAAAATGTCCTGGCCGCAGCGTGCCCGCGGGTTCACGCTCGACGTACTCAACCCGGAGTCGCACGCACTGGTCGAACGAATCTGGACGGAAATCCTCGATGCCTTTTCGTCACCGGTAGTCAACATTTGCGGCGACGAACCCTGGGACCTCGCCAAGGGCCGCAACAAGGGTCGAATCGCTCCTGAAAAAATCGGCGAAGCCTACATCGATCACATCCTCCGAACCCACTCCATTTGTGAGAAGCGCGATCGGCGCACGCAAGTCTGGAGCGACGTAGTGACCCATTATCCAGAATTGTTCAACCGCCTGCCGCGCGACATCGCCGTGTTGCACTGGGGCTACGACGATCGTGCCAACTACGAGGGCACGAATCGATTTGTCGATGCCGGACTCGAAACGCTTGTCTGCCCAGGCACGTCCGGCTGGAAGCGGGTGCTCAATGCCATGGACCTTGCCGAGCGCAATATCTCGACGTTTGCGGCCGCCGGGAAACATCATGGCGCATCGGGACTGCTGAATACTGATTGGGGCGATCATGGACACTTCAATGCTCTGGCCTGCTCGTGGCACGGAATTGCACTGGGTGCGGCCCTTGCCTGGAGATGCGACCACATCACAGGCGAAGCATTTGATCGCCGGTTCGCCGGTTGGCTGTTCGATGCGGACGAATCCCATGAATTGATTCCGCAGCTGCGCCGCATTTCGAAGATTTCAGAAACCTGCGAGACGTGGCGGCTACTCTGGCAGCCAGTCGCCCAAATCCGTGACGACCCCACTTTGCCGGACAACAGGAGTGACGCCAACGCTGCTGATTCTGTCCTGCAATCGATTCAGATATTAAACAACTTGGCCGCAGGAGCCGATCGAAACGAGCTTCTCGCCGCCTGCCTTGCGACCCAACTGTTCCACGAAAAGATAGGTCTCGCTCGCGGCGAACGAGTGGAACCACGCATCGCCAGTGACCGGGTCGACCAAGTCGCCGAACTCTTCAAACAATCCTGGAGCCATCGAAACAAGGCATCGGGATTGAATGATATTTTGGACGTGTTTGATCGCCTGCGAACGGAGTTTGCCGTAACCTAAGGCGCACAAACGATCGACAGGAATTCGTCCATGGGATCAAGAACATCCTTGCTCGGCCTCGCCTTTATGTGCGTTTCGGCGTGCAGCCGTCCCTTTCCCGTGCGCGTGGGTGAAGTTCTCACCTACGCAAAATGCGAGACGCCGATTTCTCCCGGCGTACCCGGCTACGATCAAACGCTTCAGATTCGCTGGCTCGGGACGGCCTGCCACTTCATCCAGCTCGGCGATGCAGCCATTCTCACCGATCCCTATTTTTCGCATTACTCCCCAACACGGGTCGTCTTTGGAACCGTTCCCTCGGACGCGGATGCGGTGCATCGCATGACGTCCGACCTTCCCAGACCTCAGGCGATTTTCATCGGCCATGAACATTACGATCACTTGCTCGACCTGGCCGAGACTCTGCGACAACGCAACTGGCAGGGCACGCCCATCTACGGCGGGCCCACGACACCCAACATCGTCGCCGGTTATGGTGAATCCATCGAACATGATTGTCGCATCCCGGAGGTCCGGTCTGACTGGGTGGAAATCGACGGCCCGCGGCTGGCCTACCGCGCCTTTCCCGCACGCCACGCTCCGCATTTTGCGGGCATGGTGCTGTTCCCCGGTCGCTTGACCGACCCGCGATCGACGCCGCCGACCCGTGCGCGGGATTTTCCCCTGGGCGAACCCTTCACGTATCTGTTTCGACTTCGCGGCAGTCAGCAATCGGAATTCACCGTATTCGTTGCGGATGCCGCCACGGATGCGACAATTGGAATTCCCGATGACCTGCCTCGCGGCGTCGACGTTGCGATTCTTTGTGTGCCCAGTTGGAAGAACGTGGAGGACTATCCTGCAGAAGTCATTCGCCGCCTTCGCCCGCGCGTCATTCTTCTGAGCCATCTGGATAACTTCCTGCAGAATGGCTGGGAAAAGCGGGAACTGGTGGCCTCTTCCCATCTGCCGGAGTTTCTGGCCAAGGCCCGCAGCGCCTGCGATTATCCGGAATTCGAGCGCCTGGTGATTACGGACATGGGAAGCACGGTGCGCGTCGCTAGATCGTTGGAGTAAGCGGATTGACGTAACGGACTCCTGTTTTCAGATTTCGGATTTCTGCTTTCTGCTTTTTTTGTTTGGAGACATGGATGTCCCTGGGATGGCTCGACCTCACCGTCATTGCCGGCTACTTCGCGGTGACCATCGCCATCGGATTCTGGTTCGGGCGCGGCGAGCGTTCCACCGATGACTTTTTTCTCGGCGGGCGGCGACAGCACTGGCTCCTGGCAGGCATTTCCATCATCGCTACCGAAGTCAGCGCCCTGACTCTGATTGCCGTCCCTGCAGAAGCGTTCGCCGGCAATTGGAATTATCTGCAAATGTACGCCGGAGCCTTCCTGGGCCGTGCGCTCATTGTCTACCTGTTGCTGCCGGCTTTTTACGGCGGCCAGGTCACCACCGTCTACCAATACCTGGGGCAGCGATTCGGCCCCTGCACGCGGACCACTGCGTCACTGATGTTCTTCGCGTCGCGCATCATCGGCAGCGGAGTCCGGCTCCTCGTCGCCTCACTCGCAATTGCCGTTGTGTTCGACTGGCCTCTCGCCTGGGTCATTGTTGGATCGGCCGGAGTGGCCGCGCTCTATGCAACCTATGGCGGCATTAAGGCCATCCTCTGGACCGACGCCTTTCAGGCTTTGATCTTCGTCTCCGCCGCGATCGTCGCCATCGGCATGATTTGCTGGCTTATACCCGGACACTGGACCGAGCAGTTTGGCTCAGCCTACTACGCGGGAAAATTCCACACCTTCACCTGGGACCTTAACCCCAACAATGAACGCGCATTCTGGGTTCTACTCATTTGTGCGACCGTGCAAAACATGGCCGCGATGGGTGTGGATCAGGACATGACGCAGCGGATGCTCACCTGCAAGAATCTTCGCGAAGGGCAGAAATCCCTGATTTTCAATATGTTCGCCGGGTTCCCCATCGTCTGCATTTTTTTGACGATCGGTGCGCTGCTCTTTGTGTATTACGATTCGTTCCCGCAGCCCCTTCCGGCAACCATCGTGGAAAAAAACGAACGTGTATTTCCCTATTTCATTGCGACGGCCCTTCCGCACAACGTCGGCCTCAAGGGGTTGCTCGTCACTGCGATTCTCGCAGCGGCCATGTCGAGCCTGTCGTCGGCCTTGGGAGCCCTCTCGTCGACTGCTGTCACCGATTTCTACCGCGTGCTGACGCGCAACCAACGCGACGAAAAACACTATCTGCTCGCCGCCCGCGTTTTTACGATCGCCTTTGGCGCGATACTGATCCTTGTGGCGCTGGCCTTCGCCGGGCGTGACAAACTGTTGTGGGAGGTCTTCAAGTGGGTGGGCTTGGTCTTCGGCGGAATGCTCGGCGTGTTTCTGCTCGGAGTCACGACGAACAACAGGGGCAGCGACCGGTTCAATGCGCTGGCCATGCTATCTTCGACGGCTGTTCTGGTAGCGCTGCGACATTTTCAGGAAAGCGCAAATAAGGTGTGGATCGCCTGGCCCTGGTGGATCGTCATCGGAACCGCGTGGACGTATTTCCTTGCCGCGATATTTCGAACCCGAAAATCGCCCCCCTTCCAATCTACCGCGCCGATCGGCCAGTCTTTTTCTTAGGCGATTTGGTGGAACGGCTCCTGGTAGTCGCAGATGTTTTCGCGGCTGCCTTCTTTAATGGGCTCTTCGAAGCTTTTGCCTTCCCGCCGACAGACTTCTTCCTGGGCGAAGCTTTTTTGGCCGAAGACCGATTCCAATTGTTTTCCCGCATGGACTCGTAATATTCGACGTATCGCGCAGCCGGCATACGCCGCACAGCCTCGCCGATCAAATCCAGCGCCAAATCCTCCACCTTCTTAAACCGGATGCAGCACTTGCCCATGTCCAGCTTCCTGCCGGTCTTTTCCCACGCCTTGCGGAACCAGTTTTCGTCCTCGCTGTCGCCATACAAGCTCATGAAATAGACGGACATGTGATTCTTTTGCGACGCCAGCCCTCCAAAGGGCAGCGCAATCTTTGGATCGCAGTGGTAGCCCGGAGGATACACCCGGTGCGGCACGTAATACCCGATCATGCCGTACTGCATGCCTTCTTCGTAGTCCTTGTCGAGGTTCTTGAGGATCACCTCGCGCACGGCCTGAATCGCCTCTCGACGATCCGGCGGCATCTCCGCCAGATAATCCCTGACGGTGGTCATTTTGCTTTGCATGGCGGATAGTCTAACGCCGCTGATCAAACGAAAAAAGCCCGCGGCCAGCAGCCACAGGCTCTTTTCTGTCGTGGAGGAATGGAATTAATTTCGCAAACTTGACCAGGCTGTTCTAGTGCTCATGGCGAACAATCTGACTCCGCCAGCCGGGACAATTCCGCCTTCTTTATCTCGAACGTGGTATTCATGAACCCGCATCGACGACTGTCGTTGCCATATTCAACGTGTACGCTGTGTACGCTTTTTCGAATTTTCCTAGAGCGTGTTATGCACTTTGTTGACATAGTTGTATGAAATTTTTGAGCATTAAGCACACGAACGCCACGATGTGCAGTCCGGCCACGGTGCTGGGTAATCGTTCATAGTCCTTGGCCAGTCGTCGGAACCGCGTGGCCCA
>CAZCST010000025.1:0-37871 GCA_964501365.1 uncultured Phycisphaera sp. | reverse complement strand
CGCCCAACGATCATCATCCAAAAAAGGCTTCACCATCCTGGCCATTTCTGCGACTCCTTTCGCACAAAACGGCCTGAATGTACATAAGTTCAAGTATGGCGCAAGTTTACAAAAGAATGAGTTTTGAAATGGCTTCTAGTGCCCAATCCCTACCCCCTATTCCCTCCTCCGCGTTCTCTGCGCCTCTGCGGTCAAACCCAATCCGGTGATCGCAGCTTCCATCCAAACCGCGCGCGCCGCGCATGTTATCAAAAACGATGGATGGAATTGGACAAATTCTGCCCTTGTGCCTGACCGGAGAGATGGACCCCCAACCCATAGCACCCGAACGATACCCTACCACAAGCGCAAGAACAATACATGTCAAAACGAACTCATCTTTCAGCACGACTTTGCAAGAATTTTTCCGCCAGTTCCGTCCTTTGCCTTCTGCTTTCTACTTTCTGTTTTCCGCTTTTGCTCGTTGCCTCCGTTGGGAATCCGCTTTCCTCCCACCAAATCAGCGTCCACCGGCCTTCATCCCCGGCCTGTCCCCGTTTCTCCACGAAAATCGCACCTGCATCGACTTTGATCACGCAAGAAGTACCATGGCACGCGTTCACATTGGAAATCATCACCTTCAACAACGATCGGAGGCAAAATGGACGCCAGGCAACGCGATTTGTTCACTTCCGTGGGACTATTATTGATTCGACTGTTTCTGGGCTTGGGGCTGGCCGCGCACGGCTATGACAAATTCTTTGGCGAGCACGGCGTGGCCGGCTTTGCCGGATTCCTGAAATCGCTCGGCGTGCCAAACCCGGAGATCGCGGCCTATGTCAGCGCGGGAACAGAACTCGTCTGCGGCGCGCTGATTGCGGTGGGCTTGCTGACGCGACTGGCCGCGATTCCGCTCGGGTTCAACATGCTCGTGGCCGCCTTCACCGCCCACAAGGCATCCTACTTCATCTTCAATTCGCCGCCGGGAAAGGAGTACGCGCTGAATCTCGGCGTGGTATTCCTTGCCCTGGCCTTCACTGGCGCGGGGCGAATTTCCATCGATCGTGTGATCAACACAAAGCGGCGCGATCGCGATCATCTATGATGATGCTTGTTGTGGCGGAGCGTCCAGCGAGCGCGGCAGCAGCCCGGCCTGGATAAGGTCATGTGCGCCAGCCTGCAGGGATTGGGTGAGTTCGGAGAGCTCCTTGTACACGACGCTCGCACCCGCCTGATGCAGTCGTGGGCCGGTGCAGTTTCCTGACGAAATCCCCACGGTGATCAACTCCGCCGATCCCGCCGAGCGAACCAGCGCGTCGCCGGAGCAGACAACCAGAGTGCGAGGGCTGGCCTTGGCGAGGAGCTTCAGTTCCGCGGGCCGACGGCGCGGATCGGGATCGAGCTTCTCAAACTGTTTGAACAATCGCGTGAGATTGTGCTTCGCGAGAAATTTTTGGCGTGCCGCGAGATTCGTGCCCAGCGTCACGAGCCGCAGATCGCCGTGGCGCGAAAGTGCCATGATCGTGGCAGTCACTTCCTCGTCGATCGTGATTTTGGCGATCCCTTCGTCGGATTCCACAATCTGATCGAACCTGGCCCAGTACTCGGTCAGTTTGATCGGCTTGGCGGCCGGCAGGAGGTCCGCATCCCTCCCCTTGGTGCGAATCAGCCGTCGAAACGTGGCCGAGTCCAGCTTCGACCAGCCCACCGCCTGCGTGGCCGCTGCATGGGCCGCGTACCAGGCCTCCTGTTGATCCGCGATCACTCCGTCGAATTCGAGGACAATGTTCAAGACTCTTCCCCTTCCCCTGTCTCGCTCGCGTTATTCTGCTTCCCCGCCCCGACGCCCCCCAACCTGACGTATATTTCCGATCGCTTCAGCGTCTCCAGATATCGCACATCACACAGTCCGCTTTCAAATCGGCAGACGGCCGCCATCGAACACCACGAGCATGGCGAAAACGTGCCGAGCCGGTATGGGCGGATGGGCATTTCGCCGTCGAGAATTCCATCGGCAAGTTCGCCCATGCGACGGCGGGTGTGTTGGAGCATGCTCTCGAATTGAGATTTGTCTACTGCATCGTTGGAATCGATGTGCCCAGGTTTGCCCTCTCTGTTATGAAAGATGGAGTGATATGGTGACCAGCTGCTGCGAGCCGATTCGATTCCCAATTCAGGCAACAAATCGTCGCGAAACAAACCTCGGCTCTGATAGCTTCCCTGCAAGTTCATTTCGCGAGATGGTGGCTGATCAGGATGCGAGATCATGTGATAACGCGGCGAGAGACTCGTGAATAATGCGCCTGCAGGGCGGATAGGACGACCCGCAAGCGTCGTGCCTTGTTCGGCAAGCACGAGAAGATACGCGAGCAACTGAAGGGACAGGCCATGATACGCACGTCCGTAGTCGAGCTTTTTCTGGGGAGTGTCCTTGTAATCTATGACGACGCCCAGTAGCTCATCGGCGGCCTCCACAAGATCCACACGGTCGATGAATCCTCGCAGGCGGACTTCCCGCCCCTTGGGAGTCCTCAGTTTCAGTGCGGGCAGACCCTTCAATTCCTTCGGATCCCCAAAGGCCAATTCCGCAGCTCTGGGTCGTATCGCGCCGGAAGAATCCACTCGCTTTTGTGCATGAACGATCCTGGCCAGCCTGCTTGCCGATCGCCGAAGCAAATACGTGTCGCGGGCGGAGGAAAGCCCGCCATCGGTTTTCAAACGATCGGCGGCTCGCTCGCAACTGGTACGAAGCGAAGCGAGAAGTTCGTCCGCGCCGAGCTGACCGAACCCCCTGTTGTGTTCCATCAAATCCTTGGCGAGTTCTTCCATGATGGTGTGGTGAACCCGGCCGACGTCCACTTCCGCCAGTGGCGCTTCAACACGCTCCGTCAGACGAAGGGTTTTTTCTGCAAAGTATTTGAATGGGCAGGTCGCATAGGATTCCAAAGCGGTCACGCTGGCCTGGAGCGGCGGCGGAATGAGCTGCGCAATCAAATCAGCTGATATCGCAATCGAAGGGGGTTGCCCCAGTGACGAAAAGGCCAGCGCGGCGATGGGATCGGTGGCGAGCTCACCGCGCGTCTGGCAATACACCTGGTTCCATTGCGCTCGACTGAACCCTCGATCCCGAGCCAGCGGCAGGCGCGATGAGAACTCGCTGGTCAGTCGGCGGCGAAGGTCTGCCGCCGTATGGAGGTCCCACAATGAGCGATCGAGCAGCGGATCGGAAACGACCTTCTTCTGCAGCCCCGGACATGCGGCCAGCAAGTCCTTGACAAATGGCGAGGGATGCAACTTCGCGTTCTGTTCATCGGCTCGTGCATAGGTCACGACGAGTTCGTGGCTGGCCCGTGTAAGTGCGATGTACACGAGCATGGATTCATCCTGCAACCGGGGGCGCACGGGGAGGCCGATTCGCAACCCCGCATGAATGAGCTGCTCGCGGTCTTCATCGTTGAGGATGGAATCCTCGTCGATACGCGCGGGAAAAATGCCCTCGTTAAAGCCCAGCAGAATCGCGGCCTTGATGTCCGGGTGTCGGGTGCGCTCGATCGAGCCGACCAGCACCTGATCCACCGTGGGAGGAACAAGGCCCAGCGATAGTCCGGCGAGTCCCGCATCGACGATTTCAGTGAACTCCTCCTTGTCGAGTATGCGTTGGCCGAAGGCGATCGCCAGCGAATCGAGGAATTTTTCGACCTCGGTGCAGGTTTGCATATGCTCGCCGGCCTGATCGAGATCGCCCTGCAGCTGGGATTGTTTCGCCCATTGGCTTGACGACGCAAAGACGCCAAGATGCGTGAGCCACGACCGAAAACCCTCCGACCATTCCAAACCGCTGTGACCGGCAGGATCAACCGCAAAATCGAGCCACGGGGTGATCGCGGCCACCACCGCCGCCCGGGCACGATTGACTCTTTCCAGCGCTGCGATTTCCGACGGGAACGGCGCAGGCCGAGAATCGGCCTGCTGTCCGATCTTCTGATACGACCAGTCTGCGGCCCAGAGTTTCCAGCCGTCAATCCCATGGGCGAGCAGGTAATTCTCCAATTCGTCGACTGCATCCGAGGTGAGCGGCAACAGGCCCGTCTTGAGAAGAAGTCGAGCCGATTCAAGCGTGAGGCCTTCGACGGGAAGTCTGGCGCCGACTCGCATGAGTTCGACAAGCGGGTGATGGGACATCGTCCGACGACGGTCGATGAAACAGGCGATGGCGCGGTCATCGAGCGCGGAGCGGACCAGGTCGTAATAAGGATCGAGGTCGCGCACGATGATGGCAATGTCACGGTAGCGGTAGCGCGGCGGATCGCAGCGGGTCCATTCACTGATGAGCGAGACGGCGTATTCCACCTCGACACGCCGCGTGGGAAGTTCAACAAGCGAGATGGACGTTGGGGCCGGCGGTGAATCGGACTGAGAACCGGTGGAAAGGACGAACATGGATCTCTCGATGCGCGACAAATCCTCATTGTGTTTAAATCGCGGAGGCATCGATGGATTGAGCAATAATGGATCGTCTATTGTCAGACCGGCGCCTCGAAACATCTCGCCAAGTTCATTGAACGTCCTCGTGGTTCGATCAAAAAGGGATCGACGCGTGGGCGGCGCACCGGCGCTTCCGATCAGGGAAGGGTCGTACAAGAGGGCGATTTCCACGCGACGTGCGTATCGCGCCAATTCTAAAAGCGTGTCGGACTCTTCGCCGCTGAGCGATGCGAAACCATCCACCCAGATCTCCGCCCCCTGTAGCCATTCGCATTGCGGAATACGCGCACGTGCGAGTTGCAGGCTCTGCGAAGGATCCAGGAATTCGCCGCCCAAATAGCGAAGGTAGGCCTCGTAGAGAATTCTCAGATCGTGAAATTTCGCCGCGCTTCTGGGGTTGCCATTGGGTGATGCGTTTTCCGGGTGCGCGGCGAGGTCTTGCGGTGCAACACCCTCCTGAATCAATTCGGAAATGGAGGCGGCCAGTCGTTCGAGAAAGCCCGCCTGCCTCTGCACTCGTCGATAGAATCGCAATTCAGCAGTGTGCTCGGCGGCGAGGTGCCGAAGCACCATGACGCGGGCGGAGTCAGACAGTGTTTGGGCCGGGGCCGCGCTGGAGGATTCAAGAAGCCGTGCGGCGAGCCGCTGAAAAGAAAACACCTCGGCCCGGTGCGAGGCCTCGATGATTGGCTCGGCGGGATCAGCGGGAAGCAGGATGGCCCGCTCCATCTGCTGGCTGGCCTGCTCCGGCACGAGAAAAATGAGCCTGGGCCCTTCGACCGGGCTTTCACGCAGACGCTCGCGCATCGCGTGCAGACAATGGTAGGTCTTGCCGGCTCCCGCCTTGCCTATGACGAAACGAACTCCCATAGGCGCATCCTATCAGATTTACGGCGCGTGGGCCGGTGTCGGAATCGGCTGCTGGTGCAGAAGTTCATCAAGTAGCCGCTGTGATTCGGAATCATCCGGCTTGAGGGCAACGGCAATCCGGAGGTGCTCGATGGCGGTATGCAGGTCTCCTTTGGCGGCAAGCAATCGCCCAAGGTTGTAGTGCCCGTCGGCGAAGTTGGACTTGAGTTCGACGGATTTTCGTAGTACCTCAATCGCCTCGTCAGTTCGCCCCAAGCTCGCGAGTGCAATTCCCAAATTGGCATGAATCGAGTGTGAATTCGGGGCAAGCTGCAATGCTCGCTCCAGGGCTGAGACGGCTTCGGTGTATCGGCCAAGTTGAATGTAGGCCACGCCCAAACCCGTCAGTGATGGAGGATGGTCGGGTCGAAGTTGGAGGGCTTTCGCAAAAGAGGTGACCGCTTCAGAGGGATTGCCGGCGCTGCTCATGGCCCGGGCCCAATTGTCGTAGAGGATGAACGAATCAGGGTTACGGGTGATTCCCTCCTGGTGCACACTTTGGGCGTCTCGCAAGCGGCCCGCCCGAACGAGCTCGTCCACCAGCGCACCGCGTAGTAATTCATCCCCAGGTCGCACATTTAGATCATTGGATAGAATGTCGATTGGGTCGCGATACAGTCGATTGCGGGCCATCGTTCGTGCGCTCAACGCGAAAACCGCAGAGCCGAAAACAATGGCAAGGATAACGGACCGTCGGCGCTCGGATGAAATCGCCGATTCGGCAAGCCGGTACAACAGAAAAACAAGAATCGTCAGAATTCCAGCGAGTGGGAGATACATTCTTCGTTCTGCGGCGGGCTCAGTGACGATGGGAACAAACGACGAGCTCGGGGCAAGGATCAGGAAGAACCACATCCCGCAGAATCCCCACCAGCGTTTCTTCATCGTTCCGACAATGGAGGCGCTGAGGAGTAGGAGTACAACGAAGCCGGGCACCAGGGCGGGGCGCCAATCTCTTGCGATCGGCCAATCGGAATACGAAATGGATTGTGGGTAGGGGTAAAAAGTAAGGCGGACGCAGTGAAGGAGTACGTTGGACTGCGTGCGGAGATAATCGAGGGCGGAGACCCCCAGGCCAAAGCCGACGGTTCCGGAGCGCGGGGACTGGGTGATGAGCAGGATCGGGATCATCCATGTCCCGAAAAGAGTGAGATAGAAGAAAGGGCGGTACTTGAAAGGCCTGGTCCAGGATCGGCTGACGAACACGACGTCGTAGAGAAAAACCACGAGGGGAGCCACGGCCACAATTTCTTTCGTGAGCATTCCAAGTGCGCAGCAGAGGACCGCCAGAATCCCCCACGGCCAGTTCACCGGCTTTTTCATGACGTGGATGGAGCAGTACAGCGTCAGAAGGAAGAGAAGCCCCGCCAGCGATTCGATTCGCTGAATGATGTAGGTAACGCTCTCGGTTTGGAGTGGATGGACAGCCCAGAGCAGCGCAATGATCCCCGCAATCCACGATGCGCGGCGATTGGATTGCCATGACGGCGAATTCTCGATGGTTCTTTGGAGCACGAGATACAGCACGATGGAAGAAAGCATGAGGATGAGGATATTCACCACATGAAACCCGCGCACGTCGGGGCCATGTGTGACCATGTTGGCCGCGAAGGTGAGGCATGCGAAGGGACGGCCCGATAGGCCGGTGTTTTGCGAACCGCCGATCGTATTTCGGCATGCGGCGAGATTCTGCGTGTCGAGGTTTTGCAGGAGTTCTGGAATATCATCAAAAACAAATGGGTTGTGGATGGTGTTCGCGTACACAACCAACAAGGCGGCCACAAGCGAGAAGATGACGACCCCGGACCATGCGGTGGCGGATTCGGAGGTTACCGCTTGATGCGCCGAGTCGGAGTCTTGCTTCACCACGGCACTCACGGTCAGTTTGATCCTTTCAAGCGAGCCCATTGTTCTCGTGCGGCTGATTGTGTTGGATCGAGCCGAAGAATTTCCTCGTACGCGTGAATGGCGCCCTGCGTATCGCCGGATTTTTCCAGCGCTTTGGCAAGGTCCGCCCGCATGGTGAGATCGTTGACCGACAATTCAACTCCTCGGGCGAGCTGATCCCGGGCGTCCTCCCACTTTTGTTCCTGCATCAATACGCCTGCGAGGTTGTAATAAGCGTCGGCGAATTGCGGGTTGAGTTCCAGGGCAGTTTGAAACGCAGCAATGGCTTCCTTGTTCCGCCCGATCGTGAAGAGCGCGACACCGAGGTTGTTGTAGCCGGCGAAATACTCGGGAGACTTCCACAGCCCCGCCTGCAGGTGATCCACTGCTTCTGCGGCCCGGCCGCGAGACATCAGCAACTGTCCGAGCCGCCGCCGCGCGCGGACATTTTCGGGATGGTTGCGGACAAGATCCTGGAATTCTCCGATGGCTGCGTCCGGCTCTCGGGCGATGACCAGACATTCTCCCCAGTTGTAGCGGACGGATTGCGAGTTGGGATCATGTGCGAGCCCTTCGCGATACAGCGCCTTGGCACGATCCAATTCGCCCCTCATCGCAAATTCCTGCATAAGCGCTCCGCGAGCGAGTTCGTCGCCTGGGCGGGCTGCCAGCGTCGCCCCGAGAATACCCTCGGCAGTCTGGAAGTCCCTGTTTCGCCTCATGGTTCCTGCCGCGGCGGACGTGATGATCAGAAAACCAATCACACCCATGCCGAATGTGACGTATTTGGAATGCCAACGGGATTGCGCGAGAGAAAGCATCCAAACGCCGAATGCAACGGACACCGAAACAATGGTCAAAAGCGGGAGGTACATTCTGCGTTCGGCGGCAATTTCCGTGATGATGGGTACAACGCTGGAGCTTGGGGCCAGGATCAGGAAGAACCACGCTCCCGCAAAACCGATCCACGAACGTCGCGACAGCAACCAAATCGTCAAGCCAAGCAGCGCGAGTATCATCAGCCCCTGCGGCGCGCTACGCGCCCAGGAATGTTCCACGGGCCAGTCGGCGTAGGAGATGCACAACGGATGGGGCCAGAATGAAAGTCGAAGATAATGGGTCAGAACGCCGGCCTGTGTGCGCAGGTAGTCTGCCGAACTCATTCCCAAATTGAAACCGACCGCCGCGGATCGGGGGCCAAAAGACGTGAGGAAGATGAAGATCGACCAGGTCGCGGACAGTCCCACGTAGAGCTTTTTGTGTCGGCGCAGCGCGGCCCAGAGATTGCCCGAGATAAACACGCAGTCGTAGACCAGCGCCGCGACCGGAGCGGAGGCGACCTGCTCCTTGGCCAGCAGTCCGATGGCCGTTGAGGCGATGGCCACACCATACCAGGAAGTCTTTTGCGAATCCCACGCACGAATGCAGGCATAGAGCGTCAGCAGGTAAAATGCGCCTGCGAGCAATTCCATGCGCTGCGAGACGTAGACCACTGTTTCCGTCAACAGCGGATGAACCCCCCAAAGCAGGGCAATAAACGCGGAAATAATCGACGCGGCACGATTCGTGAAACGATCCCGCCAAAAGGGAAGAAGCAGCGTTCGCCGGATAATTCCATAGGCGAGCAGCATGCACACGACATGGAGCCCGACATTGACGGCGTGATAGCCCCACACGTCGAGATCGTGAATGGCGTAATTGATGGTAAGGGTGAGCCACATGAGAGGCCGGCCTGAAATGGTGGAGTTGTGCGAGACAGCGATGGTTTCCCACCACCCGCCCCAATGGCGGATGTCAGGGTTTTCCACAACCGCGGGATAGTCGTCGATGATGAACGGGCCGGTGCAACTGTTCGCGTAGACAATCAGTCCGGCCACGAGGAGAAGCAGTGTGATCGCTCTGGACGTCAGCTCAAATCGCAAACATTGCTTCCACAAAAATGGCCGGGTCGAACGGTTCGATGTCCGCAGGCGTTTCGCCCAGGCCGACGAACTTGACGGGAACATTCAGCTGGTCGCGGATGCCGACGACCACGCCGCCGCGTGCGCTGCCGTCGAGCTTGGCCAGTACAATTCCGGTGACGGATACATGCTGCGAAAACTGACGGGCCTGATTCAGGGCGTTCTGGCCGATCGTGGCATCGAGCACGAGCAGAACTTCATGCGGCGCGCCCTCGATCTTTCGCTCGACGACTTTTTGAATCTTGCCGAGCTCGCGCATCAGGTTGTCCTGCGTATGCAGCCGGCCCGCCGTATCGATCAGCAGGATGTCCGCCTTGCGCGCAACCGCCGCTTCGCAAGCGTCATAGGCCACGGCGCCGGGATCCGCCCCCTGATCGTGCTTGACGATTTGCACGCCGATGCGCTCCGACCAGACGCTGAGCTGCTCAACCGCCGCGGCGCGAAACGTGTCGCACGCACCCAGGATCACTTTCTTGCCTTGTTTTGTAAAATAGTAGGCCAGCTTCGCAACGCTCGTCGTCTTGCCTGATCCGTTGATTCCGGTGACGAGAACGACGGTCGGGCCGTTGGCGGCGTATCGAACCTGCCGCTCTTCGTGAGGCCAAAGCGCCGCGACGTGGGTCCGCAGGTATTCGCTGACCTGTTGCTCCTCGACGATGACGCCGCTCTTCCACCCACTGCGCACCACTTCAATCAGCTTGGAAGTTGCCGCCGGGCCGAAGTCGGACGCGAGCATGGTCTCCTCGAGCCGCGTAAGCGTCTCCTGATCGATGGAGCGGCCCACGCGGATAACCGCGCGCATGCCGGTAGCCAGTTTTTCGCGCGTCCGCGAGAGGCCTTGTTTTAAGCGATCGAATAATCCCATTAGTTTTCAGCCAATGATAGCAGAACATTTTCGATCTGCTCTTGGTCCTGCTCACTTAGCGAATTGCCACACGGACAAGATTGCGCTTCAAAGTGGTCCCACCTGTACGAGGTTATTAAGCAGGGATCGAAAAATAGGAATGGCGCCGCGCCGACACGCACACTCATCCAACGGAAGGCATTTTCAAGGTCATCCAGTTCGCTTTGCGTAAGGTCGCGAGGCGCAATCTCGATAACTTCCAAGCATCTTCCGCCAAGGATGACCCCATCGCGACATTCATAGGGTGTTTCAATGTCATTTCCGATGACTTGCATGGAAATAAGTTCCGCTCCAACGTCACTTCTGTGAACTACGGCGCTTAGTACCATCCCGGTTTGTGGACAAAACCCGAGCGCCCCGGAACGGCTCAACTCAAATTCCTGGAAATTTGATTTGGTCACCAATGTAGGGATTCCCGGAAATCCACAACCCGAAACTGCCACGACAATCAAACTCAATAATCCACGATTCACGTTGGCAAACTCGGAGGTCGAAAGAATTATTTTTCCAATCTTTCCTTGATCGAATCCGGTCTGAGCGTTTCCAGCACCTGATTCAGCACACCGTTGACGAAGCGGGGCGAATCCGCTCCCCCGTATTCGCGGGCGATTTCAATCGCCTCATTCAAGACAACCGCAGGCGGAACTTCGCCAAGCAAGAGCTCGGCGGCCGCAATGCGCATCGTGTTTCGTTCGACGGGCGAAATACGGTCCAGCTCCCAGTTGGGGGCCGAGCCGGCGATTTCCTCGTCAATAATGCTCTGATTCGTCCATGCAAATCGAATGAGGTCCATCGCATAATTCCGGGCCGCCAGGTTGGACTCGACTTCAATCAGGTAGGCGATGAGGTCGCTATCATTCATTGCGCCCTGCACGTCGCCCTGGCAGAGTGTCTGCATCGCGAGGATTCGTGCCTGTCTCCTGTCCTGAATCATGCGTCTGAATACTCGTTTCCGGATTACACTCTCAACAACAATTCGAGCGATAATGGCCTGCGAGTCCGGCTCGCATTTTTCCTGTCATTCTGAGCGAAGCGATAAATCTCGGCATAGGTTGCAAGCAGGATGCTTCGCTGCGCTCAGCATGACATACCGGCTCTTTGGAGGATGCAGCGGATTGCTTCGCCCTCACGGAACGGATGCGATTGTATCGTCGAGCAGGCGCAATCCGATATCGAGCTGACCCTCGTTGATGCACAGCGGCGGACAGATGCGAATTGCCGCTTCGCCGCAGCCCAGCAGAATCAGCCCCCGCTCGAACGCCGCCACGAGAATCTTCTGACGTCGTTTGCCGTCGCCTTTGCCGGTTTTGCGATTGACGATGTCGAAACCGCACATCAATCCCAGCCCGCGCGGATTGGCAATTCCCTTCTTGCTGTCCGCCATCTTTCCAAGGCGGTCCAGGAGCCGATTACCCAGCCGCTGCGCATTGGCCATGAACGAGGTTTCGACAAGTTCGAGCGTGGCGAGGGCGGCTGCACAGCACACGGGGTTGCCACCAAACGTGCTGCCTTGCGCACCTGGCGGCCAGTTCATGATATCCGCTGAAGCGATGACCGCGCCCAGCGGCATTCCGCTGGCCAGCCCCTTCGCCACAGTGACAAGGTCTGGCACGATCCCGAAATGCTCGAACGCAAACCACTTGCCCGTGCGGCCGATACCTGACTGAATCTCGTCACAGACCAACAGGATTCCGTGTTTCGTGCAAAGCTCGCGCAGCTCCGGCAAAAACGCAGGCTGCGGGACGAGGTAGCCGCCTTCGCCCTGAATCGGCTCGACGAAAATCGCCGCCACTTCGCTCGGCGACATCTGATGCTTGAACAGCGTCGCCTCGATGGCATCCACGCTGCCGTAGGGCACATGCGCCACCATCGGCACCAGCGGGCCGAACTTTTCCTTCTGCCGCGCCTTCGAGCAGGTCAGCGAAAGCGCCCCCATCGTCCGGCCATGAAACGCTCCGTGGAACGCGATCACCCACTTACGGTTCGTATGATGCCGCGCGACTTTGAACGCCGCCTCCACCGCCTCCGCGCCGCTGTTAGTCAGAAAAACCCGCTTCTCCGACGCCCCCGGCACGATGGCCGCCAGCTTCTCCATCAACTCCACCATCGGCGGGTAATAGAAATCGCTGCCGCAAATATGGATCAGCGTCTTGGCCTGCTGCTCAATGGCCGCGGCCACTTTCGGATGGCAATGCCCGGTCGAACACACCGCAATTCCGGCCGCGAAATCGAGGAACCGGTTGCCATCCACATCTTCCACCACCGACCCAAGACCGCGCTTGGCCACCAGGGGATAATCGCGCGTGTAGGACGGCGAGCTGTACCGCTCGTCGCGCTCAATGAATGCTTTGGCATTTGGCCCCGGCAAATCCGTCACAATCGCCGGCGCCGGTCCAATCCAACACTCCCCGGATTTTGCCTGCGTTTCGACCTCTTGTTTGATCCCCAACATGCCAGAACTCCGAAAAGACAGACGGTTTTCCCGTCCAAAACCTGCCATTCTGATATCGTCTGGAGGATTGTATCCCATCAGGTCCGTAAACCCAACCCACTACGGACCTTGCGAGGTGGCAGAGAGGTTTTCCCGCCTGCGAACTTCAATTCGCGAGACTCCGGGATCGGCGAAAACATCGTCGCGCAGACAGATGTCGGTGCTGGTGAACTTTGATCGACCGACTGCTCAACTGCCCGCGATTTTTCTTGCAATGGCGCTGAAATATCGGTTATGCTGCCTTCCCTTCCCTTTGGGTGCGTCTTTGGAGGTGCTGCAAGTTGAACCCCGTTAGAACATTGACCCGTTTGATAGCCCTGAGATGCATCGGGGGACTGCTTCCCTCGTTGGTCCATGGGCAGACCATTGTGTGGACTGATGCAAGTGCACGAACAATTCAGAGGAAGGAGGTAACCGGCGGGTCAGTCCAAACCATCGTCCAATTTCCGTCGCCTCAGAACGCTCAATACATTCACTACGACTCGGTCGCCAAAAAGCTGTACTACTTATTTTTTCCTGGTGGGCAAACTGTTCTCTTTCAACGGTGTAACCTAGATGGGTCTAGCCCAGAAGACCTCTCGACGCCAGGCTGGGGACCGTTCGCACTCAATATTGAATCCCGGAAACTGTATTGGAGTAGTTCGGCCACTCTTTTCCGCTCGGAATTGGATGGTTCGCAGTCGGAGTCGTATGGACTTTGTTGTGTCGTCACAATGGAGCCTCTTGGTGATACCTTGTACTTCGGCACTGGCGGCACACCCCAAGCGATTTGGCGGGCCAACTCCGACGGTTCCAACCAGCAAATTCTGCATAACAATGTGACAGCCTTTGATTTGGCATTCGATCCGGTTGAGAACAAGCTCTACGCGGGGGCTCTTGATACTATTGTTCGAATGAACACCGATGGAAGTGACTACCAAGTTCTGCTCCATTTGCAATCTGATGTTGAGCAGGTCGAAGTGGATTTTCGAGGGCGCAAGCTGTACTGGACTGAAGCTGGCCCGCAATTCATTCGACGAGCGAATCTCGATGGAACAGGAGTCGAAGACTTCGTAACCGCCACTGATACTGGAAATCCCAATTTCAATCCCGAAGGACTCACGATTGTGGATGCACCGACGATCCCCGCGTTGTCCGATTGGGGACTGGCGGCAATGGGCGTGATAGTTTTGTGCGCTGGACTTGCCGTGCTCAAAAAACGCATGAAGACTGATCAATAAAGCGATTCTGCATCAAAAGGACATCGACGGGTGGCCCAAGTCGAGCCGTTCAAGACCTGGGGCCGTGATTCTGGTTTCCGTAGTTTTCACAAAGACCGCCGTTGAATTGCCGTCGGTGACAAGTTACGAATGAGAAAGCAAAATCCGAAATCATGGGTCCACGTCCGATGGGCGAGTGCCCCAGGTTCAGCCGTATCGAACCTGGGGCCATGAATCAATTCGCAGTCCCGCAGATTTCTTCTCCCCCTTGAACTCTTGATCCCTACCTCCTAGACCCTATTACCCACCGGACTCGTGATCTCAACTCCCGTCAAGTCTGCGCGCGCCGCGTATGTTATCAATGTTGATGGACAGAATTCGCCACCCCTTAATTGCACTCGCGCATGCCTGAACCAGGCAACAACCCATGGCACCCTAACCAATCCCTACCACAATCCAAATGCAGAAAATTTCCAAACGAACCGGATTTGTGGCCCGACTTTATTGTCTGGGGGCAATTGTAATCGGGTTCCACGACGTCCGCCCATCCGCGCAAATCAGCGCAATCTGCGGATTACCAACCTCTTTTTCCGTCCGGGGTAATCGTGGAGGTGACCCGGGCGTGCAAACTGGAGTGACCAAACTCGGGGGCCAAGGGGATGCTGGAACGCCTATTTTCCGGCTGGAATCCCGGCTTGACAGTATTCCCCTCTCCCCTTATAAGGCTTCGTCTTTGCCTGTAGGACCGTAACAAGAGGAAACGAATGCCGACGATCAATCAACTTATCCGGGGCGGACGCAACGAGGTCATCAAGAAGTCCAAGGTCCGCGACTTGGAGCAGTGCCCGCAGAAGCGCGGCGTCTGCCTCATCGTAAAGACCCAGACGCCCAAGAAGCCCAATTCCGCTCTGCGTAAGGTCGCCCGCGTTCGCCTTTCCAACGGCAAGGAAATCACCGCCTATATCCCCGGCGTGGATCACAACTTACAGGAACACTCCATCGTCCTCGTCCGTGGCGGCCGCGTACGCGACCTGCCCGGCGTTCGCTATCACATCGTCCGCGGCACGCTCGACTGTGCCGGCGTGGAAAACGACAAGGACGGCCGCCCCCGCAATCGCAGCCGCAGCAAGTACGGCGTCAAGCGCCGCAACAAATAACATGCGGCCAGAAGCAGCTTCCAACCTGGGTAGCATGGTCAAGCGAAGCGCCGCCATGCCTCTGAGTGGTCTTAGCGTATCAGCCTTTTCAGTTCTTGGTTTTGCGGCATTGACCGCTCTTGGCGCTCAAGTTCGCATCCCCGTTCCCTGGTCCGATGTTCCCATGACGTTGCAGTCGCTGGCCGTACTGATGGCCGGGTTCGTGCTTGGCCCGATCGCAGCCTGTTCCGCAATGCTGCTTTATCTTGGTTGTGGGGCTGTGGGACTGCCCGTATTCGCCGCCGGATCGGCCGGCTTGTTTGGGGCAACCGGCGGCTATCTGGTGGGCTTCGTTTTTGCCGCCCTGACTATCAGCCTGATTCGCGGCAGCCGCCAGGCTTCTGTCGTCCGCCTCTCATTTGCCGGTTTGGCAGGCCTCTGCGTCCTGTTCGCCTTCGGGCTGGCGTGGCGGTACGTTTACGCTATGATTTCCGGTCTCGACGCTGGGCCCCTCCTTGCGGCAGGCGTCGTTCCGTTTGTTCCCAAGGCGATCGTCGAACTCTTGCTCGCGGTATCCTTGACCAAAGTGTTGCAAAAGTAAGGTGCAGCTCAGATGCACTGATCCGCGACCATGAGGGAGCGGTGTTGTTTGTTCTTGAAGTAGATAGGTTGCGATGGGATTCAAAAAATTCACACATTCGTCGAAGCAGCTCAAACCCGATGGCCGGTTCAACAGCGTCATCGCGGCCAAGTTCATCAACGGCCTGATGTACGCCGGCAAAAAGAGCACCGCCGAACGCATCTTCTACGATGCCATGGACATCGTGGCCAAGCGCAACAAGGAAACCCCGCCCTACGAAGTCTTCGAGACCGCGATCAACAAGTGCAAGCCCAACGTCGAAGTCCGCTCCAAGCGCGTCGGGGGCAGCAACTATCAAGTCCCCATGCCGGTCAACCGCCGGCGACAGCAATCGCTCGCTTTCCGCTGGATTCGCGAGGCCGCCCGCGCCAAAAAGGGCAAGCCGATGGCCGACGCACTGGCCGCTGAAATCCTCGACGCATTCAAGGGCGAGGGTACGGCCGTCACCACCCGCGAAAACGTCCACCGAATGGCCGACGCCAACAAGGCCTTCGCCCACTTCGCCTGGTAGCGAGCCGCGAACTTCAGTTCGGGCGGGCTTTTTGTGCGATTGATGCACCGCTCCGAACCGCGGGCGCAAAGTTGAACGTCCACGGTGGGCGGCGACCGGCGCTTTCAATCGAATCTTTGAAGCGCAATCATGTCCGCACGGCAACGCCCATCGAACCGACACTGGCCCAAGGGCGTCGTCATCATTCATGAAGATCGCGATATCTTGATCGTGGAAAAGCCGCCCGGTCTTCTGACCATGGGCACCGACCGAATCCGATCGGAAACCCTCTACTACAAGCTCACCGACTACGTTCGCAAAGGCAATCCAAAATCCAAGGAGCGCGTCTTCATTGTTCACCGGCTCGATCGCGAGGCCTCCGGGATTCTTGTCTTCGCGCGACATGAGCAGGCGAAGTCGAACCTGCAGGACCAGTGGCCGCATGTCGAAAAGAAATATCTCGCAATCGTTCACGGCAGGGTCTCCCCCACCACCGGCACCATTGCGTCGTACCTGGCCGAGAATCAGACCCATAGCGTGTACTCAACGGCCAACACCGCGAAGGGCAAATTGTCTCGGACGGCCTATCGAGTCCTGCGGCAACGCGGCGACCTAAGTCTCCTTGACGTTGAACTTCTGACCGGCCGGAAACACCAAATTCGCGTACACCTCGCCGATAAAGGCCACCCGATCGTCGGCGACAGCAAATACGGCAGCGCGGACAAGATGCACAAACGCCTGGCTCTGCATGCCCGATCGCTCACCTTCAATCACCCATTCACGGGCCAGCGCGTCGCCTTTGAAACGGCAATTCCCAAATACTTCACACAACTGATGGGCCCTGCTCCAAAACCGTCCAAAGCTGTGCCGCGCCCGTAGGGCACGGAATCAAAAAGCCACAGCCAGTTCCGCGACCGCGAGGAAGCGATGTTGCGCACGAAGACACCATGAACCGCAAGCCGATCCGCTCTTAAAGCCATACTGCCAGATGGCTTCGTTTGACGAAGTACTGTTTCTTGAGTTGTGTGTTTCCCACCGAGACTCCCATGTGTAGGGGTCGGGAATGGCCAAACGTGCAACTTCATCGTATCCGAACAAATTCCGTCCATCACAACAGACAATAACATGAGGGGCGCGCGCATTTTGTCCCGAAATCGCAAGCAATGCGCCGGGGCGAATTGAAATCCACAACTGCTTCAGGACGCGGGGATTCGACCAAACCGCAGAAAGAACAATCCGGCTCCGAGGAGGCCGATGAGGCCGGCGGTCAGAAATGTGAATACGGGCCCAAGCCCGGGCCGAAAATAGTTGCCCAGTAGCCAAAGCAGCGCCCCAACCGGCGAAGCCCACATCACCGCCAGGCAGCGTACGGACCAGTACATGCCGATGGCCTGCGTGCGCAGATCAGCGGGCACGAGGTCGGCGATCATGGCCTTGCGCGCCGGCTCGCCGAGTTCACGCAGGCCGCCCACGACGAACGCGAGGATCAATCCGGCAAATCCGAACGGCTCGCCGAATAGTACGAGGCTGATCGGGAACAGGGCGAAGAAAAAGAATGTCAGTCCGATGTACGGCTTTTTGGCGAGGCCCTCGCGGCTGGCGAGCGGGCCAATCACGAGGTAGAGCACGATATTGGTCACCGCCTGCACATTGAGCAAAACGGACTGGTAGGACGCAGTGCCGGTCGCGACATCAGCTGAGAGAATCGGCACGCAATACAAGATGATGAACGGGCCGGCGAGCCCCTCGGCCCAGCGGGCGAAAATGTCTGCGGCCAGCAGCCTCCGAAGGTCGGGGCTGAATCTGCGAAGCAGATGGCGCGGATGCTGGAGTGCCACCACGGTGTCACGGGACGCGGTCCGCATGTACCGAAATTGCAGCGCTGCGGCGGCCAGCACCAGGAGAATCGCAACCAGCACGTCCGCTCGGACACCGTTTTCCGCACCGAATGAGTAGATCAACAGACCGGAGATGCCATACGCAAAGATGCGAGAAACACGGCGGAAAATGGACTGCATGGAAAACGCCATCGTGCGGCGGTCAGGCGGCAGGGCATCGCCGACCACGGTGATGGTGGCCGGGCCCGCGATCGAATCCCAGGCAAAGATAAAGGGAATGGCGACGAAGACGGCTGCCTGCGACTTCCACAAAAAGAGAAGCCCAAGCCCCAGAAGCGGAAGCACGTTGAAAAAGAGCAAAGCGCGTCGTGTGTTAAATCTGCCTGCAATCGCGCCGCCGACATAGTAATTCAGCGCTTCCAGCCCGTCGCGGTACATGCCGTACAGGCCGATGATGACGATCGTCCATGCGTCGCCCTCGCCGGCTGCGGCGCGCAGCGTCTTGAGGTACTGCGGAATGACGGGCGACCAGAGTTCGACGGCTGCGGTAACCAGAAAGATCGTGCCCAGAAGTGCCAGCGTCGAGGAATTGAAGCCGAGCCAGTCCCGCCAGTTACCACGAGCGATCGACGTGCCGGGTTTCACGGCGCGAACGTATCGCCCGCACGATTCGCACGCAAGAAGCAGATGCGATGCAAAGAAGCAAAAAAAAGGCGCCGAACGGTTGAACCGTCCGGCGCCGAACGCTGGTCATTCCGCAACCCTTTCAGCGGGAGCCTGCGCGATGACTGTTCTGCTTATCCCTCTGCCGCTTCTGTGGCTCGACGATGAGTCCCCTGGACTTCAGTCCGTTGACGTCGAATCCGCGGGACTTGGCGTATTCGGGTGTCAGAAGGATTCCCACGTCGCTTTGGACCGTCTTGCGTTCACCCTTGTGGAGGATGTCAAAGCGGGTCTTGGTAGGCACAAGATCGCTGCCCACTTCGGTGATGACGAACTGCACCGACTTGAGATCGTCATCCACCTGGGCGCTAAGACTGTCGTAGTCCGCAACGAAGCCTTCGGGAGGACTGACCGTTGCCGTAACCGACCAGTCTCCAATCGTTTCGAATACAAAGGGATAGTCCTGCACCGTCTCATCCCACACGATGAATTCCGGCTCGATGACCAGAAGTTCCGAGCCGGTCAGGCGCGTGAATTTGCACGGCTTCTTGTGTCCGTTGGAATGGACGATTTGTTGCAGGTATGCGTTCTCCGTTTCGTGACAGGAGAGATGATCGACGTTGACGGCCAGCGGATCGGGCAGTTCATCGTTGACGACGTCATCGGCAATGACCACGTAATCATCCGGCGGAAGGTTGATGGTGCAGCGCCCGCTGCTGTCGGTCGTGCAGCACGCAACGGGGTCGCAATGTTCCAATATGCACTCGAATTGCGGACGGGAATGTCCACCGCAGACAATCTTGCCGCAGCTCCCGTTCGACCTGTCATAAGCGCATGCGTCGATATCCGGCAGTGGTTGTTTGGAGGTCTGGGGGTGTGATCCGTTGCCGATGTTGTAGCGGTCCACACGGACGGCGATGTTGGCGCCATATTTGACGGTGACCGTCTTGGTCGCGGTGCTGGTGTTCCCGCAGTCGTCCATGGCTGTGTAGGTCACGGTTGAAGTTCCAGTGGGGAAGCAGAAGCCGCTGCACGTTCCCGACGGATTGTCGTCATGATTTCCATGCTGGCCATGGTGACTGCCGTGGTTGGAATGGTAACCACAGTCATCATCCCCGGAATCAGGATTGGGCGAGTCGGAAGGTCCGCAGAGCGGAGCGTCGTGCTGAACGGTCACGTCGGAATCGCAGCCGTCCGTCGCAGTGGCCGTGGGGATCTGCACGCATTCGCTTCCCGAACAATTCTGGTCCACCACGACGATCGGCGCGGTGTTTACGGCAATCACGGGCGGGACGGAGTCTTGTACCAACACAGTCTGCGACGCGGACGCGAGGTTCCCGCAGTCGTCGGTCGCCGTCCAGGTGCGGGACAACGTATACGCCGCCGGGCACGTGCCATCGACGCGAATTTGATCGTATGTCACGTCAACGCTCGGATCGCAGCTGTCCGCAGCGGTCGGAGAGGCCGGTGCGGGCACGGCATTGCACTCGACCGATACGTTGGCGGGGACACCGGACAGCGTGGGCGGCGTCGTGTCAACGATGTTCAGAGTCTGGCCGCACGTAGATGTATGTCCGCATGCATCATTCGCTGACCATGTTCGTGTGATCGACTGTGTAGCGCCGCAGCCCGGGACGGTCGCGTCGCTGGACGAGACGGTGACAGAACCACAGTTATCCGTGGCCGTCGCCGTCCCCATTGCCGCCGCGCTGGTATCCGCAGGACACTGCAGCGTTGCACTGGCCGGGCATGTGATGACCGGTGAGGTTGTATCCTGCACGGATAGTGTTTGTGCGGCAGTCGCGAGGTTTCCGCAGCCATCGCTCGCCGTCCAGGTTCGGCTCAGCGTGTAATTGCCCGGGCAGGTCCCGTCGGTACGCAGTTCGCTCAGAGTGACTGGTACGTTCGGGTCACAGGCATCCGAAGCGCTGGGGGACGCGGCCGGGGGCACCGCGTCACATTCTGCGGAGGCGTTGGCGGGAACGCCGGACAGCGTAGGCGGAGTCGTGTCCACCACTGCGATCAACTGGTCGCACGAAACCGGATTCTGGCAGGCGTCGGTCGCGGTCCAGGTTCGCGTGATCGTTTCGGTTGCGCCGCACCCGGCCACTGAGGCATCGGAGGAGGAGATCGTCACCGCTCCGCAGTTGTCAGCGCCGGAGGCCGTTCCGTTGAAGCCGACGCTCGTATCTGCCGGGCATTCCTGTGACGTTGATGCCGGGCACGTGATGCTCGGCGGCGTCGTATCGTCCACGGTTACAATCTGCGTTGCGGACACGTCGTTACCGCAGTCGTCGGTAGCAGTCCAGGTCCGATTCAGCGAATATTGGTTATCGCAAGCACCATTCGTTCTCACTTCGGAAAAAGTGATCGTCGGCATCGTATCGCACGTATCCGAGGAGGTCGGCGCGGCTGCCGGAGGTACGGAGTCGCATTCCACGGTCACGTCACCGGGGGTGCCCATGAGCATTGGATCGAGCGTATCAATCACACAAATGGAGTGGGACGCCTCGGTCGAGTTCCCGCAATTGTCCGTGGCGATCCACGTGCGGGTGATGATGAATGCGCCGGGGCAGGGCCCGTCGCTCGACGACTCGGAAAGCACGACGGGCACCTGGCCGTCACAGGCATCGGTGGCCGTCACGACGGCTGGGGCGGGAACTGCCCCACACTCGGCGGACGCCTTATCCGGAACGCCCGAAAGCATGGGACCCGTGGTATCAATCTCGGTGATTGTCTGTACACACGTAGCCGTCGTCGAACCATTGTCGGCGGTCCAGGTGCGCGTGATCGTTTCGGACGCTCCGCAGCCAGCCACAGACACATCACTCGAACTCACCGTAATCGTTCCACATCCCGAAGCACTGGCCGTTCCGTTGCCGGCCACACTGCCGTCGGCCGGACATTCGGCGACTACGTCGGGCGGGCACGTGATATTGATCTGTCCTCCACTGCCAGTCGTAATGTGCGCGATATACAGACCGTAATCGAAATTCGTGAACTGGGCCGCGAAAGCAACATCGTTGAGGTTGTTAATGGAGCGGTACATGCCCGCGTGAGATTCCACCTGCCAGATGTCATAACCATTGTTCACGACTCCGCCGAGCTGCGCAGAGGAGATGGTGCTGTCCGAAATCCGAAACAATTCCGGCGTGCAGACGTCGTAGAAGTAGATGCCACGAAAGCTTGTACTCGCAGTTGGGTTACCGACCCCCAGAAAAGTGAGATTTCCGGTTCCGTTCAGCGCCCCCAACGCCCCATTCGATTGGTCAAAGCCGGTGAAGCGCGGGAAGCCTGCCACGGGCGGCGATTGGCCGGGAGGCGCCGTGTTCAGGTTCGCAACCACCGAGAATGGGTTGCCATCCGAATCTGTGTAGTAAATACCCTGCTGGTTGGGAGTTGGACTTCCAGGGGAGACACGCGAATAGGGTGAGATGACGCTGGATCCATTGATACCGGGCAGACTGAATCCACTGAACTCAGCGCCAGCCGGTTCGCCGGGAATGGTGAGGCCCGGCCCTGTATCGAAGATGCGAGTGTGAACAAAGCCTGAGCCGGACCCGACCGCCGAATAAGCACCGGTATCAAGTGGAGACGACAGTTGATATTGATTTCGGAAGAGGATCACGCCGGCATCATTGATATCCACGTTGTGACCGCCGGGCTCGAATGTATCTTGAAACGTTTGTCCCGCACGACCGGGGACGGCCTGCCCGCGAATGGCGACGGTACTGATGGGGCCGCCGGTGACGGACACGACGTAGACGCCACCGCGATTGGTGGAGCCTCCTGGCATCCCCGCAGAGAAAACCACGGTGCCGGAATTGTTCATGGCCGGCACGTAGCGAATCTCGTTGAAAAAATCGTTGGTGCCGATAGGAACACTCACCGGGCCGCTGGCCCCCACGCTGTCAGCCAGTCGCAGGCCGGCGCCGCCAGCAACCGTCGCACCAAACAGACCGGATCGCTGCGTGGAATTGCCGGGGATCAGGAACTGACCCCAATACGCGATCTGACCCATGTCGTTCACCACTGTCGTAAACGCCACGCTCGCAAGCCCTGGATCAAATGAATTGAATACCGCCGTGGGATAACTGGGGACCGCAGTGAACGTATCCGCAACTTTCACGATCGGGCCGCCAGTGACTTTTACGGCGTAGATGCCCGTTCCGCTGCTGGGCGTTGTCCCAGGCGAAGTGAATGCCGCCTGAAAGACGACGTCACCGGCGTTATTCATGATCGGCGGCCTGAAGGAAGTGAACCGATTGTTGGCCGGCCGCCCCGGAACCGAAAAGGTCGGCACCCCCGCACTGATCTCGGTGGTATCCACGAGGACGGCCAATGGAAATCCGGGACGCTTTGCGTAAAGGCCGAAGGCGGCGCTGTTATTCGTGTCCGTGTTCAAGGCGCTTCGAGCACGGAAAACGAATGCGCCCGCATCGTTGACGGCGGGCGGCGGGATGGGGTTGTCGCCCCGAAAGACGATGTTGGCAGCTCGACCCGGCACCCCCGGCGTGCTCGTCGCGGGAGAAACAGACGCATTGACCTTCATAACCTGCTCGATTGTCACCGTTGCCGCTTGCGACGGGACTGCAACACATAGAAGGGCAATGGCCAAGCAATTCGAAATCCTCATATTTCCATCTCTCCGGCTGCCGACTGTTGTGACGTGCTCCACAACGGAACACTGAACACAAATTCGTCCAAACGCCTTCATTAGCGATAGCGCGCATCCGGATGGAATGTGACATCAAATTGGCACGGGGCTGCCCGAACAGTAGTAAACCACCTCGATCACGAATGGATTGGCTGCGGATGGTTGAAATCTGAAACTTATCTGGATGGCACCGTGTTGCGAGATTGGATTATGTTTTCCGCTGCTTCTTTTCATTTGCCTTTTCATACATGCCCATTGTCCGGCTCATGAAAGGCAATGAGGTACCGGGCGTCACACAGCATCGCCCCGTGCTTGGCTCCAAGCCGGGAAACAATCGAAACCAGAAAGATCCCGTCAGGGCTGCTGGCATTGATTGCAAGACTCAGAAAAACCACGCTGTCAATACTGATAACGCAGTGATGTCAAAGCTTGGACAGCTACGAAGCATGTTCCCAGCCAAAGGGTCGCAATGAAATCGACCTGTTCGCTGGAAGCAAGGCGGTCACTTGGCGGTCTTCACTGGCGGAGGATGGATGGGAAGGCGAATCGATCGCGGGCAATGTTGAATTGCCCCCCACTTCACGAGCGCATCTGGAAACGTCGAGCCGGATGTTGTCTGAGTCATGTTCTGGTGAGCAACGCCGGATACGCCTTGACATAGGCCTCGACATTCCGCGCATATCGCTCAATGGACCGGCGAATCTGGTCCTCTTCGTCCGAGGTGTTCGCCGGATTGAAGAGTAATTCGACGACATCCAATTCATAACGGAAATTCGGCTTGGGCAGCACAAAGGCCTGCACGACCGGAGTCTTGCAGCGCATGGCGATGCGCAGCGGACCGGTCAGAAATACCTGCGGGCGGCCGAAGATGCAGACCTCGTGAATGCTTTGCTGGGGGTCGCGGACGCGAGAAACATCCATCGCGCTGCCCAGCACATATCCTTCCTGCAGGCACCGGTAGATTTCTCGCGGGTAGCTGTCGGCGTACAGCACTTTCGCGCGACCAAATTCCGGATATTTGCGGTCGTACAAACCCTGCACATATCGCCGCATCGCTCCTTCGCGACGATCGCGCACGCCGGCAACCATATATCCGCGAAGCGCCATGAGCATCCCCGCCACATGCAACGGTCCGTGGTGGGAAAGGGCGACATAAACCCCCCGGCCTGCGCTCAGGGCGTCATCCAGCAGGCCCTGGTTTCGTATGGTAAAGCCGGCTATGGCCTTGTCGCGGGGGATGCAATCGAAAATGAGATAGTACAGCTTGTCGCAGCGCGTTTGCATAAAGTGCTCACGCGTGTGGCGTCTGCGATCACGCGACGAGAGAGGGTCAATGACGGCACGAAGGGCTCGTCCGAACCGTCGGCGCCGCTTGAAATTGATCATCCATTCGAACGTGCCAAACGTGCGGCCCAGGCGGTACAGTCCGTTCAAGCCCAGGAGTGCGAGTAGAATCGCTGCGGCCCGGTGGACAACGCTGAATGACAAATGCTCCCAAGTGCTCAGGTCGCCTGACCGGGCAGAATCGGCCTGCTCCGGGTCACTCGCACGAGACGTCGGTGGTGGAGTCGAATCAGAAGGAAGGAAGACTTCCTTTGCGCTGTCTGGCGGCATTGCGTTCAACACGCAACAGTCTAATACCGCTTTGCTCAACCCTCAAAGCGCCGCCGGCCGCCGGCTAGAGGGCGTACCAATGACCCAACCACCGTACCCAAACCCGAAATTGTCCATTACACTGAATCCCGATGTTGAGGGTGGGCCGCTATCAGGTTCAGAGTGTAGTAACCGGTTCGTTTCGCCTTGACGGCGGCGCGATGTTCGGCGTCGTGCCGAAGGTGCTCTGGGGCAAATCCACCGCACCGGACGACGAAAACCGCATATCGCTGGCGACGCGCACGCTTTTGATGGTGGATAAGGCGGCCGGGCGCATCATCATCACGGACACCGGATGCGGGACAAAATGGCGTCCAGAAGACGCGACGCGGTTTGCCATTCAACATGACGGCTCCGCAATCACACGCGTCCTGAATGCGCTCGGAGCCACGGAAGACGACGTCACCGACGTCATCGTCACGCACCTGCACTTCGATCACAACGGCGGAATTACGGATTGGGCGGACGAGACTCGTCAGCGAGCGATCCCCCGATATCGCAAAGCGAAACACTGGATTCATCGCCGGCAGTGGGATCACGCGAACCGACCTACTCCGAAAGACCGGGCGTCCTATTTTCCTGAAGATTTTAAGGCGATCGAGGAGGCCAACTTGTTCCATTTTGTGGAGGACGAGGAGCCGGCGGCTCCGTTTCCCGACGTCGATTGGTTCTTGTCCAAGGGCCACACGCCGTACCAGCTTCTGCCGATGGTGAGTGGCGACGGAAAATCGATCGTGTTTACCGGTGACGCCATTCCGACTTCGGCCCATCTGCGAACGCCCTGGGTGATGGCCTATGACCTTTATCCGCTCACGACAATCGCTGAGAAAGAACGAATGTTGACGCTGGCAATTGAGCGTGAAGCGATGCTTGCGTTTCCGCACGATCCCAAGGTCGGCTTCGCGTCCATCGGCGGGACGGTTGATCGGCCGATGCTGAAAGAAGTGTTGGCGGAATAACCAGATCCAGGATCATTTCGAATAAATTGGGGGTTCAAGAATCCGGAAAGAAAAGATCGGGGTTCGGCGCGTTGTCGTGACGGGTTCTGCCTTGTAAAATGGCCGTTTTCGGATTCAGGCTGCCATGACACTCTGCGACAAAACTGTTTATCTCGAAACGATGGGCTGCCAGATGAACGTGCTCGACAGCGAGCTGGTTCTGGGGCGGCTTCGTGCGCTGGGTTACAGAGCGACGACGGACATGGTTTCGGCGGACGTCGTGCTCCTCAATACCTGCTCGGTGCGGGAACACGCCGAGCAAAAAGTGCTGTCGCGGCTGGGCGCACTGAAAAAGCCCAAGTCCAGTCGGCCTGAAATGGTCGTCGGCGTGATCGGCTGCATGGCGGAGCGCGACCCCGACGGGATTTTCGCCAAGATGCCGCACGTGGACCTGGTATGCGGTCCGGGCGAGTTGAACAAGGTTCCGGCGCTCATAGAAGAAGTCCAGGCGACGCGCGAGAAGGCAGTCGCTCTTGCCCAGACTCTCTCGCGCAAGAACACACCACTCAAGCGGGCGATGGAATTCGACTCCGTCGAAGCATTGGACCTGTCGCGCGATCCGGACCCCGGCGAGTCAGTCCTGCAAAGCTACATCCGTGTTCAACGTGGATGCGACAAGTTCTGCACGTTTTGCGTCGTGCCCTTCACGCGCGGCCCGGAGCGCAGCCGCCCGCCGGGACAAATCATCGACGAAGCCAGGATGCTGGCCGATCGTGGGGCAAGGGAAGTTACGCTGCTTGGCCAGACGGTCAACAGCTATGTCCATCCGGAGAATGGCCGGGCGGTGACGTTCGCGGAATTGTTGACACGGGTCAGCGAAATTGCTGGAATCGACCGGGTTCGGTTCGTCACCAGTTATCCGGGCGATTTCAGCGACGACATTCTTGCGGCCATGCGCGACGTTCCCAAGATTTGTCCCTACCTGCACATTCCCGCCCAGAGCGGGAGCGACACCGTGCTTGCCCGTATGAGACGGCAATACACCGTGAATCAATATGTTGATCTGCTCGATCGGGCGCGGGCGATGGTCCCTGGACTCGCGGTGGCCAGTGATTTTATTGTGGGGTTTTCCGGCGAGTCGGAGGACGATCACGAAGCGACGAAACGCCTGATTGAGCGTTGCGCGTTCAAGAATATCTTTGTCTTCAAGTATTCAGCACGCCCGGGAACCGTTGCCGATCGCCGGATGGAAGACGACATTCCCGATGAAGTAAAGCGCCGTCGAAACATGGAATTGCTGAATTTGCAGGAGCGCATTTCCGCCACCGCCAACAAGGCGCTGGTTGGCTCGACGGTCGAAGTGCTGGTCGAAGGGTTCAGTAAATCAGCTTTGAAAGCGCAGGAGGCGGAGCAGACTCGCGGCGAAGAAGTCGGCTGGAAGAAGAGCGATCAATTGGTGGCCCGGACTCCGCAGGATCAGATTGTCGTCTTCCCGGGGAACGCAGGACAGATCGGCGAATTCGTCACCGTCCGAATAGTGTCGAGCACGGCTTTGACACTCCACGGAGAATTGTGTGGAATGTCGCATCGTGGCTCCTGCGGGACGCCTGAGGCTGAATATGATTCACCACGAGGTTCAGCCGGGCATCAAAGCGATCCGGTAACAACGAGCGGCATGCGCCTTCCCGTGCTCCGTTCGATCGTCTCTGCCGCAAGCGGCCACAAGGAGCACCCGGCGGCGGACTCTTGTTGCGGAACGCATTGAATTTGGTTGGGTAATTGTGTAGAGTAATGTCGCCATGACGACGAGCACAAAGGATCAGACAAACCTCCAGCAGGCCCTTCAACCGGTACAGGAAACGCGCACTCGCAAGCAGCCGATGTACAACGTCGTATTGATTGACGACAACGATCACACCTATGAATACGTCGTGAGCATGTTGCGGAAGATTTTCGCGATGACCTCCGAGGATGCCTTTCTCCGGGCTTGCCAGGTAGACAACGAAAAGCGCGTGATCCTGGACACTACGACGCTGGAACGCGCCGAGTTGAAGCGCGACCAGATTCATTCGTTCGGACGCGACTGGCGGATTCCCCGCTGTTGCGGCAGCATGAGCGCGGTTATCGAACCAACTCCTGAATGAGTTTCCCGGATTCTTCACTTCCCCCCGATTTACTCACGCAATTCCCGGCCTCACGACCACCCGGATGACGTTGACAGGTATTACCGAGCAAGCTAAGGTTTCTTTGGCAGACGCGGGTGTAGCTCAGTGGTAGAGCGTCACGTTGCCAACGTGAATGTCGAGGGTTCGAGCCCCTTCACCCGCTTTCTTGAATTGCCTTGAACAGTAGCGCAACTCCTTGAAAATTCGAATGGTTGCGCGGCCCCCCTGCCCATGCCTCTTTTTTGAATGATAAGGGGCAACCTATCCTCTGATGCGACTGAATTGACGAAAAAAATGAGCGTCCAATTGGAGGCGCAACACCTTGTGATTGCGCGCTCCCACTGAACGCCCTTTAGCGGTCCCCACCGCGCACCAATCCCGTCTGTATTAGCCTGACAGTCCGCCAAACAGGCTGGTAACCAGACCAATAATGATCTGTGTCAATGATCCTGTCAGTGCCTCACGAAAGGCCATGAAAAACGAATCGAACATCCTGAATCTCCTTTGCAACAGAAACCCGTTGACCCACTCCGCAGGGCGGAGTCCTCAAATCGTCACCGTTCAGCGTTTGATGGAAGCGCCTCCTGCGCTGTTTCCAGCGCAGGTGGCGCTGTCCGGTCTCCAGAGTCGTTACCCGCCGAGAAGACCACCGAAGAGATCGGTGATCGGGCAGCCGCCCGCCAGCAGGCAAAGACCGCCGCCAAGAAAGGCCAACACTCGTTTCATGTTTTTCATAGTGATGCTCCTCGTCCGGACGCCGCAAGTCATGCTGGTTCGGCGTGTCTGGCGACATGCCAGACAGTTTCATTTGGCGCCGTCCCCGCTGACGTTTCGGCCGCCCGACAAAGAGATAACGCGACAGGTTCCGCAAAAGTCCGCACAAATATGCCTGGACCGAAAATAATCGTGCAATCATCGGCCTTGCGCCCATGGTCCAAGGTTTCTGCTGGGAGTGGTTCCGCCAGTGCTTACCGCCGGAGCAGGGTTGTGCCCGTTGCCCGGTATTGCGCTTTCCGGCCGCAAGTTGATCATGATGTAGTTCGGAATCTCTTTGACGCCTGGGTATTTCGATGTGTGCCTGGTGCGCTTGCTTCAGCATCGCGCGCCACGATCACTCTCGCCGAGTCGGCATGCGTTACCTGGCTTGCTGTTGGCGCAGCGTCCTTTCGATTGCCGCCCTGGCCTCTGCCCCCGTGGGCAACTGACGACGAATCACGCGCAGGCCAATCTCGCAGAGTAACTGGCCCAGTTCCGGCTTGTCCAGGAGGGGATAGAAGAATGCCGCCCATCGTCGGTATTCATGTTCCGCCTGCTCCATCTCCATCCAGCGGTTGAGCGTTTCTTCTGCATGTGTACTGAACATCGTCCATCTCCATTCTTGCGCGGATTCACTCCACCAGATAACGCGACACCAAACTCCAATCCCGCAGCAAATTCCGTCGCAGCCAAACCGCCGGTGCGGACTGCGGCGCCGGTTGTCGCGTTTGTACGTTGGAGTCGCTGCTGGCGGCCCAAAACACTTTGCGGGAGGCAGTACCGGCATCTGCTGAATCATGGCGAGCTGGGTTCGCAGAGTGCTCGAAATCCTGATTAAGGACCCACTGGCTACTCGGCCAACTCCATGAAGGGCGCCGAGGGGACGCATGAAGGGCGGCGGTCGCCGCGGTGATCGGGACAAGCCCGACGGCCGTCCGCTCTTCCCTGCCGCGTCAGTACTCCACCACCTCACGAGGGTCTGTCGATGCGTTGCGTTCAAGAGCCCATCTCCGGTATCATTTCCCCTGACCAGGCTGAATTCGTGCGTTCGTCAGCATCAACAGGCACGCGCCATTCGACGTGGATGTGCCGGCCCTCCCAACCGTGCGGTTCTGCGATGGTCGTCGGTCGTGCCCATGAACAAACCGTCCGGAAATGTGACCGAACTTCTCTCTCAGGTCGGCGCGGTCGACAATGACAAGCTGGCCAAGCAACTCATGCCTCTCGTGTACGAAGAGCTGCACTCTCTGGCTGATCGTTTCCTGAAGACCGAACGCAAAGGCCACACACTCCAACCCACTGCGCTGGTCCACGAAGCGTATTTGCGGCTTGTTGACCAGTCGCGCGTAAACTGGCAGGGCAAGACCCACTTCTTTGCGATCGGCGCTGCCATGATGCGGCGCGTCCTCATTGACCACGCCCGAACCAAGGGACGGGCCAAGCGCGGCGGCGATTGGCACCGTCTGCAATTGCAGGACGACCTTCTCGGGCACAGTGCCGGTCAGGTCGATCTCATGGACCTGAGCAACGCGCTCGAAGAGCTTGCGGCTTTGGATCCTCAGCAGGCCTCCATGGTCGAATTGCGTTTTTTTGGTGGACTGACCGTTGACGAAGTGGCGGAGATGCTCGGCGTATCGAAACGCAAAGTCGAGGGGGAATGGACCCATGCGAAGGCCTGGTTGAAAAACCGTCTTTCGGGAACGGCCCGGCAATGACGGCGGATCGCCATGCGCGCGTCAAACAACTGTTTCTCGAGGCGATCGAACTTCCCACAAGCGACCGCGGCCCATGGCTGGAAAACGCGTGCGCACAAGACCCGTCCCTTCGCGCCGAAGTTGACGCTCTGCTGGTTCAACAAACCGCCGAATCCTCCAGACAAGCCCCCTCAGCAATGAAGCCTCCCGATAACCGGTGGAGTGACGTAGCCCAAGACGAGCGACCGCCGGGGACGATCATCGCCGGCCGCTATCGGATTGTGTCACCACTGGGTGTGGGCGGGATGGGCATCGTCTACCGGGCGGAAGATCTGACTCTCAATCAGCCTGTGGCCATCAAATTTCTTCCTCCGGCAGTTGCGACGAATCCCGCATGGCTCGCCCGTTTTCGCAACGAGGCACGACTCGCGCGAACCGTAACGCACCCCAACGTGTGTCGCGTTCATGATATCGGAGAGGCGGATGGCGAGAACTTCATAACGATGGAGTTTGTATCCGGGGAGGATCTGGCAAGCCTTCTACGGCAGATCGGCCGCCCTTCCAACGACAAGTCGCTGAACATCGCAAAGCAGATTTGTGCCGGATTGGCGACGGCCCACCGTGCCGGCGTGCTGCACCGTGATCTCAAGCCCGCCAACATCATGATCGACGCCGACGGCAACGCCCGAATTACCGATTTCGGTATCGCAGGACTCTCAGGTCACATTGCGGCGGGAGAAATTCGCGCGGGAACGCCGGCCTATATGGCGCCGGAACAGATCACCGGCCGCGACGTTACGGTCCGGAGCGATATTTACGCACTTGGCCTGGTCTTGTATGAGCTGTTTTCAGGTTGCCAGGCGTTTCGTGCCGAAACCATCGGGGAGTATCTTCGCCTCCACGAAAACCAGACACCGCGCCCATTATCCGAAATCGTGGAGCACCTTCCTCAGGGAGTCGAGGACGTAGTCCAACAATGTCTTCAGAAGCAACCTGAATTGCGGCCAGCCTCGGCGCTGCACGTAGCGGCGGCACTCCCCGGAACGGATGCCTTGCAGGTGGCCCTCGAGTCCGGCATTACACCTTCGCCTGACCTCATTGCCGCATCGCCGGCCAGAAAAAACGGTGCCAGCCACCGAGCCTGGTTGATGGTCGCGGGACTTTCGTTGCTGGCGTGTGTGGCGATCCTGCGTTCGGTTTACCCGATCCAATGGGACAACCTGGGAACCCTTCCTCCGGCCGCGCTGGCGGAACGTGCTCGTCGAAGCCTTGAAACGGCGGGCTTCTCCCGTCCACTCGCCCATGAGGCCTTCGGGTATTGTGCCACTGAGGACGCCTGGCAGCCGATGGCGCTTGCGTTTGCCGGCGAAGACATTGCGACAAGGGTTCTGCCCGCCAGAGCGGCCGAGCCGTGCTTCTTTTACCATCAAAGTGATCGCCCCCTCGTCCCCGTGGCCATGGAAAATGTATTCTGGCGCGCCGGGTATGTGACACCCTGGGACCCTCCGATTGCCAAGGCAAATTCGCGGGCAGTTCTATTGAATAGTGGAGGAGACCTGATTCTGCTCGGCGCCGGTCCTGACGACGCAGCCGGCGAGTCGAAAGCCGGCGATGGCGATCGAGTGAACGAAGTGTGGTCAGCGTTGAAGCGTGCCGCAGGAATGGATATCGATCGCCCTGATACCGTTGAGTCACCTGCAATTGATTTCCAGGGTTGCAAGATTTCTGAGCTGTCCAATACGAGGACGCTGAACGGTCGAGCGTCTGTAATGGCAGGTTGTACATCACATGGTAGTCCCACATTTTTCGCGGCCGGAACGCAGCCGAAGGAAGATTCGCCTGTCAGGGGCGGTGAGAAAATCGTCGGCGCATCACAACGAAGTATTGTGATCACGGCGCAACGCATGCTTTTCCTGTTGCTATTCGTGATCACGGTTCCCATTGGCTTGCGAAAGCTATGCACCGCAAGGATTGATTACCATGGCGTCGTGCAAATTGCGATCGTCATCGTGCTACTGGAGATCGCCGCAGCCGTGCTCCATCTGGAACGCTCGGTGTCGTTCTACGATGGTCTTTCCCGGCTCTGCATGGCTGTCGTACGCGGCGCTGGAATCGCGGGTCTGTTCGGTATTTTCTATCTGGCAGTCGATGCATACGCCCGGCGATTCTGGCCGCATTTGCTGGTCACCTGGAATCGTTTGCTGCTGCATCGCTTTGGCGATCCCGATGTGCGTTTTCACACACTGATTGGTGCGTGCGTTGGCTGCTGGTGGGCTTTCGTGACCGCCGCAGAGCGGGCGATTGTCAGCATCACGGGACAGGACGTACGACCGATGTTCAGCGGCGAGCGCGTCGCCGAAAAGCTGCATGGAGTCACGGCGGCGCTGGCAAGCTATCTGGGGTGTGTGGAGCAATCGCTCATCTATGGGCTTCTATTCCTGTTGCTTTTGGTCGTGGTCCGGACATGGATTCGCCACCCGGCATGGGCGGCCGTCGTATGTGCGCTTCTGATGGCTCCCGTTGTCGTTCCCCGCGGCGCGAATTCTTATACTGCCTGGCTGGCGATGGGGCTGTGCGGAGTGGTCGTCTGCGTCTGGATCATGGTTCGGTATGGACTCCTGGCCATGGTGGTGGCGATCTTTGTTTCCGCGGTTCTGAACGCCACGCCGATGAACGTCAGCTCGCATGCCTGGACGGCTGGAATCAGCATGTGTGCGATCATCATCGTTGTTTGTTTCATCGCCTATGGCGCCGTCTGGCGTCCTGCCGGCTTTCGCACCAGCAGCGCCCCTCTCTCTGGCACCGGCTGAGCAACGAGATGGAATTTCGATCGCGCCTGAGTATTGGGGCGCGAATGGCAAGCATTCGCTACCAGGGGATCGTGATCCCACGCAGCGGTCGCGATCAGACATTAAGGCCATAACTGCTTTCAATATCACGACTTATGCATCATGCATCCGTCGTAAGAACCGGCACGAGCGCATGAGGCAGAACGCGGCGATCATGGTTCCGGGAGCCATGCCACGTCCGCATCAAAACAAATTATTTCAGACATTGGCGCTGCCTCAATTGGCGCGGAAGATGCAATCTGTAGCGGGATTTTCAATAACGGCGGAAGTGAGGTGTGAATGCCAGCAAATATCATGATCCAGAAGCATTCCGATGTAACGCTCGTGAACATTCAAGAGGCTCGGCTTCTGGAAAGCCGGGATCTGGAGGCGTTGGCGACTCAGCTTTACGATCTCGTAGACAAAATGGATCGGAAGAAGCTCATCGTGGATTTTAGCCGCGTCCAGTTTTTGGCATCAGCAGCGATCGGCGTGGTGACGAACCTGCACCAGAAATCCGTGGCCATTAAGGGAACCCTCGTCGTGTGCGGGTTTCGAAAGGAAATTCTGAAAGTGTTCGAGATCATGAGGCTGACGAAACTCCTGCGGATTTGCGATAACGAGAAGGATGCGTTTGCAGTCTTCGGCGTAAGCCCTTGACAGCGCCGTTCCTGATGGGTCGACGTTTCTGCTGCGTTGCGAGATCGTCGGCAACGAATCGGGCGTGCGAGAGTGCCACCAAATGCGTGGCCAGAGTCTGCCTACTGGCTCATTCCTCCGATACTTCGGAACCATGTCGTCGTCGGAATCCTTCTCCTGCCAATTGGATTGCTTACCGCATTGGTCGCGCCACAGGTGGCCCGGGAGCCGTCCCGATTGGCGAGGCCAACTGCGTATTCCTTGATGTGCAATGATAAGATGCGATTGGACAGCATGAAGCGAACTTTCATCATCGCTATTGGATATGTCACACTTTTGGCAGTGTTACCGGGTTGCTTTTCCGGCCAGTGCCGGACGGATGCAGACTGCGACGATGGCGTTTGGTGCAACGGCCAGGAGTACTGCGGCACAGGCGGCATTGATATCATCACCTATCCTGCGTGCGTATCCGCTTATCCGCTCCGCTGCTGCCCTTCCGGGCCTTCGAGCTGCGAGGCCGCCGCTTCCTTTGACAGCAT
Organism: uncultured Phycisphaera sp.; assembly: GCA_964501365.1. GTDB lineage: Bacteria > Planctomycetota > Phycisphaerae > UBA1845 > UBA1845 > CAZAMB01. The sequence goes on along the minus strand of CAZCST010000025.1, from coordinate 3,420 downwards.
TTGCGCGGAGCTGAACGTCAGACTCTGTGACGAGGCCGCCAGGAGATGCAACGTCGGTAATGAATGTCAACGCGACGCGGATTGCAGCGATGGCGTGTTCTGCAACGGGCGCGAGCGATGTCTCGAAGGTGTCTGTTTTGCACCCGTCAATGCCAACGATGCCTGTTGCCGGGCGGGTTGCGAAGAATCCTTCGTCTGCGAGAAGGTAAACGTCCGACTCTGCGATGAAATCAGTCAAACATGCGGAATCGGTCAAGAATGCCAGATCGACGCGGATTGTGACGATGGTGTGATTGAGAACGGCGACGAATGGTGCGTTGCAGGCCTGTGCTTCCCTTGAATCGACAGGAACCAAATTAGGCCATGCCCTATGTCCCTTCCCTGGCGCGGCGTTTGCTCGACGGCCACACTCGGATACGTCGCACGATTTGTCGTACCTGCCTTTGAATCGGCTCTCAATGATTCCCGTTTGAGATTGACTCTCCCTTACAGCGCGTAAGGGTCAAGTGTAGCGAGCCGCGAACTTCCGTTCGGGCAGACGGTCAGGCGATTTTGCGTTCGTAATGAGTTCGACCGCCATCAACATTCACGGACACGCTTGAATCGTGTGCGGATAGGGTTTGCCCTTGAAGGCATCAACGCAGGCGGCGATATGGCCGAACCCCAAGTCGAGACCCAGCGTTGCAGGCGAAATGTTGCCAAACGCGTCGTCCCCGACCAGCAGCGCCCGCGCCTTGATTGGCGCGCCCAAGACGCTCTTGAACTTGTTCACCAGTGACGCGACGTCTCCCAGGTCCGGCTGCGTAGTCGTGGAGGGCGGATTGTATGGCGATTCCACATCGCCCCAGCGCGTCGTCGCGACGGAAAGCGGTGACGAGACAGCCGTACAGTGATCCTCGATACCCTGACACGACGATGCCAATACCTGCACGCGATACGTAGAGCTCGGCGTAATGCCACTGCCGAACACATGCACCAGGCCCACGGTGCTCCAGTCCTGATAGTACGGTGTACACTGCAAAGAGGCAGCCTTAAACGGCGTGCCCGTGGAGATCGATTCCACGTATTGCGCCGGCGGACCGACCCAGCGCACCTGGCCCTCGAACGACGAGAAAGGAATCGACGATCCCCCGGAATACGGCGGATTCACGTGGTGCAGCGACACGAGGGTCACGCGAATGGCTGCGGTGTTGGGGTCGAAACCATGCGAGGCATTGTTTGGAGAACGAAGAACCCCGGCCGGCGGAATGAACGAAATACTCCGCGACTTGTTCAGCCCCGTCGGATCGGAGGCCGCTGGTGAGGGATCGGCCGCAGGTCGCACTTCGGCGCAGCCCTGCAGGATGATCTGCGACGATGGATCTGCGGTGAGAGTATCGTAATAGAGGCGGCAGTTTTGCGCGGTAAGAGTGGCCCCGGCCTCCAGGACAAGATTGTCCACATACTGCGCCTCGCCGCACGAGGCCTGACCCTGCAAGTCGTTGTTGAACGCGTCCACTAGTGTCACGTCACAATTCGCGGCCACTTCCAGCGTGCCGATGCGGAAATTGTCGCTGCTTCCCCCGTTCCCGCCCGTATCGGTGGCGGCCACTTCAAAGGTCTGCGGAGCGCCGCCATTCATGCGAATCGTCCCAACGACGGCCTCAAAGCAATCCGGCCGCACGCTGTGGTTCTCCCAGTCGCCACCGACATCGAAGGGTAGGAGTGATTCGTTAAGAAACCCCGCAGCGCCGACAAGCACCACATTCGCCCCAACAATCACCCGCGTGCCGGGGCTGGGGAGGTGCATGCTCGGTGGAGTATGGAAACTCAGCACGACTTCGCCCCCGCCATCGCTGGCCGTTTGCTGATGAGCACTTCTTGCCCCATGCAAATCGCAGTGCCCATTGGCCAGCGATCCGTCAATCAACAAATCGCCCGTCGTCGTGATGGACATGGAGTCTGTCAAAGCGACTTCGCCGCCATGCGGACACGGCGGGATAAAACAGTCGCTCCCCACCAGGCTAAGGCTGGAAGCTCTCAGCGATGCCGAGACAGCCCCCCCCGCCACCACCACCGGATCGGCTTCGTACACGCCTTCCGGTCCGACGGTGACGTCCGGCGCTTCACCGGGCGCACCACCGATCTCTCTTGCGCCGCCAACCAGCAAATTGCCTTCGACGTTCAACACCGCCGGCGCGGAAAACTGCAGATCACCCTGCGAACCGGACTGTGTCACGTTGAGCTGCGATCCGACTTCCAAGAGCAACGAAGGAATCAACACCGTTTCGTTGAGAAAGGCAATGGCACCATCTGGAAGCGTAACCGATACTCCCGCGGCGCTATCAACATCATCGGGATAGCCTCCATTCAGAGGCCAGTTGTCCTCGCAAGTCCAGTACAGCTCCTGACCAGGTTCGCTGCAATGGCTTTGAAATGATGCACATTCATCCGGAACGCCATCGAGCGGGATGAGATCCTGCGAGAAGCCACCACCGATGTCGCAGCCGTCCGGAACGCCGTTGAGATTGCAGTCGTCGCATCCGGGGTTGCCGCTGCATGAGGCGATGTCGCACTCATCGGGAATGCCGTTGCCCGCCCAGCCGGTGCTGTCGCAGTCCTGACTGACAAATCCGGTAATGTCAGTTGTGTCTGGCACGCGGTTGTTGTTGCAATCGTCGAAGTATTCATATGCACCGATGTCCACACTCGCGCCAACGATTCGCTCATTGCCCGCCAGGTCAAAGGGGATGGTCTCGGTGGTATCGTTGTCGCCGTCGAGGTCCAGAGTATCGGCCGGGAGCGAGCCATCATTTCCAAAGTTAATGGCGGGAGACCCCGCGCGGAGCCGCAAATCATCGTCGAGAGTGCCCACGACATTGTCGGCGCCATCGACATCAAAATAGAGTGGGTCAGCATTCAGATTGATTGATCCAATGCCAGTCCATCCACCTTGAAGGATGCTGAAGAAAACACCGGGTGAACTGCCGATCCTGGACATTTGCGCGGCTTCATTCATAAATGGGCCGCCCCCGTTTCCGTCGGCATCAGCAATATTTCCCCACAGAATGCAATTGCGTAGCACTGGATTGTCATTGGGGAAATTTTCGATTCCTCCCGAGTTTTGGTTGGCTGAATTCTGGCTGAACGTACAGTTTGTAACTGTCGGATTGCTGGTGTTGCGGTTATACATTGCACCGCCGCCACCCGTGGCGAAGTTTCCGCTAAATGCGCAATTGACAACGGTTGGATTGGAACTGTTGATATTATGCATGCCACCGCCGGAATCCGCTGAGTTGCCTAGAAGCCATTTCAAAACTCATTCTTTTGTAAACTTGCGCCATACTTGAACTTATGTACATTCAGGCCGTTTTGTGCGAAAGGAGTCGCAGAAATGGCCAGGATGGTGAAGCCTTTTTTGGATGATGATCGTTGGGCGAT
>CAZCST010000024.1:0-30646 GCA_964501365.1 uncultured Phycisphaera sp. | reverse complement strand
AGATCCTGACCATACGCAACGCCCATCCATGGCTCCTTCCAGGTCCAATCCTGGACCTCGAAAAGAGCCTACAAACAGCACCCGGTTCGCGCAATCCTAACATGCGCCTAACGCGCTACGATTGAATTAGGAGTGCTCTAGAACGCTCTAACGGAGCGTGTTGTAATTCCACAACATTTTCCGCGCGCGGCGCATGTTATGAAGAGTGATGGACGCAAAGCGCCAGTTTCTCCGCCCTCGTGTCTCCGGAAGAGAACATACCACAATATGCAGTACCCAAACGCACCCCTACCACAATGCGAATAAACGTACTTGTCAAAACGAACCCATCTTGTGGCCCCGCTTTATTTTGCTTGAACGATTCGCATTTGGGCGCGAGCAACGACCCTCGCCCGCCTTATCGGGGCGGATTCGGATGGTGCATCAGGACTTGCCCTGCGGAATTCCGCTCCGCCACGGCCGCGCAAGAGTACGGTTCATGCGTTTGGTTCGCGGCCCTCTATGGATTACGCGAAGGCGGCGGTACGTCGTGGCGGCTTCGGAACGGGTCTTCGCGGGGCGGGGGCGGGGGAGTGGGCGGAGGGACGAATTCACTGGATCGGCCCGGCGCCGGCGGGGCGCTGTTCAACGTATCCTGTGCCATTTCCACCTGCTGCCGCCTCAAGTACGGGACTTTGTCGCGGCGAAGGCACAGGACCTTTCCGGACTGGGCCAGAAGATAAACGGCATCATTGACCGTGTTCACAATCGCGCCGCGCGACGGCGGAACGGAAACGGTCGCAAGGACCTTGCCGCTTTCATGGTCGACAACGAGCAGGCGATCCGGCTGCACGAACAGGACATCTTCGCCCGCGCCATGTGCAGCAAATTGTCTTGCCTCCTGCCGCTGCCACTTCTCCTTGCCAGTCATGGCATCGAGAGCCGTGATCCCCCGCGATGGAGTGAACTGGTACACCGTTTGATCTGTCACGGCCGGCCCAAAACGCAAAGGATCCGGAAAACGGGCCTGCCATAGCAGCGAGCCCGTGTTGGCGTTGATCTTGTATAACGATCGATCCAATGACGGCACGTACACGCCGCCCGCATCCATGGCCGGGTTGCCAAGAATGGCGCCACCAACTTTGTATTTCCAAGTCAGTTGCTTGTTGTCAGCCTGGCAGGAAAACACGGAGCCACTCTGAGAGGCGATGAGCAGGTTCCGCTGGCCGTACAAAATCGGAGCGGCCACGATCGGCCCGCCCGTGTCCACATCCCAACGCTTAACCGGGTCGGCCTTGCGCGCCGCATCCCACCCCAGCGAATAAAGACGTCCGTTCAGACTTCCCATCAGGAGAACACCGTCAAACCCCACGGCCGCACTGCCAATGGGGAAATCTGCCCGGAAGCGAACCAGATCATTCCCCGTATATCGGTCTTTGACGTACACCTGATTCGTCGTGGGGATGACGACCGGCCCGCGCCCGTCGGCGGTCTGCACATGGGAAGGCGCGAAGACGGTGAAGGCCGCGTCGGTCAGGATTTGCCCCCAGCGAAGCAGGCCGGTTTCCGCCTGGAGCGAAAAGACCGCTCCGCCGTCTGTGCTCACGTAGAGCACCTCATCCACAAGGTATCCGTCTTTCAGAGACTCGCCGGCCCCAATCGGCAGCCGTGCCTCCCAATAGACTTTGAACCCGCCTTGTTCAATGCTGACCGGCCCGGACGCGGCGGGCTGCAACGAGGTGGATTGTGCGGAGGCCGCCGCCACCAGGGAAAGGAAGGAAAGGGCGGACCTGAACATCGTCGGAACGAAGAATCTCATGGCTTTGGGCTCCGTAAGTTTTGCCGGCGGGAGCAGTACGGTGGATCGTCCGGGTGGCCTGCGACTGCTGAATTTCCGCCATTCCATTGGAAACCCGGATGACGGATTCGTCAACTCTGAAGGGCGCAGGCCGGCAGAGAAAGGGTCCGATTGTCAAACGGCGATTGAACGCGGCCAAAACCACGCCATGGCGAAAAGACGCCGGACCGTGCCACCCGAATGCGAACCCACCGCCGGTTGGCGTAATTGGGTTGACGAATGTCCGATGCGGTGATTGAATGAGCGTTTCGGCACCGCTAGCTCAGTTGGTAGAGCAGCTGACTCTTAATCAGCGGGTCGAAGGTTCGAGTCCTTCGCGGTGCATTATTCAATTCCCGGCACGTCCGGAAGCCCGGGCGAGTGCGCGAAGGGAAGTTCGCGGCCCGCACCGGCCTTGCCAGATTTCATCCACCGCAAACCCGCACTTGCAGCCCCGTTGACGGGGCTTGCCTAAGCCCGCCTTCGGCGGGGCAAGGTCGCTGAAGCGACCTGACCGACCGCGTAGGCTCGCAATGCAGAATAATGCCAAGTAGCATCCATGTATGGGATGCACGCTTGTAGCACGCGGCGAAAACTTCGACGTGAAGTCCTTCCTCGCGAAAACAAAACTCCCAATCAAACGTGCCCATTATTGGATTCGAGGCACACCCACCTTGAATCGAAAGCGAATCCGTCAGGATTCGGGGTTCAGCGAGTGGGTTGGTCGTGATGGATGGGAAAATCTGCGGCGGACCGTTGCGAATGTGCTAAAATTCCTGCAATCGCACAGGAACGAACTCATGAGGCTTAAACGAGCCACTGGCGTAGAAAGCATCATGCTCGATTTTGCCTTTGATTCGCGCCTGGGAATCAAAAATGTAGCAATGCAGGGCGAATATCTCCCACCAGAATTTTTGCGACTGGCTGGTGAACTTAATATCGGGATTGGACTCTCGATTTACCCGGCTCTCGAAGAAAAAGCTCCAAATTTGAGAAGGCCACTGCGCCGCTTGCAGTCAAAGTCGACCCCGAAGGGGTCAAAGAAAGTAGCCGGGGGCAAGCGCAGCGCCGCCCCCGGAAAGTGAGCCCAAGGTATCCCGACCCTGAAGGGGTCGCGGATTTCCTTCACCCGCCAATCAAGCATCGAAAAAGCCCGCCACACCGACTAGGATTAGGTAGGGAACAGCGTCTCAATGCGTGCATGAATCATGTACTGCCGCCAATGCCATTACGACCTGCAAGGCCTGACCGCGAACCGTTGCCCCGAATGCGGCCAGACTTTTCATCCGGATCAGCCGTGGACCTTTCACTCAGAATTCCCGTCACTCGCTCGGAAAATTGGAACAGCCTTTGAATCAAGCCTAGGATGGCGAGGCGCTGTTTTCGTGCTTTTCTGCGTAATATGGTTTGTGGTTATTCTGCTGCCATCGTTAGCTGGGCCACATTGCATGCCAGCCAACATAAGAAGAGAACAGCAAATCAGCCAGAGGCTTCTCAAATCAATCATGGCAGCCTGGCTCGATCAGCAAAAAACAGAATCACGCCCATCAAACCTCGTATTCGACAAGGATGCTGCATCGAAAAAGCTGGGGCGAGGCGCGAGTCCGTGGACGGATCAGGATTTGGTGGTTCGTCGCAGAGAGATCCAACAATCGCTGGAGGTGGGGCAGATCTATGCGCTTATCTTCGTGCCGCCGCTGGCTCTAGTCGCGCTACTGTGGCGTCGCAATGTCCGACGAGCGATCGCGGTTCCCTTGAGCCTGCTCCTGCTTGTCGGTCTGGTTTCTCTGGCCGCAAGACAGCTCAGCACGCTATTCGTGCCCGGAACGCACGCGTACCTCGATGACTACGATTATCTGAGCAACGTTGATCTGCTCCATCCGACGGGCAAGATCGCTGCCTATGATCTGCCAAGTTCCCAACAAGGCAGGTACCAAGTGGTTGCCTTTGACGACGGCCGCGTCGAAATTCTCGGCTACGACGTCGCCAAGCCGCTTTTCGAGCAGCAGGGTATCCCTTACCCTGAACCGCTGCCGCCGCCATGAATACGATGGTTGAATGGCTTGATTCAGCCCCGTTGACGGGGCTTGCCCGCGAAGCGGCTTAGGCCGGCCCTTGTAGGGCCGGTCTGACCGTGCTCCATAGAATCGAGAGAGCCCGTTTCAACGGGCTTCGCAACTCGGTCCAAATCAAAAGCCCGTTGAAACGGGCTCAAAAAAAATTGGATTCATATTCCCCTGGCCAGGCGCAAGACGCCCGGCCTAAGCGCAGCGCCGCCCCCGGAAACTGAGCCCAAGGTATCCCGACCCTGAATGGGTCGCGGATTTCCTTCACCCGCCAATGAAGCATCGAAAAGGCCCGCCACACCGACTAGGATTAGGTAGGGAACAGCGTCTCAATGCGTGCATGAATCATGTACTGCCGACAATGCCATTACGACCTGCAAGGCCTGACCGCGAACCGTTGCCCCGAATGCGGTCGCATCTTTGTCGCGATTGACGAGAGTACCTTCTATCCAGAATTTCCATCAATTGGCTGGCAACTGCGACAAGCACCCCGTCGTTTTTGGCAAGGGTGTTTGAACAATCGAATCCAAGTCGTAATCTACTTTCTCATATTCTGGGGCATCGCGACCGTGATCGCCCCCTCACCTTCAAGTTGGAGTGGTGATCCAAAGCTCCTTAGTGTCGTGAATCTGAAAATGATCATGACGCAGTGGCATATTCAGCGAAACAAGCCAAACGCTCAGTTAGCATTTGATAAGAACGCGGCTCGTCGAGACATGCAGCCAAGCATCAGTCCTTGGGTTGATCGTACAGCAGTGAAGCTTCGCAACCTGATTTTCCGTTGGTCCCGTGTGATTCCTTTTTGGTGTCCCATGGTGATCCTCTTGTTTCTGATCGCCTCATTCTGGCGCGGTCGAATCCGCCGTACCGCACTGATTCTTGGCGTAACATGGTTGCTGACATCAGTCGCTTTGCTTAATCCAAGAGTGCTGAGCAAATTAATACTGCCTCAAACTCACTCTTTCCTTGAGGACTACGTTTATCTGGATACCGTGGATATTGAAGCACCTGCCTTTGGCGGAGAAACCATAGCCGCTTATGACCAACAAAGCTTTATTGGAATGCAAAGGCGGATCATCGGCTTCGCGGATGGACACGTTCAATCCTTGTGGGATGAACGCGCCAAGCCGCTTTTCGAGAAGCAAGGCCTCCCGTATCCTCAGCCGAAGGAATCGGAAAACCAAGATTAGGACTCTTTATGGCGACGAAGACAAGACAAGCAGGGAAGCGGACAGGTAAAGGCAACGGCGCGGCGGGCGTGAAACTGGAGTCGCTGGCCAGGGCCGTGGTTGAGCAGGCGGCCAAGAAGAAGGACCCGGAGGTGATGATTCCGGCGCGGCTGCTAAGCAACGTCGCCTTCAATGACAAGACCCGGCACATCGAAATGGGCGACGCCAAGCAGTCGCGGAGCTTTTTCAACTATGGCCAGGCCAAGCGGTTCATGCAAACCCTGCTGGTGGCGGGCAAGTGCAAGGAGCTGATCGAGCGCGGCAAGACGGCCAGCATCCGCCAGATTTACTACCTCTCGAAGCACACCATCAAGGGCACCAACGAAAAAACCTTCGACGACCAGGCCGAATCCGACCCCATCATCGAAGACGTCGAAGTGGCCATCGACTCGCTCCGCGAAGAGCTGCACGTCTTCGCCAGCAACCGCGGCAACCTCGTCGGCCCGCTCACCCTGGTGGATGCGGGCAACACGCTGGACTGTGCAGCCATGGGCAGCGCGGGCTACGCCGTGCCCAGCATCTGCGAACCGGACGTAATCCAGTTCAAGAAGTGCTCGGCCAAGTTCATCCTGCACGTCGAAAAGGACACCGTCTGGCGGCGCTTCCACGAGGACCGCTTTTGGCAGACGCACAACTGCATCCTCTCGCACGGCGGCGGCCAGCCCGCACGCGGCATGCGCCGCCTCCTCCGCCGCATGCACGACGAGCTCAAGCTGCCTGTCTTCGTCCTGCTCGATAACGACCCCTGGGGGTATTACATCTACTCGGTCATCAAGCACGGCTCGATCAACCTCGCCTACGAGTCCCGGCGCATGGCCATCCCCGACGCGGTGTTCCTCGGCGTGTCGAGCTACGACTATGAGCGATGCGAAATGAGCGACGACGTAAAGATCGAGCTCGACGCCACGGACATCAAGCGAGCCAAGCAGATCGCGGCCTACCCCTGGTTCGCCAGCAAGAAGCCCTGGCAGAAGGAAATCAAAAAGATGCTAGACAACGGCTTCAAGATGGAGGTCGAAGCCATGATCTCCAAGGACCTCGAATACCTCACCGGCGAGTACGTCCCCATGAAGCTCAAGGACAAGAAGCAGTGGCTGGATTAGGGAACAAATAGCCCTCCGCAAATCCACCCAGAACCCAACAATCGAGCAGGCCATCAACACTTGAGCGGCCCGGAGGCCGGCAGCCGCATCATGCGCCTGCGATTTCCCTTCGCACAAAAAAAGCCCGGCGGGCATGACACCCGCCGGGCCTCGTTGCTACTTTGAATCATTCGCCGCGATTGCGACGAAGGAATCTTACGTCAACCGATTACTGGAAGTCGGCCGCGCCGAAGCTGTCCGCGGTCACGCTGCTGAAGGTCGCTACCAGCGTGAGTTCCGCAGCTTCCACGTCTGCGTCGGTGTTGATCCAGTTCCAGATCGCCGCACCGCCGCCCGTCGTGTACACGATGAACAGGATGTTGGCGTTGGTGTCCGCGTTGGTCGCGGTCGCACCAAGAGCCGTCACCACGTTCGCCGCTGTCTGGCTGGCGACCGTCGAGCCGGTGAGCTCAAACACAGTCGTCGTCACGGCGATTGCCGTGCCCGCCGCGCCCGCCTGGAACGCAGTGGCCGCACTCGGCGTGGTCACTGTCGTATCGGTGGACGAGAGAGCTGTGTTCCAGTCGAACTTGTCGGTGCCGACGGCAAAGTCGGTGATGATGTCGCCGACATCCGCCACAACCATCGACACAACGTCATTTCCAGTGCCGGTGGTGATGATGTCCGCACCCGCAAGACCCTGGAACGTATCGTTGCCTGCGCCGCCGGAAATCGTGTCAGCGCCGGTCGTGCCGTACAGCGTATCATTGCCGCTACCGCCGGTGACGTTGGTCGCACCGGTCGAGGCCGCGCTCATGGTGAGCGCTGCCGTGAAGGTCGAGGCGTTGATCACGTCAGCCGTCACCGCACCCGTAATGGTCAGAGCGGTCGCACCGGAAACGTTCAGCGTTTCCGTGGCAGCCGTCGCCGTCATGGTGAGCGTCGTGATGGTGTTCGCGCCGCCGTCGGCAGCCGAGCCATCCAGATCGCCGTTGGAGACGATGTTGAGCGTTTCAACACCGTTGAACGTCAGGGCGTTCTGATCCAGGTCGTTGACCTGGAAGGTGACCGTATCGGTGATCGCGCTGCCGCTGACCGTTACGGTACCAGCGCCGTCCGCGTCGTTATCCACGCCGAGATCGCCGCCCGTGAGGGTGTTGCCGCTGACCACGGTCAACGTACCGCCGTTGAAGCCGTCAAGCAGGTTGGTCGTGACCACGCCCGAACCGAAGTTCGCCGAAGTCGCCGAGCCCGCCAGACCGTTGGTGATGGTGAGGGCTTCAAAGTTCGTGACGTTGCTCTGGGCCGTGCTGGCAGCCACAGCAGCCGCACTGTCGACGCCCAGCGTATCGGTTCCCGCGCCGCCGTTCAGCGTGTCGGAGGTTCCATACGTGGCGCCGAGGATGATGGTGTCATTGCCCGAACCGCCGGTATAGGTGACGTTGCCGCCGCCCGTCGAGGTCAGGATCACGTTGCCGGTCGCAGCGCTGGCGCTGAGGGTGACAACGTTCGCATCGAGCGAAGTGAGGATTTCCAGGTTGCCGCTACCCGAGAAGTTCATGGTGGTGAGCGACGTGCCGTTCATGGCGATGTCCTGGAAGCGGCTCGCGCCGTTGCAGACGACATTGAGGGTTTCGAGACCGTTGGTGGTGCCGGTGGTGTAGGTGATCGTACCGGCCGCACCCGTGGCGTTGTAGTTATTGACCGTGATGGTCGCCGCATCCGCAGCGCCGCTCGAAGCCGGCGTCAGGAATGACAAGTTGGCGCCGATCGCCTGCGTGCTGACACCCACGTCAACAAGGTTGGCGAGGTTGCTCACCACGAACGCATTGGTGTTCGTGCTGTTCACGAAGTTCATGTCCGTTGCGCCGGTGACGCCCGCACCCGAAAGGGTGGTCGCCGCGGTGCCGAAGTCCGTAATGTTCAGAACTTCGATGTTCGTCAGCGTCGGAGCGACCGTCGTGGCCGCAGCGAAGTTGAACTGGGCATTCAGGCTGTCGTCACCGTCGCCGCCGTTGGCGCTATCGCCGGTCTGAACCGACGGAACGTTGGTGCCCGTCGGGGCATTGAAGAGCAGCGGGCCGCTGAAGATGTTATCGCCTCCGGTGCCGGCGAGCGTGTCGGTTCCGAGCGTGAAGTCAACCGTCGTTACCGGGCCAGCGTCGCACGAATTCAGGTCTTCGTTGCAGGTCTCACCGGCATCGGTATCGCACGGGTTGCCGCTATGTGCACAGCAACCGTCCTGGCAGCTCTCCGTACCGTTGCAGAAGTCGCCGTCGTCAGCGCAATCGGCATCAGATTCGCAGGTGGTGCAGGCATCGCACTCGCCCGTGGCAGTGTTGCAGGACTCGCCATCAGCACAGTTGCTGACGTTGCTGCACGTGCCGCCGTCGCAGGAATCATCGGTGCAAGCTACGCCGTCATCGCAGGCCGAGGTCGTGCTGCAAGCGCCATCGACGCAGGTCGCTGTCGAGCAGTCATCGACTGCGGTGCAATCCGCATCCGACGTGCAGACCAGCGTGCAGACGCCGTCAACGCAGGTTTCGCCTTCGGCGCAAACCACAGCGTCGTTGCTGCACACGCCATCGGTGCAGGCATCCGTCGTGCAGGCGTCGCTGTCGTCGCAATCGGCATCAACCGCACAACCCGGCGTAATGCACGCGTTGTTCGAGCAGATTTCGCCGGCGGCGCAGTCGCTGTCTTCGTTGCAGCAATCGCTGCCAACGGAAACGTGGGCACAAGTACCGGCGCCAGTAGTGGCGTCGATCTCGGTGCAGGCATCCGTGGTGCAGGCGTTGCTGTCATCGCAATCGGCGGCGATTTCGCAGCAATTTTCGATGGGTGTGTGGGTGACGGCAGCGGCGCCGGCGGCATCAGGTGCACAAGCATCCGTCGTGCACGGATCGCCGTCATCAGTGTCCACACCGGTGCAAGGGTCCGTTGGCTGCGGGCAGCCCGTCGTGAGCAATACCATGGCCAACACGCCACAGAGCGTGCCGAACCGACCAAAAATTCCGAATCTTGTCATCTCTTGTTAACCTCCAAATAGAAAAACTGTGGCGTGATTTCCACTCACACTCTTATCTACGCACCAAACAAAAAACACGATGGAGCGCGGCCCGTGCCGGCACCACGTGTTGAACACGCAGAACTTCGCACACCATGCCGCAACTCAAAAGTGCTACACACAAATTTCAATTCGACGCCGCCGCCTGAACGAGCCTCATTGCCCCACACGGTTACGTAAAGCATCTGAATTGGGGGCCAGGAAATTCGGAACGCGCCAGCATCCGAAAACCCCGACCGCCGATGCAATACCAAGTTCGACCCAGCCAGCGCCGGAAACGCCGAACCTGACGGCTTCAGCGGGCGAATTGTAGGTATCGGGGGAGTCTAGTCAACTCCTAATTCCGCGATCCCTACAATTTTCCTGCAAATGATCCGTCGCCGCCAACCGCTCAGAGTGCTGTTCCGCGCCACTCGCTGCTTCGTCCGGTGCGCAATTCAACGACTGCGCTTCACCGCACCCAAGCCAGCACTCCGAAATCCATTTTACGGTCATCGGCGCTTCTAGTGTACCACCTTGAACTTTTACCAACTCTGGCTGGTTCAATGAAAAACAAGATTCGACAGCGCGTCGATTTCCACGGCACCAAGCGCTTTGGTCATAAGCTCAATGGTTTTGGTATGTTGCGGCTGACTAACTTTCTTACCGATTTTACGACCATTGAAAGCTTACCTCGTTTATCCAAGGCCTCTCGTATCGCAGCACGAAGCGGTTTTCCTAATTGCAAATGTTCAAATAGGCACATCTGGAAGTTTGGACAATGGTCATGTTCTGCGAAATTTGTTCACGCCAATTGTAAACGTGAAGTTGTGACTATTGGGTACTGGTCAACCTTGATCGACTGAGTGCCACTGGCAGCTTGCTGCCAGTGTTTGCAGGGGCGGACGAGCCGCCTGTGGCGTCCAAGCTTTACCAGTGCCGATTATTGCCTGGACTTTGGAGGTTGCGCGACGAGTTGCTTTGCAACGGCGTCCACGAGCTCCGCAGCATCCACCATTCGTCCAGGGCCGACGCTGCGACAGGCGAGCCAGCCCTCACCCGGTCCGACGATCTTCATGCCATCATCGCGAAGCGTACGCATGTTGCGTTGAACGGCCGCACTCGACCACATGCGATCATTCATCGCCGGCGCAATCAACACCGTCGAATCGGCACTGATCACGAGATTCGTCACCACGTCATCGGCCAGTCCGCACGCAATCTTGCCGATCGTGTTGGCCGTCGCCGGAGCGACAAGAATCAGATCCGCCTTGGTGGTGAGATGGATGTGCTGAATGTCTGCGGCCTCGCCGGTCTTCCACAAATCCGTGAGCACCGGACGACCCGACAGCGCCTGAAAGGTAAGCGGAGTGACAAAGCGGCGGGCCGCCCGCGTCATCGCCACCGTCACACCCGCGCCGCGCTGAACCAGCCGCGAAACAACCTCGCAGACCTTGTAGGCCGCAATCCCGCCGGTGACAGCGGCGATTACTTCGTATCCGGAAAGATCGCTTCCTTGCGGTACTGGGCGTGTTAAATCGGTAGGACTCATTTCGAGGATAATCTTACGGCAGACGCGATGAAAACGCAGAGGCTGGAAAGGAAATGGAGAAAGCCCGAAGTTTGTTTGCGTGGGCCTTCTCACTCACTGCAAAGGAAAAACAAATACGCTGCCTCAGCGCCCTTTGCCCCTCTGCGGTGAAATATCCGCCATTCACGTTTCTTCGTCGTCCTCGCCGTCGAACAACTCAAAATCGATCTTGCCTTCTTCGATTTCCTGAAGGACGACCTCCATCTCAGTAAGACCCTTGGGGTCCACCATGGGCCGCGCACCTTGCAGGAGCTGCAGCCAGCGGCGCTGAATGAGTGCGGTGAGCTTAAAGCGTCCGCCTACCTTGTCGATGATGCCGTCATTGCGTAATGCTTCGATCACGTTGTGATTTCTCCCAATAACTCGTCTTTACCTTGGGAGGGCATCCTAGCTGAGAATCAAGGTTCTTGCTACTGTCTAGGTGTTACAGAATTAGGCTTTGCGACCGAACCGACTCGCAGCCAACCCACCCAAGCCCAGAAGCACAAGCGTAAGAGGTTCGGGCACAAGAACAAATGCGACGCGGCCATTTTCGTCAGTTCCCGGACCCGGAACCATGGTAATCTCGCCATCCTGGGCCCGCAGGATATTAATCCCGGGGTCTTCAATGGAACCGAAGCCATATCGAATATCAGCACCGTCGTAGTCTTCTGGGGTGTCGGCATTCAGCAAATCGAGGTAATAGGCGCCTTGGGTTTGCGGCATAATCACAGTGAGCGAACCAACCAGCGTGGGGAACGCCTGTCGCAATACGAGCTGGGAATTGCCATCTGTGGTGAAGCCGATGTACGTGATATTCAACATGTCATCCGACACCAAGCTCCCATCTATGAAGTGATTACCTCCACATGTCGTTTCGTCGCCCGCACAGACTGCAGTGCCTCCAAAATTCCAAAAAGGGATCGGGCCAATGCTGGCCTGAGGGTGGTTCAGGACCGGGAGCAGGGTTAGCCCCGGACTCGTGTCCGAAACGTCAAACTGGAGCATTCGAGTGCGAATAGTCGATGGCATGGAGGCGTCAAGCTGGACAAAAACATTGACTCTCACCTGTTCCCCAACCTGATAGGTCGAGCCATTGACCGGCGACCAGGGCACCAGCGAAACCAAAGCGCCGGCATGAGCCGATGAACCCAACCCCACTACGGCACACCAGCATAATCCGTAACGCAACATGACAATCCTCCTGGGTTGGAATGCTGCAGCCCAGAAACTGCCCAGCAAGCCTGACTGAGCACGTATCCCCCGATGGAGTGCACACAGGGTAAACTGTGCGTATTGATCAACTGTAGATTGTACCCGGTTATTTAGCGGACTCCAAGGAATGCGATGAAATGACTGCGCACGAAAAACCGGGCGGCTTTTTGAAGGCCGCCCGGTGAGAGTATGCGTTAGAGGTGGTAGTTGCTACATGCTAAGCCAGAGTTCTGGCTTAACTTAGGCAGCGCGACGACGACGGAAGGCCGCAGCCAGACCGCCGAGACCGAGCAGGGCGAGCGTCGCCGGCTCAGGAACAACCGTCAGAGTGGTCTGACCACCGGTGATCTCGACGTTGCCGTCGTTGAACGTCGACCAAGTCTGCGTGTTGGCAAAATCGAAGTCGATGCGAGCGCCGGAGTTCGTATCAGCGGCTGCAGTGTTGGCAGCATCCAAGACGTAGCTACCCGGAGCATTCGGGAGAGTCACGCCAACCGATCCTGCATGGAATGCCTGATTGGCCGGCAGGCTGAGAATGAAACCGGCGATCGGAGCTTGGCTGGAATACACAGTCTGCGGAGCCGGCAGATTCGGGAACGTTGCATACAACGCGGAAACAGCAAGAGTGCTGAAGTCGAAATTGAAGTCCGGGGTGCTGTCGGTACCATTGGGGCCCGTGAGCGCCAATGACGGGTTTGACTTGGAAAAGTCAAAGCCCATCAAACGTGGCTGAATTGCCTGATCCGCAGTCACAAACACGTCAACCGTAATCGCCTGGCCGGGCTGATACGGGCCAGGAGTCGTTGGCGTCAGTGTAATAACCGCACCGGCATGAACTGCCGAAGCCATACCAAGAACTGCACAAACAGATAACGCACGTCGCAACATACCCTCTACCTCCTCTTGAACAAAAATACGGTGTCGTCCAGTACGATTCTTTCTTTAACCTGGGACGACCTTCCCCTCTTTTGGAATGCGCCCGGCTCCATCGCCAGGCGGGTTTGGTCAACCCCTCCTAACACGAAATCATGCCACCTCGGATGACCTTGGTAACACACATCGTGTTGTACGCAGCTTAGTTTAAGGGGACCCCCCACCCCCAGTCAAGCATCTTACACGATTTCCGCATAATTTTTTTGCAGCCCCAATGACCGATAACTATGCAAATAAGTGTTTATTAGGACCATGGTTACGAAAAAAGCGGTTGTAGCCCTTGAAACGGCATGCGGAGGTTGTGAATTTTGGTTGCTGACAGGCCATGCCTCCTACTCCCTAATGCAATAGTTTGGATATCTGGGGGGAAAGATACTTCGCTCCCATTTATTCCCACATTACCGGGCGCGGGCGGCGGCGAGAACGTGGATGAAGATCGTCGTGAAAACGATTCCAAGAACAAGGGGCAGGAAAAGGCTTCCGAGTCCCATGTTTGCAAGATTGGCTGATCGTATCGTTGCCCATGTTATGTAGCAGAACAGCATCATCACTTCGGCCTTCAACATTTGAATCATGGAGAGTGCGATCCGATATTGTCGCTCGGCGTTTTGCTCTGTGATTTCCCAGGGATAGTTGAACCGGTGAGGCGCGCGGCTCACGACCGTTAACATGATGTAGAGCCCCATCGATACGGCGGGCAGAAAGAGCAAAGTCGATTTTCGGCCCCAGGCATCGGGGTTTCCCGCGAAATCGAAATGACGCGGTATGAGGTCGGGCAGCTCGCCCCACGACCTGGCGATGATCGAAGTGGTGGCGACGATGGCCAGAATTGCCACGGCTTCGACGGCGTAATCAACCGGACGCTTCTTCAAACGCATAGGCGGCTTTTGTGTCATTGCATCAATCAATTGTAATTGGTCTTTCTATCATACACCCAGAACCGTCCATTGGTTTTGCCCAACCATGCAGGCATCCCGGAGGGATGCAAGATAGTAGCCGGAGGTCGAAGCGAAGCGCAGACCTCCGGTAAAGCCATGCGACAGAAATTGCACCCTGAAGGGGTGCCAGACGCGAATGACGATCTCCCCATCGAAATCATAAGAGATATTTGGAATCGTACTGCACACCGTTCTTCGCGAGCAGTTTTTTCAGCTCGTCAACATACGTCGTCTTTCGATGATGCTCTTCTTGATTGGCAATATACGTGCGCAATACGGAAATATGTGTCCAGCTTGTCGAAAAAATGGCGTAACCCTCCTGCCACGAAAAAGAAGGCTCGTGTTTTTCTTTGGCCCAGATCGACGACGCTTTTTTGAGTTCTCGCACAATGTTGGCCGGCGCATCAGTAGTCCCAAGGCTGATGAGAAGATGAACATGATCTTCCACGCCCCCTACGACCTCCGCCACGCCGTCCAGGCCGCGAACGGTTCCGCCAAGGTACTCATGCAGGTGCGTTCGCCAATCCGATCGAATTAGTGGACGGCGATCCTTGGTGCTAAACACGATGTGGTGGTGAAGACTGTAAAAAGTCGAACCCATGAGTCGTTCGATCCCTTTCTTGCACCCCTACAGGGTGCTGAATAGTTATGTTGTCAAAAATTCCGGTGGTCTGCGCTTCGCTCCGACCTCCGGCTACTATCTGACAACCCTTCGGGTTGTATCTTTGGGCACCCCGAATGGGGCGCCAGGTAGTGGCTGGAGTTGAGTCCGAAGGATGATCCTCCCCGACCTGTTGCTCCAAGAATAGCTCCCCGACGGGGTGCGCCTGCCGATTTGTTGGGGATGCACATACTGTGTCCAATTCCTACAATCTTTAGGATATGGATCCCGTATATCCGCCCGGAAAGGAAGATCCGAATTCCATTCTCGTCATCCTGCCGACATGGGTGGGCGATTTTGTGATGGCCACTCCGGCGCTGCGGGCGATTCGCGAGCGATTTCACCTCGCGCGTATCTCCTTTCTCATCGAGGGGAATCTCCTCGACCTGGCCCAGGGCGGACCGTGGATGGATGAGTGCATCCCCTGGCCGGTGCGAAAACATCGAACGATCTTTTCGGCTGAGTACCGGGCGTTTGTGGCAAGCCTTCGCCGTCGCCATTTTGACTGTGCAATTTTGCTTTCCAATTCCTTTCGCTCGGCACTGCTGGCGCGATTGGCCGCGATCGGCCGACGAATCGGGTACAACCGCGATGGACGCGGCTGGCTCCTGACCGACCGAATTCCTGTGCCAAACCGGAAAACCGCCGACGACGCTTCCTCCCGGCTCGACCTTCCAAGCCTGCGGACGACTGCGGCCGTCAATATGGGGTCGCACATTCCCGGGCGACCATCCAAATACCGCCCGATTCCCCTCGTCGATTATTACGCGGACCTTGTGCGGGCGATCGGCTGCCGCCGACCTGACGACACGCTCGAACTCTTCACAACCCCCGATTGCGACGAATCGGTCGAGCGACGGCTGTCCAGGCTGCCCGGCTCCGGGTCGCCTCTGATTGCACTGAGCCCGGGGGCGAAGTTCGGAGCGTCGAAGTGCTGGGCTCCGCAGCGTTTTGCCGCGGCCGCGGATCGATTGATCGAAGAATTCAACGCAACGATCTTCATCACCTGCGGGCCGGGAGAGGAACCGATCGCAAACGCAATCCGGCAGGCCATGAAGCGCGAGGCTCGCGTCATGACGGATCCGTTGCTGACACTCGGCGAGCTTAAGGCGTTGATCCGAAGATGCGATCTGCTGATCGCCAACGATGCCGGCCCGCGACACATCGCCAAGGCGTTCGGCGTTCCCCTGGTAACGGTGTTTGGTCCGACTCACCCGGATTGGACGGCCACGAATTATCCGCAGGAGCGAATCGTCCGCGTGGATGTTGATTGCGGGCCATGCCAACAGCGCGTATGCCCGCTGGGGCACCTTCAATGCATGGAGCTGGTCAGCGTGGGCATGGTGGTCGCGGCGGCCAGCGAGTTATTGCGCGAGGGACGGACCGCTGATTAACGCAGATGAACGCAAATGAATGAACGCAGAGAGGGTCACTTAGCCCCAACGGGGCGCAAGATGGTAGCCGGGGGCGTAAGCCCCCGGACAAACCCTCCTAAACCGAAGCCCCGGAGCGGGCGAAAGAAAGCGTGAAAAGCTCCATAGTTGTTAATTGCTTTGCTTTCAACTTTCGCCCCGTCGGGGCTCCGCATTTCAAATACATCTATCCGGGGGCTTACGCCCCCGGCTAAGAACCGTCGCTCCTGACGGAGCTTTTTCAACAGGAAGCAGGTAAGGCGCTCGTTCTCAATGGCAAGCTGAATGAAGCGCGCAATCGGCAAACAAGCCGCCACGACCACGAAATCGCAATTACCAGAGGAATTGTCGGAAACAGCAGAAGAAGCGGACGCACGGGAACGGCATATCGCGGCGTCGGGCCGGCAAGGAATGCCGAAACCACGATCTGCAAACCGATCGCGGCGATGATGATGAGCCACGAACTTCGCTGCCGCGTGAACACGCAGGCACACATGCCGGCCATGCAGAGCCAGCCAAACGCTTCGTAAGGCGTGTCGCCAATGCCAAGCAGTGATGGACCCTTCTCGATTTTTTCGTAAAACCAGCGAGCCACGCCACTCCAATACGGCGTAAGCGCAGTCGCGTCACTGCGAAGCGGGAGATAGTGCTCGTAAGGCCTGGTCCACGGGCGCATCATCGGTTCGTAAGTGTTCGCGGCCAGAATGGGTGCGGCCGGGTCGCGTTTGCACTCGCCGTCGGCGGTGGTGATTCCAGGTGCGCCGCCGGGATGGAAGCGATAGAATCCGTCGGGCACGAGAATCATCCAAAGCGAATAGCGGATCGTACCGTCGAGCACGGCGACGGGGTGTTCCGCGATCAGGTCGCGGGCGGCACGGCCCATGATTCGGCTGGAGTCGGCCAGCTCGATCCCGCGTGATTTTTCGTAGGCCTGCCAGACCGGCCCCCAAAGACGATAGTCCGCACTTTCTGGGATGAGTTTCTTCTCGCGGGCCTCGGCGACGACCGCGCGAATATCGTTGAGTGCCGCGCTGTCATTCGTGTCGAGCTTGTCCATGTAGACGATGCGGAAGTAGAGAGCCAGATCGGCGCAGCGCGTGGAGAGGTCGCCGCCGTGAAGAAGCTGATTCTGGATCATGCATGGCAGGTAGACACCAAGCGCAGGCGCGACGGCGAAAAAGGTCGAGACACCCAAACGCCGGAGACCAAACGCGGAAACGCCGAAACGCCGAACATGAAACGCCAAAACACCGAAACGCCGAAACTCGGAAACCAATGCGACGGCCATGCACAGCGGAAGCAGGACCATGCCGATGGGGCGGAACGTGTAGCCGACGCCAACCAATGCCGACGCGAGCACCAAGTCGCGATTACGATTGGTTTGATGAAACCTGACCAGGTAGTAGAGGGCCCAGACGGTTGCGAGCGTGTACGGCGCTTCAGTCATCACGAGGTTCGCGTACGTAATGAGTTGCAAACTGCACGCCGTCATGAGACCCGCAAGGAGCGCGGACCATGATTGCCGTGTGATCCGCCATGCGATGAGGGTGATGAGATACACGACGCCGACGACCATGAGGTGCTGGGCGACCATGATGGCCGTTGGGCTGGCATCGCCGAAAAGCCAGAACATCACGGCCAGAAAAACTGGATATCCCGGCGGGCGGATCAGGAAGAGCTGGCTGCGCAGGTCGAAGCGGTCAGCAAGCCCGCCGGCGAGTTCGACGTAGTAACTGGCGTCGGGCGAGACCCAGAGCTGGGAGGCCGCGAACGAGATCGCGCTAATCAGGAACGCAACTGCCAGCACGGCAAGCGCGACGCTTTTTGGAAGCGGCCGATGCGACTCATTTGCTAATTCATTTGTATTCAATACACCACATCCATCCGGCCCCGAAGGGCATATCGCGGTTATCGGTCATTTGAGTTTTCGACTTTTTTCCATTAAGATGATCCTTCCGCCTGACGAGTGGCCTCCCGCTGTTTAGCGAGGCCTGACCTCGTTCCTCGTGATTTTCGCTCGCCTATGGTCATCTAAGGGGGGACTTCCATGAAACACCGAACGAAGTGGAACAGTGCGTCTGCGCGGCTCGTTACGATGGCATTGATTGTCGCATGTCCATTGGCTGCATTGCTTGGTGCTCGCGGAATCGAACCAACGATAGACGTTTCGAAACATTCAAATGCCAGGGCATGGCCCTTCTTCGACCCATCGCAGCCGCGAGAGATTCCTGTACCCGCGCCGCCACACCAGTACGGCGGGGTGGCCGCCATTTCTCCAGGGGCGATTGTGCAGCGCGGCACGTACATCAGCGTGCAGGTCAACGTCGACAGCGAGGGCAACAACATTCTCGGCGATGCGGCCAATGAACCGACCATCACCGTCGATGTCACCAACCGCTCGCGCATGGCCGTCGCATGGCGGCAATTCGACACCGTCACCGACAGCTTTCGTCAGGCGGGAATGGCCAACACCACCGACTTCGGCGCGACGTGGAATGCCCGCAAGCTAGATCCGGGCCAGTTCCGCAGCGATCCGGTGCTGGCCGGCGACCGCAACGGGAATTTCTATTTCTCCAGCCTGAGCTCCACAACCTCCGTGGAATTATTCCGATCCGTCGATGGCGGCGCGACCTGGCTGGGGCCGGTCGGTGCGTTCGGCGGGGACAAGCAATGGATCGCCGTGGACCGCACGACGGGGACCGGATCGGGACACATTTACCAGACATGGAATGCCGAGTTTAGTTGTTGCGGGCAGACGGACTTCGCGCGGTCCCTGGATCATGGGCTTTCGTTCCAGTCGCCGCGTTCGATGCCCTTGCCGAAAATCAAATGGGGAACGATGGACGTGGGTCCCGATGGAACATTGTACTTTGCCGGCTCAAATCTGGCCCAGACAGGACATCTGTTTCTTACTTCGTCGAACGCAAAGGATCCCCTGGTACTTCCGACATTTTCCGCACCCAAGACGATCAATCTCGGCGGAACCACGGCCTCGGGAGGCACTCCCAATCCGGGCGGCCTCGTAGGCCAGGTGTGGATTGCGACGGATCACTCCAATGGTTCTACGCATGGCAACATTTATGTCCTGGGTAGCGTCGACCCGCCGGGCCTCGACCCGCTCGACGTCATGTTCATTCGCAGCACCGACGGCGGGCAGACGTGGAGCGCCCCCGTGCGGGTCAATGACGACGCACCGTCACTGACCGGCTGGCAGTGGTTCGCGGCCATGTCCGTAGCGCCGACCGGGCGCATCGACGTGGCATGGAACGACACACGAAATGATGACACCGTGAACTATTCCGAACTTTATTACAGTTCGTCGGTGGATGGGGGAGCCACCTGGTCTGCCAACGTTCCGATTACGCCGCCGTTCAATCATTTCGAGGGGTATCCGCAACAAAGCAAAATCGGCGACTACATGCACATGGTCAGCGACGCAGGCGGGGCGAACCTGGCGTTCGCCGCCACCTTCAACCACGAACAGGATGTCTACTACGTCCGCATCGGCGGCGACTGCAACGAAAACGGCGTCGAAGACTATCTCGACATCGCGCACGGAACGTCGGCCGATTGCACGGGCAATGGTACGCCCGATGAGTGCGAGCCGGACTGCAACGGCAACGGAGTAGCAGATAGTTGCGATATTTTGGCCGGGACCAGCGCGGACTGCACGAACAATGCCGTACCCGATGAATGTGAAGCGGATTGCAATGGAAACGGCGAGTCGGATTTGTGCGACGTGGCAAACCATTCGTCCGCCGATGCCAATCACAACACCATCCCCGACGAATGTGAAACGATCCTGTATGTCAAACAGGGCGCCAATGGCAAACGAACCGGACTGAATTGGGCAGACGCCTACGACAATCTTCAGGCGGCTCTAGTCCATGCCGCAATCGCCCCGGGCGTCGTATCAGAAATCTGGGTGGCCGGTGGCAGATATGTTCCTTCGTCGAGCGATCGCAGCGAATCCTTCAAACTCCAAACCAACTTGGGCATTTACGGCGGTTTTTCGGGCAATGAGACGAGTTTGGGGCTGCGAAACTGGCACCGAAATCCCACGATCCTCAGCGGCGACATTTTGGGTAACGACTTGCCGGGTTTCGTCAATCGAGCGGACAACAGTTTTCACGTGGTAACTTGCGAAGATTGCGGTGACATCGCCGATCTGGACGGATTCATCATCACAGGCGGAAACGCGGACGGAGTTGTCGAAGACGCATCGGGTGGTGGAATCAACATCAATGGCGGTGAACCAGCGCTTCTTCATTGTGCGATCTTGGACAATTCCAGCTTTTCACGGGGTGGAGGTGTGTTTGTGAGCAACTCTCATCCCCTTTTTAGGAATTGCTTATTCGCGCGTAATCGCTCATTTGAGGGGGCAGCTCTATTCAGCACGCGGGCCAGCGAAGTCGTTCTAATGGGATGCACGATTGCCAACAACGCTGCTTCGGGAATCGGCGCAGTTGCGGGTGATTTCGGCGGAACGGTGCTCCTTTCCGGCAATTCCATTTTTTGGGGCAACACCGATTTTTCGGAAGACCTTGAAACTGCGCAACTCACCGGCATGAGCACCGTGTACATCGACCACACTACAGTCGAAGGTTGGACTGGGCAGTACGGCGGCACCGGCAATAACGGTAACGATCCATTGTTCCTGGACATTGACGGCGCGGACAACCTGGCGGGGACGCTCGACGATAATTTTCGATTGAGTTTTGGTTCTCCGGCCATTGATACGGGATATCTTTCTCAGCCAATTCTGGGCCCAATCCCTGATCTGGATGCTCATTTTCGAATTTTGTGCGGAGGAATTGATCGAGGAGCGTACGAATTTGGCATTGGGGAAGGAGAAAATGATTGTGACGGCGTGATCGCCGATGACGACATCGCGTCTTTCGCGTTATGCATGAACCACGCCGCGGGCGGTTGCTCCCAATTTGATTTTAATGCGGATGGCAACGTGGATTTGATCGACTACGGTCTGTTGCAGGTGTTTTTGTCGGAATGATGGACATAATTCAGAATCATGCTGTCATCCTGGGCGCAGCGAAGGATCTGACTTGATTTCGATGGACGTGATTCTTCGCTTCGCCCAGAATGACTCGGTGCCCACGAAACCCGACATTTCAAGTCGTCGATAGTGTTGGGTAAAGCATTGTATACAGCGTGTCTTCGCCGATGCACTCATGCGTGAGCGATGTCGGCGCCCTGTCGCCGAACGAAATCGAATCGCTCGACTTTCCGAACCGACCCAGCAGCCGAGGAGCAACGAAGACCTGGGCTTCGTCCACCAGATTGTCGCGGAAGAATTGATTCAGCAGGTTTGGCCCGCCCTCCACGAGGACGTTGGTCACACCGGAAAACATCGGTGACATTAAGACGTCGTCGAGGGCGATCACGCCGCCGCGCGATTTACAGGGCAGCACTTCCACCCCCGCACGGCGAAGCACGGCCGCTTTGCGCGAGTCAGACGCCTTTGCCGTCGTAAACACCACCGTCGCAAATCGCCGGGCAGTCAGAACCAGTTTTGAGGTCATCGGAATACTAAGGCGGCCATCAATGACCCAGCGCATGGCCGAGCGCCGCAGCGGAACATCGCGCGCGGTCAGCAGCGGATCGTCGCGCAGCACCGTTCCCGCCCCGACCATGATTGCGTCCACCCTCGCCCGGAGTTGATGCACGCGGCGGCGCGACACTTCTCCCGAAATCCATCGCGATTCCGGCAAACCGGACGGGTCCGTCACCAATCCCCCGTCGAGGCTCTGCGCCCACTTGGCGATGACGTAGGGACGATTGCGGACAATACGCGTAACGAACGGCCGCAGGAGAACGTCCGCTTGTTCCGCCATCAATCCAACGTCGACATCGATCCCCGCCCGTCGCAGCATCCGCACGCCGCGCCCGTTGACCTGCGGATTGGGGTCCAGACGCGGAATGATCACGCGGGCAATACCGGCCTGAATCACCGCATCCACACAGGGCGGCGTCTTGCCGAAGTGCGAGCACGGCTCCAGCGTGCAATACATCGCCGCGCCCCTGGCCGAGGTCCTGCACGATCGCAGGGCCTCAATCTCGGCGTGCGGCCCCCCGAATCGCCGGTGATACCCCTGCCCGATGACCGCGCCTTTCCCTGCAATGACGCATCCCACCATCGGGTTGGGTTCGACCAAGCCCTCCCCGCGCCGGGCCAGCCGCAGCGCCAGCGTCATACATTCAATATCGAAGTCGGTGAATGACATGCGGTGCGTTTGTTGCGTCCTGCTTCCACATTGCGTCCCCGCGGACTTCAAGTTCGCAGCTCGCCTCGCGGACAGACTCAACTATCTACCAAGGCCGGCCTGGTTTTCGCGGGTGAACGTTCAAAGAGACTGGTGAGCATCAGCACGATAACACCCACAACAAGGGCGGCGTCGGCGACATTGAAAATCCATGGCCAGACATCGTTCCCGCCCAGCCGGGGAAACTTCTTGGGAAATTCGGGAACGAACTTCAGGAAATCGCGCACCACGCCCTGCCTGCTGACCTGCACCTTGGAACGCGTGAACGATTCCGGCGAGCCGCCATCAGGCCAGTCGCCGATGCGGATCGTTGACCCTGTTTCTTCTCCCACGATTTTTCCGATTTGCGATCGCGACCGGCCCTTGTCATCCGTAAATCGGACGACGTCGGCCTGTACAAAAGCGCGGTCGTAGAGATTGCCCAGCGCACCCGCCAGGATCAATGCCAGGGAAAAATGGAGAACCTTCTGATGCGCGTGGCTGTGCATGAACAAATAGAGCACAAACGCAAGGGCGAAAAGGGATGCGACGATAAAAACGCCGACCTGCCCGGTGAACGATCCAAATACCGCGCCGTCGTTGAGCGAGCGTCGGAATTCGAGCACTCCCGGAATGACCGTACGTATTTCGCGAGCCCCGAGATTCTTGAAGACCCAGGATTTCGACCCAAGGTCAACGGCAAGCATGACGACAACCGTGACCCAGAAAACGGCATGTGCGCCCGCGCTCCCGCGGGCGGAGACCGGCGCGGGTCGAACAGGAACGGTCTGGATGATTTCCGGAGCGGTCTGCATTACGGCGAGCCCAGGTGTTTGTCTTGTTTTGCAGTTTGCGTCATTCTGAGCGATGCAACGTCAGGGGGCCCGGCCCTCTTCGCGAAGGCGGGCGTATTCAATGCAATACTTCGCCCACGGCTTGGCCAGCAAACGCTCCTTGCTGATGGGCTTGTCGGTCGCGATGCACATCCCGTATGTCTTGTCTTCGATCCGCGCAAGGGCGTCGTCGATTTCGCGGACCAGCGCCTGCTCGTTGGCGATCAACCCCAGCGTAAAATCCTGTTCCCAGGTGTCGCTGCCGAGGTCGGCCATGTGAATCGGCATGAACGACTGCTCATTGACGCCGTCCGACTTGCGATTCAAGGCCTGCGAGGTGAGATTCTCCACGTCGCCGGCCAGCTCCGCGCGCTTGGCGAGCAACAAAACCTTGAAATCCTTGAGTTCCTTGGTGGACAGATAGGTCTTCACCTTTGGCACTTCCGGCGGAGGCGTGTGCTTTGGGGCCGGAGCCTCCGCCTTTTGCGGTGACTTCTTGTCTTTCGGGCTGTCCGGGCCCGGCTGGCGTCCATTCTGCGAAAGCCCCTTCTGGGTGGCGGCAACTGGACTTGGGACGGGAGCCGACGGCGCCTTCTTCATAAATCCCTTCGTCGGAGCAGCACCATCGGCTTTCCGTGAAGGAACCCCGGCTTTCGATTGAATCTTGGGTTCGACTTTTTTCGCTTTGATCGGAACGGATGACTTCTTAGCGGCCAGTCGGGGTTTGGCAGTGGTCTTGGTATTGGATTTAGCTTTTTTCGTGCTGCTTTTTTTCACTTTCGACCCGCGCCCGCCAATAGAGATTCGACTGTTTAACCTCTTGTTAATACAAGGGTTACAAATTTAGAGTCCCATAGTATAAGGATGGCGGCTCGCACTGTCAAGTTTGGGGATTCAGGGGGACTTCTTGAAGAGCGGTTCCACGACAACTTCCTTGGTTGCCGTCCCCGGAAGCTGGAACAGCAAATCGCCTTGCGGCCCGCGAACCACGCCGGGGTGCAGTAGATAGTTTACGTAGACCCACGCTTGATCCCTGCTATCTCCGTTAACCTGAAAGGCGGGCGAGTAAACCGGTCGTTTTTTCCCCTCCACGATGACACGGGCGCGATTTCCGTCCGTCGCGACATGAAAACACCCCGTTCCCGGATCAAAACCGTCGCTGCGAATCATACGTCCGGTTTGCGCCCGGCCCACGTCGATCCGTATGGACCCGGGCTGCGTGTAATCATTGGCCCGCGAAGTGGCTTGTGCCTCATCAATTGCACTGGATGACGTCAGGAACAATTGACACTGCCACCCATTGGTTGATCCAGTCGCCGCGTTCCTCGACCAGACCAATGAAGTGGTTCGTGCAGTTGCGTCCGAAATGTCCGTGATCTGAGCCGGGTCTGCATCGAAATAGGGAATGAAAAGCAAGGCGGCGTCGGCCTCGGCGATCCGAGCCAGCGCAAACGCCGCAGACTGTGAACTCTCGCCACTCCCTTGCCCACCGCCGGATCGCCCGAAATGAATCGTGGGGGCCGATGGCATCCAGGCCATGTTGATCGTCAGCGCCGATTGTGGAGATGGATCACCCTGTGGTCTTACCGCGTCGGCGGAAACGAAGATCTGCCCGGTGGGGTAGATCGTGTACATCCATCGCTCTGACGCGGCCTGGCCTGCGGCTTTGCCGACGGATCCGGACTCCCATGTCGCCTCCAGGACGACACGAATCTCATTCATTTCCAGAATTCGCTGCCGCACATTCAGCGCATCCCTGAATCGTGGTGCCGGTGCCAGGCGATTTCCTTCCCCAACCAACACCGGCGTGGGCCCCAGCGAGGTTCCTCGAACCAGGTTTTGCAGACGATAGGGGTCAGCGGCCAGGTTGAACCAGCGCGTGATTTGCCCATTGCAAAACGAGATTTCGAAACGGCCTCCCGCGCCGACATTCCAATGTCGCCCAGCGTTTTGGACATACAGACTACCGGACTGATTCGCCGAGTCGCCGAGCATGTCTCGCCGATTTCCGGCCAGCAGAAAATCATCGAAGTAGAGCGTCGCCGGCGCTCCGGGAGGGTCGCTCAGCGCAAGACGGATTTCCTGAATGTCATCGAGCGGCACTTGCTCGCCAATCTCGGATACGTCGAAGCGCAGCAGGTTCCACCCGGCGGTCAGCGCAGTCTCCGTCCGCGCCGTGACGGCGTGATCGCCTGCCCCGCCGACAATTTTGATTTCGAGGGTCAGCCCGGCCGCGGGGCTGCTCACCGCCATCATCATCAGGTCATACGGACGCCAGTCGCGTTTGAGAAACGCATCACCTTCGCGCGGGCTGGCAATGACCACGGATTCATTGGGTGCGATAAATTGTACCGCGAGCGCGCCCGGTCCGGTTTCCGTGCGCCCCTTCTTCGGGTCGCGGGCCAGCCGCCCCGGATTCGTGGCCGAGTCAAGTTGAAATAGCCCCATCTGCTTCTCGTCCTCGAAGTCAGCGAGAATGAGCAGCCGGCCATTTTGAATTTCGGGATACGCTCGTAGCAGCCGATCGGTCTGCGTCGGCGCGACCACACCGGCTTTCTTTGGCGCGACGCAAGACAAGCCAATCATCAAACAGAGAACTGGAAGCGCGTGGCATGGCCAAGCGCAGCGCCGCCATGCGGTTCGTGATACATGCCAGCGCCCGTTACGGGTGGACTTAGAGATGCCACCCGCCCGAAGTGTTTCTGCTATGCTTTTGGGGGTCATAAGCGGACAATAGCCAGCAGTCGAATTTTCGGCAACGAGTAATGGCATGAGCTTGAAGTGCCCAGCATGTCAGACGCCTGTTCCTCGAAAGCATTTGCTATTCGGTAGTGGATTCAGCAACTATTGGATCTGCGACAGTTGCGGCTCACGATTGCGATTCTCCATCCTCAGGAGGATGTTAATTGGGGCTCCTATCTGGTTCGCAGTCTTTGCACTCGCCATGTATCTTGCGAAATCGAATGGAATCTGGATAGCACTAATTGGTCTCGTGCCTTTCCTAGTGAAGTTGATTGGGCTTTGGGGTCAAAGAGTCTTGCTGGTTCGCATAGGGTCCGGATATTGTGAGAAGTGTCGTTACAATCTCACCGGCCTCACGAGCGATCGTTGCCCCGAATGCGGCGCGAAAGTCACAGAGAAGAAGCAAGGTTGATCATGCCATCGAAACAAGATGCCACATCGAACATTATCCGCTGCCACTGGCCAAAGAATGAATTGGCAGTGCGATATCACGACGAGGAATGGGGCGTACCCGTTCATGACGACCGCAAGTGGTACGAGTTCATCGTCCTCGACGGGGCGCAGGCGGGACTGAGCTGGGACACGATCCTGCGAAAGCGCGAGAATTATCGAGAGGCCTTCGACGGGTTCGACCCCGCCAAAGTTGCGCGGTACGACAAGCGCAAGACGGAGCGGTTGCTGGCCGATGCGGGCATCATCCGCAACCGCCTGAAAATCAACTCCGCAATCAGCAATGCCAGGGCGTTTCTGAGGCTTCAGGATGAACTCGGGGAATTTGACGACTACATCTGGAAGTTCGTGGACGGCGCACCGCTGATCAACCATTGGAAGACGCCCAGGGAAATCCCCACGCGCACCAGCGTTTCAGACGCGATGAGCAAGGACCTCAAGCAGCGCGGATTCAACTTCGTCGGGACGACCATCTGCTACGCCTTCATGCAGGCCGCCGGAATGGTCAACGATCACCTGGCCTCCTGCTTCCGCCACGGCCACCTTTGCCCGATGACGAAGCGAGCACGCCGTTCGAAATAACCGGCGACTTCATCCTACTGCTTCAACCCATTATGAAGGTTTGGGGAGCGAAAATCGGTCGCGGGTGGTAGAGTAGTCCTCGCCGCCCAGGCGGGCGATGAGGTCGAGTTTTGCGACGTCAGCCGTGCCGTCTGAGACGTACACGTCGTTCGCAATGTGGAAGCAGAGCACGTGGCATATGCAGATGTTGGCCGATAGCGGGCCATCGCCCACCGGCACGATCTGAATGAGTTTGCACTCCATCTGCACCGGCGACTGGGCCACGCGCGCGGGGCGCACGAACTGGCTCGGCAGCGGCGTAAACCCGGCCGCATCAAATTCGTCCACGTCAGGCGGGTACGGCGCCGAAGCCTGGTTCATCGCGTCGCGAATGCCAAACGGTACAACGTTGACCACGCACTCGGGCACGCTGCGTAAATTGACGATCGTATCCTTCGACGCGCCGTCGGCCTTGGTGCACGGCGAAAAAATCACCGCCGGCGGGTTCGACCCCACCCCGTTGAAAAATGAAAACGGCGCGAGATTCATCACCCCGCCCTCGGAGATCGTCGACACAAACGCAATGGGCCGCGGAATCACACACGACAGCAGCGTCTTGAAGTTCGCCCGCTTCTCCCGCTCGGCGGTGATGATGGGAATGTAGTCGTTGAACGCTTTCATTTACGCACGAGGCATTAGCCGCTAGGGATTAGGCATTAGGGAACTAACCCCAAAAAGTCACAAACTCTTCTCCGACGATCTTAGTCGAACGATAAGGGAATTTAGCATTCGTCCAACCTCCTGGGCCAACTCCCACGAAGGAGCAACTTGATCAGCGTTGAAGAAACCAAGACGCTGGGCAATTGTAAAATGCGTCTCTAGTTCCATGAGCGAACCCATCGCGATCGAAAGGTAGCGCATATAGTCCTTGCGACGCGCTCTGCCGTATCCTTCCGCAATGTTGGCTGGTATTGAAATCGCAGCCCGTTGCATTTGACTGGTCAAACCAAAGCGTTCGTCGGGTGGCAGGCAGCGACTTACACGATAGGTGGCTTCCACAAGCTGGACCGCTCGCTGCCAGACGGTCAAGTCGCGATAGCTCTTAATAGTCATAGGCCTGATGCCTACTTGCCAATTCTTGATACCTAATGCCTATTGCCTAATCCCTATCCCCTACTGTTGAGCCTGCAGCTTCTTGCACGTCTCGTAAAACGCCAGGACTTTCTGCGCATCCTCCTTTTGCTCACCAGTCGCAACGGCGATTGCCTTCTGCTGAAGTTCGATCGCCTTGTCCAGCGAGCCGATCTCGTATTGCGTTCGCGCATACACTTGAATCGCCCGGTGATCTTGCTGCTTCGACGCTTCGTAGGCGGCCTTTCCCGCCCTGAGCGCAAGGTCCGGCATTCGCAGCGTAAAGTCATCGATGCGGCACAGCGTCAAGCCGAGCACTCCCATCGCGTTCGCGTTGCTTTCGTTCTTGCTGATGTGTTCCTCGACCCACTTGCGGATGGCGTCGCGCCGCGTCGGCTCGGAAACATAAATGCTCGCCATCAGCTCCATCGCCATCGAGTTGGTCGGGTCCATTTGCGTAATTTCGATCAGACCCTTCCACACCGTGTCTGTCTGCCCCGCCTGATACGCCCGATCAAGCATGGCGAATTTCTTGTCGAGTTCCTTCTCAAGCCCGACACTCGCCTTGGCCGCCGCAACGTCATACTTGCCGGCCACCACATCCTTAAGAACCTTGTCGAGCGAGGGGTCGAGCGGACTCCCGATCCACGCAATCTTGCCGTCCTTCCCCACGACGTACGCCTGCGGAATCCCCATCTCGTCGTCGCCCATGTACGCGGCCGTGGTGGCCCCGCGATCGTCCATCGCCACCGTGTAGCCCATCTCCGGACCCTTGTCCTTGACGAATTGCTTGATCATGGTGGGCGTGTTGCGGTCGGTATCGGGATCGGTCACGCCGATGATGCTCAAGTCACTCCCGAAGTTTTTCTGGTAGGTGGTCAGCAGCGGAATGCTCGCCTTGCAGGGCGGGCACCACGTCGCCCAGAACTCGACCAGGTGGACGCGCTTCGAGGCGTCCTTGCTGAGGTCCACCGGGTCGCCCCGAACCCAGGTCTTGATCGAAAGCGGAGGCGCCGGATCGCCAATCGATACTCCGGCCCACGCCAGCGAAGCGCTGACCAGGCAGACCAGAGCAGAAAACCCAAACCTGAATGTCGGCTTATGCATCATAGACTCCCATTTCTCGGCGCGGTCAGCGAACGCCGCACAGTCCCGCAATCATAAGCTGAATGCAGCTCTCCGACTACCGGTTACGTGCTCTCTACTACGAGGCAGTCGCATCATTTCGCGGAGAAACAACAGGCTATTGCGCCGCCGTTACTCAACGCCCGCCAGCGCCCGCACTTCTGTCGCATTCCCGGATGGGTGACTCTCCGGGCAGACCGGCGAACTCTCTCCCAGCAAATCCTCGCGTGCCTCGATCGGAAGTGACTCAATTGCCAGGTGGATGGCCTCAAACAGAGATGGACCGGCCACCTCGAATAATCGGGTCATCGTCTTTTCGCGCTGCCCGCCCGGGGAGTGCAACAATCGCTGAAGCAGCTCCGCGGCGCTCAGGCGGGCAAGTTCGCGGTCAAGCCTTTCCCCGGCCGGTGCATCGACTCCGCGCGGTTCGATTTGTGACCGGCGCTGCAGTTCTGTGAATTCAGGATCGTTTTCCAGGCAACGACGGATTTCGACGCGCAACTTCTGATCGCACTGAATCACCCGTGTGTATGGCGCGTTCAATCGCCGCGAAATATCGCGAAACGACCTTCGCCCGTGCTCGTCAGGCACAAGATGGCGATCCGTCGCCAACACACGAACAAGCTCGGCATCCGCCTGCTTTGAATCATCGCGCTGCGTGACGCATGCCACGGCCCGACGCACGGCCCGTTCATACTTCTCGCGCAGTCGAATTCCCAACGTATCCTTGTTCGATCCCCGCCAGTCCCCCAGTGCATCCAGTGGATTTTCGTCGCCCGAATTCCGACGCGGCTTTCTCGGAGACCAGTCCGGCCTCTGCGATACTCCGAACAACGACCGTTTTGCGGCCGCCTCACCGCCGGCAAAGGCTGTGCCCGACCCGAAGCGCTGCACCATCACGCGGCGGATGGCCGTATGGATGCGCGGCAGTGCGAACGCCGCAAAAGGAATCCTGCCCTGCGGATTGAAGTCCTGCGCGGCCCGGATCAAGCCCAGACAACCCTCCTGCACAAGGTCCTCCCATTCGCGCTGCGTCCAGGGCACGCGATGCCGCGCGACGTAATGCTTCATGTGAACGTAGACCAGCCCGATGTTGTTCCTGACCAGCGCCTGCCGCGATTCATCAAGCGCGGCCCGTTCCATGCGCCGCGCCACTTTCTGCTTCAGCGCGCCAGACTGCGATGGAATGACTTGCCCGGATTCCAAAACAACGTGCGTATCCATGGATATTTCCCCCGAAAAGACGTGACCTGTGGGCCGGCCCACCCCGCCGACCAGCAACCTAACATACGCCAAACCAAGTCGTAGGTCAAGCAGATATTTTTGGGAGTGGCCCATCCGGTACTGGTATGATTTCACGCCGTGAGTGCCAATCAGTACCGCGACCGTAAGGGAGCGGGGTTGGCAGCGGGCAACGTTCGGACGTGTGGCCCGCCTTAGAAGCCATTTCAAAACTCATTCTTTTGTAAACTTGCGCCATACTTGAACTTATGTACATTCAGGCCGTTTTGTGCGAAAGGAGTCGCAGAAATGGCCAGGATGGTGAAGCCTTTTTTGGATGATGATCGTTGGGCGA
>CAZCST010000023.1:0-56164 GCA_964501365.1 uncultured Phycisphaera sp. | reverse complement strand
CGACTTCAAACCGCGTTCCACGTATCCATTCGAACTCCGCCACGTTTTGATGGGCGGGTTCCACGATGTCGCATTCGAGCGGCGGCTCAATTAGGTCAACGGCGTTGTCATCGGGAGCGACCCCGATCCACGCCAGGGGGCTATCAGCCTGCGGCACTCGATGCAGCCTTTCGGCCGCTGCGCTTGGCCGTACTCGCACAGAGCAATTCCTGTTTGGTTGCCTCCATGGTCGATACGGCCTGGTAACGAAACGCTTCGTCTTTTTTCAACATCGTGTAGGCATCCTCGAGCATTCGTCTGGCCACGGCGACGATGGCTGTGGGTTTGCCCTTGCGATATTGAATGCGAGCAAAAAGATCGTGATATGCCGGTACGCGCGGCACCGCCATCCAGGCGGCCTCGATCAGGACCGCGCGCAGGTGCCGCGATCCTCGGCGACTGATCCCGCCGGAGAAAGATTTCTCATTGCTATTTCGGATGATGGGAATTAACCCGGCGTAATTGGCCACCGCGGCGCGAGACGGAAAGCGTTGGATATGGCCCAATTCGGCAAGAATGGTCAGAGCGGTGATCAAGCCGATTCCGGGCATGGTGGTTAGCAAAGCCACAGGTTTGGACCAGCGCACGGAACGCGCAAGGTTCCGCAGATCCTTCGTGGAATCGTCAACCGCCTGATCCAGATGATCCATGGCTTGGAGGAATCGATTGACGATCTCGCGTCCTGCCTGATCGAGTTCAACCTGGTCGAGAAACTTGCGGCCATTGCGTGTGAACAGATCGCCCTGAGGAGTCAGGATGGCCCGTCGGTGCAGGACGGCGTGCAAGCGATTTTTCAGCATGGTGCGCATACGCACCATGTCGCAGCGCGCCCGAAGGTGCTCCCGCAACGCGAACTCCTCGTCGTCGGGCATATAGCAGACGGGAAGCTTGAGATTCGAGCAGGCCAGCTCGTGAAGAATGCGGGCGTCGATGGCGTCCGTCTTGCAGACGCTTTCGGCAATGACTCGCAGTCTGCGGGAATCCAGGACATCCACTGTTGCGTCCATACCAGCCTCTCGTGCGTAGGCGCTGAGCATTCGGGACATTCCTCGGGAATTTGTTGTGCTTTCGAGCACAATGCGAACAGGCTTGTCACGAGCGGCGCTCTCGACGGGTGCCAGAAAAGCCCCTAGTTCCAACAAACTGTTGCTACACCTGCCCTTGGTCAGCAAAGTGCCCGCCCCGTCGGAAGCGTGTACAAACGAGTTGCGTACATGTACGTCCATGCTTACGGTAATCACGGCTGTCCTCCTGCTCTTGGCGTGAAACAACGCCGTCTGATTTGGCCCGGCCGGACGCCACAAACGCCCGGCACCGAGGCCGTACAGTACGCGACCGCGTACCGGAGGACAGCCTCTTCATGACATCAAGTTTGAAAACTTGGGCCACCCCGCCGATCGCCGGCGCTCCGGATTCGGATTGGTGGGCATGGCCCACCCTACTTCTGACCACGGTTCAAGAGGAGTAGCACCACATCGTTGTTTGACCCATGGCGGGCAAGTTCGATAATGCGATCATGCCGAACGACCGCCGCCCGAACGACGCTCCCGGCGACACCACCTCTGTAACTTCCGATGAGCAAAGCCTGATAGTTCGCCTCGGGCAGGGCGATGAGGCCGCCCTACGGGCGCTGATGGATCGCCACGATGCTCTGGTGCGGTACACGATTTTCCGGACAGCCCGCGAGCAGACCACCCGTGACCCGCAATGGCTCGATGCTGTGGCCGGCGAGAGCTGGGAGGGATTTATCAAAGCTGCGCGGCGCGGAATCCGCATCGAGTCGGGCTCCATCGGCGGCTATCTGACCGGCATCGCTCGGCAACAAACCATCTCCGCACTGCGACGGCTTCGGGCGTTCGCCGGTCACGAGCAGGCCATCGACGATTTGGAAAAACATGCGGGGATCGAAAATGCAGACCCTTCGGCGCTGTTGGGTGATCTGGAATCACTGACTGCCCTTCGGGAATGTGCGTCGCAGCTTTCTGAGGAAGACAAGGTGATCATGACGCAGTTGCAGGCCATCTCGCAGCGGCGGTGGGTCGAGGCGGGGGAGGCTCTTGGGCTTGCGGAGTCGACGCTGCGGTCACGGTGGGCCCGGATTTTGGATAAATTACGGACCTGCGTGGAGAAAAAACTGAAATAATCGTCGCGCCCGGCGGGGAATGATGCGACAATTCGGTAGAAGGATCGGGTTATGCGCGATTTTGAGTCACTGATGAGCGATTTGGCCGCTGCGGAGCGGGCCGGGGTGTTTGCGAAAACGCCGCAACCCTTTATTTCATCGTCAGTTACAAAGTCAGAAACGGCGAAGTTCTTTTGGATTTCACCGAAATGGGCGATCGCGGCGGCTCTGGTGATGGCTGCGGGTGTCTGGACCACCATGTTCACGACCAAATTATCAGACCTTCACAATCGCGCTCGAACGGCCCAGATTATCCGCGCGATCGACCTGCAGTCGGCGCTGGCTTCGTGCGTTGGCGGTCCGAGCGGGACGCTAAATCAGGCTTGCGGACAGGTCGATTTCGATGGAGATGGTGATGTTGATCTCCGCGATGTGAGCAGCAATCAACTCGGTCTAACGGGCACGACTCACTAGGCCTCCCAACTGACGATTAGAGATTCAGGATTTTTGCGGGTTCGAGCGCCCACTTGGCGAGCAGTGCATCATCAACTTCGATGCCCCAGCCGTCGGACGCCAGCGTCGGCGGTCGTCCGCCGTAGCCGAAACGAAGAGGTTTTCGCACCACGTCGCCCCGGAGAAGGAGCGACCCGAAACAACCTTCCACCCATTGCACTTCGGGGCACACTTCCAGAAAGCGCAGGCCAGCGGCAGATAGTATGCTCGTTTCGCCGACCATGCAGCCGAGTTGAATCCTGATTTTTTGCTTACGGGCGAGGGCGGCCAGGCGAAGGGAGTACAGGAGCCCGCCGCATTTGCTGATGCGAATGTTGAAGCAGTCGGCCACGCCGAGATCGATCAACTTTCGCGCGTCATTTTCGCCGATCAGCGATTCGTCGTGGATGAATTTGGCTCCCGTGGCGTCTCGCAGGCCTACGAGTTCCTGCTCGGCGCCGCGCGGAAGGGGCTGCTCGACGCCGGAGAGTCGGACATCCGACATACGATTCAGCCATTCGGCGGCCTCCCCTGGTTTCCATTTGCCGTTTGCGTCTATGCGAAGCGTTGCGGACCCTCTGGCCAGCGGTCTGGCGAGGTAACGCGCGGCGGCGCGGACGCGGTCACTGCCGCCGTGTTTACCGACCTTTAATTTGAAATCGCGGAGGCCGCCCCAGTACATCAGCCGGAGCCGCCGCATCATGGAATTCATGTCATCCGTCGCCAGCACGCCGCTATATCGCGCCGTCCGCAAGGATCCCGGAGGGCCGAAATGCGGCAGGCCCATCCATTGCACGATGTCGCTTACGCTTCGGTGAAAGCAGCGCATGGCGACGTCGAGCAGGGCGAGTTCCACGGCGGCCCGTGCGGCCGGCAGGGGGGTGCCGATCGCGTCCCGAAAGGGCAGGGCGTCGATGAACTCCAGGGCCTGCGGAAAGGATTCGGGGTGGAACTGCAAGATGGCCGGAAGGAAGACGTGTTCGAGCGCTTTGACGACCGACTCTGCGGTTTCACCGGTGACGTAGGGCCGGGCAAGTGTTTCGCCAAATCCGCGCAGGCCGCCGGTGAGCTCGACCTCGATGACGACGGGGTCGCTGACGACCCGTTCCGCGGCCGCATGTTGGACCGTGGCGCGCAGCGGTATCGCGAGCCGATGGATGGTGAATCGGTGAACAACGGCGGCAGGCACGGCGAGAGTATACCCGCAGACGCGGTCATCATGTTTGCGATGCGAGATGGGCGGATGTTCTTCGTAGTTACAGGTACCAGAGGTTAACGCAGTCTCCGCGATCGCATGTTTTGATGGCAAAGCGGGGCGTTTTAAGAGAAAAATCCCTCCCCTCACCCCTGCCCCTCTCCTCCCTGCGGGAGAGGGGTCATTTTTTTGCGCGAGCCTGCAGCTTGCCTGGAACAGCTTCAACGAAGTCGCGTTGATTGACCCCCCTTTATCCCCCCTTATCAAGGGGGAAGGCTTTGGTACGGCTCGCTACAGATGCTTTGAACGTGCACTTTTGAAGTCCGCCGATTGGGATGTCGATTTTCCTTTGACTGGCATACTTGAGAACGGACATTTCCGATCCTAAGCTATTTTGTCAGCCCAAAAGGAATGAGCGTCTCTAACGGGGGTCGGGATTCATGCAGGGCGAGCGCACTCCGAACGAACTCCTCGAACTGGTCTACGATGAGCTGAGGATTGTTGCCGAGCGATATTTTCGCAAGCAACCGGCCGGTTTTACCCTCTGTCCCACCGAGATCGTCCACGAGGCGTTCATTCATTTTGTGGATCACGGTCATCCCGAATGGACGAGCACCGGGCACTTTCGCGCGATTGCCATATGCAAGATGTGGCAGGTTGTCATTGACCATCTGAAGCGACGAAATGCCCAGAAGCGCAATGGGCAGGTTCCTGCGGCGATGGCGGGGGAGTGCCGTACTGATGGAAGCCCCTGTGGCAGCGTCGCGACCTCTCCGAGAAAGCGAACTTCCCTGGAAAGCGTATCCGTGGAATGGCACGATCGTAATGTCGATCTGCTCGATCTTGCCGATGCGCTCGCGGACCTCGGAGAAGAGAGCGGCAGGCTGCGTGATGTTGTGATGCTGCATTGGTTTGGGCGAATGACGCACGCCGAAGTGGCGGAAGAACTCGGCGTCAGCGCGAGCACGGCGGAAAAAGACTTTCGATATGCACTGGCGTGGTTGAACCGCCGGCTGCAAGGGAGCCTGATCGATGGCGACTGAGTTTCACGTGCGTGCGCGTGACATTCTGGAGGCCGCGGTCACGAAGGCGACGGTGGACCGCGACGACTTCCTGGCCGAATCGGTGGGACGCGATACGGGACTACTTCGTGAGATTCAGTCGCTCTTGCCGCACTATCTGAGTATCGCCGGATTCGAGCCCAAGCCGCTCATTTCCAACGGATCGCGATCTCCAGAAGGCAAGTGGTCCTGCGGTTTGCAGGGGCGTGATCCGGAAGAAGACGAATGGGAGGTACCGTTTGCGATCGCTCCGTTTCGCGTGACGCACATGATCGGGCGGGGTGGCATGGGTGTCGTCTATCAAGGAGTTCACTCCACGCGACCCCAGCAGGTGGCCATCAAGATTCTGCGACGGCGATTTCTGGAGCGCGGTTTCATCCGGTTCAAGCAGGAAGAGGAGCTGCTGCGAAGGCTGCAACATCCGGGTATTGTTCGATTCCTCTTTGGCGGCGAAGTGGTCATGCGAAAATCGCCAGACCGTCCGATCGAGGACCGGCGTCCGTATATCGTCATGGAACATATCCAGGGCCAATCGCTCGTGAAATACGCCGCGGCTCATTCGCTCGATGTATTACAGCGACTTGATCTGCTCATCCTCATTTGTGATGCGGTCGAATACGCTCATCATCGCGGAGTGGTGCATTGCGACCTCAAGCCCGACAATATTCTCGTGGACGCCGCCGGCCAGCCGAGGATTCTCGACTTTGGAATCGCCCGCCTGCAACACTTCGGCGCCCCCCTGGCGACCGATGCCAGGAATTTTGCGGGAACATTCGCCTACGCGAGTCCGGAGCAGCGCACGCCCGGCGACCGTGCGATGTCGCCCGAGTCGGATGTATATTCACTGGGGCTCATCACGCACGAACTATTGACGGGGAAATTGCCAAAGCGAGGCGGCGGGCGGCTCGTCCTTGGAATACAGGACTTGCAGGGATGTCGCGCCATTCCACCGTCCGATGTCCGTGAATTGCAACATGTGCTCCGGGTGATGATTGCGACGGCCCTTCGCGGCACGCGCGGGAAGCGGTATGTGACTGCCGGTGAACTGGGCCAAGATCTGGCCGAAGTGCGCCGTGCCTTTTCTCCGCAGCCTGCCAAGTCGTTATCGCTGTCGTCCTGGATTGCCGGGTTTTGGAAGGAACCAAACTCGGCATCCACTGTCCACAGCCGACTCCTTTGCACGTTGCTTCGCACGCGAATCGGCATGGGAATCGACATCTAACGCACCCGTTCGCGATTACCACGATGCCAGATTTTGGATGAAGCGCTTACAAGCTTTGTCTTACAACCGCTTCAGCCACTCAATCGCAAATAACCACAGAGAAAATCCACGGCTCTATTGCCCTCACCCCAACCCTCTCCCAAGGGGAGAGGGGGTTTCACACAGAGCCTAACCGAATTCCATTCCGCGGAATCCGAACCCTGCCGCCAAGTTGAAGTTGGCACCCAGAATCGTTACGCTGCTTACGCCAACGCCAAAATCCTGACGCCTCTTGGGTCTTTCGGGTCTGTAACCGGCCATGCAAGATTGCCTCTCTCCGGAGCAATTTCAGAAATACGACCGCGGCGAGCTTGACCGAAACGAGTCAGACCGCGTCAAGGAGCATCTCACGAGGTGCGCCCAATGCCGCTTTGCATTCGATCAAAGAAATTCCAGCACGCTGGCAGTGGCCGCCGAAACGACGCAACTCGTTCCCAGCCGGTCCGGGGATGGCTCGTCCCCCTCCGAGAAAATTGTCCAGACTCTCCCGCAGATCGACGGATACCAAATTGTCAGCGTACTCGGCCAGGGGGGCATGGGCGTGGTGTACCGCGCGACGCAAATCAAACTGAATCGAACCGTGGCATTGAAAGTGCTTCCATCCATGGTCGCCAGCCCGCAGGCGGTCGCGAGGTTTCGTCGAGAGGCGAAAGCGGCGGCCAGACTGCATCACACCAATATCGTTCCCATCTATGACTTTGGGGAATCGAAGGACGGACATTTCTATGCCATGGAGTTGATTGAGGGGCAGCCGCTCAACGATCTCATTAAAAATTTCGCGGATCAAAACCTTACATCGGCATCACAGGCGCGGGTCGCATCCGTGCTGCACAAGAGCGTGAGCGGCGCGCCGTCGGCGGCGTTGGACGATACGCGGGTGCGGGATGGCTCGTCGGCCGGCATACGAGTGGATTCAACATCCACCGGCAAGGGCAGAGTGTACTTCCAACAGGTCGCACGCTGGATCGCCGATGCGGCCGATGCCCTGCACTACGCTCACCATGAAGGGATCATTCATCGTGATATCAAGCCGGGAAACATGATCCTCTCGAAGGACGCGAGGATCATGGTCACGGATTTCGGACTGGCCAAGTGCAGCGACGATGAGTCGGTGACGGTTCCGGGCGTCTTCATGGGGGCGATTCGTTATGTCAGTCCCGAGCAGGCGATGGCCGGTCGGCTGCCGATCGATCATCGCACGGATATCTGGTCGCTGGGGGCCACGCTGTATGAATTATTGACGTTTGTTCCTGCATTTCCCGGCACGGACGAGAAACAAATCCTGTCTTCAATCATCACCAAAGACCCTGCGCTTCCCCGCAAGCTGAATGGACAGGTCCCCGCAGAGCTTGAAACCATTTGCATGAAGACCCTGGAGAAGGATCCCGATCATCGCTATCCAACGGCGCGGGCGCTGGCCGAGGACCTGCAACGATGGCTCGACGACATTCCCATTGTGGCCAAGAGACCCGGGGCGCTGCATCGCTCGCTCAAATTCATCAAGCGCAATCGAGCTATTACCACGGCTGCCGTTTCGATCGTGCTGGTTTCCGCCATGATTTGGGTATTCGCGGTGGGCCAACGTCAGTGGAAGGCCAAGAGCCTGCTGCAAGATGGGCGGATTTTCGAAAAAGAGGGGGACTGGGAGCGCGCCGCCCAAGTGTATCGCCAAGCGAATCAGTTGCTGCCCAACAACCCAGATGTTTTGTTCAATCTCGCCCGATCCCTTCAGGAGCAATACGACCGTCGTCCGTATGAAGTAAGTATGGTCACTGAAGCAGTGCATTTCTGCGAGCGAGCTCGTGAACTCGACCGAAATCTGGTCAACGTAGACAACACCTATGGCGTACTGCTCAGCATGAACAATCAGGCCGCCCAGGCGATTGAGATTTTCAAGAAGGATCTGGTAAGCGATGCGCCGGCGGCTCATGTCTGGAACAACATTGCGGCCGTGTATTATCTGGATGGCAAAGATCAGCAGGCGATGAGCGCCCTGCAGAATGCGATTGATTCTCCCGAAATTATGCGGCAAAACCCAGAGGGTGGAGTAAAACGTACTCCCTACTTTCACGCTTATCATGAGCTTGCCACTCTACAACTTCTGAAGCGCGATCCGGAAGCGGCCAAAACGATCCAGAAAGGCATCGTCTTGTCTCAGAGTGACAAGCACTTTGGGTACTACCTTATCCAGGCCCGCATTCTGCTCACCATGCCGGCATTGCGGAATGACATCGAGGGATATAACGCGATTTTCATTTCGGACGGACTGTTCCGCGAGAAACAACCGGATCCCTACATTAAACGCTATCTGGCACTGGCCCTGATTCGGAAAAAGGACGTCGCCGGTGCGAGAACAGCAATTGCCAGTTCCCAGGAGGCCAGGGACCTACCTGCCTATACAGATTTCCTAGTGGCATTGGCCGAGGCCAAGGCTGGAAATGCCGAAGCCGCCCGCAGCGCAATGGACGAAGCTGAACGCCAATGGCCGCCCGATCTCAAGGCACCAGGTTCCGTGAAGCGCAGCCGGCATCTGGGCATGATCTGGTTTGAATCCGCCGACGAACTCCTGGAATTGAAACGCGAAGTTCAGTCGCTTCTGGAGAGCAGCTAGACTCCGCCACCTTCGGCTGACGCGCGGGCATGTGCGGGATTCGAATACTCGCCGAAGTCATTTGGCTTTGGGCCGCTTGTCCTTCGATGGATTCTTGTCATCGATGTGGCCCTCCCAGTGAAACCTGTGCAGCAAGCGGTGTACGACGGGAGCGAAGATGATGCTGACGACGACCAGAAAAATGATGCCTGCGTAGAGGGCGTATGCACCGGCGAAGAGCTTGCCGCCCGGCGTTTGCGGTGACTCCACCGGACCCATGCCGCCCAGAAGCATGGCCGCGTTCAAAAATCCGTCACGCCAGGCAAGGCCCTCGAAGTGCGCATAGCCCCACATGCCCATCGCCAACGAGCCCCCCAG
Source organism: uncultured Phycisphaera sp. (assembly GCA_964501365.1). Taxonomy (GTDB): domain Bacteria; phylum Planctomycetota; class Phycisphaerae; order UBA1845; family UBA1845; genus CAZAMB01. The sequence continues at coordinate 47,026 of CAZCST010000023.1, read as the reverse complement.
TACGAATATGGCCACGACGAGGTGGCGGAGCAGACGGGTGAAGAATTTCCTTCGGTGGACGGGCGGTACGTGGCGGTGCTCGTACATGTGGGCAAGTGTACCCGCTCCCGGCCATTATGCGGAAATGAGCCGTTGTTTGATCCTCTTGGCGCGGACGCACGAGGCATATGCGAAAAGAGCAGAGGAGATTCATGGCCCCAGGTTCGATGAGGCGAACCCGGGTCACCCGCCCGTTTCAGCGCAGCGGGATTGCGCGCATAATCGAGGTCGATGCGAAGGTTCGTTACGGATGGAGTTGGATTGCCGAAGTGGGCTTCGCCGATCAGCCATGCCGTCGTTGTCGATAACATCTGCTACTTGAGTGGGCAGCTTTCGATCGGCCCTGCGGGCGAGTACTTGCCGGGGACCATCCGGGAAGAGGCGGAGCGCGCTTTTGGGAATCTGTTCGCGGCAGTCCGGGCTGCGGAATTCTCCGTTGATGATATTGCGTTTGTGGATATTGCGTTTGTTGATCTTGGCGACGTTGCGGAAGTGAACAAGCTGTACGCGGAGCTTTTCCCGGAAGGAAGGCGGCCGGCCCGGACAATTTATCAGGCCGCAGCGCTGCCTTTTGGAGGTAGGGTGAAGGTCATGGGTGTTGCAATAAAGGAACGAAGCGTGGGCTGACCATGCATTACGATGGTGCATCAAATGACGATGCACCCTGCTCGACTTGGACATGCGCCTCTCGTCGTCGTACGCTCGCACCAATGATGGGTTCGTTCGTGCATTTTTCATTTCTCGTTTGGCGAAGGGTGAAATCGTCGTTTTTTGGCTGCCAGTGCAGATTCGCTCGTGAGTGAAGGGTGCGCGGCCAGGTTGCAGGTAGGCGGCACGAAGGCGCGGCGAAGGGCAGGCGCGGGGTCCGTGCCCGGGTTTGTGACAGTTGTGCAGAGAGTCAGGAGTGGTCCGACCGCGCGTCATACTCACATAACATGCGGGGCGCGCGCAATTGGTTGATGAACTGGGATCAGCATTAAGTAGGGGTGTAGGGGATGGGGCTTAGGGTATAGGGGAGAAAGAGTTCAAGAGATCAAGGGTTCAGGTGTCAAACACCGTCGGCGAAGACAGCTTCGCGTCATCGAATCTTTCGCCCCGATGGGGCTTGTGTGTATTCGAGGCGTCGGGTTCCGGGGGCTTACGCCGCCCGGCTACGAACTTTCGCCCCGGCCGGGGCTAGGAACTTCGCGGCGCCGTCGCGCCAAGACCACCCGAAAGAAATGGGGTGAAGAATCATGGCCCCAGGTCTACATGGCTCGACCTGGGCCACCAGCCGCCAACCCTGAAGCCGTCTTCAGATTTGAATCGGCGAGCGAGTAAGTTCAAATCGATTGGGGTGCCGCGTCATTGCCGTAAAGGAAATATGATTCGCCCTTGAACGCGCAAGGGTTACGATTTCGCGCACTGATTGCTTGTTGGTCTTGCAGCCTAAAACAATCTCAGCAAGGGCTTCACCTCGAAACGGAGCACAAAGCATGAGTCCATCCGTCCCTTTCGCGGCAATCGAAAATAACCGCCACTCTTGCTCATAGATCCAAGCTTTCGCCTTTGACAGCCCCCAAGCTCTTGGGTGGCCTTTAGGCGCAGGAGGAGGAAGTCCAAAGGCTAATGAGTTCATCCATGCCGTGCACTCGATGAGTTCGGGGAGATTGGAACAATACTCAACTTGCTCAAAAGGTATACGGAAGTGTAATTCCAACCTGTCTGTGTAGAATCCGATTACCACACCTTGATGTTCGGCTGCGTAATGAGACCACATCAAGATAGAGTCCGGGTCTGCGGAGAAGCAGCAGACCCGCATGCGTTGTCGAGAGTCTTGAATTCTGCGAACATAGGAATCGGCAGCCGACATTCCGCCGCGTAGGAGTTGTTCCGCCAGGTCCTCGAAATAGAGCTTGGCATCGTCGTTCGACAGTTCCTTGATTTTTGCATGTTCCTTTAGAAAAACTTCTTGGCTGCGCGTATCGATGTTGCTTGGCCATGACGACGGATCACGAACGGCATGCTCCAAAATGCTTACGAGCTGTTTGCGAGCTTCAGGCGAATGGACTGACCACAGAGGATCCCACTGAGAATCAAATGGGTCGTTATATTCAAGGGGCGATCGGAATAGCAATGTCTGTTGATTCAAGATGGCGCGCGCGCCATCGATCGACAGGTACTTGTATAATATGGTAGGCGGTCTTTTTTCTCGCTTCCGAAGGTGATCGACAAAATCCTTTTCTGAAAGCATTTTCTTAATGGGCCAGCCTGAATACGTAGGGAACCCATGACCAACAGACGTTCATTAAGTACGGCGACAAAGTGAATGCAAGAAAACCAATGAAAGCGAGCACGAGGGTGAAGCTACATGCTTCAACCTGCGGATTCGAAAACCCATTTTCAATAGCCTCTTTTCGGCTCTCGGCTTGCAGCTTAACTATGGGAGCGACACTCGCGAAAAAAGCGAATGGCCAAACGAGCCACATAATGGCGTGCTCTCGACCCTGGGTCCAACTCACAACGAGAGCGACCCAAGCAAGGTAAACATAGGATTGTCCGACTGCAGCAATCATTGTGGCCAAGAGAAAACGGCTTCCGCTTCGAACCACAGGCTTAATAGCAATGAGCGCGCCAGGCGTCCCCGCAACATTGATCGCGATCGCGATCGGGAGAAGTGCGATGGTGGGTCCAAGGAATAGGATCAGAATCGAGAAAACTGTAGGCATGTTTTCAGAACGTGTAGTACGCTTGGTAGTGGTCGCGGATGGGGGTGTCGACGCCGAAGACGGAGGCGAAGAGGGCGGCGCGCATCCACATGCCGTTGCGGACCTGCTGCCAGTAGCGGGCCTGGGGCAGGGCGTCGATGCGTTCGTCGATCTCGTGGCGGCGGGGGAGCGGGTGCATGATGGCGAGGCCCGGCTTGAACGAAGTGGCCATATCGTAGGTTAGGCTGTAGGCGTTGTAGTCGATTTTCTTGGATTCGCCGGCCACGTCGTGCTCATCCTGCATGCGAGTCATGTAGACCGCGTCGCAGTCGCCGATGTGCGTGCGGAGGTCGCCGGCGATCTCGTGCTCGACGTCGTGACGCTTGACGTAATCAAGAATGTCTTCGCCGATCTGCAACTCCGGCGGGGAGACGAAGAGCAGGCGCACGCCGGGATAGCGGCAGAGCAGGTAGGTCAGCGAGCGGACAGTGCGGCCACGCTTCAAGTCGCCGACGAAGGCGATGGTTTTGCCGGCGAAGAGATTGCGCGTGTACTTGGAACCGTTGCCGCCGCTGCGAGGTTGGCCCTCACCCCGGCCCTCTCCCGAGGGGAGAGGGGGGCGCCCGCCCGTCGCTTGCGCTCCGGGTTCGGACTGCGCTTCGCCGAAGCTGCGGTAGAGGGTGTAGATGTCGAGGAGGGCCTGGGTCGGGTGCTGGTCCTTGCCGGAGCCGGCGTTGATGATGGGGATGGTTCGCGGCATGTTGTTGAACATGTTGGCCACGTGCTCGGCGAAACCCTCTATGGGGTGACGCATGACGATGGCGTCGAAGTACTGGCTGAAGGTGCGGACGGTGTCGTCTTCGGACTCGCCCTTGACCTCGGAGGAGGTGGAGCGGTCGCGGACGGAGCTATAGCGCATGCCGACGATCTGGCAGGCGGCAGTGAAGCTGAGGAAGGTTCGCGTCGAGGGCTGGATGAAATAGAGCATGGCCCGGCGGTGGCTGAGCATGCCGGTGAGGAACTGGCTGCCCTGCCGCGAGCCGCTGATCGAGCGGATCATATCGGCCAACTGGCAGAGCTGCTCGACGTTGGGACGGTCGAACTGCTGGGCCAGGACGACGTGAAAAGGCTTGTCGTTGCGGTTCAGGGCGGCAATGCGGTGGGCAGTGTCGGAGCCGGCCTGCTGGGTCGTGGGACGCGGGGCGTTGGCGGTCTGCATGGTATTCCTTCTGCCCATGCGCGCGGCACGGGCGTTGTTGGACCATCGACCTCCCTGTCGAATTCTCAAATGTACAAGTCGAAGAGCGATTGATACCAGAAAAGGGGGGAAAGTCAAACACGGAAAAGCAGAAAGCAGAAAGCGGAAATTGAGTTAGCTTGGTTTGAATCGGGGGTGCCGCTAAGCTGGCGAGATACGGAGGCGTTACGTCAGTCTTCGAACGGTTTTGCCCTCATCCTGACCCCCCTGTGTCCCCCCTTGGCAAGGGGGGAGGCCAAGGTCATACGAGGCGAAGTTTGCGGCTCGGCGGGTTCGGAAGGAATGCCATTGATAGTCCGCGCGAACTGAAGTTCGCGGCTCGCATTGGAGAGTGTATTGGACCCACTTCCCGGATATCGCATTACCCGACAGATCGGCACGGGGGCGGGGTCCAAGATCAGCCTGGCCGTCGAGTTGAAAAGCAACAAGACGTTCGCGGTCAAGCATATCGTGCGCGTTACAGCCGACGATCAGCGGTTTCTGGATCAGGGGGAGGTGGAGTACAAGGTCAGCCACAAGATCGACCACCCGTACCTGCGGCACAGCGTGCATATTCATCGCGTGCGGAGACTGCTGTCGGTCAACGAGATTTACATTGTGATGGACTATGTGGATGGGATGACGCTGGAGGCGGCCCGGCCCAACCGGCTCAATACTTTTTTGACGATTTTTCAGAAGGTTGCGGCGGGATTGGAGGCGATGCACCAGGCCGGGTGGGTTCACGCGGACATCAAGCCGACCAACATCATGCTCGCGGCCAAGGGCGTGGTGAAAATCATCGATTTTGGGCAATCGTGCGCTCTGGGGCACCGCAAGGAGCGGATTCAGGGGACGCCGGATTACATCGCCCCGGAGCAGGTGCGGAGGATGCCGCTTGATCAGCGGACGGACGTGTTCAACCTCGGGGCGACGATGTACTGGGTGCTGACTTCGGAGAAGTATCCGACGGCGATTCGCGGGCAGGACGCGCGCGGCGGGATCAGCCTTATCACCGCCGACAAGCCTATTTCGCCAAACGAACTCAACGATAAGATTCCCATCTCGTTGTCGAATCTGGTCATGGAGTGCTGTCGGGAGAATCCCGGCGAAAGACCGGCCGATATGAAACAGATAGGATCACGGCTGGCCACGATCCAAGGCCTGTGGCGAAAGCACCGTGAGGAGTTGCGAACGCAGCTTCGCGGAGGCGAATCGGCCGACGGCGGCGAGGCGGATTCCTCGGTGGCCGGTGCGATCGACAAGAAAAGAGAAGAGGCGCTGGCGGAGGATGAGCCGCTACAGAAAGAAGCGATGAAGACAACGATAAAACCCAATCCGAATCCAAAGGGGGGACCGTGATCGAAGTGGCCAGTCCGGTGGAGATATTGAAGGAGGCCGCAAGGCTAAATCGCGAGGATCCGCTGCGCGAGGGCTCGCTGCTGCGTTTTCCGGATTATGGCCAGCTGGTGATGACCGGTGATCTGCACGGACATCGTCGGAATTTTCAGAAGTTGCAGAAGTATTGCGATTTGGCGCACTTTGCGCCCCGGCACGTGATGCTGCACGAGCTGATTCATGAGGAGCCGGCATCGTATACGTCGCCGGATACTTCGTACGAGCTGCTCATCGAGGCCGCGAAATGGAAGTGCGAGTTTCCGGATCAGGTGCACTTTCTGCTAAGCAATCATGAGTTGGCGCAGCTCACCGGTGCGGAAATCAGCAAGAACGGCCGGGTAGTCACCAATGTGTTTGAGGACTGCGTCCATAAGGCTTTTGGCGGGCAGGGGTGTGCGGTGGTCGACGCCATCGAGGAGTTGATCCGTTCGTATCCGCTGGCAGGCCGGACTCCCAATCGGGTGTTCATTTCGCACTCGCTTCCGGGGCCGCGAGAAGTGCCGGGATTCGACCGGACGGTGTTCTCGCGGACGCCGACCAAGGCCGACTATGCCGACGGCGGACCGGCCCACAGCCTGGTCTGGGGTCGATATCAAACCGAAAACGCGTTGATTGCGCTGCAAGAAATGTTCGATGTGGATTACTTCATCTGCGGCCACCAACCGCAGGAGTCAGGCTTCGACGTGCTGCATGGCCGGATGATCATCCTGGCGAGTGAGCACAATCACGGTGTCTTCCTTACGTTGGACCTTTCCAAGCCGGTGACGCTTGAGACGCTCACCAGGAATATCCGTCCCTTCGCGGCAATCGCCTAACGGGAACTCTGCGATGCAGTCGCCACCGCAACTCTCTCCGGCGACTCGACAACTACTGTGCTGTCCGATCTGCCGCGCGAAGATCAGGCATGCGAACGAACAAATGGAATGCACTGGTTCGGGATGCGGAGCCCGATTTCCCATTGTTCACGGTATTCCCGTGCTGATTCATGAAGCATCGAGCGTGTTTGGAATCGACGATTTCGTTTCGCAGCGCACGACCTTTTTCGCCAACCTCAACAAGAGCAGACTCAAGACGACTATGCAGCGCTTGATGCCGAAGATTGGGAGAAACATCAAAGGAAAAGCCAATTACGCCCGACTCAGCGAAGTATTGCTTGGCCAATCGAAAGCTCCACGTGTGCTGGTGATCGGCGGAAGTATTGTGGGACAGGGGATGGAATCGTTCGGCGGCAATGGCGCAATTGAACTAGTCGAAACCGACGTTGCCTTTGGGCCGCGCACCATGCTCATTTGCGATGCGCACGATATTCCGTTTGAAGACCATTCCTTTGATGGCGTGATTGTGCAGGCTGTGCTGGAGCATGTCGTTGACCCCTACCGGTGCGCAGAGGAAATCCACCGAGTGCTTAAGGACACGGGCATTGTCTATGCTGAAACTCCCTTCATGCAGCAGGTGCACGGAGGGCGCTACGATTTTACGCGGTTCACGCATTTGGGGCATCGCCGATTGTTTCGAAAGTTTGAAGAAATCGACAGCGGGGCCGTCTGCGGTCCGGGCATGGCGCTGGCCTGGGCGTATCAGTATTTCCTGCTGAGTTTCACTTCTTCGCGAATCGCAAGGAGGTTCATTCACCTTTTTGCGAGTCTGACCTCCTTCTATTTGAAGTATTTTGACTACTTACTGATCAACAAGCCCGGCACGCTCGATGCTGCCTCGGGGTATTATTTTCTGGGCAGGAAATCGAAGCAGGTTTTGTCTGACAAGGACTTGATCAAGAGTTACAAGGGCGCAGGGTGATACGTTAGCCACGCCTGGGTGGCCGCTGCGTTGCAACCCACAGCAAGGTTCCGAAACGCCATTGGCATTATGGACCGCCGCCTTGCGCTTGGGGGTGCGGAGGAGTCAGGTCGCGCTGCGCTCGCGGGTGACTTCGGAAAAAGCGCCGGCAGGTTTGGCCTGCGGCGGCAGGCCTACGATTTCTCGGGCGCGGTTGAGGGCGTTATCGATGTTGCCGAACATGTTGTTCATGCCCACGGTCTTGTCGAACTCGACCTGGATGAAAGCCGAAAGCGGCTGGGCATGCACGCCGGAGAGGATCAACACTGTCTCCTGATGCCTGCACTTCTTGTAGAACTCCTCTAATGCGTGCAGGCCGGAGGCGTCGATTGCGGGCACGCGGCGCATGCGGAGGATGAACACCTTCGGCGGCTTTTCCAGTCCGCGAAGGGTGTCCTGCAGCCGGTCGGCCACTCCGAAAAAGAGCGGGCCGTTGATCTCATATACTTCCACTCCGGGCGGCACGTCGCGGCGGCTAATGGGATTCGGGTCACCGGCTTCCAGCACGTCCGCGCCGTTTTCCAGTTCGTCGGTGATCGCACTGATGTTCGACACCTCGGCCATGCGCTTCATAAAGAGCATGGAGGCCAGCACCATTCCGACGCCGACTGCAATCGTCAGGTCCGTAAACACGGTCAGGCCAAAGGTCGTAAGCAGCACCGCGATATCCGACTTGGGAGCCCGCAACAGGTATCGAAAGTGATCGATCTCGCTCATGTTCCACGCGACCATGAGCGGCACGGCGGCGAGCGTCGCCAGCGGGATGGCGCTGGCCAGCGGGGCGAGCAGGAGCATCACCAGCAGCAGCACGACGGCGTGGATCATTCCGGCGACGGGAGTCTTTGCCCCGCTTCTGACGTTGGCTGTGGTTCGGGCGATCGCGCCAGTGGCCGGGATGCCGCCGAAGGTCACCGAGCCGATGTTGGCAACGCCCTGAGCCACCAATTCCATGTCGGCCTTATGACGCCCTCCGGTCATTCCGTCGGCGACCACCGCGGAGAGCAGCGATTCGATCGACGCGAGGATTGCTATGGTGGTCGCTTCGGGTATGAGCTGTCTTGCCATGTCGAACGTGAATGGCGGCAAATGTGGCGTGGGAAGCGAACGGGGTATTCCGCCGAAACGCGAACCGATGGTTTCGACTTCCAATCCGAGGATCCAGACAGCCAGCGAGCCGATGATTGCCGCGACAATGCCCCATGGGATGCGCGGGTAGAGCCTGCGGATGATGATGAGCAGGGCCAGCGACCCGGCTCCAACGACCAACGTGGAAGGATTCCACGACGCCCAGTGTTCATAGTAGGCGTGCAGCTTGTGCAGGAATTCTGCGGGGACGGATTCCATCTTCAGGCCGAAAAAGTCCTTTACCTGGGAGGATGCAATGATCACGGCGATTCCGGCGGTAAAGCCGGTGGTCACGGGATAGGGGATGAACTTGATCATGCCGCCGAACCCGGAGACGCCCATGATGACGATAATCGCGCCGGCCATGAGGGTTGCGGTGGCCAGACCTGCGTAGCCATGTTTGAGGGCGATGCCGTAGACGATGACGATGAACGCCCCGGTGGGTCCACCGATCTGAACGCGGCTGCCGCCGAGCAGGGAAATCAGAAAGCCGGCGACGACAGCGGTGTAGAGCCCCATCGCGGGCGGCGAGACTCCGGCGGCATCGGCTACTTCCTGCGGGATGGAGGCGATGCCGAAGGCCATCGCGAGCGGGAGGGCGATGATTCCGACGGTGACGCCCGCGAGCAGGTCAGTCAGGAATTTCTGGCGCGTGTATCCTTCTCTGAGGAAACCAGGAGTTTGGGCGTCAATCGAGACATAAAAGGCTAAGATCGGCAAAGCAATCTGCTATGCAACAGAAGATTTCATTCGATGTATTCGATAGTATTTTCATCAAGCAAACGCTATCATATATACATTGAGCGCGTTTCATTGAAAGGTGACGTATGAAACAGACCCGGCGTCTGACATGTTTGATTGAACGGGAGGGTGCCGGTTATGTCTCATCCTGCCCGGAACTTGATATTGCCAGCCAGGGCGACACGATCGAGCAGGCCCGGCAGAACCTCATTGAAGCACTTGAACTGTTTTTTGAGTCTGCAAGTCCGTCAGAAGTACAACAGCGATTGCACACCGAGTTCTACGTCACTCCAATTGAGGTGCCGGTTGGGTAAGCTCGGCGTCTTTTCAGGTCGAGAAGTCTGCCGAATTCTTAGCGAGCACGGTTTTGTCGAGGTTCGTCAGCGCGGAAGCCACATCGTAATGCAGCGTAGAGAGGGCCAGCAAACGGTTACCGTGCCTGTACCCAACCACTCGGAACTCCGCATCGGTACACTTTTATCGATCATTCGACAATCCCAATTGCCCAGGTGCGTATTCGAGAAGTCCCAATAATTCGTGTGAGCGGCGGCGCAACATCAAGGCATGAATCAACCCAAATTAGGTATTGATCTTCAGGACTTGCGGACGGATACGAAATCGGCGCTGCGAACGGCGGCGCAGATGGAATTCCGGGCCATCGAACTACCCGCCGCACATGGAGAGACCACGCCCCAGGAGCTGTCATCCAGTGGAAGGCGACATTTGCAGAGAATGGTTGCCGACCTGGGATTGAACATGTCGGCCCTCACTGCGGATTTTTCCACACTGCGACTTTCGGATCCCCGCGCTATCGATGAGCGAGTCGAACGAACACGGGCCATCCTCGACCTGGCGGCAGACCTTTCGGTGCAGGTTGTTACGGCGAGTGTCGGTGCGCTAACGCACCCTCAAACGGGAGAGCCGTCCGACGCGGCCATCGCGGCCCTGAGGCAGATCGGTGAATTCGCCGACTCGCGGAACCGGGTGTTTGCCATCCGGCCTTCCTACGATTCGGCCGAGCGGCTCGCCGCAGTCATCAAAACAGTGGATTGTCCTTTGATTCGGATCGGGCTTGATCCAGCGGCGATGCTCATGGCGGGGCTCAACCCCATGGCGATCCTGCAGCAGCTTGGTCCACAGGTTTCGCTGATTCACATGCGTGATGCAGTTCCCGGCGTTCCTGATCGGCCGGGGCAGGAAACGCGACTGGGCGACGGGGAAGTCGATCTTCGCGGGTTGGTCTCTGCGCTAAGCGATTGGGAGTATTCCGGGCCGCTCATCTTGCGACGGACCGACTCGGCGTCGCCGGTCAGCGATCTTGCGTCGGCGCGAGAGTTCCTGCGGAAAATGCTGTAAGCCCTGCCAAAGCCGTTTCGGGTTTTTCCCTTGTGCCGCACACTTGCAAAGAGGAGCAAATCCGCGCGAACTGAGTTCGCCGCGCGCATGGGAGTTACTGAAGACTCACTATGACACGCAACAATCAAGTGTGCCGCCTGACCCCCCTGAGTCCCCCCTTATCAAGGGGGGAGGCCCGCTACACTTGAGAGTTCGATGCTCTACTGCTTGAGACCTACTTTTTCTCCTGAATCGCAAACAGGGTGCGGCGGTTGGTGATGTACAGCGTGCCGTTGCTCGCCACGGGAGTGGTGTACACCGAGTTTTCCATGTGGTTGACTGCGATGGGCTTGAGTTCCTTGCCCTGGGCGAGGACATGCACGTCGCCGTCTTCGGTACCGATCATGACCTTGCCGTCCACGGCATACGGCGAGCCCCAAAGCGCTGACATCAAGTCGTGTTTCCAATATTGCTTGCCGGTTTTGACATCCAGGCAGTAGAGGAATCCGCTGAGGTCGGAGGCATACAGCAGCCCGTCTGCGATGGCGACTGTCGACATGGTGCGGTGGAAATCCTCGCCGCCAAGGTGCCAGAGCTTGGCACTTTCGGTCACATCGCCGGTCTTGGTTGCGTCGATGCCGTAGAGGTGGCCGATTCCCTCGCCGTGTTCGGGATCCTGCCCGACGGCGACGAAAACTTTTTCGTCATAGATGACCGGCGTGCCGATGACTTCGTTGGCGGTGCCGCGACCGCCGAGGATATACTTGGCTCCCGGCGGATTCATGTTGAACTTCCAAATCTGCTTGCCGGTGTCGGGCTCGTAGGAATAGATCCAGCCGTCACCACCGGGGAAAATCACCTGTGGTTTGCCGCCCATGACGCCGTACGCAGGCGAGGACCACTGGCCGTGAAAGGTTCGGACGCTGGAGGGGTTGGCCTTCCAGAGAACCTTGCCCGTTTTCTTGTCGACGGCGATGAAGTCGGGCGCGTTGGGCGATGGGTGTTCGAGGTGACCTTCATCGACGCCATTGGAGGTGACGAGAAAAATACGGTCGCCCGCAATCAACGGCGAGGAAGTGGCGAGGTTGTGCGGGAAGACGCCCAAGTCCTCAATCATGTCGAGGATCCAGACGAAATCGGCGTCCTGACTTTCCTTCCATTTTTCATCGGTGTAGGGGCCGTCGTTGTCGCCGTCCATAAACCCTTCGGTGTCGGCGCAGACGAGTTCGCAGCGGTTGCTTACGTAGTACAAACGATCGCCTTCGACGACGGGCGATGAGCAGATACCCTGCTCGGGCCAGTCGTTGACCTGGCCGGTGGGGAGCTTGTCGTGGGTGGCCTGCCAGAGCATCTTGCCGGATTTTTCATCGAAGCAGAGCATGATGCCCTTGTCGCCTTTGCTGTGGGCGCGAAATTCTCCGTGGTTATTCGTGCCCACATAAATCTTTCCGCCCGCGACGACCGGGTTCCCGTAGGTTTGCGAACCAAGCGGGGCCGTCCACTTGATGTTCTTGCCGGCCTTGACGTCCCAAGTCGACGGAATCCCCGTTTCGTCGGAGGCCATGTTGCGATCCGGAGAACCGCCCCACATGGGCCAATCACCTCGTTTGGCCTTGGGCGGATCTGCATGAGCGAATCCGCTCAGCGAGACCAGAATTCCCACTGCAAGCAACGTAGTTGCCCCTCGATATCTGAGTGCCTTGCTGGCTTGTTGACTTGTGTTCATGTTATTCCTTCTCATTGGCGATGACCTGGAAATTATCAAAGAATGTCTCGGGGCCCTTGCTTTTTGCGGTGGTTCCGGGCGAATAGGCGTAGACGCCGGGGCTGCCCTCGCGGTTGGGATAGGGGTCGGTTACATCGATGTTCCACTTGGGGGGCTCTTCGCTGTCGCGCGGCCAGACCTTGCCGCGAATTCGGGCCTCTTTCTCAGAGATGTCTACGCGGCACTTCACGCGGTACCACACGTCGGTCTTCCATTCGAGCGGGACTTCCTTGCGGAATCGGGGAATCGGCGCCCACGATTCGACCTGGAGCGCCTGATCGCCGCCCATCATCATCAGGAAATACCGCGAATTGATCAGGCCCATGTCGGGCTTAAACATATCGCCCTTCGGGGTTCCAAAAATATCTGCGACAACGGTGTATCCGCCCGCGATCGGCGGGCCGGCGTAACCGCGAATCCGCATGAACGGTGCAGACGGGTTTTCAGCGAGTTTCTGAAGTACCTTGTTCCCATCGCGCTCGACGATTTTGGTTTTGGCCCCAACGCCGACCCAGCCGGGCGGAACTGAATCCACGGCCAATTTGTCGAAGTTCTCTGAGATGGGGAACTTGGGAGCCACCCTGACGCGCGCGGTCGAAGTCAACTCGCCGATTTTGGCAGTGAGAAGTCCGGCCGAAAACGCATTGTCGGCGGCCACCGAAAATTTTCCTTCTTCGGACACGCTTCCCTTTGCGCCTGCAATGCTCCATGCCGGTTTTCCCTTGAGCGGAATGCTCTGCCCGTTGGCATCAAAGGCGAACACTTTGAATTCCTGCTGGGCTGACGGGGCCAGTGTGATTTCGCCGGGAACGACCAGGAGTTTTGCAGGCGCGGCATCGGCCTGAGCGACGGCTTCTTTGGGCATGGGCGTCACAGGCACTTTTTCGACTTTGGCGTCCTTCTTTCCAAGGCAATACGTGTTGTAGCGGGTCATGAAATAGACTCGGCCATCGACGACGGTCGGCGAGCCGTAGATTTCGTCGATGGTGCCGTCGGGACCCTTAAATTCCTCCTTGTCGAGCGAAACGACCTTATCACCCTCGTCTTTGAGGATGTGGAATACGCCATTCTGTTCACCAACATATATGACGCCGTCGGCCGTAATCGTTGGAGAGCCTTTGCCGACGCGGCCCAGGGGGTACATCCAATATTGCTTGCCGGTTTTGGCATCGAGGGCGTAGAGGTTAGCGGAGTTGTCCACGACATAGAGGCGGCCGTTGGCCAGAACAGGAGAGGCGAAACCAGCCTTAATGCCCTCTGCACGCCAGACTTCGCCGGATTTCGTAATATCGCCGGTCTTGCTTGCGTCGATACAGACGACCCGGCCCATTTCAGTTGAGTCTATGTTTTCCTCGCCATTGCAAACATAAACGTACTTGCCGTCCACGACTGGCGATGAGTTCAGACCGCGGTCGCTCATCTTGAAGGTCCAGACCTTTTCGCCCGTGCGGGCCAGCATACCGTAGACGTTGCCGTCGCCGTTGGGGGCGATGAGCATCCGTTTTCCATCAATGACGGTGACAACGGGAATGGAGTAGGTCGTGTCAATTGGCTTTTCGCCTGGTCCCCCCCACCAAAGAACCCTTCCGTCTTTCTTATCGAAGGCAACGTAGCGGTGCAGGGGCGGGCCAAAGTTGCCCCAACTGGAACTTAGGAAACTGACGACGACGCGGTCTTCGTCGATGATCGCCGACATGAGGCGGCCTCCATAGCCGCTGACACGTCCAAATTCCTCGGTCATCGACCATTTCCAGAGGACCTTCCCATCACGACTGAAGCAGTAGAACTCGCCGCCGGTTCCGTGGGCGTACACATTGCCCGTCTCTGGATCGCCGACCACCGAAGTCCAGCCGACTCGCTGGGGAACCATGTCGGTATCAAAGACGTTGAAGCGGTATTCCCAGACGGTTTTACCGGTTTCGGCATCCAGCGCAATCACGCGTTCCTGTAGCTCAATGGGATTGTGAATGTCCCCAACCGGCGTGATCATGAAAAGTCGGCCATTCATCAGGATCGGCGTGCTGCGACCCTCGACAGGGACTTTCCAGATGAGGTTTTCCCCCTGAGGCGACCAGGACGTGACAACGGCTTTTTCAGGCGCGAGGCCGTATTGCGTGGGTCCGCGCCACGACGACCAGTCGGATGCCAGCGCGGTGGTGCAAATCGCCGCCCAGAGTGTGCATACTCGAAACGTTTGCTTCAACATGGAATGCCCCTTGAAAACGGTCCAACCATTGCGTTACTCGCGGACGAGCCGGCGTGCTTTCATTTCATATCGCGGCAGTGTTCCTGGATCAACCGCCATCACATTCGGCTTGAAATGAAACCGGTCTCGAATCGCGTCGGATAATTGTCGAGTGATTGCCTGAGTCTCCGCGGAGGGCGAGACTTCGACTTCGATTTTCAGCTCCGTCATCGGCGTGCGCTGCGTCGCTGTCATACGAAATTCGATAATCGGCAATGCCCGCACAAGCTCCTCGATCGCCGAGGGAAAAACATTGTTGCCACGAATGAATATCATGTCGTCCGTTCGGCCCAGAATACCGCCTTCGAGCCACGCGAACCACCGGCCACACGCGCAACGCCGGCGCAACATTCGCACTAGGTCGCCGGTTCTGTAACGAATCAGGGGACTGCCAGTGCGCCCAAGGTTGGTCAGCACGAGCTCGCCGATTTCGCCGTCCGGGGAGGGGGCGCCGGATTCGGGGTCGATGGATTCCGCAATGAATTCCGATTCGATGAGATGGACACCGCCGGGAGACTCCAGGCATTCGAAACCGCACGAGCCGATCTCGGTCATGCCAGTGTGATCGAAGACTCGCGCCCCCCAGGCAGATTCGATCTTTGCACGAGTCGCGGGAATGTTTCCGCCGGGTTCGCCTGCGACGATCAGCGCTCGCACCGGTGATGCGGCGATATCGATGCCCTCGGAGGCAGCGACCTCGGCCAGGCGCAAGGCATAGGTCGGAGTGCAGCCGATGACGGTGACGGCATTGTCGAGGATCATTCGCAGCCGGGCTGTGGTGGTCATTCCACCGGCGGCGATGGTGAGGCAGCCCAGTTCGGTCGCGGCTTCGAAAGCGGCCCAAAAGCCTACGAATGGCCCAAAGGAGAAAGGAAACATGCAGCGGTCGCCGGCCTGGACTCCGGCTGCATTGTAAATGGTCCGCCAGCAGCGCTTGAACCAATTCCAACTCTCCGCCGTGTCGAGCCATCGCAGCGGCGAGCCGCCCGAGGTGGCCGAAGTCTGGTGGAGGCGAATGTATTGATCGGGCGGAAAGGTCAGGTTCGAGCCGTAGGGAGGATGCTCGCGCTGATCGTGTTGGATTTCGTCGCGGGTGGTAAAGGGCAACTGGTCGAGAGAATCGGCGAGAGGATCGAATCTAATTCCGGCGAATTTGCGAATGTAAAAGGCGTTGGCGCCGAGCACCGTGTTCAGCAGGTCGGCAAACCGGTGCCGCTGGAGAACCTCTAGTTTCTCGGGATCGAGTGATTCGATGTCACCATCCCCGTACGCCATGGAACCCATGCTAAACTGGAACCTTACGTTCGGCGAATCGAATTCGGGGCGGACTGCAGTGGCTCAAAGCCTGTAAAAACTTGTAATAGGAACGACGGCCGATGTGACGGGAATCCGGGTGCTCCGCCCGGTCGGTACTTGTGTAGCGGCTTGCGTTCGTCGGCGACGGGGCTAGGATGCGCAGCGTTGGCGGGCCAAAGTATTGTGCCACGAAGTGGCACTCTTTGATGAAATATCCCATTCACCGGAAATCAGTTTGAGGCATGGACCTTACGCTTGAAAGGAGCGGAAAATATGCAATTGAACTTTCGAGGAATTTCGCAGCGGTCGGGGCTTAGGGGATCGATTCGCGGAGGGTTCCTGGCTCTCCTGGCTGGATGTGCAATGGCTTCGCCTTCGCTGGGCGCGCCGATGCGCATTCAGGCCCGGCAGGACCAAAGAGTGGAGAGTTCCTTTGCTCTCGATTTTGGTCAGGGCGGAACGGCCAGCGCAATGATCTCGCAGACTACGTTTGAGCTGGAGATTGATGGGATCAACGGATCCGCAAAATTCACAAACTATGATCAAAACATCGATTCGCTGACGCTTCCTGGCGGACTGAATACGGGTGCGATCCGTGTGCAGATTGTCACGGACAGCTCGACAGGGACGTACAACCGGGCGACGGGTGAATTTACCACCGACGAACTGTACAGCATTGAATTTGACGGCGATCTCAGTGCCGCGGGCCTGTTTTCACCGGTCGTGCTGCCCAGCCACTCGGTTGGAATCCTCGACCTGGAGGATATGGCAACGGGGCGCGTAACCATGAACTGGGCCGGCAACACCGCGGTACCGTTTGACATTTCCTACGCCTGCTCGTTGTTCGCCGCGTTTTCGACGACGGCAGAGTCGTACGTGGAAATCAAGATGTTGCCGATGCTACTGAATGCGTCGATGCCCGAAACTCTTAAAGGCACCCTCACCACCTACCTTGATTCCGCCATCAACGCCCTGAACGGCGGCAATGTCCGGAGTGCCGTCAGTGCGCTGCGATCATTTATTCTCAAGCTGCGCAGTTCTTCGCAGGGTGTTGCACAGGCCGACGCGAACGCCCTGGTCGAGGCGGCGAACACGGCCATCGTCATCGCCGAGAACCGCAAAGATCAGGTATTCATTCAGGCGCCTACGCATTCGCCTGACGCGACCAACCTGGGTGGCTCGCCGAAACACGAAACCACGCGCGGTACGGAATAGCGGCCGACGCGTGAAGTGAACCTGAGGCCGCCTCCGGGCGGCCTCTTTTATGCGCTGACCTTGAGATTGCAGCCGGGCACGGGAGAATTGGAGTCGTAAGGGGACGCATGGCGTGAAGAACTTTCGCATTGCCTACCTCGCTTCCGGGGCAGCCGGGATGTACTGCGGGAGTTGTCTGCGCGACAACCGACTCGCTGCCACGTTCATTGAGCAGGGGCGCGATGTCATCCTGATGCCGCTCTATACGCCGCTCAAGACCGATGAGCGGGATGTCAGCACATCGCCGGTGCTGTACGGCGGACTGAATGTGTATCTTGAACAGCAGTCTGCCGTGTTTCGCCACCTTCCCCGATGGATCGGCCGTGTACTGGATGCACCGATCCTCCTGAATTTTCTTTCGCGGTGGTCTTCCTCTGTGGATGCCGGGTCGCTTGGCCCTCTTACCGTTTCGGTATTGCGGGGTGAGCACGGGGCCCAAAAGCGGGAACTCGAAAAGCTCATCGATGCGCTGGCCGCCATCAGGCCTGACCTTGTGCATCTACCAAACCTCGCGTTCATCGGCGTGGCTCGAAGGCTCAGGGAGTCGCTGGGTGTGCCGGTTTTTTGCACGCTCAGCGGTGAAGACATATTTCTTGATGAGCTGCCCGAGCCGCACAAGACCCGGTCGTTTCAGTTGATTGCCGACCAGGCCCGCCATATTGATGCGTTTGTATCGACGACGCAGTACTACGCGCGGCACTGCGTGGAGCATTTCGGGCTGTCCGCCGACCGCGTTCACTTCGCCCCGATGGGTATTCGTGTTGAAGATTTTCATGCTGGGGAGGCCGCGCCTCGCGGCAAACAGTTTACGATTGGATATCTTGCCCGAATCTGCCCAGAAAAGGGCCTGGAGTGCCTTTGCGAAGCCTTTGCATTGCTTCGTCGTGCAGGGCGGGATTGCCGGCTGCTTGTGGCCGGATATCTTGCGTCTTCGCAGCAGAAGTTTGTTGATGGTTTGCGCGATTATCTGCGGCAGCCGGCAACAGCGGGCCATTTCGAGTTTGTCGGAGAGGTTTCCCGCCAGGACAAGATCGAGTTTTTGCACTCCCTCGATGTTTTTTCCGTGCCATCCCAGTACGTAGAGGCAAAGGGATTGTACATTCTCGAAGCCATGGCTTGCGGAGTTCCTGTTGTCGAGCCGCGGCACGGCTCGTTTCCGGAACTCGTTGAATCCACGGGCGGGGGATTGCTTTATGATCCGGCATTGGGCGCTGTGGGACTGGCCGATTCGATTGCCTGGCTGATGGATCATCCCGACGAAAGAAAAGCGATGGGCCAATCTGGGAAGCAGGCGGTGGGCAACCAGTACACTGACAGGGTGATGGCGGAGGAAGTCTGGAAACACTATGAAAGGGTGCTAGCGAAGTAGAGTGAGGCATTTTCGCAGGAAGGCGTAACAAGTTTGACGGTTCACGTTCAAGATATTCAGTCACCAAATCTCGCGAAACCGCATGGTGCTGTCGAATTGGCGGCCTGCTCGGTGAGCAAGACCTATCCCGCGCGTGGCCGCGATCTGGTCATACTTCGCGAAATCAATTTGCGCATGTCGGCGGGTGAATCTGCGGCGATTCTGGGGCCGTCGGGATCGGGCAAGAGCACCCTGCTCAACATACTCGGTACGCTTGAGTCTCCCACTTCAGGCACGGTGACGCTCAACGGCCGCGATCCATTTCAATTGGGCGAACGGGAACTGGCGCTGTTTCGAAATCAACATATCGGGTTCATTTTTCAGGAACATCATTTGCTTCCGCAATGCACGGTCCTGGAAAACGTACTGCTTCCGACTCTGGCGTGGAGAGTCGGTACTGGCCCGGCATCCGGCGACAGCCTGGGTCGGGCGAAGGAACTCATTGCCCGTGTCGGACTCAGAGATCGGATGGAACACAGACCCGCCGAGCTATCGGGGGGCGAGCGACAGCGCGTCGCCATTGCGCGTGCGCTCATCAACGATCCGAGCCTGGTGCTGGCCGACGAGCCCACTGGCAATCTCGATCGCACGACCGCTGAAACGGTGGGAAATCTTCTGCTCGATGTCCTCGGGCAGCGCGACGCCGTGCTGATCGTCGTTACCCACAGTGAGCAGCTGGCCGGGCGGTTTCCCCGCCGCTACGAAATCAACGAAGGAATGTTGAACCCGCGTCAGGTGTAACATTGTCCCGGTTGACCTTTCACTTTCGTTCGATTGTTTTTCATTGGAAGAGCCATCTCTGGGTGGCGCTTGCCGTTGCGGTGTCGGCGGCCGTTCTGACCGGGGCGCTGGTCGTGGGCGATTCAATGCGGGGGAGCCTGCGCGATTTAGCGGTGGGTCGCCTTGGACGAGTCGATCATGCACTGGTCGCGCCAACCCTGTTCGGTGACGACCTCGGAGAGCGCATGGCGAAGAAGCTTCCTGATGTGGAGACCGCAGCCCTCCTCATGCTTCGTGGCGCAGCCACTCACGCGGAGAATCGCGCCCGCGTGGGTCGCATCAATGTGCTTGGCGTGGATGACAGGTTTTGGGCGCTTGATTCCGTGCCGCGCACACCCTTGCCCGCCGGAGCGGAGAGTCGTTCCGTGTTGTTGAACGAGCCGCTGGCGCGGGAGCTTGGGGCAAAAGTGGGCGACGACGTGATCCTGCACCTTGGCAAGCCGGGAGCGATATCCACCGAGACCCTGTTGGGTCGTCGCGATGACACGACGGCGACGATGCGACTGACCGTCGCGGCAATTCTGCCACCGCAGGGTTTGGCGACGTTCGAGCTAAACCCGCGTCAAGCCTACCCGAATAATGCGTACGTTCCGTTGGCGACTATGCAACGCTCTTTGGATCAAGCGAGAAAGGCCAATGTTCTTCTGGGGCGATACAGAAAACACGTCGAACAAAAAGAGGCTTCACAACGTTCTCTGCAAACTGCTCTGGCCTCGGCGATGGAGTTGCGCGACGTGGGGCTAAAGATTCGGGCGGCGGGTGGCGTTCCGCAGATTGAAAGTGATGCACTGCTCATTAGCTCTTCGTTGGAAAGGACCGTTGAACAAGCAAGCCAGGCGTCCAAAGGCGAGCCGTCGAAGTTTCTGGCCTATCTCGCCAATACGATTTCCAAGGATGCCGAGGGACAATCCCCTTCAAGCCATGGAATCCCTTATTCAACGGTGCTGGCGGTTGATCCCGATTCGCCGTGGATGCGATCCGTACGCGCCAGTCATACGGCAGGCGACTTTACGCTTTCGAGCGGCGGAATTGTTCTCAACCAATGGGCTGCCGACGACTTGGACGCAAAACCCGGCGACCCGGTCACACTTTCGTATTTCGTGACCGGCGAATCGGGCGCCCTGGCGACTCGATCCGCGACATTCAAGCTTCAGGCGATTGTGCCCATGACTGGTATCGCGGCCGATTCCGAACTCGTGCCGCAGTACAAGGGAGTCACCGATGCGAAAAGCCTGGCCGATTGGAACCCGCCGTTTCCCGTCAATCTCAAACTCATCCGTGATAAGGACGAGGACTATTGGAAAAAATTCCGAACGACACCCAAGGCATTGATTTCGCTGGCGGATGGCCAACGACTCTGGGCGGAAACGGGTGAGCGATTCGGGCGGCTGACTTCGATCAGAGTGAGCCAGCTTCCCGGATCGACCGGCGAAGATGTCCAATCGGCGCTGGCGGCTCAAATACTTCATCGCCTCGATCTGCCGACTCTGGGTTTTCAATTCCAGCCGGTGCGCGAGCAAATGATCGCCTCATCATCAGGTCCGACCGATTTCGGAGTGCTGTTTCTTTCGTTCAGCTTCTTCCTGATCGCTTCAGCGGCGATGCTGGTGGCCCTGTTATTTCGTCTCGGCGTCGAAAAGAGAGCCTACGAAATCGGGTTGTTGCTTGCCTCGGGGTTTGCATCACGGACCGTTGCCGGCCTGATTTTGACGGAAGGCATGGTAGTGTCATTGGCTGGCACTGCATTGGGGCTGATCGGCGCGGCGGGATTCGCCCGGATGATGCTTGCAGGGTTGAGCTCCTGGTGGTCCGCCGCCGTAAACGCCCCGCTCCTGCGTTTGCATATTTTGCCTGTGACGCTCGCGCTCGGCGCGGGCATCAGCGTCGCCATTACGGCAGCTACCATCGCGTGGTCGGTGCGCGGGCTGGTTCGCCGCAGTCCGCGAAGCCTGCTTGCGGGTTCTGCAGGCGACGAGCCGCTGGCGAGTGATGCAAAGTCCGGGCGTGTCTCATCCATCGTCATGGCGATCGTCGCGGTGGGCATGATTGGCGCTTTGGCGCTGGGTGCGAAGGCCGAAGCCATGGCGCGCTCGCTGGCGTTTTTTGCCGGAGGCGCAGCGGCCTTGACGCTGTGTACCATGACGCTCGCACGATGGCTGCAGCGTCAACCTGGAGCGCCGGTTACAGTGGCCGGAGTCGGGGCCATGCTGCGGCTGGGAATGCGGAGCGCCCGCCGCAACCGCAGACGCAGCCTGCTCACGGCCGGACTCATCAGCAGCGCGGCGTTTCTGATCGTCTCGCTGGAAGCGTTTCGTCTCGATGCGGGTTCGTCAGACAATCGATATTCGGGTAGCGGTGGATTTTCTCTTTATGCCGAATCAGCCAGCCCGCTGCCCTACGATTTGGGCACCCCGTCCGGGCGGGAAAGTCTTGGCCTCGCGCAAACGGACAGTCCCGAATGGAATGCCCTGTCGGTGTCATCGTTCCGGTTGCGCCCCGGCGACGAATCAAGCTGCCTGAATCTGTACAAGCCTACGCGGCCACGAATCCTCGGAGCAGGCGATGCATTTGTTTCGCGAGGTGGATTCGCGTTCGCCGAAGCACTGGCCGAGTCGGACGCGGAAAAGAAAAACCCGTGGCTCCTTTTGAACCGTACTTTCCCTGACGGTGCGGTTCCCGCGATTGCGGATGCGAACGCCGTCCGATGGCAATATCACCTGGGGCTCGGAAAAGATCTCGCGATTCAAAACGAACGCGGCGATGAAAAACGGGTCCGCTTTGTTGCGTTGCTCAACAACAGTGCGCTTCAGGACGAAATCGTGGTCGGGGATGCAGCCTTTGTCGGCCTTTTTCCCTCGATTTCGGGCCGCTCCTTTTTCCTGATCGAGGCTCCGCAAGATGCAGCGCAGTCCGCAGAGCATTGGCTTGAAGAAAATCTCGAGCCATTCGGCTTCGACGCGGCCACAACACAGTCGCGGCTGAACAATTATTTCGCGGTGCAAAACACCTATATCTCGACATTTCAGACACTTGGTGGATTGGGATTCCTGCTTGGGGCTGCGGGGCTGGCCGCAGTGATGGCCCGCAATGTCTGGGAACGACGACGCGAACTGGCCCTCATGCGCACCTCAGGGTTTACTCGATCTTCGCTCGGACTCTTCGTCATCGCGGAAAACATGACGCTCGTTCTTGCGGGAATGGGATGCGGGGTACTTGCCGCGTTGCTGGCGATCTCGCCCATGATTGCGGACGGGGCGTCGCTCCCGCTGAGGCGACTGGCGCTGATCCTCGGTTCGGTCATCGTGATCGGATTGCTCGCCGGCTGGGGGGCGGTTTCACGAGCGCTGCGCACTCCGCTTCTGGCTGCACTGAGAAGTGAATAATCTGAATTTGGAGTGGCGTGTCAAACTATGAAACGGCTTCGACGTTGTTTCGCCATTCCGCGTTGACAGACAACTCGCCGCGTCGCCGAAGATCGCTCCAATGAGCGAGGCGGCGAAATCGGCTGGAGCGAAATTCGCCCGGTGAAAGTCCCGCGTTTTCGAGTGCGTCGCGGAGCTGGCGAATGCCGTCGCGCAGGGTCCAATGCAGTTTCAGTTGCGGGCAGATGCGCTGGAGTTTTTCGCCGCTGACGCGATAGCTTCGGCGGTCGGGCAACTCGCGGTTCATCGTGTAGGACGCATTCTCTACAATCTCGGTTGTAGCGTCTGCGACATCGACGATGCGATAATTTTCATCCGTCCGGGCGACATTGATGACCTGCCGCGAAACGATGGTTTCGGGCGCCACCAGGATCGCCGCAAAGACGCGGGCGATATCCTCAACGTGCACGAAGGGACGCCAGGCGCGGCCTGCTGTGCGCGCCTCAATGTGCCCCAGCGTCACGGCCGCCGCTGCAAATTCATTCACGACCGTATCGAGCCGAAGCCGGGGCGACACACCGTAGACCGTGGCGAGCCGCAGAAAGATCGGCGAAAAGTCGTCGTCCGCCAGTTTGGCCAGTGCCTCCTCGCCGCGTAGTTTGCTGCGCGCGTAGTCGGAGATGGGGGCCGGCGGCTCCATTTCGTCGATGGTCTGGGACCCAAGTGATCCGTACACGGCGCAGGAGGAGGCAAACAGGAGGCGTCCGACCTGGGCTTGCTTGCACAACTCCGCCAGCCGGATTGTCGCCTCAAGATTGATTTCGTGAGTGAGTTTCGCGCTGAGCGAATTGCCGGTGTCTTCCGGAACGGCGGCCAGGTGAATCACGGCGTCGAAGGACAGCAGGTCGGTGAATTCCAGGTTGCGAATATCCGTGTCAAAGCTTGGCACGCTCTCGCGCACGCGGCCAAAATCGCAATCGCGATACCAGTCGCAGTCCACGCCGACGACATCGAAGTGTGCGCGTTGCAGGTAGCCGGCCATGACCGAGCCTATGTATCCGCGATGACCTGTGATCAATACGCGCAACCCAAAACTCCCGTAGACCGAAGTTCCACTACCGAACTATCGGCTCGGCCTTGGATTTCGCATGACGGGGCCTTGGCACTGCAGGGGTCATGCCGATTTCACGCCAATGGGCACTGCCTGAATGGAGGATGCCTTGATGATGGCAAACACGGCCGCGCCGGGCTCGATTTGCAGCTCGCGCACTGCCGCCGGGGTCAGACGTACCACCCAATCTTCACACTGCGGGCCGACGCGAAGGGTGATGATCGCTCGTTTGTCTGAGAGTCCGACGGCTGTGACTTCCGCGGAAATCACATTGCGCGCGCTGATGGCCGCAGGCTTGCCCCGGGCCACAATCACGTCGTCTGCGTGAATACTGAGCAGGGCTTCCTCGCCGTCCGCCACCATGTCGGGAGAGCAGCAAACCGCTAATTCTCCAATGCGATAAACCGCACCGATCCCTTGCGGTGTCGATTCCCTCCGGGCAGGCACTATCGTGCAGAAGTCAGCATCGTCGAGCTGGTGCAACCGGTCGCCGTGGGTCAACAGATTTCGCGGCGGCCCGGCGGCCACGAGACGCCCTTCGTTGAGAATCCATGCGTCATCACAAAGGAAAAACACATCACTGGGTGTGTGAGAGACGTACAACATGGGGACGCGGAGCGTTTGTGCAACGCGCTTGAGGTAATTCAACGTCCTGGTTGCCAGCGTTCGATCCAGGCCCGACAACGGCTCGTCCAGCAACAGTAGCTGCGGCCCGCTGAGCAGTGCGCGGCCGATCGCAACCCGCCGAGCTTCTCCGCCCGAAAGCGTGATCGAATTGCGATTCATCAATTCGCGAAGTTCGAGGACTTCGACGACCTCCTCCAGAGTGGGCCCATTTCCATGCGCCAGCATTCCATATTCCAGATTCCGCAACACGGAGAGGTGCGGGAAGAGTAATCCATCCTGAAATACGTAGCCGATTCCGCGATGCGGCGGAGTCAAATGCAATCCCGCGTTTGTATCCGTCAGGGTTCTCCCGTTCGATGCGATTCGACCATGGTCGGGGCGCATAATGCCGGCGATGCAATGGAGAATCGTGGATTTGCCGCTGCCTGATGGTCCCAGCAATCCAAGCGTGCGGGCGTTGCTGGTTCTGTCGACATCAAGTCGGAAGGAGCCCAGTGTCTTGCGTATGGCGACTTCAATCATGATCCGTACATTCGGAGCGGAGCAATTCGGCGATTCAACGTCTCGGCCACCACGACCGCCGCGATGCACAGGACCATTGCCGCAACCACCAGTGGAATAATCGAAGGTGCACCCGGCGATTGCAGTGATGTCCAGACGGCCAGCGGAATGGTCCGCGTGCGTCCCGGGATGTTTCCGGCCACCACGATTGTTGCGCCGAATTCTCCCAGCGCCCGTGCCCACGCGAGCGTCGCGCCGCCGACGATTCCCCGCCAGGCGAGCGGAACCGTGATCGTCAATAATCGCCGGAGGGGTGATGCGCCCAGCGTGGCGGCCACCACGGAATATCGTGGATCAATGGCCTCCACCGCCGCGCGGACCGTGCGAACCAGCAGCGGAACGGCCATCAGTGCCGAGGCAACCGTCGCCGCCCAGAAGGTGAAAAGCAGATCCTGATTCAATTCACGAAGGACGATAAGAAGAAGGAATCCGGTGACGACTGGCGGCGCAACCAGCGGCGCCATCACGGCCACTTCCACCACTGGCCGCAGGCGAGATCGCGTTCGCGCGAGCCAGATGCCCAGAAGTACGCCCGGAATAAGGCAAAACAACGTGGCGGACAGGGAGACTTTGATTGAGAGCCAGACCGCGGACCAATGCGCCGGATCCATTCCGAGAACGGATGTGTTCACGGTTTCTGCTCCGCGAGTGTCGGAGGCAAATCAAAACCGTGCTTCCGCCAGACCGCCTGCGCAGCGGGCGAAGCGATGTAATCCAGAAATTTGGAAGCCGCGCTGGGAGGGCGATTGGCTATCACGCCTGCGACGTAAAGGCATGGATCATGAGAATTCGATGGGAATGTGTACGCCACTTGGAGCTTCGGATTGGCGGCGGCATCCGTTTGATACACAATGGCCGCGTCCACCGTTTCAAGTTCCGCGTATTTCGCCGCGGCGCGAACGTCATCCGCGATTACCAATTTGTCCTTCAAGTCGTTCCAGATTCCTGCTGCCTCGAGCGCCTGCTTCGCGTACCTTCCGGCCGGCGCGGATTCGGGCTCTGCAATGGCGATCCGCTTGTACCTGGGCTCACGAAGGGAACCGGGGAGATTGGAATCTGCTTCCACCGCCT
Source organism: uncultured Phycisphaera sp. (assembly GCA_964501365.1). Lineage (GTDB taxonomy): Bacteria > Planctomycetota > Phycisphaerae > UBA1845 > UBA1845 > CAZAMB01. The sequence goes on along the minus strand of CAZCST010000023.1, from coordinate 21,151 downwards.
TCGGCAATGCGATCACGAGACGATTCTGGGCCAACACGCGCCGCGATCCGCTCGCGATGCGTCCCTCTTTTTGCAAGGCATCGATTTGCGCCGTATCCGCCGAAATGAACAAGTCCGCCGGTGCGTCCAACTCGATTTGTTTTCGCAGCGCCCCGCTGGCCCCGGCGTTCAGCGTTAGGGCAACTCCCGTCTCACGCTCAAAGTCTTCAGCCAATTCCTTGACCACATCGCCAAGGCTGGCCGCAAGGAAAACGGTGGCCGTTTCTTTTTTGGGCGCTTCCTTTTGGGGACCCGCAAGGACAGTCGCCCCGAGAACCATCGCTACACAGTACGGATATCGCGTTGTTTGAAAGCCAGCCATCCAAATCCCCAGCACGCCGCACCAATGGCGACCAATACGAGAATATCGCGGATTGGTCGTACATTTCCCTGCAAGGTAAACAGTGGACGATAGTAGTCCAGAACGCTTAGGAACGAAATTTGGTGCATGGGTTTGCTGAATGCGCCCAGGAAATTGAGCACGAAGGCCGCAACGACGAAGGCAATCGCCGCCGCACTCGCACGCCCGCGCCGGTCGCTGATGGCTGAAAACAGGCAGCTCACGCCGAACACGGCGACGCACAGCGCCCAAAGATTCGTACACACCCACAAACGCTGGCTTATTGTACCCAGAGTCTGCGTATCGAGCGGCCAGCCACCCACAAAATTGCCGAGAAATCCCAGGGCGATGACGACCACGCCGCAGAGCAGGGCCACCGCGGCCTCAGCGGCCAGCAAACCGGTGCGCGAGACCGGAAGACTCAGGAGCACGTCGATGGTTCCACGGTCCACTTCTGCCGCCGGGACGCGCGTGCCCGCCGAAATGGCGAGCGTGTAGATCAGCGCAAGTACGACAGGATGCGTCCATACCATCGCCATCATCGTGGCCGGTCCCATCTCGGCGCTGGGGTCGATTCCCAGACCGGCGGCGACCATTTTTCGTACGAAAGGAAGTTGCAGCAGATTGTTCGACATCTCTCCGTAAAACGCGGGGAGGATTCTTGCGAATAACCATTCGATGCCGCACAGGCCCAGCCCCACGACGATGGTGATCGCCAGCGATTCGCGGGCGGCTTTTTTGAGCAAACCGGCATTCATGCGGAAACCCTGCCTATCGATAAAAATCCTGAAAGAGTGCCGAGAGATTGGGTTCCTCGATGCTGAGGTCCGCGATCGGTTGCGTATTGGCCCAGCGGACGAGATCCATGGCGGGTCCGGTGAGCCGTCCGCGCCAAACTTGTGTGTTGCGTTCGAAAATGTCCACGAGGCGGCTTAACGCATCGGAGGATTCCGGAGCTGCGTTTGCCCATCGAATCGTGACCATGCGCCGGGCTTTGGCCCGCAAGCGTTCGATGGTTTCATCGGCGACGATTCGGCCCTCGCGGATGATGGCCACGCGCTCGCAGAGCTGCTCGACCTCGTCGAGGGTGTGGCTGGAGAGAAAGACGCAGGTGCCGGCGGCGGCGAGGCTGCGGAGTTCGGTGTAGAGCTGTGCCTGCATGAGCGGATCGAGCGAGGCCGTCGGTTCGTCGAGGATGGCTACGGCGGGGCGGTGGGCAAGGGCGATCACCAGCCCCAGCTTTTGCCTCATGCCGCGGGACATGCTCTTGACGCGGACTTTGGCGTCGAGGTCGAAGGCTTTGATCAGGCGGTTGGCCTCGCTGCGAATATCCCGCCGGCGGATGGCCCCGATCAGGTCCACGGCGCTCAGCGCCGTCATCCACGAGTACAGCCGCAGGTCGCCGGGCAGGTAGCCGACATCGGCCTTGATCTGGGTGCTTTGTGACCAGCAGTTCCGGCCGCCGATTGTCGCAGCCCCGCTGGTGGGCCGCAGGAGACCCATGAGTACGCGGATCGTGGTGGTCTTGCCCGCGCCGTTGGGCCCGAGAAATCCAAAAATGGCCCCGCGCGGTACCGCGAAGCTGACGCCCTCGACTCCGACTCGCCGGCCGTAGTGCTTGGTGAGGTTGTTGATCTGAATGGCGTCCACGGCGGGATTGTCGATGGGCGATTGCCGGTTGTCGATTCGGGGGCCAGGCATGGAGCCACGATGGGAAGGCGAGGGGTTCGGCGCGGGGTCGAAACCCACACTGGCAGCGTCCAAATGCGGCTTTTGGCGAAAGATGGGTCCCTTCGCGCAGTTTTATGAACACGAGGCAGGAAGGCACACCGGCACGAGGGTGCAGGGGAGGGGGCCACGGAGGCAGGGCAGGTTTGACGATGGGTTCGAGTTGTCATTTCCCTCAATTTCACACCAGTTCCTCAAACACGGATCATCGGGCGCGGATCATCCACGCTTTCGCCTAACCTAACATCCGGGGCGCGCGCATTTCTCTTTGGAAACCCGATCAAACGGCGGGTGAATTACAGTGGCGGGCGAATCGAGGTCTCAGGTTGAAAACAGCAACCACCCGTGCCCCGCGACCACTTTCTCGGACAGACTAGTGTAAGAAATCCCCATCCGCGTCGGACACCAGATGTAGGGAGGGTTTGAGGGAAAGCTCCTAGTCGGCGTTTTAGGGAATCGCCGTGCGGACTCAACGGTTAATGGAGTTGTGGTTTTGCTTGGGCTACCGATCTCTTTGGGCATTTCGGCTTCCACAACCCATCCCTGATTTCTACTGGGCCAAATCGTGGCCGGTGCAATTTTCTATTCCTCATACCTTTTTTTTTAAGGAGCTGACCATGAAGGTAGACCATTCACGAGGGAGAGAGCGTCAGCCGGGTATCTGCGTTTCCTCTTCCTTAGACCGGCTCTGGCGCACTGGCAAGAAAACGATTGTCTTGATCATCGCTTTAGAACTGTATCGGCATCCGGCTGTTGTGCTCGCTGACATCGTGTTGCTGACCGCATCTGCCCTGCCGCAAGACCAGGGATGGCTACCGAGCGGTTATCCGGATACGCCCGCAGTGCAGATCAAAGACGGGACTTTGGTTTTCGACACCGTGGGAGTAGACGCCGTGTCGCTGTTTTATCGTTCGGCGCCAACGATGCAAGAAAATCCGTATTCGTTGGAATTCCGTCTCAGGGTCTTGGAGGTGACCATCCCGCACGATCCGTACGATTCGGCCATCGTATTTTATCCAAGCTTTGTACCGGAGAGCACGTTAGGCAGTGGAGTTGATCGCAGTCAGATGATTTATTTCGATGTTGATCGCATAGGTTGGGGAGATGACGAGGACACCTTCTTCCTGTCGACGACGGACGACTTCCATACGTATCGCCTCGACGTGCTTGCGAACAGGTCGGCGACCGTGAGCGTCGACGGAATCGTTCGACTGCATAGAACTTATATCGCTCCCAACGGGATTGTCGCATTCGGCGACATGGCAAACAGCGGAGAGATGGACAGCAAATTCGCGCTGGAATTCATTGCTTTCCGCGCCGACTGCAATGGAAACGCCGTAGCGGATGACGTGGACATTGCAAAGGGTGATTCTCGTGATGTGGACTCAAACTATGTCCCGGATGACTGCCAGGCCGACTGCAACCACAATCTCGTTCCTGATGAGTTCGAGTTGGCGCAGGGACAGCAAACGGATTGCAATGGGGACGGTGCGCCTGATGAGTGTGGCCTCAGCGATGGCAATCTGACAGACGGGGACGCAAATGGTGTACCAGATCAATGCGAAAAGAGGGTAGTTTATGTGAGGGCCGACGGCCCGCCACAGGGAGACGGCACGGACTGGTCGAACGCTTTCAACGACTTGAGCAAAGCCCTCGACTTGCCTCCAACCTTAACTGGACAAGCTCGTGAGGTATGGGTGGCCGAGGGCACCTATCGCCCTTCCCGGCGGACCGTCTTCGCGGATGCTCGCTCCGCGACATTTGAGCTCGGTGAGGGAGTGTCGTTATTGGGGGGGTTCGTCGGTGATGAATCCGATGCTTCGCATAGAAACTGGGAGCAACATCCAACTATCCTTAGTGGAGACTTGCTGGGCAACGATGGTCCAGGCTTTGCGAACCGCTCGGACAATGTGTACCACGTGGTCAGCGCGATTGGCATTGGTGATTCAGGCTTGCTGGATGGATTCACCATTCGAGGCGGTCAAGCCGACGGAGTCATGCAGGCGACGGGAGGCGGTTTGTACCTCATCGATTCCACGCCGACAGTTGCAAGATGCAAGTTCGCGGACAATTTTGCCGGTCGGGTTGATTCATCCGCTGGGAGCGGAGGGGCTCTCTTTTTCGGATCTTTCGATTATGTGGAGGTGCCCGGTAACCTTGCGATCATGGAAGTTGATTTCGTAGGAAATCAGTCGCGAGGATTTGGCGGGGCAATATACGTCACAGATGTAAACGTTACACTTAATGACTGCCTATTTCGAGACAACCAATCGGGCAATGGGGGCGCGTTCGGAGGAAGCGGCTATAGCTACAACAGTCCTACCATCTCATTTGAAGGATGCACTCTTGAAAGTAATACTGCCCGGTATGGTGGCGCTATTTATGCATATTCGTTGAATTTGTGTTTGCAGGCTTGCACACTCACAAATAATGAAGCAAGTGCGGGTGGCGGCATCTATGGATGGGCGAACCTGGATATCCTCGACACTGCATTCGAGTCCAACATCGCAGATGACGAAGGAGGTGGGTTGTATGTCTACGAGGGGAGCATCCAGCTCGCCGGTTGCCAATTTGTGCACAACGAAGCCACGTACGGGGGTGGCGCTATTATACGGGCTTTTCCTGCCACAATTACGGATTGCGATTTTGAAAACAACATCGCAAGCGTGCGAGGCGGCGGGCTGCATACCTTGGATAGCACGATTGTCATGGAGTCGAGCCGCTTTATCAAAAACGACGCAGGGGATAAAGGAGGTGGAGTGATTTCGCGAGGAACATCAACAATTCATCATTGCCACTTCGAGAACAATTCCGGATCACAGGGCGGAGGCCTGTTTCATGATGGAAACACGCTACTGCTGACCGAATCGACCTTTGAATCAAATTACGCTGACCTTGGGGGAGGAGTCGGAATCGGCTCATTGATTGGTAATGGTCCGGTCACCATCGATCGCTGCGAGCTCCTGGAAAACCATGCCGATCAGGGTGGCGGTTTGTCGGCAATCACCTACTCCGGAAATCTCGAACTGCGAAACAGTTTGCTCGCGCAAAATTACGCGGAGGGATATGCAGGCGGCTTAGCGGGGGGCGGCGAGAACTTGCATATCAGCGGGTGCACGATCGCTCACAATACCGCCGCGAGTCTTGCTGGCGGAATGATAGCGGTAGAAGGCACGACCATCGATGACTCCGTCTTCTGGGGCAACCGTGTTGACCCTTACTACGGCCCTGATGTCACGACCGACGAGACGGCACAAATCGAAGCACTGCATCTCGCGCAATTGCAATATTCAACGGTGCAGGGATGGACAGGTGACTTTGAAGGAACAGATGTTTCCGGCGAGGATCCGTTGTTTGTGAGCCCTGTACTTATCGATTACAGATCAACTTACGATTTCCGGCTTAGAACCGATTCGCCTTCGATTGATGCTGGCGATCCGGATTATGTAACTTTCTTGAATGACAAGGATCTGGACGGGCACACGCGGGTACTCTGCGGGCGGGTGGATAAGGGGGCGTATGAGTCGGGGATTGGAGATGCAGATTGCGATGGGGTTGTCGACCTGAGCGATTTTGCGGCGATGGTCGAGTGTGCCGAGGGCATGGATGAAAGCCCGGCCTGTAAGCAAGTGGATTTTGATAATGATGGGGATTTCGATTTGCAGGACTTCGCGGGAATGCAGCGCGTGATGAGCGCAGGTGCGGCAAGCAAGTATTGAATTCCCTGATCAGAGCGAAGGATCTGACTTGATTTCAGGGACGAGATTCTTCGCTTCGCTCAGAATGACAGCTAGCTTTCGCCCCGCTGGGGCTGGGGGATTTTGCGAACGAAAAACCGGGGGCGGTTACGCCCCCGGCTATGTCTCACAACCGAATCTGCGTATCAGTTCTTCTTCGTGATTTCGTCGGCCAGGGCGTCGCCATCGTAGATCTTGCGCATGGCCTCGATGATTGCGCGGCTGTCGACTGCCACGGCGCGGGCCTGTTCCTCAGTGTAAGCGATGTCGAGCACGAGGCTCTGGATATTGCCATCGAAGATCAGGCCTATGACCTCGCCCTTGGTATTGACCACCGGGCTGCCGGAGTTTCCGCCGATGATGTCTGCGGTCGAAACGAAGTTAAACGGCGTGTCGAGCTTGAGCTTGTCCTTGCGGTCCAACCAGCGCTGCGGCACGTCAAAACCCTTCTGGCCCTTGCGCTCGGTCGCCCGGGTATAGAGGCCGCCCATGGCGGTGAAAGGCGCGACTTTCTGGCCGTTTTCGGTGTAGCCCTTGATCGGGCCGTACGCGAGGCGGAGCGTAAAGGTCGCGTCCGGATAGGCGTCCTCGCCGTTGATGGCGAATTGGGCGGCCGCAATCTTGGCGTAGGCGTCCTTCATGGCCCCTTCGATCTCGTCTTCATACTTCTTTCGCCACTTGCGGGATTCGGGGTCGAGATCGACGGCCAGCTTGATCATCGGGTCGGTAGAGGCGGCGATGGCCGCCGTGCCGCCTTCGTTCAATTGCTTGCGGACGGCCACGTCCTTGAGCTTGGTGCCACGAACGAGGGCTTCGGCGCGACCCTTGGGCGACATGCCGCCCAGGGCTTTCTGGACGTACGGGTCTTCGGCGCCAAAGGTCTCCATCATGTAGGAGAGGGCGCTGCTGATTCGCTCGATCTCAAGGTCGTCATAAATCGGCTTTGGTGAAAAGAGGTCGAGATAGAGCGAATCGAGGTTGGAGTCGGCGTACTCGCGGAGGCGCTCGGCGTTGGGCTTTTGCTTTTCTTCCGAGAGGCGGACCAGATTGCGGGCGATTCCGAAGAGGTCGGAACGGACACCGACTTGCTGCCGCAGGTAGAATTCCCGGTAGTTTTTCAGGGCGTTGGTCACCTGGTCCCAGGCGTCGGCCCACTGGCCCTTGTAGTCGGGGTTGGCGTTCACTGCTTCGCGCATCTTCTTTTCGTCGGCCATCTTCTTGTTCATGATGGCGGGGTCCTGCAAGCCGGCCAGGATGCCGGTGCGGGCCTTGCGGCTGTTCTGCACGCCGAAGAAGTCGGGCTCGGCAATGCGGGCGTTTTCCTCGCTGCGGCCCGCGAACGTGGCCAGTTGCACCTCGCGTCTCCAGAGCCGCTGCAGACTGAAGGGCATTTCGACGTCGCGCATGAACTTGAGATCGTCAACGGTGTTGAGCCGCTGGGTCCGGCCAGGGTGGCCGGAGACGAGGGCGAGGTCGCCTTCATTCGAGCCGTTGGGGCTCCACTTGAGGTAGTGTTGCGGGTGTAGCGGCTTGCCGTCTTCGTATACGCGGAAAAAGCACATGTCGAGGTCGAAGCGCGGATACTCGAAGTTGTCGTTGTCGCCGCCGAAGAACGCGATATCCTGCTCCGGGGCCATAACAAGGCGAATGTCGGTGTAGCGTTTGTACTGATAGAGGTGGTAGCGTCCGCCTTTGTAGAGTGTCACGACCTGGCAGTCGAGCTTGGACGCGTCCTCGCACTCTTTCTCCACGGTGGAGATCATCTTGCGGCGGGCGGTGTTGGCATCCGCCGTTTTCATGTCCTTCGTGACCGCTCCGTTGATCTTTGCGGTGACGTCTTCGATGTTCCACAGCACGTTGAGCTCGAGGTCGGGGCACTTGGCCTCTTCCTCGCGCGTCTTCGCGTAGAAGCCAAGCTTAAGCAGGTTCTTGTCCGGCGTGCTGAGTTTTTCCAGGTCGTCTGAGCCGACGTGGTGATTGGTCATGACCAGGCCGTCGGCGGAGACAAACGAGCCAGACCCGCCGCCGTTGAATCGCACCGACGACTTCTGGACGTGTTCCAGCCAGTCGGCCGTCGGCTCGAAACCGTATTTTTCCTTCAAGACTTTGGTCGGCGGCTTGGTGAACAGCCACATGCCCTCATCGGCCAGGCTGACGGCCACGAATCCCAGGAGAGCGGCGACGCAACAGATCGAACGACAAAGCGGGCGAGACGGCATGGAAAATTCCTTTCAGATAACCAACGTGGACAACAATGGCTGTGATTATGGCGCAATTTGAGCGGCTTGGGAACCCAAACCAGGCCTGAATTCGAGATGGCGAGTCAATTGATGTCACTGATTGTCATGAATTTGTAATTCAATGATGGATTCCCTAGGCTATTGTCGCTTGGATCTTCATCTCTGCTCCTTTCCAGGCTGAGCCGGACACCCGTTCGAGAGGCTTTTTTGGAGGCTGCCAACTTGGGTACTGATTCCAAAAACGAACCGACGTTACCCATAAACCTTAACACTTCGGATCCGATCGAAATGGCCCGCAAACGGCGGGACGAGCACTATTCCGAAGACATTCCCGACAAGATCGGTCCGTACAAGGTGCTCGCCTACCTTGGCGGGGGCGGGATGGGATTGGTTTACCTTGCCGAGCAGGGGACCCCTGCCCGGCGAGTCGCCATCAAAATCATTCCTCCGCACCGACGTACCAAGGACATCCTGGGCCGCTTCGACATCGAACGGGAAGCGCTTGCCCTCATGGACCATCCGAATATCGCAAAAGTGTTCGATGCGGGAGAGTCCGACGATGGCCGGCCGTACTTCGTCATGGAGTATGTCCACGGCATCCCCATTACGGAGTATTGCGACCAAGCAAGGCTATCCACGGATCAACGACTTGGGCTGTTCATCGACGTATGTCGCGCGGTTCACCACGCCCATCAAAAGGGAATCATTCACCGCGATATCAAACCCGGCAACGTTCTGGTGGCGATTCCGGAGAAGACACCCATCGCCAAGGTGATCGACTTCGGAGTGGCGAAGGCCATCCAGCATCGCCTCACCGAAAAAACGATTTTCACCGAGCAGGGCCAGCTCATCGGAACGCCGGGCTATATGAGCCCCGAACAGGCCAAGATGAGCCATTTAGACATCGACACGCGCACGGACGTGTATTCGCTGGGCGTGCTGCTATATGAGCTGCTCGTCGGGGCGCAGCCATTTGATACACACAAGCTCCTTGAGGCCGGTTTTGACGAGATTCAGAGGGTCATCCGCGAGGTCGATCCACCCAAGCCCAGCACCAGGCTCAGTAGTATGGGTGACGATTCCACCGTGGTGGCCTCGAACCGGCATACTGCCGTTCGCAATCTGTCCCGCGAGCTGCGCGGCGATCTCGACTGGATCACCATGAAGTGTCTGGAGAAGGACCGTGTGCGACGGTATGACAGCGCGACGGCTCTCGCCGACGACATTGAGCGGCACTTGCGTGCCGAACCGGTTCTTGCCGGTCCCCCCAATGCCCTGTATCGGCTCCGCAAATTTACGCGACGTCACCGGTTTGGCGTGGCCGCAGGAACGGCCATTGCCGCGGCGCTCGTATTGGGATTCGTGGGTACGGCCGTGCAGTATGTGCGCGCCGACCGGGAATGGAAGCGGGCCGAGGAGAAGGCCCGGACCGCAACCGAAGTGACGGATTTTGTGGTCGGTTTGTTCAAGGTTTCAGATCCCAGCGAAGCCCTTGGGAACAAGATCACAGCCCGGGAAATTCTTGAACAGGGCGAGCGACGCATCCGCCTGGAACTCGGTGATCAGCCTTTGGTTCAGGCGGTCATGATGGACACCATCGGCAGTGTTTATTCCAACCTGGGCAAATACCCACAGGCGGAAGCACTTCTGCAGCAAGCCCTGGCCATTCGAAAACGCGAACTTCCCGCAATTCATGACGATATTGCTTCGTCCTTGCACCATTTGGGTGTCGTCACAGATCGCTGGGGGAGGCATGCGGATGCCGAATCCTTTCACAAAGAGGGACTTGCCATTCGCGAAAGGCTTTATGGCCGGGAGCAGGTGGCAACGTCGGATTCACTTTTCGATCTGGCCACGGCCGAGTTTAACCTCGAAAAGTGGGCACAAGCCGAAGTTCTCTACAACGAGGTTCTGGCAATTCGAACCAAGTTATTACCTCCGGACGATCGCAAGGTTGCTGATGCCATGATGGAGGTTGGTAGAATTGCTCATTACCGCGGCGAGTGGGCCAACGCCAAGACAAGGTATGAAAGCGCTGCGGCCATCTACTCCCGACAATTGGGACAGCTTCATCCGCAAACACTGGAATGCAGGTTTCTCCTCGCGGATGTGGCGCTGGGGCAGAACCAGCTGGAGGAATCGTATCATCTTCACGAAGAAGTCTTACGGGATTTTGCGAAGGTGTACGGTTCTGATGATGTCCATGTAGCGGCCTGCAAGAACAACTTTTCCCGAGTACTCATGAGCACTGGCAAACTCGACGAAGCGGAATCGATGGTCCGCGACGCTTTGCGAATTAACGAGGCCAGGCTCGATCCCAATCACGGGCAAATTGCCTCTGACTACAATACCCTTGGCTCGATCTTGCGAATGAAGGGTGATTTTGCAGCGGCTGAGCCGCTTCACCGAAAATCCCTCGACATGAGACTCCTACTCGATGGTCCCGACGGGAAAATGGTCGGGATGAGTCATCTGTGTCTGGGAATTTGTCTCGGCAAGACCGACCGATTTGAAGAAGGGGAAAGAGAGATATTGGAAGCGATTCGTATTTTTCAACTGGTCAAAGCGGAGCCCGAGCGACTCGATAGCGCGCATCGAAGCATCATTGACCTGTATGAGCGCTGGGGTCAAACGGAAAACGCGGAGCCGTTCAAGGAGATTCGACGACGCAACGGCATGGCTGCGCCGAAAGCTCCGTGAGCAGGAAATTACGGTTTTTCGGAATAAAATACGGCGCCCTCAGAAATCGGATATACTGTGGATACTGTATATCCATCGAAAAGATAAAACTTTGGAGGATTTGCAGAATCGAACGACACTTGAACACCTGTGTCGGCGCCACAGAAGTCTGCGGAACGAAAAATGAGATTCCCGCCGATAAGCGGATAGCCAGGGTCAGCTTTGGCTCCGGATGTGAGTGACGAAGCGATTGCATAATCCGGAAACGCTGAAGTAACTGTTGGCGTGCTTGACATGCTGTTGAATACGAAATCCGAGGCCGACTTATCGATGTAAGCGGTGGTGCACAATCCCGGGGTGGTCAAGCACGTAGATCCTGTGGGGCAATTAGCGGGTATCGTGCACGGCAATTGCCCTGGTTCTAAAAGATACGTGCTCGCACAGCCACACGGTGGTCGTGGGCAATACGCATATGTCAGATGTATGTCCGCGCTATAGCCAACGAGCTTCAGCGTCGGCCCCCAACCTGAAAGCTCCAAGGCAAACCATACATTGGAAGTTTCCCCGTGTTTGAACGTGATTTGTTTCGATCCGGCGGGAAAATATGTACCCGAGGGATAGGTTGTTCCATCGAGCGGATTGATGGGGATGATGCGAATGAGTCCTTTTGGTTTTGAAATTGGTGTCATGTCCGAGTCCCATTCTGCACTTCGTTTTAGGCACCCAGGCAGGAACATTGCAGTGATTGTGAAAACCGCAACGACGTAGGGTTGGTTTCCAATCCGGTTTTTCATAGAACTTGCTCCGGTGATCGATCTGGTTTGTCGTTTCAGTCACATTGAAACCATGTTACATTCCATGTCAAGTTTTTAGTAAATTCTCAGTGCACAGTAAGTCAGAAGGGGCGGTAAAATGGGTAGTGTGGGAGGAAGGTTGCTGGTCAAACCAGCAAACGCGATCCCATGTCGCCGCAAGCGGCTGCCCGCGATATGATTCTCCCTTTCGTGCCGATGCGCGGTATCGGCCCTGTTTCCAGCGCCCTGCGGCGCGATTCGAAGGAGCATTCCAAATGTCGTTTGCAAAATGGTCGTGTGCCGGGGTAATGGCCCTGGCTCTCACCGGCGTTGTTCGTGCCGATTCACTCGAAGATGTCGAAAAGAAACTCGTTGAAGCCCACTCCAAGATGAAATCGTACACCAGCAAGACCAAGACCGTGCAGAGCTTCGACATGGGACAGGGCAACAAGATGAGCTCTGATGTCGGCGGAATCGTCGAATGGAAGCGCGACGGCGACAAGCAGAAGTTTCGCACCGAAATGAAGGGCACCACGACGACATCCATGGGCGGAACCGATAACAAGATGGATATCAGCGTCATGATGGTCAGCGACGGCGATTTCCTCTATTCCCTCTCCGAGCAGATGGGCCAGAAGATGGCCACCAAGCAAAAGCCCGATACGTCCATGACCGGCGACCCGAAAAAACTGTTCGAGAAGATTCGCTCGGACAACGATGTGAAAGTCCTTGCGGACGAGAAAGTGGATGGCACATCGTGCGTGGTTCTTGAGGTCATCCCGAAGAACGCCGCCGATGTTCCCGTCGCCAAATCCGTCATGTATTTCTCCAAGGAAACAGGCATCAACGTGAAGGTGGTGGGCAAGGATAAGGACGGGAAGGATGTATTCACGAATACCAGCACCGACATCAAGTTGAATGTTGATATTCCCAATGATCGATTTGTCTTCAAGGCGCCGGAAGGCGTTCAGGTCATGGATATGACCGGCGCAGCGCCCTGAGAATCATCGTAATGCAGCGCGGTCGCCCTGAGGTTTTCAGGGCGGCCGCCTCCGGCCCACCCTCGGGATGCAATCGACAACCACAGCGGCCCATGAACAGGCTTCGACGGGGACTTCAAATCCGATGAAAACAGATTTCATCCTGAGGATCGGTTTCCTATTCCTTCTTGCCTCCGCAGTTCGCGCTGATTCCATGGAAGAAGCGGAAAAGAAGATGATGGAGGCGCACTCCAAATTGCAGTCCTACACCGCCCGGCTCAAGCACGTCGAAAATGTCCCGCTCACCGGCACAGACTTCATGGCCTCCGACGTGGATGGTTCGATTGAATGGATGCGCAAAGGCGACCTCATCCTGTACCGCCTTGAGTTGAACGGAACCAGTACGCAAAAATTCGGCGAAAATGAGTCGAAGAGCGGCCAGATATCCACGCTGGTTTCGGATGGCAAGATGTTTTACACCTACGCCGAGCAGTTGGATCAGAAACGATTCATCAAGCAGAAATCCGACGACTCGATCAAGGGGGATATCCGTTCCGTGCTGGACACAGTGCGGGCGGATAACAATTTCAAGCTGGCTGCGGATGAAAAAGTGGACGGCGCCGACTGCTACGTCGTAGAAGTCACGGCCAAGGTCCCGCCCACGGATGACAATCCCGTGCACAAGACGCTCATTTATTTCCGAAAGGACTATGGGCTTTGTGTACGGGTCATCAGCAAGAACAAGGACGGCAAGATTGTCTACGATCACACTCTGCTGAATCTGAAGTCCGGCGTCAACATTGACGCTGCCCGGTTCGTGCTGAAGCCGCCACCTGGCGTGGAAGTGACCGATCTGACAAATATCGAGGATTCACCCAAGACCGCCAAACCTGAGGCCGCTCCGCCGCCCAAGCCATAATGGGAGGCACGCGCCGCAGGGAGCGCGCAGGAGGGTAATCGAAACCATTTGCTTCAGGCGACGCTCACGGCAGTACGACGGGATCGCCAACAGAGTATTGTCCGCCGAGTACGGCTTGCGTTGCGGTGGGATTGTCGCACGTCACGCGCCTGGGCCAGAATCCCTTGCCCTGGCATACCGGATCTCCGACATCGGTCTGCGTTCGTAGTCCGATGAATTCGTGCGAATCGGCATCGAAGAAATGAACGAGGACGGAGAATCCCGTCCCGCGATAGAGGAACAACGTGCTGTTTTCGCACTCGCCGGCGTAGATAAAGGGAATGTCCTGAACGCCGTCGCCGTCGAAATCGGCGCCGGGGATTACATCAAGTTCGGCCTCCCATGCGTCTTTCGTGGTTTCAAAGTCGGTGAATGATTCGATGGGCTGCTCCGTGCAGCCGCCGCTGGCCAGCTCGCATTGCGAGCGACACGGGTCTTGCACAGATTGGCAGCCCACAAGTCCCATGATCGTCCCGATGAGAAACGGAACAAGAAGATCGCGCATTTCCTTCCGCCTTTCTTATTCAACGATTGTACGGCTTTTCGCTGATCCAGTGAAAGCCACGGTTCACCAGGAATTTCGGGTTGAGAATTCGGTGAAGGACGACGGGAAGGTTGTCGCCGAAAAAGTCGCACTCGATCACGAGACGATCGACATCATGCTTGCAATAGGACAGCGTCGTCTTCCTGTCCGGCTCCCAACGCGGCGTGAGCTCGAGTTTCCCGTCGTCGGCATTGCTATTCACGATGAAGCGTTGAAGGGAATCATCCATCGCGATGCAGGGAGAGACAGGGACGCGGAAGTCCGTGGATTCAAGGTTATTCGGCGCCGCGAGTCGGCGGCGGCGGGGTATTGCAATTCGTGGGGCGCGCCCATCTGGCTACGTTGCTCGAAGGTCGTAATCCTGCTCGCGCGAATTCACCACCGACAAAGAGCGAGTTTCCCTGCTCGGCTGTGCTGATTGCGTGAACCGGCCCATCGACCCCATCGCCCACCGGCAACCAAAATTCGCCGTCCCATCTCATCAGGTTTTGATCAACTTCAAAGGACCCGGGGATGTTCCCGCCTGCAAAAAGGTACGATCCGTTTTCGTCCGCGTGCGCTGTAAGTGAATACACAGGACCGCTGACTCCGTTTCCAAGCGGCCCCCAGGAAATCCCGTCCCATTTTGCAATGTTGCGCGTCGGAACAGTGCCGGCCCTTGTGAATTCGCCGCCGATCACGAGATACGGGCCGGAACCCCCATCGAATACGGCAATGGCATTGACCGTGCCGTTGACCCCGGTCCCCATCGCCGACCACGATGCACCGTTCCATTTCGCGATATTCGAAGCAGATGATTTGCCGGCGACGTTGAATGATCCTCCGACGTACAGGTCAAGCAACCCTGACTCAGGGAATGTGGCCAAGGCGCGGACCGACGCATCGCCCGCGGTGTTCGTGACTCCTTGTTCCAACCGTAGCCAGGATGATATGCCGTTCCATTTTGCGATGTTGTTGGTTTGCATAGTGCCTGCAAACTCAAAAGACCCTCCAACAAACAAACCGGGTGCGCTTTGCGTGCCGTCAAACCATTGGATTGAATAAACCGGTCCCGTGAATGCGCTTCCCAAGCTGGACCAGCCGTTCTGGTCCCAACGTGCGACGTTTTGGACCGGCACGTCGCCTGCCTTTGAAAACAGGCCTGCGACGACGACGTAGCGCTGTGGAAAATTGAGAACTTCCTCGATCGCCAACACGGTACCGTTTACGCCGCCGGCAAATTCGGTCCACATCTGACCGTTCCAATAGGAAAGACTCTTGGCGGGTTTGGCGCCGGCCTTGTGGAAGTTGCCTCCAGCGAGAAGGACGAATTGATTCCCAATTGCCGCCTCCTGGAGCGCGTATAATGGGCCGTCGAAGCCGTTCGCCAAACTGGTCAGCCCATTGGAGTCATACATCGCAAGCTGTGGCGAAGCCGACGTTCCGAGGCTGGAAAATCCCCCGGAAATCAGCAATGAGCGTTTCAAGTTCATTTCCCAACTGGCGGCCGCAAAAACACTTGTGGCCTTGAACGGGGACTCCCACCATGCCTGACCGTTCCATTTTCCAAAGTAGGTCGTCGGGAACATGCCGTCCTGGACAAAAATGGCGTCCGCGAAAACTCCCGGCGCCACGCCGTCATCGTACGACGCGAGAGTAAACACAATGGAGTCAGTGCCGGTGCCCGATTGAATGGTGGTCCACGTATTGTCTTTCCACTTTGCGACAAAACCCGAAGTGATGCCTCCACCGCCTATGATCGTTCCGCCGCCTGCAAAAAGCGTGGGAGTATGGCTCTCTTCGAGTTCGGTAAATGCATAGACATCCTGCGTCAAACCCGCGCCCACTGCCGACCAGGCTAGTCCGTTCCATCGAGCGACGTGGTTGGCCTGCACGCTTCCGGCGTGATGAAATTTTCCACCTGCGTAAAGCTGCGAACCTGAACCGTCATTGAACACGGCCAAAGCCGACACGCGATCATCGAATCCGGCGCCCAGGTTTGACCAATTGTTGCCATCCCATTTGGCGACCCCGTTGACTGCCAGGTTTCCGGCCTGTGTGAAATCTCCGGCGACGTAGAGCGCTGGTCCCGAGCCGTCATTGAAAACAGCCATTGCATAGGCATTTCCGTTGAGTCCGTCTCGCAGTGCCCTCCATGCGCTGCCGTCCCATCGGGCTACGTGATTGAGCGAGGTATTTGCCGATGCCGTGAACCAACCGGCCGCGTAAAGCTCCGGCGCTCCGATTGAGGCATAGGAAGCGAAGGCCATGACGGATCCGTTGAGTCCTTCGCCCAGAGTGGACCATTCGATGCCATCCCATTGGGCAACACGTTTCGCGGTGATTCCGGCAATGGATGTGAATGCGCCGCCGACAAACATGTTGCCGTTGGTTCCGTCGTTGAGGTTCAGTAGGGCGTATACGGCCCCATTGGCGGGTAGTGAAAAACCATTAGTCCAATCGGAGTCACATGTGACGATTGCCTGGTTTGCGTCGGGCGAGACGGGTTGCCGGAAGCCCATTGACCTTGTTTGTTCGTAGGTGACCTGCGATGGCAGCAAAAAAAACAGATTCAGGAACGTGGCGGACATTTCAATCTTCCCCTATTCGATTGCGCCGCCTGCAGCGAGGCGGCCATCAGCCATGATGAGCCGCTATCTTACAGTTAGGGCAGTCGTAATGTCAATGTTAATTGAGACTTAGAAGCTGAAATAAGCAAAAAGGCGTATTCATTTCACAGGCAGGTACACGGAGAATAGTGACGGTTGATACGGGTAGAATTGTCGTAAGTGTTGTTCGTTTCTAATGATGTGAATATTGAAAATCTCAATATTGGCGTGAGATTTTGAGGCCGGGGTGGTTCTTGGTCGAACCGCTAAGGACTCACCCTAGCCTCGATGGGGTGATTGCGCCTGGCCAAGAACTTGTGAGTGAAGCGGAGAGTGATGCCCCAGGCGACTTCGGCTTTCTTATACGACAGGAGAGTCTCGTAACCGCCGCGTGGCTGGATCATGCGATGGGAAGCATGAGAAGAATGGGAATTGTGACTTCCGATCGAACTGAAATCGGGTCGCTCATTACTCCCCTTATTCACATTATTCTCATTCCTCGTCATTGGCGGGTTACGAGATTGCGGCCGCCCAATGCAGCATTGCTGACGAGACTCAGGACCGAACCAATCCCCGCAATATCTTTACGTTCACCACATCCCAATCGCGACCCTTTTCGTCCTTGTCTTTTGGCGTTTCGAGGATGAAAGGGACGTCGCGGAAGCGGGGGTCGTTTAGGAAATTGGCGAAGCCGGATTTGCCGATCTGGCCTTGGCCGATGTGATCGTGGCGATCGACGCGGCTGCCGAGTTCGCGCTTGGAGTCGTTCGCGTGGATGCAGCAGACTTGTGCCACGCCGATGGCACTCTCGAGTTTGTCGATCATCGCGGCGTAGGTTTCCGGTGTGCGGAAGTCGTAACCGGCCGCGAAGAGGTGGCAGGTGTCGAGGCACACGCCGAGCCGGTCCGCGTCGCGCACGCGGTTCAGGATTTCCGCGAGCTGTTCGAACTGCCAGCCGATGGCACTGCCCTGGCCGGCAGTACATTCGAGCAGTAACTTCGTTTTGAACCCTGCGCAATGTTGGTGAACTTCGTGGAGAGCGGTCGCGATTCGCCTGATTCCAGTCAACTCGGCGTCGGAGATTCCGCTTGACGACGGCGCCTGGCTGTCGGCTACGTTTCCGTGTGCGCCGGGATGAAACACCAAACCATCGATTCCAAGTTCTTCACATCGTGTGAGTTCGTCGATCATCGCATCGATGCTCATGTTGCGAATTGCATCATTCGGCGCGGCTAGATTCAGCAGGTAGCTTGCATGCGCCATGATCGGGGTGATGCCGGAATGTTTACGGGCCTCAAGAAATAGTCGAATTTGGTCCTCGGCGAGCGGCTTGGCCCGCCATTGACGCTGGTTTTTCACGAAAATCTGCATGCAATCGCAGCCTGCGGCGGCCGCATTTACGAACCCATTCTCAAGTCCGCCGGCCACCGAAACGTGGACGCCAATTCTGGGAAGGCGGGGTGGCGCATTTTTGGCTTTGGCCGCCTTGACGGCTTTGGCAGGGGTTTGAAGATCGGCAGGGGGGTTTGGCTTAACATGCTTGCTCATAGCGACTTATGATAGTTGAAAAGCATGATCATGGAGTGCGTGGAGAGGGTCCAAAAAAAATGGCTTTGGTCGCTTGACGGGCGGATCGTCGTTGTTAAAGTACTTAGCTCGCCCCAAAGCTGATAAGCAATTCAGCGGCGGGTCGTAACACTGCTCTTTGACAATTGAAGAAGTGGACGCAGGTTCGTCGGAGTGTGCGAAAAATCGGCTTTTTCAGCGGTTTTCAGCATTGCGACGACGAACCAAGGTAATGTGGATTAGAAAACCACTGATTCTCATCGAGTTGCACCCGGCGGTATCGTCTCGAACCACTCTATCTCAAGGGGGTGGGGCTGAGTTGGTGTTGTCGGGAGCGAATCAAGATGGAATCTCAAGCGCTGGAAGTAAATACGGCTTGGACACAGATCGCTGTGCGGGTGAATCGTTCCCGCAACAGCCCCTCATGATTGTGGTCAAGCTATGAAGAGTGCATGGTGGATGCCTAGGCGTTAAGAAGCGATGAAGGTCGTGGTAGGCTGCGATATGCCTCGGGGAGCTGTCAAACAAGCTTTGATCCGGGGATCACCGAATCGGGAAACCGGGCGTCACTGGGCAACCAGATGGCGTCACCTGCGGCTGAATGTATAGGCCGTATGGAGCAAACCCAGGGAACTGAAACATCTCAGTACCTGGAGGAAAAGAAATCAACCGAGACTCCGTCAGTAGCGGCGAGCGAAGGCGGATCTAGCCCAAACCGTGGTGCTTGCACCGCGGGGTTGCGGGCCCTCGAGGAGTTACAAAGGCGTCGTTAGCGGAACGGTCTGGAAAGGCCGGACATAGAGGGTGACATCCCCGTACGCGAAAACGACAGCCCTCCGTTGAGAGGTGTCCCAGAGTAGCGCGAGGCTCGTGGAACCTTGCGTGAAGCCGGGGGGCCCACCCTCCAAGGCTAAGTATTACTTAACGACCGATAGTGAACTAGTAGGGCGACTGAATGGTGAAAAGAACCGTTTCAAACGGAGTTAAAAGAACCTGAAACCATGCACTTACAAAGCAGTGGTAGCACGATACCGGCTTGCCGGAACGTGTGGCCGCGTGCCTTTTGCATAATGATCCGGCGAGTTATGGTCTGTAGCCAGGTTAATCCGTTCCGCGGAGGAGCCGAAGCGAAAGCGAGTCTCAATAGGGCGACAAAGTTGCAGGCCATAGACGCGAAACCAGGTGATCTACTCATGGTCAGGTTGAAGCTACCGTAAAAGGTGGCGGAGGACCGAACTCATTAACGTTGAAAAGTTATGGGATGAACTGTGAGGAGGAGTAAAAGTCTAATCAAACCTGGAGATATCTCGTTCTCCCCGAAATCGCTTTTGGGCTAGCCTCGAGGCACTACGTTATGGGGGTAGAGCTACTGAATGAGACGCGGGGGCCACCAGCCTACCGCCCTCAACCAAACTCCGAATACCATAACGACTATCTCGGGAGTCAGTCTGTGGGGGATAAGCTTCATGGACAAAAGGGAAACAACCCGGACCGTCGGCTAAGGTCCCTAATCCATGCTAAGTGCGTAAGGAAGTCTTTTCTCTGAGACAGCGAGGATGTTGGCTTAGAAGCAGCCACCATTTAAAAAGTGCGTAATAGCTTACTCATCGAGAGATTAGGCGCCGATAATGAACGGGACTAAGCATGGTACCGAAGCCGCGGGTGCAACACTACTTCGGTGGTGTTGCGCGGTAGGGGAGCGTTGATAGGCAGATACAGGTCATACCGCAAGGAGTGATTGTGGGCCTATCTAGTGATTATGCCGGAATGAGTAACGATAAAGGAGGTGAAAATCCTCCTCGCCGTAAACCTAAGGTTTCCTGGGGAAGGGAAATCCGCCCAGGGTTAGGCGGGACCTAAGACGAGGCTGAAAGGCGTAGTCGATGGACAGCAGGTTAATATTCCTGCCCTTTGTTGTGCGATCAATCCATAGTGCGTGCTCTTTAAACGCAGCCCACCATAAGACGTGAGGGTTGCCGCAAGGCCGAGGCCGATTTGTTGCCGAAGTGCGAGGCGAGAGTACCGAGAAAAGCTATGGTGGCAAACAGCGAATCCGTACTAAAACTGACACAGGTAGGTGAGGCGAGTAGCCTCAGGCGCTCGAGAGAACCGTTCTTAAGGAACTAGGCAATTTGACACCGTAACTTCGGGAAAAGGTGTCCCTACCCCTTCGGGGGAGGGCTCAGATAATCGGCTCTGGCGACTGTTTATCAAAAACACAGGTCTCTGCTAACACATAAAGTGGACGTATAGAGACTGACGCCTGCTCGATGTGGGAATGTTAAGGAAGTAGGTCAGGGGGCTTGCCCCTAAAGCTTGCAACCGAAGCACCCATAAACGGCGGCCCTAACTATGAGGGTCCTAAGGTAGCGAAATTCCTTGTCGGGTAAGTTCCGACGCGCATGAATGGCGTAACGACTGGAGCACTGTCTCAAGGACGGACTCGGTGAAATTGTAATTGTGGTGAAGATACCACATACCCGCGGCAAGACGGAAAGACCCCATGAACCTTTACTGTAGCCTGATATTGGTCACAGACATCATATGCGTAGGATAGGTGGGAGGCGATGATCCGGCTGTTCCGGCAGTCGGGGAGCCAACGTTGAAATACCACCCTTGTGCTGTTTGTTCCCTAACTCCGACCCGTGAATCCGGGCGGAGGACAGTGTTAGGTGGGCAGTTTGACTGGGGCGGTCTTCTCCCAAAAAGTAACGGAGAAGCGCAAAGGTCGGCTCAGCACGGTTGGCAATCGTGCGACGAGTGCAAAGGCATAAGCCGGCTTCACTGCGAGATATACAAATCGAGCAGATACGAAAGTAGGCCTTAGTGATCCGGTAATCCCGTGTGGAAGGGTTATCGCTCATCGGACAAAAGGTACTCCGGGGATAACAGGCTGATGACTCCCGAGCGTTCACAGCGGCGGAGTCGTTTGGCACCTCGATGTCGGCCCATCACATC
>CAZCST010000022.1:0-21356 GCA_964501365.1 uncultured Phycisphaera sp. | reverse complement strand
AGATCCTGACCATACGCAACGCCCATCCATGGCTCCTTCCAGGTCCAATCCTGGACCTCGAAAAGAGCCTACAAACAGCACCCGGTTCGCGCAATCCTAACATGCGCCTAACGCGCTACGATTGAATTAGGAGTGCTCTAGGTGCCCGATTTCCTCGGAGCCGAAGAGTACGTCCATGATGGAATGACCGTCGGCGAGGAGCTTCGAGGCTAGGGCACTTTGACCGCTGCGGATACGGGTGAGTTGCTCATTTGCATCCTCACGAATCTGATTGGCAGTTTTCTGGTCTGCTGTGCCCAAGCCCTTGGTGTGTTTCTTGCCCTTCCATGCGAAGACGAAGGCGAGTTGACCATTGGTTCGTTTTCGGATGTACCCCACGCTGCAAACACCTCCTGACGCGGAAAACCGCAATTTCTCGGCAACCCGAGTGGTGGCCAAGTGGTGGCCAGATGGTGGCCAACTGGTGGCGCGTGGAGCATACAAAAAAGAAAGACCTACGCCAACGATTTGCGTAAGTCCTTTGAATTAAAATCATTACGTCATTCGGGGCGACAGGATTCGAACCTGCGACCTCTTGACCCCCAGTCAAGCGCGCTAACCAGACTGCGCTACGCCCCGCCAAGCGTTCCGAAGAACATTGGATATTATTGTACAGACAAGATTCAGCCTCGGCAAAACACGGAACTTTCCAACCGCGTGCGAAACACTGTCTACGTAGGCTGCATCGCCTCCATGAGCAATTCGGCAATATCGAGCTGTGGTATGTTTTCGCGGCCCTTGGAGGCGAGTCCGTCCGTGAGCATGCGCATGCAGAACGGACACGCGCTGGCCACCGCGTCCGGCTGAGTTTCCAGAAGCTGCTCTGTACGGACGATGTTTACGCGCTCCATGCCGTGTTCCTCCTCCTTGAACATTTGGGCTCCGCCCGCCCCGCAGCACATACCCCGATCGCGCGTAGCCGTGGGTTCCAGAACAGTCAGCCCGATGCTGCGAAGCACCTCACGGGGGGCGTCGTATACCTCGTTGTACCGGCCCAAATAGCATGAATCGTGGAACACCACCTTGCGATCCACGCGCCTTGCGGGTTTGAGTTTTCCGGAGGTCAGAAGCTGCGAGAGAAAAGTCGTGTGGTGTACGACGTTGAATCGCCCGCCGAAATCCGGATATTCGTTGAGCAATGTGTTGAAGCAGTGGGGGCATGTCGTCACGACGGTTTTCTTGTCCACTCCGTAGTTGTTGAGCACTTCGACATTCGCCTTCGCAAACATCTGGAACAGATATTCGTTTCCCGCCCGCCGCGCGGGGTCGCCGGTACACTGCTCCTCCGCGCCCAGGATTGCGAAATCGACGCCGGCCTGCTGCATGAGCCGCGCCGTCGCCTGTGTGATCTTTTTCGCCCGCTCGTCAAAGCTCGGCATGCAGCCCACCCAGAACAAGACCGGCACATCTGGATTCTCGGCCAGCAGCTTGATGCCCATCCCCTCGGCCCAGTGTCCACGCTCCGAGGCCGCAAAATTCCACGGGTTGGCATTCGTCTCCAGCCCACGAAACGCAGATTGCAATTGTGGCGGAAACTCGCCTCGCTCCTGCACGAGGTATCGCCGCATGTCCACGATCTTGTCCACATAGGTGATAAAGACCGGACATTCCTGCTCACATGCCCGGCATGACGTACACGCCCACAACACTTCCGGATCGATTACGCCATCGACAAGGTCGATTCTGTGCGCTCCGTTGCCGTTTCTTTTTTCTCCTTGAGAGAAGGGGGGATGGGCCTCACCCTCCGTTGCTTGTGCTCCCGGTTCGGATTGCTTGGCATGGCCAGTCGCCGCGCCGCCATGCCCGTTGGTTTTCGAAGCGACAAGCGCCGGCTCATTCTTGTAGAGAAAATTTCGCAAGTCGAGCGTAAAGTGCTTGGGCGAGAGTTTCTTGCCGGTCTTTGTGGCCGGACAATGATCGCTGCACCGTCCGCACTCCGTACACGTGTAGAAATCCAGAATCGACTTCCAACTGAACTGGTCAATGCGCCTGATGCCCAGCGTCTCCTCCCGCTCCAATTTGCCATCAATGTCTTCAATGTTCGGCAATCGCCCAACAGGCTGAAGGTTCTGCAGAAAAACGTTGGGCACTCCGGTAATGATGTGAAAATGCTTCGAGTACGGGAGGATATTCAGGAAGACGAGCACCAGCGTGGAGTGGATCCAGAACCCGGCGTGCGACAGGAAACTCAGGACGCCGCCCGGCAGCCAGGCCAGTGCCAATGACGCAATCGCCCCGGCCGGCTCGTACCAGTAGAAATGAGCCGCGGAGTAGCCCCCCTGGGCCATGGCCGCTGCGTCATACAGAATATCCGCAGCCATCATCGTGACGATAATTCCGAGGATCACCAGTCCTTCGCCGCTGAGCGTCATGCGCGGGAGCCGCTTCACAAGGCGGAAATAGAAGAAAACAAGTGCGCCAAGTATGACCAGCACGGCGAACAGGTCTTTGAGAAAGGAGTACATCCGCCCCAGCAACGAATCCGCACCGAAAATCCAGAGGTGAAATGTGGGATCGAATCCCCGCCCCCAAAGGATAAGCGTCCGCAGCAACAGCACGCCAAACCCAAGGAAGATCAGCATGTGCGCGATGCCCGCGAGCGGATAGCGCCGCATGCGCACTTGTTTGATCGCGTACTCCCACGTCCGCCGCAAACGCTCCCCGGGCCGATCAAAGCGATTCGCCGGCGCACCAACGGACAGCAGCTTCCAACGTCGCCGCGCGGAGTACGCGAAGGTTCCCCAACCGGCAAGAAGCAGGAATGCCATGACGAGTGGATTCATCGCTGACTATGGTAAGTGCGGTTGGCGAAATGCGAAAATGAAAAAAAATGCCAGGTGCAATTCACCATCAATGATGCTTTTGTGCCTTGAACTCTTTGGTAAGCAGGGGAACCAGGGCGAACAGGTCGGCCACGCAACCATAGGTCGCTACCTTGAAAATTGGCGCATCCTTCTTCGTGTTGATCGCCGCGATCACCTTGCTGCCGCGCATGCCCGCCAGGTGCTGAATCGCTCCATCGATGCCGCAGGCGATGTACAGTTTCGGCGTGACCACTTTGCCGGTGAGTCCCACTTGGCGAATGTGCGGCTGGTACCCTGCGTCGCATGCCGCACGCGATGCGCCGACAGCGCCGTCGAGCGATTCGGCAAGTTCGTAAATGATTTTGAAGTTGTCGGCTGATTTGAGCGACCGGCCTCCCGAAACCACGATATCGGCCTCCGTCACATCCTTCACGCCGGAACTCGTCGAGGCGATTTCCTTGACCTTCGCCCGTTTGTCCACGTCGCGCAGGGTCAGGGGGATTTGCTGCACCTCCGGGCTGGCTCCAGTCTGAGGCGCGGGTGCTGTGTAGGCGTTGCTGCGTACCGTCGCCATCTGCAATCGGCCCGACGAAAGTTTGAATTTCGCGCTGAACTTCCCGGCGTACATCGGCTTACTCGCCACGAGATCGCCGCCATCCATGCCTACGTCCGTGCAATCGATCGCCAGTGCCGCCCGCTTTCGAGCGGCCACCCGCGAGGCCAGATCGCGCCCCATGAATGTCGTCGGAAACAAAACAATTTTCGCTTGTGCTGCGTCAATCGCTGCTGTCACCGCTGCGGCGTAAGGCATCACGCGATACATGGTGAGTTCGGCGTCATCCACCAAGAGAACTTTTTTGGCGCCAAAGCTCGCGACCTGTTGCGCAAGACCCGCAACGTTATGCCCGACGACGACGGCCTGCACCTGCCCGCCGGTGCTTTCCGCCAGTTTTCCGGCCGCCGTAAAAAGTTGAAACGAAGCAGGCAGAATCTTCCCGCCGCGCTGTTCAATGAAAACCAGAATGTTCGTGCTCATCGTATTTGATCTTCGCTATCTTCAATGCCTAAATGACTTTCGCTTCCTCGCGCAGCAACCGCACCAGCTCCTTCGCCATCTGCTCCGGTTCGCCTTCGATAAACTTGCAAGCCGGCTTGGGCGGTGGGGGGGTGATGGCAACAAGCTGCGTGCCCGCTTCGGCGGCGTCTTCACCGGGAATATCCTTGGATGTCAGCACAGCAAGCGGCTTCTTCTTCGCCTTCATCAGATTCGGCAGAGATGGATATCGAGGCTCGACCAGGCCTTTTTCAATGGTAAGCACGGCGGGCAAATCACACTCGACCACTTCCTCGGCGCCTTCAATTCGACGTTTGGCGGTAAATCGTTTCCCATCGGCCGCAAATTCCAGTCCCGTTACCGCCCCAACGTGTGGCATGTCCAGATATTCCGCCAGGGCCGCACCAACCGCGCCCCCGTCGATATCGATGTTGTATTTTCCGCAAAGAATTAAGTCGAATCCGTTGGCATCCTTTTTCACCGTCTGCGCAACGACGTACGCATAGAAAAGTTCATTGAACGATTCAAATTTCGGATCGCATAGATGAACGCCGGCATCCGCCCCCATCGCCAGAGCCACTCGTAGGGTTTCGGCGGCCTTTTCCGGGCCCAGCGTCAACGCCACAATTTCAGATACGTCGCCGCGTTTTTCCTTGAGCTGCACGGCCAGTTCGACGCCGAACTCGTCGAGCGGGTCGGGAACCAGCTTGAGTCCGGCCTGATCGATACCCTTTCCGTCCGCGGCAACCTTGATCGCCGCATTCGAGTCCGGCACTTGTTTGACTATGGTTAGTATCCTCACGCTTTCTCCACCATTTGTTGCAGGGTGGGCCCTGCCCACCATCATGACCGATCTCTACCAAACTCGGTTGTGTTTGGCTGTCAGCGAACCGATCATAGCGTAAGCGCCAAAATTGGAAAATGATACGATCCACCGGGAATTTCGATGGAAGGCGGGGGGCATCACCCAACGGTTGATTCCGTGTATTTACATGCCCGAAACGGACGCAGATTGGCTGGAAAACGAATGGGCCTCGTCGAATTTCTGAAGCAGGTATGAGGTCGTCAGATTGGTTTGGAGGATAATGGGTCGATCCGGTCGTCCTGCCGGATAGATCAGGTTGAGGGGGACGAGAATGGAGCCTTTGATACGCTGGAGCGCGTCGGCAATGTTCTCATCTCCATTGGTGAAATCCGCCTTGAAAGCCACGGCACCAAGTTGTGAGATTTTGGCGATCACTTCTGGAGTGTTGATTGCGCTCTTCTTGTTGGATTGGCAAATCGTACAGTACGAGGCCGTGAAATCCACGAAGGCAATCTTTCCTGCGTTGACCGTCTCCTGAACAGCCTGTGGGGTCCATGTGCGCCATGCAATATGCGTCCCGTCGTTGATCGGCTCACATAGGGGAATCTTGGCATTTTCTTCCGCCTTGCCCAGCGGGTACACCCAGCCGAATACCACCGCCGAGCTTCCCAGCACAATTGTTGCCGCCGCCGTCCGCAGCTTCCATCGCTCCAAGGCCGGCATGGTGATTTGAATCTTGCCCAGCATCCAGCAGGCCATCGCCAAAGCCACATAAAACACAAGAGTCCATTGCAACCCCTCCACGCCGATTTGCACGATGAGCGGATCGATCAGCTTGACCACCATCGCCAGCAGCAAAAACCCCATGATCCGTTCAAGCGTGACCATCCACATGCCCGGTCGCGGCAGAAAGCTCAGCCATCTCGGATTCGCCCCAAAGAGCATGTACGGACTCGCCATTCCCAACCCCATGAACGAAAAGGCAAGAATTGCGGTCTCGCGCTGCTGCTGTGAAGCCCATGCGAATGCACCGGCCAGTAACGGGCCAGTACACGCCAGGCCCAAAACCGGAGCGAACGCCCCCTTGGCGAAGGATGCGATCGGGCCTTCCTGATGAATTCGGGCTTCGAGTGAAGTTGCACTCGTGGGAACGTGCAACGTGAACACGCCCAACATGCTCAGCGCCATCGCCAGTACCACGCCCCCCAACACAATCACCGCGACCGGCAATTGCTGGATATTGCGGCCCCTCGCCGCGAGCAGTCCAAGCGCCACAAAGAAAACAATCACGCCGGCTCCAAAAGCCAGACCCAAGATCATGGTTCGCTTGCGCGACTCATGAGCCTGCTGGACGAATCCCAATACTTTGATCGACAGCAGAGGCAGTACGCATGGCGTTGCGTTGATGAATAGCCCGTAAAGGAAACATCCCAGCAGCAATCCACCCAGCCCCCATCGTTTGAGAAAGCCGTCAACTCCGCCGGCTTCAGGCACGTTGATTGGGTCAACGGATTTCTCCAAACTCGCGGCAGCGCTTTCTTTTGGTTCAGCTGATGCTGCAGGAGCGGATGTCGGAGTTTCGGCGTAGCGGATCTGGCCGGACACGGTTGGCGCGCCAGCCACCACTTCAAGTGGAACCGAAAATCCCACCGATTCTGGCGGCAGGCAGTTTCCGCCATCCTCGCAAGCCTGGAACGAAAGTACGCCGCCGATTTTTAGGGGTCCTGGCGCACGGGCTGCGTCCACTTCCACCGGAATCTGGATCAATACTTCCCCTGTGAACTCGCTGAGTTCGCCCAGGTATTGGTCCTTTCGAATCTTTGCCTCTGGAAATTGGGGCCGCTCATGGCGAATGCCCGAAACCCGCTCCAGGAAAACCTCGGCCGGAATGAGGCTTGGGTTCGTCGGCTTGTTCGACTGGATATGATGGTTCTTGGCAATACTGGCCTGGATGCCAATTGCCAGTTTGGATCCAGGAGTAATCTGGCTATTCACAATGATGGGCTTGACCGTCAGGGCTTTGCTCGACGATTTGGGCAGCTTCTTTTTTGCCAGGGCATGCAACTCGTCGTTGGCAGACTTAACTTCTGCCGTCGATGCGACAACCGGTAGTTTCAAATCAACATTGGCCGTCTCTTGCAGGCACTGACTTTCGCAAACGAAGCTCACTACTTTCGCTGCGATGCTGATGTCAGAACCCGCCAGTTCCTTCGGCGGATAAACCGTCGCCAGCAAAACCGGCTCTCCCTTGAGAATATTGGTGATGATGTCCCCCGGACTCACGTGGCTCTTGGGAGCGGGAAATTGCAATTCTCCAACGGTGAAACCCTCCGGTAACTTCCAT
Organism: uncultured Phycisphaera sp.; assembly: GCA_964501365.1. GTDB lineage: Bacteria > Planctomycetota > Phycisphaerae > UBA1845 > UBA1845 > CAZAMB01. The sequence continues at coordinate 14,310 of CAZCST010000022.1, read as the reverse complement.
GCGACCGAAGGAGGTGAGCCGGCGTCACCACTGTTCTGCCAGTAAATATGCCAGCCCGCATCCAACTCAAACCGGACCCCAACCTCGAACGGTTGCCCGGCGGTGACGGCGGAGGAGAAGGGGACCAGGCTGACTTTCGCTTTCGGCGCAGCGAAGGCGGAATTGCAGGCAATAACGCTTGAAATAAGGACGCCATAGGCGAATCGATTACGCAAACGCGTCATGTTCATCCCGTTTCATTGGCCCAGTCCCAGCGAAGGTTCCACCAAGAGAATTCCTTTAAGAACGCATGATCGGAAACTGTGGGATTCTTGCAAGGGGCTCACCGCAAGTTATCCGAGTAGGCGCCTGAAGCGCCCTCTCGGTTCGCCATTCCATACCCATTCCCAAGCCACTTCCGTGAATGTGTATACGCTGGCCGAGAAATCATGGTGCGAATTACCCCATCAGCATTTGAACCAGCTCCAATTCAGGTCCCAATAAGCCCCGAGTTCACACTTGACACTTACAATTTCCTTCATAAACTGCTCGCTGCGCTCTAATTGCGCCAATGGACGGTGTATCTCGTAAAGATACGCTTGATGTCCGGGGCGGACTTGGAGGTTGTTTTCAGGATACGCCGTTCGGTTTTCGGCGACGAACATCTGGAAGCGGTGGGCGGGTTCATTCGATTTGTCGTCCGCGTGAGCCTTGCAATCCGCTATATCGTAACGCTCTTTGTGGTGGTGGTGTGCTGCGGCTTATCCGCCTGTCATTTGCTTAAGGGCAAAGGGTTAGTGGCAGGATAGTCGCAAGTGGAAGTACGAAATTGCTCAAAAGAAGGAACGCGCCTAGACCCTACTGCCCATAGCGTTTTCAGATTTCCAGCACCGTTGCGTATCTACACCAGCGATCCCGGTAACGATTCCGGGATGTAGCGCAGCGTCGGACCTGCGCACTTCACGCTGATGTCATCCTGAATCCCTCCTTCCGTCGCCAACTTTCATGGAAAGCAACCGTCGCGCAGGCTGGCTCGCCCATGCTCCGCGAGGTTGATCGGTGGACGCTGCTATGGAACACCTTTTGCTGGCTCAGGCTGACGGAATCGAACAAACCAGCGGCATCATACTCAAGCTGATTCTGGGTTGCGGAATAAGCTCCATTGTCACACTCTTGGCCGGCTATCTCGTATTGCGCTGGTTTGGTCGCGCCCGGCTTGACGCTGCACGCCTCGAGGCGGAACGCCTGATCGGAGATGCAAAGAATGAAGCAATGGTTGCACTCAAGAAGGCGGAGGTCGATGCACGGGCTGAATTCCTTCGCGGACAGGAGGAACTCAAGCGCGAAGGCGATACGCAGCGCGCAGAGTTGAAAGAGGTCGAGAAGAGGCTCGCCAAACGCGAAGATAATCTCGAAGGCAAGCTCGACACCCTCACCACCAAGGAGAAGTCCCTCGAAGCCCTCACCAAAAAACTCCAGGGGCAATCAGAGGATATCGCCAGGAAAGAGGAAGAAGCGGCCAAATTGCTTGTCCACCGCCGCGAACAGCTCCACAAACTATCCGGCATGGGCGTGGAGGAGGCCAAGCGCCTCGTCCTTGAAGACGTACGTCAGGAATCCGAGCGTGATGCCGCGGTTTTGATTGAACGCACCGTCACGCAGGCTCGCGATGAGGCAATGCAGCGCTCCCGCGAAATCACCCTCACCGCCATCCAGCGTTACGCCGGCGAGCATACAGCCGAAACCAGCGTATCCACCGTGGACATCCCCAATGACGAAATGAAGGGCCGGGTGATTGGTCGCGAAGGTCGCAACATCCGCGCCTTCGAAAAAGCGACGGGGGTGGATGTCATCGTCGATGACACGCCGGGTGTCGTCGTGGTCAGCGCCTTTGATCCCGTCCGCCGCGAAGTCGCCCGTCGCACCCTCGAACGCCTCATTCAGGATGGCCGCATCCACCCCGGCCGTATCGAAGAACTCGTCGCCCAGGTTCAGGGCGAAATGGACGAAGAACTCCTCGAATGGGGTAAGAAGGCCTCCGTCGAAACCAGCATCGGCGGCCTGCATCGCAAACAGTTGGAACTCCTGGGTCGTCTGCGCTTTCGTACCAGCTACGGCCAAAACGTCTTGCGACATAGCGTCGAGGTCGCCTTTCTTTGCCAGGCGATCGCCGACGAGCTTGGCCTGGATGGCCGACTCGCCCGCCGCTGTGGCCTGCTCCACGATATCGGCAAGGCCATCGATCACGAAGTCGAGGGCAGCCACCAGAAAATCGGCGCCGACTTCTGCCGCAAGTTCAACGAACGCCCCGAAGTCCTCAACGCCATCGAGGGGCACCACGGCGACATCCCTGCGACCAGTCCCTACACCCCCATCGTCATGGCCGCCGACGCCATCAGCGCCTCGCGCCCCGGAGGCCGCCGCGAATCGCTCGAACGCTACACCCAGCGGCTTCAGCAGCTTGAGGAAATCGCCAAGGGCTTTAACGGCGTCCGCGAGGCCTTCGCCATCCAGGCCGGCCGCGAAATCCGCGTCATCGTCGACGCCAAACGCGTGGACGACACCATGGCCGTCATGATTGCTCGCGACGTCGCCAAGCAGATCGAGGAGCAGATGACCTACCCCGGCGAAATCAAGGTCACCGTCCTCCGCGAAGTCCGCGCCACCGCGACGGCAAAGTAGGGTGGGCTGTGCCCACCGGGCTGCAGGCACTGACGGTGTGCCACTGCTCAGTGAAAATGCAAATCAGCGCTTACCATACGTTACCGCACCGCTTTCGAAGAATGCTGACGCCCGCTACAAGCAGCAGGGCAGCGACTACCACGACTCCAATGTCGCTGACGGCCGGAATATTCACACAATTGGGCCCGCCCATCCCTGCCGCACACGGCAGGGCAGTTGTGATCGTTCCCCGGTCTCCGGTCGCCGCGGCAAAGGTCATCCCCAGCGCCGACGATTCCTTCTCATATTCCTGCATCGCAAAATCGTAATACGCCAGTTCCACGTCGCTGAGCGGCCGGTCATACACGACCACCATCGCCGCTCGAAACTGCTTCGGTGATGCCAGATAGCTGGGATTTCGCTCACCCTCGACTGCCACGATTTCTTCCGTAGAGACCTGGCGAAGAGCGTCGGCGGTATAGATGGAGTCGTCGCCTTGATATTCCTGGAATACGGGATTGACCAGCGCCGCGATCGGGCTTGGCACATCGTCAATGCTCAACAATCCCATTACATACAATTCCAGCGGGCCATAAGTCCCGGAATTATCGATCCGCGCACGGAAAGTGTTGCCTGTATCCGGTTGGATCACATCAAACGAGCCGGCATAGGGTGGCGGCCCGCCAAATCCGGTGTCTCCAGCCGAGATCGCCCCCCAGTGCCCGCCACTCCCTGTAAGGTTGAGCGACTCCCCTAGAAATGCGGCCCATCGATGCAGGATTTCATGGTTCAAAACGCCCGGCCAGATGTTGCCAAAATAGATATTGATGACGCCTTGAAGAACTCCCGCGCTGCCAAAATCCGGAGACAGGTTCAGCATGGGGAGTCCAATGCCTTGAATATCGTTTCGTACAGTCTTGAAGGAAGCCGCGTTGCCGTTCGTATTGAAGGGCTTCGCGATCAGGAGAAAATCCCGGTCATCGGGGAAAAAGTCGTAGTATCGTTGGCTCACCGCCTCATTATCCACGAAGTGACCGGGGAAACTGCCTTGAAGCGGCTGAACCACGTTCACCACGTAGCGAGTGGCATGGACATCGACGGCAAGGTTGATGATTCGCGGAATCGGAACCCAGGCCGCCACGTAGTGCAAGGTAAGTCCAAGGTCTTCATCGGAAACCACTTCGTGAGCGTCGGCGTATCGAAAGGTCATGTTTATAAAGCGTATGATCGAATTGCCGATTGTTCCGGTCGCCTGCGCCAAGGACAGTTCGTCCAGACTAAAGACATGATCTCCCGCTTGAACGTCGCCGTGCGTGCCGTCATCAAACAGCGTAAGGGAAGAAGCAGGAGAATTCTGATAGAGGAATCGCCCCTGTGTGGCCAGACTCACTGAAACAATTTGGGGGTCGGCGATTCCGATGGAGAGTCGAAAATGGTCCACGCCGACTCGTATGCAAAACGGATCCACGCGGGCGGAAGTCAGATAGGCTGACGATGCGAAAGAATCGAACGGTCTGTCGTCACACGGTCCGAAAGGCTCGGAGCAATCCTGCGCAAAAGCTGGCGCCATCCCTGCCAAAAGTCCGCAGACGCACAACGACAAGGACTGCCTTCGCCATGATTTGTGTTCTGTCATGCCCGAACCCTTGTCCGCAATGACTCGTTGTCCATCATTTTACAGCATCGCCAGGGTAACCAAACAAGGAGAAAAATGACCGATCTGCCATTTAGCAACAAAAAAGGCCGCCTGCGCGTTTGACGCAGACGGCCTTTGAAGAACCATAGGTAGAGTCAGGGGTTTTTAGTAACGGCTTCTGCCGCCGCCACCACCACCACCACCGCCGCCACGGCCGCGACCTCCGCCGCCGCCACCGTAGCCGCCCCCGCCACCACCGCCGCCGTAACCACCGCCACTGCGCGGCTCGCGCGGCTTGGCCTCATTGACCTTGAGGGCGCGACCTTCGTGTTCCTTGCCGTCGAGCGCACTGATGGCCGCCTGAGCGTCCTGGTCAGATTCCATCTCAACGAATCCAAATCCCTTGGCTTGGCCGGTTGCCCGGTCGGTAATAACCTCGGCGCTGCGAATCGCACCATGCGGAGAGAACAAGTTCTCCAGGTCCGCATTGGTGACGCCGTAGCTGAGGTTTCCAACATACAATTTCTTGCCCATCGAATAACTCCTTTGCGATGGCACTTCCAACCCGATAGTTTGCTTTCCGGGTCAGGACGAAAGGGGCTTGCGATTAAGCCCAAAGGAAGGAGGGCGAACAAGGCAGAGCTATCAAGACCTGAGAGATTCGATATCCGCGCCGTCGGTCGTCTAACCAACCAATCTACAATACAATGATATCGGCAATATGCAGAAAAGCAAGGAGGAAAATCCTATTCGCCCCGGTAGAACCCATTCAAGTCCTGGCGGGCCGCGAAATTCAGTTCGCGCGGCTATTCCGGAGATTTTGCCGTTCCAAATGAGTTCGACCGCTATTCTTGAGCATTCGATGCTCCAAACGACCCAACCGCGTTGACCGATGACGTGAGGATGTCGATGGATCAGGCAGTTCAGTTTTTCGAGACCCCACAAGCCATGCGGGCGTGGCTGCAAAAGCACCACGCAAAAGCCCCTGTACTCATCGTTGGCTACTACAAGACCCATTGCGTTCGGGCGGCGGGGCAGCTCAGCATCACGTGGCCGCAGTCCGTCGCCGAGGCCCTCTGCTTCGGATGGATCGATGGAATCCGCAGAACTCTCGACGAAGACCGGTACACGGTTCGGTTCACGCTGCGGCGCAAGGGCAGTCGTTGGAGCGAAATCAACATACGGTTGGTGGGTGAACTTGAGGCCGAAGGGAGGATGACCCAGGCCGGGCGGGCCGCCTTCGAGTCTCGCAAAAACCCCGAATCCAAGGGATACAAAGCCCAGAAGAAAGTCGCAGAGCTCGACCCTTCCCGCGTGAAAATCTTCAAGAAGAGCAAGGTGGCGTGGGCGTTTTACCAGGCGCAGCCTCCCGGCTATCAAAGGATGCTTGCGTGGTGGGTGATGCAGGCCAAACAGGACGAAACCCGCGATCGACGCCTTCAGAAGTTGATCGAAACTTCCGCCCGGCAACTACGATTGGAATAATGCCAGCCTCGCAGAGGCGGTTCGTGCAGTTCTGGATCATGCAATTGCTCATGAAACGCACCATCATCATTGTGGTCGGCTTGGCGATCCTGAGCGCTTGCGACGCATCAAGGACCGGCAATCCGGTGCCGTCGGACTATCTCCATTACGCCGATCCCGATGACATGCTAAGCGGCGGCGTGAAGATGATTCCGGTGACCACGCCCAAAGGAACATTTCGCGTCTGGACAAAACGGGTAGGCAACAACCCGAAAGTAAAGGTGCTCCTCTTGCACGGGGGTCCCGGAGCAACCCACGAGTACCTCGAAGCCTTCGACAGCTACTTTCCCGCCGCCGGTATCGAGTATTACTATTACGACCAACTCGGTTCGGCTTACAGCGACCAGCCCGACGAGCCGCAGCTTTGGGACGTGTCCCGATTCGTCGACGAAATCGAGCAGGTTCGGCAGGCATTGGGGCTGGATCACAGCAACTTCTATCTATTCGGACAGTCGTGCGGCGGAATCCTGGCCATCGAGTACGCGCTGAAGTATCAGCAGCACCTCAAAGGCCTGATTATCTCCAACATGATGGCCAGCATCCCGGCCTACAACGAGTATGCCCAAACGGTGCTCATGCCGGCCATGGATCAGGATGCGCTCAAGGAAATCAAGCGACTGGAGGCGGCAGGCGATTTCAACAATCCCCACTACACGGAGCTGCTCATGGCGCAGCACTATGTCCATCATGTGCTCCGCATGCCGCCCGAGCAGTGGCCCGACCCTCTGAATCGCACGTTCAAGCACCTCAACACGAAGATTTATGTTCTGATGCAGGGCCCCAGCGAGCTGGGCGCCAGCGGAAAGCTGTCCCAATGGGATCGTACGGCCGATCTGCGACGGATTTCCGTGCCGACACTCGTCGTCGGCGCCCGCCACGATACCATGGACCCGAAGCATTTGGAGTGGATGACCGGCCAGATAAAGGGGGGCCGTTATCTTTTTTGCCCGAACGGCAGCCACATGGCCATCTACGACGACCAGAAAGTGTACATGGAGGGAATCATCCGATTCATCGGCGACGTGGACGCAAACCGCTTTTGATCCGCGCGCATCCTGCCTCCGCATCATCTTCGCACCGTTCTTAGAGTTGTGGCACACGGATAGTGGAACCAGACATGCGCCTGGCACTCAAACGATACGAGTACCCGCTCGATCCAAATGATTGACACGAAGAAGTGCCGGGGATTACGCTGCGATGGCTTTCGGCCCGCCGGGACGAGCCATCAACAACACCGCAGCGAAAGGAGCGCACCATGCCCAACGCTCCCACGAACACGGTCCGCCTGCATCGGGTACTCCGGGCGCCATGCGAGCGCGTGTACAAGGCGTTCCTCGACCCCGATGCGATGGTCAAATGGCTCCCGCCGCACGGCTTCACCGGCAAGGTGCACAAGATGGACGCACGGGTCGGCGGAGGGTATCGCATGTCATTCACGAACTTTCGCTCCGGCAAATCGCACGACTTCGGCGGCAATTACGTCGAGCTGACGCCCCACGAGCGGATTCGCTACACCGACAAGTTTGAGGACCCGAATCTGCCGGGCGAAATGAGCGTGACGATCACCCTGCGCAAAGTGATCTGCGGGACCGACCTCACCATTTTTCAGGAGGGCCTGCCCGCCGTCATCCCAGTCGAATTCTGTTACGCCGGCTGGCAGGAATCGCTGGCTCTGCTGGCGCATCTCGTCGAGCCGGAAATTCCGGACGCGTAGCCGCACGGGCGTGGACTCTGCGTTTCTGAAGGAGGGGGGCACTTGCGCGTCATTTGACGTTGGGTTCGTTGCATCAACTTTTTTGTTTGTGTCGCGGCGCGAATCGGCGATAGCGTTTGGGAAATGCGGTTTTTCTGCGTTGGGGTTGGGTTCGATTTGAAATGTGTGAAACACATCGAGCTTGTTCGTAAGTCGCACATCTCGGTAACAGGGCATGAGGTTTAGGGTGTAGGTCGCGCTTGGACAAAGCCTCCAGGTCAGACGGTCCGCCTTGATCTGCCCAATACAACATGCCGGGCGCGCGCAAATTGTTGGAGAATCGTGATCAGGGTTACGAGGAATTGAGATCGTGGCCCCACCTTCGATGAGGCTGAAGATGGGCCACCCGGCCCTGCATGTGAATTAAAGTGATCGACGAATGAGGCAATGAATTGATGCCTCGCTGTCTTGTAGCGGGCTTGGGACACACGATCAGCGAGCGATCAAGAGCACAGATTATCGGGTGCACACGTCGGAAGCGCAAGAAATCAATGCAGCTTGATTCATCATCGGCGCGGGATGGTCGATGCGCTGTGGAGTTTCGCCTTTCGCAATCAGTCAGCTGTCGCGCATATTTGTCCCATTCCGGAGTCAATCATGTTTTCAGCCGCCAGGAAATCCCGTACGTCGATTTTCCGCGCAACGTTTTTGCTTCTCATTCTGGCCTTGCTCCTTGCTTTTCGTTGCGGATGGTTTGTGCAGAGTGCCCGCGCGATCGAGGGGTGGACGGATGCGGCAGGCTGCTGGAAGGCTAGATCCAACGTTTTTTGGACGGATTGGGGAACGAGATTTGGAACGAAGTATAAGCAGGCCAAGGCTGCGGCTCTGGCCAAGCAAGTGTCCTCGCCGCCCTGGTATGCTGGACAATATGAGAAATATCGTATCGAGTACGAAGAAGAGTTGTGGTACGAAAAGATTCTCATCACTCCCAGCCGCGAGTACTTTCACGAAATCAGAGAAGGGCTATCGGTCGGGCCGATCAACTTCGGAACGGTACGAGCGCTGGGCGAGGGCCGGCTGGAGCTTTGCCCCAGGACAAGCTGGCAACCCGGCTCAGATGGCTGCATCATCATGTGCGCTATTCCGTGGGGTGAGCGGCAATACCTTATCGAGAACGACAAGGTCGACAATTTTGTGGGCGCAATCGATGCCGGAAAGGAACCGCGCAACAAGGATATTGGGGAATTCTATATGCGCCAGGACGACTGGGAGAAACCAGTGCAGGGCAGACCACTGATCCCGAAAGAAAACTAATTGCAGGACGGATGATTTGGCCGCGCGAGATACGCACCAGTCAAGAGCGGTGGCACACGGGGAGACAAGCAGCGCCACCCGCCCGATTCCCTTACGTTCGCGGTACTGATTGAGGGACGTCGCATCATCGCGATCCACTCATCGCCACTCGATGGATGAGCCACCCCAACCTCGAAGACCTCACTCGCCTTGTTTGTTCAAATGGAACTGCGCCAAAGGCTTTGCATCTCCAGGGCGAATTTGGAAAGAAGCGATCTTTCCATTGAACTCATTAAGGTGCATGGCAGTCATACTGCCTGGTCGCATCGTCGTATTTTGATGCATTCCCGAGTTCGAGAACGGCAACGGAATAACATCGAAGTTATTGAAGTTGACAAAGTACTCCTTCCCCTTCGCCGTTACGAAGACCCAATCGACTATTGATGAACGATGTGCTTCTGGCCCGTAACACACACCACCAACATCATAGCCATATGGTTCTGGCATCAGGCAGCCGAGGTGCTCTTTGAGAGTTTCGCCGATGCGGATCTCGGACCACGAACTCGGGTCCACCAAAACTCCACCTTGGAGTGATGAGTTCAGGACAATGTATTTGTTGTCTGCCGTCCATACGGGATCAAGGTGGGTATTCCAAGATGATCCAACGAAACGACGCAATTCCTCAGTCCGATCTGAAGCCTCCCAAGATGTTGTATCAACATAGAGAGCCTCGCGAGGATTGCGTCCATACTCCTGGTAAATCACAACAAAGAAGCCGCTGTTGTCCGTCTTCCATGCCGCTTCCATCCAACCACCTGATAAGTGGCTGGCGAATCTTACCTGAACACTTGTTGTATCAAGCACTTTGACCCCATCGGCTGGTGTCATGTAGCTCAAGAATTTCCCATCCGGCGACCACGATTCGCCGATCGGTTCTTTTTCCATCACCGGGGAGCCGGCGCCGACAAAGACGGCAGCTCTTGGGGTTCGAGGATTTGTCACTTTGTGCCTATAGACGACCGGTTGGCCCCCCGAGCGACCGACATACTGAATCTCGTCGTTGCTTACCCAGGCAAAGCTGGATACAGATTCCTCATCAGAACTCAAGGAAGCGTACTTTCCATGGCTCAATTCAATACAACCGAGCTTCCCATGCCATAGCAATGTCAAAAAGCGCGAGTCCGGCGAAAAACCGATTTGTTTGTTGCGGGAATCGTCCGATGAATTACCGAAATAACGTTGGAGAGTAATGCGTTTTGTAAGCCACGTCTTGTCGAGAGAGCACCATTGAACTTCAGACTTACCACCGATCGTTGGTGCATGCGGACCCCACATCGGTGCAGACCACTGATTTTCCAGGTGGGCGCAGTAGCGATCATCGCGTGATATGCAAAAATCACCGTAATACTTCGGTGTGTAGATACATCCCGTGAGTGAGACGCCAAAGACAACCGTCGCAAGAATGCGATTCATCGATCCGACTTTCAATCTTCGCCGTGGGAAGCAACTCTTCTTGATTCTTCGTACAAAGTATCTGGGCATATGTCCTGGCCGTTGGGCCAGACGACGGTTCCATCTTCGGCCCGGGCACTCTGGAAGTATGCTTCGTCGCGGAATTCACGAAACACGCCAAAATCCAGAAGGTTTGAACAATCGTAGACGCCCACTTCATCGTTGGTGAAGTTGATCCGAAGTTTGTAATCAGCGAGCGGCTCGACCGTCTTAACCCTGGGATTCATAGTGCATTCATCATTTCAGCGGTTCGATTTTGAATGGTTGTTGGCCGGAAACCGCAAGTTGCCAGTCGGCCATCAGCTCGTCTTTGTGAATTTCGACCCATGCGAGCACCAATCGCATTTTACCTGGCGGCAAAATGCCCTCCAACACTTCCCCGTCAGGAATTGCTATTACAGCTTCATCGCCCTGGTATTTGGCGTGAATATGCGGGCGGTGATGACGGCGATTGTCCACGAAATAGAGCGACACAATAACGCCATAAAACATCGATATAACTGGCATGCGACACTCATCCCTTGATAGAAAAAAGGGCGGCCCTTAGACCGCCCTTCACGTTAGTGGTGGGCATAGCCCACCCTACTTCTTCACTTCGTATTCGGCGTCGATGACGTCGTCTTGCGGGGCCGATTGGCCGCCGGATGGTGCGCCGCCGAATCCTCCGGGACCGCCTGCGCCGCCAAAGCCACCCGGACCAGTGCCGCCCGGACCGCCTGCTCCGCCCGCCGCGGCCTGGGCCTTGGCCGTCTGCTCATAGATGATCTTGCCGATCACCTGCGCGTCCTTCATCAACTTCTCGTGCGCCTTGGTGATCGCATCCGTGTCGTCGCCCTTGAGCACGTTCTTCAAATTATTCACCGACGCCTCGACCGTCGCGCGGTCGCCGGCCGGAATCTTGTCGCCGTGCTCGGCGAGCTGCTGCTCGATCTGATACGCGGTGGTCTCCGCCGTGTTGCGAAGCTTGACGCGCTCGGCCTTCTTCACGTCCTCGGCCGCGTGCGCCTCCGCGTCGCGTTTCATCTTCTCGATTTCTTCCTTCGACAGGCCGCTCGCGCCCTCGATGCGGATCGACTGCTCGCGGCCAGTCGCCTTGTCCTTTGCCGACACGCTCAAAATGCCGTTGCGATCGATGTCGAACGTTACTTCAACCTGCGGCATGCCGCGCGGGGCCGCTGCGATGCCCGTGAGGTTGAATCGTCCCAGCGTTCGGTTGTCCACGGCCATCGGGCGGTTGCCCTGCAGCACGTGAATCGTGACCTCAGTCTGGTTGTCGGCCGCCGTCGAGAAGACTTCCGCCTTGGAGGTCGGGATCGTGGTGTTCGCTTCGATAAGCGGAGTCATCACGCCGCCCAGCGTCTCGACGCCAAGGGTCAGCGGAGTAACATCGAGCAGCACGATGTCTTCCTTATGTCCTGAGAGCACCGCGCCCTGGATGGCCGCGCCGATGGCGACGACCTCGTCGGGGTTGATGCTCTTGTTTGGTTCTTTGCCGAAAATCTCCTTGACCAGCGCCTGCACGGCGGGCATGCGCGTCGAGCCGCCGACGAGCACGACCTCGTCGATTTGCTTCGCGGTCATCTTGGCGCTTTCCAGCGCGTCGAGCACCGGCTTGCGGCAGCGCTCGGTGAGTTGCCGCGTCATTTGCTCGAATTGGCTGCGCGTCAGCGTCACCTGCAAGTGCTTGGGGCCGCTCGCGGTCGCTGTGATGTACGGCAGGTTGATGGTGGTCTCCATGACCGTGGAGAGTTCGCACTTGGCCTTCTCGGAGCCTTCCTTGAGCCGCTGAAGTGCCATCGGGTCTTTGCGAAGGTCGATGCCTTCCTTTTTGCGGAATTCCTCCGCGAGGAAGTTGATGAGCACCTGGTCGTAGTCGTCGCCGCCGAGGTGGCCGTCGCCGCTGACCGACTTGACTTCAAACGTGCCGATTTCGGGGTCGATCTCGAGCACGGAAATATCAAACGTACCGCCGCCGAGGTCGAACACTGCGATGGCTTCTTCCTTTTTCTTGTCGAGGCCATAGGCGAGCGCCGCGGCCGTCGGCTCGTTGATGATGCGCTCGACCTTAAGGCCGGCGATTTCACCAGCGTCCTTGGTGGCCTTGCGCTGGCTGTCGTTGAAGTACGCCGGCACGGTGATAACGGCGCGATCGACTTTCTCGCCGAGATAGTCTTCCGCGGTCTTCTTGAGGTCCTGCAAAATCATCGCGCTGACTTCGGGCGGGTTGTAGAGCTTGCCGCGAATCTCGACTTTGACGAGTTCGTCCGGCCCGCCGACTATCTTGTAAGGAACGATCTTTTCCTCGGAGGCGACTTCGTTGTGCCGTCGGCCCATGAACCGCTTGATGGAAAAGATAGTGTTTTCCGGATTGGTAACCTGCTGGTGCTTGGCAATCTGGCCCACCAGCCGCTCACCCTTGTCCGTGAAGGCCACAACCGATGGCGTGAGCCGCGAGCCCTGAGCATTGGTAAGCACCTTGACCGAGTCGCCTTCCATGACGGCGACGACAGAGTTTGTGGTTCCCAAGTCGATTCCGATGATTTTCGACATTGTCATTCTCCCTATTCGTTTGGCGGACAATCCACCGCTCCCTCAAAAGATACAAAGCGCGTGCCAGATCGGAGTATGGATTAGTTTTGCTTAACCTTTTGCTAATAAATAGTTTACGAGTTTTGCGAGCTTGAATAGGGTCGCCGACCTGCCAAGGTGACAGTTGCGCAAGCTGCGGATTTGGCATTTTGCAACGATAATTTCGCCGCCTGTGGTTCTTGTCGCATGGCCGATAAAATCGGGACTATGGAAGTCAAACCGTTCGAAACGATGGAAGGGCATGATACGCCGACCGTTCGGCAGCAGTCGGTGTTCATCGAAAACCGCGTCGGGCAATTGTTGCGCCTGACACGGCTCTTCGACCAGACCGATACCCGAATCCTGGCCGTGTCGGTGGTGTACTCAGTGGACTGTGCGATCGTGCGGATGATCCTCGACGACCCGGACAAGGGTTACGAGGTGCTGACCGACGCGGGGTTCCAGATCAGCGAGACGGAAATGATCGTGGTCAGCCTGCCGCACGGGAAGCGGGCCTTACTGCACACGTGGGCGGCGCTGCTCGGGGCGGAGATTAATATTCACTATACTTATCCGCTGCTGATCCAGCCCAAGGGTAGCGCGGCCATTGCGGTCCTGCCCGACAATATCGAAAACGCGGTAAAGATCCTGCGGGAACGCAACTTCGAGGTGCTGAACCAGGACGACCTTCGCAACGCGCGCAGCGACTAAGAGCAACATAAAAGCCCCAGCGGGGCGCCAGCGCGTAGCCGGGGGCGTCAGCCCCCGGAACTGTTCCCCCAAAAATCCCAAGCCCCGGAGCGGGCGATAGAATTTGGCGTAATCGTCTCAAGAAACTTTCGCCCCGTTGGGGCTTGATTTTCATTGCATGCTTACCGGGGGCTCGCGCCCCCGGCTATGCACTTCCGGCCCTCCGGGCCTGATTATTGACCAATCTGCCGATCGGCTGGATGAGGATTGCTCGCCGCCTTCAGGCTGGAACGATCGACTTTTCGCCCGCATTCCGGACATCGCTCCGCGCATCCGCGAAGATCGTAGCCGCAGCCGACGCAATGACCGATTCTCTTGACCTCCCGTTTCCACAACCATCTACGTGCGCACCAGACGGGATATCCAGAAAAAAGCATGAGAAGAAACCAGTGGGGAAAGGCAAGAATATGGGCCCAAATTCTTGGTCGGCTCCAGCGATCAAGTGCTTGGCGCGAGTAGTGAAAGTGTATCAAGTCACGCAACTCACTCTCCGCATACAGCGGTTTAGAGAAATGACGTAATGGGTCCGTTGTAAGGTTATGCAACTGGTACGCTAGAGCACTCCTAATTCAATCGTAGCGCGTTAGGCGCATGTTAGGATTGCGCGAACCGGGTGCTGTTTGTAGGCTCTTTTCGAGGTCCAGGATTGGACCTGGAAGGAGCCATGGATGGGCGTTGCGTATGGTCAGGATCT
>CAZCST010000021.1:0-22987 GCA_964501365.1 uncultured Phycisphaera sp. | reverse complement strand
GCTGTAGGCCCCGAGAATCCGATCGCGAAGATCCTGACCATACGCAACGCCCATCCATGGCTCCTTCCAGGTCCAATCCTGGACCTCGAAAAGAGCCTACAAACAGCACCCGGTTCGCGCAATCCTAACATGCGCCTAATGAATGCGCTACGATTGAATTAGGAGTGCTCTAACCTACGTCTCTCGATTCCCGGGCATTTACTATCAGCGCTCCAATTCGAATTCCGGCGATCCCAACAGTCCAAAGATGCAGCTCCTCACTGTCCCGGCCTGGCTATGCGTGTTCGCGGTCTGGCCGTATCCCGTCATCTGGTTTTTTCGGGGACCGTTGCGGCGAATGCGCCGTCGCCGCCAGGGCCTATGCCTGGTCTGCGGCTACAACCTCACCGGCGCGCCGCACGCTCGCTGCCCCGAATGCGGCGCAGAATTTCGTCAATCCAAACCCAGCGAATAGCGCAGCGCCTGGTCGAGCCGGAATAGGATTTCACCCTGTAGCGATGTAATCTGGGTGCGCATTTGATCGCGCGGAATCGTATGAATGTTATCCGTGTGAATGACACAGGCGGCTGGCATCCCATGTGTGGTCGAAAGTGGTACTTCGGAAGGTAGACGCCTGACAGTTCGAGTAATTTCGGCAATCGTCACGGTTTGTCGTCGTGCCAGCGTTTCATCTCGCGATACGATGACGACGGGGCGATATCCCGCATCACCCGAAAGCTCAGCCCAATATACTTCGCCGCGAATCACGTTCGTTTGACGCCATTGCGCAATTCATCGGGATAATACATGGACCAATCCTCATTTTTGGTGGACTCGGTCAAGGCAGCTAGACCGCGTTTGCCAACGGAAGCGTCGTCCTCGCCACAACCATCGAATGCAAATGAAGATAGGGCCTTCATGAGTTCGTCCAGCTCCGGCGCGGAAAGGCTCTTGGCCTGTTCGAGAATTGATTCCAGCTTCGTCATGCATACCATTGTACGATAATTCGTTTCGAAATTCCAAGAGCGGAGAGGGCAAACATGATCCGCTGGACGCTGGCTGCACTCCTGTCGCTTTGCGCATTCTGGATCGGCACCTCCACAGTCAAGAGCTTCATCACCGGCAGGCCTGTCCACCTCTATCGCAGTCCTTTCGACAATTCGAGCGTCATGGCCGTCGCCGATCGCTGGCAGCTTCGCCTCTGGCATTGGGGCTATCAGTCCGCCGCCGCGACCGGCCCGGCCAGCCAGGGAGCCTTCGCCGGTTTCGCCTATGATTTTTCCACCCGCAAATCTGGCAACGGACTGACCCTCATCACCCACAAGCTGGCCATGCCCTCATGGATTGCCTTCTTCCCCGCTTTCGCATTTCCCGTTCTCCTTGTCGTCCGCCGACCCCTCCGCCGCTGGAAGCGCAAGCGTGCCGGCTTATGCCTGAAATGTGGTTACGACCTCACCGGCGTCCCGGATCCCCGCTGCCCAGAATGCGGGACAACGACCTTCGCCGCGGCCAATTCAGGTGGCCCCGGATGGGGTCAAGGTGTGTAACCACGGGTGAAGCGAAGCGGAACCCGTGATAGGGGATGCGTGATTCGACCCGCCCCGGAGTGGGCGGCGGACGATTCGCAATCAAGTCTGTCCACTCCGTGTATACGTCAACAAGGAATCTACGGTGGCGGAGATGTGTTTGCACGAAAAATGCCCAATCTCGTTTCACATTTTCATCGTCACCCTAACCACTCTCGTTGGGATATGGCTCACCGCGCAGTGGATCGACTCATTGTTTCGGCCAAATCAATACGCACACACATTTCTAATGAGACAGATGGATTTTCGCGACCCAGGTTGGCAACCAAGATGCGGCATAACAACTGACAGACGAAGCAAGCGCGGAAGAGAATTCACCATTTTCGCGATTCGTGAATATGTCGAACGTGGACCGGAAGGTAATAATCCTAAACCGTTTGATTTTGAAATTCCCGGTTTGACTGTGCATTTGTCTCCGTTTGGAATTGGCTGCGGACCTACGGCAACGGTCACGACCTATGGCTTTATCATCGCCACGCCTGTTTGGGTCATGGGTTTAGGAGCATGGACCTATCCAGTTTTCTCGATGATTCGCGGCCCACTCCGCCGATTGCGCCGCCGCCGTCGCGGCCTCTGCGTCAAATGCGGCTACAACCTCACCGGCGCGCCGCAGCCCCGCTGCCCCGAATGTGGCACTGCCTCACCCGCCAAATTCAACGATCTAACACCGCAGCCGCCATAATTTTCTTGCATTCGCCATGCGATTTGCAATAGAAAAGGAACATCGTCGTTGTGCATTTGGGATCGGCCTTAGGGTTCAGCGGCGTCGGCCGGAGTTTGCACATCCAATAGGGAGGGTAAGGTCATGTTCGGTGCGGAAGCGCGTAAGTGCGTCCTTGGCGTCCGTAGGTCCGATATTCGCAGCAAATCGCAAGCAGAGGCTATCACGCCGCGGCTTTTGTCGGGTGTGGCGTTGCTCGCACTCATATCTTCGTCAGCGCTGGCGCAGTTACCGCCGCCGCCGGTTCCCCCGCAAAACCCCATCACCGAACAAAAGCGCGTGCTGGGCAAAATTCTCTTCTGGGAGGAGCAACTCTCCAGCGACAACACCGTCTCCTGCGGAACCTGCCACCAGCCATTTCGTGCGGCTTCCGAGCAACGACACGGGGTTCACCCCGGCCTCGACCTTGCCTTTGGCACGCCCGATGATGTGTTTGGCTCGCCGGGCATCGCCCGACAGGACGCTTCCGGCATCCTGATTTCCGATTCGATTTTCGGATTCAATCCGCAGGTTACGCGGCGATTCTCGCAGACCGTCTACGGTTCCCTCTGGTCGCCACTGACGTTCTGGGATGGCCGGGGCGGTCCGGCGTTCGTTGATCCCGAAACCGCGACGACGGTGATTCCCAATGGCGGTGCCTTGGAAGCTCAGGCGATCGTCCCAATCCTCTCGGATAATGAAATGGCCCATCAGGGTCGGACTTGGGGGGAAGTGATCAGCAAGCTGCAAAGTGCCACGCCGATGGGACTGGCGACCTATGTGCCGTCCGACATGGCAAATGCCATCGCCGCCAACCCCGACTATCCGGCCCTCTTCAACAGCGCCTTCGGCGACCCTGCGATCAGCGCCCGCCGCATCGCGTTCGCCATCGCCAGCTATGAGCGAACGTTGGTCCCCAATCAATCGCCCTTCGACCTGGGCACGCTTACGCCACAGCAGCAGCAAGGCCTCAACGTCTTTCAGAATCCCGGTTCGCGCTGCGCTATTTGCCATGCGGGACCGCAATTCACCGACAATACGTTCCGCAACATTGGCGTGCGCCCCATCGGCGAGGATGTCGGCCGGCAGGGAATCACCGGACTGGCCCAGGACGCCGGTCGCTTCAAAGTCCCCAGCCTCCGAAACGTCGGACTCAAGTCCACGTTCATGCACAACGGCCGACGCTCCACGCTGACGGAAGTCGTCGATTTCTACATCGGGATCAACGGCCAACAACAGTTCCCGCAAAATCAGGACCCGCTCATCCCGCAGATCAACATCCCTCCACAGGCCAGGGTTGACTTGGTGGCGTTCCTGCAGGGCGGGCTGAACGACCCGCGCGTGGCCGCCGAAACCTTCCCCTTTGACCGCCCGGTTCTTGCGAGCGAACGAGGCGATCTCGACCACGACGGCGATTTGGACACCGCCGACCGCACGCAATTTGAATCCTGTTTCACGGGAAACAATGGAGGCTCGGTCACCGGCTCCTGCAGGCGGGCGGACATGGACGGCGACGGCGACGTGGCCTGCGACGACTGGGTGTTCTTCAAGCAGGCATGGTCGAGCCCAACGCCTCCCGCCGAACTGGAGGCCTGTCGAACCAATCCGGTTCCCGCCGTCTCTGAGTGGGGGGCCGTTTGCGTCGCGCTGTTGTTGATGACCTGTGGTACGCTCACCATCCGCAAGGCGAACTCGGCCGTGCTTTAACCACCGGCAAAAGACACCCAAATTGAGCGTCTGAATTCATTGGCTGCCGTGGCCGGGTGGCCCATATTGCGGCCGTATCGCAATGTGGGGCCATGAATTTCCCTCGCGCCAAACACCCTGATCGCAAATCGCAACAATTCTCCGCGCGCCTTACATGTTATCTTGGTGCGATCGCGCCGTTGGTGCGCGCATTGAGCGATTCGGAATTGTGCCAGGCGCAAAATGAAAATTTCCAAACGAACCTGCTTGAAAGATTCACTTTACAAGCCGGCACAATGCCCAGCCGCTTCCTCGGTTTGAACCGGGACGATCAGGAGCCTAATATGCGGCCTTACGACGAATAAAGGAGCCAAACGTGCCTGATTGCAAAACGCCGGATTTCTACAATATCGACTCGCTTCTGACCGACGATGAGCGGCAAATCCGCGACACCGTCGCCGCCTTTGTCGATGAGCGCGTCCTGCCCATCATCGCCGACTGCTTCGAGCACGAGCGATTCCCCACCGAGCTGATCCCGCAGATGGCCGAACTGGGCCTCTTCGGCCCGACGCTCCAGGACTACGGCTGCGCCGGCGTCAGCAACGTCGCCTATGGACTCATCATGCAGGAGCTCGAGCGCGGCGACAGCGGCGTCCGCAGCTTTGCCTCCGTGCAGAGTGGCCTGGTGATGTACCCAATCCACGCCTACGGCTCCGACGAGCAAAAGCAGCGCTGGCTCCCCGAAATGGCGAAAGCCAGGAAGATCGGATGCTTTGGCCTCACGGAGCCTGACGGCGGCTCCGACCCCGGAACGATGAAGACGAAAGCAGTGAAGAAGGGGGGCGATTGGGTGCTGAGCGGCGCGAAGATGTGGATCACGAACGGCTCGGTCGCCGACGTGGCCGTCGTGTGGGCGATGACCGATGGGGGCGTTCGCGGATTTCTCGTCGAAAAGGGCACGCCCGGTTACACCACGCGGGACATACCTCACAAGTTTTCGCTGCGGGCGTCCGTGACGAGCGAACTCTTCTTCGACAACTGCAAGATTCCTGAGTCGAACCGCTTGCCGAAGGCGGAGGGGCTCGGCGCGCCGCTGGGGTGTCTCACGCAGGCGCGATATGGCATCGCGTGGGGCGGCGTCGGAGCCGCGATGGCCTGTTACCGCGAAGCGCTCGAATTCTGCCGCAACCGCGTCCTCTTCGGCTCGCCGCTGATCAACAAGCAGGCCATTCAACTCCGCCTTGCCGACATGGTGCGACGGATTACCACCGGCCAGCTTTTGGCACTCCAGCTTGGCCGCCTCAAGGACAAGGGCGAGATGCACCACACGCAGGTTTCGCTGGCCAAGTGGAACAACGTGCGCTTGGGGCTGGACATCGCCCGCGAGGCCCGTGACATCCTCGGCGCCGGGGGCATCAGCGCGGAGTGCTCGCCGATTCGCCATGCTCTCAACCTCGAAAGCGTGATTACCTACGAAGGCACGGAGACGATCCATCAGCTCGTCGTAGGCCGCGAAATCACCGGCGTGGCCGCGTTTTAGGGGCGCATGGACGGCCTGATCAACTTTCATAAGCCCACGCAGATTACGTCGGCGAAGGCGCTGTACAAAGTTCGGACGATCACGAAGCAAGAGAAAAGCGGGCACGCGGGGACGCTGGATCCGGCGGCGAGCGGAGTGTTGATCCTCTGCATGGGCAAGGCCACCAAGCTGGTCGAATCCATCATGGACCACCCCAAGGTCTACCGCACGACTGCGCGGCTAGATGCCACCAGCGAGAGTTTCGACAGCGACCGGCCGCTGGTGCCGGTGGACGTCGCCGAGCCGCCGAGCGAAAAGCAAGTGCGGGAAGCACTCGCCGAATTTGAAGGCACGATCCAACAAGTCCCTCCGAACATCAGCGCCATCAAGATCGGCGGCGTGCCTTCCTACAAACTGGCTGGCACTGAAAAAGAAGTGCAACTCGCGCCGCGGCCCGTCAACGTCTACTGGTTACACCTCCACCGCTACGAATTCCCGCTGATCGACTTCGAAATGTGCTGCGGCCGGGGAACCTACGTCCGATCGCTCATCCGCGACTTGGGACTGCGGCTCGGAACCGGCGGTGTTCTGACCTCGCTGGTGCGAACGCAAATCGGCCCGCTCAAACTCGTATCCGCGTGGACCCTCGACGCTCTGAAATCCGCCGCTAATCCAGGCCAATACTTGATCGATCTCGCCGCCGCAAGGACAATGTTCGAAGATAAAGCTTCAGTTCCGAATCGACCGGCAAAGGACACACTGCCATGATGGCCATTGCCCTTCTCAATGCAGCGACTTTCTTCCTCGTGGCCAACGCTCCCCTCACAAAGTACTCCTCCGCGTTTTATGACATCGAGAGCGACCTCCCGCCCCAACGAGTGCAGCAGCTTGGCACGATCATGGATGCCGCGGGTAAGGAATATGACCGCCGCTTCAGCGGATATTCCGGCAAAGTGCGCCAAAGACTCAAACTGAAAGTGTATGCAACCAGGGAAGAATACGTGGAGGCGGTCAAGCGTGCCGCCGACGGCTCCAAGGCCGACGGGACAGCGGGCGTCTTCATCCACAATGATGAAACCGTTTACACCTACGACAGCCCCCATATGGAACATGTGCTTCGCCACGAATGTTTTCATCAGTTCACTCACTTTGTCGTGGGCGGCAATCTGGATCCCTGGGTGAACGAGGGTTTGGCCGAATACTTCGGCGTCGCACAGGTGGATCCGTCATCCGGGACGCTTGTACTGGGCAAGCTCGATCGCCATCTCGTTACAGCGTTGGCCGAAGCCCGCGAGCGCGGCGGATTGTTTTCTGTGGATGAAGTTCTCACCATCAGCGGGCGTGGCTGGCACGAAAACATGGGCAGTGAGAATGCCGGGACGCAATACGCGCAAGCCTGGGCGCTATGTCATTTCCTGATCCACGCTGATGGCGGCAAGTACCAGAGGCTGTTCGATGACTATCTCCGCCTCATCGACAAACACCTCGATGGCGCATCCGCGTTCAAGCGGATTTTTGGCGAAGACACAAAGCCCTTGCAGGAAAGGTACGGAGCCTATCTTGATTCCCTGATTTCGACGCTGGCTTCCGACAAATCACAGAATTCCAGGCAACATACGAGCAAGGGCGGCTGATTAATCCCGGCCCGACGATTCTGCAAGTTTGATTTTCGGAACGACATCCGGCTGATCGGCGTCCACCTTTGGCAGGTCCTTGAGCGAGGCGAGGCCAAACACATCGAGGAATTTCGTCGTTGTGCCGTAAAGCAGGGGCCTGCCGACTTCCTCCGCACGACCCACGATCCGGACCAGGCCCATGTCCCTGAGCCGCACCAGCATGTCGCCCACCGCGACTCCGCGAATCGCCTCGACATCGGCCCGAAGAATTGGCTGTTTATAGGCCACAATTGCCAGCGTTTCCAAGGCCGCCGGCGACAGCCGCGAATCATCGCGTGCCTTGTGCAACTTCTGAATCCACGTGGTATACGCGGGCAGGGTGAGCATCTGGTATCCCTTGGCGATGGCCTCAATCCGGAACGACGCCCCAGTCTGGGCATAACGCTCGTTGAGATGCTCGATATGCGCTTTTACATCGGCGGCGTCCCCCGTCCCCAGCAGTTGGGCAATCTTTGTCGCCGGAAGCGGATCATCGGTCGCCAGCAGGAGCGATTCCACCACGGATTCGGCAGTGATCTCGCCCCCCAAGTCCTGGGCCGGGCTCTCTTGAGTTTCGCTTTCGTGTTGCGGCGGTTCCAAGGTCGTGCTCATGCGCTCCATCTTAGCGTTCTCCCCATCCATGACGAATGTCGTAAGGTAGTTGCTACCCGTGCCGGGCTTGATTATACCACACCGCTTTGATTGGAGCAGTCTCTTTGGTAACCAATGTAAATCATGTACGTAACCCGCACTTCGCGTTGGGCAAGGCCTCGCCCCGCCACTGGGAAGCCAGCTTCGATCCGCGTGCTTGCGAAGCACACAGGCGGGCCCAGTCCGCACCGGGCGACTCAACTGGTATCGTCATGATTCCCAAGTCGGCCGCACCGGCGTTCTGGCGGCAGACGCTTCGGTGCAAGCCCGATGCCTACTACCGGGTTGAGGCCCAGGTGCGATGTGAACTTGTTCCCGCGGGACCCTTGCCGGGATTCGTCCTGACGCTTGAACATGATCTCTCCGACGGCGACGAGCTTACTCGACTGGAAACCCCGCCCATCACGGACGCACCTGCATTTATTTCCGTCCGGACCTATTTTCATGCCCCGGTCGATTGCGATGAAGTTCGCGTAGCCGTGGGGGTCAGGAATGCCGTTGGTCTCCTCGAAATCTCCGACGTGCGCTTCATTCGGATTCTCGAACCGGAAGAGCTCTCGCATCCGCACGCAATCCTGCCGCCCTTTGTTCCCGGGCTGCCGCCCATCGAATCGGTCTGCATCTGTTCCAACGCACCCACCGACAGACCTCTCGCCGCATTGCTTGCCCTGGCGATGGGAGACGACCGCATTTCGACCATGATGCCGGACCAGCTTCGAGACATTTGCGATGCCGAAGCGATTCTATTGCCCGATGCCGATGCTCCGCCCGCGATAAAGTCTCTGTCAGGCCTGTTTCAATTGGCGGAGAAAAAACTCGTCCTTATCTCACTCCCTGCTTTTGTGAGCCTCACTCGCGGGGCGCTTTCGCTTCGCCGCATCGAACAGCCCGACGACCCCATCCACGCCAGGGTGGTCTTCGCCAACGACGCGACTCGCGGCTTCACGCTCCATGACAGCTTCGCCTACGCGTGGCCCGGAAAGTCGCCCGCCAGTTTCGTCCAGAACCAGATTCGGAAAAGCGACGGGCAGAAGGCGTTCTTCAGGAAGCACAAGTTCGAGACATTGCTCGTATCCAACTGCGACAAGGATTCAACGTCGGATCATCCGATGGGTCTGTTTAGGCAATCGACTGGCGGAGGGCTTTATGTACTCGATATCAACCCGGTTGATGGTCCGTCCTCCACCATGAGTGAACCTGCGCTGGCCGCTCACTTGCTTCTCACCATTCTCCGAAGGTCGCCGTCGCCGGCTGGCCAATTCACCGTGCCGGTTCGAGGCGAGGTTCAGTTACGCGACATGATTCGGGAGGCTGCCAATCGCTGGGATCATTTCTACGTTCACGATGACGATGTGCCTTCCGATGAAGTAACGCATCAGATCGTCACCATCGGGCGCGAGGATGAAATGTACGGCCTGCCCGTCGCGCCCAAACCTGTCATCTTGCTTCGCAGTGGACTGACGGGCGGTGACTGCGAAAGCGTGTACGGTGTATGGGCATGGCTGCGGCAGCTTCTTCTGCATCATCGGCACCCCGCAAGTTACGCGGCGGCGCTGGCCGCGAAATTTCGTCTGGCATGGGTCCCGTGTTCGGCGCCATGGGAGTTTCGTGACGGCTGGGCTGCGTCGCATGCGCCGCCGTCCATTCCGACCGAAATTGAAATGGCGGGTGGTCATGTTGCCGCACTGATCGATGTCTGTGGCAGTCGGTCAGAAGGCGTGCGCGTCATCTTTGGTCAACCCACGCCGCTCTTTCGCCGCGCGGAGACCATGCTGCCATTGCTGGCGAATGCGTTTTCGCAGCGCGAGTTTCCGCCCATGACTTGCGGTGCGGGGAATGGACCCGGTTCGCGGCGGGATTTTTCGTGGAAAAGAATCCACGCTCCGCTTTCCGTCATCACCGATCCTGATGCATTTGACTCCTCAGTTCATCGCGAAATCCGATCCGGCGGCGGTGATTCGATTCGGATTGAGCTGCCTTTCCATGAAGGCGATTTCGTTGCTCGATCCATCCACCAGACGCATCTGGCGGTCACCGCGCTTGAGCATGTGGTTGGATTGCTTTTCGGAGTGATCGCCGTCAATCGCACACGCAGTCCCGTCGCGCTCGATGGAATTGGTATCGTGCCGCCGGGCGAATCAATTGTTCTGGAACAAAACGCACTGAAGGAATTGGGTCGAGCCAGCCGAATCGGCTGAGTGAAATCGACAACATCGATCGGTGAACGCGGTCATTCTGAGCGAAGCGGAGAATATCCATGGCGAAATCTGCCTGGTCCCTTTGCTCCGCTCGGGATGACTCATGGAACGATGGGCTTTGTCAGAATCACAACGTGACAGATCGGCGGGCGAAGCGAATCGCCTGTTTGAGCGTGGAAAACGAACTGTCGGGGAGCGCGCCATAATCGTCAATTTGCACTCCGCTGCATCCCCACTCGCCCAGGCCGGACATCGCGGCCACAAACTCTTCAGCATGCGGGCCCAGTAACGACGCAGCAGGAAAGTTCAATTCATTGCGCCGCGCCTCAGGAACCATTCGACTTGGGGCGTCCGCCACTGACACCACTGACGTAATGATGCCGGCCGGAATGTGGTGGTCGAATCTTTCCGTATTCCCGCCTGCGGTCGGCGATCCGCGTGCAATCAGAATTTCTCTGTCGCATTCCGCAACGAGCTTCGTCAGAAACGCATTGACAAGGCCGTCCTGCATATCCCTGTACGCGGCCAGCGACGGTTGCTCCGCCAGAAACCCCGCAATGGTTCCCCGGAAGGTCGTCCCATTCGTGAACGATCGTTGAAGTAGGTTGCGGACCGCAAGACGCGCACCGTCCCCGTCTACGCCGCATTCTTTGGCGGCGCTGAAGCACGAAGGACAGAAGCAGGTGGCAAGCATGGTTTCTTCCACGATGCCCAGGGGCGCAGGCCAGCGAATTTCGCCATCGAATGCCTCCAACCAGCCCGGCTGAACGTCGTGAAGCACGATCTGGCCGACGCTGAATTGCGGAGGCGCGCCGCATGTGATGTTCGTGATGCACTCCTGCACCGCCGCGTTCAAAAGGCAGACCGATTTTCGTGATGCGTCATCGAACGCGCTGCGCGAAGCGAACTCCGGATAATACTGTGCGAGTCCGCCGATCGTGGCCGTGGAGAATAACAATCGCAAGGCCAGGTCGTGACGTTTACAGGTAGTGGCGACTTCGGCGAGAAACTGCCTGGACGTCGGGTCTGTCGTCGGCGGGCGGCAGCCTCCGCGACTTTGCACGGGAGCAAAAAAAAGCCCGCCCTCGGAATGCAGCAGCCGCGGCGACGATTCACGCGTGCGAAATCGCCGCGAGGGCGGGGCGGCCGCCCAAAGGGACAATCCTGTCAGGCCGACTTCCCCACGAAGACGATCGAGCAAGGTCGAAAGTGCGTTGTCGCCGATTCCCCGATTCGCCCCGGGCAAATCCCAGGGTGCGGCCATCAGGAAAAAAGTCGGTTGCGATAGGGGCTTGGTTTGTGCCGGCGCCATGACAAGTGACAAATTGTAAGCACATTTTTGGCTTCAACAAGCAAAAAGTACTTTTCCTTGACGGGATTCAAATTTGCTGCCCAGACTCAGCGATGGGTCCAAACCAGAGGCTTCGCTCCACGCAGCATGACAAGTTTGACGAATGAACCTGCGCACACGTATCATGTCAGGCGCATTCATCTTAGGAAAGGACTTTTCATGTCCGACTTGTTCTCACGAATCCTGCTCCCCACCGATTTTTCAGAGGCGGGACTGCCCGCGGCCGCCTGCGCATGCGAGATGGCCCGCCGATTCAACGCGGAATTGCACTGCTTCCATGTCGTCGATGATTCGTACCAATATTGGAGCGCCATGGGTCCCGAGCCGCTGATTGTGGGGCCTGTGCCCCAGGAGTTGATCGAGGCGTCCCGGGTGCGGTTGCAGCGCTTCTGTGCTGAGCACCATCGCAATCTTCCCAGACCTGCAATAGAGAATGTCTCGCTGGGAAATCCGTTCGTCGAAATCGTCGGATACGCCAGGGAGCACACCATCGACTTGATTGTCATGGGAACCCACGGTCGCGGCGTCATAGCCCACGCGCTGCTCGGCGGCACGACGGAAAAGGTCATCCGCAAGGCGCCCTGCGCCGTGCTGACCGTTCGGGCAGCCTCCCACCAGTTCGCACCGATTTAAGCGGCGGTCAATATGGACAGCGACACCCTTCAGGCGCGGCGGGATTCTGTGCAGGAGCGAGTTCGAAAAGCCGCGCCGGCCACGCTTATCGGCGCGGTGCTCATGTTGTATTTCGGGTTTGTTCATCTTGCCCGGCCGGATGGAGTCGATGTTTTTCACCGTGCGGCCTTGGTCCTTTACTACACGCTCCGAATCGGAGGAATCGCCCTCGGTGTGACGACATTATTGCTGTACGTCGGTCGGCCCGTCGCGCTGGTGATCGATGCTGTCCTCGCGATTCCCGCCGGCGCAATCATCGCGATCTGCGGCTTGCTGATGTTGCTCGACAACGGTGAGGCACTCAACAGCGTAATTTTGATTTTTTGTGGGGGTTCGTTTGTCTCTTCGGGCTTTCACAATGCTCGCGAGTATTGGCGTATCGGCCGACGCGATCTTCAATGAACGTCCGACTATTTTGTGATGCGGAAGGAGAGGAAATCCCCGGTTGATTCAGAGTCCCTGGCTTCGACGTGCTTGATGTGGCCGTTCATGGATTGCTCAACGGCCTTCTGAAAGCGGTCGAGCTCGGCCTCGTCACCCTCGGCTACGATTTCGACCCGGCCGTCGGGGAGATTGCGGACAAAGCCGGTCACTGTAAAACGCGAGGCGATGGATTCGGCGTTGAAGCGAAAGCCCACACCCTGCACTTTGCCGCTGAAATACATGGTTCGACGAATGCTTCCCTCGGCCGGGTTGAGAGACGGACAGGGAGTGTCGGTCTGCGACCGACGCTTCATGAAATAGACTTCGCGGCCCTTGTCGCGATAGCAGATCTTGTCCATGTAGGCCTTCATCAGCATGATGCCCCGGCCGCTGGGCACCGGCAGGCGTTCGGTACAGGTGCAATCGGGCACCTCCTCCGGGTAAAAGCCGGCGCCTTCATCACGCACGATCACAATCGCCTTTTCGGGAGTCACGCTATATCGAACGGTGACTTGCTTGGTGGGGTTGTTGGCGTTGCCGTGTTTGACGGCGTTGGTCAAAGCCTCTTCGAGAGCGAGCTTGATTCCAAAGATGTCGCTATCTGGATAGCAGTGTCGCTGAAGTTCGGCGATGATGGCTTCCTTGGGGGGGATGATCGAATGCAGGTCGTTCTTGACGACCTGTACCTGAAAGGCTGATTCGTTGTCAGAATCGATGTAGGCCATTTCAACGTTATCAATACCCCAAGGTTCAAACTTGGGATATGATGGTAGCTCCTACAGAATCATAGCCTACCTTCGGTCAAAAACTCTCGGCAGCCCAACATTCAATGCTCCATCAGGAGAAATCCGCCACAGCATCCGCCATTGTGGGATGGATGTTAAACAGTTTGTTGAGACGGGTGATCTTGAAAACCTCGAAAATAGGTGGCGAAATGTCCGATAACTTCAAGGCGCCTTTTTTGGCGGCAACTTGCTTGTTGAGATTGATCAGCATACCCAGTGCCGCGCTGGAGAGGTGGTCGACATTCTTGAACGACAAGAGCAATTTCACATCGCTGGATTCAGTGATGATCCGGCCAAGTTCCTCGCCGATTTCGTGAATGGAAAGTTCCTCCAGGATTTTTCGATCGGTGAATTCAACAATCCGTATTCCGCCTGAATCACGCACTCTTACATGGGGTTGCTCTGCTGGCATTCGTTGGGATCTCCGCTAGACCTTTGCAAGGCTGCCACGGCGGGTCTGCAACCTGGCCATGCTGCCCTCGTTTCGTGGGTACGCTTTTTTGCTGCAATTACCGCAGTTTAAGTGTCCTGTCGGAATGTGAACGTGTCAAGAAGAGGGATTTGAGGTCAGGCACTCTCAAACGTGCTGCCGGCCTCTATTTCTGCGGAATTTTGCAGATGGGGCGCGGTGGCGAGCTCTGGTTTCGTGGTTCCAGCGCCAGTCGCCACCATCCGATGTCGTACCACCGATCAAGTTTGTGGCAGATGCCCGGTAAGACCCCGACAGGCACGAACCCGATCTTCTCGTGCAATGCGACGCTGCCCGGATTGGGAAGGGCAATCACCGCGATGGCATGTCGAAAGCCTTGATCGCGGATTCGATCGAGCAAATCGCGATAGAGCATGAGAGCGAGTCCCTGGCGCCGACAATCGGCGTGGATATACACGCTGACTTCCGCGCACCACTGGTACGCCGGGCGAGAACGGAACTGCGTGGCATAGGCATACCCGCCGATCACTCCTTCATTTTCCGCTATGAGCCAGGGGTGGGTCGTGAGCGTAGCTGCGATGCGTTTGCGCATTTCACCCGTGCTGGGCGCGTCAAACTCGGCGGACAGATGAGTTTCACGCACAATAGGCGCGTAAATGTCAGCAATGCCTTGTGCGTCATTCGCGGTGGCGAGACGGATATTCCACTTCATCGGATCACCTGAGAGGGTATGTGGCACGCTGCGAACAATGCATTTCTCTGCGCCACTGCCGGTACGACAGTGGCACACCCGATGTTCGACCCATAAGCACCACAGAGTCGAAGTGAATGCTTCACGACATTTTTCATTGGGCGTCATCCAGGATGGCGTCGAGCTCGTCAAGTGTCTTGATGGTATGTTTTGGCGCGCCGTTTTCGGCGCAGACCGCGTCGCCATAGACAGCGTCCGGGCGCATGATTTTTACGCTCAACCAGCCCAGCGAATTGGGGGCGACAAAGTCCTTTGTCACGTTGTCGGCCACATAAGCGCACGCGCCGGGAGGAGTGCCAAGTTGCCGGGCGATTTCCTCAAATGCCAGTGGGTGTGGCTTTGCGTACGATCCGGGAGCCGCACCGGACGGCGGCATGAATTTGGCGTCAGGTCTCAGATCGTCCGTTACGATGATGCAATCAAATCGTGGCTTGAGACGCAGTGCATCGATTTTTGCCCATTGCGCCGAGGCTCTTCCGTCGGTGATAAGACCCAGCTTGCAGCGTTCGCGCAGCCTGGTCAGCGCAGAATCGACGTCAGCATAGGGTACGATCGCCGGCGGGTGTTCACGAAACACGCAAATCATTCGGGCGACAAGGGCGTGATCGGCCTTGCCAAAGCGCTCCATTAGCAGGGCGTCGAACACGCGGGGTCGATGCTGACTGTCGAATAGCCGACGTAAGTCGGCCAAAGTTTCCTCGGGGTTGTCCAATTCTGCGGCAAAGGCCGTCGCCACCGTCCGAAACCCGCTGAACGCATATTCGCGCTCGGGAAACAGCGTATCGTCGAGATCAAAGACTACTGCTTGAATTCGCATCATGTGTCGCCTGCCGGTCTCCAGGCCTTTTCGCGGGAGGAATCATGCGTTTGGCGCCGCTCACGAACACAGAGTCATCAAATCGCAGCATGGCTATGCCATCGCGAAACCCGGTGGGGCTGATTCGTGGTCGTCGGCCCAGAAATTCCTGCAGGATCCACTTCGGGAAGTCGGCCCCTGCGTGAATCGCCAACGGCACGCCTCCGCCAAACCGTGGATTGATTTCGATCACCCGGGTCTGCCGCTGCGGGGTCACGATGAGTTGGACCGTGATCACTCCGCGACACTCACCCAGTATTTTTGCAACGCGCTTCCCAACAGCCATGATCTCGCGATTCTTATCGACGATTCCCTTGCTCACTTCGCCGGTTCGCACTTCAAGCCGCCTGCGCGGAACCACGCAGCGAGTCACGCCGTCCATGCCGGTGTAGACATCAAGCGTGTATTCATCGCCATCAATGAATTCCTGAACGATGGCATCGGGGACGCGGCACCCCAGAACGCGCAGCTCGTCCAAGTCACGAATGATGAAATTCCCCTTGGCCGCACTACCGTGTCGTGGTTTTAGGTAGTAGGGGAAGCTATGCTGTTTTTGATCCACCATGGCGATCCACGGCCATGTTTGCGGTGTGTCGATTCCCGCGGCTTGCAGTGCCCGGAACGTCGCCATCTTGTCGCGGCAGGTCTGCACGACTTGCGGCGATGAGATGAGAGCAGTGCAACCGAGCTTGGCGAATTGCTCGCGGGCCTGTGCAATGTCGGGTAGCTCTGAATCCAGAAGCGGGATCAACAGGTCGATGTTCTCGCGGCGTACCAACCGCAATATGGCCTCAATGTATCGTCCCGTCGCAATCGCGGGAACGATATGGGCATGCTTGACGATCTGAAGGGCGGGGCTGAGCCTGGATGCATCAGCACCGTGGATTTCCAGCTTTACGTTAAGAGCCTTTCCCGCTTTTTCGAAAGCGCGAATCAGTTCGATCCGCCTGCCCGCGCAGGTAAACAAAATACGGATGGGTTTGCGTCTTTCCCTGGTTGACGTTGTTCTGGCTTTCTTGCGGGAATTCATGGCCCATCCAACCGTACTGAATCGCTACGCGTTACTCACGAACCGCTCAATGCTATGGATTTATCCGCAAATTGCACGGGGCGCACCCGCAAAGATTTTCACCATTGGCCGGCAACGGACTTGAATCTTTGGCGGTAATTCGTATCGCGTCCCTCGACTTTTCCCTGGCTATCGTCAAAATATGCAGGAATGAACGATCAGACGCAGCGCATCGCACAATTCCACAAGATGGCCAATGACGACCCCAATAACGAACTTGGCCATTTCAGTCTGGGAAAAGCTTACCTCGAAGCCGGTCGCCCTGGCGAGGCCGTGCCGTCTCTCAAACGAGTGATCGAGCTGCGAAAGTCCATGTCCAAGGCTTACCAACTGCTGGGGGAGGCGTATGAAAAGCTTGGTCAACGGGACGAAGCAGTCGCGATCATGAAACGGGGCATCGGAGTTGCTGACGAACTTGGAGACGTCATGCCGCGCGACGCAATGATGCGCCTGCTTGAATCGTGGGGCGAAACGCCGCCGGCCCTCAAGGCGTCAACATCGAAGACGGGGACAGTTGCGACAGGAGCTGCGGGCTCCACAGCAGGATTTCGTTGTTCTCGTTGCGGGCGACCCGATGCACAGCTGCCCAAGCCTCCATTCAAAGGTGCGCTCGGGCAGCGAGTGTTTCAGAATACGTGTGCACATTGCTGGAAGGAATGGATTCCAACTGGCACGAAAGTAATCAACGAATTGGGGCTCCAGCTCAGCAGTCCTGCCGGCCAGCAGGCATACGATCAGTACATGCAGGAGTTTCTTCAGTTCGAGCCGCAG
Organism: uncultured Phycisphaera sp.; assembly: GCA_964501365.1. GTDB lineage: Bacteria > Planctomycetota > Phycisphaerae > UBA1845 > UBA1845 > CAZAMB01. Next base: position 5,905 of record CAZCST010000021.1, on the reverse strand, counting down.
TAGATTCGTCGCATCCACCGCTAATTCCGGCCGCTTCATGGAACTTGAATGAATTGGTTACCCAGGCTTCATCAAGCGTTCATTGTCATTCCGTAAAGTTTCGTCGCCAATCAAAGTTTGTGGGCCAAAAGTCCGTTAATAGGTGCAAGGGACGAGTCCGGACGACAGGCGCGCCGGATCATAAACGATTATAGGACAATAGATTGCATTGTTTTTCACGGCCTCCGTCTGAAAAAATCAGGAATTGTGGATTCATGTACTGACGGTTCCTATACTCTGAGAAGGCCTCTTTTATGAATGGGAGTACTCTGTACCTATACCGGCGGAACATTGCAGTGCATTCTCTCCAACAGATAGGAGTGACGGCATGAACCAACCGGAACATGCCACCTCGTGTCCTCCCTCCCTTCCTGACTTCGCTCCCCACGTCACCCTTGTCGTTCGCAAAGCCCACGAATCCGGCGTACGCATTGCCTGTAACCGCGTGGTGACGCTTGTCGGTTCGCGCCACGGCGTGCGGGCCAACTTGCAATGCGACAAGGTCGCACCCGTTCATCTTGCGATCGTGAACAATGGCGTCGACGTGCATGCAGTGGACATGCTGTCGCCAACGGGCACGCTGCTCAACGGCCTCAAGATGCAGCACGAAAAACTCAGCGACGGCGACCGGCTCGAAATTGGGACATTTGATTTTGGCGTGGAAATATCACGCCCCACCCGCAAGGGAAATGGCGACATTCATCTGGATCTTGAACCTGCTCCCCAGGCAATTGCACTCGAACACATTGAAACAGGCCGCCTGCTTCAGCCCAATCGAAGCGTCTGCCTGATTGGCCGCCGGCATGGTTGCGATGTCGTGCTCGACGACCACCAGGTGTCACGCGCGCACGCCCTCTTGTTGACCTACCATGATCGCCCCGCAGTGATGGATTTGCTCACTCCGGGAAAGACGCTCGTGAACGATGAGCCGGTTGGCTTCCGAGCCCTTGCGGATGGCGATGTATTGACGATTGGCGATGCAAATTTCCGCGTCCGTGTTGTGGAGCCCAAGGTGGTGGCCGGTCCGCCGTCCACGCGCAAGTCGGCGGTGGCAACAGTCCTGACGCCAACTCCAAAGGAAAGAGAGCCGGACCTGATTGACATCAAGGCGACGGAAGGCTCGCAGCGTTGGCGCGTGGCGGAAGATCTCGACAACCTTGAGAAGGCGGGCGCCAAGCCCCGTTAGGCCGTATTTTACGGTTCCCAACCCCCCCTTGATTTCGCCGATCAGAGATAGCGCCTACAGATCGCCGGCTGACCACTCTAAGAAAATAAATTGTCTCGGAGTGCTGTAAGGGTGAGGCCTATGGATTCGCGGAAAATTAGATCAGCCACGCTGTCCAACGGCGTTTCAGTCGCGTTGATGATGACGAGTTTGGCCCCGTTGTCTTTCGCAATGCGCGGAAACGACGCCGCCGGCTCGACCACCAGCGATGAGCCAATTGCCAGAAAAACACCCGACTCGCCCCTCGATGGCCCCGTCTCCAGCGTGAGCCTGTCCGCGTCAGCCATCGGGCCTGCCGGCATGGGCTGACCAAAGGAAATCGTTTTGGACTTCAGCGGCGCGCCGCAGTCCTCGCAGTCGGGCGCGTCATCACCGGCCGCGATCCGCTGATGGACCACGTCCGGCTCCCACTCGCGCCCACATGCGATGCAGGCCACGATGCGGGCGGTTCCGTGCAGCTCGATCACGTTCTTGCTTCCTGCCAGTTGATGAAGCCCATCAATGTTCTGGGTAATCACACCACGAAGCATTCCCATCGATTCAAGTTGAGCCAGCGCCCCATGCCCCGCGTTCGGTGCGGCCAGGGCGAAATCCCGGTACGCCTCCATGCGCACCTTCCAGTATCTCGCGCGGGCCTGGCGGGAGGTCAAAAACTCATCGTAATAAACAGGTCGATGCCGTGACCAGACTCCGCCGGGGCTGCGAAAATCAGGAATTCCGCTTTCCGTGCTGATGCCCGCCCCGGTGAAGGCTACCGCCGAAGGCGCTGATTTTATCCAGCCAGCCAGTTGTTCAATCCGTTCCATGGCTCGATATCGTATCCGCAAACAACAGGCAAACCACGACAGCGGGGATACCGGCACTGTTCGACTTTTTCACTAAAGCCAAGTATTTTTTCAAAAATGCGATGCCTGACGCCCCAAGAGATCCAAGACCTTGAAAGCGGCGTCATTCAAGGTATCCAGCGGCTCGAAGCGGACGATCACCTCGACAACTGCGGCTCGTGCAGAAGTGCATTTGCGGAGATACGCGCCCGTCGCAGCGGTTCGACCACAAATATCGATGCAACAGTGGCCACTGCGGACGCCATGACTCTCGCAAGCGCATCGGCCGTTGGCGCGCCATCCAAAGCGCCCCGCATCGAGGGCTACACCATCACCGGCGTGCTTGGACAGGGCGGGATGGGAATCGTCTACCGTGCCGTGCAAACCAAGCTCAACCGGACGGTGGCTCTCAAAGTGCTGCCGGCGATGGTGGGCTCCGCGAGCCCCTCCGCCGTTCAGCGCTTCCGGCGCGAGGCCACTGCCGCCGCGAGACTGCATCACACCAACATCATTCCCATCTACGACTTTGGCGAGGCCGTCGATGCCCATTACTACGCGATGGAACTGGTCACCGGCGAGCCTCTCAACGACCTCATCCGCCGATTCGCCGAAAAGGGACTGAGCAATCCGACTGTTGCACAGCTGGCCGAAATCATGGCCGACCTTTCCATGCCCGCGCTGTCTCAGCCGATGGCGGACCTGTCGGTCGGCGGCGTGTCCACCGACGGTACGATGGCGGGCGGCGGAAGCGCGCGAGGGCGCTCCTATTTTCGGCAGGTGGCCCGCTGGATGGCAGACGCCGCCGACGCGCTGCATTACGCTCACTCACAGGGAATCATTCACCGCGACATCAAGCCCGCAAACCTTATTCTTTCCACGGATGGCCGCATCATGCTGGCCGATTTCGGTCTGGCGAAAAGCGCCGGCGAACACTCCGTCACCCGTACCGGCGCGCTGGTGGGGACGCTCCGCTACGTCAGTCCTGAACAGGCGATGGCCAAACGGGTGCGACTCGATCATCGCACGGATATTTACTCGCTAGGCGCGACGCTGTACGAGCTGCTTTGTTTTCGGCCCGCGTATCCCGGAACGGATGAAAAGGAAATTCTCGGAGCGATTATAAGCCGCGATCCGCCGCGACCGCGCAAGATCAACAGCCACGTTCCCGCCGAACTCGACACCATCTGCATGAAATGCATGGAACGGACTGCCGACGCCCGCTATGAAACAGCCCGGGGAATGGCCGAGGACCTGCGGCGTTTTATCAGCGACCTGCCCATCGTCGCCAAACGCCCCAACGTCGCGCAACGTACGTTCAAATTCGTCCGGCGGCATAAAGCGCCGGTGATTACGGTAAGCGTGACCGTTCTGCTTGCATTGTCCGTGCTCCTCTGGAATCGAGAGAGCAAGGCGCGATTGCAGGCCGAAATCCAATCCCGATGCGATAGTGCCCAGACATATGCACAGAACAACCGCTGGGAGGAAGGCCAGGATGAGCTCAATCGCGCCCTGAAACTCGATCCCGAAAACGTGGGCACCTTGCTTGCCGTCGCATGGCATAAGCTCGAATTCTTCAAGGCGAGCCCCCTGCAAGCCGGGCGGCCCAGTCAGGAAGAGGCGGTCACCGCGTGCCGAAAAATCCTCAAACTCGACCCCGACAATATCAAGGCGCTGGGATACATGGGAATTGCGCTGCGACGTCTGGAGCGGTATAGCGAGGCGATCGTGCCGCTGGAACGTGCCAGGCAGCTTGACCCGAGTGTCTATTCCACATGGTCCAATTTGGGAACGCTCTATGCAGTAACCGGGGATCTTGTGAAGGCCGAGGAATACATGCGCAGGGGGACCGAGCTGGCGGGCATGGCCGAAGATCGCTGGCACGCCGCCGCCTGGCGAAATCTTGCCGCCTTGGAGTTGTTCCTCAAGAAGGATGAGGCCCTGAAGCATATCCTCAATGCCATTGAGTGTTACTCAACCGACCCTTGGAGCTTGGTCCTGAAGTCGCGCGCAGAAATGGAACTCGAATCCCACATGGACTTGCAGATCGCCCTCGATGACGCCAAGTACGGCGACCGAATGGGAAAGTTGTCTGACGCAAAGGCCAAACGCGTGTTGGCCCTGGCCTACCTGCGCAACAACGATTTTGTTCATGCCGCCCGGGAGGCCCAGCAGGCGCTGCAACTCGGCGATGAGCCCTCCATCAATCGCCTGATCCTTGCGTGCGCCTCTCGTGGGCTGGGTGATAAGCAGGCGGCGGAAAAAGTCCTTGCCGAAGCGAGAACCGTTTGGCCCGAAGTGCTCCAGAAGGCTGGCGGATTTCTAGCCAGTGCCGGAACAGGCGATTTGTGGATCGAATCGGCGGACGAGCGACTGGCGCTGGCGCAGCAGGCCGGCGAGTAAGCATTATGAAGATGCAGGTTGCGATGGCCTTGGCTGCATTGCATACTAGCCTCCGGCACCACCGAACGGATTTAGAATGATCTATGCTTTCATTGTCGCAGCGCTTTCTCTCGCCGGAGCGGCGCTTCCGCTGTGCCGAAAACCAACTCACGATCAATTGCAGTTGTATCTGAGCATGGCGGCGGGCGCTCTGCTCGGCGCTGCCTTGTTCCATCTTCTGCCGGAATCATCCGAGCATATTCACACATCGTTTGGACTTCCTGCGGTATTGGGCGTTGCCGTGGTCTTCTTGCTCCAACGTTACTTGGCTCCGCATAGCCACGAACCGCCCGGCGTGGCGGAGATTAGCGACTCCGACGGCCACAGTCCCGCGGCACACGGTGATCACGGTCATGGCCAGTGTGAGCATGGTCACGAGCACCGTCACGGGCACGGGCACGATGTGGGCCATCACGGGACAATCGGGTCGGGTAGCATCGTCGGCGTCATTGCCCTTTCGATTCATTCCTTTTTCGATGGCGTGGCCATTGCGGCGGTTTCGGGCGAAAACGCGATTGGTTACACCACGCTGGCCGTGTTTCTGTCGGTGCTGATTCACAAGCCCATGGACGGACTCTCTGTTTCGGTCCTGTTGATGAATGCGGGCGTTGAGATTCGCAAGCTGTGGGTTGTGCAGATCACGTACGCATTGTTGGTTCCGGCGGGGTGGGTGGCATTCACGATCACAGCGGGGAGTCTCGCTGATCATTCGGTCTTTGTCGGATATGCGCTGGCATTTAGCGCGGGTACGTTTCTTGCGATCGCGCTCACGGACCTGCTTCCCGAGATCCAGTTTCACACACACGACCGGCACAAACTCTCCGGCGCCGTGGCATTGGGGCTTTTCGTGATGTGGATTACGAGCGTCGTGGGCCACCCGGCTGGTCACGAACATGCCGCGCCGGCTGGCTCCGACGTCGGCCACGAGGACCACTCATCCCACGGTCATTGATTCTCAAGTGAATTCCGCCCGCGACAACCATTCCCCTGTGCCTTCAATCCGGGTCCAAAGGCCATTTTATTTTCGCGTCAATTTTGTCCTTCCGCTCATCCTCATCCTCGCTGCGATTTCCGCCTACGCGAACAGTTTTTCAGGCGTGTACTTGTTTGATGACATCATTCGCATCGTGGAGGAGGAGCGGGTTCACCAGCTCCGGCCGATCGGGCCGCTGCTTTCCGGCGAACGACCCGTCGTGGATGTCACCCTGGCGGTCAATTACGCGCTGGGCGGGCTGAGCCCCTGGGGCTATCACGCCGTCAATCTCGTCATTCACATCCTGGCCGGACTGACGTTGTTCGGCATCGTGCGTCGCACGATCTCACGAAGTTCAAAGTTCAAAGTTCAAAGTTCAAAGATTGGTGACGAACAGCGCCTCGA
>CAZCST010000020.1:0-437656 GCA_964501365.1 uncultured Phycisphaera sp. | reverse complement strand
GATCTCTGGCCTGCAGAACAAGAGAAGCACTCTGGAAAGCCATGCAATCCATCCTGAGCCGCGTGACACCGTCCGACGCCGCCAACTCCTTCAAACACTGCGGATACACGCTACAAATGAATTAAGAACGCTCTAGCGTTTCAATAAAGCCATGTACGCTAGAAATGGAGAAGAACCACCCTGTCTTGCTTGAATAAAACTCGTACTGATCGACGTACCAATAGCTCCGCAGCCAGGCCCCTAGCACAACCAAGGCCAACACTCCGGAAACAACCACCGCTGAAAATGAAATCCAGCGTTTCATAGGCTGATCCTTAAAGCATCGTACCCGAAAGACTATCTCTTGCGGCCTTGGTGTGGTTCACACAAGATAGCCTACATGGAAGCGATTCTCGTTGTTCTTCGCTGGCTGCACATCGCCGCGGCGATTGTGGCCATTGGTGGGGCGTTTTTCATGCGGGTGGCGCTCATGCCGGCCGCGAAGGCCACGCTGGATGATGCAGCGCACGACAAGCTTCGCGAGGCGTTGCGGAAGCGGTGGTTCATCGTCGTTCAGGTGTGCATCGCAACTTTGCTGGTCAGCGGTGGAATCAATTTCGTGCTGCTTGCGATGCCGCCGAAGGTCGAACCGATGCCGTATCACGCGATCTTCGGCGTCAAATTCGTGGCCGCCCTGGGCGTGTTCTTCATCGCTAGCGTCCTCGTCGGCCGTGGGCAGGGTCTGGCCGTTATGCGGGCCAACCGCGCCAAGTGGCTCACTGTTTTGCTGGTTCTCGCTGGGACGATCGTTGCCTTTTCCGGCGTCCTGAACCGCATACGAACCGCACCCCAGACTCAGGCATCCCGTCAATTGCCAATCGAATAGCCGGCGGCTTTTTCACGAAAAAACCGCTTATCAAAGGCGAAAAGGGCCTCGGGGGCAGCGAACTAGTAGTTCAACAGTTCAGGCGGTTCGGGTCTCGAAGGGGGGTCAAGAAGAATCGTTGAAAAAAATGCAAATCCCTTGTTTCGACACTGGGGTTGGTGTATAGTCTAGTTGGCTGCCGGTCCCCACCATCAGCCACCCCGTCATTAAGTGATTTCCCTTGCCTAGCTTGATTTGCGCGCCAAGCAACCGCGATTTTACCGGTTTCCGGGCGGTTATTCGGTCGTGCTCAATGTCCGGAAGTGTCAGCGGATATCCGCGGACTTCCGTTGTGCGTACTTAGGTTAGCGGGCCTTGGTGGTGAGCTGGCTTTGGCTGGCGTTGCTCGCGGGTAAAGCCCGGAAGTGGTTGGGGGCCAGTAGGAAGGAGCGGTGTGCGGTGGTTAAAGAAACTTCAACGATGACTGTGATGGCTGGAGCTGAGGTCGAACCAGCGACCGGTATCATCTCAACGGCAAAGCTGCCCGCCGAGTCCGTACTTTCCACGATGGCGACGGAGGACCAGGTACTCTTGACCAAGCTCCTGACCGAGCCGATGGAGGTGGTCGAGCATCCGGATTTCGCCGATTCCGATATCGAAGAGCGTTTGTTTGGAGCGACCGCGAAATACGCCGGGAGCAAGTCCACCCGCTTCGTGGAGCACCCGGATGAGGTTTCGGACGCCAGCAACAGCGGCGAGCGCGTTCCGACGCTTTCGCATGAAAAAGAGAAACACCTCTTCCTGCGATTCAATTATGCCCGGTTGCAGGTGGTTACGATTCTGCGGGATCATGCGGGCAAGCGGCTGGCTGGTCCGTCCACCAGAAAGCTGCTCGCGTGGGGTCACCGCATGTTGTCGGCGCGCGGCGTGATCGTTCGATTGAACCTGCCGCTCGTGCTGGCGATGGCCAAGCGCACGCGCCTGTCAAACATGGACTTCAACGAACTCATCAGCGAGGGCAACATGGCCCTGCTCCGCAGCGTCGAAAAGTTCGACTGCTCTCGCGGATTCAAGTTCAGCACCTACTCCTGCCGAGCTATTCTGAAGAGTTTTTCCCGCGTGGCCATGCGGGCGAGCCGCTATCGGGGCACGTTTCCCGCAGCGTTCGATCCGGCCATGGAGCGCAGCGACTTTATCGAACGTCAGCGCGAAGGTCTGGCGGGCGACTGCGTCGATGAGCTCAAGGAGATTTTCCTGCGGAATCTCGCGGGACTTAGTGAAGTTGAGCGCACCGTGATTTCGCAGCGGTTTGCCCTGGCGGTGGTTACGCCGGAGGGCCCGGCGAGTCCCAAGACGCTCGAGCAGGTGGGTACGATGATCGGTGTCACCAAGGAGCGCGTGCGACAGATTCAAAACAATGCGCTCAAGAAAATGCGCGTGGCATTGGAAAGCCGCTTTCTGGCTGCCTAGAGTATAAGTGCCGGCGTCGCGGCGCCCGCAGGATCGAAGTGCCACAGTTTGGCACTCTCTTGCGGAAAACCGTGAACGCCGGATCAGGAACGCAATCGGCGAGAAGTCGCCGCGAACAACTACCTTCTTCCATTCCTTCCAGGTCCGATACAGGCCGCGCAGGGCGGGGTGCCCTTCGCGGCCCGACCTGTTTTCAGGGAACAAGCCTTTTCCGTTCATCGTCATACGACTAGCATCCGCCCATGCCGCTGAAACGAATTCTGGGCGCGCCGACGGCCTGGTGCATCGGCATGGGCGTGGCCATCGGTTCGGGCATCTTTCGTACTCCGGGCGAAATCGCCGCGCATCTTTCTTCGCCGACGCTGATCGTGGTCGCCTGGATCGTGGGCGGAATGATCGTCCTGATGCAGGGGCTGGTGACTGCGGAGGTAGCCACGCGATTTCCCGAAGCCGGCGGAGAATATGTCTTCCTGCGAGAGGCCTATGGGCGGTTTGTGGCTTTTTTCTTCGGGTGGGCGTACACGGTCTTCGTCATCGGGGCCGGATCAGCGGGCATCGCCATCGCGTTCGGCGACTTCACCTGCGAATTATTCGGGCTCAATCCGATGCGTGCCGGCTGGCTGGGAGCTGCCGCGATCATAGGTGTGACGGGCGTTAATATTGCGGGACTTCGAACCGGCGCCAACACGCAAAACGTCCTGACCATCCTCAAGATTCTCGCCTTGCTGATGATTGTAATCGCCGGCTTCTTTTGGGGATCGGCCTCTTCGACCGCAAACGCAGGCCCCACAACTCCGCCGCATTTTGCGCTGGGTCCGTTTTTCGCTGCACTTCTGCATGTGCTCTGGTCGTATGACGGAACCACGGATTCCGTGAAACTGGCCGAGGAAATCCGAGACGTGCGACGGGCGATGCCGATTGCGGTGGCAGGCTCAGCGATAGCGCTGACGGCGATCTACGTTCTTGTGAATCTCGCGCTGCTCCGCGTGCTTCCCCCGAATGAAATGACCGGCCTATCATCCGTTCCCGGTGCGGCGATGGAGCGGCTGTTTGGTCCCAAGGGGTCGGTCGCAATGTCGATCGCAGCCATGCTGGTTTGTCTGGGTTCCATCAGTTCGACCATCCCCGCGACGGTCCGGGTCACCTTCGCCCTGGCGCGGGACGGGCTGACGTTTTCTAAACTTTCAAAAATGTCTGAAAGCCAGGCGCCTGTGCCGGCGCTGCTGGTGGTGGGTGGGATTGCGACCTTGTTTTGCTTCGTTCGCAGTTTCAATCAAGTCATCGGGATTTATTTTCTGGCGGCCACCGTGCTGTACGGTCTGTCCTACGCGAGCCTCATCGTATTTCGCCGACGGGAAAGCGAAATGCCGGCGCATGTATTCCGCTGTCCGCTGGGACCGGTGCTTGCGGTCACGTCAATCGCCGTGCAACTATCGATAGCAACGTATATCGCAGTTCAATCGCCGATGGATTCGCTGTATACCGTTGGGCTGCTGGTGGCTCTGGCCGCACTCTACCTTGTGTGGCCCAGGGAACAGCCAGTCATGGGAACTTCAGTGCAATGATGCCTTCAAAGAGACAGGTACCGGAAAAGTCCGTGGAAGGTCGCGATTTGGTCTGCCATGAAGTGACCATTGACGGAGGTCCGGCAGTTCAAAAGGGAGCGTGTGTCGTGGTGTTCGGCGGTTTTCATGGTGACGAACCCAAGAGCGTGTACGTTGTAGAGCGGCTCATCGAGGAACTATGTGAAAGACAACAAGGCAACGAGGCAAAGGGCCGCGATGGAAACGCAGAAACGCGAAATCGTCGAAACGCCGAAACGAGGTGGCTCCTGATGCCCCTTGTGAATCCGGACGGATTTCAGCGGCGCAAGCGACGCAACGCACGAAAGGTGGACATTAACCGCAATTTTCCGACGAAAAACTGGGAAGTGGGGAATCCGCGGAGTCGAATGTTCGGTGGGTTCAAGCCTGCGAGCGAACCGGAGACGAAGGCAGTGATCCGGCTCATCGAGCAATACAAGCCGGATGCGATCGTCACCGTCCATTCGATCAATCGAAATCGGTTTTGCAATAACTTTGACGGTCCGGGCCGCGCGCTGGCAAGGCAAATGTCGCGGCACAATGGCTACCCTGTGACTTCAACCATTGGCTACCCTACGCCCGGAAGTTTCGGTACTTGGGCGGGCGTCGAGCGAGGGATTCCGACCATAACTTTAGAACTTCCGTCCCACCATTCGGCCAGGCGGTGCTGGGAAGACAACCGCGAAGCGCTACTCCACCTTGGAGCTCGAACTGTCCGTAGATAAACGCCGATTCTTTTGTGCGTGGCTTGAGTCCGGCGCGTGAACGCTGACTCCTTGACTACAGCAATCGACAATCGGCAGTCGGCAATCGACAATGGGCTGGAGGCTCGATGAGCCATTCCGAGCCGCAGCAAAACGGGGTTACGACATTGACGACCGCTACGCCACCGGCCAAACCAATCGCTGCCATCGACCACTCTGTACGGAATCGTGCCGAGTGGCGCACGGTCATGGCCATGGCGTTGCCGGCGGTCATTACCACGAGCTGCCGGGCTGCGATGGACGTGGCCGACTTCATCATGGTGGCCCGACTGCCGACCGAAGACGCCCAGGCGGCCATCCTGCCGGCGCAAGTCGTGATGTGGTCGTACATCGTGTTCGGGCTGGGCGTGGTGACGATGGTCAATACCTTTGCCGCGCAGGCGCTGGGACGAAAGAAGGTGGCGGAGTGCTCGGCCTATGCGTGGCAGGGGATTTACGTTTCCGTGTTCTTCGGCATTCTGGCGACTCTGGTCATCGGGCTGGTTCCCGGCGTGGTGAGGTGGATTGGCCACGAACCCGGTGTGCAGGTCAACGAAATCGCTTATATGAAGGTGGCGCTGCTCACGACAGGTCCCACGCTGATTGCCGAGGGGCTGGGCTGGTTTTTCATCGGTATTCACCGGCCGCAAGTTCCCATGTGGACGGCGCTCGAGGCGATCATGCTCAATGTGCTTGTGGCCGGCACGCTTATTTTTGGGTGGTTTGGGCTGCCTTCGCTGGGAATCGCCGGCGCGGCGTGGGGGACGTTTGTCGCGGTTTGCTACCGCATGGTGCGGTTGCTGATCGTATTTCTGGGTCCGAAGATTCATGAATTGTACCGTACGCGCGACACATGGCGGCCCTCGTTCTCGCGCATGATGAAGTTGTTTCGCGTGGGAATTCCGTGCGGCCTGCAGTTCACTTCCGAAGTCGTGGTGTGGGCGATTTTTGTGAATCTCCTTATCGGGAAGCGATTCGGAACGCACCACTTGATTGCGACCAACGCCGCATGGCAGTACATGCGGGTGGCGTTCATGCCGACGCTGGGGGCCGGACGGGCGTTGACCGCTCTCGTAGGCAAATCCATCGGCGAAGGCGATCCGTCGCGAGCCAAACGCGAGACGCGCATCGCATCTCTGGTGACGACCATTTACATGCTTGTTCTGTCGCTCACGTACTTTTTTTTCGGCGAGCGTCTCATTTTGTTGATGACGCACAGCGAAGACGCCGCACATATCGGAAGGTCCATCATGGTGTGCGCGGCGGTATTCCAGTTGTTTGATGCCTGGGCCATTACCTACACTGCATCGCTTCGCGGTGCGGGCGATACGTTCATCCCCTCGATCTTTTTTGTTGCGAGCCACTGGCTCATCATCGTGGCCGGGGGCTGGTGGATGGCCGAGCACTTTCCACAATGGAAAAGCCTGGGACCCTGGATTGCGGCCTCGGTGCTTATTGGCGTGACGGCCTTGTTTCTGATCTGGCGATGGTATGGAGAGGCATGGCGCAGGATTGACCTGTTTTCATCGCCTGCTTCGATACCAATCCATTGAGGATGGATATGAACCGTGTTGCGAATCCTGTCCGACTGGCCGTGCTCATCTCGGGCGGCGGGCGAAGCCTGCTCAATCTTCAGCGGCGGATTGATGAGGGGCGGCTTGATGCGCGAATAGACGTGGTCGTGAGTTCCCGGGCCAGTGCTCCAGGCGTGGAGCGGGCGCGGGCGGCGGGCCTTCGAGTGGTCATCGTCGAGCGAAATAGGCTCTCGCCGGTTGAATTTCAAAATGCCATTACCAGCGCCGTGCAGGGAGTCGATCTCGTGGTAATGGCGGGGTTCCTATCGTTGTGGGAAGTTCCTGCAGAATTCGCCGGAAGAGCGATTAACATTCACCCGGCGCTGCTCCCTGATTTTGGCGGACCCGGCATGTATGGGCACAAAGTGCATGAGGCCGTCCTGCGAAGCGGGCGAAAGGAGAGCGGCTGCACTGTTCACTACTGCGACAATCAATACGACCACGGCAAAATCATCCTGCAGAAAAAAGTCCCGGTCATGGCAGGCGATACCCCCGACTCCCTGGCTGCACGCGTCTTTGAGCAGGAATGCGAAGCGTTGCCGGAGGCGATACAGTTGATAGGCGTCAGGCGTTAGGAGTTAGTACTACAACACTGTTTTCTCGGCCAATAGCAGGTGCGTAGGTTCCGCAAGATGATTCCGATTCGGTGCAATTTCCGCAGCGTTCAATTTCGAGCCGAGCGTCTCGCGAGGGCGTTTCGTTCTTGCGTTACGGTCAATTGCACGGCAATCGTTTCCGCCCGCCCACGCGATCAGCGTCCGTTGCCCGCCCAGCGGGGGACCAGAGCTTGGGTCGCAGTTCGCAGCTGGGCGATGGTCAGACCTTTGTTTTTTTCCCGTGCCGCAGGCGGAACTCGGGCAGGAACAGATGACTCACGCAGGTCAGGATCAAATGCCGCTGGATCGAGCCGTACTTACGAACCTCGAAGTGATCCAGCTCCAGTTCGTCCTTGCTGTCTTCCAACATCCGCTCGATCCGCCAGCGCGAGAAGGCCACCGGGAGCAGCGTCTCCACCGCGACCGATTCCGGAGCATTGCTCGGGAAGAACTTGATCTCGTTGAGGTAAAGCACGTTCCGCGCGATCAGCAGACGATGCGGACGCGAAGGCAGTCCGTGTTCATCCTTGATCCAAAACGGTACGCACTTGGCCTCCCACACCATCGCTCCCTTCTCAACGTCCTTGACTCGGAACTTGTCCCAAGGCGTCTTCTGCAGCCGAGGCGAACTGGTCAGCAAATTGCGCACCTCGGAGGCCGGCGTGTTGCGGACTCTCAGGCGTGGAAGCATCCGCGGTCGTCCTTGGGTTTTGTCCCGAGCGTGATCTCGGTACATCACTTCCGGCGGCTTGCTCCACCCTACAAAGCTGACCGGAACCTCGGCCACATACGTCCGAAGGTGACTCCGGTTGGTCACCGGGCCCATGCAGCCGTCAAATTCATGAAGCTATTGGGGCAACGTCGGTTTGATCCGAAGAATCGTGTCCACGTCCATGCCGATGGCCTCCTGGGTTCGAGTTCCACACGACCCCAACTTCAGCTGGCCGCTTGAGATTACTTCACCATTCTTAGCGTTGTAGTTCTTGCGTCCCAGTAAACAAAAAATTTAGAGAGAATCAGGCTTGACAAGACGATATATAGCTATATATTTATGGGTATATGGGGAGCGTCTTTGGGCTGAGAGAATGATTTCATTAACCGGCGAATACGCGCTTCGCGCAATGATTTACCTCGCACGGCATCGTGACGAGTGGCCTGTCTCTGGTCCGCGCATCGCGGACGAAGCCAAAATACCCCGCAAATATCTTTCGGCGATCCTGGCAGATCTGGTTCGAGCGGGGCTTCTTGAGGGAACGCGCGGTAAGAGCGGAGGGTTTCGCATCACCCGGCCGACGAAACGGATCCGGCTGACAGATATCGTTCGTTCGTTCGAGCCCGTCAGTTCTCATCGCCGGACCTGCCCGTTTGGGAACGTGATTTGCAGTGATGCAGATCCCTGTGGCGCTCATGAGCGATGGAAGGGTGTTAAGACTGCGTTCGATCGCTTCATGGAGGATACCACTCTGTATGACGTGGCGGCCAAACGCGAAGGAGCAAGCGTTATCAATCCATCAAGGAGCCAGCGATGAATGATCGTGTTTTCGACTCGAAGTCGTGGTTACCCTTCTCCCGAGATTCGTTCGTTTGTCTCTCAGTTTTGACTGCGGCGGGCGCAGCTGCGTGTGCGGTCGGAGGGCACTCCGATCCCGGATCGGCAATTGCCGCCTGTGCGCCAATTGCTGCAATGGTTGAGCGAAATAACCAAGTTCATACCGATTCAACCCCTGTTGCTGTCACCAGAGAAGGCGGCGCTCCGGTGTTGTCGGATGCGGGGGGATCCCAACTCCTCGCGAAGGGAAAGGAGCTGTTCGCCAGGCAGTGCGTAATATGTCACGGCGAGAATGGCGACGGGGCCGGCAAGTTTGCCTATTTGATGAATCCGCGCCCGCGGAATTTCCAGCAAGGTAATTTCAAACTCGCCACCACGCAGAACCAAGTACCTACCGACGAAGACCTCATTCGAACAATCAGTCGAGGGATGCCGGGCTCGGCCATGCCGCCGTGGGGCCATTTGCCCGTTTCTGACCTTCAGGCGCTGGCAGCCTATGTGAGAGAAATTCGCACCAAGGCAGTGCGCGAAGTCGCTCAAACCATGTTGGGCAAGGGTGAATTAGAAGTGCAAGGCGTGGATGCATTTGTCAGCAGTCGCACAAATCCCGGAGCCCCCGTGATCGTGCCACCGGAGCCTACGCAGGACGATATCCGCTGGTTCAATGGCCGGCGGCTATATCTGGAGGGCTGCGCGAGCTGCCATGGAGCAGACGGTCAGCCAGTGGCGGACGCCGTGAAATTTGATGCCGAGGGTTACCCCGTTCCTCCACGTAGTTTCGTGAATGGCGTTTTCAAAGGTGGGAGCGAAGGGCACCAGCTATATGTCCGAATCGTCAAGGGCCTCAAGGGTACTCCTATGCCTGCATCGGAGGGCAACTATTCCAATGATGACATCTGGGATCTGATTCACTATGTGCAATCGTTGTCGCGTGCCGGAGCCCAGGATCGTGCGCAGCTTCGGCAAGGGACCTTCACTGCATCCAAGGTTGCAACATTGCCGGCCGGACCGGTGGATGCTGCATGGTCACAAGCCCGGCCCCTCTACGTGGCTCTGACGCCGCTTTGGTGGACCGAGCGTCGGGTGGAAGGGCTGCTTGTTCAGGCCCTCCATGACGGCAACGAATTGGCACTGCGTTTCTCATGGCTCGATCCGACTGTCGATGACTCGGCTGTGCGCCACGACCAATTCCGCGATGGCGTGGCCGTGCAATTCTCGATGTCCAGTGATCCGCCATTTTACATGGGTGACAAGACGGAGCACGGCGGGGTCAACATTTGGATGTGGAAGGCCGATCGCCAATCCAACATCGCACAGGGTTACCGCGATGTAGATTCCGCCTTTCCTGATCGCATTGTGGATTACTACCAGGAAGCCGCCTATGCGCGTGCCGACATGCAGGCCGTCGAACCCGAACATGGAAACCTGGCAACGCATCATTCGGAATTCGTAACTGCCTGGGGCGCCGGAAACCTTGTGGCGGATCCCAATCTCACGACACCAGTGGAGTGCCTGGTAGCTCGAGGTGCGGGGACACTTGCGGGCAAGCCTGCCGCCGTGCAGTTCGTCAAGGGGAACGCGGTCTATGAGCGCGGCGTTTGGTATGTGCAGATGCAGCGCACGCTGGCAGTTCCTCATTGCAGTGAACACGACGGAGGCGATGAACGTGCGTTTCGCGCGGGCGATTATTTACCGGTTTCCTTCGCGGTCTGGGAAGGCGGCGCCGGAGATTGCGACGGGAAGAAGAACATCAGCATCTGGCAAAAACTGGTGATTGAATAGCAGGCGTCATTTATCACGTGGAGATGCGACCCATGGTGGAGCACGTAAACGGCTGGACAAGACGCGACTTTCTAAGGACAGGTGGCGTTGTTGCGGGAATGGGAACTCTATTGGGCTGGCCGCTCCAATCGCTGGCTTTCCGGCCCGATATCGTGAACCCGTTGGCCTTTTATCCTGCGAGGGAGTGGGAAAAGATCTATCGCGATCAATATCGCTACGACAGTGTGTTTGACTGGGTATGTTCACCCAATGACACACATGCATGTCGCGTGTTGGCGTATGTGCGCAACGGCGTCATCACCCGCATGGGTACCCAATACAACTATCAAAACTACAGCGACATTTATGGCAACAAGGCGTCACCAAATTGGAATCCACGACAGTGCGCGAAAGGCTACACGTTTCACCGGATCGTGTACGGCCCATATCGGCTCAAACATCCCATCGTCCGCAAGGGGTGGAAGGAATGGGCCGATGATGGATTTCCGGAACTGACGCCGGAAAACAAGAAGAAGTACAAATTCGACAGCCGCGGCAGCGATACGCATCTCAAGATCGAATGGAAAGATGCGCTGAAATACATCGCCAGGGGCTATGTCTCCATCGGCAAGCGATATTCCGGAGAAGAAGGTGCAAAGCGATTGCGTGAACAAGGCTATCCGGAAGAAATGATTTCGGAGATGGGCGGGGCGGGAACGCGGACATTTAAGATGCGCGGTGGAATGGGCTTGCTGGGCGTGATCGGCAAGTACGGCATGTACCGGCTTAATAACTCGATGGCTCTGCTCGATGCGCATATCCGCAAGGTTGGGCATGATCAGGCCAGGGCTGGGCGTAACTGGAGCAACTACACCTGGCACGGTGACCAGACGCCCGGGCAACCGTGGGTGCACGGTTTGCAGAACTCTGACTGTGATTTCAATGATCTGCGGTTCAGCAAGCTCATCATCATGAACGGCAAGAATCTGGTGGAGAACAAGCTGCCGGATTCGCATTGGTTCATTGAGTGCATGGAGCGAGGCGGGCGAATCGTGGTGATCGCGCCGGAATACGGCGCACCGAGCACGAAGTCGGATTATTGGATTCCGATCCGGCCTGCGACTGACGCGGCGTTTTGGCTGGGCGTGGCGCGGTGCATGATCGACAACAAGTGGTACGACGAAAAGTTCATCAAAGAGTTCACGGATTTCCCGCTGCTGATCCGCCCCGACAACCTCAAACGGCTTCGAGCAGATGAGATTGTTCCCAATTACAAGAACGCGCTCTCGAAAGACGGCCCGAGTTTCAAGGTGCAGGGACTCACGGATGAGCAGTATGCCAGGCTTGGCGACCGCGTCGTCTGGGATTCCAAGAAGAACGAGCCGGTGGCGCTCACACGCGACGATGTGGGCAGGCGAATGGCGTCTCGCGGTGTTGATCCCGCGCTCGAGGGCAGTTGGAAAGTGAAACTCGTCGATGGGAAGGAAGTCGAGGTGACCACCTTGTGGTCACTCTATCAGGTTCACCTGAAGGACTACGACCTCGACAGCGTGGCCGACATCACGCACTCGCCCAAGGCCATGATCGAGCGGCTGGCCCGCGACATCTGGGAGACTACGAAGAACAGCGGGCCAGTGGCGATCCATCAGGGCGAGGGCATCAATCACTGGTTCCATGCCACGGAGGCGAATCGCGCCGCGTACTTGCCGATGATGCTCACCGGCAATATCGGCAAACCGGGGACAGGCGTACACGGCTGGGCGGGCAACTATAAGGCAGCGCTGTTCCAGGGCAGCAAGATCACCGGTCCGGGCTTCAAGGGCTGGGTGGCAGAAGACCCCTTCGAGCTCAACCTCGACGAAAAGGCCCACGGGCGCGAGGTCCATGCCCACGCGTACACCAAGGACGAGGAGCCCGCTTACTGGAACCACGGCGACCGGCCGCTCATCGTGGAGACGCCTGGCGCGGGCCGCAAAGTTTTCACCGGCAAGAGCCACATGCCCACGCCGACCAAGTCCTTGCACTTCACGAATGTAAACCTTTTCAACAACGCCAAGCATGCCTACGAGATGTTCAAGAACGTGAACCCGAACATCGAGATGATCATCGCCCAGGACATCGTGATGACGGCAAGTGTGCAGTATGCGGACTTTGGCCTGCCGGCTAATAGCTGGGTGGAGTTTGAAGACCTTGAAATTACGGCCTCGTGCTCCAACCCGTTCCTGCAAATCTGGAAGGGTGGGATCAAGCCGGTGTTCGACTCGCGCGACGATCTGTGGATCCTGGCGAACATTGCCAAGGCAGTCGGCGAGGAAATCAACGAGCCGCGATTTACTGACATGTTCAAGTTTGAGCACGAGGGCAAGCGAGGACTCTACATTCAGCGCTTGCTGGATACGTGTACGACGACGGCCGGATACAAGCTCGATGACATCATGGCCGGCAAATACGGCACCCCGGGCGGTGCGCTCCTGCTTTTCCGCACATATCCGCGCATACCCTTCTGGGAGCAGGTTCACGATGACGAGCCGTTCCACACCGATACCGGTCGGCTGCACGCCTATGCCGACGTTCCGGAGGCCATTGAGTACGGCGAGAACTTCATCGTCCACCGCGAAGGGACTGAGGCCACGCCCTATCTGCCCAACGTGATCGTATCGAGTAATCCGCATATCCGACCGGATGCCTACGGAATTTCCAAGGACGCGGAGCATTGGGATTTGCGCACAGTTCGGAACATCAAGATGCCGTGGAGTGAAGTCAAGGGGACGCGAAACTTCCTCTGGGAACGGGGATTTAGCTTCTATTGCATCACACCCAAAACGCGGCACCGTGTGCACTCATCCTGGAGCAACGTGGATTGGCACATGGTGTACGACAGCAATTTCGGTGATCCGATGCGCATGGACCGTCGTGCGCCGTACGTCGGTGAGCATCAGGTACACATCAACCCGCAAGCGGCCCGCGACCTGGGCATCAATGACGGCGACTACGTGTATGTGGACGCCAATCCGGCAGACCGACCCTATGTCGGTGCAAGTCCTGACGACCCCTACTACAAAGTCGCCCGGCTCATGCTGCGGGCGGTCTACAATCCCGCGTATCCCTACAGCGTCATCATGATGAAGCACGCTCCGTACATGGCCACCGAAAAGAGCGTGAAGGCCCATGAAACGCGCAAGGACGGTAGAGCGCTGTGCGAAGATGGATACCAGGCCAACCTGCGCTACGGCTCGCAGCAGAGCCTGACGCGCAACTGGCACATGCCCATGCACCAGACCGACACGCTCTTCCACAAGAGCAAGGCGGTCATGGGATTTCTTTTTGGCGGCGAAGCTGACAATCACGCCGTGAACACCGTCCCCAAAGAGACACTGGTCCGCGTGGTGAAGGCCGAGGATGGTGGACTGGGCGGCAAGGGGATTTGGGCCCCGGCGACAGGCGGGTTTTCGCCCGCGGCGGAGAACGCAGCCATGAAACGATACCTGGCCGGCGGGTTCATGGGCGAGTACCGCGATGCGACGGAAAAAACAGAGGAATTCGAAGGTTAGGTGAAACATGAACGGGGCGCACTTTCATCTAATTGTCAACCACCTTCCGGTCGTGGGATCGTTCTTTGCGGTGCTGGCCCTGCTCTGGGCGATATGGCGCAAGGATGCGAACAGTGCCGCCTTTGGAATGATCTGCCTGGTGTTGCTGGGGCTTGGTGCCGGGGCGTCGTACTTGTCCGGCGAACTGGCCGAGGACGAGGTGGAAAATATTTCCACGGTCTCACACCCCTATATTGAGAAACACGAAGACACGGCGTTGACGGCTTTGATTGCCGCCGCGGCGGGTGGAGTCGTCGGTCTGGTGGGATTGGTGCTGCGGGCCAAGGTCGCGCGTTGGTCCGTGCCGTTGGGCTTGGTGCTGGCCCTGGTGGCCACTGGCTTCATGGCCTGGACGGCGAACCTGGGCGGGCGGATTCGCCACACAGAGATTCGACCGGCCGGAGAAGCTCGGATCGCCCCGGCTACGAATGAGCACGATGGGGACAAGGACTAATCGGGACAACCAGGCCCGACGCGAAGGAGTCAAGAAATGCCGTATGGCGAGCCAGATTACACGGACCCGATGACCATCAGCGGCGTGGTGCTGGAAGACATTGGAGCGCCGCCGGAAGAAGCGGTGCGGGAGATGGCCGAGTGTTTCATCGACGAGTACGCGAGACTCGGCTTCGACGCCAATCGCATCCTGCACATGTTCAGGACGCGGGGGTATGCCGGCCCGTACATGGCGACTCGATTGCTTGGGGAGGAAGCGATTCGGGAATTGGTGGAGCTGGTGCTTTCGCGGTGGGGTGGCAGGCGGGCCGGCATGGACGTGAAGAAAACGGAATCGAACGGATGGAGTCTTACCGTTCTGGATTAGCAGAAAGGAACTGAGCATGGGTTGCATGTGCAATTGTCAAACATTGAGCCCGATGGACGTGCTCAAGAACGAGCACCGGGTGATCGAGCGTGTCCTGGATGCGATCGAGAAACAACTCTCGCGACCTGTGGATGGGGATTTCTATCGTGATGCGATCGACTTTCTGCGGAATTTTGCGGACGGGTGTCATCACGCCAAGGAAGAAAAGGAACTGTTTCCGGTGCTGGAAAGTGCCGGCATTCCCCGCGAGCACGGCCCTATCGGATGCATGCTCGACGAGCATGAAATGGGCCGGGCCCTGATTCGCAAAATCGAGTCAAACATTGATGCAGCCGAGGTTGGCGATGTCTGGGCCGAAACCTCGCTGAGGCAGGCGGCTACAGCATACATCCGCCTGCTGCGAGAGCATATCTTTAAGGAGGACAACGTGTTGTTCGTCATGGCTGAACGGGCGCTGGGTCCGGAAGAGCAGGAGTTGATGCGCGGCGCCTTTGATCGCGCGGATCGTGCGAATTCATGTTCTTCGAAGCACGAACACTATGTCGGAATGGCCGCCGAATTATCACAAAAATCGGCGTAGGCAGCGAAAAACCAGGGAGATTCAGTCATGCCATCGGTATTTAACTGGCAGCTTGGGCGAGACATGCGGTATCCCTATGAACAGGCGGCGCCCAAGGAGCAATTCGCGTTCGTCATCAACATCAACCGCTGCATTGGCTGTCAGACCTGTACGATGGCCTGCAAGAGCACCTGGACCTTCGCCAAGGGCCAGGAGCACATGTGGTGGACCAACGTGGAGACCAAGCCTTACGGCGGCTACCCGCAGAATTGGGACGTGAAGATTCTGGATTTGTTGGAGCAAGCCAACCCCAAGGGCCAGCGCTGGCAGGGTGAACTCAGTCCCGATGTGAAAAGGCCCTATGGGGAGTTCGCGGGCAAGACGGTTTTTGAGTCGCCGGAATTTGTGGCCCGCGGTGGTCAGCCCAACCATGTGCTTGGATACCTTCCCCCCGATGAGGATTGGCGATTCCCGAATATTCATGAGGACGTTCCTCCCACCGGCCCAACCAAGCCGATGGACTTTGGTGGTGGCGAGGACAGTAGCGGCGAAAACAAACATCGCGCGTGGTTTTACTACTTGGCGCGCCTCTGCAATCACTGCTCGTATCCCGCCTGCCTCGCCGCTTGTCCGCGCAACGCGATCTACAAGCGGCCGGAAGACGGCATTGTGCTGATCGACCAAAGCGAGTGCCGTGGTTATCGCAAATGCGTTGAAGCCTGTCCCTACAAGAAATCGATGTATCGCGGTACGACGCGAACCAGCGAGAAGTGCATTGGGTGTTATCCGCGCGTAGAGGGCCACGAACCTGAACATGAAGGTACGCCGATGGAGACGCGGTGCATGGAGGCCTGCATCGGGCAGGTGCGCATGCAGGGACTTGTGAAGGTCAACCTGGACAGCACATGGATCGAGGATCGGCACAACCCACTGTACTACCTTATACACGTGGCTCGCGTGGCATTACCGATTTATCCACAGTTCGGAACTGAGCCCAATGGCTATTACATCCCCCCGCGCTGGGTTCCCACCAGGTACCTTGAACAAATGTTTGGGCCGGGCGTCAAGCAGGCGGTGGAGCGCTATCGCAACCCGGATCGTGAGCTTCTCGCTGTGCTTCAGCTATTTCGCAGGAGCAATCAGATCATCGCTCGCTACGAGATTGAGGACGGCCCCAAGGTCTACGAGACCACGCAAAACGGCAAGAAGTTTGAAATGTACAACGACACGGTGATCGCATTCAACCGCAACGGAAAAGAGATGTTTCGCACGACCGTGGAAGAGCCCGTTTATGTGCGGCCGGCAGTGCATGCGAATTCGATCTGACGAGGGTGGGTTATGAGGATTCTCGAAGAAGATCAAAACGTGGCGGATCAGGCTCGTGTCCGGGGAATGATGTACGCCCTGATGGCGTGGGCCTGGCGCTATCCTGACGAAGCGACGGTTTCTACGATTGTCGCCCTGCTGCACCGATGCATGGCGCCGAACGCCGCCAAATTCCTGAGTTCGAACATCACGGTGGCACTTAAGGCTGCATCGAATGGTCTTGACCGGAAATCCCTTGTGCCGCTGGATTTGGAAACGAGCTACTCTGAGTTGTTTGGCCATGCGGTCCGTGGGGCATGCCCTCTCTATGAACTTGAGTACGGGCAGGCGGAGATCGTTCAACAGGCCGGCGAGCTTGCCGACATCGCAGGGTTTTACGGCGCATTCGGGCTGGAGGGCGCCCAGGGATCGATGGAACGCGTCGATCACGTCACGGTGGAATGCGAATTCATGAGCATTCTTTGTGCCAAGCAGGCATCGGGATTTTTGTCGGGTAATTCGAACCTGGTGGATGCATGCTGGGACGCACAGCGAGTATTTCTTCGCGACCATCTGGCCCGCTGGTTGCCGGCACTTGGATCGAAGGTCGCCAAAGCTGATAGTGAAGGAATCTATGGAAATCTCGCGCAGGTGAGCTCGGAGTTCCTCGCGATCGAGTGTCAGGCATTTGGCATCACTCCCGGCCCGGACTACCTCGAACTTCGTCGCGTCGATCCAAATGCAGACAGTGAAATCCAGTGCGGGGCGGCGCCCGCTGAACAGCTTGTCCCGCTGACCGTGGGTGGTTCGAATTCGTCTTTGGGAGAATAGCCTTGCTTTTCGTCTATCACGCCGATCTTGTTGAACAGGTCGTTTTTTTGGTCACTCGCACGAACCCGACGCGCGAATGTGAGTTGCACGAAAAAGTCGACCTGCTCTATGCCATATCGGACGTCGAAACGCGAAGCGCCGCGTTTTGTAAGGCGTATGGTGATCACTTCACGGCATGGAAACTAGCGGATGGCTTCGAATCGCACCTTCGGACGCTGATCGGCGATTGCAATCTGCATCGTTGTGCGATGGTCCCGGCCAGCAGGGGCAGGAACCAGAAGGTTGACCTGTTAACCAAAACTGAGGCCGGGTTCACGGATCGTACGCTTTTTATCCAGGTCCTGCCCGAATCCATACTCGATCCCACTCCTCTGCTGCCCTGGTTGCAAAGAGAGCTTCTGCAAGTTGCGGACATGCTGGATGAACGATTCGGTTACAGGCCCGATGATATCGTGGGTTCGCCATGGGAGCGCAAGCTGCGGCAAGATCGCTATATGGTCTTGTGGCGAATCCATGTCGCGGGTCGGCTGCTCCGCGCGGGCATGCAGAATGCGAGAGAATTGGCGTCACTCCATGCTGCCTTTGAGAAAGCATTTCGAAATAAGGGTAACTGTCCCGCGCCCGAGTCTTTCGATCGCGTTCTGCACGCTGAGGCACTGACTCATGCGCAGTTGCTGGCCTGGGCGATCGAGCCGCGCGAGTTGCAATCGAAGCATTCCGGTATTTGCGAAGTTGGCCCAGGTCCCGGAGGCCTTTGTCCACTCTGCGGATTCCCGACGCACGATTGGTTCGACTTCGAATCGCGGTGCGTCGATGGCTGTTTCACAACAATCCAGGCCGCGCGTCCGGGGTGGCAAAGAGATCAGGGGGCATGCAGGCAATGCATGGAGACATACATACATCGGATCGGGGGAAACGGGGTACCAAAGAATTGGGTAGGGGGGGAAGATGATGTTCGAGCTTTGCAAGAAGAACTGGCGGCTGGCCATTAGCTGGATTTTAGCGATCACGTGCATGGCGGGAGTTGCGGTCATTGCGCAGACCGTGCCGATGACGTTAGAGGATTTTCACCTGTCAGGCACTCAAGTAGGTGACATTTCGCCTGCAGTCATCACCACTTCGGATTCCTGCGCCGCCTGTCACGGAAACTTTGACCCCTCCAATGAACCGTACAACACATGGCGCGGGAGCCTCATGGGTCAGGCCGGGCGCGACCCACTCTTCCTCGCGCAGATGACCACGGCCAATCAGGACGTGGCCAACGTCGGGTACTTCTGCATGCGCTGTCACGTGCCCATGACGTTTCTGACTCAGAATGCCTATGTGACGGACGGTTCTGCCATTGATGAAGTTGATCGTGACGGAGTGAATTGTCACCTATGCCATAGCATGGTTGATCCCATCTATGAACCCGGTGTGAGTCCATCCCAGGACAAGACTATCCTGGCCGCGATGGGCGACATACCGGGGTTTTACGGAAATTCCCAGTTCGTGCTGGATCCCAATGGATTGCGTCGTGGTCCTTATGCCGATGCGCAGGCAGGGCACGCATTTGTGCAATCGGATTTTCACAAGCGCGGCGATGTCTGCGGGACGTGCCACGATGTGGGCAACATCGCTGTCACACGACTATCCGACGGAACGTATCGATACAACAACCTCAACGAGGCCACACCGACGGAAAACCTCGCGGACCAATTCCCACTGGAGCGCACCTACACAGAGTGGAAGCTCAGCTCCTTTGCCAATGGGGGCGTGGACATGGGTGGGCGCTTTGGCGGTCAGGGTATCACGACAGTCAGCACGTGCCAGGACTGCCACATGCCCAAGACCACTGCGCGAGGATGTTTCTACGGACCAGAGAGAAACGATTTGGCCCGTCACGATTTTGCAGGCGCATCGGCATGGGTGTTGAAAATCATCGCAAAATATTACGAGGGCGATCCGGAAGTTGATCAGCAGGCGATGGCCGGGGGACAGGCCAATGCAGTGTCGATGGTGCAGCGGGCGGCATCACTGGAACTCGAACAGGAGTGTGGCGCTGTACGTACGCGCGTTACCAACGAGTCGGGCCATAAGCTTCCCACCGGTCACATCGAAGGGCGCCGAGTCTGGGTGAACGTCCGTTGCTTCGACGTCAATGACAACCTGATTCGCGAATACGGTCACTACGATCCCGTGACCGCCGAGTTGGATGAAGAATCGACGGACATTTATGAAATGCATGTGGGGCTGAGTGATTATGCGTCTTTTGTGACAGGGTATCCGCCGGGCGTGACCACGCACATGGCGCTGGCAGACGTGATTGAAAAGGACACGCGAATCCCACCGCGGGGATTCAACAATGCCATGTATGGGGCAGCGGGCGCTCCCGCGGTTAAAGCCGACTATGCGGACGGCCAGTATTGGGATGACACGGAGTTCTGGCTGCCTGATGACGCGGTGAAGGTCGTTTCGACGGTCTACTATCAGACGGTCACCAGACACTATATAGAAGCCCTGCATGCCGGAAACCATACCGATCATTGGGGCGAAACGCTCTACCAGCTTTGGTTGGAAACCGACAAGGGTGCGCCGATTGCAATTGTTACCGCTGAGATGGCAATCGCACACTTTGTACGAGGCGATGCGAACGATGATGGCTGGGTGAACGTTGCGGACTTCCGCTCCTCTTTCGAATGCTGGAACGGCCCGTTAAACGATTCCAACGATGGCTGCCGTTGTGGAGACTTCGACGGCAACGACACAATCGATCTCTTCGACTATGGGGCGTTCCAGAACTCAATCGGAGACTCGTGAGTCATCCAACAGGCGGGACATGACAAAGTCGATCAAGCATATCCAAGATCCACGGACGGCTCCACACGCCCCTTCGCAAAATCGATATGCGCGCTGGCGCGCCGGAACTCTCATTCTCGTGTATGTCCTCATGGCCGTGCATATCGTCCATTGGACGCTCGCAGGCAAGACCGTCGCGCCATTCGAACTCAATGAAGTGATGTACACGCTGGAGTACGGGATCGTTACGGCAGGCTTCTTATTCATGTTGGGCGTCACCATTGCTACAGCGGTGTTCGGACGGGTCTTTTGCTCTTGGGGATGCCACATACTGGCGCTACAGGATTTCAGCGCTTGGATTCTCCGCAAACTTCGCATCAAGCCCAGGGCGGTTCGCAGCCGCGTGCTCCTTTGGGTGCCCGTAATGGCTGCTCTGTACATGTTTGCCTGGCCTCAGGCGCTGCGCCTGATCCGCGGCAACCCACTGCCCCAATTGCATCTTCGCACCGACGCTGAGGGCTGGGCGTCTTTTGCCACGGAAAATTTCTGGCGCAACCTGCCAGGACCCATCATCATCACACTTACATTCGGGGTTTGCGGTTTCCTAATCGTCTACGTTTTGGGGAGCAGGGGCTTTTGCACCTACGGATGTCCGTATGGCGCGATCTTTCGCCTGGCCGAACGCGTCGCGCCGGCGCGCATCCGCCTTCGAGGCAATGACTGCCTTGCCTGCGGATCGTGTACGGCCGCCTGTACTTCACATGTCCGCGTGCATGAAGAACTGAACCGATACGGCATGGTGATCAATCCGGCTTGTATGCGGGACATGGACTGTGTAAGCGCATGCCCAAAGCAAAACGTGTATTACGGATTCGGCCTTCCGCCGGTGCTTAAGACAATTCGCAACGATACCCCGATCCGCACGACCTACGACTTCACTGGCTGGGAGGAGGCATTGCAAGTTGTCGTCTTCATGGTGCTGCTTTTTGTCTTTCGAGGGCTTTACGATCAGGTCCCGTTTCTGCTCTCCCTCGCGCTGGGTGCAATCGGCGCATACCTTGCGGTGGTCTGCGTTCGGCTCGTAAAGCGGCCGGCACTTCAACTCAATCGATGGCAGCTAAAGATCGATGGCCGACTTACTCATCGGGGACGGCTGTTCACTAGCACGATGGTAAAATTCCTGCTCTTCACGTTGCATAGCGGCTTCGTCCATTATCATGCTTTTCAGGGCCACCGTTTGACCGCTTGGGCTTTGGGCTCCAATCCGATTGACGAACCCGTTGCTCGGCGAGCCCTGCACCATTTGGACACGGCCCACCAGTGGGGTCTCATTCCCACTACGAGAATTCCGACTGCGCTGGCCGACGTTCACTACCAACTCGCAGGCCTGTCGTTCAAAACAAACCGAATCGAGGACGCCGAACGCCATCTGCGAGCGACGCTGCAAGTTGGCCCCCGACACTACATGGCCCACTATGACCTTGGCGCTCTGCTTATGAATCAAAATCACCGTGAGGCCGCGGTTGAGCATCTGCGCCGTGCCACAGAATTGAAACCGGATTTTGCCGACGGGCACTACAACCTGGCGTTGGCACTTTGGATGTCTGGAGACCGCGATTCTGCACGGGAGGAAATCAACACGGCGCTCGCATTGAATCCGACGGACCACCAAACCATTGAATTGCGTATTTTGATGGGAGAGACGTTACGGCCGTGACGCCTGGGCCCGTACCGCTCTGGGCGTTGGAAAATGAGGACGAAGTATGCCCGCTTATACATTATTGCTGGATCCGCTGAATCACCAGTCGATTCCGGAAGATGGAATCCTCACCCGGCAACTGTTTGATGATGAGGCGTTGCGCGTGGTGCTGTTTACATTCTCAGCGGGCCAGTGCCTCTCGGAGCATACGGCGTCCTCCTCTGCGCTGCTCCATTTTCTGAGCGGTGAGGCATCGTTGACCCTTGGTGCGGACTCCATCGAAGCCAGGCCCGGAACCTGGGTCCGCATGGACCCGGGACTTGCGCATTCGGTGGTCACGAAATCCCCGGTGGTCATGCTTCTCGTTCTGCTCAAAGGAATGAGCAAGAAATAAAACTTCATGGATGGTCCCCAAGTGTGCAACACACATAGATGGATCATGGCGATAGGGGCGTTGACATGCACATGTCCGTCCTCATGGCCATTGACTCCGCCGGCATTCGCGCAATCAGCGACGGCACCCGTCGCCGGCCAGGCGGCGGAGGCGAAACCAGATTCGAGACCGAATCCACCAAAGGCCGGTCCGAAGTACCTCGATCTGCGATACGACGAAGACTTCAGCTACCTGGAAGGCCCACCGGACAGTTTTGTGCCTGACTTTTTCGATCCCATCAAGAACGTTGAGTTTGGTGATGATTGGCGGTTGACGCTGGGCGGCGAAATGCGATTCCGAATGGAAGCCGAAACAAATAAAGCGTTTGGCGCTGTTGAGCCATCCCAGGACACTTTTACTCTTTACAGGTATTTGATGCACGCCGACCTGAGATACGGAAAGTTGTTTCGAGTTTTTGCGCAGGGGATTGTTGCATTTGACGAAGATCGCGATCTGCCGTTACGACCCACGGATGAAAATCTAGGGGATGTGCACCAGTTGTTTTTCGACTTGCGGGTTCTTGGTGAAAACCAGCCGTGGACATTGCGCGTGGGTCGTCAGGAACTCTCCTACGGCAACGAGCGTTTGGTCTCGCCGCTTGAATGGGCAAACGTGCGAAGGCGCTTCGACGCTGTAAAGCTTCTCGCTAAAACGCAAGAGTGGGACATCGACTTCTGGTATGCCAAGCCGGTTGTGGTCCAACGAGAGCAGCGCGACCGATACGACGAAGATATTGATTTCTACGGCGCCTATGCGACCTATAAAGGCATCAAGAGACACGGAATTGACTTTTATCTGCTGGCCTTGGACGACACTGGCAATCGAAAGAATCCCAATGGAAACAGCGGAGACAGAAACAACTACACGGTGGGGTCGCGCTTTTGGGGAAAAACGAGCGGCTTCGATTACGAAACCGAGCTGGCTGGACAGTGGGGACATTGGGCGCATGACAAGATTTGTGCCTGGACATGGGCTGTCGATGGCGGCTACACGCTGGAACGGATTCATTGGAAGCCGCGAATCGGCGCCGGACTCGATTGGGCGAGCGGCGATGCCAACCCAAAGGACAATCGAGTCGGCACCTTCGATCAATTATTTCCATTGGGACACAAGTACTTCGGCTTCATCGATCTGATCGGCAGGCAGAACATCATCGATGTCTACACCAATCTTTCCGCCTGGCCTGTCGAGAAAAAAATTCGCATCGCAATAGCGTATCATGGTTTTTGGCTGGATGAGGATCGCGACGCCCTATATGACGTGGCCGGGGCGCCGACTCGGCGTGATCCAAAAGGGCATAGCGGTACGCAGGTAGGCGACGAGCTGGACATTACCCTGACATGGAAACTCGACGTCCATTCCTCATTGCTTTTTGGCTATTCTCATTTTTGGAGCCGAGACTTCATCATCGATACAGGTCCTGGCGAGGACGCTGATTTATTTTATGTTCAATATGCGTTCAAGTTTTGACAGTCATCAGGACTTGATGAGCGAAACAACGCAAGAGGGATGCGTGCAATGAAGCGGTGGAATAGGATGTTTCTAGTGATGACCCTGACGGGCTAATGGTTAAACCGCATTCCTCCTCAACGCTTTTGGACGCATCGGTGCGCAATGCAGCCATCGACGGGGCCGCTACTTTCGTGGAGGCTACCACCACCGAAATGCTGACTCGTTGGTTCGGATCAACTGGACAAGAATGATGGTGCACGTAACGTAGCTCCAGATCGTGGCAAGTGCCGGCCGACCCGGGTGGGCGATGGCTGGGTTGTTGGATATCTGCGGGTTGTTTTGGGAGTCGATTTTCTTGAATAGGATCAGACGAATGCTTGTGCTTCAACGCGTTCTTTTTACGGGCCTGGTATTGGCGAGCTTCGGCGACGTATTGGCTGGCGGGCCCCAGGGGCTTCCATCCATATCTACGGCAAGCGCTGAGTGCATCAAATGCCATAAAGACACAGACCAGGGCATTTTTGAGCAGTGGGGTGAAAGCCGTCATTTCCGCGCCAATGTCGCCTGTTTTGAGTGTCACCGGGCCGCCCAAGGCGAACCGGACGCCTTCGAGCACTTTGGCCAGTACATCGCCACCATCGTCTCGCCCAAAGATTGCAAACAATGTCACGAGAAGGAAGCTTCGGAATTCTCGGCGTCCCATCACTCAAAGGCCGGACGAATCCTTGGTTCCCTAGATAATCGCCTTGCAGAGGTCGTCGAGGGCAACCACGGGTTTATCACCGAAGCGTTCCCGGAAGGAGTCAGTGCGGCGGCCGTCAGCGGGTGCTGGCAATGCCATGGTACCGTCGTCAAAGTCCTGGACGAAGGAAAACTCGATCCTGCCACGTGGCCCAACACGGGCATCGGCCGCATCAACCCCGATGGCTCCGAAGGTTCGTGCAGCGCCTGCCACGCCCGCCACGCATTCTCGGCCGAGCAGGCCCGGCAACCCGACAATTGTGGGAAGTGCCACATGGGGCCGGATCATCCGCAAAAGGAAATCTATTATGAGTCGAAGCACGGCATCGCCTACCTGGCCCAAAAGGATAAGCTGCGTATGGACCGCCCCAAATGGGTGGTTGGCGAAGACTACGTTTTGGCTCCCACCTGTGCGACTTGCCATATGAGTGCGACCCCGGATCAACCGGTGACCCATGATGTAGGGATGCGCATCAGTTGGAACAACCGCCCAATCAAGTCGATTCGCCCCGAGGCTGCCGACGCCAAGATGGGTCTGGCCGGCAAGGATGTGCCATGGGAAAAGCGACGCGACAACATGAAAAACGTGTGCCTCAACTGCCACAACAATCAATGGGTGGACAATTTCTATTCGCAGTACGACGCCCTGCTCGACCTCTATCACAAGAAATTTGCGGATCCTGGAATCACTCTCATGGCATTGGCCAAGCCGCTGTTACGACCCGCAGAATTCAGCAACAAGCTTGATTTCGTCTGGTACGAACTCTGGCACCACGAGGGCCGTCGCGCTCGAATGGGTGTGTCGATGATGGGTCCGGATTACACGCACTGGCACGGCACGTACGAAGTCGCCAAACATTTCTATGCTGAGTTCGTTCCCGAGTTGGAAGAGCTGATTCATAAAGGACTCGAGAGCAAAGATCCCGAAAAGACCAAAGCTGCTGAAGCGCTGAACGGAAAGCTTCGCGAAGTGCTGGACTCGCCGGATCACCGCTGGTTCGACAACAAGATGGACCCAGCGGAGATCGAACGGCGCAAAAAAGCGGCGGAGGAGTTCAACGCCCGATACAAAGAGTGATCGATTCTCATAAAGCGCAACGTAACAAGCCTGGTGCTGGCAATGTCATTTGCGTCGAACGGGAAGGGCGCGGCATGATGTACTCACCGAAGAAATCGTACTCATTCAAGATCTTCCTGTTCACGGCAGGGCTCGGCATTTGCATGCCGTTGTCACGCGGAGCGACCTATGAGGTTGGCGATGGAAAACCGTATGCCTTTATTGGTGCGGTTCCGTGGGAAGTGCTCTCTTCCGGCGACACCGTGTTGATTTATTGGCGGGCGGCTCCATATCGAGAAAAATGGGTCATTGGTCGCACCGGTGCTCCTGGCGCGCCTTTGGTCGTCCGGGGCGTTGCCGGTCCGGGTGGGGCACTTCCGGTGATCGACGGTGAAAACGCGACGACCCGGCTCGCGTTGGATTATTGGAATGAGCAACGATCCGTCATCAAGATCGGCGGTTCATCCATTCCTGCGGATACGCAACCGCGGTACGTCGTGGTCGAAAACCTGGACATCCGCGGGGCTCGTCCGCCTAACTCCTTCACCAATGATTCCGGCGGGATCCAAACCTATTCCGCAAACGCTGCCGCCATTCATGTCGAGCGGGGTGAACACATAATCATTCGCAATTGCATACTTCGCGACAGCGGCAACGGATTATTTGTCACATCCAGCGACGATGAGGCTGCCTCAGATATTTTGGTCGAAGGAAACTATATTCTCGGCAACGGCAACCCAGGCAGCATTTTTGAACACAACGTCTACGTCGCCGGCATTGGCATGGTCTTCCAATTCAACCGTTTCGGCCCGTTGCTCAGCGGGGCAGGGGGGAACAATCTCAAGGACCGCTCCGCCGGACTCGTCGTTCGCTACAACTGGATTGAAGGCGGAAATCGTCAGTTGGACCTTGTGGACGGCGAAGACAGCGCCTTGATTCGTGCCGATCCGGGCTACACCAGCACGTATGTCTATGGAAATGTCCTGATAGAGCCGGCAGGTGCGGGGAACAAGCAGATTGTTCACTACGGCGGCGACAGCGGAATCACCAACCAATATCGCAACGGCACTCTCTATTTCTATCACAACACGGTTGTATCTCTGCGCACCGACAGCACGACGTTTCTCCGCCTTTCGACAAACGCCAACCTGTGCGATGCCCGCAACAACATCGTTTATGTCACCACAGCTGGCAGCGGGCTGGCCATGCTGGACAGCGACGGAGTGCTGAATCTGAGCCACAACTGGTTCAAGCCCGGTTGGGTGGACAGTTTTGGCGGACTGAGCGGTGTGATCCACGACGATGGTACCTCGATTGAGACATCCGCTCCGGGATTTGAAGACTTCGCAGGTCAGGAATACGAACTCGTCGCCGGATCAGCATGTATCGATGCCGCGACCTCACTCGCACCAGCCGTCCTGCCGCAGCACGATGTGACCCACCAATACCTCAAGCACCAATCGGGTCGTCAGCGTGTGCGCAATGGTGCTTCCAGCGAAGTGGGCGCGTACGAAACAGCAGGTCCAATCGCAATACCTGCGGTTTCGGAATGGGGGGGCACGATCCTGTGGCTGCTACTGTTGATCGCTGGAACAGCCGTATCGAGGCGAGCGATTGGGGCGAACCCCTTGCACCTCTGATTGCCGAGGCGCGAATGTCACTTGGGACGGCAGTCCGCCTTGGTCGCAGACCTCTCCCATCCTCGGCTTTCAGTTGAGTTGTCTTGGGATGAGAGCCTTTCGAACTATGTGTCGGACGATTTACTTTTTTCGCAAGACTTTTTTCGCAATCTTTGCGGCGCTTTGTGCATCCTCTGGCGTGGCGAACGCAATATAGCAGACGCTGCGTTTGCCCAGCGCGGCGGCAGATAAACCTCGGAGGTTGATCCCGGCGTCGCCGATCGCCTGCGTGAGAACTGCTCCAAGCCCTGGCCGATCCGGTCCTTCGATCCGCAGGGCGTGCATACTCTCAGCTTTCCGCAGGCCTGCTTGTGCTGCAGCAGTCTGTTGTTTCTTGCCCTTAATTGGCGCGAAGAATGCGCGCGACGTTTCTTCATTGACTCGACGGGCGATAACAAACTCCATGCAAGCCCCGGCTTCTGAGAGCGCTTTCAGGTTTCGCGCTAATGTGCCAGGACGATTCGACAAATCACAGGCCCAAACATCTACCTTTTTGATCGTGTACGCCATTGTATTTCTCCTTGTTTTGAAATTTTCCAAACTGTCAGTTTAGGCATGCGAGATTTCCGGTCAAATTTCGGCGACTGGCAATTCGGATTTCCTGCAGCAAAAAGCTCATGCATTTGCCAGGATCGCCGGGTCAAACCGAGCTGCTTCAGTGACTTGTTGGAGCGCCCCGGAACCCTGGGCTGGCCTCTTCAAAACTGGCCTGATACGGCCACGACCATTGACTTACTTATGTACAACGTGGCTTGCAGATGATAAGTGATGCACCCTATGGGACTGCTCAAAGAACTCCGTGTCGAGCCGGGATCAAAAGCGTTGCTGCACGATGCCGAAGCCGCGAAATCGCCAGGTGTCGACAGTCGTGAGAAGGCGGAGTCCGGACTGGAAGAGAATCGGGCGACAATCGACACGATGCAATACCGACTTTGGGCAGAAAACTCTCAGGCGCTGCTCGTCGTACTTCAGGGGATGGACACAGCCGGCAAGGATGGTGTGATTCGCAAGGTTTTCACCGGAATGAACCCACAGGGTTGCCGCGTGACGAGCTTCAAGAAGCCATCGGAGGAGGATAACGATCACGATTTCCTATGGCGAATCCACAAGGCGGCGCCCGGCAAAGGAGAAGTGGGAGTCTTCAACCGTTCGCACTACGAAGATGTGCTGGTCGTACGTGTTCACAAGCTCGTCCCGAAGAAAGTCTGGGAGCCACGGTACGAGATCATCAACACCTTCGAACGGCTGCTCGTCAACAGCGGCACGACAATCCTGAAGATTTGCCTGTACGTCAGCAAGGCCGAGCAGAAGAGACGCATTTTGGCGCGACTCGAGAACCCTGACAAGAATTGGAAGTTCACGGCCCAGGATATCGAGGAACGCAAATGCTGGGACGACTACGTCGAGGCCTACCAGGACATGCTCTCCCGCTGCAGCACGCCTGAGGCACCCTGGTACGTCGTACCTTCAGACAACAAATGGTATCGCAATTGGGCTGTCTCGGAGCTGCTCGTCAAGACGCTGGAGCAAATGAATCCGAAGGTGCCGAAATCGAGCATTAAGTCCGGTGAATTTGTGGTGCCGGATTAGGCTCCGTTTGAACCCCGCTTCTCCCCTTGGGAGAGGGCTGGGTGAGGGCAAAATCGTCCGCGGATTCTTTCTCCGGTGATTTGCGATCGAATGGCGGAAGCAGTCTTAAGACAAAGCCTAGTCAACGATCATCCCTTTTCCATTGATGCGATAGACCGTCGCGCTCCAATGGATCGATCGTCTGACAGCGAGTCGCCACCATGCTTGCCCCAGGATTCGCATCACCAACACAACAGTTAGAGGATAGAAGAATAGATAGGAGCGCCTGCACTTGCCGAATCCCCAGAATCGATAGCTGACGATCACAAGTAACGCAAGATGCAGCCCGCAGCACAAACGCAGCGCGAAAAGGGCCAGCGTACTCAATTCGGACCGCGCGATGGAAGAAACCGGGGGCATGAACAAGACGACCGCCGCGACAAACGGCAGCAACGAGCCCAGTGCCAGCCAGACCAGGCTCGCGGCGATCTTGGAGCCGCTGCGCAGCGCTCCAATGTAAATGCGCGACCAGCCCTCGCAAATCGCCGTGTAGTTCGAGTACATCCGCACGCTGAAAAGTTCGCATCCCGAGGCTGCGTGACATCGAACACCCGCATGCTTGGCTGCCTCCGCGAGTGGAATGTCTTCGATGATGGCGTGGCGCACAGTCTGATGTCCTCCGATTCGCTCATAATCGCTCCTGCGGATCAGGAGAAACTGGCCATTGGCGAATGCAATTGGACTTGCCGGAGAATTCACGCGATTCGATCCGTACCATAAGGCAATGATGCCCGCGCACAAAGGGATGAGAAGGTGTTCCCAAAAACCCTCCGCTCGATTTCGCGGCCAGAGTGTCATCAGTCCGACGCCGCGACGGGCTGCCTCCTCGATCGATACCTGCAGGGCGGTTGGTTCGAGAATGCAGTCCGCATCAAGAAATAGAATCCAGTCGGATGTGATGGCCCGAGTGCCCTGCCAAAGGGCATTCGATTTGCCAAGCCATCCGGCCGGAAGTGTATCGACACGAAGGACACGCAATCGGGCGTCGGACGCAGCCATTCGACGTGCCACCGCCGATGTATCGTCGCTGCTTCGGTCATCAACGAGCAGAACCTCAAACGATGGATATTCCTGCGAAAGCACGCTGGTGAGACACGGCGCAATCTGAGACCCCTCGTTCCGCGCCGGGATCACTACACATACGGTTGGCGCTGGGATGTCGGGCACGTCCCGGTGCTTTGCGTCTCCGATCCGTGCTTCGAGAAACAAACCGCTGCGACCGGCTCGGATCTGGGAGATGAGCAAACCAACCCAGATGGCACAAATTCCGCTCCAGACGATCAAGACAACGGTGATCAGAATCATTTAGTAGATTCCGGCGGATTCTGTGGTTCCGGTTTGCTGGAAGGGGCTCGGATCTTCTACGCCCGCGCCAAATCCCATTCGTTCAAGCTGGGCAGGTGGAGCCGCAGCGGTGCCGGAATCTCGCTCAATCATGTTCACGATAAGCACTGTTGGGTCCAGCCGATTCATCCAGACGCGCCCATCGTTGGCGACACGAACCTGATGACGCAACCCATGGGGGAAATACTGCAGTTTCCGGTGGGCAGCCCCACCGGCCTCCATGCAAACGCCGAATAGACTATTTCCGTAGCCGGCGAGATGCACTGCATTCGGGAACCACTCCGATTGTGCCCTATGCAAGATGTCCGCATCCACTCGCATTCCGCCGTAATGTATGCCGCGAATTCTTTCACGCTGCACATGGCTCATGATCGCGTTGAGTCTCTCAAGGATGACCGGCGTGGTGAACAGCACTTCAACCGCCTCCGATCGGAGGACATCGGTCACCTGATCGAGTAGATGCTGAATATATCTGCTGCGGCCGGCGCTCTCGTGGGGCAGTTTGCGAAACCACCGAGGGTCAAAGTCGACCGTGAAGGGCTGATGGCTGCCCAGCGCCGCGGCACAGGCAGTCGCGGCCTGTCCGATGACATGAGGGCCGCTGGGTCCGACAAACAACCAGGCCGCGTCGCGCGGAAACCCAACATGCTCCGCCATGAGTACGAATGGCTCGACAAACGCGGCATGGA
The DNA here is from genome assembly GCA_964501365.1 of uncultured Phycisphaera sp. Taxonomy (GTDB): domain Bacteria; phylum Planctomycetota; class Phycisphaerae; order UBA1845; family UBA1845; genus CAZAMB01. The sequence goes on along the minus strand of CAZCST010000020.1, from coordinate 406,930 downwards.
ATTCGTCCCGGGAAAAGATGGTTCTTTTGGGCCGGCCCGTGGTTCCGCCTGTGTCGGTGATGACGGCTCCGCAGAGGCGTTGACGTTCACTCAGGGGAACAAGGTCCAGAACGGGCCTCGTGCAGAGCGCATCGGCCTCCATTGCTCCGAATCGATCAAGATCTGCGATCGTCTGGATTTCCTCGATGGCGTTGATGCCAAGAATTTTCTGCCTCGCGAGCCAGTACGGTGCGCCGGTTTGCGGATGGAAATGGATGGCGATGATTCGCCGCACACAGTCGTCAAGCTCGGCCTCTACATCCACTGGATGATCTCCGTGACGAGGCGGTCTTCCAAGCCGCGATAAAAATGTTCAGCGGATTCGATGATGACGAGCTTCTTGGGGGACTCCGCATGATCGAACCAGGCACGTGTGGCCTCCAATGGGGTCGCGAAATCATTGTCCCCCGTGATAATGAGTTTGGGAATCGCCGATCTCTGAATCCCGTCGAATTGGTGCTGGCAAAGCGTGGGTCCAATGAGCACGAGATGGCTGGGCGACGATTTCGAAAGAACCGTGCTGATGATCCACGCGCCGAATGAGTATCCAACCATGATCACCGGACCATGGCAAACTGACGTCAGACAGGCCAGAGCGGCCAGGGCATCATCGACCCGACGAGGATCATCCGGCGCGTTTCCTGTGTGCCAGAATGTATGCATGGCCTCGGTCGATGGCCCATCTCCAGCATACGCGAAGCGAAGAGAAACGAATCCGTGTTCCGCCATGCCGCGGGCAACGGCACGAACGACATTGTTATGCAATCCGCCCCCCATCAACGGATGCGGCCCGGCAATCAGAACGGCTCCACGCGGCGCGTCCGCAAATGGAAATGCCAGAACAGCTGACATGCGTTCCGCGCAGGAATCAATCGTAATCGATTCTTCGATGATGTCCGATGCGTCAATCGCCATTCCGTCCATCCACGGAATGACGGTAAGGAAACTCCTGAACAAACTCTTGAAGGATTGCCGCGAATTTCAGTGCCCGCTCGATGTTGCCCTCGATTTGCACCGACCCGGACAAGAAGGACGCGGCAGCCGATGATTGGCCGCGAACAATACCCCAGAATTCGGAAGGTGTTGTTCGGTATGTAACATCCGCGCCAACTCCATTGGTGCGACTCACGGCAAGCAATCGGCCATGTCGAAAGCGACAGAACCAGTCACCGCCTTTGGATCGCCCGATCACGTAGCGAACGTCGAGATTCAGATCAGGGAACTCGGACAATCGAAAGCGGCGGTGTGATTCGGGCAGGAATTGCTCAAAATAGGCGGAATAAGCGCCATCGCCTCCGGCAACCTCCCTGGTGTCGCAGGTAGGGCGTCGCCAACCGGTGCTCTCAGCAAAGCGAATCTGGCTTCGCAGTCGGGTTCCATTCCACGGCGTGGGCGATCGTGAAATCAGTCGGTCCGCTTGGGTGCGATCAAAAACCGGAGATTCGAGAATGTAGGGTTCGGTGTCGAGAACGATGTCGAAGAACAGATCCTCATACGCTGTGCGCTGCGACTTGGGGATCGGCGAACACGCGCCGATGAATTTCCCACCACTGATGTCGTAATATTGTTCGAGTGCCCTTTGTATCTCCTCGTTGGAAGGCGGATCCGGATGCGTCAAATGGAAAATCCCTCCGCGCGCTGACGGCCGACAGAAGAGATCCATGAAGTCACGGGCGACATCATCGACGAATACCAGGTTGGGGCGGGCGCTCTCGCTTGCGGGAATGCGCAGGGGGATATTGTGTCGGTCACAATCGCCGCGCTGCTCCGCGGCGCGCGCCAGGAGGGAGACCGCCCGGAAAACGCGATAAATACCTGCAAATCGAGGAATTGTCCCCGTTTGGCTGTGGCCTACGATCACACTCGGGCGATAGGTGGTCAACGACGCTCCGCACTGGGCTGCCGCCGATTGGCTTTCCTGTTCCGCAGTCCATTTGGATTCCTCATATTCATTACGAAAGGCAGGTCTGCTTTCGAGGAGTACTTCTTCGGCCCGATCACACCCACCGCAGACATATGCGGTGCTGAACAAATGCCAATCCTTGCACCCGCACGCCGCTGCAAGATCGAACACGTGCCGGGTGCCGTCCACGTTCGTGCGCACAAGGCTGGCATCGCTTTGGGTTGAAAAGGCGGTGCTTCCTGCGGCGTGGATGATCGAGCCGACCATTTCGCCAAGCCGCTGAGCAGCTTCCGTGGCGATACCGAGGCGGGGTTGGCAAAGATCGCCGCGAATTGCAACCAGTTGTCCGAGCTCCAGGAAGTTCTCGGCCGCGCACCCCCACACTTCCAACGCAGTTACCAGTTTCCGGCGTGCGTTGTCTGGCGAATCTGTCCGGATTACGCAGATCACGCGGCGGCCTTGCGTCAGGAGTTCTTTGAGGATGACGGACCCCAACAGTCCCGTGGCTCCGGTCAGCAGCACGAACGGCTTGGATTGATTTCTATGGGGAGCCAATGCCTATTCCATCAACGAGCAGGACTTTGCAGTACAAATTCGCGACCTCGTCTGAAAGTCCCTAGAACCCAGCGGGAAAGCGGAGGTTTCTTTCCAAAAGGCGAGGGTCATCATGATCATATTCGTCCATTCGTATTTTCATGGTGCCCAGCTGTCGCGGCTGTCCGGCACTCAGCATGCCCGTTGGGGCAAGCAGTAAGCCCTCTTTGCGGCCGGCATCGTGCACGAGCCCATCGCTTCCGAACATGCTTGCCACTTCATTCCCCAGCGGCAACTGTGTCAATGAATCATAAGGTTCCAAAGTGTAAGTCTGCGCTTCGTTCGGATGGCTGCGCGACTCGTCGGGACCCGAGGGTCTGATGGCTGGAACCAGATGATTGCCGGAATCGACGAATACAACAGGACGATGAGGGTGAGTTCCGTCATCGCGTACAAGAGCTGGCAGAAACAGACTTCGGCCTGTTGTGGTCTGCTGAATTGCGAATTGGCGACTGCCTGAAGGCGGGCCGAATTCGCGCCGAGCAGCGGATTCGACGAATTCGGCTACCCAGAGCGTATGATAGCATCCACAAGCCCGGACGAATTCGTACACGGCCGGCCGACGATGGCTGTCGAGGGTGATTCGGATCACCACGCCATCAATTTTTCCGGCCTGTATGTCGCCTTTCATCAGCGCCGGACGATTGGGATACCAGGCCACGTACACCAGCTGGTCGTAGCGCTGTCGATCCACCCGCGCCTGCGAATGAGACCAGTAGACGACCGGCTGGGTCGTATCGACGTTGACTTGAATGTCATCCGGGGTTCCTGTCAGATAGATTCGGCCAATGCGGTCATCATTGGCATCGTACGATGCTTCGGGTCGATTCTGTTGCACAAAAATTGGCGCGTATCGGGTGGCCAGGCCTGGCAGGTCGAGCGACATCAGATCCTCTGAGGATTCCGCCAGCGAGGCGTCCTTCGGACGGTATTCGACGGTCTCTTTGAAATCGGCGATCATAATCCGCTGGGTCGCCTCGGCGTCTGCGATTTCGGCGCCGATGACCGCGGGGACAAAAAATGGCGCAGCCAGAAGCGCTCTGGCGGCCCGTCCTTGGTCGCCGGGTTCAGCCTGTATGTGTCTTCGAGTTTCAATGAGGAACTGCTGAACGTCACAGCCCGCATTCAGTCGTGCAAGATCGGCCTCCAGTTCTCGTTTCGCTTCCTCGCGATAGCGTTGCTTCATTTCCTCCCGGAAAGCTTTTGCATAAGTGTCCTTCGTTGCCGCGCCGTATCGCCGGCCGAGCCAGTTCATTCCTTTGAGCGGCATTCGTTCCAGCTCGGCGAGGGACTGGCTGATTGCCAGCTCGTTGGCGGACCGAAGGAGTTGGATTGCTTGTTCGCGCGAGGGCTGTGCCCCTGATCCCAGAAGATCATCCAAATCCGCGCGCAGGCCGGCGTCAAACCGCAAATACGCTTTACCATCGACAGTCGAAGTTGATGCGTCGGCAACCCCATTTCGTGCGGCGGCATATTGAACGCCTTGGGTGAGACTTTGGTGTCCACAGCCGGCCGCGACGCCCCCTAGCATGCAAAACACGCGTATCGAAGTATGGCTTCGCTTCGTCTTGCACCCCCGATGATCATTCGGATTGGGTATGGCGGCGTATGGCCTTCCCCTGGCCGATCTACTCACGCAAATTGCCTCCGCCGTACATGCGATCGAGGGCCTTCCAGAACGAAGCGAGCCATCGCGCCGAGGCCGTGGTCGTACCAAGTTCTAGTTCCTCATTCAGAAATTTGCCCCAGCTCGCTTGTTTCCAGGCAACGAATTTGGTGATGGCCTTGTCCCCCTCTAGTCCGGCTTGAGGCTTCACTTGATTCAAAGGAGAATAAAGTGCGCGTAGTTGTGCGTTGGAGCCCGGCCCGGCCGTAATGCAATGAGCGTATACGTTGAGATCTTCGCGTAAATCCCACAGGCAGACCATCGCAACGACCGTGCCATCGTCGATTTCTTTCACATCCGTGGGAAAGAGCGTGCGAACGAATCGTTCATCGATTCGCTTGAAAAGGCGCGGACGTGAAGATACGGAAATACTCCCGCGACGAAGATAGGCGGTTTCAACGCGAAACGCATCGCTGGCAAGGGTACGCTCAATGATCAAGCTGTCGTCCATGGCAGGACATTTCCAAAAAAAAACCTCCGCGGCGCCCGGATTCGTTGCATTGCAGCAACTCCCCGCCAATGACTGGCCGCGCGTCTTTCCGGCAGTCTAATCGGTTCGCCGGCCAGAAATGCAGATTTTGCAAGATTTGCAATTATGTTTCCAATAGTTGACAACTAGAGACAATACAAGGTTAAGTCTTGGCGGACAGAAGAATTGTATGACCATTGCAAAACGGATTTTCGCGAATACCGCGGTTCTTAGCCTAGGGCTTCTTGTCGCCGGAGTTGGTATTGTCGCGACGTTCCTGGCGCTGCAGCGTCTCGTAACGAGCACCCATGAAGAGTTTCACGAACTCTGCGACCTTCGCAGGGTTTCGGCACACTTGGCTCTGGCCGGCCGGTTTCTTGCCGATGGAGATCAGGCGTCGGCTCAAACCCAGCTTCGGGATGCATTGTCGCAACTGAATCAATACGACCAGTTTCAAACCGAGGAGCCGTCTGAGTTTGGGCCTCAGCATGCGCAGGACGAGGAAATCGCGGCACGTCGGATTTTCATTGCCATTTCCAACGCTCAATCCGCTCTTGCTTCGTCAGGAGTCGGGGCACTTGTAGATTCGGCAGTGCATGATGCTTTAGCCCAGGCTGCTGAGGGCCTGGATGCCCTGACCGATCAGATCGAGCAGGCCGTGCTGGAAGTGCATTCGCAAGTGGCGCGTCGATTCTCCCTGACGCTCTGGCTACTCGTGGCAATTGAGTTCGCCTCACTCGTCGCCACGATGGCGCTCAGTTTCATCTTGTACCGAAACGTCGTGATTCCGTTACGTCAGTTGCGTGACGGTACGGATCGCCTTGCCGAGGGGAGACTCAACACCAGGCTGGAAGCGGTGGGGGACCGCGAGATCGTCGAGTTGCAGAACGGTTTCAACCGAATGGCGTCGGAATTGGAGACGCTGTGCAGCGATCTTGAGCGGCGAGTCGCAGAAAAGGGGAGAGAACTCGCGGTCGCCGAACGGCTGGCAAGCGTTGGTTATCTGGCGGCGGGAGTGGCTCACGAGATTAATAATCCTCTTGCCATTATGAGTGGGTATACGGAATCATTGTTGCGAACCGCCAGGAATGGGCGCCTGACCCAGGAGCCCGATACCTGGGTTCGTGACCTGGAGACCATTCGCGACGAAGCATTTCGTTGCAAGCGAATCACGCAGAGCCTGCTGGACCTTTCCCGACTGGGAGACGACCATCGGGAGCCTGTTGCGCTTGACCATGTCGTCAGCAACTGCATCAGCCTGATCGGCGCATGGCCGGCGAGTCACGGCGTGGCCTTTGAAATCCAGCCGTCTTCCTGTGATGGATCCGTCGTGCTTGCCTCCGAACCAGAACTCAAACAGGTAATCTTGAATTTGCTGGCGAATGCAGTTGAGGCGACCACGCCGACACACGGTACCGTGACCGTTGGGATGGAGCGAAACAACGGATGGATCGAGTTGGTGGTTCGTGACAACGGATGTGGAATGACACCCGACACGCTTGCTCATGTGTTCGAGCCTTTTTTTACATCCGGCAAGCCACGGGTCGGTTTGGGACTTGGGCTTTCCATCAGCCATTCGATCGCGCAGCGCCACGGTGGAATGCTTGAGGCTAGCAGTTCCGGTCCAGGTTGCGGCGCGACGATTGTCCTGCGATTGCCTGCCTTTGAGGAGAGAGCCAATTGAATGCCGGCGAACGATCGGTATTGCGGGTCGGAGTGGTGGAGGACGAGTCACGGTTACGTGATCTCCTTGTACGCGAGATCACCGCGATGGGGTATTGGGGGGAGGGATTCCCTACCGCCGAGCTGGCCTGGCCGCGCATTTGTGAAGGACTGGATGCGGTCATACTCGATTTGAATCTGCCGGGTATGTCGGGGATGGAGCTTTTTCGGCGGATTCGCAGCGAAGACCGCGACATTGCGGTCGTGATTTTGACGGGGTTTGGCGCGTTCGAAAGCGCAGTCGAATCAATTCGTTGGAAGGCGGAGGATTATCTGACAAAGCCCTGCAGCCTGGCGGATATCGACCGGGCGCTTTCTCGCGTTCTCGCCAGGAAGCAGAATCGCGATCGTCACTTATCGATTCAACAAATTGACTTCGCCGATTCGGAACCACAAAAGCCATGTGAAGATCAGACGGTGCCCCATTTCTTACAATCGAAGGGGGCTACGTTGGCGGACATGGAGCAACAGCGCATACTTGACGCCATGGAAAGGCATGGCGGCAACAAGCCGGCCGTCGCTGCCGAACTTGGAATCAGCTTGAGGACATTATACAACCGATTGAACGCATACCGACACCAGGGAATCGTGATATGAAAATCGCAAAACCAGCATCAGCTCCTACCAAACTCGAAATTGGACCGACGGGCGGACGAAGTCATGCAGTCAAAGCCAGGCAATCCATTTTCGCCGTCGCATTCCTGATCTTGATGCTCTTGGCGACAAATTGTGCAGGGCCTCAGCCGCTGTCCAAGGCCATCAATCCAACCGACCAGCAGGCGTACGTTTCGAGATTGAATGCGTCCAACGCCGACGCGCGAACGGCGTACGTCAACTGGATGGCCGCGGAACAGGATTCAACGACGCAGCAGGTACTTCAGGCCGATTCTCAGCTCAGTCAAACACGCAATCCTTTTGACGCCCATCGTGACGCACAGGCTGTCAGCCGCGGTGCCGTGATTTACGAAGCCCATTGTGCGCGTTGTCATGGCGACGACGCGCGCGGCAGGGGACCTTCCATTCTTCCCGGCCATCCGGCGACGGACTTCAAGACCTTCGGGAAGCGATTCGCCGCCACCGTGCACCGCGGCGCTCCGCGCAAATGGTTTCGGGTGATTTGCGAAGGCAGTGGAGATTCTGTGAACTACCCTGATGGACAAATGTCGGCGATGCCCGCTTTTGCAGACAAGCTGACGCGGGAACAGATCTGGCTCGTCATAACCTACCTGCAAAGTTTGGATGTCTACAGCTTAAAAGAGCATTAGGAGTGCCCCGTCGCTACCGGCACCATCCAGGCTGTATGTGCCGCCACATCGCGGTCCAACCGTGAATCTCGCGCGCGATAGACCCCGCCCATCCCGCCGGCACACAGGGGAGCGAGGATTTTGTAAGTACCAAGTTTTGTGTTCGGCGTCTGACTCATTGTTTCGTCAATTCCGCGTCCCAGTTCGTGATCAGGTCGATGGTACTGGACTGTCGAACTGTGCTGCTGTTCACCACGAACCATTGCCCGTCCGCGGCGGCGTCATAAGGATGGATCCCCGCAACCTGATCGATGGTAAACAATTCCTTGGGCGTGCCGATAGTAACCCCCTCCAGACTGAGTTCGATTTCCACGGCCGTCAACTTGCCGTAAATCGATGTAAAGAAGATCTCCTTGCCGTCTCTACGCCAACACGGATACGTGCCGCCATTCGAGGATACTTGCCACTTTCCGCCGACAGTTGGCTCGGGTGTTGCGGAGCCATCCTCGGCAGGAGGGTGAAAGGGAATGACATAGATTTCCATCCGACCGCTTTCATCGGACTCATACGCTACCCATTTTCCATCCGGCGAAAATCGGGCCTCGTTTTCCCTGAACGCAGATGTGAGCAGCGGGAATGGTTTGCGATCCCCAAGCAGCGGAAGCGCCCAAATATCGCATGGATTTCCGCCGATATAGTTGCCCCGGATGAGCAGGAGATACTTCCCGTCGGACGACCAGTCCGAAACCCAGGTTTCTTCCGGGGACGTGTAAAGCACTTCCTCATCGCCGCCCATCGCCGGTCGACGACTGATACGGTGGGTCGCATCACGACGAGCGAGATACATGCTGGCATAGACCAATGTCTGGCCATCCGGAGACCAATGAGGCGCCAAGTTCGCCGCATTTCCAAACGTGATTCTGGACTTCACTCCGCGAGCGACTTCGTACACCCAGACGTCAGTCTCGGTAGAGCCAACGTCTGTAGCCACCCGGCTGCCGTCGGGGGACAAACTCAAGTTTCCAAACTGCCACGGATCACCGATGTTTCCGAGTACCTTGCCCGAGCGGTCCACCCGTTTCATCTGCAGCTCGTGACCCGCGGTACCAGTGTGAAATGCAAGAATACCCACATTGGATACTGAAAACGCCGCTCTCCAAATCGCAACGTCGTACATGACGCCCGTCGCGACCACCGTCGGATCGCCAATCAGCTTCGCCGCTCCGATGTCGAACGGCGCCGCGAGAAGCGTGCTTTCGCGAAGGAAGAGCAATCGGTCGCCCGCCAAGGCCGCGTTGGCTCCCCCATGCATGACCAATTTGGATTCGCTCCCGTCGAGGGAACCGAGATATACCGCGTTGCCTTCCGACTCTGTCGCTCCGTGCGTGACCGCGACGTACAAGAAGTGTTTCCCGTCGGGGCAGAAGGCAGGCCAGCGATGGCTTGTGTGCAGGGATTCGTCCAATTTCGTGACCGGCTCGGGCTTCCCCCCCGAGGCCGGCACTCGAACAATGGCCGATCGGAATTCGGGTGCGAAGAGAATAGTCCCGTCGCGTCCCCAGGTTCCCCCGCGACCGGCGCGCGCGTCGCAGATTGGCATTGGCGGTCCACCTCCGGCGCTGACCGAAAACAGCTTTTCCCTGGCGAAATATCCGATCGAATGGCTATCCGACGACCAGAACGGAAATGTCGCCCCTTCCGTCCCTTGGAGGGGCCGAGCCGTCGGACCATCAAGTGGTCGGACCCAAACGCGCGAGCCCTCAATGCCTGTGGCGACGAACGCCAGGGCCTTGCCATCCGGCGAGATCACAACGGGACCGGCCGCATCACCACTCGCTACGAGCGTGGCCTGCTCCGGTGCGGCGATAGATGACCAAACACGATTTGCTTTCTTTCCATTGTTTTTGAGAATCTGGAATACCAATCCTGCGCATCCCAGGAGCAGGATGATGAAGCACGCGATCCAAATTCCCACGGGTGCATTTCGAGCGGAACGCAGCGGGCCAGAGACTCCTGTCCGTGACCCGCCCTCCGTGATCCAGCGCAACTCGTCGGCGACGTCTGCTGCACTCTGCCACCGCGAATCAGGATCCTTGGCCAGGCATTTGCGGATGAGTCGGTCCAGCGCTGGCGGAGTCATTGGTTGCAATTCACTGATCGGTCGCGGCTGCGCGGCCATTATGGATGCAATGAGACTGGCCCGGCTGGCTCCTTCAAACGCCCGCTTGCCGGTGAGCATTTCGTAGAGGACCGCTCCCAGCGCGAAAATATCAGTGCGGGTGTCAGCCTCCGCGCCTTCCAATTGTTCCGGGGCCATGTACTGAAATGTGCCGAGGATCGTTCCCTTGCTGGTGAGCGGCTGGCTGGCAGTGACGGCGCCGGGATCGCTCTCCATCACGCCCGAAGATTTGGCCAGGCCAAAATCGAGCAGCTTTGCGCCCGCTTTCGTCAGCACAATGTTGCCCGGCTTGAGATCGCGATGCACGACCCTCTTGCGGTGTGCCGCGTCCAGCGCTGATGCAATCTCCGCGCCGTACCGCAGCACATTATCGAGCGGCATTGGACCCTTCTCAATCCGCCCTGACAGAGTCTGACCTTCGAGCAGTTCCATCACCAGATAGGACATGCCGTCCTCGTGCCCCACATCGTACAGCGTGCAGATGTGCGGGTGCGAAAGCAGTGAAATGGATTTGGCTTCGCGTTCGAAGCGCGTCTGAAATTCGACAGAGGCAGACAGATGCCTGGGCAGAATCTTGATAGCTACGTCGCGGCCAAGCCGCATATCCCGCGCACGATAGACCTCGCCCATTCCGCCCGCCCCGAGGGGGGCAACAATCTCAAATGGCCCAAGCTTTGTGCCCGCATGAATAACCATGACGTTCCTTCGCTGAATGCGAACTGAGCAGTGCGATTATCCAGCGAAACTCTGCAGTGGCAACGCGAGTCGGGAATTTTCTTGCCTGTTTCGAAAACACGGGCTGGAAAAACGCCGGCAAGTTGCAGATCTACGTTTGGGCGTTCCTCCCAATTCTGACGGCATCAATTCATCGAAAATGGATACGCGGCCCTGATACGTCCCTTCAAGCCAGGGCAATGCCTCTTTCTCTATCGACCCAGTTCCTGGCTTCGTTTGCAGGCTGCAACGACGCCATCAATGATATGATCGAATACTTTGCTGGCCGTCATGGATTCGATCGCTGCCTGCGTCGTTCCGCCCGGCGATGTGACCTTGGCTCGAAGTGTGGCGGGGGGCTCCTGCGTCTCCAGCATCATTCGCGCCGCGCCGAGGCACACTTGTTTGGCAAGAATCTCCGACATCTGCCGCGTCAGGCCCACCCGTTCTCCCGCGACTGTCAGCGCTTCGACGAAATAGTAGAAGTACGCCGGTCCCGATCCCGACAAGGCCGTAACCGCGTCCATCTGCGATTCGTCCTCAATCACCACGGATCGTCCGCCGGCATCAAAAATCCGCTGGGCCCGGAGCAGGTCCACCGGCAGCGCATGCGCTCCCTTGCACACTCCGGCCATTCCCGCTCCCACGTGAATGGGAAGATTCGGCATGGCCCGCACCACTCGGATCGGGCGCGGAGCAAAAAATGATTCGATGGTCCGCGTCGAGACGCCGGCCATGATCGAGACAATCAAATGCCGCTCGGTAAACAGGTCCGCGACGGATTTGAGCATGTCGCTGAATTGCTGCGGCTTGACAGCAAGAATGATAATGTCGCTCTCGGCTACAAGTTTGCGATTGTCCCCCGTGACCGCGATCTGAAAGCGCTCGGCAAAAAGTTTGCGACGCGATTCCGAAGGATCTGAGGCAATAATGCGATCCGCGAAGAGAATCGTGTTCCGCAGAATCGCATGAACGATCCCTTCGGCCGCATTCCCTGATCCAATCACTCCGATTTCGTATTGAGCCAACATATCGCAATGTTCCCAAAAAGTGCAACAAAACGCCGCGAACTTCGGTTCGCCAGGATTCGGGAATTTCAAATGTCGCAAACAAGAGAAAAACCAAAAGCCGCATTAAGATACTGGCATGTTGGGTGTATCGGAAATGAGTGGGGCGGTCCTCCTGCCGGTGAAGATCGTGCCGGGGGCAAAACGCACCAGATTTCTGGGGGAATGGCAGGGGCGGGCGAGAATCGCGGTGACCGCTCCGCCCGAAAAAGGCAAAGCCAACCAGGCGCTTGTGAATTTCCTATGCACTCTACTTGGCGTCCCCCGTCGAAACGTCACAGTCGCTACTGGTCATTCGTCACCATTGAAAACGATCAGGATCGAAGGGGTTTCCGCAACCGCCGTATTGGCTGCGTTTCAACCCGATCGATCCTGATCTGTTCGATGTCCTTGAGTTTTCGTTATTCTATTCGCCGAACACAAATGCGCCGGCGATCATCTCATGCACCTCGATCGTGTTCAGCACGACCAGCGAGGTATTGATCACGCGGATTCGGCCATGACCGCCGCCGCCAGTTCCCTGCTGACCGCCTCCCTGGCCGTCGCTTCCGGTGAGATCCCATGACTCCGGGGCAATCGTCTGCTCAATCAAGTGCCGCAGCTTCGTGAGCCGTTCTTCATTCTCCCGTTCGAGGCGCTCGGTGTCCTGGTTTTGCTGGCCCGCGCCGCCGGCGCCGCTGAAGACCGACTGGCCGCCGCCTCCGCTGCCGCTGGCCTTGCTGGTCTTTTGCAGATCGATTTTTGGCGCTTCCTGCCCGAAATTCTCCACGCGAAAGAGCATGTCGCCCACGTCATAGACCCGCACATACATCGTGCGTTCAAAATCCGCCTTCGTCGAAATCGTCAGTTTGTTGCCGATGCCGCGATATTGCACCTGGCCGTCCTCGGAAAGCTGGGCGATGACTTCGTTCAATACGTCGGAGATGGTCGTGTTATTGAGTTGCAGGTTGATGACGAACTCGCGGTTGACGCTTTCGACCTGGAGCGGTCCCCACTTGGGTACGACGTTGACGCGGCCTTCGCCCTGCGTCTTGACCCAATCGAGCACTTCCTCAAACGTCGCATCCTTCCAATCGACGGAAGCCACCCGCTGACGCAACAGGTCCGCCGCAGCTTCACGCGAACCCACGATATACGCCGGGAGCTTCTCCTCGCGAGCGACTTCCGTTTTCGTCTCGCGGGTGGTGACTGTTTCTTTCTTGGTTTCCTTTTCCTGGGCCCATGCGCTCAGCCCAAATCCAAAAAGGCTTACAAACCCCGTCAGCCACATCCTCTTGTTCATCATCGTCATCCTTTCGATCCATTGCCGGGAGGCAATTCGGACGCCGTAGTGACCCACAAACCGTCGGACGGCCGCGCGGCCGCCGCTTCCTACGGCGATACCGGGTAGGTCCACCAAGATTATAGACCCCTGTTTTATCGTCCGCCAGTCCCAGGAGCTGGAAACCGTACCTGTATGATTCGATCAAATCAAAGCTGCGACCGTGAGGGAGCGGGGTTGACAACATGCAACGCTCGGCAGCTTTCCGAGAAACCGATGGGGTGAGGGCCGTGGACGCCTCCCCTTGGCTAGTAGGGGCAATGGGGGTCGCCATGGCGAGCTCATGCCGCCAAGGGTGTTGTATGATGCAACCATGACTCGTTTCGCCGTAAACGTCATCCTTGCCTCCCTCGCCATCGCCCTTGGGACATGCGCCATTATCAGCTTCTTTGCGACCATCATGATTCCCGTCTCTCCCATCCGGACAGAGGCGGTTTTCCTCCATTTCTATCAGGGCCGGGTACGCCTCTTTTGGATTCAATCCGCGGAGGACCCATTGTCGATTTCGCTGATTGGCTCAGGTCCGGATATCCGCATCGAGCCGTACTACGAGTGGCCTCCGCTGCCTGCCTGGGCTGTCGGCGTCGACATTCCCCGGCACGAGTGGTTCCGAAACATCCAGATCGGAGGCTACCGCACCATCTCGTCATGGGGCGGCGCCTGGCGGACCCCGATGAAGTCGCAGAGGTTTGGGTCGGTAGCCCCATGCTTCTCGACCTACATCCGCCTGCCAGCCTGGCTGCCGACCATCGTGCTGCTTTACAGCCCAATCCGGGCCATCATCCGCGGCATCCGCCAGCGCTATCGCAAACGCAATAACCTCTGCGAAAACTGCGGGTATCATTTGCATGCATTAACAATTCCAAGGTGCCCCGAATGCGGCGAGAAAATCGCAATTGCCCACACCACAGAATTGGAGGGCGTTTGACGCCGCAGGAACCAAATCGGAACAAAGCCGATTGAAAGTTTTGCCTCAACGAAGAGCAGGCGGGATTTCATCATACCAAAAACTATTTCGACTGCGTGAACCCGCGAATGGTCGAGCCGTTTTGGACCACGACTCCTCCATCCGCGGCGATCATGCCGCGAACGTCGGTCATAACGCCCAGGTCCAGCACGCCGCCGGATTTCGGGATGACGCCGCTGGCGTTGCGATGATCGTAGAAAAACAACTGTCCGACGCCGTCCACGCCTTCGCCCGGTGCATGCAACCCGGCCATGTACGATCCGGTGACAAGCCATTGCACGAAATGCGGATTCTCTGGAGTTGTGCCCTGCCAGAGCAACTGGCCGTTGGCGATATCGACGGCACTGATCGACGAATTTGTGGACACAAAAAGATATTCACGTTCCCGGTGCAGCGTCTCATTTTCCTCCCCGCGAACCAGTACGCGCTGCGATTCCCATACGATGCGGCCGTCCTCCAGCCCGATCTTTTTGAGCACTCCCGCATCGTCAATGAAATACATCGAATCCATGTCGTATTGCAGCGTGGCGCGGCGGACTGGCCAGTTCAGCGAAACCTGCCACTGGCGGGCCTGTTTGGCTGGGTCATAACAGGCGATGGACTTCGAAGTGACCATGATGAACAGGCCATCGAGCGTCAGGTAGAGGTCCTCCACGGGACGCTGCTCGTCGGTCACGATGGAATCGAGAAGCTCGCCGGTCGATGCACTGACGATCTGAAAGACGGCGCGCCCTTCGCGCGATGTGTGATAGATGAGCACAGAGTCGCTCAATTCCATGGGACCCAGCGGCGCGGGCTGGCGCTTGGCGGTCCAGACCACATCGCCCGACTGAATGTTGATGCACTCAGCCGAACCATCCTCGCGAATGCTCACCAGCCTGTCGCGATGGAGCGCATGGACACGGAAATTTGTGCCGTCCTCCCAGTCCGCACCGGGGTCTTGCAATCGGGCGGGATATTCGCCGCGACTGTACCGCCGCTCGCCTGTCGCCACATTCAGGGCGAACACTTCAAAGGGCGTCGCAAAGACGGCAAATTCCGCACGAGCCGTAAGCAAGTCCGCATTCATGCGCACGGGTACAGGCTGATTCCACAATTTTTCGCCCGTGCTCCCGCGATATCCACGAATGCCGTCCGGGTTCTGCACATAAACATTGGCCCACTGCGATTCGGGGGCGTCGGCAAACCGGGGAGTCAAAAGGTGAACCGTGCCGACCAGATCCAATTGAAAAGCCTGCTTGAGCGGCAGAGGAACCAGCGGCCGCGACGGCTCCACAAGCGCTCTCGCGCTGCTCAACAGATCACGGTACTCGGCAAAGCTTGTGGTGCGTCCGGCATGCTCAAAAGTGGCTGCGGGAAACTCGCGCGCCGCCTTGGCCAGCCAGAGGTAGGCCAGCTCCGGACGGCGCGCCTTTTCATAGGATTCGGCGATGTGTCGAATGATGGCCTGGCGCTCGCCGGGGTCCTCGTGCTGGTTGTAGGCCCGCTCCCAACTCGTCGCAGCTGCTTCGTACCGCCCCTTTTTTTCAAGCAATCTGGCGTGCTCCAGCGTGGCCGTGAGCGCCGCATGGCTGTTGGGAAAGGATTCGATGAGTTGTTCGAGTCGCGAATCGTCCTGGGCATTCTTGGCGGCTTCGAGCCATTGGCGGGCTTCCGTCTCCCATTCGGAATAAATGTCAGCGCCCATTTGCTTGATCAAATCGTCGATTTTCCGGGTCGCGCGCACGTGCGATCGCATCACGGTTGCATCGGCACGGGCGGGAGGCCAGTCGCGCAGCGTCCGATCACGAATGATCTGCTGGTACAATCGGATGGCGCGGGCGGGCTCGCCTGCCGACTCATAGTACTCCGCAAATCGGAATCGATATTCCACCTGCGACGCAACGTCATTGGCGGATTCGGCGGCATACTGAAACAGTTTGGCGACGGCAGGATCCCTGGAGCCGGTTGGAAGTGCGGCCAGCAACTTGAGCGCGTCCGTAAACACGCGGGTTCGGACGGCAGTCGGCGCGGTCGAAAGCGATGGTTTCACCCGGCGCACAGCCTCATCCATCGCTCTGAGTGCGTCTGCCATCTCGGCCGCACCCAGCGCCACCTCCGCAAATTCCAGGGCAGGAAGCGGGTCATCGGGCTGAGAACTCATTCGCGCCTGGATGTTTTTCCAGATTTCGGCTTTCCGGACAAAGCAGAGCATCTCTTTGGAACCGGCGATCAGGATTTGCTCGGGGAGAGCCAGGACGCTCCCGCCGGAAAAGTGCGGACCCATCGAAAAGGATTGGACTTTTCCATTGGCGACGTTGACCCGGCTCAGTCCGTTGCGCCGTGGAATGAACAATTCGTCGCCCACCCACATGCCCCTGCCGCTCAATGCGGCTTCGTCGGCAAGCCGCGAGGTCCAGGTCGTGTCCTCCTTGCCGATGTCGTAACAAAACACTTCCTCTCCGGCTCCGCAAAGAATGTCGCCGCGAGCTCCGTAAACCGTATGCACGTTGGACAGCTTGTTGATGGCAATTGCGTGGATCGTTTCACCATTGTCTGCATTGAGCACCAACAGTTGCGCTGCGTCCGCGGGCAACACGACAATTCGCTGAGACGTCCAGATCACCGGGTTCAATGGGACCATTCCGGCATCACGCGCCGACCAGCCGGCGGTTCCCGGTGCGTCGGGCCGAATGCGGTCATACAGGTGCAACCACACAACCGAACCGGTGTAGGCGTTGACGGCCGCGATGGTCCCGAGATTTGTACTGATATAGACGGAATCGCCCTGCAATGCGGCGATGGAGCGGGTGGCTCCGCGCACGCTGAGGGCCGACGTCGATGCGCTGGCGAGATGCGTGCGAAACAACAACTTTCCATCAGTGGCCCGATAGGCGTCCAGATAGCAATCCTCAAAACCAAAGGATCGCTTTCGGCGGGACAGGATATACAGGCGGCCGTTCCGCGCAACGGGCGACGAATCGTAGGCCGTGACCGTCCCCTGGGCATCCACACCCTTTTGTGTGATTCGCCAAAGGATGCTTCCTGTCAGCGCGTCCATGGCCACGAGTTCCGGCACGGTCCGGGACGTCTCGTAGTCATAATAGGAGCTGTCATTGGAAGGGAGTGCGGCGAAAAGTCTTCCTTCGTCGACCACCGGCGACAGGCCTCCGATGGGTCTGTCATCCGAATAAGGAGAGTCTTGTTCCTGTGCCTCTTCCGGCGAAAATTTCCACGCTTGGGCTCCGGACATTCGGTGAACTGCGGCAATCTCCCGGCCGGACTGAAGGTAGATGAGTTCTCCGGCAACAACTGGAATGATGGCTGTTTGTCGCCCGCCTTCGCCCTCGCCTCGTACCAATCCATCCACGATCCCGCCTTTTCTGCCCGTGTCCGGCGTCGGATTCAGCGCATAACGCCAGAGCAGTCCGGGATCGTCCACGCTGGTCAGCGAATCACGGTTGCGCTCGGGATTGCCCGCAAAGATGGGCCAATCATCGGCCTGAGCGCCGCTGCCGCGCAACCGAAAATCGCGGGAGATTTCTGCGAGAACATCGGAAAGTGCTGCGTCGCGCCCCTTCCATCGCAGGCGCGTTTGCTCCGCATTGGCAGGGCTTTCGATCGGGTTGCCCGCCATGGCGGATGCGAGCGAGATCAAGGTTTGATAGCGGGCGGTGTAGGCCCTGCCCGCCGGATGCCGTTTCAGCACACGGGTCAGAGCCCATTGTGCGAGAGGTACGTCACCCGATTCGATGGCCATCTGCGCGATGCGGTCGGCCATGGCGGCTGCTCCCGATGCACAGAAATACTGGTCGAAAATTTCCACGGCAGCATCCACGTCCAAACCGTCACCCAAGGCCTCGGTCTGCTTTTGCAACTTGGCATCATAGAGGTCCTGATAGGCGCGAAGTCCTTCGCCGGGCCAATGGCAGATCAGTTCGGCCACGTGACTTCGCAGCCCGACAAAACCCTCGCCAGTGCGCACAACGCGGTCTGGCATGGCGTCGGCGGTCTTTTGCAACAACTCAGCTGCCTCCCGCCAACGCTTCTGGTCGGTGAGAGTACGGGCCTTGTTCAGAGCATCCGCAGCTTCAAAGCTATCGTTGATATAGACGTCGCCAGGGCTGGCCTGCTTGGACTTGGGTGGAGATTTCTGATCCGGCTTTTCGGCTTCAGTCTGTGCGATGGTACGAGAACAAAGAATCAAGAAGCAAAGAATAGCCGGCGTCCGGGCAAAATTTGAACAATTCTTTCTTCGCATTTCATTCACGGCGTATCGACCAGATATCGACCGATGAGAGGTTCGAGGGCGATGCGCGTCTGCGGCAAAATCAATTTCTTGTCCGACCAAATGGCGAGCTTCATGGCTTCCTGACAGCGACAGGCCGCGGGACGACCACGCAGCAGCTTCAGGGCCTCGTGAATGAGCGCGATGGCGTTTTGAGAGGCCCGATTCAAGTTGCCGATGATCTCGGCGAGCAAGTCGTGATGGCCTTTTGCAGTGTCCACCGGCCTCCAGCAATCATAGTCCGTGGGAAGTCCGATGAGCGCGTAACACAGTTCGGCTTCCCGGGCGAGCCGGGCCTCGGGCATGCACGTCATCCCAATGAGGTCGCCGCCCCATTGACGGTGCATTTCCGATTCGGCCCGTGTGGAAAACTGGGGGCCTTCCATGCAAACGTATGTGCCCGCGTGGTGGACAGTCGTCGCAACGTTTTTTCCGGCCTCGGAAAGTATGCCGCGCAACCGCGCACAAAACGGCTCGGCCAGCTCGACGTGTGCGACAAAGCCTTCGGTATCAAAAAACGTAGACGGACGGCGGAAGGTCTTGTCGATCACCTGATCGCAGAGCACCAGGTGTCCCGGCTCGATGTCTTCGCGCAGGCTGCCGGTTGCGCCGCTGGCGATGATGGACGTAACGCCGAGTTTCTTGAGTGCCCAGATGTTCGCGCGGTAAGGAACGTTGGACGGGTTGTAGCGATGCCCCGGCCCGTGCCGCGAAATGAATGCGACATCAACGCCTTCCCAGTTGGCTAGTACGGGTGCGCTGCTCGGCGGGCCAAACGGAGTATCCATTGCGATCTCTCGCCCTCCAGCCTGCCTGGCCAGCGCATCCCCCAATCCGCTGCCGCCGATGATTCCAATTTGTGCTTGCGTCATTGAGGGGTCCCGAAACGTCAAGTCCCTCCGACACCGCCCTCTCGCGGTCGAAGTACTGATCCTCTTATCGTCCTGCCGGCTTCCCGCCCTTGCGCGAGTCCGACGCACCGATCCATTCGTTGCCGTTGCGAAGAATCGCCTGCACAACACCGGTCTTTCGCGTCGGTGACACCTTGTGTCCGCGTTGCTCCAGCGCCGACACCGAGTCCTTTTCGGGCTCTCGATCGAAGTATACGTCATCCGGCTGGAACTGGTGGTGTGGTCTCCGGGCCTCCATTGCCTCCGCGAGGTCAAGCCCCTGGTCGAAAACGCCCAGCAGGACATTGAGGACCGAAGTGATGATGCGGGGGCCGCCCGAAGCACCGATCAACAGGAAGACTTCGTCGTTCTTGAGCACGATGGTGGGTGACATGCTCGAAAGCGGTTTCTTGCCCGGGTCGGGTGCATTCTTCGCCGATTGAATCAACCCGAAGGCGTTCGGCTGGCCCGGCTGCGCAGTGAGGTCATCCATTTCGTTGTTGAGAATCAAGCCCCATTCGTCGATGGAGGCCAGAGACCCGAATTCCGTGTTGATCGTTTCCGTGCTGACCACGGCGTTACCCAGGCGATCGACGACGCAGAAGTGCGAGGTGCCGGCATCGCGAATTTCTGTGGTTCCATAAGTGTCCGCTTCGGCTTTCCTGTCGGAGTTGATCCGCCTTGCGATGTTTGATGCGTTTGACTTCTCGAGGAACCGTTCCGCATGGTCGATCGGCAGTTTTGCACGGTCGGCGAACGCATGCTTCATCGCCTCGACTTGAAAGTGCAGCGCCAAGCCGCGGTCCTTTGTTACTTTTTCGGAATATTTGAGCGTTTCGAGGATATTCAGCGTCTCCGCGATGGTGATCCCTCCCGAAGAAGGCGGTGGCATGAGGATTAGCTTGTAATCGCGATACGCCGAGAAGATCGGTTCACGGAGTATTGGTTTGTAATTTGCGAGGTCCGCTTCCGTAATGATCCCACCACTTCGCTTCATCGAATTCACGATGTCTGTGGCCACGGGACCATCGTAGAAGAAGTCAGGACCATTGGCGGCAATCCCCTCCAGCAGCCGCGCCAGTTCTGGCTGAACCAGCGTATCGCCGATCTTGTGCAGCCGCCCGCGATTCAGATACGTGCGATAGACAAATCCGCAGGATTCCTTGAGCGCAGGGAACTTCTCGTACGTTTCGAGTACGTCCTTCGCGTTGCTAACGTAGTCATCATCCACAGGGTATCCGTCGCGGGCGAGCTTGATGGCGGGCTGCAAAACCCTTGCCAGCGGCATCGTCCCCCATTGCTTCAACGCTTCGCACCGACCCGCCACCAGCCCGGGCACGGCGACCCCCAGAAATCCAAACTCGCTGGGCGAGGGTCCATCGGGATTGGCGGCCTTCGCCTTGACAAACATGTCCGGGGTCGAGGCCGCCGGGGCGATCTCACGAAAATCCTGCACGATGACCTTTCCATCGGCCATCCGCGCGATCATGAATCCGCCGCCGCCCAAGCCGGTGCTATAGGGCCGCGTCACCGCGAGCGCGAACGAAACCGCCACGGCCGCATCGATGGCATTTCCTCCGGCCTCCAGGATTTCCAACCCGGCCTTCGAGGCAAACTCCGAATCTGCAGCCACCATCTCACTCTTGCCTCTGGCAATCCAAGCAGGATCTTCATGTGGGCTCGCCCAAGATGCGGCAGTAAAAGAGAGGATGATTGTTAGAGACTGAAATATTCGGGCCATGTGTCTCACTGTTTTCTCCACATTTTGATTGTTCGAAACCAGAATACCCGCACCGGCGTCACTGTCCAACGAGTCGGGAATGTTCGATGTACGCGGGACAGGCTGGCGGAGTCACCGGCAGGCCGTGAGGGCCTATCAATGTCTTGGCCTGCGGAAAGGGCTGGTAGAACATGCCACCTTCAAAACGCTGGGCACCCTCAGCAGAGCGAATCGTTCGTTTCTTCCATATAATCCGTTTTGTGACCGATCCTTCGACCATAGCGGCATCCGCAACTCGCCACTTCATCCTCGGCACGGCGGGGCATATCGACCACGGCAAGACTTCGCTGGTGCGGGCACTGACCGGCACGGACACCGACCGGTTGCCCGAGGAGCGTCGTCGCGGCATGACCATTGAACTGGGATTTGCGGCCATGACCATCGGCGATACGCAGTTCGGCGTGGTGGACGTTCCCGGCCACGAACGGTTTGTTCGCACGATGGTTGCGGGCGCGACCGGCATCGACATTGCCGTTCTCGTAGTTGCCGCTGACGACTCCGTCATGCCGCAAACCGTGGAGCACGTCGAGATTCTGAACCTGCTCGGAGTCCAGCGTGCCGTCGTCGCTCTCACCAAGATTGACATGGTGGATCAGTCCATGGTTGAGCTGGTGTCGGAAGAATTAAGAGAGCTGCTCGCCCCAACGTTACTTTCCGGTGCGCCGGTTTGCCCGGTTTCCTCTCTGACCGGAAAGGGGCTTGAAAAACTGAAGGAAGCAATCCTGCGAATTTCGCAGGACATTCCGGTGGCCGCGCCTGCGCCTCCCTTTCGCATGGCTGTCGATCGGGCGTTCGTTGTTCAGGGTCGGGGCACGGTCGTAACCGGCTCCGTGCTGCGGGGCGCTGTCACCAGCGGTGTCACACTGGAGGTCTGGCCGGGCGGCAAGACCTGCCGGGTCCGCGATTTGCAGAGCCACGGAACAGCCAACATGCAACTGATTCGTGGCCAGCGGGCGGCGCTGAATTTGAGCGGAGTGGAGCACGACGACGTGGAGCGCGGCGTCGAACTCGCCACGCCGGGCTACCTTCAACCCTCCAAGCTGCTCGACGTTCACATTCGCTGTCTCGCAACAGGCCGACGAACGATTCGATCATCCAGCAGAGTTCGATTGGAGATGGGCACGCGCGAGGTTCCCGTCCGCGTGGTCTTATATGAGAGCGCGCAACTGAACTCGGGAGAATCGTCTTATGCCCAACTTCGCTGCGGGGAGTTTCTTACCGCTGCGTACGGTCAACGGTTTATCTTGCGTGATGACTCGGCCACTCGCACACTGGGCGGCGGTGTCGTCTTGCGGCCGATCGGAATTCGCAAACGCCGGTCTGAACAATCTGACGTGGATTCACTTCGGCGACTGGAGTCCGGCGATGCCCCCCAGCGCGTGCTTGAAGTTCTGCGGGCGGCGGGATTCGCGCATTCGTCGAATTTGCAGTTGTGTGCGCAGTCAGGAGTGGAATTGGAGCAACTTCCGGCAGTTTTCGAAATCCTGCGAAAGGAAGCCAAATGGGCCCCGGTGCCGGGAACCGATGTATTCGTCGTTCCGGCAACCTTGAATGATCTGGCCGCGAGGATGGTAAGCTGGCTGGAGCGACATCACCGCCTTCATTCCGATTCGCCGGGCAGGCCGATCGAGACGGTGATTGGCTGGCTCGAACGCGTCACGAAAACTCGTGTACTCGCGCGCCCGTTGCTTGAATATTTTCAATCCAAAAAGCTACTCAAATTATTCGGCCGATTCGTCTGCCTGCCCGCCTTTGCGCCGGCGATTTCCACTGCCGATGAGAAATTGCTCTCCGCGCTGATCGCACAGGTTCAGGCCGGTCGATTTCAGCCGCCCACTCCCACAGAGTTTGCCGAAACCAATGCCGTCGATCGCAAGCGCATGCAACGATTACTCACTCTGGCAGTGGCGCAGGGTGATTTGATTTCCGTAGATGCCTCGATCTACCTGCACTCCGAGCGCGAATCGGAAATGCGAGGTATCGTGGCTGCCATGATCCGCAAAGACGGCGGAGTCACGGTCGCGCAAATCCGCGAGGCATTGCAATCCAGCCGAAAATTCGTCGTGCCGTTCGTCGAATACCTGGACCGGGTCGGCTTCACCAAACGATCCGGCGACCTTCGCACGCTTGCCTGATGGAAACTCCCTGAGCCGACGCAAAACTAGGCGTCATGGGCAATACAGATTGCAGGGCGGAGCATTCGCACCTGTGCAATCGGAATTTGTCGTGCATGCTCCGCCGCCCGTGGCGCACTGGCCCATTTGCGCCGGATAGGGGGCGCCACGGAATGCATCCACGCAAACCGCAATGTGGCTGAAGCCCACATTCACGCTCATCACCGCCGGAGTAATGTTTCCGAACGCATCCCCTGGCGCAATGAGTGTACGGGCTTTGATGGGTGCATCAAGCAATCCCTTGAACTTGTTGACCAGGGCTGCCACGTCTCCGAAATCGGGCTGCGTCGTTGTGTCGGGCGGGTTGTACGGAGTTTCCACGTCGCCCCAGCGCGTCGTTGCAATCGCAATCGGTGGGGAGATCACCGAGCAGCTGCTTTCATTTCCAGCGCAACTCGAGGCAACGTTTTCCAATTCGTAGATGGAGCTTGGAACAATGGCTGACCCGGTGACGTGCAACAATCCAATTGTGCTCCAGTCTTGATAGTGCGGCGAACATTGCAGCATGGCCGCATGGAAGAGTATCCCGCTGGAGCTGGACTCAACGTATTCACTCGGCGGGCCGACCCAAAGAGTCATACCTTCAAAGGCGGAGAACGCCACCGTATTTCCGTTTGTATATGGCGGACTCACGTGGTGGAGGGAGGTCAGTCGCACTCTCAGAGCGGTTTCGCTGCTCCCGTTGACCTGACTGCCGGGCACCGTGAACGAGATGAATCTCGTTTTCAGCACGTCTGGATCGGCAACGATCGGTGGGACCTGACACTGATCGGGGATGCCGTCGCCATTGAAGTCGTCAGCCCCGCCGGCAATATCGCAGCCGTCGGGAACACCGTTTTCATTGCAATCTGCGCATGCGGGATTACCGCCGCAGGCATTGAGGTCGCACGAATCAGGCAATCCGTTGTTGTCACAATCAGCACAGGCCGGATCTCCGGCACAGTTTGCGATTTCGCACGAATCGGGAATTTGATTCGCGTTGCAGTCGTTGCCGGCCACTTCGCAGGAATCAGGAATTCCATTCACGTTGCAATCAGGATCGCAGCCCGACGTACAGAAGAATGGCCCGCCCGGAGCCGGGCTATTGCTGTCAATCTGGCACTCGTCAGGGATTCCGTTGCCGTCGCAATCAGCACTGGTTGCATTTGCGATATCGGTTGCGTCGTTGATGCCGTTTCCATTGCAATCGACCACAGGGCATGTGTAGAGCTCAAAATCATCGACATACCAGCCGGTGACGCCGCCGCATCCATCTTTGCCCATGTCGAAACGAAAACGCACCGAGTTGCCCGGCTGCACAAGTCCTGTCAGGTCGATCAGCGACGTGCCCCAGTCATTGCTCGCACCCTGCCCGCCGGTCCATGCCGCCTGACCAGCCATCGGGTTGGTGCTGCCGGAAGCGGCGGACACGAGCACAGAGTTGTATGGATTGTAGATGAATGCCGAGGCGGGAATTAACTGGAACGCCCCGCCATTCACGCTGAGTTTCACGTTTCCGCCGTCATATCCCGACTCCGTGGATAGATAATGCGTGAAGGCAACGGTCGGCGATTCAAGCGTACCGGGGAGAACAATGGACGAAGTCGTCAGACTGTGGACGGCGGATTCGTCCTGAGTCCCACAGTTGCCGATGTTACGGTCCTCACCAAACCATGCCGTGCCCGCGTGCCCCATGGGCAGGCCGCTGCTGCGAAGCACCCACAGGTATGGAGTTGGCGGACCTGACGGGCCTGTGGTCTGCGTCGTCCAACCGGCCGTGCCACCCGATTGAATCGGATTGGAATAGACCACGACGCGCCCGTCGCACTTCGTCGGCGGAGTCGGGTCCATGATCTCGTTGGCGCCGCAGAGTCCAAGCGTATTCATCTCCACTGCGAGCAAAGCGTTGTTGATCTCGGCGGCGTCCTGGCTCGTAAACACAGCATAATTCGATCCGTTGCGCGGATCCTTGATCATCTGCCCGACGAGGTCCGACGCAGCCTGATTCAGTGCTATAAATGCATCGCCAAAGTCAGACGTCGGAGTCAGGTACACTGTCAGCGCCCGATACCAGACTGCCGCAGCTTTGAACAAACCGATGCCGTTTACGGTGTAGCCATTGAACGATTGTCCATCGACGACGATGGCAAAGGCGTGGTTGGGGACGCCGCTGCCGCTATGCACTCCCCCGTCGTCGGCCGGGTTGCACGTCTGGAAAGGATGATTGGCGCTGTCCGGGTGCCCCATGCACGAGGGCATCCACATGTCCCGGATCGCGCCGCCAAAGCCGGAAGAATCCTCGCCCACCAGCCATCGGACATCCGGGTTCGCGTTGCTCCGCAGTGTGACGTTGACCGTCCCCGATGATGCCTCAGTGGCGATGGTGCTTCCATCGGCCTGGCTGATTCCTACGGCGCGAATCGTGATCGTTGCGTCAGCCCCGCCCATCGGAGCAAGTCCGGCGAGAACGTTATTCGCCACGATGACGCCAATCGCACCCGCGTTCTGCGCATTTTTGACTTTCTCCGTAAAGGTGCAGTCGCCACGATTCACCAGCACGATCTTCCCGGCCATGGCACCGGCATTGCTGAAGGGCATGTCAACGTTGCACGCGCGAATCGGATTGGCCACAACGACATTGGCCGAAGTGCCGGCCGGCGTCAGCGCAGCGCCAAAACTGGCCGGCTGTGCCGAGTAATCACCGGCTATGTTAGCCGGTGAGTTCACGGTGACGAATGCACTGGCCACGCACGCCGTGCGAAGTACGTTCGGCGTGTCTGATCCGGGCCCGCTACCGTGAGTCGGCCACGGAGTGCCGCCGGGAGCACCGGGAAACGCGGCGTTTCCGTTGAGCAAATCCACCGTCTCGCCAAATACGTCGGAGAAGGATTCGTTCAGTTGTCCGGACTGATTTTGATAGATGAGATCCGCTGTGAAGCCGGTCAGCCCGTGGGTGAATTCGTGGGCGACGATGTCGTCTGTCACGATCCCGTCGCAGAATGACGCACCGCCCGTGCCGCCGAAGGCATTGGGGCAACTGCTGCTCTGCAGGTGAACGGTGGAGAGGAGCGTTGTTCCGCCTCCGTTGATACTGTCACGGCCAAACGCACGAAACAGGTAATCGTAGTAATCACCCGAATAGTCGTAGGCCCCGTCGGCTTCGAAATCGCCCGTGGCCGGTCCGCCCTCGGATCGCACTGTGACGTTCGTCACGTCGTTGAAAACCTGACGAACGCGGGCGGTGTGCATGAGATTCCAGTGATCGAGAATTTTTCCATTCTGCGCGTCAACGAAGAAGGCCTCGCGCACGCCGGCTGTCTGATCGGCAAGGATGATGTGATAGGCAAGGTGCGCTCCAACCGGCGCATCGCCGTACCACCCCGGATCGACGATCACCAGTTGATTCTTCTCCACGACGGGAACGACGGCCGCCAGGGTTGCCGTTGCGCGCGCCACTGCGTCATCAGCGGTAAGAGCCGGGCGAACCTGAAGCGTTCGCGGAATGGGGAAGAAACTACCATTGGCGGACACTACCGCGCCCGTCGGATTCTGATGGACTTGCAAGCGCCCGCCGAACACGGGGACCCCGCGATACGTTTGGCGGTAGATCGTGTGCGTGTTGGCGATCTCATCCCCGACGACTTTGTCGAGAGCCAGCTCGGTCTCCGGAGTGGTCACGCCAAAGAGGCGTCCGTGCGCATGGAGAAAATCCATCGGACCGGCCTTGGCTCCCCCCGCAGCGGCCGCCACGGGAATATCGATTGCCCCGCCATTCGTCGCGCGTACAAACGTCGCCAATCCTGTCTTCCCGGATCGATCAACCTTTAGCCCGGGTTCAACGGGCGCACCCAGGCAGGGAATCGAACACCCAAGAACGGTAACAACTAGAATGAACCCACGGTGACTTTGCACTGGGAACCCCTCCAAATGACTCGAATCGAAGTACGTCGGCTGACAAATCGTTCACAAGCTTGCGCGACCCAAGTGTGAAATTTGGCCCCCCGGAAGCGCGACATCGTTTATAGGCCCGATTCGCCCTAAATTCAACTACTTTTTCGATTTCCGGACCCCTGGCCTTCGCCGCCGCCTCCATCGCGTGCTGTTACTTTTTTTGCAGGGATTTATACACCGTATCCAGCCAGCGATCGGTCTTAATAAATCCGTTTCCCCAGCTCTTCCATTGATCCGGCACGCCTTCGGCCCTGATTTGTTCCACTGTCTTCCCGGCGGCGATCTTGTCGCGCACCAATTGGGTTGTCTCCACAAGCATCTGGTGGAACTTTTTGACGTCATCAAGGGTCGACAGAGGACCATGTCCGGGAATGAATTTCGCCCCCGGGGGAGCCAGCTCGATCACCTTGGCCACATTGCGGGCCATGCCCTCAACATCGCCACCGTGTTCAAGATCGACGAACGGAAATGTCCCGGCGAACATGTGGTCGCCCATGTGGACTACATTGGACTTGGGGAAAAAAACGATGCTGTCGCCATCGGTGTGCCCGTGCGGCATATACACCATGCGAACTTCCTCGTCATTGAAGTGGATCGTCATCGATTGCGGAAACGTGATGATGGGGAGTCCGGGTGGTGCTAGCGGCGCGACGGCTTCGCCAAACAGTTCTTGTTTCGTGATCAGTCGTTTTCGAACGTTTTCGTGGGCGATGATCGTGCCGTCGCGTCCGAATGATTCGTTGCCGCCAACGTGATCTCCATGCCAGTGCGTGTTCAAAATGAACTTGGGCTTGTCGCTGCCCAGCTTGCGAAGGGCCTCACGAATTTTGTCGGCCAGCGGGGCGTACTGATCATCGATGATCAGAATCCCATCAGGCCCCGCACACACTCCGATATTGCCGCCGCTGCCCTCCAGCATGTAGACGCTGCCACTCACGGGTGTGGTTTTGATTTCAACCTTGGAATAGTCTTGCTGGGCCAATGCGGTGGAAAGGGGCACCAGAAAAACAATGGCCGCCCGACGAGTGAATTGTCTCATGATCATTCTCCCAAAAGTTCAACGTGGGAATGATAATGAGCGTTGCAGGGCTTCGCCATGCGACAAAATTCAGGGGCGTACTTCGATATCAATGACGCCGTTGAGGTCGTAATCGCGCGCCAGCTCCTCACGCAGACGCGTGTCCCACGCCCCGTGAAGGTCTTGAAAGAGATAGTTTGTTCCGCCCGAATGGCGATCGGAAAAGCGGTTTCCGCTGCGGCCATCGGAGCCTGCAAAGTTCGCCTCTCCGGCATCGATGTAGCTGCAATCGTCGTTGCCGATTCCGTCGCCTCGCTCGGAGAAATCGTTGGCGTCGCCGATCAGCGGCAGTCTGGGGCGGATTTTTTCACGATTCGCCGCCGCGTCCGGTGCGGGTCGATAGGATTCAAGCCATTTCCCTTTTGAGTCCGTGGGCATGTTCGCGGTCCACGACGGCAGATACACTCGATAATGACCGCTGGTAACGCCATCATCCCCCAGCCCCGGGCAGAGAAAATATTTTTCAAATCTCCGGCCATCCACATTACGCAGCACCGGATAGGACTCCGGCAATTTCACTTCTTCCATGTATACGTAGGCGAAGAGGATTTCAGTCCAGCCGTATTCGATGGGCCGACCGGTCGCCGGGTCCGTCCTGCTACCCTGTGCACCGGAACCGGGATCGTTTGAAACATTCAGGTTGGTGGGCTTCCATCGCGCCGGCGGAAGCGCGCTAGCGCTGGTTCCCTCATACGCTGCGATTGCATTTCCAAATTCCTTGAGTCGCGCGAGGCAGGCAACGCTCTTGGCCTGCGCCCGTGCCCTGCTAAGCGAAGGCATCAAAATGGAAATCAAGAGAGCGATAATCGAAATCACCACGAGCAATTCGATCAACGTAAACCCGCAAGTGCAGGTGGTTGGGGGCTTGGTTTTGTTCCGGTGAATCATTGCTGTCCTGAAGCCGATACCTGGGAACGACCTGTTCATTCTAGGTCTGCCGATGCGTGAATCAAACTACGGAAGCAGCAGATTTCCCAGCGAAATCGGGTCATAGGCGTTACCGACCGCCCCCGACCAGGTGCCGAATTCCTGCTGCCTAGCGTCATAATGCGTTACGTTAAAGCCCCAAATCTCGCCCCGTACCGTGCCTGGCCGGTCGAACGAGGTCAGCGGAATCCGCACTTCCGTCGTCCACCGGTTGGACTGGGCCCGGCTCGCCACTTCGATGTCCGCCTGCCACGGCCGACGCGGCCCCAACGGTGGAACTGTCGTGATTCCCCGCTCCAGCAAGTACACCCCCGAACGCTTGATGACGATGTGGTAGAGGTCCGCCGGGCTGCGCGTTCCTCCGTTGAGCGGATCGATCAGAATTTCCACCAGATCCTCTTCGTCGCTGGGAATCAAATCGTCATACGTGACGCCTTTGCGCCGCATGGCCGGTCCTGCGTCAGGCCGCGCTTCGGCGTTGATTCCCACGTACAGAAACTCCGCATCCCTTCGTGTGAACGCAAACGTGCTCAATGCTGGATGGGCGCAGGACTCCGTGCCTTCATCGCATTCCCCGGCGATCAAACGGAAATCCGACGCCACGTTCCCCGCCGCGGCAGTCCAGTCAGAAAGGTCTCCGTCGATAGTCAATCGTCGGGCCGTGGGTTCCGCAACAATCATCGAAAGCCGAACAGGCACGGTCATCATTGGCTCACGATCCGATTCGGCCATCTGAAACGTTAGTCCCGTTGTGTGAGCGGACCCAAGCCATCCGGCATCGCATGAAACAGTAAGGCCGACGCGCTGCGATCTGCCTACAGCAAGTTCCAATGAATTTTCCTCTTCGAGTTGCGAACAGGAGGCCGGAAAGCCCGACAGTGACGCCGTGGCACGGAGCGGTTCGCGACGTTGGTTCGACACAGTGAACCAGGTTTCAATTTGGGCCTTAGCGTCGAGCGGAGTGCCCATGAGTCGTACGCGAGCGCCGTCAACGCGCGCGCGGACCCCTCGAGTGTTCGTCATAAACGCACGCCAAAGCAAATCGGCGCCAAACCCCGACTTGTCGCCAGTTGTCGCAAAGTCACCAGCCACGCTGAGCATTTCATTGGCCATGATTTGCCGTGCGGTCTCGAATATTTCGGGCTTGTCAGGCCAGCCAATGGGCCGTCCATCGGCAAAATGCGTTCGATACGCACCCGTGCCTGCGTATTCGACGAGGGACGACTGCAGCGCCTGGACGATGTGGCCGCGATCATGCTGCTCGAGCAATCGTGCATAAGAGGCATATTGCATGGTCTCACGAATGCGCTTGAGCCGAAGCGTGGGAACAGGCTCTGTCAGGCCAAACACACTGCCGGGAAAAATCAGGGCGTGCGGATCAAACTTGGCGCATTGTGCCGGATCGGGCTTGTTCAAGTCGGTGGGCCAGTCATTTACACACCCCAGCCACAGGTATTTCGCATTCAATAGTCTCGCCTGCCAGCTCAATACGAGAACATCACTGGGCCGCGCGGACAACGCAGTCGTGCCGCTAAAGGGGGGGCGATCCACGCCAAGCCATGTTTGTCTGCCCTGCGCTCGCTCACTGCTCATCGCCCCGGCATCATAGAATTGCGCGTCGGGAATCCAGACGTCCACATCACTCACATCATTCTTTGGAAAATCGAACCAACCCAGCGACCTCATATCCTGGGGAAACCGTCTCGAAGCAATGCGAATATCCTTCCGCGTGCTGCGAATCAGTTCAACCGCTTTCTTCGTTGCCAAAGTTGGCTCTGGAGAAAGGGCAACGTCAGCATCCACGAAAG
The DNA here is from genome assembly GCA_964501365.1 of uncultured Phycisphaera sp. Taxonomy (GTDB): domain Bacteria; phylum Planctomycetota; class Phycisphaerae; order UBA1845; family UBA1845; genus CAZAMB01. Next base: position 376,191 of record CAZCST010000020.1, on the reverse strand, counting down.
CGAGGGACCGATCCAGCCACCCCCTTTCCTGAAAATGTCGGGCAGACTCTTCCACCATTTTTTTCGCCAGCGACTCGGAACCGGGGGCATTGAGTATCTTGTCATCTCCCGGACGCAGCAGGGACCAAAACGGGAGCGGCCACACGGGAAGTGGAATTCGATTGGCAAATGCCTGACCATCGAGCAGCGGGCCGACAATTCGGTCGTAATTCGACCAGTCCAATTCCATTTCTCCGCGCGAGGATACTTTGACTTGTGGTTCGAGTTTCGGAAGAAGCGGAGCTACGCGGTGCTTCTGCAGCAATTGTACGGCGTTGTTCAACAACCGGTCATATTCGCCACCCGTCGGAAGGCCTTGAGTTTGCCACGCCGTGCCGTTCGGCGAATTGGACGCCGCACCGGGAATGTGGTGCCGGAATAGCCCCACATGATCGACTTCTCCGATCGCGAGCAAGTCGCCTTCATCAGGAAGGATTGCCGGCCAGACGGCAAACTCAATGTCCAGAGTTCCCAGAGGCTTTCCCAATACCTCCAAAACCAGTGGAACATGATGAATGCCCGCGACCGTTCCCCTGGCGGCGATCAAATCCACCCAGAAGACATATTCCGTGCCGGCTTCCAGCCGTGCGGGCAGCCCGCCCTTGGGAGCCTGAAGTGGAACCAGCGCATCGAGCGGGTCATATTCGCGCATGCGCGGCGGAATGGAACGAACCTGCCAACCAGCTGCGCGATCAACCTGTACGCGATGCACGCATGCCAGATCGACGGAAATCGAGTCCGAACGGTTTGATCCTTCGGGCCATTTCACCCGGAGCGATGGTTTGTTGATGGTTGTGGCCGGTCGGATTTGAAAGAGGAATCCGACAGATTCGTTCATGCAGGCCGACAACTTTTGATGTGTTGTAGTGCCCGGGACGAGTTGAACTTCCGGCTTCGATGTCCCAATGGGAAGCGATGGTTTTTTCGCGCCCGCAAGCCCGGCGGGCGTTTGGCAGCCTGCCGCCAGCAAGAGGAGGAAGCCTGCAATGGGCCCGCCAAAACGCGGGAATTTCCCTCGCCCATTCAAGCCAAAAGCAAATCGAAAGCAGCGAAACACACCCTACGGTTGAGCGGGGGGCTCGACCTTGACCGGCTCAATCTTTACAGGTTGGTTGGGATCAATGGGCGCAGGCTCTACGGGAGCAGCGGCTTCGACTGGTGGTGGAAGTGGAGCGGGCGCAAACTCGGTGACCACGAAAATGGAATCCAGCGCCTTGAGCCGATCGAGAGCCATTCGCTGAAATGGCAATCCGCTGAACTTGGAATCCGACGAAAGGCGGGTTAAATACTCTTTCGCTTTGTCCTTGTGCGCCGCGTTGTGATCAAGAACGAATTCGTTTTCCTCGACCGTCGCCAGGCCTGCCAGCGAAACTCCCACGGGAAGCCCGTCGCCTGGATAACGCTTTAACAATTCTTCAAATGCCATGCGGGCACGTGCGTTGAATTCCTTATCGGGAGGAAAGGGTGCTTCCTTGGCCAGTCGAAGCGATTCCCGGCCCGCCTGGATGAGCGCGTCCAGCGCAAATCGTCGGTCAGACGATTCCTTTGCGAGAGTCAACAGTTGATCAACCGAGTGAAGACTTTGTTTGGGATCATCAAAGGTAAGTTCGTTCTTCTGGCGCCAGATATCTTGATGGGCTGTCTCACGTGATCGAATGACAAGCGATGCAATCAAGAACAGCCCCAGGACCGTGGCGGCCGCCAGTGTGATTTGCTTGCTGTGCTGCTCGAAAAAATCCCGCGTAACGGTCAGCCCGTGAGCCAGATCATTTTCGCGGAGTTGATGCCGACGTTCGGAGTCCATAATTCTGGTTTCCCGACAAGTTGAAACGTGCCGACCGCCCGCTCGGGCAAAAGGCCGTAGCCTGTCGAGGGTATTCCAACCTCGGTTCCGCGTCAACTTTGGCGGCCCATGCTCCAACGGGACGTGCGGCTGGCAATGGTGATACGCCTCTGATCTTCCCAAAGCTTGCCTTCGAGAGAATTTGGAACTTTAATGAGGTGCCCGCGTCAAAATGGCGGGCTACTACCGATATTGGGAGTTTAGTTATGAATCCGCGCCTATTGATCTTGATCGTCATCGCTGCCGGAATGGCCATCTACTTCGCCAGTATAAAAAGTGGCACCAAGCCGGCTGATATCCTGGAAAATACCTCGATGACGCCTGAGGAGAAGGATCACCTTAAACAGGTTACAAAAACTCTTGAAAAATTCCCGTTGCCCGGCGCGGAGCCGGCCGAAAAACCCGATCTCGTTACACAAGTCGAAGTGGACCGCTCGAAAGGGAAAAACCGGCTGTATTTTACCATCACAGAGGCCCACGGATATTACGTCGAACAATTTCAGATTCACTTCTGGTATGTGCCAAAAGGCGGCGCAAAATCGGATAAGCCACCGGCTGAAGCGACGCAGTTTTTTGACCGATTTCTCCCCGCCAAAGGGACTCTTCGCGTCTGCATGGAGGTGGTCCCCGCCGAACTCGCGGATGTGGGCGGCGATATGGGCGATTCAAGCAATTGGAAGGCCGAAGTCGTCTGGCACGGACGGGCCCGCACGCAAAGCCCCAATCCATTGCCCCCTCGAACCGACCTCGCAACAAGTTGCGATTAGGCCAGCGAACGGGCCAGTACAATCCGCTGGATTTCACTCGTGCCTTCATAGATTGAGGTGATTCGGGCATCGCGGAACAGTTGCTCGACGCGACATTCGTGCACATATCCCGTTCCTCCGTGAACCTGCACAGCCCTGTACGCAATACGATTGGCCGCTTCGGAGGCAAACAGCTTGGCCATCGCGCTCGCAGCCCGATCGGTGTGTCCCGCGTCGACCGTCGCGGCCGCTCGCCAGATCAGGCTCCTGGCTGCTTCAAGGTCAACGGCACTGTCCGCGATCATGTTTCCGACGGCTTGAAATCTTCCGATCGCCTTGCCGAATTGCTCGCGCTGCCTCGCATAGCTGATCATTTCCGCCAGGCACGCCTCGCCGATCCCCGTTGCCTGTGCCGCAATGCTGATTCGTCCGCCGTTCAAGGTTGACAGGCATACCAGCAGCCCCTTCCCTTGATCGCCGACCTGGTATTCACGAGGCACATGCACGTCCTGAAAATGGACGACTGCAGTTTCGCTTCCCCGGATTCCCATTTTCCCGCGGATCTTTTCTCGCGTGAGGCCCTTGGAGTCGCCCCGGACGAGGAACGTGCAATATCCCTTTTCCGCTGCGCCTTCCATTTTCGCCAGTACAAAATACCACCCGGCACTGACGCCGTTGGTCACCCACATCTTTTCGCCGTTGATGCGAAAGCCATCATTTGTTTCGCGTACGGTTGCCTGGATGCTTCGCGCGTCGCTGCCTGCCCCCGCCTCGGAGACGCAAAACGCCCCGAAACTTGTGGGCTTTCCCCATTCCGACAGCAATTGTCCTCGCAGCGGTTCATCGACGAATTGCTGGACGATCCGACCGACCATGTTGTGAACGGAAACGGTTACGGCCGTCGAAGGCGACCAGATTGCGAGCTCATGAATGATTGCGGCAAAAGTTCGGTAATCGCATCCAAGTCCTCCGGCTTCCGGCGGGATGAGTAGATTGAGCAGACCCATGTCCGAGAGTTTCGGCAGGACTTCTGCTACCGATGACTCCTCAACGTCCCATTTTCGGTCTAGTGGAAAGAGTTCGTGTTCGGCGAATTCGCGGACGACTGTCAGAAGAGAATTCTGATCGCCGTCGAAGACCGCGCCGGTTGGTAATAAGGGCATGTGCGTTCGTACTCAATGTGAAAACGCTCGACACCGGAACCAGGCTTTGAGCGACCCATTTCCAAGCCATTTCTTACTGCAGCGCGAGTATACAGATTTCGGTCGCGGCGCGTCAATCTGCGGCGATTCCTCGCGTTAACAAGAAACCCTCGCCCTCATTGAAAAAAGGGCGAGGGATCCGGTATCAAGATCAGGTGATTATCGTTTCTATTCAGCCACCCGGTGGGCAATGAAGCTGTACCCCAGGTCCATGTTCGCATTCGGGATGAAGTCTACTGTCGCCCTAACCGAGAACGTAAATTCACCGGTCATCGTGTCAGGATCGTGCGCATCGTACGTCCCCGTTGCGGTGGCGGTGGCGTTGGCGGCGGTGAAACCGGCTGCAAACGCAGTCAGACGACCCACAAAACTGAACCCGCTGGCGTCGGTGGTTTCGGCCCCATAGGTTCCTGCGGTGTAGCTGAGTCCCTGCTGATTGGTATTGTGATTGTTTCCATCGAAGTAGATGGTGTCGCCGAAAATCTCGGGCGAGAACGTGTTGCCGTCGAAGCGGGTTAATTCACCATCCGGACCGAACGTAATCACCAGGAACGGCAGGCTCTGAGCCGAAGAAGACTCCAGTTGGCCCGTCACGAAAAACTCCCATGTCGAATCCGCCAGCGACGGAACCCCGGCGCCGAGCGTAACCGTCGTCGTAGTTCCATCAGGCAGTTCGATGGTGACACGATCCGGCACTGCATTGTTGCGATTTCCGCAGCCTGCGCTTGCGGTAAACAAACTGCCAACCATCGTCAATACAACAATCATTCGATTTATCCGCATGAGCTCGCACCCCTTTGCAATGAATTCGTCTTATTCCGCACGCCGCCCGTACCGCGCACGGTTCTTCTATCGGATTGCGAGAACGATCCGTGCATGAGACTTGAAGGGGGTCCTATATCACGGTTTGCACTGGACAGATCACGGCATGAAGCGCCCATAATCGAGCGTGTGCGGGTTATCAATGAGCGGAAGGCTTATCGGGACGGTCTCAACATATTTCGTTGCTGAGCCGGTGTTGAACAGGACGACGCGGTCGTCGCGACGAATGTTCCTGTTCGCAATCAGCATTTCAGCAGCCAGCACGCATGCCGCCGCTTCGGGGCAAAGGGCGATGCCATCCAGGCCGCTTGTCCGACGCATGGTTTCTGCGATTCGATTTTCGGGGACGGCCACGGCCTCACCGCTGCTTTCGCGAACGGCATCAAGAATCATGAAGTCGCCGACTGCGGCGGGGACGCGGAGTCCGCTCGCGCAGGTCGCGGCGTTGTCCCAGGGTCGGGCATGGCGCTCATCCTCCACGAACGCCCGCGCGATTGGCGCACAACCGTCGCTTTGGACAGCGATCATGCGCGGAAACTTTTCCGCTTTCAGCCATCCGAGCGCTCGCAATTCCGCAAACGCCTTCCACATGCCGATCAGCCCCGTGCCTCCGCCAGTGGGATAGAGAATTACGTCCGGCAAGTCCATCTCAAACTGCTCGGCCAGCTCAAGCCCCATCGTTTTCTTGCCCTCCAGTCGATAGGGCTCTTTGAGCGTCGAGCAATCGAACCACCCCATCTTTTCCACACCGTTTCGCACGATCGCGCCGCAATCGTTGATGAGGCCGTTGACTAGGAATGTCTTCGCTCCGGACAGCACGCATTCGATCTGATTCACAATTGGCGTGTCGCGCGGCATGAATACGTAGGCTTCCAAGCCCGCCCGCGCCGCGTAGGCTGCCATCGCTCCGCCGGCGTTGCCGGCAGTCGGTATCGCAAGCCGTTTGACGCCGAAATGTCGGGCCATCGTGACGGCCATCGATAACCCGCGGCTTTTGAATGATCCGGTGGGAAGTCGTGATTCGTCCTTGATCCAGAAATGCTCCAGGCCCAGCGATTTTGCTAGTCGCGGCGCGGCAAGCAGCGGAGTCATCGTTTCACCCAGCGTCACCGGCTCAGCGCCGTCCGGTAGCGGCAGCAACTCCCGGTATCGCCACATGGTTGCGGGTCGGCTCACCATGTCCGCCCAGCGAACGGTCTTGCGCACCGCCTCAAGGTCATAGCGAACCCACAGCGGCCGGCCCTGATGAACGGTGCGCAGTTGATCCGGCGGGAATGTGGTGCCGTCGATGGCCGATTCAAGATGGCTGACAAAGCTGGGCATGGTTCAGGGGATTTCGCGTTCGACGGCATCGAGTACCGGCTTAAGATCGGCCTTGTGCTTTCCACTCATGGCGGCGCGGAATTCATCCAATCGGTCAACAAATTGATCAATGGATTGTGACGTAAGTTTCGCAGCAGCCATTCCTGCACCAATCTTCTCGACATGGTGGGCGTTGAGGAGTTGCTCGTATTGCGCGGCGACGGGAATGAGCAACATGGGTTTCTCGAAGAAGAGTGATTCGCAAACCAGGCTGTGCCCCGCCGACGAAATCACTCCAGCGCAGGTGGCCAGATCATGCAGGAACTCGTTTGAGCAGAATGGCTTGAAGATCGTCTTGCCTCGCCCGCGCGGGCCCAGCACTCCGAATCCATACGCGCGAATCGGCACGCGCGAATAGTCCTCCAGTACTCGCTGCATACCGAGGTTCTCCCCGCCCGCGCCCTTGTAGGCCACTAGGAAATCTCCCCGGGCGGGAGTCGTTTCATAGACCACCGGACGCAGCACGGGATCGATGATCGTGGCCGGCTGATAGCGAACAGGCGCCTGGATGAACGTAGTGATCAGATATCGCTTTGCACCGCCATAGTACAACCGGATCGTCAGGTATGCGTTGAGTACGTCGCTGCCAAAGCGGACCGGATGATCAAGTTCGCAGTGCGTCAAAAGGTGTTGATTGTCCAGGCTGATGTAGGGCACTCCGGATTGTCTCGCCCAAAACGCGGTGAACGGCTCGAAGTCGGTAATGACGAATTCGGGCCGGAACGACCGCAGCATCTGCGACAGCGACCGGTTCGATGAACGGAGCGACCCGACCAGCTTGGCCGCATTCCGCATGACCGTGTCGAGAACTGCAACGCGGCCCTCCCGATACGTCATCCGCAGCCCAAGGGTTTCGTGTACACGCTCCGGGAAGTGCTTGTTCAGGTAGGCAACGCTGCGGTGACTCCCCACGAAGCGGACGTCGTGGCCGCGCCCCATGAGCCCTTCGCCCACGCTATGCGCCCGCACCGCATGCCCATACCCATCCCCCGAAACTCCATACACAATCCTTGCCATCCGTGATTACTTGTAGCCCTTGCACGGAAAATCCGCAAGAAACGGGCATTTTCTGGGTCTGGGTGGAATCATTCTTCTTCCCTGAATATGTGCTCCAAATCCCTCGCGCCATGCAGCACGCGAATGACGTCAATGCTCTCAGCCGTTACAATGTAGAAAACAAGCCAATTCGGAAATCCGTTGACGCGCCTTTGTCGCAATCCGGCAATTCGGATGTTGATCAGCTCGCGTATAGCACCCAGCCCCGGCGTTGCCATAATTTCTTTTATCGTGAGATCCACTTGGGTAAGGAACCGCTCACCCACTTCGATTCGATCTCCCGCGAGATATTCCGCGATGTCATCAATATCAACTTGCGCGGCTGGACGCACACGGTATTGCATTATTCGTTCTTTTTATTGTTCCTGGCTCGCGCCTGGATGCGACGCTCAAATTCCTGACGTCGTTCTTTCCAAAACTCAGGCGTGATTTTGACCGGCTCTCCACTGTCGAGGCCTTCGAGTAGAAGGGCTTCGAGCCGCGCCTGGGCTTTCGCTTTTTGCGCCTCGCGAATGAGCTCGCGGACATACTCGCTGGCCGTGCTGTAACCGCCGCTCTTGAGTTGCTCCTCGACGAAGGCGCGCATCTCATCCGGGAGAGATATGTTCATGGTTGTCATGCTTTTAATGATACGATATTTGGCAATAAATGTCAAATTTTGCCAACGGGCCTATTTTGTGTCTTGGCCTAGAAATTCCTGGGCCGTTGCAAAGAGCAGTTGATTCCTTGTTTCTCCAGTGAATTCAGAAATCGAATCAATCAGTTCGCCGGGCCGTTGCTCGCCGAGCGGGAAGGGATAATCGGTGCCGAGAGCAACGCGATTCGCGCCGACCAAGCGGACCAGGTGCCGTAGGGCGTCGGCATCGTGAGTAAGCGAATCGACGTAAAACCGGCCCAGGTACGAGCGCGGACCGGCCTTGCAATGCTGCCCGCACAAGTCTGGCCGGGAATCGTAACCGGCCTGGATGCGACCGATCGTCCCCGGAAACGCTCCACCACCATGCGCAAATCCGATTCGCAGACGCGGCAGACGGTCCAGTACGCCGCCAAAAATCACCGAGCAAATCGCCAGGGCCGTCTCGGCGGGCATGCCCACCAGCCAGCCAAGCCAGTACTTGCTCATCCGCTCCTTGGCCAGCATATCCCAGGGATGCACGAACACGGCCGCCCCAAGCTGCTCAGCGGCCTCAAACACCGCGAACACACCGGCGTCATCGAGATTCCTGCCGTTCACGTGCGAGCCAATCTGTACGCCCGGCATGTGGAGTGTTTTCATGCAGCGCTCCAGCTCGCGAATCGCCAAGTCCGGCGATTGCATCGGCAGCGTGCCGAGCGAGGCAAATCGAGCTGGGTGTTCCCGCACCACTCCCGCAAGATGATCGTTGAGCATTCGCGAAAGGTCATGCGCATCCTCAGGCTTGGCCCAGTAGCTGAACATGACCGGAACGGTGGAGATCACCTGCATTGTGACTCCGAAGCCGTCGCACTCTTCGATGCGTTTTCCCGGCGACCAGCAGTTGTCTTCGATTTCGCGGAAGCACTTGTCGCCGACCATCATCCGCGCCCGGCATGGGGCGTGATGCTCCAGCCGCACGAACCCCTCGTACCCATACCGCGCAACGAGGTCCGGCCAGCGCTCCGGCAGCATGTGCGTATGCAAGTCGATCTTCACGCCTAAAGTTTACGGCAGGGTGCAACATGTTGCACCATCCGAGCCCGGGGCGCGAGCGACGGGCGGCCCCCCTGATTCGACGTCGGGCATGCGCACCGGAAATAAAGCAAAGCCTTGAAATGGGTTCGTATTGACATGCACTCTTTTTGCGCTTGTGGTAGGACTATGTTGGGGTGCCACATCTTGGGGCATGAGTCCGGCGGGCAGGGAGGTACGGCCGAATTGGGCAATTCTGTTCATCACCTTTCATAACATGCGCGGCGCGCGCATTTTGGTTCGAAAATCGGATCAACTGTGGCCTAGCGCATGTGAACGTGCGGTTGAAGTCTGCATGTAATTGCGATGTACAAAATCTTGACGCTGACGCCATATGATCCCACTGTCTTGCCCACGAGCAGAAGTTCCCGAAGAGCGAAATTGTAGCGCGAACAGCCCTACTCCTCATCGGGCAGCATTGAGGGCGGTGGGTCTGGAGGCCGTCGGGCGGGAGTCGGTGTCGCCGTTGGGGTTGTATTCCGGGACGATGGACTTGAGTTCGCTTTGGATTTCGGCGAGGTCGCCCGCATCGGAGAGTGCGACCAATCGCTCGATGCCCGCAAGGACCAGCTCGCGGTTTTCATGGCGGTGTTTCCAGATGCCGATCTTGGGATGGCTGGTACTGCCAAGGTTTTCGCCTTCGTTGGCGAGTTCCTCGTAGAGTTTTTCGCCGGGGCGCTTGCCGGTGAAAACGATTTCGATATCCACGCCAGGCCGCAGGCCGCTCAGCGTGATCATGTCGCGGGCGAGGTCCATGATCGAGACCGGTTCGCCCATGTGCAGCATGTAAATCTCGCCGCCCCTTCCCATCGTCCCGGCCTGCAAGACCAACTGTGCGGCCTCGGGAATAGTCATGAAGTAGCGGGTCATTTCGGGGTGCGTGACGGTGACCGGCCCGCCGGCCGCGATTTGCTGGCGGAAGATCGGCACGACGCTGCCGCTGCTGCCCAGCACGTTGCCGAATCGCACGGTGACAAAGTGTGTCACGTCCGAACCGGTAAGCCCCTGCACATACATTTCCGCGACGCGTTTGGTGCAGCCCATGATGCTGGTGGGGTTGACGGCCTTATCGGTGGATATCATGACCATTTTATGCACGCGGCTTGCCAGGCAGGCGTTGGCCACGTTCATCGTACCGACGACGTTGTTTTTGATCGCTTCGCCGGGGTTGATTTCCATGATGGGGACGTGCTTGTGGGCGGCGGCGTGGAATACGCTGGAAGGCTGCTCCTGCTGGAACACCCGCTCGATGCGCTGACGATCGGTGATGTCGGCGACACAAGCGCAGACATCCAGTTGCGGCCAGTGGGATCGAAGCTCCCGGTCGATTTCAAAGAGATTGTTTTCCGCCTGCTCGATGAGGATCAAGCGCTGCGGTGAGAAAGCGGCAATCTGGCGGCACATTTCGGAACCGATGCTGCCTCCTGCGCCGGTGACAAGAACCCGCTTTCCGCGCAGGTCGCGGCGGATGAGGTCAGTGTCGAGTTGGACGGCATCGCGGCCGAGAAGGTCTGCGATGCTGACCTCGCGGATGCGGCTGACCTGCACACGTCCGGCGATCAAGTCGGTCAGTGCCGGCATCGTGCGGAACAGAACGCCCGTGCCTTCGCACTGTTCGACGAGCCGGCGGATTTGGCGCGGGCCGGCCTGGGGGAGGGCGATCAACACTTCCTGAACGGCGTAGTGTTCGCACAATTCGCGGATCTGGTTCGTCCGGCCAACGATCGGCACGTCGTGAATTCGGCTGTGCAACTGCGGGGCATCGTCGTCGACAAATCCCATGCACTCGTATTGTCCGGCTCCGGCCCGCAGGATTTCGCGCAACAGGGCCTCGCCGGCGTTTCCCGCGCCGCAAATCAGCACTCGACGCACGGCTCCCCCGGCGCGTGGATGCAATTCCTCATAATAGAATCGCACCATGATCCGCGCGGCGCACACGAAAGCGATGGTGGCTGCCCAATCGAGTGCGAAAACCGCAGACTGACGGAGGTATTGTTCGGGCCAGTGATCGATGAGCGCCTGGCGGTATTTCATGTACCAACTGTATTCGATGGCGAAATAGACGGAGAGGAACAGGAACGATCCAATCAGCGTGGCGCTGATCACGCCGAAGACATCGCGCAGGCCGACGTAGCGCCAGGAACCTTGAAACTGGCGCGTCCCGTAGAAAACGAGGATCTTGAGCGGCAGGGCGATGGCCAGCAGCGGGAGATACAAATCGTAAAACCAGATGCCCGGTTGCGTACCCTGGACGCTCACCCAGCGAAAGTTATAGGCCAGTAGGAATGCGGAAAGAAGCGCAAAGGCGAAGAGCAGGGCATGTGCCGCGATCACTATCGCAGTGCGATATTTGATGAATGCAAGGGGCGGGGAGGGCGTTGAGGTGCTTTCCATTCCGTTGCCTGATTTCAAGTGGAAACGAGTTATGGCCGCGACCCCGCGCCGCGCAATGTCGTTTCCTCAAACGCGATCTAGGGTGCAACTCCCGCCGGGGGCCTGATCATGGCCGCCTGCATGAGTTTGGGCCAATTCGAAAACGAACGATTGGGCTCCTTGGCTGCCAGGGCGCGTGCGGCCCGCAGGGCGTCGTCCTTCGCGCCCATGTACCAGAGCACGTGAATTCCGAGTGCTTTCATCTCCGAGCCCTGCTCGCTGGCCTCCGCGATCCCCTGGGCCAGAAGTCGTACCTGCTGCGCCTGGGCGATATCGCCGAATTTGTCGGTCATGGAGAAGTCATAGCGGAACGGGTTGTCGTCGCGCGTTTGAATGGCATTCAGCGACAGAAAGGCCGCCCGGAATGAGCCAAGGCTGACGTAGCAGAACACTTCCCCGATGCGCGACTCTGCATCCTTTTCATCCAGCATACTCGCCGATTCAAACGTGCGAATGGCGCCGCGATAGTCGCCCGCCCGAAACTGCTTCCATCCTTCCGCCTGGGCGCGATCGTGCAAAACCTGCGATTCGCTGACCAGGTATTTGTCGAGTGATTCCTGATTGTCGGCGTCGCCATTTTGGGCCGTCGGACTGGCAGTCGGATTTTGCGCCGCCTGAAATGGCGTCTGGGCGACTGGAAAGCGAATTGTGCCGAGACGGCCGTTATTGAACATGCTGCGTTCTATGGGTGCGGTGGAACTGTTGGCGGCAATCAGACTGCGCTTGCGTGTAAGAGCTGCTTCCGCATCACCCGAAGCATAAGGACTTCGACGCGTCGAAAATCCACCATAGGAGCTGAATGCCGATTTTCGTTCCCGCTCCTGCAAACCAAATGGACTGGGACGCTGTTGCCAGGTACTGGGCATTGCTGCACCGGGACGCAGGCGTCCCAGAAGCGTCTTCATGAACTGGTCGCTGGGCAGGGCAAAAGAAGTTCCGAATCCGCGCTGACTGACAGGTCGATTGTAGGCCTGATACGCGCCAAGCATTTGGCGCTGGACATCGTTCTGAAAGACATCGAGAGCGCGGCGCTCGGGGTGGAGTGCCTGTGCGTTGCCGTAAATGTCCAGCGGCGCGATCATGCCGTTCATCGGGTCCATGCCGGTTTGTCCCATCGCCGAAGTGACAATGGCGCTGAAAATGCCGATGGCAATGACGAGGATGCCTGGGCTTCTTATCGGGCGACGCCTTCGATTCGTTGAGGAAACGGGATTTTCAGTCGAATTCGCCATGGCTGCACACCTCGTGAATATCGGTAAATCCTAGAACCCCCCATGATTTGCATCAAGTGGAACCGTGGACGGTAATTCAAGTTACGGATTGTGGGCCATGAATTCTCCCCATCGTCAGCCAATAAAAGGTTTGCAGGCGCCTCCGTCTCCTGCCTGGCCGTGATCCTGGCATTGGTTCAGCAAAGTTCGCCAAAAGCGCCTGAGATCGGGCGAAAGCGCGTGTTTGCAAGCGGTTGCGCCGCGTGGATAATGGAGTTACATCAACGTGAGCGGTCGCGTTGAGGTTTGGCCGGAAAACCAGTGCCCCCATGAAGCAGTCTGCAATACTCTTCAAACTTGCCTTCGCCACGGCGGTGATTTCGCCCAGGCTGCGGGCCGAGACGCCGCGACTGCGCAACCTGACCTTCGAACCGCAGAAAAAGGAATGGGTCGAACGGACGGCGCCGTTGCCGGGAACTCCTGAGGGCGATCTTTTCGTGATTCGCCGGCTCAATGCAGAACAACGATTTCGAGCGGCATTGCGCGCCGTGGCCGATTTTGAAAAAAAGCATGGGACCTCCGATTCGTTGTATCCCGAGGTGATTCTTGCGAGGGCCGAGGCGCTCATTGGTCTGGAGAAATTCGAAGACGCACACGAAGTGCTTCAGAAGTTTCTGGAAAGTTATGGCGGCATGGCAATTACGGTGGATGCGCTTCGGCTTGAGTTCATCGTCGCCGAGGCGTATCTGGGCGGAGTCAAGCGAACCGTATGGGGCATATTCAAGGTGTCCGCTGTGGATGAGGGCCACAAGATTCTGGACAAGATCATCGCCGACTATCCGGACACGAAGATCGCCGAACTCGCAGTCAAGGCCAAGGCCGACCGGCTGTTCAGCGCCGGCGAGCACAGCCTGGCCGAAATGGAATATGCCCGGATGTTGCGCGAATACACAAAAAGCCGCTATCAGGAGTACGCGCTGCGCCGGGCTGCCGATTCCGCGCTCGCCAGCTTTGGCGGAGTCGATTATGACGAATCGTCGCTCGTCGAGGCGCAGGAGCGATACGACGATTTTCGCGTTCGCTTTGGGTCGGCCGGGGACCGCGAACAGGTGACGGTCATCCTCGATTCGATACGGCAATCCAGGGCCGAAAAGGATTTCCGTATCGGGGAATATTACGAGCGCACCGACCATCTGAGTTCGGCTGTCTTTTACTATCAAATGGTGATGAAGGAATGGCCCGGCACCATCGCGGCGACCAAAGCGGGTTCGCGCCTGGAATTGCTTGGCGCTCCTGCACCGGTGGCGGACAAGGATTCCTCTCCCGCACGGCCATGAAGGATCGCTCTATGAGAATGCCCCGAATTTCGATCCTGCTGCTTTCGTGCCTGGCTGCATTGCCCGTGGGATGTGGGTATTCCACCAAGCGCCCTTTTGCGACCGATATCCAGACGATCCACGTCGAAATGATGCAATCGAAGGAGTTTCGACGCGAGTTGGAGTTTCGCCTGACCGAATCATTAGTAAAGCGGATCGAGATGGATACGCCGTACCGAATTGCGCCGAAAAGTTCTGCGGACGCACTCCTGACCGGGGAAATTTTGAACGTCGAAAATCGTACGTTCGGTAACGATTTCAAGACGGATTTGCCGCGTGAAATCGGATCCACGGTTGTGATTCGTTTTCGGCTTCAGGATTTGCGAACCGGCGATTTGATGGTCGATCGTCCAAGGAACGTGTATCAAACAAGTTACATCCCGCCGGTGGGGGAGACGTTCTCCGACGCGATGACCAGGGCGATGGACTCTCTGGCCGAGCAGATGGTCGAATCAATGGAATCAGCCTGGTAGGCGGCCCTATAATAGCCTGTTGGAGCGGGCATATCGCAGACGGCAATTGAGACTGCGTTCCCGCATCGAATCGAGTGGAGCCAAGAATGTCGAATGAGAACGGGGGATCGCCTCCCACGCCACAACCCAAGCAGCCCAATGGCAAGCCCGGACCCAACGTCAAGATGTCGCGCAACATCGTGAGCTGGCTCATTCTCCTGGGGCTGGCGATGGTATTGGTTGCGCTCCTGCAGCAGACGTTTCAGGCTGCGGTTCCCTTGAGCATCAGCGAATTCGACGCCCTCGTGAAGACGAACCGGGTTAAGGAGTTGATCATCCGGGAGGATGGCTCGCTCGAACTCAAGCGAATCCCCGCCGATGGCGACCTGCCTGGCAAGGATCACTTCAAAGTCGATTATCCCGTTTCCGCACAGGACAAGGGATTCATTGATGAGGTTGTGAATTCTGTCAGCAAGGCGGGTGGGAAAGTCACCTATCTCAAGCAAAACCAGTTAATGCTCTTCCTTCTGAGCATGTTGCCTTGGGTTTTGATTTTCGGTTTCGCCTGGTTCTTCCTCTTCCGACAGCTTCGCAACGCCAGTGGGCCGGGAGGGATGTTGGGCGGTTTTGGCCGCTCACGACATCGCCTGACGCACAAGGAGCACACCGGGGTAACCTTCACGGACGTTGCTGGCATCGAGGAGGCCAAGGACGAGGTTCAGGAGATTATTGAGTTTCTCCGCTCGCCGAAGAAGTTTCAACGACTGGGCGCGAGAATTCCTCACGGCGTTCTGCTGGTTGGCGCGCCGGGCTGCGGAAAGACGCTGCTGGCCAAAGCCATCGCCGGTGAGGCCGACGTTCCCTTCTTCTCGATCAGCGGTTCCGACTTCGTGGAAATGTTCGTCGGCGTTGGCGCATCGCGCGTGCGAGATCTGTTCAAGCAGGCCAAGGAAAATTCCCCCTGTATTATTTTCCTCGATGAGATCGATGCCGTCGGGCGTCGTCGCGGCGCCAGCTTTGGCGGCGGGGGGCACGACGAACGGGAACAAACGCTCAATGCGATTCTCGTGGAGATGGACGGCTTCGACACCAATTCGGGGGTCATCGTCATCGCGGCCACAAACCGCGCAGACGTGCTGGATCCGGCGCTGATCCGGCCGGGGCGATTCGACCGCCAGGTGTACGTTCCACTGCCGGATTTGCAGGGTCGATACGAAATTCTGAAAGTGCATCTGCGGCGCATCAAGCTTGGTCCCACGGTGGATATCCGCCGCCTGGCCCGCGGTACGCCGATGTTCAGCGGCGCGGAACTGGCCGCCCAGGTCAACGAATCCGCCATCATCGCGACGATGCGAAACAAGGAGTTTGTCGATCAGGAGGATTTGGAAGAAGCCCGCGACAAAATTCGCTGGGGCCGCGCCAAGAAGAGCGCCGTCGTGGACGAGCGCGACCGCCGCATCACCGCATACCACGAAGCCGGTCACGCCCTCATCCAGGCGCTGGAGAAGGACGCCGACCCCGTGCACAAGGTCAGCATCATTCCGCGCGGACCGGCCGGAGGGGCGACCTTTTCACTGCCCGAGCGCGACCGCATGGTCTACACCAAGGGTTATCTGCTGGCCACGATGCGGGTGATGTTCGGCGGACGCATTGCCGAGCAGGTGTTCTTCAACGAAGTCAGCAGCGGCGCCGCCTCCGACATCAAGCAGGCGACCGAAATCGCCCGCCGCATGGTTCGCGAATGGGGCATGGGCGAAAACGTCGGATTCATCTATTTCGGTGACGACGAAAACAAGGCGGGTGGGTTTGACCTTGGCATACGCGATTATTCCGACAAGACGGCCGACATGATCGACACAGAAATCAAGAAAATCGTCGATACGGCCTACGAGGCCGCCCGAAAGGCGATGCTCGAAAACCGCGAAAAGGTCGAGGCGATCGCCAAGGCGCTGCTCAAGTTTGAGACGATCACCGGCGAAGAAGTCAACGCTTTGATTCGCGGCGAGACGCTGGAGCGAACGTCGGTGAATGATCTGCTCGACAGCGCCGACGCCAAGAATCCCGTGGGAACAGCCCGTCCCATCGTTGCTGATTCGGGCCCGCGAGCGGATCTTGGCCGCGGCCCGATCGCCCAGCCGGGGTAAAGACTTGGCGAAACGTTCGAAAGGACATTCATTGCCGGCGGTTTCGCCGCTCGATGTGCTGAAACACTTGATGGCCGAGCACGGGATGTCCCAAACAGAACTAACAGCATTGCTCGGTATCGGGGAATCAGCGGCGTCGATGTTACTCTCCGGAAAGCGTAAGTTTGCTCGGCCGCATATTGCGGTGCTGGCCGATCATTTCGGCGTTGGTGTGTCAGTGTTTTTCTAAGCTATCAAGGGAAGATCACCGAATCCGTACTCGAAAATGGCGGCGACGCGCGCAGCCAGGGCGACTCGCCAACCACGCGCCCGCCTTCATTCCAACTATCCAGCGCAATCGTGTAGATGTTGTCACCGTCAATGCCTGCAAGCGGAGTTACCGTGAATTCGGCGTGACCATCGGCGAACAGCACGTTTTGTCCAAATTCACGGTCACCGACGTGATTCTGAGAATTATAGGGAATCCATTTGTCCCATGTCTTTGAGCCTACTGTCGTAAGGATCGTCTTGATGCCGGGAGGCGGAACCGAAATCGTATCATCACGATACGGGCCCTTGTCCGCGGCAAGCACCATTTTCTTGTCGGCACGATTCCATGCTCGCGTATCATACGCTCCGTAAGGTACTTGATATCCGTAGCTCAAGTTTTTCCAGCTCGCAAAATCGTAGTAAAGGTCCAGCATCCCGTTGAACAAATCTTCTTCATCGTTACTTACGGGGCAAATGAACTCTCGTGGAAGCATGCTTCCACTTCGAACTAGCATCCAAAGCGCCCGACTGACGGTAATTTGCCGTGCCCCTCCAATCCCCGACATCGATGCTTGGAGCCGATTGGGCGATTGTGGATTGCCGGCTCCGCCTCCTACGGGAACACGGTAGTCAATCTTGCCCTCCAGAGTTTTGTCGAAGGCTGGGACGGGCCAATACTCAAGATTTTCAACAGAGTAGATACGGCTGGAGATACTAAGTCCTCGGAGGTTTGAACGACAGACCATTTTCCTTGCCGACCCACGGTGCGGAGGACTGGGAAGCAGGATCGAGGCGACGAGTACCAAGATCGCGACAACGACTATCAGCATGATCAGATCACGCTGGGAAAAACCATTCCGATGTCGACAAGGATCCCGAGCACGAATTGCATCTCTGATAATCGTGGTTGGATTCTTCATCCACAAACGCCCGCCTTCAGGGAAAGATCACCAGTGTCCGCTGTCTTGTGACGAACATATGATACTAGAGGTCATCGTGAACCGGTTCAAGAATGGGTAGTAAGGAAAAAGGGATGAAAGTGTCAGGATCAGTAGTGCTAAGTGTCGGCAACTGCGCTTTCGATCACGGGAACATAAGCCGTGTGCTCCTCGAGCAGTTTGGAGCTGACGTGCAGGCAGCCGCGACCAGTGACGAGGCGCTTCGGGCCGTGCGCGATGGCCGGTTCGATCTTGTGCTGATCAACCGCGTCTTCGATGCCAACGGCGAATCGGGTCTCGAATTGATCAAGCGGCTCAAGGCGCACGAAGAAACCAAAGATACGCCGGTGATGCTCATCAGCAATTATCCCGAGGCACAGGAGGCCGCAGTCGCCCTTGGGGCCAGGCCGGGATTTGGAAAGAACTCGCTGACTCGGCCGGAAACGCGAGAAGCGCTGGCGTCCGTGCTATCCACACAACGCGGCACACACGTGGGCGGTCCAACATGATCGAACCGCCGCCTGCGGAATACAAGCGATTCGTCATCGAATCTGTGCGGCCTGCGGGAGAGATGCTGACTCTGCACTACGGCGGCCACGTGTTCGGCGGAATCGTGCGCTGTCAGCTTGACCCCAACGGCGTGGAGGCGGCGCTGCGGCCCGGGACGGAAGTTTTCGTGCGTTATCATGACAAGGACACCGGCCAGCCGGGACAGGTGGCGCACATCATCATCCGTCATCCCAGCGACGAAGGCTGGGCCGAAATCTATGCCGATGGAGCATGAGTGAGTTCAGGCGTTTGCGCGATTCTGTCGGCGGGTTTACGCAGGCCGCAGGGGAATGGAAACAGTGAAAGACGAGGCCAGCTACATCTGCGACGCGTGCGGCGAAGAAATCGTGATCAGCGTCGATCCGTCGGCCGGGGCGGAGCAGGAGTACGTGGAGGATTGTCCGGTTTGCTGCCGGGCGAATGTCATCCGCGTGCACTTCGATGAAAACCGCGAGGCCAGCCTCGACGCCGAGGCGGAATAGCCAGGTATTGCTTCTCAAACGAGGTCGCTGAGCTGCGCTAGCGGGGGAGTGGGCAGTGGGCTGAGCCAGGCGCGAAGGAGCATCCGGGCCTCGCGCTGGGTCATGGCGGCTTTTGTCGCTCTTTCGGCGCTGGCCACGCTCACCGTCCAGATGCGGTACCTGTTGTGCACGACGAGCACGCTTTGCGTTCTCTCGTATAACTCCAGTTGCCAGTCGCCCTTCCACCGGCGTGCACGGCGCACCGCCAGCCCACCCGGAATCAGGAACCATTGAAATCGCGATCGCCATGCACCCTTGCCGATTCCCAGGACCAGGATTCCCGTCATGATGGACCATTGGATGAGCATGCCCGTGATATGCTTCAGCCGAATCGAATCAATCATGCTCATCAGCAACGCGAACGAGAACGGAATAAGCACGAACCAGCCGCCGCCGAGCCGGATGTTTCGTGCAAGAGTCGAAGTCGCGCGCGGTGTGCTTGGTGCATCTTGCGCTGAATCGCTCTCAAGCTGAGCAAAGAGACTGCCCGTTTCGTCCAGGGGAATGGGCTCAAACGTTACTTCCATGGGTTGAACCGGCGTCATGTCTTTGGGTTTGCAAACTCGCGCAGTCATGTTGAAGCAGCCCAATTCGGCGAGTCTTTCAATCACGGCATTCGCCGGCACTCCGACGCTGTACCACGGCGGCGTAAGCGCCTCGCGAATTGCCGGTTCGGTGGGCACACCAGTCAATACCTTGTACACGCGATCTTCAGTGGCCAGCCAGCCTCCCAGCGCTCCCAAAAGGACAAGCACGGAAACAAGTATGACGGCGATAAAGGGTTCGTTGGGCACGAGGACGAACATCAGAAAAAGGGTTGCAGCGATCATCGTCATGACAATCAAGCCGGAATTAACCGGAGCATGCAGCAAGCCCTCGTAGGGGCAGTCGATCAAGGTTGGCGGCGTGTCGTGCAGTGCCGGAGTGGTTTGATTCACTTGGGGGTGTTCATCGATCATCAGTGATGCGGATCATACTGAGACCCACTGACAAAAACAGAGCCGCGACCGTTCGGTAGCGTACAGATGTGGGCGTGAGGTTCGCTTTATTTGACGATTGCACGCATAGAATTACGTGAAAGAAATCCGCGAAAACGGTTCGTTGAGCAAAAGGCCGCAGCGACGGGAATATCCACCGAGGACGCAGAAGGCACAGCGGAAAACGTTCGGTTGGAATTGTTGGCGGCACCTTCGAATAGTTGAAGACCGGCCCCAACGCATTGCAAAGGGCACGGCCAAATCGGTACAATTTTGCCTACATTCATTGCTGGAGAGAGAAGTGAAAACGACCGTCGTTCGAATCGCGGTGACAGTCTTATTGTACGCATTGCCGTTTGCGGCATTTGCGTCACCGGACTCGGCGGCCAAAGGCGCTGTCGCCGGGCAGGCCATGCGCGGCGGCGTATCGATCCCCATCAACAACTCGGGCTTCGAGGCCAATTTCGCACCGCCCGGCTGCTTTGCGATCTTCACTCCCGCTAACTGGACGCTTTATGACCCCAACGGCGTGATTGGCGGCAACAGCGCCGTCGGCGTCATCGATCCCACGGGGACGACCAACTTTCCGGGCGGTGCTCCCGAGGGACTCAACGTGGCGTTGATTTTCCTTGGCCAGAACATGGGCCAGGGGCCGGTGGGACTTACGCAGGTGCTCGGAGCCACACTGCAGCCGAACACGACGTACCTGCTCACCGTAGAGGTGGGCAACATCGCCTCGGGCATCGGACCGCCGCCGTGCGATGTGGCCGGGTTTTTCGATCTCGATGGATTTCCGGGTTATCAGGTGCAGCTTCTGGCGGGCGGGGTGATGGTCGCGCAGGATAACGACTCGCTGCACGGAAGCATTCCCGAGGGCGAGTTTCGGCTATCCACCGTCACGCTGACAACGGGTGCTACGCACGCTCAGATGGGTCAACCGCTGGGAGTACGCCTGATCAATTTGAATGTGGTTGAGACTCCGGCCGATCCGGGGATCGAAGTGGACTTCGATGATGTGCAACTCACTGCGAGCCCGGCGGGCACGGTCCCGGCCGCGTCGCAATGGGGAATGCTGGCGATGATGCTCGTTGTCGCCATCGCGGGAACGATAGTGATCCGTTCTTGCGAGGCGTTGGACGGATTTGAGATTTGAAATCTCAGAAGCCGGGCCGCAGATTAACGCCGATCAACGCAGATCCGGGTGTGAGCAATCGAAAGGAATCATGGCCCCACCTCCGATGAGGCAAGGAGGCGGGCCACACGGCCCCCGGCCCTGTTTATCGTTCCTGTCGAGCTAGATCATGACCATCAAAGCCAACTATGTCCTTGGCGCAATTACCGTTGGTGTTGGCGCAACTCTGATCATGGATCTATGGAATCTATTCCTGATGCGAACATTCAGAATTCCATCGCTCAACTATTGTTTGCTCGGACGCTGGCTTCTCCACATGCCCGGGGGCACGTTCAGGCACGCGAATATCAACGCCGCGCCACAGAAACCCTTTGAATGCACGGTGGGGTGGATTGCCCACTACACGACTGGTGTCGGCTTCGCACTTGTATTCGTCGTTCTTACATTGGGTGACTGGCTTGCGCGACCAACTTTGTTGCCTGCACTGATCTACGGCATTGGTACCGTGGCGTTCCCGTTCTTCATCATGCAACCGTCGCTTGGCCTGGGCATTGCTGCTTCAAGAACGCCCAATCCCGCGCGGGCCAGACTGAAAAGCATTGGGACACATACTGTGTTCGGAATCGGGCTGTATCTATGTGCACTTGGCGTGAGCCATATGCTGCGGCCGTGATCCGTTGATCACTTTACTTCGACGATCAGATTTCTTGTTTCGTGAGTCAAAATGCGCGTTGCGCATGTTATGTTTGGTGACAAGGGTGGAGATGGTGGCAAGCCCTCACCACCGGCCCCTCTCCTGGCGGGAGAGGGGAGATGAATTTTGACGGGTCGTTTTCCGGGGGCTCGCGCCCCCGGCTACACACCATCGCCCCATCCGGGGCTTGAAACCTTATTCATTGAGGCGGCGGATGTTGGCGCCGACGGGGGCGAGCTTTTCTTCGATCTTTTCGTAGCCGCGATCGATGTGGTAGGCGCGGTGGACGCGGGTTGTGCCCTTGGCGGCCAGGCCGGCGAGGATCAGCGCGGCCGAGGCGCGGAGGTCGCTGGCCATCACCGGCGCGCCGATCAGTCGCTTGATGCCTTCGATGACGACCGTGGGGCCTTCCTTGTGCAGGTGAGCGCCCATCCGGTTGAGCTCGCCGACGTGCAGGAAGCGGTCGGGGTAGATTTTTTCGGTGATGACGCTGTTGCCGTCGGCCAGGCAGAGCAGGGCCATGGCTTGAGCCTGCAAGTCCGTGGGGAAGCCGGGATAAGGTTGCGTCGTGATGGCGACGGGTTCCAAGCGGCGGGTGGACGATACGCTCAGGCCCTTTTCGCCGCGCTCGATCATCACGCCCACGCGGCGAAGGCGATCGACGACGGCACGCATGTGATCGAGACGTGCGCCGAGCAGTTCGACGTCGCCGTTGGTCATGGCCGCTGCGATCATGAAGGTTCCAGCCTCGATGCGGTCGGGGATGACCTTGTGGTCGCAGCCCTTGAGCGAGGTCACGCCTTCAACGGTGATTTCGGGCGTGCCCTGGCCGGTGATGCGGGCTCCGCAGGCGTTCAGAAAGTCGGCCAGATCGACGACTTCCGGTTCGCAGGCGGCGGACGAAATGATGGTGCGGCCGTCGGCGAGTGCGGCGGCCATCATGACGTTGGCGGTGGCGGTGACGGACGAGCCGAAGGGTCCGCCAAGGAAGACCTCAGCTCCTTTGAGTTTCTTGGAGCGGAGGAGCACGTCACCGTTAAGCAGTTCAAAATCGGCCCCAAGGGTTTGCAGGCCGAGAATGTGCAGGTCGATGGGGCGGTCGCCGATGGCGCAGCCGCCGGGCATGGAGACCTGGGCGCGTCGGCGCTTGGCGAGCAGGGGGCCCATGACGCAGACGCTGGCCCGCATCTTGTTGACCATTTCGTATTCGGCGTGGGCGTTCATTTCATCTTCGACGCGGAGTTTGAGCGTGCCGTCCGCGTCGCGCTGTGAGCGGACGCCGAGCTTGTTGAGCAGGGCGAGCATGTGCCGCACGTCGGCGAGGTCGGGGACGTTGCGGAGGATCGTTTCGCCTTCGCAGAGGATTGAGGCGGCCATGATCGGCAGTGCAGCGTTTTTCGCGCCGCTGATGGGGATGTTACCCTTGAGGCGATTGCCGCCGACGATTTCGAAATAATGCATGACGACCCTCCTTGACGTTTCATGGTGGGCACGGCCCACCCTACTTGGCGCGGCGGGCGGAGCCCGCCCTACATTGGTGCATCAAGATGCACCCTACTACTTTGTCGGTGACCCCTTCGGGGTCAATTCCCCGCTCACTAACTGTCGCGGCTCTGTTTGCGAAATACGAGTACTCTCTCTTTGCCGACCGTGCGGTCCTTGTGCGTGCGATAGTGTGTGAAGGCGTTCTTTGCCGTCATGATTTCCTTCACAGCCTCCGCACATCCGTCCGCGATTTCGACGGCGACATATCCATCGGGCGAAAGGTATCTCGGCCCTTCATTTGCGATTGTACGGTAAAACAACAGCCCGTCGGCCTCATCCGTCAGCGCCGCGCGCGGCTCAAAGTCCCGCACCGCCCGGTCCAGTGTAGCAATTTGGGCGGCTGGAATATATGGCGGGTTGGACACGAGAAGATGAAAGCCGCCTTCAGGGATGAGTTCTACGGGCAACGCCAATTGGGTCGCATGGTGCAAGCTCATTCGGTCCGCCGTTTGGTGTCGTTCGGCGTTGCGCCTGGCGATTTCGAGGGCCGCATGGGAGGAATCGGTCGCCAGGCAGGTGGCCGTCGGAAGCTGCGATAAAACGGCAATGGCGATGCAGCCCGAGCCGGTTCCCAGGTCCCAGAGGCGGGGCGAATCCCAGCCGGACTGCCGGCACAAGTCGATGACGCATTCGACGAGCTCTTCGGTTTCGGCACGGGGGATGAGGGCGTCGGGCGTCACACAAAATCGCAGCGAGAAGAATTCCTTTTCGCCGACGAGGTAGGCGATCGGCTCGTGGTTTCCAGCACGTTTGACGGACTCGCGGAATCGCGTGAGTGAATCCGCGTCGAGGACGCGATCGAATTTCGCGTACAGGTCGATGCGTCGGCACTGGGCGGCATGAGCCAGCAGGACTTCGGACGACAGGCGGGGGTCATCCACGCCCTGGCGCGTGAGGAATTCGCCGGTCCACGTGAGCAATCGGCCAATCGTCCAAGGTGTTGCGTCTGCCTGGCTTGCGGTCCCCATGGGTTTCATCGACGCGCATTGAATCGGGAGTGCCGCCGCTTTTTCCGCGGCAAAGACCACTGCCGACACGGCAGCGGCAAAAGGGCAATCAGTAAATCATCCGGCTCCACGTGTTGGGGATCGTCTCGGGCTGACCATGCCAGTATCGGCTGATGAAGTCGCGGCGCTTGGGCTGATCTTCGCGCCAGCAATCGACGTCCGAATCGAACTCGGCCTTCACGCGCGTCGCCGTGTTTTCCAGGTGTTCCGCGCGGTAGCCGGCATTCCTGTGGATACGGTCGCACGTCATTCCCATGCGCTCCACGCCGTCGGCGTCAAATTCGGCATAGTTGTTTGCATGACGTTGAATGGCATCGCGGCGGCGGTCGGTTTTTTCCACCCACCCCGGCCCATTGCAGGCCGGGCAACAAAGCAGCAGGGCCGCAACAGCAGGGAATGAGAGGTATGTGAGTTTATGAGAGAACACGGTTAGCTCACTGAACTTCCTGGCTCAATGTCGGCGTCGGTGGTAAGGACGATGACCTTGCTGCGGTCGGCGTTGGAAGCGGCCAATAGCATCCCCTGGCTTTCGACGCCGCGCATCATTCGCGGGGCCAGGTTGGCGACCAGCACGATGTTTTTGCCGATCAATTGTTCGGGGGCGTAGTTGGCCTTGATGCCGGCGCAAATCTGTCGCTGCTCATCACCGAGATCGACCTTGAGCACGAGAAGTTTGTCGGCGTTGGGGTGGTTGGCGGCCTCGATGACCCTTCCCACGCGGAGCTTGATTTTGGCGAAGTCGTCGAAGGTAATGGTGCCCGTATCGGCCGGCTGCGTGGTCATCGTGTCCATCCCGAAATTTCGCAAGTCGGCACAGCGCCGACGATGGGTACAATGTACTCATATGGTTGGACGCACGCAAAGTTGCGGTGCGACCTTGCATGAGCAAAGTTTGATGGAGTGCCACTGGCAGCTCGTTGCCAGTGCAGGCAACACAGGCGGACAAGCCGCCCGTGGCACCGGAACTAGACCCAGGACTTGTGGCCGAGTTCAATGAACCCTTATCCCCTGAAATTTGAGCCGATTTTCAAGCCGCGCGTGTGGGGCGGACGCCGGATGGAGCTACGGCTGGGCAAGCGGCTCCCGGCCGGAGCGGTTGGTGAGTCGTGGGAGCTGGTCGATCTGGAGAATGACCAGTCTGTTGTGGCGCTTGGTCCGGAAAAAGGGAGAACGCTTTCGCAAATGGTATCGCTTTGGGGAGAGAAATTGCTGGGGCGGGCGAAGCTCGTCGATGGCAGATTTCCACTTCTTCTCAAGTATCTGGATGCGCAGGCGGCCCTCAGCGTGCAGGTGCATCCGAGCGAGGCCGTGGCCGGAAGGTTGGGGGGGGAGGTGCGGATCAAGAACGAGGCGTGGTATGTCGTCGATGCCGCGCCGGGTTCGTGGATTCTGCGCGGGCTCAAGGCCGGGGTGGATGCAGAGGTGCTTCGCGCGGCGCTGGATCGCGGACATGTGGAACAGGTGATGAATCGAATTGCGATTCGGCCGGGCCATGCTTATTACGTTCCCAGCGGCACGGTGCACGCGCTGGGACCCGGTGCGCTGATTGCGGAAATTCAGACGCCCTCGGATACGACGTATCGGTTGTATGACTGGGGCCGCAGCGATCCGAAGACCGGCCGGCCGCGCGAGCTGCATATTGAGGAGGCGATGGAGTCGGTTTCGTATGCGCCTGTGCCAGCCCGGGCCGAACATCCCGAGCACGTGGCCAGCGTGTGGACGGCGATCACGCGACTGGTGCGGTGCGAGTCGTTTGTCGTCGAGCGCGTGCGCATGGTTGCGGGCGTAGAGCAGACGATTCCGTATGACGAGATGGTCGCATGGATGGTGCTGGAGGGGGCGGGGGCGATTTCGTGCGATGGGCTGAAGGAGCCGGTCCGGTTTGGGGTGGGGGATACGGTATTGCTGCCCGCGGCGCTGAAAAACGGGCGGGTGGCCGTCGAGCAGGCATCGACGTGGCTGGAGATTTCGATTCCTGTCGGGAGTTCGCTGGGAGATTTGGATCGGAGCGAGCGGGATTCGATGCGCAGCGATCCGAGGACGAACTACGTGCCGCTGAATATCGATCGGGGTTGACCGGGCTGTCTACGTTGTTAAGCGGAAACGGGTTACTTCGCGGTCGCGGCTCGGATTGTGCTTTCATTTACCTAGGCGTTTCTCTACACTGGATGCTGCGTTCGAGGAGGGAGGCATCTTGTGAAAACTCGCCCGAAAGGTGCATTGACCTTTGGACTCTTGTTTGCAATGGGTTCTGCTTGGTGCCCAACTTCATGGGCAGACTGGTACACCACTTCCATAAGTTTCCAACCGGTTCCACCTCAGACCGTGCCAACATCGAATTACCCACCCGGTACGACGATTGTGGGCCGGGAAATCATACTGGGCTCAGTTCCTGCGAGGGTGTGGTTTGAAATGCAAGTCACCGGTTGGCCACCGGAAATCATGACTCACATCCAAGGGACCGTTTCTGCGACCGACTGGGAACAGGACGGTGGTGGGTATGACGGTTCGAGCAGCATGTGTATGGACATGCCGTCTATCGGTGCCGGCGACCTTCGGCCGGCATTGCAGCCCTGCAGCACCGATTCGGATTGCCGGGGTACTATGAGCGGTCCTTTTTGTCCGATACAGGAAGTCTCCAAGTGCGTTTTATGGAACGGCGTCTCTCCAAGCTACTTTCCAGCTGGGAAATTTTGCGAACCGGCATTCCAAAATCGATGCAACTCGCGCTGGATAGCGCAGGGAATTCCGGCGACAGTTTCCATTGATTTCTCAACGCTTGATACACGTTTCGGCGTAGACTTCGTAGACAACTCTGATCCGGATGAACATCCTACAGACTTTCAACCGTCGTATTTGGGCACTCTGGTTCTCGACGTGCCGGCTGACGCCAAGGGAACGTACACAATTGACTTTAACGAATTTCAGACATTTATGGTTATTGATGGCCCGCCAGGAACGATATGCGGCGATATGCCTTGCCTCCAGATTTTTCATCCTGCCAAGATTACGGTTCCGTGCGGGCGTTGTTGCTCGGGGTATGCCAGCGGGCAAATTGAGTGTGTCGATCATGTGACGGCCAATGAGTGTGCGGGGTATGGAGCGGGAGCGGTGTTTGCGGCGAACGAGGTTTGTCCTCAGGGCGGGGGGCCGGCGTGTCCGGCGTGCAGTCTGGATGAGCACTGCGACGACGGTGTATTTTGCAACGGCGTCGAGATGTGTGATTCAAATGGCGAGTGCGGACCAGGCCAGTCACCATGCCAGTCCTATGAAGAATGCGAAGAATCCACGGCCTCGTGCGCCCCACGAATTCCGGCGGTATCGAATTGGGGGTTGGTGGTGCTCGTTTTGGCGTTGCTCATCGTTGCGAAGCTGCGGAGGAAGGCCGTTGAAATGGGCTCATGAATCATTCCCCCAGGTTCGATACGGCCGAACCCGGGCCATCCGTCCTGCTGTTTCCCACATTTTTGCAGTTGTACGTGAGGGTGTCCCGGCGGGACACCGTGAAAATAGCCCAGCCATTTATGGCTGGGGGAAGGTGCATTTTTTCAATTCGAGTCCCGTAGGGACGATTGATCACTTCTGTCGTCCCTGCGGGACTTGTGATGTTCAATGGTCTGTTTTCCCAGCGTTAAAAACGCTGGGCTATTTTCGTACCGTCCCTGCGGGACGAACGGCTGCAATGCACGGATGCATATAGGGAATCACATAACAAACAAGAGTTTGTATTTGATAGTTGGTTTTCAATTGCAATCATCCGCGCGAACGGACACCAGTTGCATGAACCACGCTTGACGTTTTCTTCCTCCGCCCGCTTTGGGGCGGAATCCAAAGGTGCGTCGATTACCACGGGTTCCGCTCCGCTCCACCCGTGGCTACACCCCTCGGCTCCCGCTGGGAGCCACGAATAACTGCCCAGATACAAGTTGTTGTGAAATTCGCGGTTAGCGGGCGGGGATCTGGACGGTAGCCAGCCCGGTGGCGACGTTGTCGGCGAATTCGAACACCTTATCGAGGCCGGTGACCAGGAAGATGCCCCAGACGTTCATGTCGATGCCGCACAGGACGAGGCGGCGGCGATTGCTGATGAGCTGCTTGCGGAGCTTGAGCAGCTTGGCGATGTTGGAGGAATTGACGTAGCCCACGCCGGAAAGGTTGAGGACGACGTCGTGGTCGGGCTTCTCGGCGGTCTGGTCGATCAACGCCGCGAGATCGTCCGAGAACGCAGGATCGTCCTGAAGCTCGGCCACCGTGATTTTTTCCGACCAGTTTTCGATCGACACAACGCTACTCCTCGAACGGCATCATCGTCATGCGGAGCGAAGCGAAGAATCGCCACTTCTGGAATTTGGTTTGTGATCCTTCATTCCGCTCAGGACGACGCCAAGCTAAGTTGGCGTCACTGGTGTGTCAATCGGATAATTTCGTGGAGTGGTATAGAAATTCGGCCGACTCACGGATTTCAACCCCGCTCCTTCAGAGTCGCGGTACTGATGGAATGGCGTCGCTGCGCATCGCGATGCCGTCCGATCGGTGCATCAAGATGCGCCCGGCCGCCTTATGCTTTCGACGAGCCTTCCAGGCTCGATGGTTGATTGAACGTCTCTCCGTGGGCGTCGTTCGCCATGCGAACTCGCCCACGGCTATTATCTGTCAGCCCTTCAGGCTGAACTACCGGGAGCGGACGAGGATTCTGCGGTCGATGGAGAGGCGTTTGAGTGCGGGGGCGGCGTCTTTGAGCCAGCGCTGGGCGTCGGTGTAGTAGCCGGCCGTGGGCTTGAGGCCGTCGTGCTGGCCGCACCAATAGTCGTTGAACGAACGCATGTACAGCTCGCGGATGTACTTGCTGCACATGCTGGCGAGTGCAACCGCGAACGAATTCTCCTCGCCCTTCACTTTGAACTCAACGTCGCAGGTTGTTTCGCGGTCGCGCAGACGGTAGGCGCTGCGCTCCGGCGATTCTTCGACAATGTCCAGCGAGAATTCCGGAAACGCGGTCTGCAGCGGCTCTCGATATCGCACCCGGCCACCCAGGTGATCCACGCAAATCCGCGCACGGCCGCCTTTGCATCGCCGAAGAATGCGATCAATGAGTCGCAGCACGCGGCCCATCACCAGCGAAGACTTATTTCCGAGTTTCTCGACGAGTCCGTTGAAGTGTCCTTCCGGAACCGGATCGCAAAAGAACCCAACGAGTTCGATTCCGTTTTCTTCGAGATTGTGGCGGACGGCATTAGTGCGGGTCGGGATGTCGCCCACGCTCTCGTCGGCCGGTATGGGGAAGTCCCTGACCGAATACCAGGGATAGCTATCGAGTTGGGGAGTCGCTTCCACGCATATCTCGTCGAGAAGGGCACGCCAGGTGCGTGGATTTTTTCCGCCGGCTCCCATGAGTACCAGCAGGGGACGTTCCAGTTGATGGAGGTCTTCGCGGCCGTGGTAGAGTTGCTTGCTGTCGGCGATGACCAGGCGGCGATTGTTCTTTGCGGCCTTGCGGACACAGGTCGATTGGAGTGCTTTCCAGAGGCAGCCATCCACGCGGTCATCGGGGACGCGAAACGCAACGCCCGAAACCACGAGCGGTCCCAGCATCGGCCCAAACCCTGCCTCATCGATCCCGGCGACAATGGCCATCTGCTACCCTCCCTGCGGAGAGGATTTTGCCGGTCGATCGGGCGTTCGTAAATAGCGGGAATTTGATTGCCTGACTTCCACGGACGCCTTATGATCGTCCGCTCTACGGTTTCCAGTGTTTTCGTTCGGTATTGTTCATTCGCTAAAGGAGTTGGGTTGTGTCGAGCCGCCAAAGTTCCGGGTCCACGCTGTTTACTTCCGAGTCCGTGTCCATGGGACACCCCGACAAGGTCGCCGACCAGATTTCCGATGCGCTTCTGGACAGCCTGCTCGCGCACGATCCAAAGGCTCGGGCTGCTGTCGAAACGCTGGTGACGACGGGACTGGCCGTGGTTGCGGGGGAAGTGACCGTACACAACTACGAAGCACGCGAGGCACTGGGTCGGGCCGAGGAAACGGTTCGCGAGACCATTCGCAAGATCGGCTACGACGACGCCGCCGGAGGTTTCGATTATCGAAGCTGTGCCGTGCTGCGAACGTTTCATTCGCAGTCCGAGGATATCAGCCAGGGCGTCACGGAAGGGCAGGGGCTGCACGCCGAGCAGGGCGCCGGCGACCAGGGCCTGATGTTCGGATTCGCCTGCGATGAGACCGAGTCGTTGATGCCGCTGCCGATTCAGCTCGCGCATCGATTGGTGGAACACCTTGCAACGCTTCGGCAGGAATACACCATTGACTGGTTGCGTCCGGATGCGAAGTCGCAGGTAACGGTTCGGTACACGGATGGCCGTCCGACGGGTCTGCATACCGTGGTGCTTTCGACGCAGCACACCGAGGCCGCGCTCGATCTCAAGAATCCGCGACTCATGAGCAAGGCCGCGCAGCAGCGCATCATCGACGAAGTCATCCGTCCGGTCGTGCAAAAGGAATGTCCGCAGTTCTGGTCCGACGGCATCATCTTTCACATCAACCCAACGGGCCGTTTTGTTACCGGCGGACCCCACGGCGACAGCGGATTGACCGGCCGCAAAATTATCGTGGATACGTATGGCGGTCGCGGTCGGCACGGCGGCGGGGCGTTCAGCGGCAAGGACCCCAGCAAGGTGGACCGCTCGGCGGCCTACATGGCCCGTCACATTGCAAAGAATATCGTTGCGGCGGGGCTGGCCAAGGAGTGTGAGGTGCAGCTTGCCTATGCGATCGGCGTGGCTGATCCGGTCAGCGTCGCAGTGGATACGTTCGGCACGGGCACGGCCGATCCGGCCAAGCTGTCCGGCGCGGTCCGCGAGGTCTTTCAACTCAAGCCTGCGCAGATCATCAAATATCTGAATCTTCAGCGTCCGGTCTACTTCGAGACCGCACGGCACGGCCACTTCGGTCGTGTCGGCGAGGGATTCACCTGGGAGAAAACCGACCGCGTCAAGGACCTGCGCCGTGCCTGCGGAATGTGACTCTTCCCGTTGGTGAACCTAACAATTCTGCCTTTATGAGATAGAATATGGGCGTGGAGACGCCGTCCGACGAAACCCTTCTGCGCGAGTACCTTCAGGGCAACGCGGGGAGCTTTGAGCTTCTGGTGCGGCGGCACTCGCGCGAGTTGTTTCAATTCGTCCTGCGATTCACCAGCGATTCGGTCGCCGCCGAGGATGTCGTACAGGACAGCTTTCTTCAAGTACATCATTCGGCGAAATCGTTTGATCCGGCCCGGCGATTCAAGCCGTGGCTCTTCACCATCGCAGCCAACAAGGCCCGGGACTCCCTGCGTCGCAGAAACCGGCGTCGGGAGGTCCCTTTCAACGCGACCATCGGCGGGGAGGAGAGCGAATCCGGGGGGAAATTCCTGGATCTGCTCGCCACGGAGGAGGAGTCGACCCCGCTGGAGGAATTACAGGCCGATGAAAACCGCCAGTTGGTTCGCCAGATTATCGAATCCATGCCCGAAAATCTGAGCGAAGTGCTGATTTTGGGGTACTACCACCGTTTCCCCTATAAAGATATTGCGGAAATCGTCGGAATTCCGCTGGGGACGGTAAAAAGCCGGCTTCATGCCGCGATTCTGGCCTTTGGCGAGCGGTATCGGGACGCCACGGCCGGAAAAGCAAAAAATGACGGCGATTCGTAGAACCTTTTGGGGTCGAAACGAGTAAGGGAGACAGGGGCCAGTCGAGATTGTGGCGGCGAGTACAAATGGGTTGGCATGCATGGTCATACAGGGCTAAGTCATGGGAACAGGGATGAACCAGAACCGACGCGATCCGGCAGATCACCTCTTGGAATGGCACCTCAATCTCCTCGATGAGGATGCCGCGAAATGGATCGAGTCGGAGTTGCAACGCGATACGAAATTGCGTTTGCAAAGTAAGAACCTCGGTAGCATCCTTCAGCCTCTGGACTCCTGGTCGGTACATTCCGGCCCACCGAATCTGACCGATAACATCCTGCGTGCTGTGGCTCAAGCCGGTCATTCCATTCCTTCCGAGAGACGGATTTTTGCCTTCCCCTCTTTCAGGGCTCGTGAAATGCTGGCGGTTGCCGCCTGCCTGGCGCTCCTGTTCGGCGCTTTTGTTCCCGGCGCGTCGGCCCTGCGAAGCCGTTCGCAACGGATTCTTTGCGCGGGCAATCTCCACGACATTGGCCTGGGGCTGAGCCAGTACCAGGCGAGCTTTGCCGGCTCGCTTCCATTTGCGGGGTTCGCGCCGGATTCGACGTGGCTGCCGGGTAGTGATCCGACGTGCTATTCCTCCAACAGCCGGCATGTTTTCCTGCTGCACAAGAATGGATTTGTATCGAAAGGGGCCGCATTTTTGTGCCCGGGCAGCAAGAATGCCGCCCCGATGAAAGTTGCGGCGTTGGAAGGCTGTGAAGACTTTGGCGACGGCAATATTTCATATGATTCGCATAACCTCGCCGGCTCTCTGCCGAACCTGCGTCCGACCGCTGTGATTGCGTATCTGGGCGATCCGAATCCATTGTTCATCGGTGCGAAATTCAACGGCAATGTTGATCCCGGTGTGGCGAATTCCCCTGCGCACGGGGGCTGCGGTCAGACGGTATTGTTTCTGGATGGCCGGGCCGACTACATGCGGACACCGGTGTATGGACAGCACAAGGATAACGTCTGGACCATCGAAGGCGTCCGCAACTATACGGGCCGGGAAACACCCTCCCAGCCGACGGATTCATTTCTGGTTCCGGGAATTCCCAAGATTCATCGCTAAACATTCCTACTCCATTTCGCCATCCTGCATTACCCTGATGGGGCATGTTTCTCCTTGGGTATAACACGAACGGGTTTGCGCATCATCGCATCGAGGATGCATGCGCGATTCTCGGCGAGTTGGGTTTTCGAAGCGTTGCATTGACCATCGAGCGAAGTTTGCTTGAGGCGATGGACGCCGGCAGTGTCCGCCGCGCTGCGGATTCGTTGCGCCCGATTTTTGAACGAAACCAATTGAGTGTCACCGTCGAGACTGGCTCGAGATTCTTCCTGAATCCGCGCATCAAGCACCAGCCAACACTGATCAGTGCAGACCGTGTTGGGCGCGAACAGCGAATCAAT
Source organism: uncultured Phycisphaera sp. (assembly GCA_964501365.1). Lineage (GTDB taxonomy): Bacteria > Planctomycetota > Phycisphaerae > UBA1845 > UBA1845 > CAZAMB01. Next base: position 343,052 of record CAZCST010000020.1, on the reverse strand, counting down.
TTCCTGAAAGCCTGTATCGACCTTGCCGCTGAAATCGGCGCGGAGAGTGTTTCGCTTTGGTCGGGGTCGGCCGATGAGGCGGCTGAGGAGAATACACTGCGCGATCGGTTGCTTGGCGGACTGCGGGAGGTCATGGATCACGCGCGAACCTGCAATGTCCGAATGAGTTTCGAGCCTGAGCCGGGAATGTTCATCGATACGATGGCGAAGTATCGGCGGCTTCACGATGACGTCGGCGACCCGCTATTCGGGCTGACGCTGGACCTGGGGCATGTTCATTGCCTCGATGATGGCGATTTGGCGGCGCACATTTTGGAGTGGCGCGAAAAGCTCTGGAATGTCCACATCGAGGACATGCGTCGCGGCGTGCATGATCACCTGATGTTTGGCGACGGTGACATGCAATTTGCTCCCATTTTCGCCGCACTCCGGGAAATCGCCTATTCCGGTCCCATTCACGTCGAGCTGTCGCGACATAGTCACGACGCGGTTGAAGTCGCAAGAAAATCCTTTTTGTTTTTGAGCAGATTTTGACGGTCGCAGCCCGCTTGCGTCGTCAATCTAACAATGGGTTTTTCGCGGAACCGTGTCATTTTGAGCGAAGCGAAAAATCTGCGAAGACCAGCCAGGAGGTGCTTCGCTTCGCCCAGAATGACGTCTTACGTTGTTTGCCGTGTACGAAGTGCAGTCTGACAAGGAACTTTTGAGAGGTTTGAAATGAATCGTTTGCTTCCCGCCTATGCCGCCGCCATCGGGCTTTTTTCCTGTTTTTGCGTTGCGATCCCGCAACTGCGGGCCGAAGAGACCACGCCGACGAATCTCACTTCGGTCATCGAACCGATTCGTCAGAAATTCAGCGCCCCGGGAGTCTCCGCGGCGGTCGTGCGCGATGGCAAGTTGGTTGCCGTAGGCGTATCAGGGGTGCGCGATACGCAAAAGAAGGAGCCCGCGTTGGTCGGGGATCGATCGATGATCGGCTCATGCGGCAAGGCGGCCACCCGGCTCCTCATCGGGCGGCTGGTGGACAAAGGCAAATTGCGCTGGGACTCGACGCTGGGTGAGTTGCTCAAGGACATCCCCATGCGAGAAGAATACAAGGCGGTCACCATCGGCGATGTCATCGGACATAAAGGCGGATTGCAGCCCTATACGATGATCAGCCCGGACAAGACGCCGATATTGTTCAATCAATCCGGAGGCCCTCGCGAGCAGCGGGCGGCCTTCATCGCAAAACTGCTTTCGGAGCCGCCCTCCGCTCCGCCCAAAACCAAATTCGTCTATTCCAATGGCGGTTACGGACTCCTCGGTCACATCGCCGAGCGCCTCGCCGACAAACCGTATGAACAGCTCATGCGCGACGAAGTGTTTCGTCCGCTGGATATGAAGACCGCTATCATCGGAGTTCCGGGCGACGGGTCGAACATTCCGGGTTGGGGCGGGAATTTGCGAGGCAAGGATGGCTTTGAACCTGCGCCGCCGCGCAAGGGTCTGCCGGGTATCGCACCGGCCGGTCTGATGAGCATGTCCATTGAGGATTTCGCAAAGCTGGCGGCTGCGCTGGTACAGGTGGAAGCCGGCAAGCCGGGTGAATTCCTGAGTGCTGCGGCGATTGAGAAGCTGCCGGAGCTTCGTCCGGGTACGCGCGGCGAGGGCGAGATTTTCTTCGGCGGCGACGGCCATTACACGGCCGCCTTTGCCCTGTGGCCCAGCAAAGGATTGGGCGTCGTTGTGGAGTCGAATGCCGGCGACTCCGACGACTTGTGCAGCGCCCTGGTCAAGGCAGTGCGGGCGACAGTCGATCCCAGCGCCGATTCCAGCGAAACGGCCCAGGGCGGCGGAGGCCGTGGAAAATATGGATTTCGATTGATGGTCGAGGCCGATGGCGACAACGAAAGTCTGTCGATCATGGGCGTCGAGCCGGGGTCGCCGGCTGAGAAGGGCGGAATGAAAAAGGGAGACATCATCCTCGCCATTAACGGCCTTCCATTGGAAAAATTGAGCCAGGAAGACCGCATGGCCGAATTCAAGAAATCGCCACTGAAGCTCCGCGTGAAACGCGACGGCAAACCCGTTGAATTTACGCTGCAACTACCGTGAATCATGCACCGGAGGCTGTCGTCCCGTGCACCGCGAGGAAACTGCCCGAAATTCCATGGGTCCTAAGCTTTGTTCAGAACGACCCCCAAAATCCGAACAAAGCGTGCCACCTGCAATCCAAAGGATCGCTTGACGAAACGCCTTCCCGGAAGCTATCGTTCTGCAAACGGTAGGCCGTGGTAGCGGCGCTCCCGCCAGTTGTCGCTATGCGACACCCTCAGAATCCACCCGGATAGATTCATGCGTCATTTTCGCTCCGTCTTCAGTCGCTTTTGCCTGGCGCCCGCAGGAATTCTCCTCCCATTTCTCTCGGCGTGCAGCATCACGGAAAAAGGCAAGGAGCACTATGACCTCGGCGTGGAGGCACAGGGGACCAAGCTGGCCGCGTCGGCGGCGTTCCGCGACACGATCGGTTCGGTGACGACCTACGAGGGGCTGGCTGCGATGCGGGTCCGCGGCTACGGCTTGGTCGTGGGGCTGGGGAAAAACGGATCCACCGATTGCCCCAAAGCGATCTACGACCGCCTCGTGCAGAGTATGTACAAGCAGCATCGCTTCGGCGCGAGCAGCCGCGTGGGCGTTCCAGACATTACTCCCGAAGCGATGATCAACGACATCGACACGGCAGTGGTCGTGATCTACGGCGACATTCCGCCGGCCGCCACGGAGGGAACTCGATTCGATGTGAATGTGATGGCCTTGCCGGGCACGCAGACCAAGTCACTGCGCGGCGGGCGACTTTTCACGGCGGATTTGGAAATGTACCGCGTGGTATCGCCGGACGTGTCGATTGCCGGGCGCAACCTTGCCCACGCCGCCGGTCCGGTGTTTATCAATCCATTCTCGGATGAGCAGTCTGCGACGAAGGTCAACGAACTAAACGGAGTGATCCTGAGCGGTGGCGTTGTGACCAGCAATCGGCGGCTCCGGCTGGTGTTGACCCAATCGTCCTATCAGCGGGCCAGGCAGATTCAGGATCGCATCAACGCGCAGTTTCCGGGCGCGACCAAGGTGGCCGACGCGGTTTCGCCTTCCTTCGTGCAGATCGAAGTCCCGCCGGCGTACCGTCAGGATACCGGGCGGTTCCTGACCCTGCTGCGAAGTTTGTATCTTTCCCGTGATCCGTCGTTTGAAAGCGAAAGAGCGAGGAGGCTCGCCGAAGAGATTCAGCAGCCCGATGCTCCCTACAGCTTGATTGCGTCGTGCTTTGAAGGATTGGGCCGCAAGGCGCTGCCCGCTTTGAACGAGTTGTATTTGAACCCGCGGGATACAGTGAATTTCTACGCTGCGGTGGCGGGAATGCGCCTGGGCGACCATGTTGCCGGCGATGTTCTGGCCAATCACGCCTCCAATCCCAAGTCGCAATTTCGTGTTCAGGCAATCCGCGCTCTGGGTGAAGCCGGAACCATCGGAGGAACAGCGGTTCCGCTGCGCAGGCTCCTCCTCGACGAAGACCCGCGCGTGCAGGTGGCGGCTTATGAAGCCTTGATACGGCGGCACGACTCAGCCATTCAAAGCTACGTGGTGGGCGGCGACAACTTCGTGCTGGATTTGATTCCGGATTCCCCGACGCGATTCGTGTATGTGAAGCGAAATACCGAGCGGCACATCGCCTTGTTTGGCCGCGACCTGACAGGGTCCGCGCCGACGCTGTACCGCTCGCCGGACGGAAGTCTTACGCTCAACGCGCGTCCGGGCGACGAAGGATTTACCGTCGTGCGCACCGTCGTGGCCCGCGATCGATCTTCGCCGCCGATGTCGTTGCCGTACAACATTGCGACCCTCGTCAGAACCCTGGGGAGCGACGCGGGAGTCACGGCCAGCGGTGATGTTTTGGGACTCAGCCTCGATTACGGCTCTGTCGTGCATTTGCTTTATCACCTCTGCGAGGAGCACGTCGTGAACGCCAATTTTCAAATGGAAGAGCCCAACGTCACGGACCTTTTAGGTCCGGGAACAACGCCAGGTCGCCCAGAGTCCGAGTTATAGTCCCGAAATCTCCTCTTTAGTTTTCGCAGTCGTCGGCTTTTCACTTTTTGCCTTAAAAATCAGTGCGTCCGATATATCGCGCATCATGCGCAGAAGTTGCGCACTCTTTTTTTGCACGCATAAAGCCTATACAATAGCGCCGCGTCGCAGAAAGCCTGGCGCTGAACAGAGAATCGATTTTGTGAGTGCCATGCGGTGGCACTCGCTTGCGGTCGCGGAGCCTGTTGTCATGTTGATGCTAAGTGAAGCCCCTCCCAGACTCCGCGGTCCTGCGCCGTTGGTGAAGCGCTTTCTCGACTACATTTTTCTGGAGTGCGGACTTTCCGGGGCGACCGTCACCGCCTACAAGCACGATTTGACGGAGTTCTGGGAATCCATCGAAGCACTTGGCGTTGACGTCGCGGACATTTCGATGGAAGAGGTTCAGCGGCATTTGATGGCGCTGCAGCGTCGCGGCCTGGTCGTTTCCTCGATCGCACGGCATCTTGCGGCGATCAAGGTCTTTCTGCGCTGGCTCCACTCCGAACGCTTCCTGCGACAGGACCTCGCATCGCTGATCGAAAGCTCGAAGAAATGGCGGACGATTCCGGAAACGGTGCGGTATTCGCAAGTCGAAGCCCTGCTCAAGGCCCCCGATCCCAAGACTGAATTTTATCTCCGCGACCGTGCGATCCTCGAGTTGCTTTACGCCACCGGAATGCGGGTCAGTGAGCTGGTCGGCCTGAGCTTGACGCAGATTAACCTCAAACTTGGTTACCTTCGTTGCTTTGGAAAAGGGCGAAAAGAGCGGATCATTCCCGTGGGCCGCTGTGCCATCGAAGCCGTCGAAGAATATGTCGAAAAATTGCGTCCAAGGTTCCCAAACGCCTCGCAAAGTGAGGCACTATTTTTGTCCCGAACCGGGAAAATCATGGACCGGACGAACATCTGGCGGCTGGTGCGGAAGTACGCCACTCTCGCCAGTATCGATAAGCATTTGTCTCCGCACACGTTACGGCATTGTTTCGCCACCCACCTGCTGGCCGGTGGAGCCGACCTCCGCATCGTCCAGGAGCTACTCGGCCACGCCGATGTCACAACCACCCAGATTTACACACATGTCGACGAGACCCAGCTCAAAAAAATCCATCGTGAATATCACCCCAGGCCATAGAATCAGTTAACCTCGCGGGCGGCCGCAATTGGGGCGGAAGTTTCGCATGGAAGTTGAATCGTTCCTCGGATTTTCGGGCTTCGAATCAATCGGAACATAGAGCCTTCGCCGGAAGCGGGGCGCGATCTTGGATGGCAGCACAGGGGGTGGTTTCATGGCACGGAAGCAAAAGCAATCAGACAGAATTCTGCTGGCATCGCCGATTGATTTCGGCAACGCCACCAGTCTGTCGAGTGACAGGCTTTTCGATCTGTTTTTGAACGGATTGCGCGGGTGGTCGATTGGCCGCATCACCGTTCGTGTGCGTTATAGTCGCGGTGCGGATTTTTCCGGCACGTGCTTTTATGCCGACCGGCGCGTGTTCATCAACATCGGAAAGCACCTGCGGTATCCGTACAAGATGAACACAAACATCGCCAAGGCCCGCCGCTCGGGCTATGTCTGGCGGCGGGCGCTGTATTCGATGGAGTTGAAGGATGCATATCAGCTTGCGTTGTTCATCTTCATGCACGAGTTGTATCACCTTCTGGTGAAGCGCGCCGGCCGCAACACGCGGCAAAAGGAGGCCATGTGCGACCGTTTCGCCGCACGGCATCTGATCGAGCGATTCGGATTGAGCGTGAAGACGCATACGGGCGAGCGCGTGCCGCGCGCCGCGTGGGATTTTCAGGACCTGGAAGGCTTCGTGGTCGCCGCCCGCGATCGCAGCCTGCAGCAGGTCAGCGCTGCCCGCCGCGCCCTCAAGCCGGAGCGGTTTAGCGCCGAGCAATTGATGCTGTTCAAAATGTGAGAGACGATTTGCCGTCCGCGAAAAAATTACTGGAGACGTTTGCGAATCCTCACCCGCAGCGCGAGTACCTCATCGAGCACGAGGCCACGGAGTTCACCAGCCTGTGCCCGAAGACCGGCCAGCCGGATTTCGCCACCATCATGGTCCGTTACGTGCCCGGTCCGCACTGCATCGAACTCAAGAGTCTCAAGCTGTATCTGCAATCGTTCCGCAATGAGGGGATTTTCTACGAGGACGTCACCAACCAGATCCTGCTGGACCTGGCCGCAGCGTGCAGCCCGCGATGGATGTCCGTGGAATCCAAGTGGGGCGTTCGCGGCGGAATCCGCAGCGTGATTACCGCCCAGCACGGCGCAAGACCTGCGATTGCATCCCGAACGGAAAACGTGTCAGGATAAACGAAAAAAGTGTCAGGATGATTTTGGGCTCTGTCTCAAAACCCCTCTCCCTCCCAGGGAGAGGGCAGGGTGAGGGTGAAATCGCTCTGAGATTTTGGCGGAGTTCCTTGCACCGGAGGGACGCAAATAGTTTTGAGACAGAACCTAGGAAAGTGAGATGCCGGGTGGCTCAGATTCAGCCATGTCGAATCTGGGGCCATGAATGTCTACCGCATCAATCCGTCTGATCATAAATCGTCACAAATCTGCGCGCCCCGCAAATGATGAATGTGGATCGTCCTGAGGATGGCGCGCCCCGCACCCCCGGCAAATGCGATACCGTCGGCCGCTAGGACAACAAAATCCCTCAGGGGTGATCGTCGTTGTCGCCGAAGCCCTCGTCGGTGATCGAATCGCCTTCACCGCCGATCAGAGCCTGCGGTTGGCCGCCTTCGGACGCGATGATGGGTTTGTCGTGTTTCAGCGCCACACTTCCGACATACACCAGCGCGAGCGGTTTGGCACATTCCTTGCCCAGCGCGTTGATGCGTTCCTGCATCGCCGCAACTTTGTCAGGATGTGCGGCGGCGACGTCATTTTTTTCGTAGGGGTCTTCGGCGAGGTTGTAGAGCTCAGTGCTCGCGGGAATCAGCGTGCGCCAGATGAGTTTCCAATCACCCTGCCGCACGGCGCCGCGGAACGGCTCGATGTTATAGATGACTTCAGTCCGGGGCGAGGGTTTGTTTTCGGCGATGACGTCCCAAACGTTCAGACCGTCGAGTGGCTTGCACTTGGCCGTGGAGGCGCCGGCCAGCCGGGCCAGCGTGGGATAAAGATCCACGACGTGAATGATGCCTTCCACGGTCTGAGCTTTGATGTGACCAGGCCAGTTGGCGCACGCTGCGACGCGGCAGCCGCCTTCGTAGAGCGACCCTTTGCCGTCGCGATAAGGGCCGTTGTTGCAGGGGATCTTGATTTTTGAGACGTCGGCCATCTGGCCGGCAAACATGGCGTTGTGCGTGCCACCGTTGTCGCTGTGGAAGAGGATGAGCGTCTTTTCGCGGAGGCCTTTCTTTTCGAGCGCGGCGACGACTTTGCCGATGTTTTCGTCGAGGCAGTCCACCATCGCGGCGTAAGTGCGGCGGGTCGGATCGGCGATGCTGGAATACTTGGCGATGGTCTCCTTCGGAGCGAGATAGGGAGTGTGCGGGGCGTTGAACGTGAGGTAGAGATAGAACGGCTTGTTCGGGTCCTGCCTGTTGATGTACTTGACCGCGTCGTCGCCGATGAGCGTGGTGGTGTAGCCTTCCTCGTGGACGGGCTTGTTGTCGCGGAACCAGTCGAGCACGCCCGCGTCGCCGTGCGTGTAGTAATCCAACTCGCCGATTGTCGCGCCGTAGGCGTAATCGAAGCCACGCTGTTTGGGCCAATACTTCAAGTCGGCGTGGCCGAGATGCCATTTGCCGATGATGGCCGTGTTGTAGCCCGCTTCCTTGAGGAGCTGTGGCATGAGCCACTCGCTGGTTTCCAGGCCGTAGCCGGCGGTTCCGGGGATGACCATCGTTTGTAGACCATAGCGCCACGGATAACGGCCGGTCATCAGGGCTGCACGCGTGGGGGTACACATCGGCTGCGTATAGAACTGAGAGAACTTCGCGCCGCCACCGGCCAGCCTGTCAAGGTTCGGCGTCTTGATATCCGTGCAACCGTTGAAGCCGACGTCCGCATAGCCAAGGTCGTCGGCGACAATGTGAATGATGTTGGGTGGTTTGTCCTCCGCCTGCACGGATGCCGCGAAAAACGCGGTGAGCAGCGCGACGGCCCATTGGGTGAATTTGCTTGAGTTCATTGAACTGTCCTTTCGTTTGAACAGTTGCGGACAAATGTAGACGCGCCCCAGTGCTTAGTCATGTACCCCGGGGATTTGCTCGGTTTGCGTACCTGGAAGTGTGTCGGTCGTTGCATTCGGCGATTCAAAATAGTGTATCGGCAGGCGCGGGGCAAGGTGCGATGAACAGGGCGGTATGACCGTGTGGCCCATCTTCAGCCTTGCCGAAGGTGGGACCATAAATGTCCATCGCATCAATCCGCCTGACATCGGCCCGGGTTCCACTTCTACGGAACTGCACTATTTTCACCAACCTGCGTTTTCCGCCATGATCCGCTTCGAAAGTCGACTCGACCGCGGCTTTCACGCTGCATGGACATTGTTGTCCGCCGGACGAAACCAGCCTCGCCCGGTGTCTACAGACCAAAAAAAGAAGAAATAGCAAGTCGAACCCATCCTTAACTGAAACTTTATCCCCACGACATGGAGTGGATACGGACTGGACGATATGCAGATTTCAGGTGTATGATGAGACGAGTGAATCGCCGACTTGGCGACCGCCGACGGTGTGGGCAATGATCCAATAAAGGGTTAGCTACATGGCCAAGATGTTTTATTCCGCCAAGGAAGCGGCGGAAAAGCTGGGACGCAACGAGAACGACCTGAAGGACCTCGTTCGCACGGGAAAGCTCCGTGAGTTCCGCGATGCCGGAACTGTGAACTACAAGGTCTCTGATGTGGATGCGATTGCGAAGGGGGCCGGTCCGGCGCCCAAGGCCGCACCGGCCAAATCGGGCGTGTCTAAGTCTCCCGGCGCCAGCAAGGCAGGGTCGTCCATTGGCAGCGCCTCGCAAAGCGGTGAGATTCTCCTCGAACCGGCGGAGGACTCCGGCATTTCTCTCATGCCTTCGGGCAGCGACATCATGAGCCTGGAGGCCGTTGACGCCGATGACACGTCCGTCGGCTCCAGGGCACAAAAGAAAAAGAAAGACAGCTCGATGGGCGGCTCATCCGTGCCATCTGTCGGCATCAATGTCTTCGACGACGACGAGCTTGATGAGCACGTGGACCCGCTGGCCCAGACGGCGGTGACCGACGTGGCCGGGCTGGCACTCGACGGCATTGGAAGTGGATCCGGCATCCTGGACCTGACCCGCGAAAGCGACGACACGTCGCTGGGTGCGGAACTCCTGGAGGAAATCTACACCGGCGATGAGACCGTCGAGGAGACCGGCGGGACCATGGAGATGGGCGACGATACGCGGGCCGGTCTCGATGAGGCCGTCGGCGTAAAAGAGAAAGCCGCCGAGCCTGCCCCCCAAAAGCGAAAGGAAAAATCGGCTGCCGGTACGACCGTGTCCGCGGCCGTTCGCACGCGCACCGCCGCCACTGTCACACGGGTCGTTGAATATGGCCCCGATGCGATTTCGACGGGCCTGACGGCCGCGATGGGCGTGGCCGTGCTGATGACATGGATTGGCTTGTTCGCGTCGATGGCCCTGCTTCAGGGGGTCACTCCGTCGCTCCTTGGCTGGATGAATTCCAACCTGTTGATCGTCGCCATTGGTGCGTTGGGCCTCACCGGAATTGCGGCGGGAGTCGCCTATTTCCTGGCGAAACGGTCGGAGTAGGCAAGGGCGACTTCGTTTCACTTACGCTCGGCGCGCAGTCCTGGCATGAATCGTTCCGCGGTGATTTTTGACCTCGACGGAACGCTTACCAAGCCGTACCTCGACTTTGATTTGATCCGGCGGGAAATTGGAATAGCGTCGGGTCCGATTCTTGAAGCCATCTCCGCGATGCCGCACGATGCCCAGCCCCGCGCCGAAGAAATCCTCCTGCAACACGAATGGGAAGCCGCTCGAAAGGGGGAGCTCCATGAAAACGCGGTGGAAGTCGTCGCGCAAATTCGCCGCGCCGGACATCCGGTTGCGTTACTCACCCGCAACACCAGGCCGATTGTCGATTATCTTCTGCACTCTCATGGTTTCCAGTTTGACGCCATTCGCACGCGCGAGCATGGAGCGATCAAGCCGTCGCCAAAGCCCGTGATTTCGCTGTGCGAGGAGCTGGGGGCGAGTCTTGCGCAGAGTTGGGTCGTTGGGGATTTTAGATTTGATCTGGAGTCAGGCCGATCCGCCGGGACTCGAACCATTCTGATGATTGGCGATCAGAACATTCCATCATTTGCAGACCTCGCCGACCACGTCATTCGTACCTTGATGGAGTTGCCGCCCCTCGTCGCAATTTCCTTGTAAGGGCGATTCATTTTCGGCGCGTCAGGAAAAATCACGACGGATCGGGCGGAGTCTTGAGCTCAAATTCTGCGACGGGGTGGAACCCTTGTTTCGCAATCTTGTCGCCCTTGTAGATCGCCCACGAGGCAATTTCCCGCGAGTACTTCCTGGTCATCTGATGAAGTTCAAGAGCCGAATTGGCCGCCAAAACGTACATCACTCGTTTGGGATTGAAGGGATTGGGTGTAACAAGGAACAATCCATCTTCGGGTTTGTCATAGCGCACTCCACGCCACTCGAAATGGTTCCGGCCATAGTGGACCGGATAGTCCTTCGGAATCCTGCTGAACAGCTGATTGTCATCGAGTGTGCCCATGACGATGAGGTCATGTTCGGCGGCCTGTTGTGCGGTCAGTTCAGAATCCTTCACCAATGGCGGCAGGATTTCAAGATACGCGTCTGCAAGTTTCTCCTGCCAGCGCCGCGCGAGCGTATGATTGGCCTCATCCTGACGGGCCGTTCCATAGACGATCCATGCGTCGTGAAAGTCATCAATCAGATTCGCCCAGACGTACAGGTTTGGGTTGGGCGTCGGAAAATCGTTAAGGGCGTTGAATTCCACACGGGTGGGGCGTTCGTCAAATGACCAGGTTACTTCCGTCACTTTCCCGTCGATGTCCAGACGGCGCACATATCTGCTCTTTCCCGCCTCGATGGCAACATGAGTAAGCAAGCGGTAGGGGTCGCCATTTTGCTCCACGCGAAGGTGTACGTCCCACTTGTTTTCACCGCCCTTGCGAAGACTCATCGAAGGATGCACCTGGGGTAGTCCGTCACGCGCGATCCATTGCCTGACCAGTTGAATCCCTTTTGCGTCGGTAAACTCCAGGACGATGGCCAGGAATTGCTCCGTGGTCATGTCCTGCCCGGCATAGCGATCGTGGACCGTTCGCATCAATGTAAGGAACTTCTCTGTACCCAATAGAAAGCGAAGCTGATGCAGCGCGAAGGTTCCCTTGATCCGGGGGATCTGGTAGGGCCCGTATTGAACGTAGGATTCGCCGCCGCTGATGGCCGCCAGGTCATTTTCGTGGGCGATCGTGTAGAGATACCGGCGGTTGAGGCCGGCAAGTTCATTGGAGACTTTTTCAGCCGGCGAGACTTTTTCGGGGGCGGATTTATCGTCTTTGTTCTTGTCCAGTTCATTGAGAATGCGCCAGTACCCCGCCGAAGCGCTGACGAACCAGTTTTCGGCGGAGCTTGCCGGATAAACCGTTCGTCGCCAGAGTTGTTTTGCGTCGATCTCAAAATCGGGGGCCAGGTCGCCTAGTTCAAGCTTTGGCGTCTCGATTTTTGGTGGTGCAGTCCACTTTCCTGCGTCGCGGGCTGCTTTCAATTTGTCGGTGACAAAGATGGGGCTGGCCGCCGAATAGCCGAGGCTAAGGTGGGGAATCGCGCCGGGCAGTTCGGGCATGATGCGGCCCTCTTTTTGTGGAAATTTCTCGCGCAGCGTGACCTTTCCATAGTGAGCCAGAAACATCATTTCCTTTGCCATTTCCGTCGTCGTGATTTTTCCGTCGCAGGCGTGAGCGCGGTTGATGGGAGATGACGCCCACATTTTCACCGCCGCGTTCGAATCAAACCGGCCCTTGTACATGTCGTAGAATTCATTGAAGGCAAGATCGCGGTTCCACGGAGTGAAGGAGAGGTCGAAGGGCCGGTCCTCCGGCTGTGCGACGTATTCCTTGCGGACATCCAGATCGCGGTTGTTGTTGTTCGTCCACAGGAATCCGGGAGTGCCGAAGGGGGATAGGTTTTCTCCGGTTCGCCACAATTTTTTGTGGTGCGTTCCCAGCAGCAGCATGGCGACTTCGCCGGTCTTGATGTCGGCGATCGGCCAGTCATTGGTGTACATTCCGTTGTTGCCTTCCCAGAGAATCCGCTCCACATCGTCGATCGACGACGCATATTGCGCCGCCTTCCGAATGCGGTTCGATTGGGGTGTGGAATTCGGTTCGTAGGGAGTCTGCGCGGTTGTGGTTTCGCCGATGATGATTCCGGCGGAATTGATGTAGAAATCAGCCCCGGAATGAATGCCGCCGGGAAATGTATGATAGACCAGGCGATGGCCCTTGGCGGGCTGGATATCGCAGATCACGTTCCAATGAACGCCCGTAAATCCGCTCCACATGAAGATTTGACCGAACACGACCTGCCCGTCGGCGGTCGCCGGTCCCGTCGCGGCAAACGCCGAGCACTTGTGGCTTCGTTCTGAAATCTGAAGCTCTTCGGACGCAGAGAGGAAGCTCTCCCCCGTAAGCGGATGCGGCGTCACCTGCATCGCGTCATGAAGCTGGCCCAGGTCGATGGCGGAATTGATGGTCACGATATCCAACAGGTCCAGCGGATGATCGTTGTACTTCGCACCGGCGCCGGACGCTCCGTCCGCAATGCCTTTCATTTCCGTGAGATATTCGGTGTCATAGCCGCGCAGGAAAAGCGAGTCACATTCAAAGCGCAGCGTCTGCCAGCCCGCGGCCGGGTCTTTTTCGTTTTGCTGAATGCCGAGTTTGGTGATGTACTCCACGATTTCGTCCGCCACCAGGGACCCATATTGAAATCCGCGTTCATACGGCTCGCCTTCGACGTGTACGAAAATCCATCCACGGTCATCGTAGCGGTACCCGTTGTGCGACCAGCGAACCGTCTCCATAGGGATCATCTCGCCGATGTCGTCAACCTCTTCCAGCCGCAAGTCGTCGAACCAAGCTTTGCCCGTCGCGGTTCCGTTGTGTCCCAAATGAAGTCGCACGCGGTCCTGGCTTCGCGTCGCAAAGAACAAAGTCTGCACCTGCGTCCAATCGGAGTCGCCGCCGACGGCGGGGGAGTGGTTGGTAAAGGGGAATGATTCCATAGATAGACAAGCCGGTACGGCGGTCGGATATTTCGCGCCGGGGTCCGCTTTTACATTCGCCGTCCGAATCCAGCCGCTCAGCCGATAAAGATGCCCGACGCGCAGCGTCACGGGATTCGAGACGACAACGACCGTGCCGGGATTCCGATTGTCAATCGAAACGCTTCCCTTATCCGAATGAGCGAAATCGCTCGCTGCGGCCACGCTGCCGGCCCCGTGCGAATCGGCTTCGCTGATTCGCCAATCTGCGGCCATGTTCGCCGTGGCTCGCTCAAATCCCGGATTGGCCAGCTCGATTTGCTGATCCGCAAAGGCGAACGAGGGCCCAAGGCAACACACCAACAACACCAGCGAATGCAGTCGTAAGGTCATTTGGATTTCACCTGAAAATTAACGATCCATATTGTCATGCCGCGCAAACCGGTTACCAGGTTTGATTATGTCGGAATCCCGGTGATTTGGACAGATTCACCCTGCACACCAGAGGTCGCCTGGGAGGTCGTTCGATCAGAGCCCGCACGATTCGTGCAGGCGGTCGAGCCGTTGTGCGGCCAATCTGGTTTGAGGATGATCGACGCCCCGAACGGATCGAATGATGTTGTAGCTCTGATCCAGCAATGGCTGAGCGCGTTCCCACTCTCCGAGTTCCATCAGGCAGGCTCCGAGAAGGTTTTGTGCGAATGCGACCGTCAGTGGAGTCGCTTCACGGAATTCATCGCTTAATTCAAGTGGAGCGAGAATGCGAACGGCCACAGCGTCATCTCCGATTCCGTGCAAGGCCGTGGCAAAATTGACCCGTGGGGAGAGCATACCCGCTTCGTCCAATTGCCTGTCGATCGCAAGGAGTTCGAATGCCTTGCACATCACTTGAGAATCCACGGACGGAGAATTCATGGCATCGGCCAGCCGGTCAAACATTGGTGCTTTTGCGGGACGTTCATGGGCGAGACGGCGACACCCGTCGATCAACGAGGATCGAAAGAAGTCCAGCCCCTCCTGGTACTTTCCGGTTGACGTTTGCACAGTCCCCATAGCCCAGCCAAGAGAATAGAAATCCGTGCGATCCAACGATTTCGGCGAGAATATCATGGTCTGCCGTAGCATGTCCTCCGCTTCCTGGGTTCGATCAAGTTGCTGCAGGAGTCCCGCATAATTCCGCATGCACTCAATGCGATACCGGTCCAAGGCCACCGGCAGCCGCGCATACATGTTCAGCGATTTCACGTAGAGAGATTCCGCCTCGACCAATCGTCCCTGCGCAGCAAGCATCACCCCAAGGCTGAACGTGAAGCGTGCGACGTCCGGACTGTCTTGAACGCCTGATTCCTGATACATCGTGAGGGCTTTTCGGTACAGCGGTTCGGCCTGCGCCCAGCGGGGGGGCGAGGCTGCATGCCAGAGCGCAAAGCCCAGATTTCCTGTGCTTTCCGCAACGTCGGGGTGCTTGTCGCCATAGAGTCGCCGACGAATCGCCAATCCCTCCTCCTGAATCGCGATCGCCTCGGTATCTCGCGCGAATGTCAACGCCCGCCCCAGGATGCTCAGGCAATCAGCCACTCGACGATCGTCCGAACCATACAGCCGTCGGTTGATGGAAAGCGCTATGCGCAGGTGCGGGACGGCTTTATCCCACTCCCACATCCCCGCGTACGTTTTTGCAATGGCGAACCGCACTCCGGCCTCGACAGCAGGACGCTCAGTCAGTTCCCCGGCCATTCGACGCTCCGCGTCGTCGAGCAAATCGTGAACCGTGACTTCCCGCGCCTGGCGATAGGGGTTGGCCGCCGCGAACAAATCCTGAAGAAAGCTGGTGACGGCGCGAGAATCGGATTCAGCACCGATCGCGGCATTTCGCTCTTTCTGCGCTTCGATTTGAGCGCTACGCGCCCGGATCATGCCTGTGGACGTGCCGATTACGGCGGCAAGCAGGGCCATGACGAAGGCTGCGGTGGCAATTGAGGCCGCCTTGTTACGGGAGACATATTTTTGCAACCGGTATCGCAGGGTGTCTTTGCGGGCGATGATGGGCATTCCGGCCAGGTAGCGCTCGACATCCTCTTTGAATTGCTGGACTGACGCGTAACGTCTGCTGGGATCTTTGTGCAGTGCGGTCAGCCCAATTTTGTCGAGATCGCCCCGGAGGATTCGGCCCAGCCGCGAAGGACGTTCGCTGCGCAGCCCGGCAATTTCGTCGAGGGTTGGCAGATGAGCCCGTTGAGGCAAACTTCGAAGGCTGTCGCTGGGCGCAGTTGGTGGGACTTCGCAAATGATGCGATCCTGCTCATAGCGTGTCTTTCCATCAAGATCATACGGGGACCGGCCGGAAAGCAATTCATACAGAATGACACCCAACGAATAGACATCCGCCGATGTCGTCGTGACGGTTCCGCGGATCTGCTCCGGGCTCGCATAGCGAGGGGTCATCAAGGGCAATGCGGTTTGGGTGACGCTGCCTCCCGGTACAGCAGCGTCTGCCCCGATCAGCCTCGCAATTCCAAAATCAAGCAGCTTGGGGTTTCCTTCCGAAGTGACCAGGATGTTTCCGGGTTTCAAATCGCGGTGGATAACCAGATTGCAATGGGCGAAATGGACGGCCTCGCATACCTTGCAAAACAACCGAAGTCTGTCATGGATGTTCAGCCGATGCTGGTCGCAATATTCCGTGATGGGCAAGCCGCAAATCAATTCCATCACCAGGTAGGGGAATCCCTGTCCGGTGTCGCCTCCATCGATGAGCGTTGCGATATAGGGATGCTCGAGGCATGCGAGAGCCTGACGTTCGCGGTGGAAACAGCGACGCATGGCATCATTCGACATGCCTTTGCGGATCAGTTTGATTGCGACATCGCGATGGAATGAGCTTCCTTCACGTCGACCCTTGTAGACTGCCCCCATGCCGCCCGATGCAATCAACGAAACAAGCCGATAGGGCCCCGCCATGGTCCCCACAAAATCGCCACCCTCGATTTCCTCCGCGTTACGGAGACAGGACTCCATCAGTGGTTTTTCCAGGAATCCCTCGGCGCTTGCATAGGCGTCCAGCAGGGATTGCACTTCCTCCTGAAGCCCCGACTGGCGGGCGCAGGCGACTCGGAGAAACACTTCGCGCTGCGCGGTATCCAGCTCCAGGGCCGCGTTGAAGATCTCGTCGGCGGGTGTGTGTGCATCGCCCTTCATTGAGTGAATCCTATTGGACCGCGGACGAATTCAGTTCGCGGAACAGCCAAGCTCGCGCATACCGCCAGTCACGTTCCACAGTCCGGGTGGTGACGCCGAGCAAGGTGGCGGCCTCATCGGATGAGAATCCGCTGAAAAACCGCAATTCCACGACCCGGGCCTTGCGAGGAGACTCGGCATGCAGCTTCAGCAGTGCTCCATCGAGGGCCTCGATATGTGCAAAGTCATCAGTTTCTGCCTGTGCCAGCGAATCAAGTATGAGAAACACGCGTTGCCGGGCGCGTTTTTTTCTGTTGAGTCCCCGGGCATGATCGACAAGGATGCGACGGATGGCCTGTCCGGCCGCTCCGAAGAAATGCAGGCGATCCTGCCAGGGAATCGTCCTTTGATGCACAAGTTTGAGATAGGCCTCGTGTGCCAGGGCCGTGGGTTGTAGTGTGTGATTTCGACGTTCGTTCTTGAGATGCCGCTCGGCCAGTCTTCGCAACTCGTCATAGACAATCGGAAACAGCAAATCGATCTCTGACCCGCCGGACGCAGTCATATCTTGAAGCAGCGCTGTTACGTTCGAGGCTTGGGACACGAAAAAATCTTTCAAAAATCCTGCCGCTCCTGTCGGGTTTTTGACTGCTTATCGCCTTTGGAGGATGGCGGAAGTCATTTGCCCGGCCTCGGTGCATTGTAGCAGAAACGAGGCGTCGGGTAAACGAAAACGAGGCTGTTTCTGCACGATTTACAGTCGGCGACGAGAGAACAGGGGTGATAATCATGAAGGGCGGATGCGAGATGAATCTGAGGATCGCAGGTTGCGGTTGGCTGCGGGCGGCACTTCCCCTTTCGGCCATTTTGTTGATTGTCGGATCGAACTCTGCCTTTGCTGATGGCACGTTTGTGGAGCCGGCAGTGACCGTCCTTCACACCTTTTCAGAAATCGGTCCTAATTTTGGTTGGGCCGTTTCCGAGCTTGTCGATATCAGTAACCCCCCGGATGGTGTGACAGACGTCATCATTCCGTCCCTGGGACAGGGAAAAGTCTACGTCTACTCGGGAGCGACAGGGGCGATGATCCATGTCATTTCCAAGCCGGCCACCGACGGTAACGGGTCGTTTGGCAATGCGGTGGGGGACGCGGGCGACACGAATGGGGACGGCATTCACGATATCGTTGTAGGATCTCCGGGAGCGGCCACCATGGGTACGAATCCCGGAAGGGCTTATGTGTTTTCGGGGGCCGACGGCTCACTGCTTTTGACCCTGGTCGGCGAGGCCGCAAGGGATTCCTTCGGCGCCGGAGTCGGCGGGGCAGGCGATGTGAATGGTGATGGCCGGGGGGACGTACTCGTGGGGGCGTCCACCAATGACTTTTCGGGTTCAAATTCCGGACGCGCCTATATATTCTCCGGCGCCGATGGCACGTTAATCAGAACGCTGAATGCTGAGGCTGCGAGCGATAATTTCGGCTCCGGCACAGCCGGCACAGGCGACGTGAATGGTGATTCGATCGGCGACCAGATCATTGGAGCGCCCGGCGCCGGCAGCTTTGGCCGGGCCTATGTGTTTTCGGGGGCCGATGGCTCACTCCTGTTTTCAACCAATGCCGATTCGGGCGGATCGCAATATGGCGTCTTTTTTGTGGCAGGCGTCGGAGACGTCAACAATGACGGACGTCGCGATGTGTATGTTGGCGATTACGCGTCGGACGGCGGTCGCGGCAAAGCCTATGTTTATTCCGGGCTTGACGGAAGTTTGATTCGGAGCATCGTCCCGCCTCTCGGTTCAACGGGACTGGGATGTGGTCGCGGCGCGGGAGACGTCAACCATGACGGTTACGCCGACCTGATCATTGGCCATTACACGAGCTCTCAGGGAGCTTCTCTCGCGGGAAAGGCCGTACTTTATTCAGGGTTCGATGGCTCAGTGCTTCGCAATATTACCAGCACCACCGCCAACGAAAATCTGGGCTTTGATGCTGTGGGAGTGGGTGACACCAACGGAGACGGATTCATCGATTTGTTGGTGTCCGCGTCAAGCCAGAGTCGCGTTTATTTGATCGCGGGAATTTCCCACGTCGTGCCCACTAACCCTCCATTGGCGGATGCGACCGGGATCGACAAGACCCGGTTCGTCTCCTTCGCGCCGGGAAATGGATCGCGGCAGACGGCCATCCGCGTTCACCTGGATTCGCTCCATCACGTAAATCCGCCGTATGCCGCAGGCCCCTCGGTCCCATTTGCTGCAATGGAAGGAGAGGAGCGCTGGGTTGGTCCGCCGACTCAATTCAATGAGTCAAGTTCCGGTGGCGGATCGTTCTTTGTCTCCCAACTCCAGTGTTCACCGCATTATCAGAATTGGAGTTCAGTCGCTTTGCTGCATGTGACCGGGAGCGCCATTGTCCCAAGTTCGAGCTATACGGTTGAGAATCTCTCCACTGTGTGTCAGGGCAATGAAGGCGCGCCTGATTGCCAGCCGGGCGGAGTAAACGTCTCTGCGCAGCTCGAAATCAAGACCACTCGCTGGGGGGATGTGGAGATTCCCTACAACCCTCCAAGCACAACGACTCAGCCGGACTTGGGTGATGTGGCGTCTTTGGTGAACAAGTTCAAGAACGTGCCCGGCGCACCCATCAAAGCCAGGGCGCTGCTTGCGGGCGGCGATCTGTTTGGAAACATCAACAATATCCAACTCGATTTTGGCTTTTCGCATATTTCGGCCTGCGTCGATGCATTCAAGGGCGCACCATATCCATTTGTCATTTCCACATGCCCATAGGTCCCGGAGTACGTATGTTGGGTGTCCTGCTGTCAGTTCCAGCAAAGATGGTTTGAACCCTTGAACCAGTGATTCCCAGGCATGGCGTTGGACCGCGAGCGCCAAGGAAGGCGAGACAGGCCCTCTCCCTGAATTTTTTCCATTCATTCCTCGCTTCAATTCAACGCTCGATTTTTTGCCCGCAGGTTGGATTTCCCGCGCGCCCTTCATGTTGTAAGAGCGGTCTTTCGGAAGGCGCCCGGCGAGCGAAGACCTTGGTGAGAATCGCTTGCTGTAGTACAACGTTGTGAAAGGAGGCTTCGTTATGCATAAGAGCTTTGGCTGCTTTTTCGTGGCCGTCATCGCATTCCAAGCGACATGTCTGGCCGGGGGGCCCGTTGGGATTGCGCCGACTCAGCTATCCGCGCAGGAGTCCATTCAGGCCGTCATTGATCGAGGCGGTCCGCTTGTCTTCGTCCCAAAAGGCAATTACACACTTGATGCAACGCTGCGGCTTCGTTCGGACCTGGTTTTGCATTTCGAACCTGGAACGGTCATCGAGGCAGCCGTCGGCGCAATGAAGGGGACGGAGGACTGTCTAATCGCCGGGATGGGCGTGCAAAACGTTTCCATCTATGCGCAAGGCGCCACCTTTCGAATGCGAAAATCAGACTACCGCGATGAGACCAAGTACACCAAAAGCGAGTGGCGGCACGTCCTTGGGTTGTTTGGGTGCAAGAATGTTTCCGTTTATGGCGGACTCTATGAAAGGAGTGGAGGCGACGGGATCTACGTGGGGCCGCTCATTGGTCCTCCGCGTATCCCTTGCGAAAGAATTCTGATTCGGGGCGCGGCGTGCGATGAAAATTTTCGGCAGGGAATCAGCGTCGTGGCGGCCAAAGGAGTGCGCGGCGATGCAAATGGCGTCGGAGGTTATTACGGAGTGACCATTGAGGATTGCGTTTTGACTCGCACGAACGGAACGTCGCCGCAGGCGGGGATCGACGTGGAGCCGGAGCCTCCTGATCCGGCGGATGTGTTGATCCGCCGGTGTCGCAGCGAGGGAAACCGCGGGCCCGCGTACATGTGGAGTCTGCAACACATGCAACGCGACGATTACCCGCCGAGGATAGTGATGGAGAATTGCACGTATTCAGGGGTTCCTGCGGACCAGCCGAGTCTGCGATTGACCGGGATTTTTTCTTCAACGATGCCCACGGGGTACCTCGAGGAGCGCCTGCCTGCGGGTACGCTCTTGCAATGGAACGACCTCATTTGGAAGAAATGAGCGATCCCGTGTTTTGCCGTGCGAGTGTGGGGGAGTTGTCGCGGAACGAATTCCCAATACGATGGCGATGCGTACAACTCGCCACCGTAGCTCAGTTGGCAGAGCAGCGGTTTTGTAAACCGCAGGTCGTCGGTTCGAATCCGACCGGTGGCTTTGATGATTGAGGCCGCACCACGTCGCAGCAAATTGCTAAGTCTCGCATTTGAACGGGGTTGGGCCGCGCCGCCTTACTGACGTGCCACGGTTTGCTCTTGCTCCGAATCGCACCATTTTGCATCAAAAAACATCATGACCGCTCGGAATTCTGCAGGGGGGGGTATGGCGGTCGCTGCTTGTCATCGTTGATCGCACTTCATAGGCGTCAGAAGGCCGTCGAGCCGTGATTTCGACATTTTTTTCCAATCTGTGACGCCCGCCTTGAATGGTTTACGCATTGGGTGATGTCGGAAACGGTGCTTGAAGTGCGTTCGCGGCGCAGCGAAGGCACTGCGCAACCGAGTCATACGATGGACTCCCGGGAGGTGAAACATGCGGCCATTCTGGCGATTCGTCCGAACCTTCGCGCTTGCCTGTGTGCTCATTGTCCCGGGTTCGGCCCGTTCAGAGCCCGTGCTCGGTGACAGTGATCAGGATGGCGACCGCGATCTCGCAGAAGTTGCCCGACTCCTGAACTGCCAGGCTGTTTCGCTGGCTCCCGGGCACTCTGAGTGCGACGCGTTTCGGTTTTCATCGGACAACGCGGTCGACTCCCTGGACCTCGCGTTGTTTGCCTGTGCGTTCCAAGGCCCCGGCGGGGCCATTATCTCAATAGCAGCTGACGCGCCTCCCTCGCCAACCGCCGCTCTTGGGGTACATTTGTCAGGAACGACGGCTGGGGCGCATTCCGTTCGCATCACTGGTGGAGCACAGGTTGTGACTGTTCCCACCGATGGCTGCGATTTCGACGCCGACGTGCAACTTCTTCCGAATGTCGTCAATCATCTCTATCTCTCGGCGATATTTGGTGATGGCAAATTGAGTGCTCCGTTTCCCGTCACGGTGGCGCACGACGCCCAGCCTCCCACGTTGTTTGTTGATTTTCCATCAGCAGGCTCTCAAATCACTACCGACAAGACAGACGTGGCCGGGCGCGTCGGAGACGCTTTGAGCGGATTTGCCGGCATGACAGTCGAGGTCGCAGTCAACGACCAGCCGCCGGTTGCCGCCATCGTGGATATCGGGGTTGGCTCCAACGGAACCTATTTCCTGCGCCAACTGCCGCTGGGCCTGGGCGCAAACACACTCAAGGTGACGGCACGAGACGCTCTTGGGAATTCCGTCCAGCAACAAATCGCCGTAACGCGCATCGAGGTGCCCACCAATGCGGCGCAAATGGTGGTCTTGTCCGGCGACGCGCAGAGCGCCCCGGTACATGGCGTCCTTCCCGCTCCGATTCAAGTAAGAGTCTCGAGTGTGAAGGGGATTCCGCTGGTCGGCAAGCTGGTCACGTTTAACGTGGTTCGCAGCGATGGCCGACTCGCATCGAACGCATCGGGCGTATTTCCCGGCGCAAAGACCATCCAGATATTCACGGATTCTCAGGGAATCGCACGCGCATTCTGGCGACTCGGAGGAGACGCAGGTCGCGGCAATAACCGCGTAGAGGTTACTTCAGAGACGGTTGTCGGAACAACCGCATTTTGCGCGTCGGCGACTCCAGGGCCGGCCTCGCAAATCAACGTAAGCAAGGGCAACAATCAACGCGTCGTCGTTGACTCGCAAGCCCCGGACAAACTTGGCGTGTGGGTCAACGATTCGTGCAATCCGCGGGCCGGAGTGGACGTCACGTTTACCGTGCTGCAGGGCGGCGGCAAAGTCGATGGCCAGGACGCCATCACGATTGAAACGAGTTTATCGGGCCACGCGGAAGTGGGGTTCAGGCTTGGAGCAGCCGCTGGGAACAATGTGATCGAGGCGAATTTCCCCGGAAATCCCAACGCACCGGCGGTATTTACAATTTCCGGCATCGCCCGCAACGAAAGCGCGCCAACAACATTCTCCGGGCTTGTGCTCGACAACGGCGGGCAACCGATTCAGGGGGCAACGTGTGCGCTGGTCATCGAGGGCAACACATTGCCCTTCGTTCTTTCCGATTTGAACGGACAGTTTCGGTTTGATGCCATCCAGGGCTCAGGTCCGGCGGACGTGCACGTCTTCGGCGCATCAGCGACGCATGTGGGAGGCGCGACCGGTATTGATATCCCTCCGAATACTTATCCAGCACTCCGCTACAACGCGATTATCGTTCCAAACGCGAACAACTCGCTGCCAACCCCGGTCTTGTTGCCGCGGCTCAATCCTGCCAACGCCCGATTCTACAGCACAACGCAGGACACTGAACTGACGACCGAAGGGATGGCCGGATTGAAGATGATCGTCAAGGCCGGGTCGATGAAAATTCGCATCGGGAGCCAACTGGTTGCGGCGCCCAATGGAACCGTCCTCTCGTTGAATCAAGTTCACCACGACGACGTGCCCATGCCCCTGCCGGATGGAGCTGCCCCGCCTTTCGCATGGACGCTGCAGCCCGGCGGCGCACAATTCGATCCTCCGGTGACCATTTTCTACCCGAATATGTCCGGACTGCCTGCCGGAGCGATTGCTAACTTTCTGAGCTTCAACCACGCCACGGGCAAGTTTGAAATCATCGCCAGCGGGCACGTCAGCGACGACGGTACGACGATCGTCACCGACCCTGGTGCGGGAATCTCCATTGCCGGCTGGGGATGCAACTGCCCTCCGTATTCCGTCACCGGCCAGTGTTGTCACTGCAATGCGTGTCAGGAGTGCAAAGCCGGACTGTGTTTTCCAGCGGGAATACCGTGCGGAGAGACCTGCTGCACGGATGGTCAAACATGTTGTGAGGGAACTTGTATCCCCGCAGATTCGGTCTGCTGCGACGGCGGAAGCGTCTGCTCTTCAGACGAAACGTGTTGCCACGGATCGTGCTGCCTGGAAGGCGAGGAGTGCTGCGAAAACGGTTGCTGTCGCGCCGATGAGCAGTGCTGCGGTGATCGTTGCATCAGTGCGCTCAATATCTGTTGCGACAACGGAACCGAGTGCTTCCCTCCCGAATTCCCGCAATGCTGCGGGTCGAGTTGCTGCGTGGCTGACGCGGTGTGCTGCGACGACGAATGTCAGATCCCCGGTTCGACTTGTTGCAGTCCCGGCCACGTGTGCAGTCCGCCGACACCGCATTGCTGCGGCGAAAGCTGCTGCGCCGAAGGTGCTCAGTGCTGTAACGATGTCTGCGCGCCGCCCGGTACAACCTGCTGCGATCAACCCGGCTTCTGCCCTGCCGACAAACCACAGTGCTGCGTGGAAACATGCTGTGCGTCCGATCAGCTCTGTTGCAATGGCGCCTGCGCGCCAGCCGGCTCGACCTGCTGTTCGGATGGGCATGTCTGCGAAGCCGACCAGCCGCAGTGCTGCGGCAGCACTTGCTGCCCTTCGGATGGTGTTTGCTGCAACGGACTATGCCTGCCCGCAGGAAACGTGTGCTGCGAAGACGGAGTGATTTGCGACGTTGACGCTCCCGTTTGTTGTCACGGTGATTGCTGTCTGACAACGGACATATGCTGCGCGGACGGCTGCCATCCTGTGGGAACGACATGCTGTGGCACCGGCTCTTGCAGTCCGCCGAACCCACAATGCTGCGGCCAGACCTGCTGCGGCGAAACTGACCATTGCTGCGGGAATGGGACGTGCTGCGAAGCTGAGCTTGTGTGTTGCGGTGACGCCGGCTGTTGTGGCAGCGACGAAATCTGCTGCAACGGCCAATGCCTGACTCCAGGGAGCAATTGCTGTCTCAACGGCTTCTGCACCGCGCCCAATTCGCAATGCTGCGGTGACACCTGTTGTGCCCCCGCCGACGTTTGTTGTCCGAATGGCAATTGCTGCGAGGCTGGAACAACCTGTTGTGGTGAAGATGGCTGTTGCAGTGCGGACGAGACCTGCTGCAACGGCCAATGCGTTCCTCCAGGAGGCAATTGCTGTCCCGAGGGCGCTTGTACGGCCCCCAATACGCAATGTTGTGGGCACACATGTTGCGGCGCGAACGATGACTGCTGCGAGAACGGCACATGCTGCGAGGCCGGGACCACCTGCTGCGGCGACAAAGGCTGTTGCGCCGCCAATCAAGTCTGCTGCAACGGAGAATGCCTGCCTCCAGGCGGCAATTGTTGTCCCAATGGTTCGTGCAGTCCGCCCAATTCGCAGTGCTGCGGAGACAGTTGTTGCGCTCCTAACGATGTTTGCTGCTCAAACAGTACCTGTTGTGAGGCAGGAACGACATGCTGCGGCAACGATGGATGCTGTCAGTCGGATGAAGTGTGTTGCGACGGCGCCTGCAAGCCCGCCGGTACTGCGTGCTGCTCTGATGGTCGATCCTTCTGCGGCGATGTGTGTTGTCCTGCAAACTTTACTTGTTGTAACGGAACGTGCTCCCCCGGGAGCATCTGTTGTTCCGACGGACGACCCTTCTGTGGCAGCGTTTGCTGCACGACCGGCACGGTCTGCTGCAACGGATCATGCTCGCCGGGAAGCTTTTGCTGTTCCGACGGCAGGCCCTTCTGCGGCGATGCGTGTTGTAATGCCGGCTCGTTGTGTTGCAACGGACTCTGTGCGCCAGTTGGCCAGGCCTGTCCATAAGTGCGAAGAGGAGACCCGACGATGAAATCTTCACGATTGCCCATTGCTCGAATCGCACCAACGCGTGCCTTCATCGCCGTGGTGTTGTGCACGATGATCCTGCAAACGGGAAGGGGCGCCGCTCAGCAACTCGACGAGTCATGCACGGTCACTGTGAACGGCCAGACTGTACAGGTCAACCACGATGGGTCGTTTGTCGTTCCCAATATCGCGGCGCCCGATCTATTCGGAGCCGGCGGGCCAGGCACCGCTCCGGATTTTCTCAGTGACGATTTCCTTCGCGTAATCGGCACGTGCATGAGCGGCCCGCAACCTCTCTATGTGTACGGCGAGTGCTTCCGGATTCGGCGGGGAGAATCGTCCCTGGTTGGAAATCTGACATTCAGCTCGATTCCTCCGCAGTCTCTGGCCGCCCTCGCCGCCGCTCCCGGAATTCCGACGCTCACCGCGATCGGCCAGCAAACCCTCATCAACCTCACCGGCTCATTTTCCGACGGAACATCCGGGCCTCTCAACCCGCAAGTGCACTGTCCCGCGACCTTTCGAACCAGCAACCCTGCGATCGTCAGCGTTGTTCCAGACGCCGCCAACCCGCTTCGCGGTGTGGCCACGGCACGAAGCGCCGGAACCGCGCTCATCACCGCCTCTGTCGAGGGTGCCACCTCGGTGACTGCAATTACTGTGGCGCCCGGCGATCCACTGACGACGGTAACAGGTATCGTACAGACCATCGACGGCGATCCTGTCGACGGCGCGACTGTTCGCTTCGTGGTGAACGGGGCGTTGATCGCAGGAACGGGCACGACCGGAGGAGCCGGACAAGCGCCCGGACAATTCATCGTCCCGGGACTGGCCTCACAACTCGGACCGATCTCGGCCTATGCGACCGCGACGATCAGTGGAACGCCTCGCTCCGGAGTGAGCCTCCTCAAGTCACCCGTGCCCGCCGGATTCACCGACACCGGGCTGATCACGCTCGACAACCACGTCTTTTGGATCACCAACGCCAACGGGCCATGGAGTACGACCACAAATTGGGTAAGCGGAGCGCTTCCGACAACGGACCAAATCGCGGTCATCAATGTCCCGACGGACATCACCGTGACGTTGCAGCAGTGCCCTTCATGCACGACGATCATCGCAGGTATTGAGTGCGCGGAGACTTTCGCTTTTGCCAATGGCGGATTGACTTTAAACGGTCCCTCCTTCTTCCAGGGTGCGTATAACGCGGGTTCGGGTTCATCGGGTGCATTCCTTGGCGGCGCCGGCACGGTGACGTTTAATGGCCCAGTCACCCTCAACGGCGCATCGATCGGGAACCAAAACCCCGGCGGCGCGATCACATTCAACGCAGGATTGACGCAGATCGGAGCATTTGCCTGCCAGTTGTTTGGCAGAACGTTTAACAACGCCAACAACGGGGTGATCGCGATCACCGGCACCGGCACGCTGAGCCGGGGGTTCGGGTCGATCTTCAACAACCCGTCGGGTTCACTTTTCGATTTCCGCAGCGACGGAGATTCACCCGACACCGCGATCCTCACTCCGCCATCCGCCCTCAATAATGGTGGGGTGTTTCGCAAGTC
Source organism: uncultured Phycisphaera sp. (assembly GCA_964501365.1). Taxonomy (GTDB): domain Bacteria; phylum Planctomycetota; class Phycisphaerae; order UBA1845; family UBA1845; genus CAZAMB01. The sequence goes on along the minus strand of CAZCST010000020.1, from coordinate 316,179 downwards.
TGGCGGAACGGGGCTTTCGACTGTCGGGGGAGTGTTCGACAACACCGGCGCGGTGGAAGTGCAGACGGGCACCCTGCAGTTGCCGGGCGGAACCAGTCCCGGGAGCTTCACGGTTTCCCCCGGCGCAGCGCTGGAGTTCGCTACGACAGTCCAAATTCCGCAGAACATATCAGGTTCGGTCATCGTTCCCGCTACGGGCGCGCTTCGATTCACGGGCTTCGGGAGCACCACGAACTTCACCGGCCCCACGCAGGTCAGCGGTCAGATTTTCTCCAATAATGGAAATGCCAATTTTAACGCGACCGCTTCGGCGGGGCTGGCCCCATCGTCGATCAGCATTACCGCCCCGGGGGCAGCCGCCTCCGCTTTGCGGTTCGTCGGCCCCATCTCAACGGGAAGCGTCTCGATCGATACGCAGGGAATCCTGGCCGTGGCAGGCACCCTGACCGTCAACGGACCCTTCAACTGGACTTCCGGGGATCACGGCGACGTGAACAACCCCGGCACCACCATCCTCAACGGGGGCATGAACTTGTCGGGAACAGGATCCCGGCAACTCATCGCTCGAGCCCTCACCAATTCCAACAACGGTTCGATCATCTGGACGGGGGGGCCGATATCGGTGACCGCCGGTTCGACGATCAACAACTCGAGTGGTTCCACGTTTGATATCCAGACGGAAAGCGATCTGAACGGGGGAACCGGTGTCAACGCCCTGAACAATGCGGGAACGTTCCGCAAGTCGGCGGGGACGGCCAGCTCCACGATCGTGTCGCTCAACGTTCAGAACACCGGCTTGATCGAAGCTGTCGTGGGGACGCTGGAGTTCCCTACTTCCGGGGCCTTCGTGCAAACCTCCGGCAGCACTGTCCTCTCGGGTGGATCGATCACCCGGTCGGGCGTCGGCAGCGCGATGCAGATCAACGGCGGCACGCTTGGCCTCGGTGCCGGCACGTCGTCCGGTTCGATTTCCGGCAGCGTCACGTGCGGCGGAATTGTTACGCCGGGCCCGGGCGGCGCGGGCAAGCTGACGATTTCGGGGACCTACACACAGAACGCCGGCGGCACTCTGGACATCGAATTGGGAGGGACGTCGCCGGCAACTGAATACGATCAGTTAGCAGTCGGTGGAACCTCCGCGCTGGGTGGCACGCTCAAATTGACGCTCATCAACGGCTTCACGCCGACTGTGGGGCAGCAGTTCACCATATTGACGGCGGGAACCGTGAGCGGAACATTTGCAAACACCGTTTTGGCCAACTTTCCCGCCGGGCTGGCAGCAAGCGCTTCATATTCAGGAACTGCTGTGACAGTTACCATTACCAGTCAATAACGCCTTGGAGCATCTGATGGAATGTCGCTTTGAGGCGCTTCTGAAAAATGTGGATGCGTATGAACGCCATGAGTACTATATTGATGTCCTCGCGTCGTTCATACCGGATGCGCAGTCTTCGATACTGAGCCAGCCAGGTAGAGTGCGTTCGACCATACATCGGACCGTTCCCAACCCCGGTTGTTTGTCGCCTCCACGGTCCGTTTGCGGCCTATGGGTATGACGTGGCCACTCCTGCTTCTACGACCTCACCGGCACCACGAGCGGGGTTTAGCCAGAGTGCTGGAACGAAGTTAACTAGATGCATACATTCTGGCCCTCACTTCCCGACGACAATGATTCGGAAACTGTCGGGCATAATACTGGGCCGAGGGTGTGGAGTTTCTTTCGTTGGCTCGGGCGTGGGACCAAATTCTGCCGTTGGAAGGAACAATTTGTGTGAAATCGGATCTAGCGCAATAGTTCGTGCACCCTTGATGGTTGCCACGGTTTGAACGACGGAAAACGTCGACGGACTATCCTCATGTATGATAGTCAGCGTGCCATCTCCGTTGGAACTAAATGCATTACCCGACGCAGGATCGAATACAGCGCCGTCGACATGCTCGCCAATCGGGAGCGTCGACAACACTTTTCCCGAGTCGGCATCCAGGATGACCATCATCTTGTTTTCGCAAACGCTGAAAAGACGACGATTCTTCACATCGATTGCCAGTCCGGATGGCCCTTCGCCTGGCGAAAGCGACCAGCGCGCCATAACCTTTAAGCTTTGCGGATCGAGAACCACAATTTCGTTCTTGTCTTCGAGATTTACGAAGACCTTGCCCGACCCGTCAGCCACGGCGAATTCCGGCTTCCCACCCAACTCGATCTGACCAATGGTTTTGCCGGCAGCCGCATCGATGGCCGTGGCATTATTGCTTCGCCCATTCATCGTAAAAATGCGCTTTGTTGTGGGCTCGTAAACGATAGCGTCCGGATTCTTGCCAGTTTCGACGGCTCCCATGACCTTGAGCGATTTCAAATCGAAAATCGTTGCCGTGTTAGCCTTGCCGTTACTCGTAAATCCGCGGCTGAGATCGGGAGCCAGAGCGACACCATGCACGCCGGGCGTATCGGCAATTTCTCCGGCGGGCTTGCCCGAGTTGGTATCCAACACCACGACGCGCGTTGAGCGAGTCACGAAGAGGCGATGGCTCTCGGCATCAACGACAAGATAATCCCATCCTCCTTCGCCGCCGACTTTGTACGTTGCGGTGCGGTAATCACCAGTACTTGAATCGCGGGAATTCCCTGCTTGTTGTGCAAATACAGCGCCTGCGATGCACACAGTTCCCAACACGAACCCGAAGGAACTCGAGAAAAGTGATGCTTTCATGATAGCTCTCCTCAAATGGGTTTCGTTTGCGATCCCAAGGTGCGATTTCTAGGCTTGGGGTCCATGCAGGTATCTCATAATCGATCCCAAGTATCTGAAACAGAAGCATCGTAGCCATAATGACCGCGAGGGACGATTACGAAGACATTACAAATGCGACATGATGCGAATTGTCGTTGTGAGGCCGCGTTCTCAGGTGACGATCCGACCGAAAGATAACGCCACAATCCACATTCCAGCCACTACGCACAGTTCAATGGGCTCTGAGCTGATGTGAACGGAGCACCTTTTTTTCCTTGAATCTGGCCATACCGAGTGCATCAAAACCAATCAGGGAAGACAGGCACATCAAAGCCATGATCGCGTTTCGGTTGCAACAGGATTTCGAGCTGCCAGATGCCTTGGTCAAAGGAAAAAACAGGCTGCAGTTCCGAATTCGATGAGGTCTTCGATCGGCCACATTGCGATAAGAGCAGAAGATTTGGTAACAAACGTCGAAGTGCTGTGTCTCGGTATGGATTGTCTGCTACGACCGTCTCATATTCCTTCCATGAAGCGATAATAACTCGCACGGCTGGACAGGCCCTCCGAATTCCCAGGATTTCTTGAGTTTGACAAGCCCCGCGCTAGCATTGTAGCGGGGTGGAAAAGCGGCTGGTGTCAATGCCGCCCAATCAGTTCCAATTTTTCATCATCATGGGGTTCAGAAAAACTTCGGGGGGAAGTGCATGAACAGGATTCTTGCAGGTCGAATGTTGTGTACTCGCGTATCGAATCATCGCAGACTTTCGCCGCGAAATTGGTTCCAATTGGCCGTTCTGGCCGCCGCGCTGGCCGCGCCCGCAGCACACGCCCAGATCAGCTATGATTTCAGCACCGGAGTGGGGACGACGCGATTTGCCTACAAAGACCGCATTCCGGAAAGCACGATCCCTCCGCTGACCAGCAACATTCCATCAACGATATTCAGCTCGTCCAATTACTCCCGCCTGGTCAATACGGATGACGTCCGCTACGCAACGGGAAATATTGGCGGCAGTTATCGCGCCGCAACGCGCTTCGTATTCAAGATCGCAGAGCTTCCGGCGTCGATCGCAAGCATGACGGTGCGCTGGGAGGGAAGAGCCCAGAATGGCGGAACCATCCGTCTCTACCTGTGGAACGCCGCCACATCCAGCTACGAGTTGATGGGCACCACCACATCGACGTCCGACGTGAATCTGTCAAAAACGTACACCGGCAGCGCGGCGTCGTACATCAGCGGTTCACAGATGCTTACGCTGCTGGCGGTGAACAACTGCGAGGAGCGCGGGGTCACCACCGACTATGTTAAAGTTACGATCAGCCAGTGCCTGACGAGCGCCGACTGCGACGACCACAACGCCTGCACAAATGACGCTTGCAACGCTGGCATTTGCAAGTACACCAGCAACACAAATTCATGCTCCGATGACAATCCCTGCACGATGGGTGACGTTTGCTCTGATGGCGCCTGCCATGGCGGACCGCCTCCCAACTGTGAATCCGCCGGCGGCGATTGCACCATTGCCTCCTGCGACCCGTCCGGCGCGCCGGGAAATTGTAATCATCACGCTCCGAGAATTGACGGAACAGCATGCAATGACAGTCTCTACTGCACCATCGATGACGCATGTGTGTCCGGTGTGTGCCACGGAAGCCTGCGCGATTGCGCGGCATCTTCCGATCAATGCCACAGCGGTGTTTGCAATGAGGCCACAGACTCCTGCGAGGCACAGTCGGTTCCCGATGGCACGGCCTGCCACGACGACAAATTCTGCACCGTGAATGACGCTTGCACCAACGGCGTTTGCGGCGGAAGCTCGCGCAGTTGCGCCGCACTTTCCAATCAATGCAATGAAGGAGTGTGCAATGAAGACTCCGATGCCTGCGAGGCCCGGCCTGTCGCCAACGAAACCAGTTGCGACGACGGGAAATATTGCACGATCGCAGACAGGTGCGATGCGGGTCAGTGCGTGGGAGTTTCGCGCGATTGCAGTTCCTCAAGCGATCAATGCAATATAGGGACTTGCAACGAAGAAGCAGAACATTGCGAGGGCAAGCCGCGGGAAAACGGAACAACATGCGATGACGGACAATTCTGTACGGTATCGGATGTGTGCACCGGCGGAACCTGTTCGGGCAGCGCCAAAGATTGCAGCGCCTTGACCGATTCATGCAATACTGGAGTTTGCAACGAGGAGACCGATGAGTGCAAGGCGGTGCCCGTCGCCAACGGAACAGGCTGTGACGATGGTGCTTTCTGTACAGTGAATGACGCCTGCGTTCAGGGGGCGTGCAGGGGAACGTCCCGCGATTGCAGCTCCGCCGGCGACCAATGCAACAGCGGCACCTGCGACGAGGAACAAAACGTCTGCAAGAAGCAGCCTCGTCCGGACGGCATCGAATGTGACGATGAACTTTTCTGTACCGTCGACGACAAGTGCAGCAACGGCGTGTGCGGCGGCTCTTCCCGAGACTGCGGCGACACCGGCAACCCATGCACTACCAGCTTCTGCCTGGAGGCATCGGACAAGTGTACAAGCATTCCGGTTCCCGACGGAACAGGATGCGACGATGGGCACTTCTGCACGCTGAAAGATACATGTACGGCCGGTGCTTGTGGAGGAATTGCGCGAGACTGCTCCTATTTGAACGATCAATGCAATTCCGGCGTCTGCAATGACGAAACCAAGAAATGCGAACCGCGACCCATCGAGGACGGTTCCGCGTGTGACGACGAACTCTTCTGCACCGTGCATGATGCGTGCACAGCTGGAGCCTGCATCGGATCGGCCAGAGATTGCTCCGCCGCCGGCGATCAGTGCAATGTAGGTCGCTGCAATGAAAAGACCGATGCCTGTGTGGCCCAGCCGCTTGCCGACGGAACCGACTGCGACGACCACAATGCCTGCAACGTCGGTGAAACCTGCCAGCACGGTTCGTGTTCTGGCGGCGCAACGCAGAGCTGCCCGGATATTGTCGATTGCCATCTGATTTCCTGCAATCCATCCGGGCCGGAGGGCAACTGCGCGGGCAACGTCGCGCTGGTTGACGGCACTCCCTGCGACGACGGAGCATTCTGCACAACTTTGGACGCCTGCCATGACGGAACGTGCAAGGGCGGCCCTGCCCCGTGCCTGGATGACCTGATTTGCGATGAACCGGATCAGTCCTGCGTGGAATGTCTCACGGCTGCCGACTGCGATGACGGCGTGGGCTGCACCGATGATGCCTGCAAGCTTGGCACATGCTTCCATTCAGCCAATGACCATCACTGTCCCGACAACGGCCTTCATTGCGACGGTCTTGAATACTGTGACGAGAAACTCGACTGCCAGTCGTCGGGCAATCCCTGTCCGGCGGATCAAATGTGTGATGAATCCACGAACACCTGCGGCGATTGCCTCGCGGATTCGGACTGCAATGACGGCGTCGAATGTACGAGCAACCGGTGCATTCATGGCGGCTGCGTATATACCCCCGTGAATGCAAATTGTGAGGACGACGGCCAGTTCTGCACAGGCACGGAAATTTGCGATGCCCAGCGTGGGTGCATCTCGACGGGAACGCCCTGCGGCGAGCTCGAGTTCTGCAACGAAAAATCAGACAGGTGCGATGAATGTCGCGTTGACGCGGATTGCGACGACGGCGACCCCTGCACCATCGGTCATGCGTGCGTAAAGGGCGTTTGTCGCGCACCCCTGGCCGTGGATTGCTCCGCTGCGGGCAATCAGTGCAACGCCGCTTCGTGTGATCCCCATGGCGAAACCGGCAATTGTGCTGTCCTCACGCCACTGGTCAACGGAACCGAGTGCAACGACGGCGCGTGGTGTACGGTGGGCGATCAATGCACCGAAGGCGCTTGCGGCGGCGTGCCGCGCAATTGCACGCAAGCGGGCAACCAGTGCAATGTCGGCGTCTGCAATGAGGAAGCGGGCGAATGTCAACCCAAGCCGGTGGAGGATGGGGCATCCTGTGATGACGGCCTTTACTGCACTGTCGGCGACACCTGCACGAATGGAACTTGCGAAGGGACGGCCCGCGATTGCAGCGGAGTCTCGGACCAATGCAATACCGGTATCTGCAATGAGGAATCCGGCTCGTGTGACGCGATTCCGGTGGAAAATGGTATCTCCTGTGACGACGAGCTCTATTGCACCGTCGAGGACGCCTGTAACGAAGGGGCCTGCCGGGGCAAGTCTCGTGACTGCTCGCTCCTGAGCGACCAGTGCAACGTCGGAATCTGCAATGAAGCTTCCCAGGAGTGTGTGGCGCTTCCTGTGGCGGATGGTGTCTCTTGCAACGACGCTAACGCCTGTAACGTGGGCGAGACGTGTCAGGCGGGGGCCTGCAAGGGCGGAACACCGCAAGATTGCTCGGTGCAAAGTGACCAGTGCAACACGGTCACGTGCGATCCCAGCGGCGACGAAGGAAACTGCGCAAAGCGGACTCAGGCCGAAGATGGCACTCGCTGTGACGACGCCGTGTATTGCACGGTGGAAGATGCTTGTACCGCCGGCGTCTGCAAAGGATCGCCGCGCAGTTGCGAATCCCAGGGCAATCAATGCAACACCGGCGTCTGCAATGAAGAGACGCATCAGTGCGAGGCGCGACCTGTGGAGGATGGCTCGCTCTGTGACGATGGCAGCTACTGCACAGTCAACGATGTTTGCGTACAGGGCGCGTGCGGCGGCGACGCGAAGGATTGCTCAACTCTAGACGATCAGTGCCATATTGGCACGTGCAATGAGGATTCCGATGCCTGCGAGGCCCGGCCGCGCGAGGACGGCACGGAGTGCGACGACGGCTTGTATTGCACGGTGAAGGATACCTGTACCAGCGGAACCTGTGCCGGTGTGGCCCGCGAGTGCGGTGATGTCGAAGACCAGTGCAATCACGGTGTCTGCAACGAGGAACTGGATTCCTGCGAACCCAGGCCGGTGGAGGACGGCACGGCCTGCGATGACGGCCGCTTCTGCACTGTATCCGAAACCTGCCAGAGCGGAGCCTGCACCGGAGGTGATCCGAGAGATTGCAGCGATGTGTCGAACCAGTGCAACACCGGCGTTTGCAACGAGGACACGAACGCGTGCGAAGGTCTCCCGCTGAAGGACGGAACGCTCTGCGACGACGGCCTGTACTGCACGGTGGATGACGCCTGCCGCGAAGGAACTTGCACCGGCCCCGCGCGGGATTGCGGCGCTTCGCCTGACCGGTGCATCGCCAGCGTTTGCGATGAGGCTGCCGACTCTTGCGAACTTCAGCCGGTCGAAGATGGCAAGCCCTGCGACGACCAATACGGCTGTACGAGCAACGATTCCTGCCAGGGCGGTGTTTGCGTCAGCTACCGCACGTACGAACTCGATGTGTGGCATGCCCTGGCCGAGTGCCTGACCGGGCCGGATTACAGTGTGGAATCCGATTGCGAATGTTCTGATCTTGATGGCGATGGCCTAGGTGACCTGATCGATGTCGCGGAGTTCATGCGCGGCGTCGGTAGGCGATAGCCTCCACCCTTGGGGAGCACTTCCAGGCGGCGTCGTCGGACTCACCCTCCGGCGGCGCCGCTTCCGTTTGGATATTTGACCGGAAGGAACGCAAGCGCGACCACCCAGCCAGGGTCGCAGCTCCTTTAACAGGTCCGTCTACGACCTTGATAGACCAACAGAGAACCGACCACAGCTATCGTCAGGCCAAGGACGAGCGCGCCCCATTCGGATACCGTTGGAATGGTGGCACGGCATTGGGACGGAACTCCGGCAGGGCCAGGCGCGGTCCACGCCATGACGAATTTCGTGCTGTCCCGGCAATCAATGTCACCGTCTGAATCAAAATCTCCGCGTTCACAGCCGGGACTATACGGCTGGCCTTCTCCACCGAAGCAATGGTTGAACGAATCGAGATCCTGCTGATCCACATCGGCGTCATCATCAAAGTCGCCCAGAATGCTGCGGATGGCGTGGGACACAGTCTGCAGCCTCGACTCCACGTTGGGGAGGATCTCGAGTGCGTCAATGTCATCGGTCTCGCCAGTGAGTCCCAGTCTGGCCGCAGATGTGAAGAGCGCCACGGCCTCACCCGGCGCGGCGATGAATACGTCCGCCGCTGCATTCACGCCGGCGCCGGGAACGGCTGCCAGCGAAGGTGAATCGGGAGTGAGCGAAAACAACACCCGATCGTCTCCGGAAAATTCACCATTGGCATCCGTATCAAATACCACGATGGCGTCGATATCATCGTCTTGTTGCAAGCCAAGCGCCGCATACGAGGCGTACAGGGAGATCGTGCCCTGGTCCAGCCGAAAAATGCTTGCGCCGCTGGGGTTTTCGGATCCCGGCAGGGTGAGAAGGGACGGAGACGCAGCGGTGGCTGAGTAGAAGATTGCCTCGCCGGGCTCAAAATTTGCCAGTGCGTCAACATTGTCCTGCGGCAGTCCGCTCACCATCGAATTGGCGTGCGTCTCGGGACGGGCCGCATAATCCGATCCGCCTTCATCGTAGTTATTCTTGATCAGCGTGTTGTTTTCCAGTCCAGCTTCGCCGCGCGCCATCGGCTGCAAAAGCGAGAATTGATCCAGCGAGAGGAACTCGTCACCGGCCTGCTGCCCGCGGGTTGCCTGATCCTTGACGTTGTACGGAGTCCCAAGTTCGACGAGTTCGATTGCAGGAGGCGTATCGCCCGTGCTCTCGCGAGTCACCGAAAAGCGAATGGAAAACGAACTCTCCGGTGAGATCAGAAAGTTTCCACCGGACAGCCCGTCCATGTCGTCTCCGGCGGCAGCTAATCCCAGTGCCGCCGCAGAAATCAGGGTCACCGGATACGGCAGACTCAGCGACAGGATGTCATTGGCGTTCACATCATTGTTCGACACCGACGGGGACGACAGGTCAAACGAATAATATGGCGATGGCAGCGGATTGAGCGGCGGAGCTGCAGGGGCGGCACTGGCCAGAAGTACAAACACCAGGATCACTTCCGGAAGTGTCGACAGTGGTGCCGTTCCCTCCGATTTCACCCGTGGTGGTCCATGGGGCAATCTCGCTCTAGTTCTGATTTGCATCTTTCTCCTCCAGCCAATGCGGCCAATGCGCATCTTTCTCCATCCGTTCAAGCAGCGTCCTTGCGTGATAGGTGTACCGAACTTCGCTGTCGAAACAAGAAACGGCCTGCTCCAGCCGGAGTTTCGCTTCACCGATTTCCCCGCGCCCCAACGCCTTCATCGCGGCGTGGAAGAACCCCTCCGCCCGCAATTTTCTAGGCTCCTGCGACTTGTCAGCAAGTGCCAGCAATTCTTCCAGCGTGCGCCGGCTCATCGCAAAATCGAATAATGCGCTCATCCACGCTTCGCTTTGCGGCGGCACAAGGTTGGCGTTCATTCGCACAGCGTCGCGCTTCTTTTCCAGAAGTGACATCGCTTCCCCGGCATGACCCAGAAATTGCAGGCACGCCGCCGACCAGAGCACGGCTTGTGCATCATCCGGCGCTTCGCTTGCCGGTGCCCGCGCCTCCGCAAGAGCTTGATCAACGTCGCCGGCCTCTGCCGCCACCCAGGAATGATAAACGTGAGCGTAGGGAAGGCTGTCCGGCATGCACTGGGCATGGGATGCAATGTCCTTCTGCGCCGCCTCAAAATTGTCCAACCAGTAATGCAGCCGCCAGCGATAGTGCAACGCCTCGCAGCGATTGGACTCCGTGCTTGCGATTGCAAACGCTCGGTTGCGGGCCTCAAGTGCGTCCGCCAGGAGGTCGAGCCGCTCGAGGCACTCGGCCTCAGCGGTAATGGGGCGCTCGTCATTGGGGTCCACTTGTTGACCCTGACGCGCCGATTCCAACGCGTCCCGGTAACGCGTTTGGACCTGCGGCGAATCGCTGCCCAGCGCAACCCCTTGAATGTCTCCGGAAAGCCGCTGCGTGATCGAGAGCAGGTAGTAGGGGTATGCGCGGTAGTGCCCCTGCTTGATTAACTGCATCAAGATCGCCTGCGCCGATTCGAAAACCCCGTCGTCGCGCGCGGAATACATTTGCTGGTTGTACGCCCGGGCAAGGTGCAGGATTGCCTGCGGAAAAAACAATTGTTTTGCGGCACGCAGTTCGTTCGCCCGTTGATACGCCTCCAGCGCAAGGTTGGGCCGGTCAAAATGTGATGCCAGACCCCGGAAAAACCACTCGTCGGGTTTCGTTGGCTCGCCGACCGCCGACGCCTGTTCAAACACGGCCCGTGATTCCGCCGTTTGATGATCGCGCCACAACGCCCACGCAAGAAGGTATTTTGGACTTGAATCCGCGCTGCTGGAGGACCTATTAACGACGCTTCGCAGACGACTGATCGCGTCCGGGTTGTCCGATCTCCCCAGACTCATCAATGCCTTGACCATATCAAGTTGCAGCGGGTCGGCCCCCAGAGCCTCCGCTTTGTCCACCTGGTTGGCGACCAATTGCGGAGATCGGTAGTCGAAGTACACAAGTTGTTCGTATGCCTGCTGCAACAGGGCGTTCGATTGATCGCGCCGGGACGCGAAATAGCTCAGTGAATAGCCGGAACCCAGCACAAGGCAAAGTGCTGTCAACAAACCAATCCCGATCACGCCTCGATGGCGGCCCATTCCACGAACGGCACGACTGCCCCAGTTGGGCGCCTTGCTATGGATGGTCTTGCAGGCGGCTACGCGGCGGAGCTCTTCGGCCATCTCATGCGCAGTGGCAAAGCGCCGCTTTGGTTCCTTGGCGATGGCTCGCAGGCATATCGTCTCGAGGTCGGGTGGAATGTGCCGGTCGATACTTCGTGGCCTCACCGGTTCATCGTTGCAGATCGAGCGAATGACCTGATCCCGGTTTCGTGCCTGAAATGGGCGCCGTCCACAGAGGATTTCGTACAGCGTCACGCCCAGTGAGTAGATATCCGTCCGATGATCAATTTGAGACTCGTCGCCGCGCACCTGCTCGGGCGATAGGTACGCGGGCGTCCCCATCAATTCGCCGGTCAGCGTAAGACGCGGCTCATCGAGCAGACGCGACAGACCAAAATCGCTTACGTACATCCGCCCATCCGCGCTTACCAGAAGGTTTTGCGGCTTCACGTCGCGGTGAATGACGCCGTGGTCGTGGGCATGTCCCAGTCCGTCGGCGACGTCCGCCAGGAGCACAGCAAGGTGTCGATAGTCCTCTGCGGTTCGAGGTGGGGGGGGCGTTACGTCGGCCTCGCCGGTCGTCTCACCCACGGAGGCTGCCGATGGCGAAAGCCCACCGGAAATATTGTTGCTGAGTGTGGAATTCCGATGCAGCGCCGTCGAACTCAACATCTCGGGCCGCTGATGGATGGCAACGTCCAGGCTGCATCCCTTGACCAGGCCCATCGCGTAGTAATACGTCGAGCCGCATTCCCCCTGTGCGTAAATAGGCACGATGTTGGGGTGGTTAAGTCGCGCAATGGCCCGGGTCTCGGTTCGAAATCGCTCCAGCCGGAAACCCGACGATGCGAATTGACCGTTGAGAATCTTGATGGCGACTTCGCGCCCCAGCGACGGCTGCCGGGCACGGTATACGATCCCCATCCCGCCGCGACCGATCTCATCAATGATTTCAAATTCGCCCAGTGGCCCGGGGGCCAGTGCGGAGGTATGCGCATCGAAGCGTTTTCCGTCGCCCGCCGCCGGCCCCAATGGGTGAGCTTTTAAGTTCACATACGACGTGTACCCCAATGCCTCCCGAAGATCGCTGATCAGAAGGGTGTCCGCCTGCGAATCAATGATCTCCGTGGCCGATTCGAGCCTATCCGCCGGTGAGAACGAACTACCATGTTGTGCAGACGCGTGGGACACGACGGCATTTCCCCTGAAGGTGGGTGATCGTTTTTGATCCCCATCTGTAATGAAAATAGGCGACATGAACGTGAATTTGACATCTGTTCACGCCGGGCCTGCAACGATCAGCAACTTCGGATTCGCAGGCTCCTACTCTTCGCGGTCCATTTCTTCGATTTGCTCCCGTAACCGCTTGAGCACCCGACATTTAGCCTGATAGACGCTGCTCTTGGATACCTCCAGTTTGACGGCCGTTTCATCCACGCTCCACCCGAACAACACATGCGCACGAAAAACGTTTAACGTCACTGGTTCAAATTCATGAGCAATCGATTGCAACGCTGTTCGTAGTTTGTGTAGCTGCCATTCCCGATCCCATTGCTCGTCAGACGGCTGGGTCTGGTCTGTCAGGGCATCGAGCATCTCCGGGTTGATGAATTTCTCCTGACGGGCATTTTTCAACCTTCGGCGCGTCAGAGAATTTACGACCGCGCAATGGAGGTATCCCCGAAAGCGGCCTCGCGCAGGGTTGTATTCAAATCGTTCCAGAGCCTTGAAAAGATACAACGTGACTTCTTGGGCGACATCCTCGGCTTCCAGATGTGACGCGCCGCGTCGCCGGGCATATCGGTATAACAACTCTCCATACCGATGGTTGAATTCATGCCACGCGACGGGATTTGCGCGGTCACGAAGCCGGCCCAAAAACGAAAGGCGCGTGGTACCGACAGTTGACACAGCCGCATTATCGCAAATCTCCATCAGGGAAACAAGGGAACATCCTTAGGGGTTTGACGAAAAGAGGCGGAAATCGTGTCAAATGCAGGCGGCTGGGTGTCTATTTCTATGACGGGATGACAATCTGGCGTCAGGGGAGGGACATGGTGACGCCGTGTCAGGATTGTCGTGGTTCAGGGGGTAGAGCCTGCGTTTGTAGCTTGATTTCAACGCATCCTGCATCGGGCCCCGTCTCCCGCGCAGGCTCAACTCTTGATGTTTCGCCCTCGTTTGTGAGCCACGATCGTGGTCTGCTCTCGAGTTGTGACCTACGCTCGAGTTGTGGACTGGCCTCGGCTGTGCGCCAAACCCCGTCTCCCTGGTAGGGAGAGGGTAGGGTGAGGGTAAAACACTCCCAGGTGGCCCGCAACCTACCTCTTCATGGTTGGGGCTATGAACTCATACCAATCCCAAGAATTAATAGCGCGCCCTAGCGCCAGGCTTTAATTTGCGCACAATGCATCCGACTCTTTTTGAAGGAGATGCAGGATGCATGTGGAAGATCGTCATGGACTGGACGAATTGCGGCGTGCGGCTCGTTCGCAGAAGGATGGGCGGATGCGAGTTCGGCTGCAGGCCCTGGTGCTGGCCAAGCAAGGTCGCACGGCCGACGAGATTGCCGCCGCGCTCGATGCCTCACGGCGGCCGGTTCAAGAATGGGTGCGTCGCTACAACCAATCGGGCGTGGAAGGATTGCGTCGCCGCCCCGGACAAGGACGGCGGGAGAAACTCACCCTTGAGGAACGCGATCGGCTGTGTGCACGCATGGAGGCGCTGCCGCGCGTAGAAGACGAAGTTTGCACGCTTCGAGGGAAGGATATTCAACGCATCTTGCAAAAGGAATTCGGCAAGCTGTATCACCTCAACGGGGTGTATGCCTTGCTTCATCGTCTGGGCTATAGTTGTCTGATGTCGCGTCCCCGACATCAAAAAGCCGATCCCCACGCTCAGGAAGCTTTTAAAAAAACGTCGTGGCACAGATCGAGACCGTCCGCGCGGACCATCCCCGGCAGCGCGTGGAGGTTTGGTTCCAGGACGAAGCGCGCTTCGGACAACAGGTCACGCTGACCCGCGTGTGGGCCAGAACCGGCTCGCGTCCCCGGGCGGTGCGGCAGACGCAGTACGACTACCTCTACGTGCTCGCGGGCATCTGTCCTCAGAGTGGACAGAGCGTTGGACTGCTCGCTCCCTACCTGGACACCCATATCGTCAATCAATTCCTCGCCCAGTTCGCACAAGAGCTCACTCCCGGTGTGCACGCCGTGCTGATCTGGGACCAGGCAGGCTTCCACACGGCCAAAGCATTGAAGGTTCCCCCCAACATCACGCTCATGGAGCTGCCACCCTATTCTCCGGAGCTCAATCCCGTTGAGAATCTGTGGCACTACTTGCGAAGTCACTACTGGGCCAACCGCGCATATCGCAATTACGAATCCCTGATGCAGGCGGCCGTCCATGCCTGGCGACAATCCTGCCTCAACCCCGAAACGATCAAAACCGTCTGCGCAGCACCCTATCTACAAAGCGCTGATAAATAATGGGATGCGTATCACTTCCTCGCTTTCGCTGATCGCATTTCTTCAAAAATCTGCGCGCGCCCCGCCTGTTATCTTGGTGATGAGTCATCGTGCGGACTACTTTCAACTTGCGATTCTGGCCGCTCTCATTTCGCGATTGTGGACCGACCCGATCCCCGCTTTTTCCTCTGGATTGAAAATTGACGGAACGAACCCATCCTCGGCTCCAAAACCGCTCTGGGACGCTGCCAGTGCGGTTTTCCCCCCCGCGCCGACCTCTTCGTCCCTCCTTCGCGGAGCCTCCGGCGTTCCCTGCTTCGCCCGTCGATTCAGGCCCCGAAGCGGCACAACTGGTCAACCCCGCTCCCTCACGGTCGCGGTACCGATTCGGCCCCCGCCCGACCCCCTATGTCCCCCCTTGCCAAGGTGGGAGGCGTTCGGCCCTCACCCCCGACCCCTCTCCCGTGAGGAGAGGGGAGAGTTTATTTGGGGTTGCTGTCCGGGGGGGGCGCTACGCTCGCGACCCGAGCTTGCTAACCCCCGGCTACTATCTTTGACCCCTTCGGGGTCGGTGGATTTTCGCGAGCTGAAGTTCGCGGCTCGCTAGGCGACCTTTTCCTGGGCGAGTTGGACGGAGACGCGGGTGGAGACGCCCGGTTCCTGCATGGTGATGCCGTACAACCGGTCGCCGATGTTCATCGTCCGCTTGGAGTGCGTGATGATGATGAACTGGGCCTCGCTGACGAATTCCTCGACGATGCGGTTGAAGCGGTGGTTGTTGGCCTCATCGAGGGCGGCGTCCACTTCGTCGAGGATGGCGAAGGGGGCGGGCCGCGTCTTGAAGATGCTCATGAGCAGGGCGATCGCGGTCATGGATTTTTCGCCGCCGGACATGAGCGAAATCGCCTGCAATTCCTTGCCGGGGGGCTGGGCGACGATTTCGATACCGCAATCGAGCACGTTTTCGCGGTCTTCGAGGATGATGTCGGCCCGGCCGCCGCCAAAGAGCTTGCGGAACAGGGCGCGGAAATTTTCGGTGATCTGGTCGAAGGCGGTCATGAACCGCTGCTGCGACTCTTGGTTGAGCTGCAGGATTAGCTGCTGGAGCTGGCGGTGGGCCTCGGTGAGGTCGTCGCGCTGGCCGCTCAGGAAGGCGTGACGCTTTTCGAGTTCTTCGAGTTCGTTGATGGCGTCGAGGTTGACGTTGCCGAGGCGTTCCATCTTGCCGCGAAGCTCGGTGATCTCAGCCGTGACCTGGTCCCAGTCCTGTTCGGCGTGCTCGTAGTTCTCGTAGCGCTCGGTGAGGTTGATGCCCATTTCCTCGACGATGCGCACGACGAGTTCGTCGCGGCGCACCGTTGTGGTGCTGCGGGCCAATTCGAGTTCGTGCAACTGGGTTTCGGCGGCGCTCAGTCGTTGGCGGGCGGCCTTGACGATTTGCGAGAGTTCGTCCTGACGCATCCGTTTGTCTTCGCGCTGATCGCGGAGTTTCAACGCGGCTGCCTCCAGCGACTGCTGCTGGCCCGCAAGCTCTGCAAGCAGTTCGCGGCCCTGGGCGATCGTCTGCTGTGCGTCAGCAATTCTACCGCGGCACTGCTCGATGTCGTTGTCCGCGGAGGCCACGGATTGCTCGAGTTCATGAATCGCGCGGCGCAGCGTATTGATCGTCTGGGCTGCGGCGGCCCGCTTTTCGGCGAGTTGTCCGGCGGCCACTTTCGCCTGCGTAAGTTCCTCCTGCGATTCACGGCGACGGGCCACCACGGCGTCGATGCGCTCCTGATGCGCGGAGACCTGATTCTCACGCTCCTTGTTTTCGCGTTCCAGGGCCTCGAGCGACTTGCCGCCCTGGGCTGCCTTGTCGAGCACTTCATTGATTTGCTGTTCGAGCAGCGTCACCTCGCCCAGGATGAGCGGCTGCTCCTGAGTCAGCCGGTGCAGCGTCTCGCGGATGTTTTGCAGGGCGGCATTGGCGGTGACCTTTGCAGTGCTGGCCTCGTAAATGGCGGTCCGCAATTCCTGTTGCACGAGTTCGAGATGGCTGATTTCGGCCTCGGTGCGATTGAGCCGATCGGTCGCACCGACAATTCGGTCGTCCACCCCCGCGAGTTCGCGCTGAATCTCGCGCAGCTCGCTCTTGCGGGAGATGAGTCCCGCCTCCGAGGCGGCTGGACCGAGCGAAACACGTCCATCGGCCTCCGCGACTTCGCCGGCAAGCGTCACAAACCGATGGTTGAGCGCATCCGCGCGAGCCATGCGGCGGGCCGAATCAAGGTTGTCCACGACAATTGTCTTGCCGAAGAGATGCCGGGCGAGCCGTTCAAACTTCTCGTCGAAGCGGACCAAGTCGATGGCGCGGGCCACAAAGCCGGGCTGCTGCGAAAAATCGGTCTGCGACGCGGCGTTGAGCAGTGGGGGGATTCGATCTTCGCAGATCGCGGTGAGCCTGCCGGGCAGCGACGCGAACATTGCGGGGTCGGCAAAGACTTCGTCGCTGTTGGTCAGAACCAGATGCTGGTCCCAGTCGCCCAGGGCGGCCTCGATCACGCGGGCGTTGGCGACGTCGGTTTCAAATACGTCGGCCAGCAGACCTGTGATATTTGCGTAGGACGGCGATGCGTGCTGTCGTTTCGCGGTATCGAGGACCTGTCGGACGCCGGCGCGGACGCCGTCCATCTTGCGTTGCAGGTCGCTAAGCAGATCACTGCGCGACTTCAATGCGCTTCGCCGTTCCTTGTCGCGGGCCAGTTCGTTCACCAGGCCCTGCCTGACGGCGTTGGTTCGGGTCGCTTCCGCTTTCTTTTCCTCGAGGCGCTGGGTCTCTTCGGCGATAAGCGATTCGACCTCCTGCAAGCGGCGCTCAAGCTGGGCCTTCTGGTTTAGCGACGATTCCAGCTCGACGCGGATTTGTGCGTCACGCTGCGAGAGGCGGCCTTTTTGCCCGATGAGTGATTCGCGGTGTGTATTGAGTCGCACGATTTCGTTGTGCGTTTGCGCACTTTTGCGAAGCAGGTCGATGATGCCCGCCTTTTCGTCTTCGAGGATGGCTTGGGCCTGGGTCAGGTCTCGGGCGAGTTCAGCGTCCTGCCGATTGAGTTCGTCAATTTTCGCGTGGTAGGCGTGGGTCTGCTCCTGTAGCTCGTGCGCGGAATGTTGTACGGTTTCCAGCTCGGTGCGGTGTTCCTCGAGCCGTACGCGATCGGACTCGAGCCGCTCCGTGATCCGCGTCTGCAAAACGGACTGTTCTTCGATGCGCCGGCGCGAACTGTCAATACGCTGGTCCTGCGCAGCGATGTTCGCCTTGAGCTGCACAAGCTGGTTGTCGGCCTGACTGATTTCCTGCGAGAGCCGATCGATTTGCAGGGCGACCTGCGACTCCTCGGCCTCAGCCTGGTCGATTTGCGTTCGCAGCGCGGTGACTTCATCGGACCGCTCCTGCGATTCTCTGCCGAGTCGATTGAGTTCGACGGTGAAGCGGTGGTATTCGGCCAACGCAAAGCTCGAACGAAGTTCGTTGAGCCGCCCCTGATATTCCATGTAGTTGCGGGCCTTGCCGGCCTGCAATTTGACGCTGCGGAGCCGCTTCTCCAATTCCTCAATCACGTCGGCAACGCGAAGCAGGTTTTGATTGGTGCGTTCGAGCTTCCGCTCGGCTTCCTTTTTGCGGGCTTTGTAGCGGCTGATGCCGGCGGCTTCTTCAAAGATGATCCGGCGCTCTACCGGGCTGCTTTGCAATAATTGGTCCACGCGGCCTTGCTCGATCACCGAGTAGGCGTCCACGCCGATGCCCGTGTCGAGAAACATCTCGCGGATATCCTTCAGGCGGGCCACCGTTCCGTTGATGAGGTATTCACTTTCGCCGGAGCGGTAGAGCTTGCGGCTGACAGTGACTTCCGGCTGATCGTAGGGGATGGAGCGATCCGAATTGTCGAATTGCAGATCGACTTGGGCGACGCTGCTGCTGCGACGGGTCGTCGAGCCGTTGAAGATCATGTCGCCCATCTGCCGCCCGCGCAGCGACCGGGCGGACTGCTCGCCCAGCACCCACTTGAAGGCGTCGACGACGTTGCTCTTGCCGCAGCCGTTGGGGCCGACGATGCAGGTTACGCCGGGGCCGAATTCAAAATCGACCTTGTCGGCGAAACTCTTGAAACCGCAGACTGTTACGCGTTTCAGTTGCATGGAACCCAGACCTCCGATGTCCTGGTGCGGAACCGTCCTCCATGACGATTCAAAGAAGTTTATCGTCCCCCTCGAAGCTCGGAGAGTAGCAGGAATCAGGGAATGAGGCAACGGAATTCGGTTCTGCGGCGAAGCTCGGTGCTTGTATGCTTTGAGTTTTCGGGTGTCACGGCCAAGAGAATCGCCGCCATGCCGGTGCCCGGTGAGGCCGGGCTTGGGTATGCCACCCGGACAATCTCGCGTGTTGGGGTATCAGTACAGCAGCGGTGGCGGGGTGTCGCCAGACGGACGATTGGCGGCTTCCTCCCAGCATTTGCGAACGAGGTTCAGGCCATACAGGCAGATTTCAAAGTCCTCGCTCAAGTGCCGAAAAAGCGAGGACGGCGGCTCGTCGTCCTCTCGTCCGAGGCGGGCGACGATAGCGTACGAGCGCTTGCCCTGTGCAACGTAGTCGTACAGCACGTCGGACTGGTTTCTCACCGTCCTCTTCAAATGCTCGGGAAAGACTCCAGCCCAGAAGAGCGTGAAATCGCCGAGGTGTTGATAGACCTTTCGATCGCGGTCGACGGAAGACGCTGGCGGATCTTCCATCGCTATAGCCAGCATGGAGGCCATCTGTTCGAGCTTTTTGCCCTCGGCATTGCGCACGATGTTCAGGGTGTCGATATGGGTGAAGTTGACCAGCAGATCGGCCATGTAGCTGGTGAGGAGCGGGCTGCACATGCCGACTTCGGAGCAGAAGGCGTGCTCAACCAAGCCGGCGAACAATCGTCGCAACGGATGTTGTGGTCCGATCGCTTCCATAGGGCAAAACAAGAAATCCAAATGGACGGTTCGTGAGGGCATCCGCTACGCGTGCGCAGCAAGATGACCCGGTTTCCACCCTTTTCGCAAACGCGTGGGTTACCGTGTAACTATTCACTATGGATCGTAGGATTCGGAAATTTGTGGGGCAAGGAAAATCAGGGGTGATTACAAGACCGTCCGATAGTCTGAGGGCAAGCCACAGGTCCACAACGATTCGGGGTGAATCTCAAATCGGGGATTTGAAATTTCAAGGCCGCACGTTGGATCTCATGAGGCGTTGAATGCCTCTATTTCCGCTTCAATGCCAACCATTGGCACTAGGGCTGCGGGGCGGCACTGGGCGATTCAGGTTTTTGTGCCGGAGCGTTGACTGGGTTTTCTTTGGCTGCTGTCGGTGGTGGGGCGGGGGGCGCCTGCGCCGCCGGAGATGGAGCCGGTGCGACTTCGCCTAAAACATCAAGTTTTGGATTAGCCGGCTGCACGGCCGCGAAGCGCTGCAATTGCGATGAGGTTAGCAAGGCCTTGAGACGCTCGCCCATCTCTCTGAACAAATCATATACGGGCTCGAGCAATTTCTTGCGATCGGCGTCCCATTTTGCGATGCGTTCACGGTCCTTACTGTCCAAGGCCGCCTTTTGTTCGTTGGCAATCCGGCTGAAATCGGCCCGATTCGATTCCTTGTATGCACCGACCTTTTGCTTGAATTCCGTGAGGATGGACCGTGCGGCGTCGATCTGGGCCGGGTCAAGCTCATACTGCTTGATGAAATCCTCGACATAGGTATCGAATGCACTTTCGCGGAAGACCTGTACTTCCGGCTCAGGAGGTGGGGCCGGAGGCTTGGGCAATCCGCCCTGGGGCATGCGCGGAGTGCCTGGTCCGCGACCAGGCGGCGGGGGAGGCGGAAATAGTGAACCGGCCGGCTTTCCCTCGGACCATGACTTAAAGTTCTTCTCGGCTTCGACAAATTGCTTGTCCATTTCGCCCAGGTCGTAATCGTGCATCGCCTGCTGCTCTGGAGTCAGGTATTGCCGCCACTCCTTGTTGCCATCGAGAATCGCCTTTTGCACGTCTTTGATCAGCGGAGTCGCGGCCCTGCCAATTCGCTTCACGTCCTCGGGATTTGACGGCGGATTGAACCCGTTGGCCATCAAATCGCGGATGATGGGCCACACCTGCGCTTCGTGCTCTTTCAGGAATTTGTTCACGTCGCGCTTCATGATTTCGTCAGTTTTTTGCTTCTGCGCTTCGTTGAGGTTGTACCGCTTGGCGATGTTCTTCACAGCCTCGTTCATGATCATTTCGACCGTGGCTTGCGTGGGCATTGCGCTTGCCTCGGCCGTCGTTGTTGCGGTGGCCGGTTTCGGACGCGGGGCGTCCTTGGGTGGCGTTGGCTTGGGAGTTTCTTTGGCAGGCTCGGCAGGGTTGTTTTTCTGGACTGGCCGGGCGGGCGGGCGCTTTTGCGCCGGCTTTTCATCCTGTGCAAAACAGGGGAACGCTGACATGCCCATTATTGCCGAGAGTAGTAAGCTGCTTTTCCAACGAATCATTTTTTGTATTTTCCCAAGTACCATTCAAAATCTGCGCTTATCGGCGTTGATCAGGGGTAATGTCCTAACGCCAGTGTTGTTCCACTTTGCGATTATAACAATCACCAAGCGTCGCGGTTGCAAACGCATTGCACTACGGCGAATGCGAAAACGCAATACATGCGCCGGTACTTTGTAAGATTAGGTAATCTGGCGTGGTCCGTTGATCGAGAAATCAGCTTCAGCGGGCGAAGGGGTGGCGCAGTCGGCTCAAATAGCGTCGGATGCGGAATCGCCAGATTCCCGCCCGCAAGGCAAGCAATTCCGTACTGGATTTGGTGGTTATCGCCCGATCGGCCATGAGCCGAGCCTTCCGCCAATGCCCCAATTCCAGCAGCGCAAGGGTGGCCGCGTGCATAGCCTCAACAAAGTCGCTCCGCGCCTGAATGGCATCGAGCGAGTGCCGAAGTGAATCAGCCGGACGGCCTGCCTCAAGGAGGCATAGCCCGAGGCGATAGTGGGCGATCGGATTGGCCGGCTCAATGGCGAGGGCCTTGCGGTAACAATCCGCAGCCGCGTTCCCCTTGTTGAGTTTGAATAAGGCGTCGCCGAGCAACGTCATCAGTCGCACATCGTTCGGCGCGAGTTCCACAGCTTTGGTCAGTCGCATTCGCGCCTGGGCAAAATCACCCATCAGAAGGAGTGCCTCGCCGGCGCGTGCGTCAAGCCCGTGCAAAGATTCCTCCGGTTCGGCCACTGCGGCGGCGGCTTCGAGGGCTGCGAGCGCCGCGTGGGGCTGGCCAAGCTGCAGCAAGACAGAGCCAAGCGCGAAGTGGGCGGCGGCGTGCTCCGGGTCGAGTTCAATGATCTGCTCGAATTTGGCCGCGGCGGCCGGCCATTTGCCCGAAGCGAGGGTCAGCTCCGCCAGTTCAAACAGCAAGTCCGTGTTACCTGGGTCGTCGCGCAGTTCGCGGAGGAAAAATTCGCGGGCACGGTCGAGTTCACCCTTGGCTTCGTAGGCCTGGGCGATGCGGCGGTTCACGCCGATGTACGCCGGCTCGAGTTCGATCACCCGTTCCCAGCAATAAATGGCCTTGTCGAATTGTTCACGGGCAAAGAGTGAACCGCCCATGTGGTAGAAACAGTGCGGGCAGGCGTCATCCAGTTCCTGCGCCATGTAAAACATTTCTTCGGCGCGTTCGTGACGCCCCAACTCGGCATACACCATGATGCGGTTGCAATAGGTAGGTTCAAGTTCAGGATAGATTCGTGCCAAGTCCTCAAAAACAGTGAGTGCCTGAGCGAACTTGCCAAGGTGTGCCAAAGCGGCGCCAAGCGCCAGGGAGACATCCTGATCGCCGGACTCAAGCTGAAGCGATCGCTGGTAGGCCTCTACAGCCTCCGCGGTACGGTCCAACTCTTCAAGAAGGTATCCGCGCTGCGCGTGCCAAAGCGCATTGTTGGGATTGATAGAGAGGGCGACATCCAACTCGGAAAGTGCCTCGGCGAAGCAATGCGACTCGGACAACTGCTGCGCCCGCTCCACGCGCTGTTCAGCTTCGAACCAATCATTCATCCGCGCATCCCCTGTTGGCGGCCGATTCACTTGATCCGGCCCTTCCATTGTATTCGTCTTATCGGACAAGAGCAATTGAGATTTCATAAATCTATTGCGTCTTCGGGAGCCGGACAGGGACTGACTCGAAGCCGGAGCTGTTTTCATTTGGGGGTCACTCAGCCCCGCCAGCTTTACAAGCATGCATGAAAAAGCGTTGAAGATTGGCTTCGGTCCGTGCGAGTCGTCATGAAACCAACGGTTTGCACCGCGAAACGGTCCACACTGCCAAATCTGCGGCAAATGGAAAGCCCCTCGGTATTTGCATGGCTTTTCAGCGTCGCCTTGACCGAGCCGTGGGGCTAACTATCATCCGAATCTCATGCGACAGGCCTACCTGGTTCCTATAACCCTGGTTCCGCTTTTGGGCGGGTGCCTTCGGCCCCATCACATTGAGCAGGCAAACAGCAGTGCTCCCACGACGGTCAGTGTCCAAAATGCGGGTCAAACGGCCGATTGCGTCTGGGAAGCGATCCAGGAAACACTTCGCAGGGGCGGGTATCGGATTGACCGGGTGGATCGTGAATCAGGAATCGTCACAACAATGCCCGAGGGATCCCAGCATTTTTTCGAAGTCTGGCGACGAGACGTGAACACCAGGGCCGATTTTTGGGAGGCCACGTTCAACCCGATGCGTCGCTGGGTAGAGGTAAAATTGACGGAAACCAACGGCACAGCTTCGGACCTGACTGTTGTTGTTCACAAGGAAAGGCTTTCCTCGCTTGACCGACAATTCAATAGCTCTGGGTCGGCCTACAAGTTTTTTGGTGAAAACCTGCCCTCCACGACCGGGAAAGAAAAGGTCACAGCCGAGGACGACCGGTGGATCGATCGAGGCCGCGATCCGGCGATGGAGCAATACTTTGCCGACGCAATTCTGAAGCGCGCTTCGAACAGCCCCGGCTAATCCGCCATGCGGTCCTTGCCACCCATTCCGAATCCCAAACGATACGAAGGCCTCTTTGTGTATGATTTTGGCGATCGGGTCAGCGTCGGCTATACGGCGGGCGAAATTGCGATGCTTCACCGTTCACCGGCTCACAAGAACGGAACTGTCTACCAGATTTATCGCGTGGACGAACGAGGCGGCCTCGAACTTCGTGGCGTTGTCGATGGAGCCATTGCCGCACGTGAAGCAATCTGCTTCCTGCGTCGCAGTGGAGCAGACGCCCGCCGGGATTATGAGTCGATTCAGCAGGCCGCCTACGCCAGCCCGCTTTCATGTGAGGCCGAATTGCGACTGGTTCGATCTCCCGGCTTCAAGCCGCCAGACCTCACGGCGATCATTTACCCGGCATGGGCGAGTCCTTTTGTGGCAGGCTGGCTCGGTCGCCTTACGGCCTCGCCCGGTGACCAGGTGCAGGGGGGTACAAAGGCGCTTCATGCACTTGAATCTCCAGATAGCCTTAGCATTACGACCTGCCGGTTGCCTTCGATACTGGGCTACGCTGACCGGCTCGAAGCCGAAGTACTTGCCAGCACTGATCTCTCCCTTCAGCGGTAATTGCGTAACCGACGAAAGCGCGCGGAATTGACGCTACAATTCCGAAATGTCGAATCGTTCATTACCCGTGCTCATGCCCGTAATCGATGGGCAAAGGTGGTCGTGCCATTCGTGCGGCGATTGTTGCCGGACGCTTGTGGGTCATCTTACGCCTGCGGAAAGAGATCGAATTATTGAGCAGGGGTGGGAACAAAGGCTCGGCGCCGCAGCGGTGGTGCGAGTGGGTCGATCCTGGATGCTCAACAAGTGGGAAGGGGGCGCGTGCGTTTTCCTTGATGCAGACAACCGCTGCCGAATCCATGCGGAATACGGCGAGAAGGCGAAACCTCTGGCCTGCCGCATTTTCCCGTTTTCGGTCCGACCCACACCGCGCGGATGGCAGACCTCGCTTCGATTTGATTGTCCAAGCGTCACCGGATCCAGGGGGGCTGTCATCAGCACTCACCGCAATTGGCTGAATCGACTCGTAGGCGAAATGCCTGAGCCTCCTGCTTTCGCAAGTGCCAAAATCCATCTCACAGGAGGCATTGTCGCCCAGGCCGACGAAATTGAAGCCATCACGCGTCGCGTTTCCATCTGGCTCAGTGACGCGAGTTTTTCGATGCTCGAACGAATCGTCGGGCTTGCCAAAGTCGTTACGCTGGTTCGTCAGGCTCAACTCAAGAATGTGCGCGGTCCGCGTTTCGAAGATCTGCTCGAAATCCTGTTTGAGACCATTCGGGAAGAGGCTGAGCTGGAGGTGCAATCCCCAACGGACAGGCAGCGCGGAATGTTGCGTCAGGCCGTGCTGGCCCACGCCGAGCATGTGACGCTCGCCGAACTGCGATCGGGTATTCGCGGGCGACTGGTACTGCGTTGGCGTCAGTTGCAGGCCGCCCGGCGGATGCTTACGGGAATTGGCGAGGTCCCGCCTATGCCGGGCATCGGTGCAACCATTTCGTTTGCACAAATCGGACAGGTTCAGCCCGCGCAGGAAGACGCGATTCGCATCGAAGATTTGCTTCGCCGCTATGTTATTGCACGTATCGAAGGCGACTCGGTTTTTGGGGCGGGATACTACGAGTGGCCCGTATTGGACGGCCTGGGCGCACTTTGCCTCTCCGTAGCCGTGGCGGGATGGCTGGCACGCTGCCTGGCGGCGGCCGAAGGGGCCGGTGCCATTCGATTTGACGACGCCGCCAACGCCCTGGGAATGGTTGATCGAGCCGCCACGCGCCTCCCTGCACTTGGCACGTGGGCTGAACGAAGCCGAATTCAATATTTGTTCATGAACGATGGGCTCGCCCGGTTGCTCTTTGCAAACCGGTTTGTTGGGTCAAGCTGAGCGCCCGGGGCTGCACGCCGATATATCCACATCCAGACTTCGATTGTGGACCAGCGCGCTGACGATTTCCACCGTGATCGGCGTGAGAATCAGTCCGGCCCGGTAGTGTCCTGTGGCCGCGATCAACCCTTCGATTCCGGGCACTGCACCGATATGAGGATTGTCGTCGGGGGTTCCGGGGCGCAGGCCTGTCCACTGGGAGATAAGCGTTGCGTTGGCGATGCCGGGCACAAGTTTGACTGCGGTCTGTATCAAGCCCGCGATTCCCGACGCCGTGTTGCGCTTCGAAAAGCTTCCATCGTGCTCTTCCGTCGCGCCCAGGAGCACATGGCCGTCACGGCGCGGCACAAGATATGTCTTTCCGCGGGCTATGACGCGCTGAAATGGTCTGGTGTCGAATTTCATCAGGATCATTTGACCGCGAACCGGGTGCACAGGCACTGCCGTGACGACAGGGGAGAATTCCCCCGACCAGGCTCCAGCACAAAGGATTGTCAGGCCGGTAGCAATCTCCGATGCCTCGGTACGAACACCGATTACATGGCCCTTTTCGACGACGAGGCCTCGTACGGCAGATCCTTCAAGGATTCGGACGCCGCGCCGCTCACACGATGCGATGAGGGCCTTCAGGAGCCGGGGATTCCGAACCTGCGAAGTGCGGCGACATTCGAGTGAGCCAAGAATTTCACTGGAAACCGCCGGCTCCATTTGCCGGGTTTGCTGCGGGGAATGAGATTGATAGGCGATTTCACCGCCGGGCATCCGCTGGCCCGCTCCGGCAGTCTCATTTTCCCGCAGACTGCGGAGTGCATCGCCGTTCAGGGCGATTTCAAGTTCGCCGCAATTTTCGTATTCCGGATCAATCCCGGTTTCGTCATGCAACGAGCTGCAGAAGTTGGGATAAAGTTCAAGGCTTCGATCGCGCAGATCAGCGATACTGTCCCTTCGGTGGGGGTTACATGGCGTCAATACCCCGGCCCCGGCCCAGGAGGATTCCCCACCACAGCGTCCGCGCTCGATGAGCGTTACGGAGACCCCATCCCCGGCCAATCGGCGGGCTATGGATAAGCCTATCACCCCTCCGCCGATGATTACGCAGTCGGGACTACCCTGGGCCACTAGGCTTTGCCTTATAACAGCTTCCGCCACTCAATCGCAAATAATGAGAGAAAAAACTTCGGACGATTTTGCCCTCCCCCCAGCCCCCTCCCAAGGGGAGAGGGGGTCTTCAGACAGAGCCTAGTCGACGCACCAATGTCCTTCAACAACGAAATGCCCGCATCCTGGCCCGTGGTGATGTCCAGTGCGAATCTTTTGCCACTTGCTTCCGCTGCGGCTGTAGACATACACATCCACTGGGCCGGGCGGGGGAGGGATGCGCACTGCCCGAACCGGCGGATCGCCATGCACTACAACGGCCCCGCCGTATGGCCCGGCAACGGCAACCACCCAGCGGCCGTCCATTAATACGTGACCGCAACCCGGGCCGTGACAATGACCACGCGTGACAACGACGTAGCGCGTCCCGTCCCAATAGTGGGGACAACCCGGTCCGCAGACATGCCCACGATCAACCACGACAACCTGAGGCGGTGGTGGGGGCCGTTCATCGTGGTAGTGGAATGATACCGCTCCCTCCTGACAACCCAACAGGAACAAACCACCCAGCGTACACAATGTTCCGAGCTTCCAGTTCATTTTCTACCTCCTTGTGCCTGGCTCATTTTATGTCGTTTCGACACCCCAGGATGTTCCACGTTAGCCATATTTTGGCCGCAATCCAAGGCAAGGTCCACCTCGAAGCTGCTGGAGTGAATCGCGTGACAACTCGATTTTTGATTGCAACCTTGCTGATTAAATTTAGAATTCGGTCGTATGTTCAAAACCACCCGTCCAGGGATTCTTACGCCGGTGTTGGTCGGCCAGTGCCTCTGTTTTCTTCCCGCCTGTGGGGCCAACCGACAAATGGCACAGCTTACCCGCGAAAACCAAATCCTTCGCGAGGAAAAACAGCGGGCAGAACATGTGGCCAGAACTTGCGATCTGGAGCTGGCGTCGACTCGCTCGCAGGTAGAGCAGGTTCAGAAGTTCAGTCCCAATCAACCTGCGGATATTTTCGCTCCTGTTTCCATCGAGATCGCAAGCCTCAGCGGTGGGGCGGATTACGACAACAAGCCGGGGGATGACGGTGTGACCGTTCATTTGCGACCGAAAGACGCGGACGGGCAGGTCGTGAAAGTCCCCGGAAAGATCACGATTCAATTGCTCGATAATACCGACATGGCCGCTCCGAAGGTGATCGCCGTATGCGAGCATGAAAAGCCGGACGATTTGCGCCAATTGTGGATGGGAGCGTTTGGCACAAGCCACTACACCATCCACTGCCCCTTTCGTGAAGGCGTTACACTGCCAGCCTCCCGGAGACTTACGGTTAACGCATCGTTTGTCGATTTTTTGACTGGGAAAACGCTGAAAGCCAGCAAGGAAGTGGGATTTTCACCGGCTTCTGCGACGAATTAGACTTGGCGCAGATGACCGGACGAGTTACATTTTTGGCATGACCCAGCAAGCCCAACAATCAGTTCTGGAGATAGACGCTCCGCCTTCGCAAAACGGCCAGCAAAAAGTCAAACCCGCTGAAGCGAAGAATAAACCCAAGCAATTGCCACCCTACAAGGTGCTCCTGCACAACGACGATGTGAATTCGTTTGAGCACGTGATCGCGTCCATCCTTAAGGTGACAACGCTCACGCCGCCGGAGGCGATCCTGCGAACGCTGGAAGCGCACGAGACTGGTCTTGCCCTTCTGTTGACCACTCACCGCGAGCGTGCCGAATTGTACGTTGATCAATTTGCGTCGCTGACACTCACAGCAACGACCGAACCAGCCGAGTAAGTTCGCGCCTGGTGAAAAACGTGCCAGGGGCGCATCTTAAGAATCAAGCACAGTCGATCCAAGGGTATCAACCGACCACACCCTTGAACGCGGGAACTTCTGCCTCCTAAGGCATCATTATTGTTCTGGACCGGCGTGCACAGTTTCCAGGACTTCGGAGCCGCTTGCGGTGTTGATGTGGGTCGCCTTTTCGGCAACTTTGCGATACCCGAGATACTGAATAATCTCGAAAACTTCCGACCAGCTTGGGAACGGCCGTTCGTTGGTCCGCTTATATTCGTCGATGGCCATGATGAACTCGAGGAGTTCACCGGTTATTTCGCCTTCTTCGGCGGCACGACGAACTTCGCCACGGCGCCGTCCAGGACCACGACGACGGTCCATCCCGACCCGGCGCTCGGGAAGCCCTCCCGGGCGTTTGCCGGATGGAGATGATCTGCGATCAGCGGATTCGGAGTCAGATTGGGTCATGTTCGACCCATCGACTGGAACCAGACTTGTCTTAATCGAAATTCAGGCAACCATGTCAGGCCGATAACGACGACGACCGATTATTCTTCCTCTTCCTCCTCTTCGTCATCATCATCGTCGTCATCCTCTTCAAACTCGTCGTCATCGTCTGGGAAAAAGTCGTCGTCTTCGTCGTCCTCTTCCTCATCGTCGTCGTCATCATCGTCATCGACGACGTCGTCATCTTCCTCCCAGTCGTCGCCGTCGATCGCATAGGGAAACGCATCATCGGTGCCCAGCGATTCGCGCCATCCGAGGGGCAGGAGAAGCCCGCCGCGCAGAAACCCTTCCTTTTTCGTGCGAAGTTCGGCCAGTTCCTCCGTCCGGCTCATGGTGGATGGAACTCCGAGGACGGATGAAGAACTGGACGCCGATTGCAACATCAAGCACGGCATCTTGCTGCTTGTCACGGCCACACCCCGCCGTTGGTGGTTACGCTCAAATTCCAACATGATGTCTGATCTCTTTTTTCCCTGACGACCCTTACAATTCAGCAAACCAGCACCAGCCATCGACGCAGAGAAGCCGGTTTCCCCGCAAGTCCTGTTCCGTGCGGGAGCGGGGCGAGTCTATAACGCGATTGGCTAGCGTCAAGGGAAAAACAAGGAAGAATTTCGGAAAAATTTTTTCAATTGGAACGCAAAAAACCGATCGGCACAGTGCCCACACGGGGCCGGAATTCGTGTGGCTGCCCTTTCACTCACCGCAATTGAGCCACACGGTCGATGGACTATGATGAGAACAACAAAACCCCTGGACACTCTCTCTGGAGGTCTCGGATATGGATCAACCACGTAGTTCATCAGGCCCGCCTCAGACTACGGCGACGGGCCAGGCCGATCTCCCAGGGGCGCACCCGGTTACTTCGCAACCATCCGACCGTGCCGCCAGTCAGCCGCCGCTTCCTGAGCGGGACCTTTGGATGGGACGCATGCACTGGCAGAATGCAATCGGTCGTGTCACTTTCTGGCTGGTACTCAACGTTGCAATGGCTGTGGCCGCTTACTATGGACCCCGCAATAGTTGGTGCACGAAATCGCGCGTAGCCTGGGTCTATCTCGGCTTCTTTGCGGTCACTTCGATTTTCCTTCTCGGAGCTGTACTCTTTCGAATTCTGCAGAACCGCTATCGACTCACCTCGCAGCGCTTGTTCATCGAGAAGGGCATATTGGCACGCACGATGGATCAGACGGAATTGATCCGTGTGGATGATGTGCGAATGCAGCAGTCCTTTGTGAATCGTGTCTTTAACATCGGAACGGTGCTGGTGATGACCACGGACGCGACCGATCGTGCGTTGGCTATTGTCGGCATCAAAGACCCCATTCGAGTGACCGAACTCATTCGCCAGCAAATGCGAACGCTGCGCGGCCGGACAGTGTTCGTTGAAAATGTTTGACCGGAGACGCGCAACCGGGGTTAACGGACTCTGCCCAAGTCAAGACATCCAGTGTTCAAAAGTCATAGGGGCAGTCCGATTTTGTAGGAATTGGGTTTGAAGTAGCGTAGCAAGGCAACAAGCGCTTGGTCCACTAACCCCATTCCCTGCCTCCCGCATCACTACAACCGGCAAAGCTTGCCTGATTTGCAAACCCTTCGCCCATATCGAAGACTTCCATTGAACTTCTGGGGGAACAGCAAGTCCGGAACTCCGGACTTCGTAATGTGTTGGGATTACAGCTGGAGCAACATGCGCCGAATCGTCCGCTCCCCTTACGTCGGACGTGCGAGGTCATAAAGCCCAGCCGATCCCAAGGCCTGCGGGAGTATTTGAAGCCCCAGGCACAGTTGACCATATGCCACAAAGGAGCAGTAGAGAATGACGAAGAGACAGATCCTAGCAGCAGCGTTGGCCGTCGTAGCATTGAGCGCCGGATGCCATTCCAATGGCCACCACAAGACTTCCTGGGTCACGCCTGATTGCGAGCAGTCCAAGTTGACTGTTCGGTTTGTGAACCAGCCCGGCCTGTTCCTCACCAGTGACTGGCAGAATCAGTCGGAACACACCACCTGCAATAACTCATCCTGGTCTCTGGGCGGCTTGTTTTCCTGCAATAGCTGCCAGCATGAAACATGCACCGACTACACGACTCAAGCCCACGGCGATTCGGTCAACCTTTGCAGCATGGGCGGCCTGGCCGGCGGGACCGACGACATGCCCCAGCACGCTGTGCTGTGGGGCGGCGGTTACAACGGGAACGACGTGACGGGGTATCCGACGAATCTCGCACCCGGTTCGTACACCTTCGCGTATTTTGAGCCGGATCGCGGCGCTGCCTATCAAGGCTGGCTGTCGGTCAACAACGGCGGCGATGACGTGTTGAGCGCCCTCACCGAATGGCGCGACACCGTTCATCAGCAGGAAGAATGGCTCGCGTTCGAATACAAGATCAATGGGAAGTATGCGAGCCCCGACAAGGCCGACTTCAAGCGATTCCAGGGCCAACTGGCAAACCTGCGAAGCCTCGAAGGCAAGATCAACTCCGCGATCAATGCCGAGCAGAAGGACCGCGATCAGATGTGCCAGTATCAATTTGACTACCTCGGCAACACGCAAGTCGTCATCATGCCGGGTTCGACGGGAACGTTTGCCCAGGCCAGCACACTGCCCGCTTTCCAGCCGGCAGACCTGTCCGCCGTCCAGGGCGGCCAGCCGTTGACGAAAGTAATCCTGGCCGGTGATTTCGCGCGCTCCATGGAGAAGGTGGATCGTCTTGCCGACCTCCAGAGCGAAATGCGTCGTTGCAGGGCGGTCCTGAACGAAGAAATCGTTCGCCTCGACAATCGTCGCAACTACTTCCGTCTCACCTCACACCTCTACAACCAGGATTACAACTTCCTGAATAATGAGCAGCGCGTCCAGCAGGCCCGCGGATTGCTGTCGAATCTCGATCGACAGATCGCGGAAAACCGCCGTCACGCTCATGCCGTGCTCACCGTCGTCGGCTTGTTCGCTCCTGAAGAGGCCGATCTGGCCTTCGACCGCGAGCAGATGGAAATTCGCGGTGAACGCGCAGTGTGGGCCGAACGTCTCAATCAGGTTGAGTTGCAATTCAGCGACGCGAGCACCTGGAGCGAGAAGCGAATCTCCCTCGAGCGTCAGCGTCAGTTCCTGCTCAGCCAGGTTGCCGAATGCGACGTGCAGCTTGATCAATGCGAGCAGGCCAGCGATGCCGTCGCCCAGCTCCGTCAGAATGCAGGCGTGATCTATCGCAATGGTCCGGCTTCCGTGCTGGCCGCGTCGTTCGTGACCGACAGCGTTCCGGCCCGACTGGCGAACGCCATTGAAAAGGAAGCGTTGATGACCATTCGTCTGCACTCCGCGGAAGGCGTGCGTCCGACGCCCAAGCACCTTACGGAAGGCGGAATGTTCAACGAGCAGATGTTCATGCTCACCAACGACAAGTCGAACTATGAGCAGCCGACGCTGTACAATGGCAACTGGGACAACGATCAGCCCAGCCTGATCGAATGGAGCAAGACTCAGCGCAATTACGGCGACTCAAACAACAATTCGAATTGCGGTCAGTCGAACTACGACCAGCCGTAACAAAGTATAGGAAATGGGTGGCACGGTCCTGTGTTTATGCCAGGCCGTGACCGCTTAAAGATAAGGCTTCGGTGAGGTTCGCAATCGCGCCCTCACCGAAGCCATTTTTAGGTCCGCCTAAGCTTGGATTGAAAGTCAATTCGTAACCGGTGGCCAGGCGTCCACCAACACCAGCTCGGGCGCGAGCGCGGTGGTTGAGGATGCGCCATCTGCCTGAAAAGTCTGAAGAAAGGCATCCAGGCGCTCCGCATCACTGTTCGCCTCGACGCCGATCGTAAAAAACCCATCGACCCTGGAGCCGGCCGCGAATTGTTCGTTGAACGTGGTCGATCCATCGCCCGAAACAAGCCTCGCAAATGTGTCGCAATCGAGCCGCACCGCCTCGTCAGAAACCAGCACCTGTGCGCTCCACGAGACAGCATCGGGAGGCGGATCCGACTCCGAAATGACCAGAACGGCCCGGCGATAGATGGTCACCGAACCGGCTTCGGGATTATGCAAAACGATTGAGCTGGCCTGGACCAGATCACCCGCCTCATTGGACTCACAAAGAAAGGGAATCGTGTAAAATTGCACGTCGACGGGTGCTGGCTGCTGATTGACCACCAGCAAACCGCATCCTGTGGTGAACACGAGGCAGAGCGAGGCTGACAATAGGAACGCGACAGTTCTGCGGGTCGGGCCTCCCAAATGATTCGTTTGCACAATGCGCCTCCTGTTCGTGAGCTGACATTGAATCGTACGTACCGCGCCGTCTAGGTTGTACTTTGGATGGAATCGGTGTCAACAATTTGCAGTGTTTCTGCGCGAGCCCCAAAGGCGATACCGATACAGCCGTCCAAGATGGCGAAGGAACCGGACGCCTTCGGCGAAGCTCGCCTTGCTTTCTCCGGCCGTCCGCGCCGCAAATTGAATGGGAACCTCACGAGGGTGCCGGCACCCACACTTCACATAGAGCTCCAGCGCGATTTTGTACCCCAGCGGGTCGAGTCGGGTCGCGCGGTTCAATGTGCTTCTGGTCAGGGCAAAACACCCCGACATCGGATCGCTCAATCGGGCCAGCGGCAGCGCGGTCCATGTCGCCATCTTGCTCGCCAGTCGACGACGCAAGGGCCAGTCCGAGTTGACTCCACCGCTTTGTGAATACCGCGTCGCGATTACAAAATCGCAATTCGCATCGTCAAGCGCTGCAAGCAGAGAAGGAATAATTTCCGGCGGATGCTGCAAGTCCGCATCCATGACCGCCAGCTTCTCATTGCGTGCTTGAGCGAATCCTGCGAGGACAGCGCTGGACAACCCCCGCTCGTTGCGTCGGACGATCACTTTCACGTCGTACTCGCCAGCCAGGCGGCCGACAATCGCTTCGGTTTCGTCCTGTGAATTGTCGTCCACGATGATGAGTTCCACGTTCCAGCCTGCACTTCGCGTGGCCGCAAACAAGCGTGTCGTCAGCGCCTCGATATTTGGCGCTTCTCGAAAGGCCGGAACGATGATGGAGGCAGTTTTGTGCTGAGAAGACATGGTGCAATCCTATTCGCGGGCCCGTCAAACGGAAACTTCATCCGTTGACATCCCTATTGCCCGTCGTTACATACCGTACACTCGAAGGCGGCGGGTCGGCGGACTGACGCAATTTCGGCAACCTCAACCACTCGGATATTTCGCGTGATTGCCCTCGTTGGCGCAAAGACTCTCCAGACACTCTCCTTCTTCGGTCGATTCGGCATTTTCACCTGGCAGGCATTCCGATGGCTGAGCCCCAGTATTTGGCTGGGCCGAACCTGGCGGCGTACCATGCCCCTCTTTTATGAGGTCGGCAATCGCACGCTCCCGGTCATCGCCGTAACCGGGACATTTGTCGGGCTGGTGCTGGCCATTCAAAGCTACGATCAACTCAAGGCCGCCGGCTTCGAGGAACGAATGGGGGTGCTGGTGAGCCTCAGCCTCGTGCAGGAGCTCGGGCCGGTGCTTGCCGGCGTCATGGTTGCCGGGCGCGTGGGGGGGGCTCTCACTGCCGAACTGGGAACCATGCGCGTCACGGATCAGATCAGCGCCATGACCGTCATGGGCGTCGACCCGATTCGCTATCTCGTCGTGCCGCGCTTTCTGGCTTGCTTTTTGTTAACGCCGCTTCTGACTTTCTTCTGCGATTTTTGCGGTTCGCTTTCGGGTTGGTTCATCGCCGTGCAATTGAAAAATGTACCGTCAGGCCCCTATTGGTTCTATATCCAGCAGTCCATTGAAAAATGGGATCTCGGTGTCGGGCTGGTGAAGAGCCTGTTCTTTGGCGGCGTGATCGGTCTCATCTCCTGTTACAAGGGGTTTCATTGTCGCACCGGTGCGGCCGGTGTCGGGCAGGCCTGCACCCAGTCGTTCGTGATGAGCTTCATCACCATCCTTGTGTCCGACTTTTTTATCGGGTACTTCCTGTCTGGTGTCTATCGCGGTTTTTTCGGATTCAAGTCATTGGTCTGATGAATGCGCCGACTGCCATTTCTCAGAGTTCGCCAGGGGGCGCCGGCCAGAGTATGGTGCGTCTGGTCAACCTTCATAAGCGCTTTGGCAATTTGATCGTTCTCGATGGCATCAACCTCGACCTTCTGGAAGGCCAGACCACGGTGATCATCGGTGAATCCGGCTCCGGAAAAAGCGTCCTCCTGAACCACATCGTCAGTCTGATCAAGCCCGACTCCGGCGAGGTCTATTTCAAGGGGCAGCGCATCGATACGCTTCACGATCGGGAACTGGCGAAAATTCGCCCGCACTTTGGGTACTTGTTTCAGCTCAGCGCACTGTTTGATTCCATGACGGTGGGGCAAAACGTTGCGTTCCCGCTTCGCGAGCATACCAGGAAAGGCCGCGAGGAAACGGAAAGAATCGTAAAGAAAAAGCTGGCCATGGTCGGACTCGACGGAATTCAAAACAAGTGGCCCGCCGAACTGTCCGGCGGACAGAAAAAGCGCGTCGCTCTGGCTCGCGCAATCTCCCTCGATCCGGAAATGATCCTCTATGATGAGCCGACCACCGGGCTGGACCCGCCGCGGGCCGACGAAATCAATGAACTCATCATCAAACTCAAACGCGAGCTGGCGGTGACCAGCGTGGTGGTCACGCACGACATGGCCAGCGCCCGAAAAGTCGCTGACCGCATCGTCATGCTCTTTCGGGGAAAATTGATCTTTGACGGAAGCGCCGATTCCATCGAAAACGCCACCGATCCGCGGGTCAGCAATTTTGTCCGGGGCGTCTGCAGTCCCGACGTATTGCGAACGATTCAGGCAAAGGAAAAACCATGACCGAAAATTCGCGAAACATGGCCGTCGGTTTTTTCGTGGTAATGTCGCTCGTCGTTCTCGCCTCGTTGATGGCGTGGTTCGGCGAGACTCCCGACTGGCTTGGCGGCAATGAATGGACGCTGGAGATCGTCGGAACGCGCGAACTCCGGGGAATCAACCCCGGCAGCCCGGTGATGCTCAACGGCGTTGAGATCGGACGTGTCAAGGATTTGACATTCAACAACATCGTCCGGCCCGACCGGGGCGTCGTCGTCGTCACCCGCATCAAGGACAAATATTCCATCCCGCAGGGCGCGAAGGCCCGACTGTATGGAGCGACACTGGGATTCGGCAGCGGCCGCATCGAAATCGTGGTCGATCCAGAGGGGGAATTTGCCGCGCTGCCCAAGGAAAACGCCAAAATTTTCGGTGAAATGCACAGTATTATCGGCGAAATGATCAGCAAGGAGCTGATCGATTCGCTTCAGAAAATGTTCAACAACATCGGCGATTTCGCCGGCGAGGCCACGCCCGCAGCCCACCACCTGGCCTCACTCCTCGAGTCTCGCCCCATTGCCGAGGTGAGCCAGCCTGAGGCGCAAGTTACAGCCAACCTTTCGACCGTTGTGGAACGACTGGATCGACTCATCGCAGACGTGGACACCATCATCGGCGACCCCAACATCAAAGGAGACTTGCAGGGAGCGGTACGCGATATCCGGTCCGCCGCCGATCAGCTTCGCCAGACCGTCGAGCTTTGGCGAACTCAGACCACGAAAATTTCTGACAATCTCAACGGTGGCATCGACAAGACAAAGGCCGATCTCGATCGCAACTTCGACAAGCTCTACCGCGTGCTCGATAACCTCGACAACAGCACACAATCCCTGGCCTTCTCGATGCAGCAGGTCGCCCAGGGCAAGGGCACGCTGGGCATGCTCGCCAATGACCCGCGACTGTACGAAGCCGCCGTGCTTTCCGTGGGTCGCTTCGGAGAATCCATGACCGCACTGAAAGTCTTGCTCGATCAGGTCCAGCGCGAGGGTTTGACGTTCAAGAGTCAATCGGGGTTGATTCAAGGGAAAATCCTAGAAAAAGAACCCATTGACTCTCCTCGTTAGAGCGCATGACACGTTACGGAAGATTTTGGTGGAATTGTGGATAATGCGGGTATGACTGAAAGTGGCGGCGACAAGGGCAAAAAGGGAATCAAGGTCAAGGAACTCGCCCACGAGTTGGGACTTACTTCCCGCGAGTTGATCGACCGCTGCCGAGCCGAAGGCGTCTTTGTCCAAAATAGCATCACCAAGCTCAATCGAATGACGGAAAGGAGAGTACGCGGGTGGTTCTCGGCAGCGGATTCCGCTGAAACCCCCTCGCCTTCTCAGGGATAGGAGTGAAAGTCCCATTGCTAAGCGGTCGACTTGTCATTCCGAGCGAAGCGAGGAATCTCTGACACGCCGGATCCTTTGCTTCGCTCGGGATGACAACGCAACTGCGTTCACGGTCGCTCGAAAATGGTGGCGACGCCCTGGCCTACGCCGACACACATGGTTGAGAGTCCGC
This sequence comes from uncultured Phycisphaera sp., assembly GCA_964501365.1. Classification (GTDB taxonomy): domain Bacteria; phylum Planctomycetota; class Phycisphaerae; order UBA1845; family UBA1845; genus CAZAMB01. The sequence goes on along the minus strand of CAZCST010000020.1, from coordinate 278,598 downwards.
GACGAACGCCGCGTCGCTTCATTTCATGCAGTAGCGTCGTCGTGATCCGTGCGCCGCTCGCACCAAGCGGGTGTCCCAGGGCAATCGCGCCGCCGTTCACGTTGACGCGGGCAGGGTCAATGCCCAGTTCGCGCATACAGGGGATAGCCTGTGCGGCAAAGGCTTCATTCAGTTCAAAAAGGTCGATGTCTTTAATGGTCAGCCCGGCGCGCGACAGTGCCTTCTGCACTGCTGGAATCGGACCAAGTCCCATGCACGACGGATCGACGCCCGCCGTCGCAGACGGACCCACCATCGCCAGTACGGCCAAATTCAGCCGATGCGCCGTTTCCTCGCTCGCCAGCAGCAGGGCTGCCGCCCCGTCGTTAATACCCGAAGAATTTCCGGCCGTCACCGTTCCGTCCTTGGCGAAAGCGGGCGGTAGTTTCGAGAGCTTATCGAGAGTCGTGTCGTGTCGAGGATGCTCGTCACGATCCACGACGATTGCTTCACCTTTCCGCTGAGGAATTTCGACGGGAGCGATTTCATCGCGGAATCGGCCCGACTCCATCGCTGCCTTGCAGCGCATTTGCGATTCCAGTGCGAATCGGTCCTGTTCATCGCGCGTCAGCTTGTATTTTTTCGCGACGTTTTCAGCGGTTTCACCCATGGAATACGGATGATGTGCAGCAGCGAGTTTGGGATTCGTGAACCGCCAGCCGATCGTCGTGTCGTACATTTCCACCTGGCGGCCAAAGGCTTCCGCGTTTTTCGCAAGGACGAACGGGGCTCGGGTCATGCTCTCCACGCCGCCGGCGATCATCACTTCGCCGTGATTGGCTTCGATCATGCGGGCGGCGATGTTGATGGCGTCGAGGCTCGACGCGCACAGTCGATTGACCGTCGAACCTGGGACGGAGTCTGGAAGGCCGGCGAGCAAAGCGGCCATGCGGGCTACGTTGCGGTTGTCCTCACCGGCCTGATTCGCCGCGCCGAAGTACACGTCGTCGATGAGCTTCGGGTCGATCTGCGTCCGCTCGACCAGCTTGCGAATCACGAGCGCCGCCAAATCATCGGGGCGCACCGTGCCCAACGAACCGCCGTATCTGCCGACCGGCGTCCGAATCGCGTCAATCACAAGGACTTTTCGCATCGCTTGATTGTATATTGCCGATTGCTACTTGCGAATTCAAATCCCGAGCGCTGGCGACGCTATCCGCGCTCATTTCTGCGAATTCATAGCCAGACCCTCGTCCACGCCCAGGCATCCCGATTAAACCGATAAAGGCCAGCACTCGACGCGTACAACTCACCCTGGGGCGATGCCTTCAAGCGGTAGCTCGGGAAGCCTACTTCCGTCGGATCTGGCAGCGGAAGACGAGAAATATTGATGTCGGGTACAGGACCTACAAATGGAAAGACCTCCGCAATGTACGACTTACCCTCAGAATCCCATCCGGCGACATAAAGCGCGCTAGCGTTTGCGGCAATCCAATTCGCACAGGGATGCGCGCCACACATTTCAAGGTTGCCGACACCATTCCATGTTTTTGAAGGTACATCGAAATAAAGAACGGTCCGGTCCATCACTGCCCACAAGTGCTGCCCCGCGCCGCACGCAAGATGCGGCGGATAGAAGAACGATTCGACATCGGATTCCCATGTATTTCCTTGATCCGAACTACGCCATATTCGAGACGCCCTTCTACCATCAGCGCCTGACACAAAGAAACTGTCCATGCACAGGACGCTTGGTCCACCATAGACAGCGCCATCCGGATTGGGAACGCCCAATCGCTGAAATGACACAGGCCCGAGACTCGGCTCCATGTCTTCTTGCCACAATTGTCCATCATAAGAAATCACGAAGGGGTCGCTGCCTGGATTTTCGATGAGTCCGTAAGGAAGGTTGGCTATCATCGAGAATGTCTTACCTCCATCCCGACTGATCGCAAGCCCACCACCCGGGGGGTCTCCGTAATCTGTCCACGTCGCCCAAATCGATTCGTTCGCCCCCGGAGTCAATCCTCTCACACTAATATCACAATCAAGGAATGATGACGGGCAGAAAGAATAAACTTGTTCCCAACTACCTCCATCGTCGTGGGATCGAAGCAACCGCATATCGCCTGTCAGGACGACCAATGATCCGTCGTCCAAAAACGTGAAATCTGAAACTCCGCCTTCCGACGGAGGAACCGACCCCTCAGGCGGCATTGTCGTACACGAGGAACAAGCAAGCGCCGCTAGAATTGAAAAACAACTACGCAAAGACGTCACTCCTACCTTTGCCATTTGGTTTCGCACGCCGTTGCCTGCCACAATTCACCCCAATGCTTCAAACCACTTCGCGGGCGGGTAACGACCCGCGCCAACTGTGGAGTTCAACTCTGCAAGCAGTCCCCGGACCGTTCGCGGGCCGATTTCTTCGGACCACGCCAGCGGGCCCTTTGGATAGTTCGTCCCCAGCTTCATGGCCGTATCAATGTCCTCCCGCGAGGCCACTCCGTCGTCGAGGGCGATCGCGGCCTCGTTGAGAATCGCCGCCAGAATCCTAGCGAAAACGTACTGCTCGGTGCTGCCAGCGCGAGCCGCACCGGCACGTTCGGCAAAGGCTTTCACCGCACCGGAAAGCAGCGGGCTGACAGTGAAGCTGCGTCGATCCACCGCATAAGCGGGCAGAGGCGGGCGGTCGGCCTCATAGGCATAGAATCCTCGCCCGCTCTTGCGGCCCAGCTGTCCCTTGGCGACCAGGCCCCGCTGAATCTCGTGTGGCGTGAACCGCGGATGTCGCTCCATTTGCTCCCAGACCGAAGTGCTGACCGCAAGATTCACGTCGAGCCCGACAAGGTCCATCAATTCAAACGGGCCCATTTTGAATCCGCCCAATGAACGCATGACCGTATCGATCTCATCTACCCCGGCCACTCCCTCGCCCAGCAGTCGCAATGCCTCAAGGTAGTATCCACGCGCGACACGGTTGACGATAAAGCCGGGCGTATCCTTGGCGACGACCGGAGTCTTGCCCCATGACTTCGCAATCGCAACACCCGCTTGGACCGAGCTTGGCGAACTCTTCGCTCCCGAAATGATTTCCACGAGCGGCATCAGGGGAGCCGGATTGAAAAAGTGCATTCCGATGACCCGCGAAGGATCGCGAACGGCCTCAGCGATCTTGCTCACCGAAAGCGAGGATGTATTGGTTGCAAAAATTGCAGTGGGGGGCAGCGCCGCCTCCAACTCGCGGAAGACGCCTGCCTTCACTTCTGTGTTTTCGACTACCGCTTCGATGGCCAGGTCGCCCGCCCGTGCGTCCTTGACGGCGGACAAGGGCTTGATCCTTGAAACGATCGCGTCACGTTCGCCGCCAGCCAGTTTCCCCTTCTCCACAAGTCGGGCAAGGTTTTTCGAAATGCCATCTACGCCTCGCTTGAGAACCTCGGGACTGACGTCAATCAAAGAGACGGGGCATCCGCGTGAAGCCGCCACCTGGGCGATCCCCGCGCCCATCGTTCCGGCACCGACAATGACGACTGATTTCATTTGCGGCGGCTATCTCAAATCCGCCCTTCCGAACCGCCAACCGTGACTCTTCGAGCGCCGCAATCTGAAACATGGTGAAACGCTGAGCAGCGCCGGGGTCTTCGACCCCAAAGGGGTCAAAGATAGTAGCCGGGGGTTGAGCGCAGCGATACCCCCGGTACGATGCGCTCCTGAATTTCGCACCCTGAAGGGGTGCCAGCCGTATTCTAGACAAGACAAACGAACCGCAGACGGAGAAATTATGAAACCACGTATCGCAATTGTTTTCGGCAGTGATTCGGACTGGCCGGTGATGGAGAAATGCGTCGCACAGTTGGCGGCGTTCGACGAGCGGCCATTTGTTGAGGTAATGAGCGCCCATCGGAACCCGGAACGGGTGGCGAAATTCGCCTCGGCGGCCGAGTCGGACGGCATTCAGATCATCATTGCCGCTGCGGGAATGAGCAACGCACTGGCCGGCGCGGTCGCCGCTCATACCTGCCTGCCCGTCATCGGTGTTCCGCTTGCCAATGGGCCGCTTTCCGGATTCGACGCGCTCCTGTCCACGGTGCAGATGCCGCCCGGCATTCCCGTGGCGTCGGTTTCCGTGGGGGACGCGGGCGCGAAAAACGCCGCGTTGCTGGCGATTCAGATTCTCGCCCGGCACGATCAGCGACTGGCAGAAGCCTATCGGAAATTCAAGTCGGACCAGGCTGCCGTAGTTGAAAAACGGAACGTCGCGCTACAACAAACAATCAAGGCATCCAGGTAGATTTCAATCCGGGAGGACGACATGAAACTAGCGGATTTTCTAGCCCAGCAGTTGGACGGCTCACGTGAGTGGACGCTCAAGTTGATGGCCGACCTCAAAGGCGACGATTGGACGTTTCAACCCGGGCCAGGACTTGCCCATCCACTTTGGATCTGCGGCCACCTTACCTCCTCGGAAAACCTCCTCGTACAAGTGCGGTGTCTTGGGAACAAGGGTCCATTGGATACCACCTTTTCCGAGCACTTTCCAATGGGCGGGCCGGTGAAATCGACTCGTGAACACGACTATCCGCCGCTGGCAACGGTGCTGGACACGATGAAAAAAGTGCACGAACAAACCCTGCAGGCGATCCGCGGCATGAGCGACGCGCTGCTGGCCGAACCTGCCTTCGCCGCCGATGGGAAGTCGCTGCATCCCCATTATCGTGACAAGGCCGGCGTCGTCGCGCACTGCAGCCGGCACGAAGCCTTTCACGCCGGTCAGCTCGCGCTCATCCGTCGACTTCTTGGGAAATCGTTCTTGCGATAGAGAACACCGTCATTCTCACCGCAGCGAAGAATCTCCTGACAAAGTGGCGAGATCGATCGCTGCGCTCAGGATGGCAGAGGATGACTGAAGAGCAGCCTACGATGAACATCACCATACTCTTCCTCGGCCCGGCGCGCGACTTGGCCGGCATGGAACGAACGTCTGAGCATATTCCAGAACGATCGACGGTTAACTCTTTGCGCCGGCTGGTCTCCTCGAAGTTTCCAAAATTCGGCACGGGGTTGCGATCCATTCGAGTTGCAGTGAATCGGTCGTTTGTTTCCGAAGACCACGAGCTAGGCGAGGGGGATGAGGTTGCGCTGATCCCGCCGGTTTCGGGAGGCTGAAAATCAGCTCCGATTGGATTGAATTACTCGATAAGCCCTTGCCGCTGGATCGCGTCACTGCATTTGTCAGCGGCGACGCAGCAGCAGGGGGCATCGTTACTTTTTATGGTGCGACGCGCATTGAGCATGATCCAGAACACGGCGCGCTCGTTCGGCTCGACTACGAGGCGTACCCGGAGATGGCGCTAACCCAAATGCACGAACTCTCCCGCAAAGCACGACAAACGTGGAGTGTAGGCCGCCTCGTCCTGCTCCACCGACTGGGGCGCGTGCCGGTAGGTGAGGATTCTGTGGCCATCGCAGTCGCCTGCCCGCACCGTGCCGAAGCGTTCACCGCATGCCGATGGCTGATTGATTCGTTGAAGCAGGATGTGCCGATCTGGAAGAAGGATGTCTTTGCGGATGGCTTCACGCGCTGGGTCGATCCAACGCAGTCAAAAGTGTCTGAAGCTTAAAGATGGCTTTCCGTCGTCCAAGAGCGCTGCCTTCAACAATTGTGCTGCCTCGTTGGTGGCGGCGAAATCTCTCGGCGCTGCTCGTGGCGCTGATTCTTTCCGCGGCATTCTTTGTCGAACGCGCGGGATGGCTCGCCCGACCGACTCCGCCTGCTGTCCTGCCCGATTCCTACAACCAGGACGACACTTCCCGCTACCACGATCAATCGTTTCGCGTCGTCCATGTTGTGGACGGCGACACACTGGACATCGATATCCCCGATCCCGGTAACGGCAAGCCGAAAACTCGCATTCGTCTTTGGGGTGTGGACTGCCCGGAAATCAATCACGGAGGGAACGGAAAAATGCATTTTGGGCCGGAGGCAGCGGCCTTCGCAAAGGATACGTTGGATGGGCACGACGTGCTGGTTGTTCTCTCGCCCAAGCGGACGCGAGATCGATATGGCCGCTTACTTGCCTACATATTTCCACAGCGCGGGGGTCCCATGTTCAATGAAACGCTCATCGAGGAAGGATTTGCCTACGCCGACTCTCGATTTGCCCATCACTACAAAACGCGATTTGCGGAAGCCGAACGCCGTGCCCGCGAAAAACATGCGGGACTTTGGGCGGATGTGAAGATCGCAGACATGCCCAAGTGGCGTCAAAAACGCGAAAAGAAAAAATCAGACGAAGAATCTCAGATCGCGCCCTGAAATCAAGCCAATGAACGGCTCCCAAGGCGAGCACGAACCATGTCATCCTGAGCACAGCGAAGGTTCTTCCCGGCCCCCGGCGGCGTAACGGCAAGTTCCTTCGCTTCGCTCAGAACGACATGGTTCCATTGAGCGGTCAGACTATGGATTACGGCGCGGTTCGACGACCATGCGGCCCGGAGCGGCCATTTCTCCCGGCGAAGCCATCTGGCCGGGAGCGACCATGTGGTATTCGGAATCCGGCTGGTCTTGCGCCCCATTACCCTGTGGGGCTCGTTCCGTGCGGCTTTGTTCGCTGTATTCGTAGCTGCTGACCGACGTGTGCGACGACTTGTGGCACCCCAACATCGATAGTCCCGCCAGGGCAATGGTCATCGCGGCAACGTTTGATCTACTGCAAAATCGCATGAGTCTTCCTTTCGATACAGCCTGCAATCCATGAAATACGTCAATTGTTAGCCTTTGCGTTGCACGATCATCATATGGCTGTGAACCACGCGCCAGACATCGGACGCCGGCAATGACACCGTAACCACCGCGGTGTCCGATTCAAATCGCGGTTCGCCCGGAATCGCACCTGCGAGCACCGCTTGCACCTGGGTGTTGATTTCATCGTGCTGCGTCACAAAGTCGCGTACAGTGGTGCCCGATTGAATCTGCAGTCCAAATACCTGCTCCGAAAGTTTGCGCATTGCGTCAACTTCGGCGGCGCGGGCGGCCTTGAGCTTGCCTTGCGCAGTGGTCATCGCTGGATCCGTACCCTGACCTGTGGCCTCGATCGGCTTCGCTGTCCACTCGGGTTGGCTGAAACCAGGATCGGAACTGGCGGCCTTGGCAATCAAATCAGCACGCGGAACACCCGACCCGGTGGCGCGGATCATGTCTCGCGTCAGAATTTCCTGGAGTTTCTGAATATCCGTGGTTGTGACCTTGTTCCCGTGATAGTGCTGGGTGTGGAGCTCCTGAATTCTGGAAATGACCTTTTCGACCGGTACTTCCATGGTCACTTCGGCGATCAGCTCGTCTCCGTGCAGATAGGTACTGACCTTGGACGCTCCGATGACGATGCCCGACGCACTGGTGCGAATCTCGTCCGATTCAGCCACGAAGTCGCGCACCAGGGTATCGCTGGTGAGTCGAAGCCCTTTGATCTGCTCCAGCAATCTCCTTTGCGCGTCCACTTCCGCGGCGCGCTCTGCCATCAGTCGCGCCTGCGGGCCCACGGTCTTCCAAATCCCGGGAACCGAGAGGACGGTTGGCGGAGTGTAGCCCGGAGGAAGCGGCTCGATGACCTTTTCAATGCCCGGAGGGAGATCAGGCGGAAGCTCGGGACGCGGTGCACCCATGCCGATCGCCTTGATCACATCCGTTTTGATGATTTCCTTGATGTGCTCGATGTCCGTGGTGGTTACGGTGCGCCCCTTATACGCCGTGGAATGCAGTTGCTTGATTTCCGTGATGAGCTTTTCGACGGAGACTTCGCCTTCAACCTGGCATGCCCCGTCCTCATAATACTGGGGCGGACCAAGCCGGATACCGCGAATGAATGTATCGATTCCGGTCTTGATCTGATCGCTTTCCGTGACGAAATCGCGTACGTACGTCTCGGAGTTGAGCTGTACGCCATAGACCGATTCGGCCAGCTTTCGATAACAGTCCGCTTCCGCCGCCCGTTTGGCCAGCAGCTTGTTCTGAGCGTCCTTGGCGGCGTTTTGTGCCAATGCAAAAACAGGCGCGACCAGACAAATCGCTCCCGCAATCAACTTCCAATTCTTCTGCACCATTCGTTTTCTCCTCAATGTTCAATCGGGTGAGGCATCGCCGACGGCGCGCCTGTTGAGCGAAAACCCGCTACGAGTCTGACACCGAATCCAACCAAAGGTTGGCTTGCTTCCGTTCTAGGTCCGAAAACCAATTTATCCCTTGCGGACGCGCCCGCTGAAGCCCTTTGCCCTGTCGCGGGCTTCCGTGTACGTCGCATTGTTCTGTGCGGCACAGGCCTTGTTGTAGTAGCTCACGGCCTTCTCCAGGTCCTTCATGGCTTCCGCCGCGACGCCTGCGCCAAACGCCGAACGATGATCGTTGGGGTTCTCGGCCAGGGCCGCATCAAACGACGCTATGGCTCCCTGATAATCCTCCGCTCGCAGTCGACGCACGCCTTCGCTGCTGTTCGCGCTGCCGCCCGAGCGAACTTCCGCCTCAACATCCACGCGAACCGGCATCAACATGCTGACGAATTCGCGGGCACCGCGTTCGACCAGCGTGGCGATGATTCGATCCTGCGGAGTAAGGGCCGCCTCGGTCTTGCTTGACCCAAAGATCGGGCTGGCCTTGGTCTCATCCGTGGCTCGGAAAACGCGCGGGCTATAGTATTCCCAGACCCGACCGTTGGTTGCGTCCACGAGTTTGAATTCGGTCTGCACCGTCATATTGCGCTTGACCGTTTCGACTTCCTCAGTCTGGGCATTAACCCGGCCCCCGCCGTAGTGCCCATCGTGATATTCTCCCGCAAGCCCGGCCAGGTCGATCCCCGACAGTGTTCGCTGCTTGCCTACGTGTGTTTCCACTTTGACATTGATGTTGCTGAGCAGATAGCCGTCCGCACCCTCAAGTTGACCGGGTTTTCCGCCTGTTTTTGACGACATGCCGGCGGCTGCCAGATCCGCTTCATCAAACACAGGCTTGGTGTCGCGCCGCTCGGTGACCGCGATTTGTGTTCCGAATTTGCTGCGAGATTCATTGATAAGTGACGCGAGAATGGTCGAGGACATTTCCGACCACTTCGGGTCCGTCGACTCCCCGATCTTGGCCGGAGTAACCGCGACCGTCTTCATGCCCGGCGGCAGTCCTTTTTCCTTTTCGATGACATAGCTAAAGTTAACATTCGCTGTCTCGCGGCCTCCGCCTGAGCATCCGACGGCGGCAAACCCGACCAGACCCGAAACCAACAAACATGCTACCCTGGCGCTTTGATGGATCATCTGCTGCATTCTCCTGTGCAATCGTGAAATCGGTATCGCGCCGTCGCTGCGCGACGCGCACTTCGGCACTGAGCGTAGCCGATGAAATGGCTGCTCCCGTTACTGCCTCGCCCGGCCGCTCCCGTGACGAACCTGCCCGCCTTGACAGGCCAGAGTAGCAAACCATGCCGCCGCCCTCGCGTCAAGTTAGCAACCACCGAGGCGAAACATAAACATGACTGATGGCATAGGCTCTTTGATCCCACCAGCCGCGGTGTAAAGGTGCATCGCCGCCGAGTTTGACTGGTCAGTCAGCACCCACGCATTCCGACAACCCAGTGCGCGTCCGTGCTCCATCAGCGCCGCCAATAGCCGCTTCCCCAAGCCCATCTTCTGATGCGTCGGCGCAACGGCGACTTCATTGATCCACAATTCCGGCGGTTTATCAGGGTTGACGTAGTGAACCGCCGACGCCATCCCCACGACCCATCCATCGTCGATAGCGACGGCAAGATGATGCCTCGAATCGCTGAAGAACTCAGCACTCAAGCGCGCGTCAATCGGCTTATCGAACACTTCGGGCCGAACTTGGGAAAGAATCGCGGCTTCGCCTGAGCCAAGAATTCGGACTTCTATGATGGCCTTGTCTTGTATCACCCTGCCGACTTGGTCTCAAACACGAGCAGATACGGAACTGCCGACTGACCATCCTTGTCCTTGAAGTTGCCAAACTTCTGGCTGTTAAGCCAGCTCACATAGGTCTTGCCCGGCTCCAGCTTTACCGGTGCAATGCACGTCTTCCCGTCGGCGTCATACTTGATGTCTCCCTTTATCGGCAGGGCCGTCGCGTCCGAAATCTGCGACCACGACCAGCTCTTGTCGGTCATCGGCTTACTGAACGTAACCCTGATCTCCGTAGTCTTTGCCGAGTCGACACCCGTCTCCCCCGACATGGGAGTCGTCTTCACTACCACCGGCGGAAGCGCCTTTACCGACGGCACCTTCTCGCCCTGCATCGCGTGCAACACAGCAGTCACCATAAACATGACCAACAGTCCAAGTCCTAGTCTAGCTTTCATTTGAGTCTCCTTGCGAAATGACTATCTCCAACTTGCCGTGAAATGATACCGGGCGCCAATAGCTTACCGCGCAAATAAGTGGGGTGCATCTTGATGCACCATTCCACTTGGCCACGAATAGCCCGCGTCGGCCTTATCGAGCGTGGGGCCATCAATTCCGAATGTCTTGAACCCTGATTACAAATTTCATGTATTCTCCGCGCGCCCCGCATGTTATGAATCTTGATGCGCAGCTTGCGATCAATCGTGTTCATCCGTGTAGGCTGGCGCCGGACCCCGATTCTCGGCCGTTTGAGCCATGCAAATGAAAACTGCGAAAAAAAGCCGATTGAAAGACTCACTGTACACATCTCAAGTCAAGACGGCCACAAGACATGTGATTCTGGCTTGCTGCGATGGCCCCGAATATGATGTCTTTGGAGAGACCAACAAACGTGATTGCAAGACGACAAACGCGGCAGGTGATGGTCGGTGGCATCCCCATCGGAGGGGGGGCCCCGGTTTCCATTCAGTCCATGACCAGCACCTACACCTATGACATCGACGCTACCGTTGCCCAAATCCGAAGGCTGGCGGAGGCTGGCTGCGACATCGTCCGTGTCGCGGTTCCGGATAAGAAAGATACGCAGGCCCTGCCCGCGATTCTGGAGCAATCGCCGGTCCCCATCGTGGCCGACGTGCATTTTCATTTTGAGCGGGCCTTGGAAGCGGTTGAAGCCGGCGTTCACAAGATTCGCCTGAATCCCGGAAATATCAGCGATCGCAAACAGGTGGACTGCGTTATTCGCGCGTGCCGCGAACGCGGCATTCCCATTCGAGTCGGCGTCAATGAGGGCAGCGTCGTCGAGCGCAAGGATAAGAGCGTTCGTGGTTCGCAAATGGCGGAACTCGCCACGGACCGCCGCACGACGTTGATTCGCCTGATGGTCGAGACCGTCGAAGATTACATGCGCATCTTCGACGAGAACGATTTTCACGATGTTGTTCTCAGCGCAAAGAGCATCGACGCGGGAATGGTGATCGATGCGTACCGTGCGATGAGCGAGAGGTTTGACTTGCCGTTGCACCTTGGCGTCACTCATGCCGGACCGCCGGAAACCGGGCGGATTCGTTCGATCGCCGCGCTTGGTGCGCTCCTCTCCAACGGCATTGGTGACACGATCCGAATCTCGTACGCTTCGGATCCCATCTATGAGGTCGAAGACGGCAAAGAGCTGCTATGCTCGTTGAGCCTGCGCAATCGCGTCGAACCGGAATTGATCGCATGTCCGACCTGTGGGCGGATCGAAATTGATTTGATTAAACTCGTGGCCGAAGTGCGGCAGCGCCTCGCTTCGATCAAGACGCCGGTCAAAGTGGCCGTCATGGGCTGCGTGGTGAATGGCCCCGGCGAGGCGGAGGGCGCGGACGTGGCTGTCTTTGCCGGCAAGGGACGCGGGATCATCTACGTCCAGGGCGAACAGAAACGAACAGTCACCGAAGCCGAAATGCTTGATGCCCTTTACGAAGAATCACTCGCTTTCGCGGCCCGCGTCGAACGCGGCGAAGCCCGGCTCAGCAATTCTCACGTCAACATCGTCCCGCCCGACCCTCTGCCTCGGAAGGACGGAAGTATCCCGTTAACTGTTGTTAGGAATTGAGTGCTCCTGGCGCTCAATCTTCTGCCGGCGGTTCCATCACGTCGCGGAGTGAAACTTCGATATCCATCGCTCCCGCCGATACCAGCGCCGTTTGCTTATGAAGCTGCATCCGAACAACTTTGGCTACTCGATTCAGGTTGCGGAGGTGGACCTCATCACCGGGCCGCAGCGCATTCACCCATGCCGTCCAGCGCGCAAACTCTTCCTGCGACTTTTCCAGTTCCTTTCGCTCGCGTTCGAACTTCTCCCGCTCTCGCAGCGCACCAAGTTCCGCTTCGCGTGCGGCTTTGCGGGCTGCCTCCGCTTCCCGTCTCGAATCCAGTGTCCCGGCAATCGCCTTGTTCAGCGCCCGGTTTGTGTCGTCAAGATAGCTCTTGGCAAGCTGCACCATGCGTGCGGTCATGCCCAACCGTTTCGCAATGATAAGTGCATTGCTGTTGCCCGGCTCACCCAGCCGAACGTGATAGGTGGGCTTGAGCGAAACCGAATCAAACTCCACGGAGGCATTTTCCGCACGGGGTGCGGTAAACGCGACAGCTTTCAGCGCCGACAAGTGTGTCGTTACGATCGCCCTTGCCTTCAGGGTCAGTAGTTCGGTAATGATCGCCCGCCCGATGGCCGCTCCCTCATCGGGATCGGTGCCTGCGCCGAGTTCGTCGATGAGCACGAGCGACCGGCTTCCACTCGACCGAAGGATTTCCAGTTGATTGGAAAGGTGCGAGCTGAACGTGCTGAGAGATTGCTGGAGGCTCTGCTCGTCACCGATGTCGATGAAGATCTGGCTGAATACCGGCATGCGTGAATCCTCGCGCGCCGGAATGGGTATGCCGCACTGCGTCATGAGCGCGAGCAGCCCGACATTCTTAAGGGTTACCGTCTTCCCGCCTGTGTTGGGGCCGGTGATAATCAGAACGTCGAAGTCGTCTCCCAGACGCACGTCGATCGGTACGACCTCTCGTTTCGGCACGCCCGTTACAGCCTGTTCATCGAACAATTCCAGCAGCAGAGGATGCCGCGCTTGATGCAATTCGAGTCGGCCGCCTTCGTCGATGTCCGGGCAGATGCACTTCCGCTTCTTCGCATAGCGGCACTTGGCCGCAATCAGATCAAGAACCGCCAGTCCGCCAAGAGTGGAAAGGATGGGCTTCGCATTGAGATGAACCCGCTGCGTGAGATTCTTCAGAATCTGCGTGATCTCCTTTTTCTCCTCGTCGCGGAGCCGCACAATTGTGTTGTTGAGTTCGACGGATTCCGCGGGCTCGATGAAGAGCGTCGCCCCCGAATCCGAGCTGCGGTGAATGATCCCCGGCACCCGGCCACGGTATTCGGCCTTCAGGGGCAGGACCATCCGGTCGTCATGAAATGTTGTGCCGCCATATTGCAGCAGTTTGGTCAGTCCCGATTGCCGTACGAGGCGGTCGAAGACGCTGCGAATTTTTGACTTGGAATCCTCGATCGTTCGACGGATGACCGAGAGTCGCGCGCTGGCGTGATCGCGAACTTCGCCGCGCTCGTCGATGGCTTCGTTGATCGCGGCCCCGATCTCGCTCAAATCCGAAACGCGATCGAGCAACCGCCCGATCGACGGAGCGTCGCCAGCGACCGCCTGCAACCACTTGCGCAAATGCGCCGTCGCTGTAAGGGTATCTGCGATTTTGACAAGTGGGTCGGCCTCCAGGGGTGCAGGAAAACCCGAAGCGCGAACATGGTCGCGAATGTCAAAAACTCCTCCAAACGGAGGATAGGAATGGTCGATAACAACCTGCGAAAGTTCCCGGACCTGGCCGAGCCAGTCTCGTACAACGTGGGTTTTTGTCGCCGGTGAAAGGTTTTCAACAAGGGATTTTCCCAGGCTGGAGGCGCAATGGCTCATCAGCACCTGGCGGATGGAATCGAAATCCAGCTTGTGAAACGTAACCTGGTTCAAGAATTACCCGCCTGTTACAGGGATGTTTTTTCTTTGAAAAATTTCGTGCTTTTCGAGAGGTCGCGGCTATAATCTCGAAATCAGAGGGTATCTCTGACTATACCTATTCTACATACTGCGAGGAGATCATGGGTCGGAATTCACGACGACGAGATTTCTGTATGTCCTCCACTCGAAATCGCGCGGCAGCAATCGTGCTCCTCGCTTGTTGTCCGTCACTGGCGCAAACGCAATCCAATCCAATCGCCAATGGAAAGTATTCCATCGGCGATATGAAAGCATTGGAACGCACTTTTGTCGAATTGTCCGATACGGTGCGATCCTCTGTGGTGGCGATTCGCGCGTATCAGGTTCGTGCAGGCAAGGAGGCGGACACGCGGCTCAAGGTTCCCATCAGTCAAGGCAGCGGTTTTATCATCGATGCGGATGGCTTCATCGCAACCAATATGCATGTCATCGATAACGCCCAAGTGCTCACGGTGACCCTTTATGACGGCTCGACCTATGATGCTTCGGTCATTCAACAGGATGAGCGGTCCGATTTGGCGGTGCTGCACATCGATGCGAAGCACCTGCCGGCCATCCATTGGGGTGATGCCAACAAGCTGCGAGTCAACCAGTGGGCGTTCGCCTGCGGCAATCCATTCGGACTGGCCAATCGAACGGGTCAGCCTTCGATCACCTATGGAGTGGTCAGCGCCCTGAACCGCGATATGACCGACCGGATTGCTGAAGATTCGGACGTTCACTATTACGGCAACCTGATTGAAACTTCCGCGGCAATCAATCCCGGGAGCAGTGGTGGCGCGCTATTCAATCTGGATGGAGAGGCGATCGGAGTCGTAACCGCGATTCAAACCAGCAGTGGCGTCAACGAGGGCATGGGCTTTGCCATTCCCATTGATGCCAACACGCGTCGCGTTCTGGACAAGCTGAAGCGAGGCGAGGCCATCCGTTACGGTTATCTCGGCATTGGCGTGGACGATGTGGATGCTCCGAGCTCCACCCGCGTCGCAGAACTCCGACGTGTTCGCGGAGCCCGCATCACCAAAATCGACCCCAGCAACGGACCGGCTGCACTGGCTGGCCTGAGTCCTGACGACATCGTCATCGAATTCAACGGAACGCCCATTGAAAACCGCGACCATTTGATCCGCGTGGTGGGGTTCACTCCAGTCGGCACGGAGGCCACCGTGAAATTTCTCAGGAAGCGCGTCGAACGAAACACCTCCATCATGGTAGGCGATCGATTCAGCTCCATCGTAAGCGACGCCCGATCCAATGGGGATAGCGTCAACCGGTAAGCTTCCGCAACCAGACAAATCAAGCCGCGTTTGCTCCGCAAAGCAAACGCGGCTTTTCTTATTCGATGCGCCATGCTCAGGCGCGTTGCACTTCGATCTTACGCGGTTTCACCCGTTCCATCTTGGGGAGGTGTACCGTCAATACACCATTGGCAATCTCTGCGCCGATTTTGGAGTTGTCGATACCTTCGCCAAGCTGGAAGACTCTGTAAAAGTCGCCCACGCCGTATTCGTGAAGCAAGACATTCGGATGGTTGCCGCTCGACGTAACTCGACCCCGAATCGCCAGCTCGCCCCGTTCATACTGGATGTCGATGCTGTCCGGGGCCACGCCCGGTACATCGGCTATGAGTGTCAATTCGTCGGCGTTTTCAAGTATGTCAACATTCGGCGAGAACAAGGGTTGAGAAGGAGTTCTTTCGACCCTTGCCGGTGTGCCATTTCCTCTCTTTTGCATGGTCGTTTGCATATCGTTTGCACCTCCCAATTGATTGCGGCCCTGGGGCCTGAGTTTATCCATCATGCGGATTGAGTAGTCCGCGTTCCAATGCCTTATCGTGCACTGACCTGAATTCTGCGCGGCTTGGCCGTCTCGGCCTTGGGCAGTTTCACGGAAAGCACACCATTCTTCAGTACCGCCTCGACCTTCTCGGCATCGATAGCGTCGGGAAGCGTCAGGAATCGGGAGAATTCACCAAATACGCGCTCCTGGCGGTGATACGTCGGGTTTCCGTTTCCATTGATGGTTTTGACGGGCTTGCGCGAGCCCTTGATCGAGAGTTCGCCGCCCACCACGTTGATTTCAATGTCTTCCATGGCTACGCCGGGCAGTTCGGCCTCGACGAAGACGCAGTCGTTATCTTCCCATACGTTGAGCGCCGGAAACGCCCGAGCCCCGAATCCCTGCCCGTTGCCGGAATCCATGACTTGTTCGAAGACGCGGTCGATTTGTCGCCGCAAATCCGGAAAGGTCCACCTGGTTGCCAGTTGATCGAACATACCGACTCACCTCCTGTCTGAAATACTCGTTATTTCGCGAACCCATTTCGCGGTATCGATGAACGAGAAATGCACGGCCCGTGCCAGAAGGACGGCATGGATGACACGAATCGTAAATGATGAATTCATGGATACTTACGTTTGGTGCTGTTGAGATGCTTTATGGGTCGTCATCGACATATCCGCCAAAATGATCGTGTCAAACTGGCATGGGTGGTGAACGACTTAGTGGTTATCAATTCATGGGGTGCTCGGGATGATGAAGCTCAAGTGATGCGCACAATGAAAGCAGTGTAGCCGGTCCCAATCCTTGCGATTGAGGCGGCCAAAGACGGGGTGCGGCTTCAACGGGCCGCGATGGGCCCCGTATCGCTTGATGGCGAGTTCCAATTCATGAAATGACGAATCGAACCGGCAATCGGGAGGTGGATTCAGTTTCGTGTCCAGCGTTACTCCCGGTGGGATGCCGTTTTTTAGTGTCCACGAGAGGATTCGCCGGCCAAGAAGTGCCCGGCGGAGTCGATGCCCCCCGAGCCGGATGCCATCGATCGATCCGTGAATTGTGTCCGCCAAGTGCTTGCAGGTCTGAGCCAGGGTCCAATTGCCGAGAGATTGGTGACTGCGGGAATGCATGGTTTGCACGTCAACAAGCACCTCAGACAAGTTTTCGAATTGAAGCGTCCTGCGCGGAGGGAGATCCATCTGGCTAACCCTGGAGCTCGATAACGGAATTCTTCGATTCCGGGTCTGTAGAGGGCGCCGAAGATTCGATTACAAGGAGCTTGCGTTCGATGGTACGCGATTTTCTGGTTGCGTCTTCAATTTTGTTTTGTGCCTCGCCCAGTTTCTTTTGCACAGCCTCCAGGAGGTCGCCGAATTTTCCAAACTCGGTTTTGACCGCACCGAGAACGCCCCAGACTTCGCCCGCCCGCTGTTGAATGGCGAGCGTGCGAAAGCCCATCTGAAAGCTGTTCAGCATTGCAGACAACGTCGTCGGTCCGGCTGGCGTGACGCGGTAGTCCCGCTGGAGGAGTTCGAACAGACCGGTTCGGCGCAGTACTTCGGCATACAACCCCTCTGTGCCGAGATACATGATGGCGAAGTCCGTGGTGGCGGGGGGGTCGAGGTACCCATCGCGAATTCTCTTCGCTCCCAGCTTGATGCAATCCTCCAGTTTCCGCCCGGCCGCTTCGGCAGCGTCAGCATCGGCCTTTTCCTGGGCCTCGAGTAGACGCTGGTAATCCTCCATGGGAAATTTGGCATCGATTGGAAGAAAGACGCATCCGGGCGGTCCGTCGCGCCCCGGAAATTTAATGGCAAACTCGACGCGCTGGTTGCTTCCCCCGCGAGTCTCGACGTTTTGAAGGTATTGCCCGGACGGCAGCATTTGCTCGAGCAGGGAACCCAACTGCACTTCGGCCATCGTGCCGCGCGTTTTCACATTGCCCAGCACCTTTTTTAGGTCACCCACACCAACAGCCAGCGTTTGCATTTCGCCCAGTCCTCGATGGACCATTTCCAGTCGGTCGCTGACCAGCTTGAACGATTCGCCCAGCCGCTGCTCCAGTGTGCTTTGCAGTTTTTCGTCCACGGTCTGTCGCATCTGATCGAGCTTGCGGGAGTTTTCCTCGGTGAGCAGCCGGAGTTTTTCCTCCATTGTGCCCCGTAGCAGCTCCAATCGGCGTTCGTTCGAGTCGGCCTGGTTCTGCAGGCGGGTTGCGAAGGATTCCAGTTCCGACTTTTGGCCTTGCGCAAGCGAAGTCATGGAGGCGACAAGCGTGTTGGTGGAGCGAGTCAGCGAATCGGCGAGCTCCCCGCGATTGCGCGCAATCTCGTCGCGCGTGTTGCGGTCCTGTCGATCGAGAGATTCCTTCAGTTCATATAGTCGTGACTGTATCTGGCGGGTGATTTCTTCCGAACCGCGCCGAAACCAATAGAGAACCGCAAGCAATAACGTCGTTTGAAGAGCGACGGCCAAAAACAACATCCCATCCGACATTCGTACCCCATTTTCCCGTTCCATTGCGCAGCGAAATCAAATTCAGACATATCGCCTGTCTGCGCCTTTTGAGCCGCCGGCGGGTGGAACTCTTGATGTAGCGTACCCTAATGATACCCGAATTGCGATGTGACAAGAACTTCTTCGGGCAGATCAGAACAAGGGAGCGATTCCCGCGATCGGAGCGCCGGAAAGGCGCATGTCGTGGTGGGAGTTCTTAACGATCATACCATTCGTATCCGAGCGCCTTTCCTTTGGCTCTTCCATCTCGTGCCGTTTGTCGAATACGCGCAATTCAATGCCCATTCGCACGAGATCGACTACGCTTCTGGCCGACATCTTCTTCATGATGCTCGTCCTGTGGACCTCGACAGTCTTCTGGCTTCGGTCGAGTACTTGAGCGATCTCCCTGCTTGGAATTCCCGACACCACAAGCTGGAAGACTTCGCGTTCGCGCGGGGTCAACATCGTGAATTGTTTGCGCGTCTTGGACAGGGCGTCGTATTGACGTTTGTTTTCAATATCGCAGTCGATCGCACGGGTTACGCACTTCCGAATTGTGTCCTCACGGACGGGTCGCAACAGGATGTCAGACACTCCAGCCTTCATCAATTCGACGGCAGTCGCTACATCCATGGTGTCGGCCAGAAATACGATCTGAATTCCCGGCTGCCCCACCTGAGTGACGTCTACGAGTTCCCACCCTCCGCGTTCCGGCATGTTGAAGTCAGCAACAATGCATCCGGGGGTTGAAGAATCGAATTCTTCGAGGAAGGAGAGGGTGGTTGGGAATGACCGGACTCTGAAGCCGTTCGATTTTGTCATCCTGAGAATGAGTTTTGACGTGGCCTCGTCGCAATCGATTAACGCGACGAGAATCTGGTCAGCTTCAGGCCACATGGGAGTCGATTTCTGTAACAATTGACAATCATACTCCGGCAGCTGCGTACTTGGATATTGGGCAAAGGACACTTTTTGCACACATTCACGCGCCGCCGCGGACTCCAAACAGGGAAGAAGGTTTGCGGGTAGTCTAAAGCTGGATTCATCCCGTACGTCTTCTACTGGTCATATACGAGGCAAGGGCTTTTATGACACAAAAATACTCAGATTTCTATTTTGAGCATGTTTTTGTTACGCGGTTCGGAATCAGGTTATTTGCTCGTTTCAGCGGGCTTTCCTAACATCCACGACGATTTACAAAAGGAGAGATCGTGGTCACCAAGTATCAAAGATTTGCGTTTCGACTGGCAGTCGCAATAACCGTCGCCGGAGGATCCCATTCCTGCGTCCGGCAAAACAAGGTTTCCGTTGCCGGCAGGCAGCAGGACGTTGCTTCTTCCACCCGGGCGGATTCTCGCGAACCAACCCCCGAACCCGTCACGCCAAAGCCCTACCTGAGCCATATCGAGTATCTCGCGAGTGACCAGCTCGAGGGTCGCGGAACCGGTTCGCGAGGCATTGACCTGGCCGCCGGATATATCGCAGGACAGTTCGAAGCTATCGGACTTTCTCCCGGAGGGGACAGCGCATCGTATTTTCAAAACTTCACAATTCCGAGTGATCCAAAAATCAGCAGCCTGACACACCTTTCCGTGAAGGGTGACCCGCCGCCCCGACTGATCTTGAAGACCGATTTCGTTCCTTTGGGCTCATCCTCCGAAGGAGACTTTGAGGGCGATGTCGTATTCGCCGGCTACGGACTCACGAATTCGGGCAAGGACTATGACGACTACGCCAATCTTGATGTTAAGGGCAAGATCGTCATAGCTTTTCGCGGTCAGCCCCCCGCACTGAGCGGTGACGGGCAGCCTCGTGAACGCACCTTGTTTGATCGCAAGATCGGGCGGGCTTCCGAACTGGGAGCGAACGCCATTTTGTTTGTCAGTACGGCGCCTGCGACAAATGAGAGCGATACACTGATTCCTTTTGGCCGTCGCGGGCGACCGGGTGCATTGCCCGCGATGCACATCAGCCGGACGACCGCCGACAGGCTTATGTCTATCGCCCATTGGCCGTCCCTTACGGACTTGCAGGCATCTTGTGACCGCGGTGAACGGGTGGCCGGTGCGCTGCCAGGGGTCTCCATGGCTGGCGGAGTAACGGTGGAACGGGAAGACTGGCCTGCTCGCAATGTCATCGGGGTTCTTCCAGGCAGGGGTCCGCTGTCCAGCCAGATCGTTGTGTTGGGGGCACATTACGACCATCTTGGGATACGTGAGGGAACGATTTACAACGGGGCCGATGACAACGCATCAGGCTCGGCCGGGGTTATTGAAGTGTGCAAACAGCTCGCCAAGGTTCCAGTTCGCAAGCGTACGCTCCTGTGCATGACGTTTACCGGCGAGGAAATCGGGCTGTTGGGCAGCGAGCACTATGTGGAACACCCGACCGTTCCGATCCAATCCATCGTGGCGATGGTCAACATGGATATGATCGGCCGCTGGACTCCGGGCATCGAGGAGAACGAACTCGCCGTTCAGGGTCTAGGAACCGGCGACTCGCTCGCACAAATTGTTCAACGCCGCGCAGACCAGTCGGGAATCAAATTCCTTCCGGACCCGAGCGCAAAAGGTCCCAGCGACCATGCCTCCTTTTATGAGGCCGGCGTACCTTCGTTGTTCTTTTTCACCGGCGTTCACGCAGACTACCATCGTCCGGGAGACGACGTGGAGAAAATCAACGCCGATGGCGCTGCGAAAATCGCAACCATGGTTTCGCAAATCACACTCGATTTGATCAACGCTGAATCCACGCCGCAGTTTGCAAAAGTTGAGTCAACTCCGCGAATCTTTCGTGGACCGCAGCCCAGTCCCGTAGTCATGGGCATCATGCCGGACATGGAGGGGGATTCAAAGGAGCCGGGCTGGCTGGTGGCGGATGTCATGGAAGGGGGAGGGGCCTCCAAAGCAGGCATGAAGGCCGGCGACCGCATCCTTTCCGTGGACGGGCTGGCCATCACGGGCATGACGGATTACTACAAAGCTACCGAGAAGAAGAAGGCAGGCGACGTAATTTCCGTGAACGTTCGACGGGGGCGCGAGGAATTGACCTTGCAGGTGGAACTCGCCGCCAGGAAATGAGCACGCCTTGATAACTCCGAGCGTACGCGCGTCATGTACTGGGAGATTGTAATAATTTGTCCCGGGAGCCGAATTCGCTTGGGATGCGCCACACCTTTCAAGAAGTCCGGTGTCGGATAGGGTGTGGTGTCCCATACGTCATGGGGCTTAGAGGAGGCACTGGAGGACTTTCATATGAACGGCAAATTTGTGACCCGGGTTTTTGCGTTGGCTGGCCTTACCATCACTTCGATGCTTGGCTCAGGGTGTATCGTGGTGGTTGCGAGTGGTTGTGATTGGGATCGATCGCCGGCCGCCTGGACCGAGGAGACTGTCCAGATTCCCGTGGAATCAGCCGGGCTGACCGCAATGGAAGTACGATCCCATAACGGAGAAATCGAATTCAGCGGCCAATCCGCCGGCGCTCCATCAACTGTTTCCGTACGCAAGAAGGCCGGAAGTTCGTCAGTCGAAGACGCAAAAGAGGCTCTTGCGGCGATTGAGATCACGTCAGAGCGATCAGCCAGTGGGGAGCAGAAACTTGGCTGGCGGTGGAAGGGCGCACAGAAATCGCGATGGGTGGCGGTTGTTTCGTTCAGTATCCAGGCTCCCGGTAATCTGCGATTCGACGCGGAATCGCACAATGGCGCAGTGACTGCGAATGGAGTGATCGGCGACACCAGGCTGGTAACCAACAACGGCAAAGTCGTAGTGGATGCAAAGGGCGGGAAATTGCAGGCCACCACGCACAACGGCGAGATCGTGGCGACGTACGGCGGCACGAACATCAATCTGGAAACGCACAACGGCGAAATTCGGGCTGACTTGCGCCAAAGCGGCGGCATTCGCGGCGACATTACCACGCATAACGGCGCCATCGAGCTTTCCGTCGGGGCGGGCACTTCTGCAAACGTGATTGCGGAAACGGATAACGGCAGCGTGAACAATCAGGCCGGTATCGCGGCGACTTCCTCCAGCAGAACGCGGCTCGAAGGCAAACTTGGCGCGGGCGGCGAAAAGCTGGAACTCACCACGCACAATGGAAGCATTAATATCAAGGCGACCGGGTGAGTGCAGATCGAATAACGACGGATTCTTTCGACAATTCACTTACCATTAAGTGTTAAGCAAGGGCAGGCTAGACCCACCACAACCCGTCACCGTTTCGCAGGGTGATGATGGTTGAGGCGGGCAGAGCCTGCCCTTCTTTGCCATACTCAATCCCAGCTCCTTAGCCGGTGCTCTGGTGGATAAGGGGCGGATGATCCACTAGGATAGGGTCAGCGGGCTTGTTGGATCGCTGGGGTCCAGGCCCGCCTCTTACCATCGGCCGAGGAAGCTTCATGGGGACAATTCATATTGACCGGCTCCTGGAGACGGTCATCAAGCAGGGTGCGTCAGACCTCCACCTGACAGTGGGGCGGCCTCCCGTGGTTCGTTTGCACGGGCACATGCGCTCGCTGGAGACCAAGGTACTGGCCCCGGAGGACACGGTCGCCCTCATGAAGGCGATCACGCCCGAACGCGGCCAGCAGGAGCTTCAGGAGGAGGGGGGGTGCGACTTCGCGTTCGCGTTCGGCGACGCGGGGCGTTTCCGCGTGGCGATTTTCAAGCAGAAGGGCAACATTGCAATGGTGTTGCGCTTGATTCCCAATCGCCTGCTTACATTCGATCAAATCGGCTTGCCGAATATCTGCCGGGCCCTGTGTCGCCGTCCGCGCGGCTTGTTTCTCGTCACCGGCCCTACCGGTTCGGGGAAGACCACCACGCTGGCGACCATGCTCGACTACATCAACAAGAATCTCGACCGGCACATCGTGACGATGGAAGATCCGATCGAGTATTACCACATGCACAAGAAGTCGCTGATCAATCAGCGTGAAATCGGCACCGACGTACCCAGCTTCGCCGAGGCGCTGCGCCGCGTGCTGCGTCAGGACCCGGACGTGATCCTGGTCGGTGAGTTGCGCGACCTCGAAACGATCTCCGCTGCCGTTCGTGCGGCGGAAACAGGACACCTTGTGTTCAGCACGTTGCATACCACAGGCTGTCAGGGAACGATCAATCGCATTGTGGATGCCTTTCCGCACGAGCAGCAGGAACAGATTCGCGTTCAGCTTTCAACGAATCTGATCGCCACCCTGTCGCAGGCGCTTCTGCCGCGGCAGCCAAAGGGGATGGTGGCCGCCTACGAGTTCATGGTCGGAACACCGGCCATCGCCAACCTGATCCGCGAAAACAAGACGTATCGTATTGACTCGGCGATCCAGACCGGCAAGAAATACGGCATGCAGTTGCTCGACGAGCACCTGTGGAGTTTGTACGAACAGGGTTTGATCAACGCCGAGGACTGTGTAGATCGTTCGCGTCATCCGGGTGGCATGCAGGACAAAATTGACGCCCACCGCCGCGGCATGAAGGTCGAAGACAGTCCGGTCGGCAGCGACGAAGAAAAGGCCCCCGCACATTGAGGAATGAATGAGCGATAAGCCCAAAAAGCTACCACCGGTCGAACAGCTTCGCGGTCGGCAGCTTGGCCGCGTACTGATTAAGATGGGAAAACTGAAGCGATCCCAGCTTCAGGAAGCCCTCGATATCCAGAAACAAAAACGCGGCCCCATCGGCAAAATCCTCGTCGAACTCGGATATGTCAGCGACGGCGACCTTGCACTTGCGCTCGCTTCGCAAAGCGGCATGGGGACCATTGAACTGGCCAAGATGGACATCCCGGCCGAAGTCATCGCGATGGTGTCCAGCCAGATGGCCAACACCTACCGCGCGTTACCGTTTGAATTCAACAAGGAACGTAACGAGCTATCACTCGCCCTCGATAATCCGGACAACTTTCAAGCCACCGACGACCTGAAGACGCTTCTGAGTTGCAACATCAAGGCGTTTCTTTGCAGCCCGCAGGAATTGCAGACGGCGATCGGCCGCTACTACCCGGAGGGCCAGCAGGAATCGATTACCGGGCTCATTCACGAGTTGGAGGGGGATGAAGACCTCGCCAAATTCCAGGGCCGCGGCGACAGCATCGACCTTGCAGACATCAAGGAGATGATCGAGTCCAACCCGGTTAAGAAACTCCTGAACCTCGTGCTGCTGCAGGCAATCAAAGACAAGGCCAGCGATATTCACTTCGAGCCGTTCGAGGATGAATTCAAGATGCGCTACCGCATCGACGGCGTACTGTACGAGATGGTTCCGCCCCCGCGATATGTTGCCCTGGCGATTGCCTCGCGTATCAAGGTCATGGCCAACCTGGACATCGCCGAGCGCCGCCTGCCGCAGGACGGACGTATCGAGCTTTCGCTGCGAGGTGTTCCCATCGACCTTCGTGTCGCCATTCTGCCGACGTTGTTTGGCGAAAGCGTCGTGCTTCGCGTGCTGGACCGTTCCAACGTCCAGCTCAGTCTCGACAAGATCGGGATGCGCGATGAGGAGCTTGCGATTTTTCGCCAGCTCATGCATAAGCCCAACGGGATCATCATTAACACAGGTCCGACAGGGTCCGGTAAGACCACGACCCTTTACGCGGCACTTTCGGAGCTCAACGAGCCGGATGTGAAAATCCTTACGGCTGAGGACCCCGTGGAATACGACATCGACGGCCTGATTCAGGCCCAGGTGAAACCCGACGTTGGGTTTACCTTTGCCCGGGCGCTCCGCTCCTTCCTGCGACAGGACCCGGACATCATCCTCGTGGGTGAGGTGCGCGACCTGGAAACCGCTCAAATCAGCGTTCAGGCGTCGTTGACGGGACACCTGGTCTTTACCACGCTTCATACGAACGACGCTCCGTCTGCCATTGCGCGCTTGATGGACCTTGGGATGGAGCCGTTCCTTATTACTGCGACGCTGGAGGCCGTCGTCGCCCAGCGGCTGGTTCGCCGGATCTGCCTGAATTGCAAAACCGAATACCGGCCCACGGAAGAGCAGATCATGGAGTTGGCGCTGCGGCCCGAGGACATCGGCGACCGGGTATTTTTCTACGGTAAGGGGTGTGACTACTGCAACGGGACGGGGTATCGCGGCCGAATGGGCATTTACGAGATCATGGCCCTCGACGATACGATCCGGGAGTTAATCATGCGTCGCGGTTCGACGGCGGTCATCCGGCGCGAAGCCGTCAAGCGGGGAATGAGGACGCTGCGCGAAGCGGGATTACTTGCGATATTTGAAGGAGTCACCAGCCTCGACGAAGTCGTGAAGGAGACGATCCTCGAGGAGTAAGGGTCCAAAAGTCCAAACTTCCAATAGTCCAGACAAGGGTGAGGTATGGCGACGTTTACGTATGAGGCGATGAATCAGGCGGGGCAGGAGGTCAAGGACGAACTGGAAGCCCTTTCCAGTGAAGACGCCCTGGCGAAAATTCGCAACCTTGGCTACTTCCCGACGCGAATCCGCGAAAAGGGAACCAAGACGAAGGCCGCCGGCGGCAAGAAAAAAGGCGCACGCCGCACCGCCATCCGCAAGATCAAAACCAAGACAATTACCCAGATTACGCGCCAGCTCAGCACTCTTCAGGACGCCGGTCTGCCGATTCTTCGCAGCCTGCGAATCCTCGAGGAACAGCAGAAGCCCGGCGCGATGAAGACGGTCTTGCGTTCCATGGCCGATGACATCGAAGGCGGCAGTACGCTGTCCGAAGCCTGCGGCAAACATCCCAAGGCTTTCACCCGGCTTTATGTGAACATGGTGGCCGCCGGCGAAACGGGCGGCGTGCTCGACGTCATTTTGCAGCGTCTCGCGGAGTTCATGGAGAAGGCCGAAAAGCTGAAGAAAAAGATCATCGGAGCGATGATCTACCCGATCGTGGTCATCGGCTTTTCGATGATGATCGTGACGGGCATCATGATTTTCGTCATTCCGAAGTTCAAGGAAATTTTTGCCGACTTTGACGTGAAGCTCCCGGCCGTCACCATGATCTTGTTGGGGGCGTCCGACTGGGTGGTGATCGGCAGGCCGATTCCGGGTTGGCTGGTGATCATCGGTGCGCCCTTCGCGTTCATGGCTCTCTTCAAGTTGATACGCTCATCGCAGGGCGGCAGATATGGAGTGGACGTAGTCTCGCTCAAGGTTCCCGTCTTGGGCGGATTGATGCAAAAAAACGCCGTTGCGCGCTTTACCCGAACACTGGGCACGTTGATTAATGCCGGCGTTCCGATTCTCGAAGCGCTCAAAATTACGAAGGAAACGTCCGGCAACGAAGTGTACTCGCGGGCCCTTGAAAAGGTTCACGATTCCATTCGTGAGGGCGAGAGCTTCGCGGCTCCATTGCGAGCGTCAAACGTGGTGGACGGCCTCGTGGTCAACATGGTGGACGTCGGCGAGGAAACCGGCGAACTCGACAAGATGCTGCTGAAAGTCGCGGACAACTACGACGAGGAAGTGGACGTGGCCGTCGAGAGTCTGGTTTCGCTGCTTGAGCCGATCATGGTCGTGGTGCTCGGCGGTATCGTCGGCTTCATCGTCATTGCGTTGTTCATGCCGCTGGTGTCCTTGATTTCGTCGGTATCGGGCGGAGGAAATTGACCAATGCGAAATGGCAAACGCGGAATCGCCTTGCTCCGTGCAACGGAGGCTCTTGCTCGAAACAGGGAGAATGTCATGCTCGAAATCGTTTGCGGTCATCCGCATGGCGCCAGACAAAGAACCCGTCGTCGCGCGGCGTTCACGCTGATCGAGTTGCTTACCGTGATCTTCATCATCGGGCTTTTGATCAGCATTCTGATTCCTGCGCTGGGCAAGGCGCGCGATCAAGCCAAGAAAGTCAGCACTCTCAAGGGGATCGACTCCATCAAGGTGGGGATGGAAATGTTTAAGAACGACAATGGCTCGGATTTCACCCAGACCAACGGCTATCCGCCTTCGTTCGTTCATCCGCCCCTGACCGCATACCCCGGCGGCTTTACTGCCGACGACGCCTTTGCCGGGAAATATCCGTATACCCAGGAAAAACCGGTGATTTATGGCGCTCAATGGTTGCCGGCCATGCTGATGGGTAAAGACAGTCAGGGTTTCATCAAGCGAAGTTCCGCGCCGAAAACCTTGGAACCCTTCAAGTGGTACGACCCCGATGTCGTAACCGGCAAACCCATCGAGCGATCGCCGATGTATGTGACTCCGGAGAATGCGCCGACGAAGAAGACCAACGCAATCTCCGGTCGCCAGCCGGCGGACTTGGCCACTCTTTTTCCCGATTGGGCGAGAATGGAGAATATGCCGGTGTTCGTGGACGGTTGGGATCAGCCGATCCTTTATTATGCGGCCAACACGTCCGGCAAGGCGACCAATCTGGTTGAGAAGGTCCACAACAAGGACAATGCCTACGGCACTGGCGATCAACGCACCGGCCCGCCGTACTACTTCCATGCAGACAACGTTGGTTTTACGGGCAAAGACGGCACCGACGGTTGGATATTGGGCACGTCGGAAGGCAAACACGCGATCCAAAAGGACGGCGCGGACCTGACGGCGGGTGACTTGGTCAAGCCGGAAAACAAAGAGACGTTTGCTCACTACATCGTGGATCGCAAGGTGTATTCCAATTTGCTCACCCAGGCCGAGCAACCCGGTGGTATTCAGGCCAATACGCCGCTAAGGCCTGTGAATGCCGACTCGTTCCTGCTGATCAGCGCCGGAGTGGATGGGCGTTTTGGCACCTCCGACGATGTGTCCAACCTGCCGGCGTTTGACGGACAATAGTTTTCTTAACTTGCAAGGGCGCAATATGAAACGACGTAGACCAGTGCGAGCTGCATTCACCCTGGTGGAATTGCTGGTGGTCATCGCGATTATCGCGTTGCTGCTTGCGGTGCTCCTCCCGGCCATCGGGTCAGTGAAGAACCGGGCAAAAATCGCCCAGACGACCTCTTATTTCACGGGTCTAAGCACGGGCATTGAATCCTATCGCGCGGAACAATCTCTTGGCGCATCGTTGCCGCCTTCGACCGGCGACAATACCGAAACGGGACAGGATCGTCGTAAGATCGCCTCGCCCCCGCCCCTGGCAGCAACTACACCGATCAAGGTTTCGGGTGCACATCTGCTCGTGCTTGCATTAATGGGTGACGGTTTGGGGACTGCCGGATTCAAGAATGTGCCGGGCTCAACTTCGCCGGGTTGGTGGGACGACACCCACAAGGATTTTGCATCAAAGGGGTTGTATGCGGTCGATCCTGCGACAGGAAAAGAAGTGCATCCAAGATATGGTCCTTATGTCGATGAAAAACTAACCGCACGAACCAAGGGGCTGAATGAACTCGCCGAGAAGGGCGGTATCGTCAATGATGTTTCGCAATTTGAGTCTATCAAATTGCCAGTCTTTTTGGACGCATGGGACCATCCGATTCTCTACTACAAATCCAGCCCCGGAAGCAATCGCATGCTGGCCGATGGGACAACACCTGGAATATACAGGCAAGCGGATAACAACATCATCACCGGCGGAGACGGAACTCTGACCGAACCGGGTTTGGATTTTGGCAGCGGGCTCAACGCTGACTTTGGTGGATTTCATGCATTGGTGAAGAAAGCCGGCGGTCCTGACCCGACGGTCACCGTCGACGCATTTGTGGCCGATGTGCAGTACGATAATTCGTTTGCCAAATTCATCCTTGATGCCAAAACGAAGGGTAGAATCACTCCGGTGCAGAAGGATTCCTATTTATTGATCAGTGCCGGCCCCGATGGGATCTATGGGACGACCGACGACATAACCAACTGGACGAGAGAAACCAACTAAAGTGAGCAGATTGAAGCTGGAAGAGAGAGTGCAATGCTGCGGGGCCCACGGGATTTATTTCAATCTTCTAACTTGTCGCTTCGGTCTTGTCGGCGCGGCATGACGTTGATCGAGTTGCTCATCGTCATCGTCATCATCGGCGTACTGGTTAGCGCAGTGATGGTGGCCTCGACTTCGCTCATTCGCAAATCAAAAACCCGCAACACCCAGGCAGTCCTTCAAATCGTCGCCGACGCTGTTGAGCAGTTCAAACGCAGCGAAACCGAGAAACCGACAATTACGAGAAACGCAGACTACAAGAGGCGATATGGCCTTTACCCTCCCGATGAACTAGAGGTTTTCGGGACCACGCCTATCAATGGGATTCCAACGAGATTGGCTACGCCTTCTGGGTCGTTGATCGTGCCTGCACCGCCCTATGCTCAACCTATGAGATTCTATACCGACGGCACGGACAATGACCGGTTTGAGCACCGAGATTTGGCGGCACTCATTGTCGCGATCGAGAGCCAAGGCGGAGAAGCCGCCGCGGTCCTCGACAAGATTTCCGATCGAAACCGTTCTGTCGGTGCGGTAGACCCCACGACGAAAAAGCCCAGCCAGTTTCTATCCCGTCCGGCAGCAATCAATGCAAGTTCTGTGAACACGGACTGGGATCCCGAAGATCTGCAAATACGCTACATTCTGGATGACTGGGGCAATCCCATCAGCTATTTGGCACAGAGAGATCATCCCGGTCACGATTCAGGCGCGGCGCAACCGGTTGCGTCACACAATTCGATGGCGCCAGGAGGCGACTGGAATGAGGCCTCCACGGAGTTGATTCGACTCAACGGCGGACAGCCGGTGATCTTCTCGTATGGGCCCGACGGGAAGGATCAGCTCAAGAAAGAAATGATGGATCCCAATGGGGCGGCATCGCTCATTAGTGATTTTGCAACCGA
This sequence comes from uncultured Phycisphaera sp., assembly GCA_964501365.1. Taxonomy (GTDB): domain Bacteria; phylum Planctomycetota; class Phycisphaerae; order UBA1845; family UBA1845; genus CAZAMB01. The sequence continues at coordinate 248,639 of CAZCST010000020.1, read as the reverse complement.
GCCGGATACGCCGGACAATAAGCACCACATCATCGACCATCCGGCCAACGCGGATAACGTATACTCCAACGATCAACTGCGCGACAAGCTGGCCAGGGGAATTCTCCAATGAGAGTCAGTCGCCGGACACTTCGTGCCTTCACGTTGATCGAAATGACTGTTGTCATCGCGATCATCATTTTGCTGGCCGGGCTGGTGCTCCCGGCGGCCACGCAGCTTTGGCGCGACCGCAAAATCACTGACGCGCAGAACATGATTACGGGAATGTTGACCACCGCACGGGCCCGGGCCATTCAATCCGGCGGGGCGGAGACCGGCCTGTTCTTTTTCATTGATGATCAGGGCGTCCAGCGCGTCGCTCCGATTACGCAAAACCCTAATGACTCAGCACAGACCGACGAGGAAAAGATCATCAAGGGGTGGGAATCCGACGGCCGCTGGTACAACGTCTTCACCGTTCTCCGCGATCGAAGTTTCACCCTGCCGTCTCCCATGCGCGTTGTGCCACTTTATGCCATATGCCCCGAACAAGATGGGAAAGGGATGTGCGAGAGTCGGAACAATCAAGACTACCTCTACTACAATGACGCGTTTGAACTCGGAAACAATTCAATTGCCAACGCTACGGTTGGGACGAATTGTAACATAGCTCAAATTCATCGAAATTACTTTGCATTGATTCTTTCGCCAAATGGAGAGTTGACGGTCGGCAGAACAGTCTTGATTCGCGACCCAAACGAGGAAGCTGAAGCCAAACCGCGCGGGGATGTGACTTTTCTGGACGTATTTGGGCCACCAGACGGCCCTCTATGGATTACGCAGTACTACATGGCCGATTCGGGAAACACAAAGCCGGCCCTAATTGGGTCGGGGGCTGTTCGGAAAAAAGGTAACGCGCTGATCGACCAACCGCCAACTTGGCTGGCTGCAGACAGTTCAATGATTGCCTTCAATTTTCCCTCGGTTGACGGACTTCTGGTGTACGACGATTCATTGTTCAACGAGGCCGGAGACGCCGCGGCGAAAAGGACATTCTTGAAGGATCACGGCCTGCCGTTTTACATCAATCGGATTACCGGGGCCGTGGTTCGTGGGCCGGCGGGCGAAACGCCATGAGCATCATGCAAAGTCTGAAGATAGACGTTAGAAGAGAGAAGGAGAGGAAGGATTCCTCACTTCAATCTTCTCACCTCAATCTTTTCGCTTCACGAAGCGCCTTCTCCCTTATCGAAATGATGATCGCCATCGTGATCCTCGGCCTTGGTCTGGTCATGACGGCCACGATGTTTCCGGTGGCCTGGACTCGCGCCCGCACGCTGACCGAATACACCACGCAGCGAGTCGTCTCCCAAAGCGCGGCCACGACCTTGACCGACACGCTTCAGGCATCCGGGAGTGTCTTCACGCCCTATAACGACAAAGACGGCAACGCCACGGGCAAATTCTTGTTAGCGTCGGGCAGTATTGCTGGTGATCTGTTTTATGATCCGATGCTAGATTCCGTGTTGGATTGCAATCCGCCGAGCTTGTGCTTCAAACATTGGTCGGTGTTGCTCACCTCAGACACGCGCGTCCACGCTCTGCACATGGAAAACTTCGTGGCGGGGACGTCTGTGGTTGTCCCGGAAAAACCCTTCCGTATCGAGCGCATGCCGGAAATATGCGACACCGATCAATCACCTGCCAAGTGTCGGGATGATTTTCAACCAGTATCAGGGTCAGGATATTGGCCTTTTTGTGCAGAGTCGTCGCAACTCACCAATGGCGTTATCGACGGAGCGCAGTTTTGTGCACGTTCGTTTTATTCGCCCCAAGTTTCGCTCGGGACGCGAATGTATCCACCCTTGGAGGCTCCACCCGCCGATACGACGACTATTGCGTTTGCCGCGTGGCTTGAGAAATTCGGAGGTCACCGCTATGCGTGGGCTGCTTTGCACCGCCTACGATCCATTGTCGGTCCTCCCGTATCTCCGCCGGTGCAACTTTCAGTTGCGGACAGCAAGCTGATCGCGTCCCAAGCCGCCGCCGCAGTCGGAACGACGCGCGTATTTGACTTTTACATTGTTACGTTGAAGCGTCCTCAATCAACCAGCCGCTATGCGTTGCAGGTCAGTAACGATCCGGCGGCTCTCCCAAGTCTAACCGATCGATCCATTGCATTTAAGCCGCTTGCCCAAATTGAATCTACGGATGTTTCGTTGCCTGTGGCGTGGCGTGTGCAAGTTGAGTTTCCCGCGCTGGTTTTCGGGGTGCCTTCGACGGGGATCCCCACCGAGGTTCAAGTGCCTGCTACTAAGTCAATTGCAAGTCCCGCCGAAAATCTGATGATTGCTGGGATGTTTCCCGTTGGTACGCGTTTTGTGGACGAGATTACCGGGCGGGTGTACCACGTTTCGCGCCGTAGGACGAACACAAACGAAGTCGCATTCTTGGCGCTGGATCGGGAAGTGTTGCCGCAAGACCTTGACGAGAGCGACGCTGATCAACTTCCAGTTCCGAATGCACAAGTCGATCCTCACGAAACGCTTCGAACGGTGTGGGTCTACCCGCCGCCCATCGCAGAACGTCCGACACCAACCACCGTCGTTTTCGACGACAAATCGCCGGTCGTGGGGATCGACGTTCGGACGATCAGCATGACCCCGCCGGGGTGATCAGGCCGCGTTGCCGCCGGTCCGCTCGTCCGTTACCATTTTCGACATGCGAAACCAAGCCTCATTATTGCCCGTATCTGTCGTCGCTCTCTTGTTGAGCGGTTGCGGCGTGCCGCCCACGACGGAATTCCCCGACGCGCTGACCAACTCAAATGGCGAGGTCATATCGCTCGATGACGTAAGCAATATCACTTCCGACCCCAGTCTCTCCGACGACGAAAAGCGAGATGCTCTTCGTGCCCTGGGCATCGAAGACGAGCGGCTCATCGACGCCCTGATCGCAGCCTAAGCCGTTACATGCTCTAAGAAGTTGACCAACAAGGATCGTAGGGCCTCCTGGTAGTTAGCTTGCGGCGGCTGGCAAGCATCGTCATGGCAACCCTTGCCGTCCGGGAATATCAAAACCACGCTGGACAAAATCAGCCCAATTGACCGAGATTACACAACATGAAATCGGCGTTTTCTGTGTAAGGAAGCCGCCTAAGTCCGTTTTTTCTTTTGTTATTGACGATGAACATTCATACCTGTATCGTATAGGATATTTGGGATAGATGGACAATGTACGGGTACAGGGCGGCAGGATGCCGACGGGAGGAGTGTCATGGCTGATGGTCAGTTTAAGCGTGTTTTCACCACCGGTGAGGTGGCTCAGATTTGCAAAGTAAGCCAGCAAACGGTCATCCGCTGCTTTGATAGCGGACGTTTGCAGGGTTTTCGCGTTCCCGGTTCGCGGTTCCGCCGCATCCCAAGGGACTCCCTGGTTGCGTTCATGAAGAACAACCAGATCCCGATGGATCAGCTAGAGACCGGTAAGAAGCGCGTTCTGGTGGTGGACGACGACGAAGCCATTGTTGAAATGTTCACCGAGTTATTGGAACGTGACGGCCGGTTTGAAGTTGAAACGGCCTCGACGGGGTATGACGCCGGAATCCTGACCGAACAATTCCGTCCCGACGTCATTTTGCTCGATTTCAAGCTGCCCGATATCAATGGGACGGCCGTTTGCAGGACCATACGCGATAACCCCGGATACAAGCACATGCAGATCATCATCATTAGCGGTGTGGCCGATCCGGATGAGGTGGCGGAGTTGAAGGCCGCCGGCGCGGATGAATTCATTCGCAAGCCGTTTGACATTAACCTGGTGATCAATCGAATCGCCGATATGGTGAAGGTCGCCTGACAAATAATGGTGAGCGGGATGGTCTGCCATCGTTTGCAGGCCATGCCCGTTACGGTCCGGCGAAATGCCGCCAGAACGTGCCAATGCAGACGTTAAGTTCCTTCCATTCGGATCGCCGCCGGATTTGCGGGAGGCAATATGACGGTGGCAACATCGCAACCAACGGTGCGTCCGGACGCAACGCCCGCGCGCCAGCGTGTCGAACTCATACTCAATCACCTTGACCGGCTGCCCGCGCTTCCCGGCGTGGTTGCCCGTCTCATTACGGTTACCACGTCCGAGGATAGTTCGGCCCGCGACGTCATCGCCATCATCGAATCCGATGCTGCCCTGACTGCCGGAATTCTCCGGCTTGTGCGCCGGGCTGATCTGGGCGTCCGTACGCAATCCATGACCGTCACCAAGGCGGTGACGCTTCTGGGCATGCGCACGGTCCGAAACGCCGCACTGTCGAGTCAGTTCTTCGAGACTCTTTCGCTCAAGCATGGCGATGATGCGGAATCGAGAATTCGTGCCGGACTCTGGGAGCACAGCCTGGGCGTCGCCTGCGCCGCGGAGCTCATTGCGATGCGCGTCGGCGGCAAGGAACTCGCCGGTGAGGCGTTTGTCTGCGGGCTCCTCCACGACATAGGCAAGATCGCGCTCGACGTGTGCCTTCCCAAGAGCTACGCCAAGGCCGCCGACTATGCCGCACGTCGCCACGCCTGCATCAGCGAAATCGAATCGGAAATCTTCGGCCTCGATCACACGGTCGCCGGCAAGCGACTCACCATGCGCTGGCAGTTGCCACAGGCCATTCAGGAATGTGTCTGGCTGCACCATCAGAACCCTGACGACCTGCCTTCCACGGTGACTCATTCGCGCATGGTGCGTTTGATCCATCTGGCCGACAACCTCGTCCGCCGGTTGAGCATCGGTTTTTCCGGCTACAGCCATGTCGATTCCGTTGAGGAGCTGGCCAAGTCGCTTGGGCTGCCCAACGACGCCATCGAGCACGTCATTCAACAGTTGCCCGAGCGGATGAAGCCGATTCGTGAAGTTCTTGGGCTTGAGGAGCCGGCGTCTGAAACTCATTCCACGAATGTTGACCTCGAAGTGCAACAGCGATTGACGCAGGCCAACTCGCGGCTCGCTGCTGAGAACGAGCGACTCGCATCCCAGCTCGCGTGTTTGGAAGCGGTTGGGCGGTTCACCTCGCTGGTAAACGAAAACGATCCCGTGGGCGATGTTTGTGCCGCGGCTGCGGAATCGCTGGCCGGACTCTTCCAAGCCCACGCCGCCACGGTGTACGTCGGCAGGCCTTCCAGTCGTCTGGTTCACGCCGGGTTTTTTGACCAAACCGAGAAATTGCGACGGGCGGCGGTTATTGAGAACAACGTCGCAGGTTCCGATTCGCCCGAATCCGATTTTATCTGGCGAAAAGTGACCCAGCAGTCTGCCCCGCACGGACTTCGCTTCATTCCCATTGAAGCCAACGGATTTGAAGCGGGGGCGTTGCTCGCTTGCAATTCCCTGCGCACAGGCTCCTCCCAATCCAGGGATTCTGATTGGACTCTGCTTACACGCACCATCGGCCTGGCAATTGCCTGGGCCGGCTCGCGGTCCGACTCCGACGCCATGACCCAGGAACTCCTGGACCTGAACCGGCGATGCCGGGAAGCCGAATCGCAGTTGGTCCGGATGCGATCGATTTCGATGGTGGGGGAGATGGCCGCCGGCGCCGCCCACGAATTGAACAATCCACTGGCCGTGATCTCCGGCCGTGCTCAGATGGAGCTGGATATTTCCGTCGAGCCTGAACGGCGGCGCGCCATGGAGATTGTTGTCGAGCAGGCAAAAAAGGCCTCGCAAATCGTGCTCGACCTCATGAAGTTCGCCAAGCCCGATCCGCCCAATGCAAAGGTCCAGCCTGTGCAACAGGTCATTCGGACAGCATTGCAACGCTGGAAACAGCCCTCCACGCAGTCAAAGGCACAAGTAGAAGCCGTTTCGATCAGTTCAGAGTTGACGGTTTTTGCCGACGCAGACCAGCTTCAGGAATTGCTTTCCGCCGTGTTGGAGAATGCCATGCAGGCCTGCACTTCGGCGAAGGACCGCGTGCTAATTAACTCAGTGTCGCAGCCGTCCGATGAGTCGGTGCGGATCGTCGTACGAGACAGCGGCCCGGGGATGGCTCCGGACGTTCTCGAACACGCATTCGATCCGTTCTTCTCGCACCGCCCGGCTGGGCGCGGGCGGGGCATGGGTCTGACGCGGGCGTACCGGCTCGCGGAGATCAACGGCGGACGACTTTGGATCGATTCAAAACTGGGCGAAGGGACGACAGTAACCATCGAGCTGCCCGGCCGGCCGCCGACAAGGTAAGAAATATATTGGTTGCATCCCGCGACGATGCGTCCCTCGATCGAGTTTGCAACGCGCTGTCTCAGCATCCTGAATTCCAGATTATCTGTGATTCCCAATTCAGTCCGGCAAATGAGCTGAAGCGACTCGACGATCACAGCCTGGTGATTCTCGACGTTGACGACCTGTCCGATATGACCGCAACGCTCCGGACGATTGCAGGTTCGAAGCCGGCGCTTCTCTGCATATGCAGCGAAAAGAACCTCGCGAAATTTGTACAGGCTTCACGCGAAACGAGCGGTTATTTCATGGGTGCCGGCTGCAACGTCATTCTGAAACCAGTTAGGGCGGATGAACTGCTCGACTTGGCGCAGCGGGCCATGTGGGAAAAGGAGCAATTTGGCCTGCTGGCTGAAAAATATCGCAAAATGCGTCAGCTCGTTCGCCGCGTCGTCCGCGAGCGCCGCGACATCAATCGCCGCGTGGAACTGGTTTGCCGCGACTTGGTCGAGGCCCACCGCCGACTGACTTACCGCTTCGTCGAATTGCAAAAAAGCCAGCCGACGACTTAAGCCAATCATTACCCGCCGTCATGATCAGTTGACGTCCAACCTCTGGGTCGAACTTTCAATCGTATTACCGCATTCTGGACACTTACCCGACACATTGCCCCTGAGGCTGTATCCACACCTTGTGCAACAACCCGGTCGAATGCGAATGGCTAGGAGCCACCCGATGCAGGAAAGAAAAAAAATAGTTACCAAAGGAATCCATAATGGGATGATCATCTGGTAGTCCGCCTGTGACTGATAGACTTCGAACCAGCCGAAATTGAATCCAGCATCGAGAATTCGAAATGACCACCAATATCCACTTTTTACAGCCGTGAGGTTTGTGAAGTATTGAATCGTGAGTTCGCCTCTTTCGGCGAATATCCAAAACTTCGGACCGACCCATCCGAAAAGCCACCATCTGCTGGGCAGCAGGATCGCAAAAATGATGATCGATGCCGCAAAGCCTGCCCAAGTTAATCGCGAAACTCTCCGGCCCGAAAGCAGCATAGTCCAAGAACGTACCGCCCGTTACACCGGGGGGCAATTCACCCACTCGCTCCAGTAGAAGGATTGAAATATAAGACTTGTCATGACGCTTATTCCGAATCGCTCGCTGTTTGCCTTTGAGTTTCCTTTGCGATATCGCGCCAAACTTCCGCCGCTCGATGGCCTCCTCACCGGCTGGAGCGACGCCGAATTGCTCCCGGCGCTTGGGGCACTCGACGGCCGCAAAGAATACGCCGCCGTCTGGGCCTGTTGGAACGAAGCCGGTATCTGCATCGCCTGCAGCGTCACCAGCAAACGGACCTCCCTCCGCTGCGACCCGGCAAATTACTGGAAGGGCGACAACCTGCGAATTTGCACCGATACCCGCCCGTCGCCGGACAACAAACGCGCCACGCGCTTCTGCCAGCAGTTCTTCTTTATGCCAACCAGCAATCCGCAATCGAAAATCGAAAATCGCCCATCAGCGGTGGCCGGCCTCGGAAAATTCCAGCGCGCTCGCGAAGAGCCGCCGCCCGTCTCCGCGCAAGCACTCCACGTAGCCTCAAACGTCGAGCGTTCCGCCTACACAATGGAGGCAATGATTCCCGCCGAGTGTCTGGTTGGCTTCGATCCCGCCGAACACCCGCGCATGGGCTTTTACTACATGCTCGAAGACGCCGACCATGGCCAGCAGTTTCTCACCGTGGGCGACGATCTCTCGTGGTACGCGGACCCATCGACCTGGGCGATCGCCACACTGAAGAAGGACACTTGAGATTATCCGTTGCTCTTCTCCGCCTTCTTTTCCTCCGGAATGATCGGAAGAAGCAGATGCGATGGATGCGAGGCGTCGTGATAGATGGTTTGCTCGGCGGGGACGAACTGAGTTTCCATCTCGTTGTGGCCGCCGGTGTTCAAATTACGCGAAAATATCGGGAATGATGCGGAGGCCACCTCCACGCGCATGCGACTGCCCTTGGAAATCGTGGCGCCGGTTTGCCAGAGGTCCAGCGCATATTCGTACACTTCGCCGGGTTTGAGCAATTCCGCGGTTTTCATCGATTTGCGGAATCTCGCCCGGATCTTGCCTTCGACCAGCGTGTGGATTTTGCCGTCGGCCTCTACCTCCAGGAGCCGCAGGAACCAATCGGTGTCCTTGGCCGACGAAGCGGCATAGAGCGTCGCTGAAATCGGTCCGGCGAAGGTCAGGTCCTCCGGGAGCGGGTCGGTCTGGTACACGAGGATGTCCTTTCGCTCGTCGGTTACACTCTGGTGGAACGCCTCGCGTTCCTTTTTCTTTTCTTCGACAACCTGAACCTTTGCGTCCTCTTCTTCACTCTGCTCGAAATAATCAGGATTCGGCGTCGGATCGCCCGGATCGTAGGTGTAGCGATCGGGAGCCGAATCCGCGCGAGGAATCTCGCGAGTGAGTTTGCCGTCGCCCTTGGAAGTGTTCGCCTTGCCATCGCCGGTCAGATACCACTTCTCTAATCGCGTTTGTGGCAATGGATATTCATTCCCATGCAGCCACTTGTTGGGGCCCATGACAAAAAGACTCACGAGCGGTTCGCGGTCGATCCCGTTGTCCACGCCCTTGAGCCAGTGATCGAACCAGCGTAGGTACTCACGCGGCAGGTCAATGATGGCCTCGGGTCCAAAATCAATGTCGCCAAGGCGGCGCTGTGCGGTGGGGGTGTGTCCCCACGGACCGAGCACGAGTTTTTGATTGGGATGCCTGTGCGATCGCATCTTCAAATAGTTGAGCTTGCTTCCGATTCCGTCTCCGTCGAACCAGCCGGACTGATGAAAGACGGGAATATTCACGTTGTCGAGCCGGTCGAGAAAATTCGTTTGCGCCCAGTAGGCGTCGTCGGAATTATGCTCGATCCACTTTCGCCAGTACGGATTCTTCTTGCCGAGCACTTTTTCATCCAGATCAATGACCGGCAGCGACTTCAAGAGCTGGCCATATTTCTTGTCGCCGATTTTGCTCATCGCCGTCCCGGTAAGATCGCCCGTCGCGTCGGTCGCCAGAATGTCCGCCCACCAGATGCCGCCGAGAATGAAGTATGTGCCGTACTCGTAGGGAAAATTGTAAAACGCGTCTGGAGGCGAGACGTTCGGGATGATGGTCACCAAATGCGGCGGTTTTTCGCGCGCCGCCCACCACTGCACCCATCCGACATAGGATGCGCCGATCATTCCAACCTTGCCGGTTGACCAGGGCTGTGCGGCGGCCCATTCGATGGTGTCAAAACCGTCCTTCGGTTCGTTGACGAATGGCTCCCACTCGCCGGGCGACCCAAATCGGCCGCGAACGTCCTGTATGACCGTGACGTAACCCCGCCGGGCGTAGAACCGTCCCTGCAGTTCGCTCATTTCCTTCTTGTATGGCGTCCGGATGACGATGACCGGAAACTTGCCGTCCGCCTTGGGACGAAACACATCCGCAGACAGATTGATTCCATCGCGCATCGGCACCTTTGCTCCGCGATCCTCCACGACTTCAAATTCCGGCTTGGAAAGTTTGGGATCGGATTCCTGTGGCGCTCGGAGTGATTCGAATCCGCTGCGCACGTACGCCGCCTTCTGGGCCGGCACTTCTCCAAGGTAGACTTTGCCGGCCTCGTCGGCGAGAAAGAACAGGTCGACGCCGGGCAGACCGTATTTGTATTTGATGAGTTTCAAGTCCTTGCCGTCAACCGTTCGTTCCAACGTTTCCATTCGCTCCAACGATCCATCCATGACAACCGGGCCATTGAGGATGAGGATTGGAAACGTCTGCTTTCCCCCGGCAGCCTGGTTGTAACGACGGACCGCAAGAGTGATTAATGCCGGAGAGAAGTTCTCAAACGGAACCGACTCGGGTTTGATGGTCAATGTTGCGGTTTTGTCCTTGAACTTGAAGGTCATCGTGCTGCCATCCCGTTCGAACACCTGATCGCCTTGCGGCGTCTTGGCGTCAATGCGCAGTAAGCGGCCCTTGTCGTCCGGCTTGAATTTCATCGTGGTTTCGACCTTCTGTCCGGCCATGGACAGGACGAACTTCTCATCGAACGATCCGTCCTTGCGCCAGTCAAATGTCATGGTGACGATCTGATCTTCATTGACGAATAGGTGAAATTCGCCTTGATCTTCAAAGCCGGACATGGAAATCGGAAGTCCCGATTCGCCGGTTGCGGCTGCTGGCTTTTCCTGGGCCAGCGCTGACCCGCCGGATGCCAATGCAGCGAAGAGTCCGGCCAGTAAGTACGAAACTCTATTTTGCAGGATTTTGGTGACGCTATTCACGTTCAGCTCCTTTGATATGTGGGCATTGGCAGCCGACGCTGCTGCCGCCATACGTGCCACAGTTTGACATTTTTGCCCGCTGGACGTTCCTTGACCACAATCCCGGCGTGTAATGTTGTGACAAAGTGTAAGTCGAAATAGGATCGTTTCTGGAAGGATTGTTTGCCAAAATGATTGAATTGCCCAGTCCAGCACTCATCGGAGTCATTCATCTCAAACCGCTGCCCGGCAGTGTCCGCCATGTATTGCCAGTCAGCGAAATCGTGAATGCTGCCCTTGCCGACGCGTCCTCGCTTCGAGACGCGGGATTTGATGCGGCCATCATCGAAAACTACGGCGACGCACCATTCACGGAGGGAGAGCTTCCTTCTGCCAGCATTGCCACCATGACAGTCGCCGCCATAGCCGTTCGTGAGAAATCCGGCCTGAAAATCGGAATCAACGCTCTGCGTAATGCCCCTCTGGCCGCATTGGGAATCGCGGCCGCGACAGGCGCTGCCTTTATTCGAGTCAACGTCCACTGCGGTGTTTACGCCACCGATCAGGGCCTCATCGAAGGCCGGGCCAGCGAAACCCTGCAATATCGAAAGCTTCTCGGAGCACGCATTGCCATTTTCGCCGACGTGAACGTGAAGCACGCCAGGCCCATCAGCGAGCCCGACATAGTCCTTGCTGCCCGGGACACCGCCTATCGCGGTCTGGCGGATGCGTTAATCGTGACTGGTCCCGCAACGGGCCAGCCCGCCGATCTCGACGAGGTCCGCCGCGTCGCCGCTGCAGTTCCAGACCGCCGGATTTTTGTTGGCAGTGGCGCGACCATTGATACCATTGCGAAGGTGCTTGCGGTTGCGAGCGGCGTGATTGTCGGGACAGGCATCAAAGTTGGCGGGAAGACTGAAAACCCCGTCGATCCGCAGCTTGCCCGCGCATTCACCCGTGCCGCCGGTCGTTGACATCACTTGGGTCGCCACCTCCACAATCGACAATCGACAACCGCCAATCGACAATACGTCAATGCAGCGTATTCATCTGATTGCCCCAGCCGGTAACCTGCAATCGTTCTATCAACACTTGGGCGTCGAGACGGGCGTTCAGATGGTGGCCTTGTTCCAGGAGTATGTCGGCACCGAATTTCAGCTTACGGCAAACGTGCAAATTCTAGACGCACGCGAAGACGAGCTTCGTGGCGGGCGTTTCGATGACGACGCTCGCGCTCAAGACATCACGGCGGCTCTTGCTGACGATGATGTGACAGCCATACTCGCGGTGCGCGGCGGGGCATGGTTCACGCGAATCCTTCCGAAAATCGAATTCTCCGTACTCGACCGCCGATCGAAGCCCATCTCCGCTCTAGGTTTCAGCGAACTCACCCCGTTCATTAACATCGTTGCCCACCATTCCATGGGTCGCGGCTACCACGACATGGGACCGGCCTTTCTCGTTTATGGCCTCAAGAGATATGCCGCCCAAATCCTCAAACTTTCGGATGCGACCCAGCCCACGCCGCAAGGGTGGACGCTCGGGCTTCTCCGGAAAAAAATCTCCGAATATTTCCGGCAGACAATTGACCTGCTGCAGGGGCGCAATCATCCGATAGCCATCTCCGCTGAATTGGTGCGGGGCCGCAGTCCTGCTGCCTGCCTCGCTTCGTTTGTTGGCGGCAACCTGACCGTTCTATCGACGCTGATCGGCTCGCCATTTGAAAAGTGCATCGACCCAACTGGTCGCTGGCTTGCGCTCGAAGACTTCAACGACAAGCTCGAACGATTCGATCGCTTTTTGTCGCATCTTACCCTGGCCGGTTTCTGGAACCGCTGTGCGGGTTTGATGGTCGGCGATTTTCATCGCGCCGGCGACGACCTGCAAAGGGAAATTCTCTCGATTCTCGAATATCACCTTCCCATTGAGCGCGACTTTCCTGTGCTCTCCACTTCCAGCGTCGGACATACCCTGTCGAACCTCCCGCTACCCCTAAACCACGAAGGCCGTTGGTCGGGTGTCGGCGGCCGGGTTTTCGAATGGCGCCCAAAACCTCGTTCTTAATCTTGCAAAAACAGACAAAAACGCAGCCAAGAATCGCTTGCATATTATTTTAGTGCACGCTAAAATAATAATCGTGATCGACGCAATGACACTCATCGCCGAGCCCAATCGCCGCAAGATCATGCGGATCGTCTGGAACGAGGAAAAAAGCGCCGGCGACATTGCCCGCCAGTTCGATGTGACGTTTGGCGCCGTCTCACAGCATCTTCACGTCCTGCGAAACGCCGGCCTGGTGGAAATGCGAAAGGCGGGTCGGTCGCACTTCTACCGTGCCCGCAAGGAAGCCCTCGGCCCCTTTGCCAAAGCACTCGAAGCCATGTGGTCCGACGCCCTCGATCGACTGAAATCTGCTGCCGAAGCCGAGCAACCCTCTTCGCAGAATGCCTTCCCCAAAAACGAAGGGAAAGAGGGGACCAATAGAAACGGATCCAACCAACATTTGCGCGAGAAAAGGAGTCCAAAATGACGCTTACATCACCACAGGCCATCGAGCTTTCTGTTCAAATCGCTGCCTCCAGAGAAACAGTATTTCGCTTCTTCAGTGATCCGACACGCTACAAACTCTGGATGGGCGACCAATCCACGATGAGTCCTGGACCTTCAGGAAAGCTGACGGTTTCATTTGGTCCGGGCCCAACCGCGGTTGGCAAAATCGTCGAGTGGCGAGAACCTGAGAAAATCGTGTTCGACTGGTCACACGAAGGCGATTCCGCAACGGTGCCGTCGCGTGTCACCATCACACTTCGAGAAACAGCAGAGGGCACGCTGGTAAAATTGCAACACGCAGGCATCGTCGAGCAAGCCCAGCGAGAAGGCACCGCTTCGGGCTGGAGATATTACCTTTCGACTTTGACGAGTACCGTCCTTGCCGAGCAACTGTCCATCGCGGCCCCCAAGATGATCGAGAAATATCTCTCAGCCTGGTCGCAGACAGATTCCTCGCAGCGAGCCACGACTCTCGCGGCATCGGTATCGGATGACGTCCGCTTCCGCGATCAATATGGCTCCATCGATGGTCGCGAGAACCTGGGCAATTACATCGGCGGCGTCCAAAAAATGATGGGGCCGGCGCTGATTCAGCCCGACGGTCCGCTCGACCGCGTCCATAATTTCTTCCGGCAAAATTGGATGGTCCAGGGCCCCGACGGGAAAACGTTATTTCGAGGACAAAACATCTACGAATTTGACGCCAATGCACGGCTGAAGCTTGTCCTGGGCTTCTGGCTGTGACTTGCGAAATCCGGGTACTGGTAAGTTTTGAGTGCCACGGGCGGCTTGCCCGCCCGTGCCGGCACTGGCAGCCAGCTGCCAGTGGCATCCTTCAATCAAACTTAACCAGTGCCGAAATCCGCGTTGCTTATGTTTTGAATGGGTTGCCTGTAAACTTTGATGGTACGTCCGCGTACTACTAAGGATACGAGGCACCGACGGAATGGCAGAAACGGTTCAATACACATTACCCGAACACCTGGCCGCCCGGCGCGTGGCACAGCGCAGCGAAGTGACCGTGCAGATTATCTGCCTGGCCATTGCGGCCGTCTGCCTCGCCGGCGCTGGGCTCCTCACGCGCCCCATTAACGAAATCCGCAAATCCAACCAGCTGGTGATCGACCCTGCCAAGTTGGCAACCCTACCTCCCGGCATCGCTCTGATCGGTAAGCTCGGCACGTTCCGCGCACTGGTGATTGATTGGGCCGCCATTCGCGCCGAACGACTCAAGAATGAAGGAAAACACTACGAGGCGTTGCAACTCCACCAGGCGATCTGCGCCCTGGCTCCTCAATTCCCCAAACTCTGGGCCTACGCGGCTTGGAACATGGCCTACAATATCTCGGTTACGCAGTTCACGCCGGAGGCCCGCTGGCAATGGGTGCAAAACGGCATCAAGATTCTTCGCGACGAAGGCCTCAAATACAATCCCAATTCCGTTGCCCTCTACAAGGAACTCGTCTGGATTTACTGGCATAAAATCGGCGACTTCCTTGACGACGAGCACTGGAATTATAAGCGTGCGCTGGCCGTCGAAATGGAACGCGTCCTGGGGGCTCCGCCCGTTGTCCTCTCCGACGAGGAGTACATCAAGTGGTTTCGGCTGATGGTCGACGCTCCACGTGACCTCGAAAAGTTTGTGCGAGATGATCCTCAAGTTGCGGCTTTCGTCACCAAGCTCCAAAACGTAAGGCTCGGCGCAGACGATTCGCTTCTCGATTTTGTGGCGAGAAACATCCGTCCGGAACTCCGGGCGGAAGACCTCCAGCGCGAGGCGTCTCCAACCGACGAGCTGAGGGCCATGCAGTTGGAGTTGATCAAAGACCCGCGCAATCAGGAAGTGCTTGGCCGGCTTCTGGCTGCAGTGCGGTCGGACGTGCTCCGCAAACGCTACAAGCTCGACCTCGACTGGATGCTTGACCTAATGGTCAAGCAGTATGGCCCGCTCGACTGGCGAAACGCATTTTCGCACTCGCTCTACTGGTCGAGCCTCGGCGACAAGGAGAGTACCGGTGTTGCACGCAATGATCCCGCCGACGAAATGAACAACGCCCGATTCGTTTTCTTTTCTCTTCAGCAATTGATTTCACGGGGTAAGTTGAGCCTTACGCCGAATTTCGATGAGCCGTTCAAGAGTTACATCGAGCTCACACCTGACCTGCGTTTCATTCCCTATCTGTATGAAACATACATGCGCCTGGGCAAGAAGCACTTCGGCACAGACCCGCGATTCCGCGAGGGCACGCCGGGACCGAGCTACTTCGGCGGCTTTGTAACTGCCATACAGACATGGGTCGAGTTGCTGTATCTTGAGGGGGGTGAGCAAAATCTTGAACAGGCCGAAAACTATTATGCATGGCTGCGGCAGTACAACCTTGGACAGGACGGCAAACCCCAGGAGCAATACCTCGTCACCCTTGAGGAATTCGTGATGGGTGACATCAAGGCCTCGCTCCAGACATTTCGGGCTGCAAGCGCCATCATCAATTCGTTCCTTCGACAGTCGCTCAAACAATGGTCGCTTGGGCTCGATGATCAGGCACTGCGATCACTCTGGCTCGCCCGGAAATGTTATGACTTTTGGATGATGGACACGACCAACGATTTCAATGACCGAAGAAGGATGCAGCCGATTCGCATCCTCCTGCGCGATCAAGTGGACGCATTCATGAAAGCGCGTGATTTCGACCCGCTTGCCAAGGCCCGACTCTGGAAAAACCTCCCCGCAGATCAACGCCGGCTTGTGTACGACAGCCTGGCCCCGTGGTTCGACCGCCTTGCCGCCGCCCAGACTCCGCCCTGGGATGTGGTCAAGGCCTTCCCCGAGCCGCCGGGGGTGGCTGAGTTCCGCCAGACCGATCCGGATTACCGCAGCCCGGACCGCATCAAGGATGTCGAGCAGGGCGAACGTACCCGAAATTAGAACCAACCTCGAATCGTACGAGGGAGGTGAGCCTGCTGTCTGGAATACTTAGAGATTCTTGAGGCGCTGCTCTTTGTCGTGTGTCTGGAGCGCGGAAATCAATTCGTCGAGGTCGCCCTGCATCACCTTGTCCAGCGAATAAAGATCGAAGTTGATGCGGTGATCGGTGAGGCGGTTTTGCGGGAAATTGTAGGTGCGGATGCGCTGGGAGCGGTCGCCGCTGCCGATCATGGTTTTCCGTGCGGCGTCGCGCTGCTTGTTGGCTTCCTGCTGCTGTGCGTCGTAAATGCGCGTCAGCAGAATTCGGCGAGCCTTGGCCCGGTTCTTGTGCTGACTCTTTTCGTCACGCATGTTCACGGTGATGCCGGTGGCCTTGTGGCAAAGCCGAACGGCGGATGACACCTTGTTGACGTTCTGCCCGCCGGGACCGCCGGCTCGTGAAACGAACTCCTCGACGTCGTTTTCCCAGTTGATGTCGATATTGATTTCTTCCGGCTCCGGCAGCACAGCCACGGTGACAGCCGAGGTGTGGACGCGGCCCTGGGCCTCCGTCTCGGGAACGCGCTGTACGCGATGCCCGCCGCCCTCGTAGCCGAGCATCAGGTAGACTTCCGGGCCTTTGATGCTCAGCGTGACTTCCTTGAGTCCGCCAAGTTCCCCGCCGCTCTGGTCCATCACTTCGACTTGCAGGCCCTTTTTCTGGCAATAGCGCAGATACATCTCGTACAGGTCGCGGCAGAAGAGTGCCGCCTCGTCGCCGCCGACGCCCGCACGAATTTCGAGAATCACCGACTCGATGGCCGCGTCGTCGTCGCTGACGATTGCAGCCTTGAGTGATTCGAGCATCGTGTCATGCGTGTGCTGAAGCGCGCCGACTTCGGATTCGGCCAGCGCGCGAATGTCGTCATCCTGCCCACGGTCGTAAATGAGCGCTTTGGTCTGGTCGAGCTCGTCGCGGACTTTGCAGAACTTGCGATAGGGGTCCACCAGCCGTCGAAGCTTTCCCATCTCCTTGGTGATCGCGATGCTCTTCGTCGGATTCACCGCAACTTCAGGATCGCCGAGCTGGGCCTCCAACTGGTTGTAGTGGTCTGCAATTTCGGCGAGCTTGCCGAACAGCTTGTCGTTGACCGTTACTTCAGTAACCATTGCATCTCGTATCGACAATTTTCCGTTGACTTGTTGCCTGCTTTGCGGCCCCGTAACCCATGACAAAAATGAACCACGCGCGGAAGCCCTGATAGACTACCGCGCGTGGTTTGAAAATTCCGACCCTGCCCTAACGGCGGATGGCTTTGACCGGCTTGGGCTTGGGTTTGTTGGCAAAGTAGTCGGACCCGAACTTCTTGGTAAAGCGGTCCACCCGGCCCAGCGTATCGATTACCTTGTTGCCGCCGCCCTTGAAGAACGGATGGCAGGAGGAGCAGATTTCGATCTTGATCTCTGGCACGGTGCTGCGCGTCTCCCACGTTTCGCCGCAACCGCAGTGGACTTTGCACGTCATGTACTTGGGATGAATTTCTTTCTTCATAGGTCACCTCTGTTTGGCGGTGCGCCCCGCACCGAGCCAAATATTGTAGCAGGCTTCGGCCGGACCTCAAGGGAGGGGGGAAACGGCCAAAAGTGGGTGCTGGTATGAATGAACCCGGTTCGGGTGGCATGCCCGAGCCCGGACTCATCTGGGCTCCGGCATGGCGGCGCTTCGCTTGGCCATGGCACCCCAAAACTCCAAACATACCAGCATCCAAAAGTCGGGTGCTGGTCAAGAATCCCAACCGTACGCCTCTGGCAGCCTGCTACCAATACAGCACGGGCGGGCGAGCCGCCCGTGGCACCCAAGCTTTGCAAGTACCAAAAGATAATAAGTCCCATCATCTAAACGGTCCTGGCGGCGGGTTCGGGGGTTGGAACCACAGGGTATGATCCGACGCCGTGTGTTCGGGGCGCGCACTCCGGGTGCGGATTTTGGAATGAAGGCGGATTGCAGGATGGGTTCGTTCCGTCATTTTTTGGACTCGCTCGCGCTGGGGATTGGAACCGCGTTTTTGACCCGGAAAGGAGGGTGCGGGCCTTTGCGCGGGGTGTGCGGGAGGGTCCGCGAAGGGGGCAGGAAGTCGCCAGGCAGGCGCGGCGAAGGGTGGACAAGGGGTTTGCTGCAGGCAACAAAGCCGCCGAAGACGCCGATGACGTAAAACGGCGCGATGATGATAGAGACCCAGTGTTGAGATTATCGAAAAGTGTTTTGATTTCTCTGTCGCGCATCATGATTCATAACATGGACAGCGCGCGCAGATTCCTGAGAAAAATCATTCGTTGAAAGATTCCTGTATCGCCGAGTGCAGTTTTGGACGAATAGAATGCCTTGTGATAGATTTCACGATCATGAGTGAGACGATGCAGGCGTATGCCGCGATCGGAGTGACGATCCTGCTGGTCGTATTGACGGCCGCGGGGATGCTCGTCGCTGCGCACGCGATCGGCCCCAAAAAGCGACATGGGCCGGTCAAGGATTCGGCCTACGAGTCGGGCATGCCGGTAATCAACGACGCGCGGCGGCGGTTTAACATCCGGTTTTACATCGTCGCGATGCTATTCATGCTCTTCGATGTTGAAGTCGTGTTCCTCTGGCCCTGGGCGATGCTGTTCCACAAAGCGGCCACCACGGGGGCGACCGTGCAACTCGACAACGGCGAAGTATTTGGCAAGGGATTCCTACTGGCGGGCATGGCGATCTTTTTCTCGCTGCTGCTGTTTGGTCTGCTGTACGAATGGAAGAAGGGTGCGTTCGAGTGGGATTAGGAGGTGCATCAAAATGCACCCTACGCTACTCTTCAGAGGGAGAGATTCCTCTTGACCCCCCTGTATCCCCCCTTATGAAGGGGGAAGGCTATGTGGGAGGTGTATCATAACAACTGAGATCGCGCCGCCAGCGTATCAGGCCAGCAAAGAAGAATACCTTCACACCCGGATGGATCATCTCATGGACTTGATCCACAAGGGCATAAACTGGTCGCGGAAGAATTCACTGTGGCCAATGCCATTTGCGACCGCATGCTGCGGGATCGAGCTGATGGCGACCGGTGCGAGCCGCTACGATATCGCGCGGTTCGGGGCCGAGGCGATGCGTTTCAGCCCGCGACAGTCGGACTTGCTGATCGTGGCCGGCCGTGTGGCGATCAAGACCATGCCGGTGCTGCAACGAATTTACAAGCAGATGGCCGAGCCGAAGTGGGTCATCAGCATGGGTGCGTGTGCAAGCACAGGCGGAGTCTTCGATACCTATGCGGTCGTACAGGGTATCGATCAGTTTCTGCCGGTGGATGTGTATGTTCCCGGTTGTCCGCCGCGGCCTGAGACGCTGCTCGAGGGCGTGATGGCGATCCAGCGTCTGATCGACAAGGAAGGGATCAAGTCGAGCGGTGAGCGTGGCCGGGGAATGGGCATGACCGTGCAGCCGGCGATTCAAATCCAGGTCGAGGGCAATAAGTCGTGAGTTTGATTTCGGGATTGCGCGACATTACCGGCTCTGGAACCGGGCATCGAACATACGCTAGAATTGGTAATAAACGGGATTGGTCGCAGCACCTTCCAATCGGCGGTTGAGAGAAAGCAATGGCGGAACATCAGGCGGTTGGCGCGGTAGGCGCGAAGTTTCCGGAGATTGATTTTCAGCCGGCTCTGCTGCTGCCTCCCAATGGCGATCAGCTTTGCCTCCGTGTTCCGGCCGATCGACTGCTCGACGTGATGACGTTTCTGAAGCACGACGAACGCTGCAAGTTTGAGCAGGTCTGCGATGTCACGTGCGTGGATTATTTGAATTTCCCCAAGGCCGCCGACCGATACGGAATCACTTATTCGCTGCTTTCGCTGAGCATCGGACACCGGCTCTGGATCAAGTGCTTTGCGAATGATCCAAATCCCGAAGTCCCATCAATCACAGGGATTTGGAAGGGGGCTTTGTGGCTGGAGCGAGAAGTCTGGGACATGTTTGGGGTCAGGTTTTCGGGCCATCCGGACTTGCGGCGCATTCTTACGTGGGAAGGCTTCGAGGCGCATCCGCTGCGGAAG
Organism: uncultured Phycisphaera sp.; assembly: GCA_964501365.1. Taxonomy (GTDB): domain Bacteria; phylum Planctomycetota; class Phycisphaerae; order UBA1845; family UBA1845; genus CAZAMB01. Next base: position 228,605 of record CAZCST010000020.1, on the reverse strand, counting down.
GACTATCCGCTTCGCGGACGGGGAGAGCGCGAAGATTTCGAAGTCGTCACGCCGGAAAGCGCCTGACGTAGCGAATACCCATTCTACAATTCCAATATCGTAATCGCCGGGTTTCATTTGCGCCCTGGTGCGTCGCGTCTCAAGGGGGAATTTGTCGATTCATCCTATGGTGATCGAGCATAGAAAGAGCATCGTGAGTGACGTCTCTCGCAAATTGCGATCGGCCATCCATGCCGTGCGCGCAGAACGGTTCTATGTCTTATGCGGACCGCCGAATGTAGTGCCCACCTCGATACCCTGCGAAGTTCGATGCGTGACGGAATTCTCGAATGAAGTCGGAAGGGAGCTCACCAGAATCAAGGGTTTTGCCGTTGATTGGAAACGTCGGTTCAACTTCCTGCACCGGTGTTATCTGACGGTCTGCGAGGGAACCGTCGTCGGTTACGGCTGGGTGAGTCCGGGCTCGTGGCTGCTTGGGATGGACCGGCCGCTGGGGCTGCTGGCGGGCGACGTGGCGTTCATTTACGACGAAATCACGACGGCCGCGTATCGCGGGAACCGACTGGCCCCGGCCAGACTGGCATTCATGGCCAATGACATGGCGAAGTTAGGGTTTTCCCGAAGCTGCCTGCTGATCGCAGACAACAACGTGGCTTCGCAGCGGAGCGCCCTGCTGGCCGGATATCGCCCATCGGCGAGCGTCGTGCGCCTTCACCGGTTCGCCATGCGTTTGCGGTTTCCGCAGGGGGCACCGCCCCGCGAACTGCAGCTTGGCCCTCATCGGCATATAGAACCGGTTTTGGCTTCGGCTACGCACCACCACAATTGAATCATCGCCTTCCTCCGGCATTCGCCCGCAATGATTGCAATCAACCCTCAGAACGATTGAGCGCCACGAATGACCATGTCACGGTTTTTTCATTCGCGGGAGAGTCGGCTAGAATGGCATGCTGACAATTGGGAGCGCGACATGGCAAGGAACGATGAAAAACCTCTGGTGCTGATTGTCGAGGACAATGAGCAGAATCTGGAACTCTTGAAAATTTACATGGAAGACGTGCCGGAGGCCGAGGTCATTACCGCGGGCAACGGCGTCGAGGCCCTCGAGCAGATCGAGGAGTTCGCTCCGGATCTGGTGCTGCTGGACATCATGATGCCGCGCATGAGCGGATTTGAAGTTTGCAAGCGCATCAAGGCCGATCCGAAGACGCGGGACATCACCGTCGTCATGGTGACCGCGCTGAACGAAACCAGCGACATCGAGCGGGCGGCCAAGTGCGGAACCGATGACTACCTCTCCAAGCCGATCGACCGTCAGGCGATGGTCAACCTGGTGCGCAGTCTGCTGGCCTCGAAGGGGCGGGCGTAAGGAATGGGTGCAGGGGAGGGGGGTTCCGGTTCAAGAATTCAATGGTTTGACAGTGTGGATAAGGTTGCCTTCGATGTAGACAGCGGCAGGGGGGGACTCTGATTCCAACATTGCAGTCCAGGAACGGGCGGCAGCGGGTAAGGGGATCACGGAAAAATCGGCGGATTTTCCCTCTTGAAGGGAGCCGATGTTGTGTGCGAGGTTCAGGGCACGCGCGCCGCTCAGGGTCGTCAATCCGAGCAGCACTTCCGGTGACACGTCGTGGCACATCGAGCCTAGGAAGCGAAGTTCATCCAGCATCGACAGCGACGGGTTGGAAGCCAGACTGTCGGTTCCAATGCAGACATTGACTCCGGCGCGGAGCATGTCGCGGAAGCGGTGAGGCGGGTGACCAAAGGCGGCGTGCGTACGCGGACAATAGGCAATGCTCGCGCCGGAGCCGGCGATGAGGGCGATGTCATTGTCGGAAACGTGGTTGGCGTGGGCGAGAATTGTCCGCGGTCCCAGCGAGCCGGTGCTTTGCAGTAATTCGACAGGATTGCACGCGTTTTTGGGAATCATATCATCGTAGAACCCCAACCCGGCAAGAAAGTCGGCGAAAGGCCCCTCGCCCGACCTCACGAACAAATCCTCGTCACTGGTTTCCGAAACGTGAATGCTCAATGGGAGATTCTCCGCGCGGGCCTTTTCCGCGCACGCACGCAACGCGACCGGCTCGACGGTGTAGGGCGCGTGGGGGGATATCCCGATGCGCAGATGTTCAGATTGCAAAGCGGTATCGGCCGCAGCCGCCAGACGAGCGGAAAGCAAATTGCGCCCCTTGCCCATGGCGATGACTTCGCCAAATGAGACGGCACACAGCGGGGAACGGGCGAGCACCGGGCGTGTGAATTGTGGATTCGCAGTGATATCTGCGATGGTTGTGACTCCGCCGGCCAGCGATTGGGCAATTCCAGCCTCGACGGCGCGCGCAAAATAGTCGCACGGATCGGAAGGGGGTTGCGAGCCGCTGCCTGCTCCCTGATATGGAGAGGGAGTTGCGCGATTGAGGCCGAGATTGCGGGCGGCGATGAGGCGTTTGAGCCAGTCCGTAAAATTTGGCGAGGGGGGCACGCGGCCGGCCAACAGGCTCAACTCAAGATGCGTGTGCGCGTTGACGAATCCCGGCAGGATGACTGCGTCGCCATAGGCCATCGCGCCGCGCGAAACGAAGCGGCTGGCCTGACCCACTGCGATAATTCTGCCGTTGGCGAATTCGATTGCACCGTTCTCAATCACGGGACTCCCGACGGGCGCAATGAATTTCGCTTGAACGATCATACGGCAGGCAAGGAGGCAAACGCGGACGCGGTTTCAAATTCCATCACATGGCCGCCATCCTGAAATCCAAAACCCTTCAACAATTCGCAGCGTCGTCCGTCCTTCTCCGATGCCTGGACAACAACCATGGGCATGGTGAGTCGGCGGGCCATGGTCAGGACGTGGGCCAACAGAGACTGCTCCACGCCACGATCGGCGAATTGCGGCAAAATCGAGAGGTCGAGGATGCGGGCGATATCGCCGACCTGATGCAAACCGCAGCGACCGGCGGGTTGTTTGTCCACCATGGCCACAAACATGTCGAGCTGATGGTCATCAAGCCGCTCCGCGAATGAGTCGGCGAGCAAACCGCGTGCAACTGGATCGGCAGGTAGCTGCGCGGTCACAAATGTCATGCGAAACGCATCGCGGACTGCGCGCGCGGGCAGAATCCGGACATCGGACGAAGGATGCACTGGCCGCCACTCGGCGAGGTGAAAGGCAAGAAGCTTGCGGGCCGTGAACCCGTGAGTCATCAGGAATTCAGCCAGCGGATGAGTCGGGGTATCAATGGCGGTGGACCAACGCAGGCACCTCAGCCCCCGCGATTCGAACCATGCGTTTGCCTGTTCAAAGGCACGACCGATGGCCTGCGCATCATTGAGGGTTACTTCGCGAATCTGGCTTGCATCGGGCAACCCGGCGAAGCGGGTACTGGAGAAAGCAATTCCGAAGTCAAAGGTCTGCTTTTCGCAAATCTGCTGGCAAAATGCCTGCGTAGAGCGGAGCAGCGAGCCGACCGTGGAACGTTCCATACCCTGAGTTTACAGCGACGCGGCGAAATCGGGTACTCGAAGGTGATGATTGGTTCGCGACTGATATTGATGCGCGAGCGAAAGAATGGCTGCTTCCCCCAACGCCGGACCCATGAATTGCACGCCAATGGGCAGGCCGCGTGCATCAAAACCACACGGGACGCTGATCCCGCAGATCCCCGCCAGATTGGCCGCAATCGTGTAGATATCGGCGAGATACATCGCCAGCGGATCCTGCGATTTTTCGCCGATGCAAAACGCAGTCGTAGGCGCCACCGGCGACGCAATGACGTCCACTTTTTGGAATGCCGCGTCGAAGTCGAGCTTGATGAGGGTCCGGACTTTCAGTGCCTTCAAATAGTACGCATCATAATATCCGCTGGAGAGGGCATAGGTCCCCAACATGATCCGGCGTTTGACTTCCGCGCCGAGGGCCTGACCGCGAGTGGCGGAATACAGTTCGGTGATGTCCGCAGGCCTGGGGGCGCGATATCCATAGTGTACGCCGTCGAAGCGGGCGAGATTGCTGGAGGCCTCGGCGGTCGAAATCAGGTAGTAACAGGCAATGCCGTACTTCATGTGCGGCAATTCGATTTCAACAATTCTTGCACCTTCCGATTTCAGCAGGTCGATTGCGGCTTGAACGGCTGCACGAACTTCCCAATTGAGCCCATCGCCGAAATATTCGGCGCTGATGCCGATGCGAAGATCGCGGACTGGCTTTGACAGCGCGGCGAGATAATCGGGCACGGGTCGATTGACCGAAGTGGAGTCGCGGTGATCATGTCCGCCGATAACGCTCAGCAACAGTGCGGCATCTTCGACAGTAGTTGCGATGGGTCCGATCTGATCGAGGCTGCTGCCGTGCGCGACCAGGCCATATCGGGAGACACGACCGTAGGAGGGTTTTAGACCCACCACGCCGCACAGCGATGCAGGAAGCCGGATCGATCCGCCCGTGTCGCTGCCCAGCGCGACCGGCACGGCACGAGCGGCCACCGCGGCTGCCGAACCGCCCGAAGTACCGCCGGCCACCCGCGATTCGTCCCACGGATTGCGGGTCGGACCATAGGCGCTGTTTTCAGTGCTGCTGCCCATGGCGAATTCGTCGAGATTGGTCTTGGCAACGATGATCGCGCCGGCGCGCTGGAGCCTTTCAATGACGTGCGCGTCGTAACCGGAATGAAAATCCGCGAGGATTTTCGAAGCGCAGGTCGTCGCGCCAAAGGAAGTGCAGAGATTGTCCTTGACTGCGATGGGAACCCCCGCAAGCGGTCCGAAGTCCGCCCCTCCCGCTTTCTGGCGGTCGATCTCCGCCGCGCGCAACATCGCATATTCATGGCAGATACTGATGCATGGGTTGATGCGCGGCTGGAGTTGATCGAGTCGGGCGAGCGCGTGCCGCGTATTTTCGACGGCGGAGCAGCGACCAGAGCGAAAGTCGGCGGCCATTTGCCTGGCTGTGACAGCGGGTGACACGTCACGCATCTTCCTGATCCAGGACTTTGGGGACGCGGAAGAAATCGCCATGCCGATCGGGGGCGTTTTTCAACGCAAGATCGGGCGGCCACGACTCGTGGATGACATCGGCACGGAATACGTCCGCGGCCTGGAGCGGGTGCTCCGTCGGCGGAACATTGGTCGTATCGAGCTCGTTCATCTGGTTCACGTAGTCGAGAATCTTCGAAAGCTGTTCGCCATAAAGCCGGGCCTCGGCATCAGTAATCGCGATGCGGGCCAGATGGGCAACGTGACGAACCGTCTTCTCATCGAGTTGATTCATGAGCGAATCGTAGAGTGTGCATCGCGGATTGCCAAGTTGTTGCTTGGCCGGGACCGAGCGCTCCGTGACATCCAGAGCGTAGCGAAGGATCTGTCACACATCGGCGCTAGGAGATTCTTCGCTTCGCGCGGAATGACTCTGTGCATATCGCAAAAGGGGCCTATTGTTTCCACGCGGTAAGGATCAGGCACAGCCACCCGACGATGAACAACAGGCCGCCCAGGGGTGTGATGGGCCCCAGCCATTTCCACTCGAGCTGGCTGAGGGCCATCGCATAGAGGCTTCCGCAGAAGAGCACGATTCCCAGTTGAAAGGAGATGGCTGAAGCGCTGAATAAGCGGGAGTTTGCGGTCCCGGCCAGACCTGCCAGAGCGGCTAACGCAATGGCATGATACATGTGGTAACGGGCCGCCGTCTCAAATACTGCGAGTGCCTCTGCGCTGAGTTTTGCCTTCAATCCGTGAGCACCAAATGCTCCGGCGGCCACCGCGATCAGGCCGTTGATTCCCGCAAGCACGATCGTCATTCGTTGCATATCAAAGCAGCCTAACGACGTGGCTTAAACGTGTCCAAATGGTTGCTCAAATGACCTTCTGGGATGTCCGATAAGACATGCGGCGGAGGTGCGCGCAGGATGGGTCCATGCGCCCATCGCCTCAGGAGTCTGATTTGGCAGAGTCGGTACAGTGCAGCCTCGCGGTCCCAAGAGAGCAGTCTTTGGTTGCGCGGTTTCACGGCAGGGACGCTGCGATTCTTGCGGTGGTTTGTCTGATTGCTGCGGCCGTCATGGGGAAGGACATCACGCGGGGGGGACTCGTTGACCCCGATGCATCAGCCCACGTCATGGATGGCGTGCTGATCCATGACTGGTTGCTTGCCGGGCCCCGTGCGTGGGCCGCGCCGCTTCACTTTGCCCGCGAGCAGTATGGGCACTATCCAACGCTGGGAATCGGAGGGCATTATCCGCCGGGCTTTGCAGTTGCCGAGGCCGGATTCTTCCTTGTGTTTGGAGTTTCCGCGACGTCAGCCCGGCTTTGTGTTGTTCTCTTCGGTGTGCTGGCGGCTGCGGGGTGCTATGTTTTTGTGCGAGGTCTGTCCGATCGTGTGATGGCCGCCATCGCCGCTGTGCTTCTGATCGTGCTCCCTGCATCGACAAACTGGGGACGACAGGTGATGCTGGAGCTGCCCGTCGTTGCCACACTGATGTGGGCCGCGGTCGCCTTTTCCTGGTACTTCCGGGCGCCGTCCTGGCGTCGTTTTGCCTTGATGTGCCTTGTCGCCTTGCTGACCATCCTTTTCAAGCAGACCGGCGTATTCCTGATCTGTGCCATCGCCATGACACTTTCGATGGCTGCGCTGCGGGGCACAGTTCCCAGGGCGCACGCGACGGCTGCCGTGGTGATCGGGATCGTGTCGCTCATTGGCGTGCTGCTCGTGTTGGACGATGCCTGCCTGAAAACGGTCTCCGGCTATCACACGCAGGCCCCGTGGAGCGCCGCTTCCCTGTTGTTCTATCCGCGAGCCATTCCGGCGGAAGTTGGCTGGATGGTCGTCGCTGCCGCCATCGTCGGGATGCTGATTTCGTTTCGACAACTCCATGAACACTGGTGGCTGCTGAGCTTTTGGGTGTTTGTCTCGCTGGTCATGGTGACCGTCGCGAGCCTGAAGACCCCTCGTTTCGCGTATGTCATCCTGCCGCCGCTGGCGATTTGGGCGTCGCTGGCAGCCGGTCGGCTTGTCGCAGCGATTCGAATTCCAACTCTGCGCATGGCTGTCGTCACCGCGATTATCGCCTACACAGGGTTTGTCGGGTTCCGCCGTCCCGTTCCCGATGGATTTGATTTCGGCCCTCTGGTGCAGGCCTGCCGGAACAAGATTGACCAGCAAGTGGTGCTGTTCAGCGGGCTGCGCGACGGAGACTTCGTATTTGCCGTCCGCGAACACATTCCGTGGCGGCGAAGCGTCGTGATTCGCGGCAGCAAACTCCTCTACACCTGTGTTGCGGGGCCTGATCTCGACATGGTTCCCTACGTTGAATCGCCGGGCGAGCTGGCGGAAACGATGAAGAAATTTGCGTTCCCGCAGGTGTTTGTCGAGCGCGACAATCTGGTGGGAACGCGGCAGGACGACTGGCTTCGGACATACCTCAAGGAGAGTGGTGACTACAGACTGGAAGAGTCGGTGTTGGTTCGAGGTCGCGAAGGCTCTTGTGGAAGGAAGGTCTTCGTAGATGTGTACAGCCTGGCCCGCCCGTGGGAGCGGCAGGTGGATCATTTCGATATTCCCATTCCGCGTACACGAAACTCCATTCGTGTTGATTTTCGAGCGGCGTGCGTTTCGGAGAATTCCTCGTGAATCAGGTTGAGCGGCATTCCGCCGCGAGAATCGCAATTCGCCGGACGGGCTGGGTGTTCGCGGGAGCAGCTGGCCTGCTCGCCGTCGCATGCCTGTGTTCCTATGAAGCAGATTCAGCCCAGCTTCAGCGCATCGCCCGGGATATCACTGAAGACGAATCCGGCGATGTCGAAAAAATCATCACGCTTGGGCTCTGGGTCCATAATAACAAGGGGTTTCACGAAAACGACAACTACTTCGTCTTCCGAAAGCTGCGGGCGACGCCGCTTCAAGTCGTGGAAGGCGGAGGGGATTGTGCGGACAAGTCGCGTCTGCTTTGCGCACTTCTGCGTGAGGTTGGAATCCGATCAACGATGGTCATGTGCTTTCATCGCCAGACCGGCGTCCCGACGCACACCGTCGTGGAAGCACAAACCCGGACAGGACAATACATGATTGTCGATCCGGTATATGGCTTGAATTTTCCAAAGAATTCGCAGGGCGACTATTTTGGTCTTCTCGATTTGCGGGCCGACCCCCAAATTCTCGATCGCCGCCTGAGCGATCTGCTGGCGACTTCACCCCGCCATAGTGCGATTCGATCCTACAACACGACTTCCGCGGCTTATGATCGCGCCTCCAGCATCAACTGGGACAGAAACGTCATGACGCGAGCGGCTCATGCATTGTTGGCCGCCTGGTACGGCGACGAAGTGTATCGGATACGCAGGCCGGTGGTGCTGGAAGAGCCGAAGCTGATGGTGGCGGCTGCATTTCTGTTGGTTGCGGCATCCATCCTTCTGATCACGCGAATCGTCGCTTCCCTTCAGGTGCGAATCGCTATGCCCGTCCAGGAGGGGATCGCGTTATGTGGCCGTTAAAGACCATCACCTATTTTGTATTCTTTTGGGTCGCGTGCGTCGCCGCTCTGTTCAATCCGATCTGGGGCGTCATCAATTACATGTTCATCTACCAGTCGGATCCTACGGACCGGTGGTGGGGGGCTCCGATCACAGAATTGGGAATTCGATTTTCCCTGCTTGCAGCGCTTTCCGTCCTGCTGGGCATGTTGCTCTCCAGAAAAAAGCTTCCGAAATTCCGGCCTTCCTATTCCTGGTGGGAAATCGGCGTGGTGGGCCTGTTTCTTGCGGGCCTGATGAATGTGCTGATCGGCGTGGGTTTTGGTACTGGCGCCCAGGCCGAATTTGAAAAATTCTGGAAGGTCCTCCTGTTTACGCTGATCATGGGGCGCGTGATCGCCACGCGTGCCAACCTGGAGATCGTGCTCTGGACGCTGGTGATCGGCTCCTTGTTTCTTGGCTATGATGCCTACACAGCCCCTGAGTCATCCTTCGTTCTGGGCCGATTGGAAAGCATCGGCGGTCCTGACTTTTCCACTACGTCCGGCGCCGCGGCCCACCTGAGTGCCATGCTCCCGATTATCGGGGCCATGTTTCTGGTGGCGCGAGACTGGAAATGGAAGCTTCTCGCACTCTTGTCGGGCGGGCTGGCGACCAACGCGATCATCATGTGTCGAACACGATCCGCGTTTGTGGGATTGGTGGCCGGCGCTCTCGCGGCGGTCCTCGTCGCTCCCAAGGCGCGCCGATACCGCATTCACGCGCTGCTGCTGGCCGCCGGCTGCATGGGCTTTGCGCTGACCGATGATCATTTCTGGAATCGCATGGGCACGCTCACGGATCAGCAGGCCCTTGATACGGACCTTGCGGCCGTGAGCCGGCGCGAAATCTGGATCGCGGCCATGCAAATGTTTGAAGATCATCCACTGGGACTGGGCGTTGGAAACTTCGTCAATGTCATTGGCAAGTATGATCCCCGACATCACAAACGCTCCACGCACAATTCACTCGTCGTATGCTTCGTCGAATTGGGCGTCCAGGGGGGAATCATTTTCCTATTGCTGGTTGCAGCGTCGTTGAGATACGTCTATTTGAGTTATTGCCGGGCATCTGCGTCGATGCGGCCGCTTGAAACGCAGATGATCGCGTACGGGTTTCTCATTTCCCTGGTGACGTATCTGGTTACGGCACTGGGAACGCAGAGATTCTATTGTGAATCGTTCTGGTGGGTGCTTGCGTTTCCGCTCTGCCTGCATCGTGTGGTGGAGCGCGAGGCCGCACTGGCCGTGGAATACGCGGAGGAGCCGGACGAGCCTGAACTGGAAGTCAGTTACGCGAACCGATGGGGGATGCAGCATGGTTTCGCGTAGCGAACCGCTGATCATTCACCTTGTACATTCGCTCGAAGGAGGCGGCACGGAACGGGTGCTCGTTTCGCTGTTGCGTGCTTTCGATCACAGCACGGTGCGGCACGCCGTCGTAACGCTCCGCGCCGCCGGATCGCTGGCGGCTCAGTTGCCCGATGAAGTCGCCTGTATTGCGCTGGAGACGCAGGGCCGGTCACTATCCACAGGTCTGCGTCTCGCAGGAATTAGCAGACAATTGCGACCTTCCATCATTCACGCCCGCAACGTCTGCACCTGGGCCGACGCCCTGGCGGCCCGGCTGTTGTTTCCAGAATTCAAACTCGTGCTCGGATTTCATGGTCTTGAGTCCGGCGGACAGTTCTCGCGCCGCCATCGCATGATGGCCCGGTTGGGACGATCGCTGGGAGCGGCGTTTGCCAGCGTTAGCTTGCTGGGGCAACGCCAAATGGCTCAGGAGCTTGGGATTCCGGAAGCAGAGATTCACCATATTCCCAATGGCATCGACATGAGCCAGTTTGATTTGAAAACAGATGCGCAGCGAGAAGCCATTCGCCGTTCGCTGGGCTATGGGCCGCATGAGCGAATCGTGGGAGTCGTCGGTTCGCTGACCACAGTAAAGGGGCACGACGTATTACTCTCCGCGTTTGCGAATGCCGCGCAAGTCAACCCGCATATTCGGTTGCTCATTGTCGGAGAAGGGCCGCTCAGGAAGGATTTGGAGGCTGCCGCGAAGGACCGGGCCATTCACGATCGCGTCAAATATCTGGGATTCTGCGACGATGTCCCCACGATCCTGAGCGCGCTGGATGCCTATGTTTGCGCCAGCCATGGCGAGGGAATGAGCAATGCGTTGATGGAGGCAATGGCCGCCGGATTGCCCATCGTGAGTACGGCCGTCGGTGACCACCCGACGCTCCTGCAAGATGGCCAAAATGGCCTGGTTGTACGTGCCGGCGATGCCGTTGCCCTCGCCGATGCCATTCAGGCGCTGCTGTCTTCACCCAATCGGGCCGCTGCGCTAGGCCGCAGCGCACGGGCACGCATCCAGGAATTCAGCTTTACAAAAACAGTGGCCGCCTATGATCGGCTGTATGCAGAGCTGATGCCGCCGCCCCTTCCCTGCACCTTGGAAATCGCAAGTGTTTGTCGTCGAGTGTCAAAAAGTGTCACCAGCGTTGTCCTGCCTCGCGTTCACGCGAATCTGCAAGTAAAATAACAATTCATCTGTGCCGAATCAGAATGTGCAGTTTGAGTTGGGTCGGCGTTTGTACACGCTGAAGCACTTCGATGGCCAATATGGAGATGCGTCATGAGATTCAGGAGTCTATTGGGATTTTCCTTGTGTTGCGCGGTTCTGGCTGGAGGCTGCCACAAAAAGACCACCACAACCACGACAAGTCAGTCGAATGAATCGCGGACATCGCGTCATGCCGCAGCCGGCAAAAACGCAGAGACCGGGTTGATTCCGCGCGAAGTGCTCTTCGGCAACCCGGACCGCGCCAGCCCGCAGATCAGCCCCGATGGCACGCGCCTTGCGTATCTTGCTCCGGTGAACGGCGTGCTGAACGTTTGGGTCGGTCCCGCAGGCCACCCCGATCAGGCCAAGCCCGTGACCAACGACACTTCCCGTGGAATCCGTCGCTATTTCTGGGCATTCAACAATCAGAACATCATCTACCTTCAGGACAAGGGTGGCGATGAAAACTGGCGCGTCTACAGCGTCGATCTCGTCAAGGGTGACACCAAGGATTTGACCCCCTACGACAAAGTAGCCGCTCAGATTGAAGCTGTCAGTCACCGATTTCCTGATGAAATTGTCGTGGGCCTGAACAATCGCAATGCCCAGTACCACGACTTGCATCGCATCAACATCCGCACCGGCCAGATGGACATCCTCGCGGAAAACAATGAGTACGCCGGCTACGTCGTCGATGACGATTACAAGGTCCGCTTTGCCATGAAGATGACGCCCGACGGTGGCAGCGAAATCTACAAGCTCAATCCGCAGGGCGCATCAGCGTCATTCCTCAAAATCGGCATGGAAGACTCCATGACCACCAACCCGCTGGGCCTCGACAAGGAAGGCAAGACGCTTTTCATGCTGGATAGCCGTGGCCGCAACACCGCAGCCCTCGCCGCCCTGAACGTCGATGACGGCTCGGCCAAAATCATGGGTGAAAACAAGCAGGCCGACGTAAGCGGCGCACTGGTACACCCCACGGAAAACAACATTCAGGCGTACTCGGTCAACTACGAGCGAGTGAAGTGGGAGATCATTGACCCCTCCATCAAGGGCGATTTCAAGTATCTCGAAGGCGTGGCTGAAGGCGACTTCAACATCGGCAGCCGCACCCTCGACGACAAGAAGTGGGTCGTATCCTACATGATGGACAACGGTCCGGTGCGTTTCTATCTCTACGACCGTCCGACAAAGACCGCCACGTTCCTCTTCACCAACAATGAGCGATTGGCCGGCGTTCAGCTTGCCAAGATGAACCCGGTGGTCATCAAGTCGCGAGACGGCATGAATCTGGTCAGCTATCTGACGCTTCCGGCCAACGAAGGCAGCGCCCGCAAGGCCCGCCCGGACAAGCCGCTTCCGATGGTGCTCTTCGTCCACGGAGGTCCGTGGGCCCGCGATTCGTGGGGCCTCAACGGGTCGCATCAATGGCTCGCCAACCGCGGCTACGCGGTTCTGAGCGTAAACTATCGCGGCTCGACTGGCTTTGGTAAGGGCTTCATCAATGCCTCCAACATGGAATGGGCCGGCAAGATGCACGATGACCTCATCGACGCTGTCAACTGGGCCGTCAAGGAGCGAATCGCCGATCCGCAGAAGGTTGCCATCATGGGCGGCAGCTACGGCGGCTATGCCACGCTCGTCGGCCTTACTTTCACGCCGGATACGTTTGCCTGCGGCGTCGATATCGTCGGTCCCTCGAATCTCGTGACGCTGCTCAACACCATTCCGCCGTACTGGGCTCCGATGATCGAGACCTTCACCAAGCGCGTCGGCGATCACCGCACCGAGGAAGGCAAGTCGCTGCTCAATCAGCGTTCGCCGCTGACCTTCGTTGATCGCATCAAGAAGCCGCTGCTCATCGGGCAGGGCGCCAACGATCCTCGCGTCAAGCAAGCGGAGGCCGATCAGATCGTGAAGGCCATGCAGGAAAAGAAAATCCCCGTGACCTACGTCCTCTTCCCGGATGAAGGCCACGGCTTTGCACGGCCGGAAAACCGCATGTCGTTTAACGCGGTGGCCGAGGCGTTTTTGTCAGAGCACCTGGGCGGACGCTTTGAGCCGGTCGGCGACGACTTCAAGGGCTCGAGCATCTCCGTTCCCACGGGCGCGGATCAGGTCCCCGGTTTGACCTCATCCCTCCCGGCGACGCACTGATTGGGTAGCCCAGGTTCTGCCTTATCGAACCTGGGGGAACGATTGACCGAACCCGGAGCGCGAGCGACGGGCGGTTTAGTACATAGTGGGGCAAGTTGGTCTGGCAGTCGCCGGCCACCTTGCCCCTCTTTTTTCCAGGATGCGCTCGAGCGATACTCCGTTCGCCTGCGAACAACGGGCCACTCCACCGCGCCTCGATCTTGCCTGACTTGAATATGGCTTCGTTTCGCTGAGCACTGTTTTTCGCCTTGGGGTAGAGTTGGGTTCGGGTACTACCTGTTGCGGTTTCTCCCCGCTGGACGGGCACCAAGGCGAAGTTTTTCCAATTCTGTTCATCACCTTTAATAACATACGCGGCGCGCGCAGATTTGTTGGAAATTGCGATCGGGGTTAAAGGCGGAATTCATGGCCGCGAGTTGCGAAATGGCTGCAACTTGGGCCGCCCGGCTGAACAACGAATGGGAGGTCAACGTCAAGGTATGTCGATGTCACTAAAGGAGATTCCCCGAGCTTGCATGCTGGCGCGGACGGCAGCTCGTGCACGCACTTTGATAGCATAGAGTTTTCGGCTGTCGATGCCGAGGTCGCGTGGTCGGTATCCCTCGACTAGTGCGATCAAAATAGCTGCTTGGACCTCTCCCAATGATTCGACCGCATCGTGAAGAACATTGAGTATTTCAGCGGCAATGTGCGGTTGTTGTGGCGTCGCGTGTTCATCAATGAAGGTGTCTTCTGGTATCTCGTCACGCTCAAGTGACCACACCTTCGGAAGCCCGCGCGTGTAGTGGGTCCTGCGAAACGTGTCGAGGACCACGCTCCACATTGCGGAGCGGATGATCCGTGGAAGTGAACCCTCGCCCCTTTTTTTCACAGTACGCTGAACCATTATTCTTCCTGGCGAAGAGAGAAGCCGTATCATCGTTTCGCTGGCAAGATCGTCCGTTGGGAACGAACGGCACTTTCGTTTTGCGAACGAATGCACGCATTGGAATACCGATTCCCACAAGGCAACAAATTCGGGGGAATCGATGGTCCCACCTGAGTTTGAGTTATGGGGCGGTGACTTGGGCCACCGCCAATGCAGGCTCATGGACGCACTGTTCCTACGAGTGTTGTCGAAAATGTCGCCAATCACGCCGCAACTCTCATATGTCGATTTGCGATGTCATTTTACTGCCGATGGGTTTTAGTTTCAAATTGAACAGCAGATACTATTCATCGGCATGACCGAAGAACCAATCCAGCTTTGCGCGGGTTGGCCCATGTCCAGCCTCATCGGATTTGGGGCCATGAAATACTCACCGTACCGAGCAAACAACCGTGACGAGGGGAGACAATCGCCGTTCCTAATTGAATCCGGTAGCTCGCGTGGGTACGATGGCGGCGCGTGGGGTAGCAACTGGGAAATGTCGGTGAATAACCAATCGGACCGCGCGTCCGCTACAGAAGGGATATCATGAGAGCACTAAAAATTGCGGCCATTGCCGGTAGTTTGCTGTTCGCCATTTCTGCGATGGCGTTTGTCAACCGACCTGCCGACGTCCGCACTTTCAACGCGCAGGAAAACGCGAAGACGACCAATCCATCCACGCCGAAACCAGCTGCACCCGATCCAAAGCAGGGAGATCCAAAAAAGGAGAAACAAGAACCCATGGGCAAGGATACTATGCAGTTCGGTAATTTCTCGGTCAGTCTCGCCGTCAAGGACGTCAAGGCTTCAAAGGCGTTTTATGAGAAGCTCGATTTCAAGCAAGTCTTTGGCAACGTCGAAAAAAAATTCGTGATCATGCAAAACGGTACCACCACCATTGGCTTGTTCCAGGGAATGTTCGAAAAGAACATGCTGACGTTCAATCCGGGGTGGAACCACAAGATGGAAACGCTTGAGAAATTCCAGGATGTTCGTGACCTGCAGGCGACCATCAAGGAGCGCGGAATTACTCCCGCAACCGCAGCGGACGCCGCGAGCAGCGGCCCGGCAAGTTTTGTGATCGTCGATCCGGACGGTAATTCCATCGTGATCGACCAGCACGTACCGAAACCCAAATAGGTCGAGCGGAGGGTGGGCCGGGTTTTCAAATCTGGGGCCGGGATTTCCCAGCACGTCCAACGTCTTGATCGCAAATCGCTGCAAATCTTCGAGCGCCTTGAGTGGTCCAGGTTTGAAAACCTGTGCCGCACGGCCCGCCACGTTTTCTTTCCCGTGACAACCCCAATTCCTGCGACTATCCTTGCCAATGCACAACCGTCCCTGGGGACCATGTCGAGCCTGAGACTGTGATGGCTGAGGAAGGGAAAAAACTAGGTTTCCTCGACCGATTTCTGACGCTTTGGATTTTCCTCGCCATGTCTTTCGGGGTGGGCCTGGGATACTTCATTCCGGACATTCACGTCTTCCTCAGTCGATTTGACGTTGGAACAACCAATATCCCCATTGCCGTCGGACTGATTTTGATGATGTATCCTCCCTTGGCCAAAGTGAACTATCAGCAGATGCCGCGTGTCTTCAGGGATTGGAGAATACTTGCAATTTCATTGATCCAGAATTGGGTCATTGGACCATTGTTGATGTTCACCCTTGCGACCCTGTTTCTTCACAACCATCCACCGCTTATGGTGGGACTCATCATGGTTGGGGTTGCTCGCTGTATCGCCATGGTGCTGGTTTGGAACGAGCTGGCCAGTGGGAACCGCGAGTATGCCGCCGGCCTCGTAGCCTTCAACAGTGTTTTTCAGGTTCTCTTTTATGGCCTGCTCGCCTGGCTGTTTATTTCGGTATTGCCCGGCTGGTGGGGGATGGATTTGTCCGGTGTGAAGGGGGCCACAGGTAAAACCCTGCAGGACATCACCATCGGCGAGATCTTCTGGAGCGTAATGGTCTATCTCGGCATCCCGTTCGCCTCCGGAATCCTCAGCCGGTTGGTGCTAATCCCATCGCTGGGGCGCGATTGGTATGAGAACAAGTTCCTGCCGCTAATCTCTCCGGTGACCCTGATTGCCCTTCTTTTTACCATCGTCATCATGTTCAGTTCGAAGGGCGATCAAATTTTGCGGTTCCCGTCCAAGGTGTTGTTGGTGGCTTTGCCGTTGACTCTTTACTTTGCGATCATGTTTCTCGTCAGCTTCTTCATGGCCTTGAAGATCGGGGCCGATTATAGTCGCAGTGCCACGCTGGCGTTCACGGCGGCGGGCAACAATTTCGAACTGGCCATCGCGGTAGCCATCGCGGTTTTTGGGATCACTTCCGATGTAGCCTTTGCAACCGTAATCGGTCCGCTGGTGGAGGTTCCGGTCTTGATCGGACTCGTTCATGTTGCCCGTAGATTACAGCGGCGATTTTTCCTTTAGAATTCTCCTGGATCCTGGCAGAAGAAGTCGCCTTGCCATCCATCGGTTGTGATCAGGTTCCTTGCGATTCGAACGACCGGGACGGGGGCCCCCGCCATTTTGGTGTTTTTTTTCCAAATCCGTAAATTTGCAATTCGCCGGAGAAAAGTAGCGAGCGCCGCTTGTCCTCGTTTTGGGCGCGCCGCGCATGTCATGCAGGGTGATGCGCGGACAACGAATCATCAATGTTCCGATAGGGCGAACCGCAGCGCAGGAAGTCCGTGCGACGGCCTGCTTTTCGCGCCTATTCGGTTGCGTTGGACAACGTTGCCTGGACAGGAAACCATATTTTGATGCGAAAAACCGCGTTCCGGCGGCGCAGCACACGAATACGAAAATTGTGGAACAAAGCCGTTTGAAAGACTCGCGTTACCCGGCCATCGTGACACGAGAGTTCATTCGCACTACCCTATTTTGCGCGGTCAAAATCAAGCGTGCGGGTGGATCCGCACCGTGTTCAACGATCGATGCAACCTTTTGCGGAGAATCTCCATGGCGGGACTCGGTTCAAAACTGACGGGCGAACTGATCGGAACTTTCGCGCTGACTTTTATTGGTGCGGGTGCGATTGTGACAACCACCTGGACCGGCGGGCAGCCGGGGTTGGTGGGCATCGCGATTGCGCACGGCTTGGCGCTGTCCATTGCGGTATCGGCCACCATGAACGTAAGCGGGGGGCACATCAATCCTGCGGTTACGCTGGCGATGGTGGCCACCGGCAGGATCAAGATCGTCCCGGCACTGGCGTATATCATCGCCCAATGCGCCGGCGCGACGGCCGCCGGATACCTTCTGGCGCACATTTTCGGCGCAGTCGCAGCAGTCAACGGTTCGATGAGCGGAACTGAGGCCATTGCCAAGTCCATGTTGGGGACGCCGAACTTCAATGCCCATCAGATTACCATGGGCACGGCTATTCTCGTGGAAGCGGTCCTTACCGGGTTGCTTTTGTTTGCGGTTTTTGGGACGGCCGTGGATGACCGCGCTCCGCACATCGGCGGATGGGGGATCGGATTGACGGTGGGGATGGACATCCTGATGGGCGGCCCGATCACGGGTGCGGCGATGAACCCGGCCCGTACTATCGGCACACTCATCGGCGGTGGGTCGGTGACGCAGGCACTCTGGTCGCAGCATGCCGTCTACTGGATTGGTCCGGTTTTGGGGGCCATTGTCGCAGCCCTCATCTACGACATTCTCATTCTCAAGCCACGTCGCAACGGCGCGATTTAACCGGCTTGCTTGCGGATGGTCGGGGAAGGAAATGCCGGTGCGCGGCGGGCCCGGCGGAGCGAGAGGATGAGTTCGATTTCGCCGGTATGCCGGGCCAGTTCTCTGGCGATTTGAAGCGACGTGTAACCGGAGTCGGCCAGTCGATACACGGCATCGTGCGGATCAGCCTCGAAGACGGCCGCGCGTTGCGGTGATTCGGACTCGAGTTCAACGTCCAGCGTTGGTGATTGGTTGGAGCTGCGTTCCTGACGCGAGAGTAGTTCGATGCGCTGATCCGCGTCGCGGATGAGCTTTTGCAAAGTGGCGAGCTTCAGGTCTATCTTGGCGTGAATCTGCCTCGACAACTGGTCGAGTTGGCCCATGACAGCTTCCACTTCGTTAAGCGTTGTGCTGCCTGGGGCTTTGGTTCTTTGGCGATCCGATCGCATAACGGCCTGATTGGCGGATGATTTCGACCGTCGATGCCGTGCCGTTACCAGCAGGAGGACCACGATGCCGCCGACCAATAAGCCGACTTGCGTCGTGCTTACAGATTGGCTCGTGGCCGCCAAGGGGCCTAAGGCGACGATTGGAGGAATGGTAATCATTGCGGTGACATCCATGTCACGAGTCTCTGGTTCGCATCATGCGTCAGAGCCGGGTCGGGTTTAGCTTTTCGCCTTGGCGCGCCAGGCGAAGGTTGCTTCCTCCTGCACTTCCCGGAGTGCAACCCCGTGCTTCATCGCGGCCGCTCGGCAATCTTCGTACTCGGGCATCGCCGTTGTGCCGCCACAGCCTTCCCCGATCTTCAATCGAATCTCGCCGAACCTGGTGTTCACCGGCTCAATACGCCGGGCCAACACGCGGCGTTCAACCGCACGCCGCCGAATGCCCAAAGTTGGCGTCTCGCGGAAAATGATACTTTCCATGGCAGGTACATCGCTTGTCCTGCACAGGACGCTGAGCATCGCCGCGTTTCGCTGCTTCTTCATCTGTATCGGCTGGGTCCATGCATCCAATGCACCCGCCGCCAGGAGATGTTCCTGGCAATAGGCGGCGACTTGGGGGGTTACGTCATCAAGATTGGTTTCCAGCAACGCGACGTGCTCAATGTCGCCTGACGATGTCGCCTCGGCGCCAATCAGCACTCGAAGGACGTTGGGTCTGGTTTGGCCGTCCCGGGTTCCTGCGCCGTACCCGATTGCCGTGGGGGTCATGGCGGGAAGTGTGCCGAATTCCTCAGCGAGTGTAGTCAGGATCGCCGCTCCGGTTGGCGTACATAGCTCACCCGTTTCGGTTGAGGCGGCGATCGGGACGCCGCTTAAGAGTTCAGCGGTCGCCGGGGCCGGGACAGGCATTACGCCGTGATCGCATCGAATTGTTCCGCTACCCACCGGAATCGGCGAGCAAATGACCTTTTCGATCTTGAGCATGTCGAGGGCCAAACAGGCCCCGATGATGTCAATGATTGCATCCACGGCTCCGACTTCATGAAAGTGGACTTTCTCGATTGTCGTGGCGTGAACTTTGGCCTCCGCCTCTGCGAGGCGGGTAAAGATTCGGATCGCCTTTTCCCGCACCGGGGGTGCGATTTGCGCGGTGTTGATGATTTCGACAATGTGCTTGAGGTGACGGTGGGGCTTTGTGCCTGTGTCCGTCGCCACAGCAAAATAGGTCGCGGCGATTCCTTGTTTTTTGACCTTTTCGGCGGTAATCCGGTAATTCGAAAGCCCCAGCCGTTCGAGGGCAGTGGAGAACAACGCAAAATCCAGGCCAGTATCGAGCAACGCGCCGACGATCATGTCACCGGCTGCGCCGTTAAAGCAATCAAAATAGGCGATATTCATAGCTTGTTTTGGCTCTCCAGGTTCAGAGAAAGTTCTGTAAGCGTCGGGACTGGGCAGGCCTCCAAAGATGGCAAAGCTCGCGTGAGAAGTTCGTTTCGTTCGCGTTGCAATTATCTAATCTATCAAGAGAATTCGTAAGTCCTGCCGATTGAGAATATCGGACTGGTGACGTGTGTCTGGTAAGATGGGTAAGTGGATGATAATTTGTCGCAGTTTGTGCGAAGTTTGTACTGGACGTGCGCAAGATTTCGGTTAGGTTACCCACCGTGCGAGTTCGTCCCGGCGCGGGGCGATGTGTCGCGGTGCTTCGTTTCTTTAGTGGAGATTGAAAATGAGTTGGTGGATTTGGCTTATCGCAGGTATTACGTTGTTCCTCATCATTTCGCCGAACTTCTTCGTGTCGAGCACTGGATGATTCGCGTATTCTGCGCAAAAGCAATTTGACTCGTATGTTTTGAATTGGACTCACGTATGATGGTCGCCCCGGCGCGGGGTGATGCGGAGCCCCATAGTCGTTCCTAGAGTATTGGAGATTTCAAATGAGTTGGTTTATCTGGCTGCTTCTCGGTGTCGCCGTTCTTTTGGTCATTTCCCCGAATCTGTTCGTGACCAGCGGTGCGTGATCGTCGAAGCTGTTCAAGACGTACATCGTAACGAAATTTGATGCGGCACGCGGGGGACTAGGGTCCCGCAGCGTGCCGTGTCATTTATATTCCACGCAAATGGTCCGGTCTTTTGAGAACAAATCTGATGATTGATTCCTTTCGTCGTAAGATGATGAAAAAGATCCCGCTCATCGCGGGTGTGGGTCTGGTCCTCGGCAGCAAAGATGCGCAAGCGATTGAGCCGGCGAATCCGCCAAGCCCGGCCTCGTCGAAGAAAAAAATCATTGCCGGGAATTCGCCCAACTTTTCGCGCGCCGTCGTATTCGATCGAACGCTATTTGTCTCGGGTGTCTTGGGCGTCGACCCGGAATCACGTAAACTCGTGTCGACGGAGTTTGAAGGACAATGCCGCCAGGTGTTGAACAACCTCAAAGCATCTGTCGAAGCTGGAGGCGCGTCGCTGAGCCAGGTGCTCAAGTGCACCTGTTTCCTCGTAGAGGCCTCAGACTTCGAGGCGTTCAACAAGATTTACAGGGAATTTTTTCCGCAGGACCCGCCGGCCCGATCGACGGTCGTGGTCAAGGAACTCGTCATGGCGGGTGCGAAAATCGAAATCGACTGCGTGGCTCACCTCTAGGAAACTCCCCGCATCTGAGCCGCGAACTTTGTTCGGGCCGACTCCCAAGGCCGGCCGGTCAGAAGGGCGGTTGTAGTCACTACGCCTTCCTCAAACGCGCTAGAGACGCAATTGATCTCTGAGGTATTCAAGGCATCTGGTTTTATCGATGCGGATCTGGGAGGCGTCGTCGCGGTTGCGGACGGTGACGGTTCCGTCTTCCTTGGACTGGCCGTCGACGGTGAAGCAGAAGGGGGTGCCGGCCTCGTCCATGCGGGCGTAGCGCTTGCCGATCGACTGCTTGGCGTCGTACTGAGCCGGGAACGCCTTTTTGATTTCGCGGAAGATCGGCTCGGCGATTTCGGGCAGGCCGTCCTTTGCGACCAGCGGGAAGACAGCGGCCTTGATCGGGGCCAGGCGCGGGTGGAACTTCATGAATTCCGGCGAGGCGCGTTTTTCGTCGAAGGAATAGGCCTCACAGATCACGGCGAGTGTAAAGCGGTCGGCCCCGGCGGACGGCTCGATGACGTGGGGGACGAAGCGCTCTTTGGTGCCGCCCGTCGCTTGCGCTCCGGGTTCGGATTCCTCAATGACTTCGAAGGCGTTCTCATTGTTTTTGGAATGCTTGCCGTGGGCCTTGAGGTCGAAGTCGCCGCGATGGGCCACGCCTTCGAGCTCCTGCGGTTCGTCGGAGAAGGGGAAGAGGTATTCGATGTCGGTGCAGGCATCGCTGTAGTGAGCCAGCTCTTCCTTGCCCTGCTCGCGTGGACGGAGGTTGCCGGACTTGATCCCCAGCGAGGTGTACCAGCCTTTGCGCAGGTCGCGCCAGAATTCGTACCACATGCGTGATTCCTTCGGATTGCAGAAGAATTCGATCTCCATCTGCTCGAACTCGCGCGAGCGGAAGGTGAAGTTTCGCGGATTGATCTCGTTGCGAAACGCCTTGCCGATCTGCGCAATGCCGAACGGAATCTTCACCCGCGTCGAGTCCATCACATTCTTGAAGTTGGCGAAAATCCCTTGCGCTGTCTCCGGTCGGAGGTAAGCCATCGACGATGCGTCTTCAAGCGCACCAACATGTGTCTGAAACATTAGGTTAAATGAACGGGGTTTTGTCAGACTTCCCGGTGCAAAACAGCGTGGACAAGAAAAGCTACCAAATTCAACTTTTGTGATTTGGTCCAAAGTGACGGCTTTAACCCCTTCCGGAGGAACCTTATCCAGAAAGAAAAGTGCCGAACCGAGTTCTTTATGCAACTCCGGCTCCGGGAAATCTGCCAAAGTCGCATTCTTATAGCGAATGGCGTTCTGCTTCTTTGCAGTTGTTTGGATCGCAGATTGAGCTAGGTGCAGCGCCTCTTCGAGAGATTCAGCTTCGATTGCGGTAGTAAATTCTGGGCGACTCTCGTATATGAGTTTTACATCTGGAACTCTCTTCTGGAATTCATGGTAAGCTAGTAGCTTTGCAGCATCTCCTTCCACTACGGGGATCGCGACATACACCTTGTCGGCACGGAACCGACATTGACAAGCCTTGCAATCGACCATCGGATCAGAAAACCCTATTGCGTGTCCCGAAGCGACCCAGACGTTGGGGTTCATGATGATGGAACAGTCGACGCCGACCATCTGGAATTCGCGGCCGTCGGGGCCGGGCGGGGGGTTGCGGACCATGTCCTCCCACCATGCGTCCTTGATGTTCTTCTTTAGCTCGCAGCCGAGTGGGCCGTAATCCCAGAAGCCGCCGATGCCGCCGTAGATTTCGCTGCTGCCAAAGATAAACCCGCGGCGACGGCAGAGGGCTACGATTTTTTCCATCTTGTCGGTCGATGCTGACATCAATTATTCCTAAACCTAATTTTATTCTTCAGAACTTTCATTTTGGCTAACACCGCGCCCTAGCTGTCGCAGTACCGATTTCCTTGGATGCTGACATTTCGTCTCTCTTTAGGGTAGAACGCGCTCCTATGGCTTAGATGCGTTATACCGCCACTGGCGACGGAATGAAACGGATTGGACTGGAGCGGCATGCTCAGGTTGAAAAAGACTTGGGTCTGGTATCAAATACGGAAGGTTCATACGGTACGTGCTTGAGAGGTCCGTACGCTGGACCTTCGATTGTCCACTGTTGTCGCGGTGATGGGACAATCGAATTCAGCTGGTTTCGGTCGATACTTGTTTTGTCGTACGCCCAACGTGCATCTGCCGGATCGCCCGTGGTATATAACATATAGTAGTTCGCATGACGCAGGGAGGAATGGAAGAATTGTCCACTCACCAGATTGCCTCACCGTATCAGGCCGCATCGGAGCCGGTGCGGGGTCCAAAAAACATCAAATTCGGCCCCAAGATCGGATTCGATCAGGCGCTCAAGCAACGGGTCGAAGATTACTTCAAGACCAGAGGGATCGACATGCGCGATTGTCCGCGCATGTACATCAAAACGGGCGTGCTCCTGGCGGGGTTCGTTGCAATTTATCTGCTACTAGTGTTTTTCGCAGCGACCTGGTGGCAGGCAATTCCGCTTGCGCTGCTGCTGGGCCTGTTCTCGGCGGCCATCGGCTTTAATGTTCAGCACGACGGCGGACATGGGGGCTACTCAAAGTACAAGTTGGTGAACAAACTTGCAGCGATGACGCTCGACCTCATGGGCGGAAGCTCCTACATGTGGGCCCGCAAGCACAACGCTTTTCATCACACGTATTCCAACATTGACGGCCACGACGACGACATCAATCTGGGCGTGCTCGGGCGACTGTCGCCGCACCAGAAGCGGCTTCGATTCCACCGACTACAGCACTTCTACCTGTGGCTGCTTTACGGTTTTCTGCCGTCCAAGTGGCATGTGTTCGACGACTTTCGCAACCTTGCGACCGGGAAGATCGGCGAGCATACCATCGCCCGTCCCCGTGGCTGGGACTTGGTTGTCTTTTTTGGGGGCAAGGCTGCGTTCTTCACGATCGCCTGGGTGATTCCCATGGTGTTCCATCCGTGGTGGGTTGTGCTGGGCCTGTACTTTGCCGCGACCTACGTGATGGGAATTGTGCTGAGCGTGGTGTTCCAGTTGGCTCACTGCGTGGAGGAGGCGGAGTTTCCTGAGCCCCGGGTGGATACCGGCCGCATGGAGCATGACTGGGCCGTGCATCAGGTGGAAACCACGGTAGACTTTGGTCAGGGCAATCGGTTGCTTTCGTGGCTGATTGGCGGGCTGAACTTCCAGATCGAACATCACCTGTTCCCGCATATCTGCCACGTTCACTACCCGGCGCTGGCCCCGGTGGTCAAAGAGACGTGCGAGGAATATGGTTTGCGGTACAACGCTCAGCCGTCATTTCGTGCGGGTCTGGTTTCGCATTTCCGCTGGCTAAGGCGGATGGGGATGCCGGAAGCGACATCTTGAATTTTTCATGATTTTTCCACATTTCGTTTGACATCTCTTTTTTTCGCCATATATTACCATATGGTTATGAAACCAAATGGTTATAATAAAAACACGCGTAGGTTGGATGCGACGTTTCGTGC
This sequence comes from uncultured Phycisphaera sp., assembly GCA_964501365.1. Lineage (GTDB taxonomy): Bacteria > Planctomycetota > Phycisphaerae > UBA1845 > UBA1845 > CAZAMB01. The sequence goes on along the minus strand of CAZCST010000020.1, from coordinate 204,192 downwards.
GCTGGCTGATCCAACCCGGCGGGCGATTCTGGGCCGTCTCGCCTCAGGAGAAGCGTCAGTTTTGGAACTGGCCGCTCCTTTCAAAATGAGTCAACCGGCGATTTCCAAGCATTTGAAGGTACTGGAACGGGCCGGACTCATTGCCCGCAGTCGCGACGCCCAGCGGCGGCCTTGCCGAATTGAGGCCGCACCGCTCAAGGAGGCGACGGAATGGATTGGGCAGTATGCCAAGCTTTGGGAGCAGCGATTCGACCAACTCGACACGCTGCTAAAGGAAATGAAATCATAAAAAAAGGAGAAGTTCATGCCCCACGCAACCGAGTCGAAAAACACTGCCCAGTTGAAAGTATCCACGCCGTCCAACCGTGAAATCGTGATGACCCGCGAGTTCGAGGCTCCACGTCATTTGGTTTTCGACGCGCTGGTCAAGCCCGAAATGCTCATGCGCTGGCTGCTCGGGCCGCCGGGCTGGACCATGCCGGTGTGCGAGGTCGATCAGAGGGTCGGCGGAAAGTATCGCTACGTGTGGCGCAACGAGAATGGGACGGAGATGGGAACGGGCGGTGTTTTTCGTGAAATTGCACCACCCGGGCGGATCGTGGCCACCGAGAAGTTTGACGAAGCCTGGTACCCGGGTCAGTCGCTGGTGACCTATACATTGGTGGAAAAAGACGGGAAAACGACGCTCACACTGACAATGCTCTATGAATCTCAGGAAGCGCGCGACGCGGCGCTGAAGTCAGGAATGGAGAAGGGCGTGGCCATCAGTTACGACCGTCTCGCAGACATTCTGGCGGCGTAAGTGCCTGATATTTTGGCATCATCTGCAGCGCCGGAGGTTTTCTCCGGCACTGCGGTTCGCCGTGCCTGGGTTAATCGCGGCCCTCGAATGTAAGCGTCCAGTTGGCGCAGGATGAGCCGTTGAAATAGCGAACCTCGATCAGGAAATCGCCGCCGTTGTCGAAGATTCCGCAGTCATCGCCGCGGGCAGGGGTAACGGTATCGGTGACACCCTGTCCATTGGTTGAGCTATCGACCATATCACCGTTGCAGGCGGTGTAGACGTACAAATCGTAATCGGCTCCTGCCGGCACGGTGAGCACATAACGATGTTCGAGGTCGGCACAACAAGTCGGTGAGCACTCGTCCACATGGGCCCGGAACCAGGCCGAGCCGCGTCCGGTCTTGACGTTGAATTGCGAGTAGTTCGTGTCCGGGCAGCCAAGTCCTTTTTCCAAATCGCCGCAGGCCGACCCGACGTACGTGGCTGTCGGACAGGTATTGGAAGCGAGCCCGAACCGCACTTCGCAGTCGGGTTTCCCGTCGCAGTTGGCATACCCCGGGTTGCAATCGCAGGCGTAGGTGCCCGGCTGATTCACACATTCGCCGGCGTCGCCGCAAATTCCTTCATCGGCGCATTCATTGACGTCAAGGCAGGTCCCGTTTCCTTCGACATAGCCAAAGCTGCACGTACAGGTGTAGCCGCCGATTTGATTCGTGCAGGTGCCGTGTCCGGCGCAGGGATTGGTCAGGCATTCGTTGACATCCTGGCACTGGACGCCGTTGCCGGCAAAACCTGGATTGCATGTGCAGGTAAATCCAAAGGAGGTGTCCGTGCAGGTCGCGTTGACGCTGCAATTGTCCGTGCCGAGTGCGCACTGATTTTCGTCGTCGTCGCCCTGGCACGGGGTTTGGTAGGGCAGGATGCCGGTATAGCTTCCCCAGAACAGGGCGGCGTCCTGAAGGTCGACGTCACAGTCCAGATCGAGGTCTCCAAGCGGCCTGCCGTGCTCGTCCACGGGGATGTTTGCGGGCGTTGCACAGCATACGTCCAGGGCGTCATCGACGCCGTCATGGTCTGTATCCACGGCCCATGCAAGGGATCCGAGCAGGCCGACGATGGCTGTACTGGAGATGCAATGCTTCCACCAGCGATTCATGATTTTCCCCCCGAGAAAGGTGACTGACCCCGTATTTCCCCGAATCTGATTCCCTATTTTACCGCTGATTTGGGCGGCTTCCCGCAAAAAGGGGTGATTCTGGCGGAAATGATGAGAATGGCGATAATCCACCCCCTTGTCGTTCGCCATTGCGATGCTATGCTATTGGGCTCGACTTATCAGTCGGTCGGGATTGATTTTCGGAACCAGAGTCAGAGGGTGTTATGTCGAGAGTTTGCAAATTTACGGGAAAGAAAACCCGAGTCGGAAACCAAATCTCCCGCAAGGGTAAGGCCAAGTACCTTGGCGGCGTCGGGCGCAAAACGACCGGCATCACCAAGCGGAAATTCAAACCCAACGTGCAGCGGGTTCGGGCGATTATTGACGGCAAGGTGTGCCGGATCAGGGTTTCCGCGAAGGCGATTCGAATGGGGTTGCTGGTCAAGCCGACGGTTCGTAATTATTCGGGGCCAACGACGACCGAAACGACCGCTGTCGGATAAGCGCCGTCCGCAAAATTCAGTGACGTGCACGTATTCCCCTTGGGGGACGCAGCCAAAAAATACGAGACGTCTTCGCCAGGCGAAGAAGTCTCGTTTCATTTTGTGACACAATCGGTGGTGGCTGCTACGCCCCGCGGTAGGGGATAAGCGCCATAAAGCGGGCTCGCTTAATCGCCAGCTTAAGTGCCTTTTGCTCCTGAGCATTTGCGCCGCCGCGCTTGCGGGACATCATCTTGCTGCTGGAGGTCAGGAACTTGCGGAGCAGGTCGATTTCCTTGTAATCGACGAGGGGGCCGACCCATTCCGGCCCGCCGCGCTCAGGAAAACGCTTGGCGGTATGGAAAGCAGTACCGGCCGCATTTTTTTCACGATCCCTATCTCGATCCCGATCTCTGTTATTGTCGTAGCCCATTCGTTCCTCGCTGAGCAGCAAACTGCCTGCCGGGTGATTCCTTACCTATCCTTTTGCCCTGCCTATGATTCTATCAAATTCTGATTGGTCCGCCACCTGCGATTCATCGACCAGCATAATCGGGATGCCGTCGCGTACCGGGTACTTCCGCCGCGTTTTCGGGTCGGTGGAGTAGAGCCAGTCGCCTGCCTGCACCAGCGGTGCATGGGCGATGGGGCAGACCATGATTTTCATCAGTTCCTTGTCAACCAGGTTCTCTGACTTACTCGCGTTCATCTTCCCTGATCCCTGCCTGCGGCACACGAAAGAGCCAATTCCGGCCGAATCATACATGCTATCAAAACAGAAACACGTCGCAAGCTCAGGTACGCGAATGATATTTGAAAGAGCCTGAAAACGCCAATTCGACTGGTTTTGCATCGCCTCCCAAATCCCCCAGCCTAGCTCCTATTATGGGGGATTAATTTTTTGCAAGAATCGTAATTTGCATGCATTACAATTCTGTACAACGGACATTCATTAGTTGGTCCGAGGGGAAAAAAGGCGGGGAATCGTAGAAGTGGTGGGGACTCAGATCAGGAGCGAACCTGGCGGGGGTTCGCTTCAAACGCGACCGACGAGTCCAATATGGGATTCGCCGGTCGCGGATGTCATGTTCCGCGCATTTTTGAACCGCGACGATCACGAATTCGGCGAAAGTGAGCGATATCAAGGCTCGATTGTCGCGCAGACTTCTCCTCTGATACTTGCTAATGCATTCGAACCCTTCTTCGTAAACGTTGCGATTCAATCGTATCCGCGGAACTCTTACCTGCGGGCTTGCTCATAGGCGATCAGTTTGTAGATCAGTCGGGCGGCGAGAAATTCTGTGACGGCCTGTCCGGGAATGGGCATCACTTCGACCACATCCATGCCCACGATTTTTTTCTCCGCTGCCACCAGCCGCAGCAGCCCCGTGACCTGGTACCAGTCGAGTCCGCCGGGTTCGGGAGTTCCGGTTCCGGGAGCGTAGGCTGGGTCGAAGCCGTCAATGTCGATGGTGACGAAGACGTTTTCGCTCAGTGCGTTTATCGCACGATCCACCCAGTCGTCATCTATGTGCGCCTGCCGGGCGGTGACGACTTCGACCGACCCTCCTTGGTGCCCCCTTATTAAAGGGGGAGACGGTGCGCGGCGGGCAGAGCCCGCCCTACTGTCTCCTCTCCCCTCGCGAGAGGGTCGGGGTGAGGGCTGGCCGTTCTTTTTGAGAAACGCATGTTCCTCTGCGGAAATGTTGCGAATGCCAACCGAAACCAGATTTATGCCCAAGTCGAGACAGCGGCGCATGGCGCTGGCATGCGAGTAGGGGGTACCCTCCCACTCCTGCCGCAGGTCGAGGTGGGCGTCGATCTGAAGGATCGAAAGTTTCTTGTGCCTGCCCAAAACGGCCCGCACCAGACCTGACGTAATACTGTGCTCGCCGCCCAGGCCGACGATGGTTTTTCCGTCTTTGACCACGCGGCGTGCGGCTTGGTAGACGTCATCGTGCATGGCTTGCGGGCCGGTCATGTTTGGCAGGACCGAGTCGAGCGTGGCGACACCAGCCTTGTAGAATTCGCCTTCGAGTTCCTCGTCGAAAAGCTCGACTTGCTGCGAAGCGCGAATGATCGCTGACGGGCCTTCGCGAGTGCCGGTTTGAAAACTCGTTGTCGAATCGTAAGGGATCGGCAGCACGGCGAACCTTGCGCGAGCGTAGTCACTGTACCTTTGCGGCAGTCCCAGAAAGTTATTGGGCAATGAAGTCATCATTTTTGGTATCTTGAAAATTTCTTGTATTCAGGGATGGCTAAACATATCAAGACGCAGGCAACCACTACGCTTTGAATAATTGTGGCCGCAGGCTCGGACAATGCGCGGGGCAGGAGAGTATACGAACCAAACAATAACAGCACCCCAAGTAGCCAGCGATGAACGCCTCGAAGGGTCTCCGGTTTCGCCTTGGGCAAGCCGGCCTCCCAGTCCCGAAGAACCAAAATGGCGTGTTCCGTTTGTTCATCCGGCACGGCGATTTCGGCATGGTATCGCAGCTTTCTCGTCCCAGGAAAATATCTGTCTGGATCGAAAGGAAAGCATGGAGTAAGACCTGCGGATTCCAACACTTGGTATACCTCTTGGGCTGTCATTCGATTGCGTGTCTTGTAAACGGTCTTCCACATAGCGCCCTATGCTCGCGTCTTTTGCGCGGCATCCCGAAGAGACGTGGACATCTCGTCGAGCCGGGTCATGAGTCGGCGCGGGGTGCGCGGCTTCGAACGCATGAGCGCATACTGCGCAATGAGTGGAAAGCTGATCGAGGCGCATGAATAGACGACGACGTTATTGACATAAGCGTCCTTCACCTTGCCCCAGCTTCGGGCTTCGCCGGGCGTCGCGCCGGAGAGGCCGCCCCAGTGCGGAGCGTCAGTGGTGAGCTGCAGGAAAAAGTCGTGCCCGCCCTTGGACGGATCCATCAATATCTGATGGAGCGTGGGCTGCGTCTGAAGGTAAAAATTCTTCGGCGAGCCGCCACCGATTTCGACCACGCCGTTGAGGTCGGCGTCGCGGACGATCGCGGCCGTCTCGATCACGTCGAGCACGGGATTGAGCATCACCGGCTTGTCGAACATGTGCGGAATAATGAGGTTCATTCCGATCGACGAATCGCCCGGCGACGAAGTGTAGATCGGAACATCGTACTTGGCGGCCATTGCGACGAACGACTTTTCGGGGTGTGGGGCCTGCTTCCACAGCGACTTGCCCATGTGGTGGTGCATTCTGGCCGTCGAAAACGGCTTGGAGAGGTCAAAGCCCTTGAGGAGTTCGAGCACCTTGTTGTCGGTGGCCATCAGCGTGTCTTCCTCGCCGATGAAGACGTCGAAAATGCGGGCCACGCCGTCCTCCGCCAGGGCATTGTCATCGACTTCGGCGCTGCCCTGCACCATGGGGAAGCCGTATGCAAGGTGCAGGTCGTGATAGAGGTTCGCGCCGGTAGCTATCATGAAGTCCACGTAGCCGCGTTCAATGAGCGAGATGAAGGCTCCACCCAATCCGATGGGGGCCATCGCGCCAGCCACGGTCAGTGCGACGGTTGCGTTCGCGTCGATCATGCGGGCGTAGAGTTGCGCGCCTTCTGCGAGCCGGCGGCCGTTGAAGCCGCTATGGGCGAATCCGTTGTCGATCAGGTCGGCGACGGACTCGTTACCCGTCAACTGCATGGGCAGAATCGGCGGGGCGTCGAGCCAGAAATTGTGGCCCGGAGTCTCGTACCCGTGATCGCAGTCGGGACCGTGTTCGTGGTCGTCGCCGTGATCGTGGTGATGTTCATGGTTTCCGCATTTGTGCATGGGTCAAACAACCTGAAATTGAAAGAGGCAACAAAAAAGGCCGGTTCCATCGGCCTTTCGACTGGGGTGCTAGGAATCGAACCTAGCGCTCCGAAATCGCAACCAGCGAATCCGCAAACATTTACGGAACCCGCCAAAAGCGAAAAGACCAAATACAGGACCAAATGTACTGGCGAAACGGGGTCTCCGCCAGAACTTCAAGCGGTGATCGACTCGTGGCCAAATCTGCCCGCTGCCATCCGGGCAGGCATCCATGCGATGGTGCGGGCGGCGGTGCCATCCACCGAGGAAACCGACAATGGCGCGTGAGTCGAAAGCCGAGTTGATGGATCGGTTGCGGCGAGAAGGTCGATTTGAGGCGTTTACGAATCGCCGGGAAGGGCTGAGGGCGGCTGGCACTCTTGCCAAGCAAGCCTGGTACGAAGCAGCGGTCGAGTTTCCGCCGCCCACGGTGGTGGCTGATGCTCCCAAACCGTCACCCGTAGACCTTGAAGCCCTCAAGGGCAAGCCCACGGTCCCCATCGACAAAGCGGCAGCTTGGGTATTTGACTGCCTCGACGCGGATTGGATCACGCCGGCTGACGCGCCGAGTCCTGGAGCCTGGAGCCTGCTGCATTGGGCTCGGACCAGTAATGCGACGCGGAGCGACTTCTACCGGCTGTTCGCCGCCAAGTTCATGCCGACAAGCCAAGAACGGGCAATGCAACGCGAAGCGGAGAGCAAGAGTAGTAATCACGCCTTTCACCAGACCGTCAAACAACTATTGGCAAGTTGCAAAAAAGAAGATCAATAACGGTTGGAGGCTAGCTTAGTGGTCAGGAAGACGAGTAAATCTCGGTGTTCAGGCGCGGGCGCGACGTGATACGTCGGAAAGAGCATTCGAGGACTTCATCCGAAGCTAGCTTTTGCCTGCCGGCGGGCGCGGCAATTTCAAAACGGCGCGCGGATGTTGCGCTTTTATGCGATAATCGTAAGGTCTTTCAGGCAAACCATTTATGGAGCATATCCTTGTGCGTCATGTAGTACTGCTCTCGCACGCGCGTGCGTGTGCGACGTGATACACGTGGTCGTTCGCATTGAATTCAGTGATGGGAAACAGGACTATGGGGGATTTTTCCGTCACCAGCGTCACGAAGATTCACCTCTGATCTCCAGCGGATTGTGCATCACTTCCCATATAGGAGGCGGCCATTTAATGGGTTCCCTAGTTCGCGCACCTGCACGCGCGACGAGATACATTACAGAAAGCGTCAGCCGAATCTGAAGTGTTCCACGGCAACGGCACGCGCGTTTGATACTCGTGGCGAAAATGGCTCGAAAACAAACTGCAACGAGCCGGGGGGTTAGCTTTCCGCCCGTCCGCTTATGCCTCCGCCTCACACGCGCGTAGCGCAAGTGGATACATCTGGATTTCCGACTTGCTGATGCGTACAGTTACCAAACAGGCAATCAGGAGGCTGATCATGAAATCGACTTCGCTTGCACGGACGCGGCCCGACCTAGAAAAGAACGCTGGCAAGTCCGTCCTCGAATCAGAGGACACCCTCATGGCGACCGTGCCGTGGGGAAATTGGCGTAGCGTTCTTGTCTACGAGCGGCGTCACGCAGGCCGAACCTGGCTGCGGCTTCGGACATTCAACAAGCACCGCACCAAGGGGGTCTGGTATCCCTCGCCACGATTCTTCGTTGTGCCGATGGAATATGCCGAAAACCTGGCGGCGGCGATCCAGGCGGCGGCGATGGGGGACGTGGAGCACGAGCCAGATTGGTACGGGGTCTTTCAACAGCAATACGAAGGTCTGCAAGGGCTGAACCAATAGGTGATTGGCTGGTGTTTGTATGCGCTGGCCGGAGTGTGTGCCTTCTAGAAAGGAAGGTCAATATGTCAGAGCGAAAGGCTCGACGGGGTGCCCGTGATTCGGGCACCGGAAAGTTCATTCCCATCAAGGAAGCGGACAAGCGCCCCAATACGACGCAGAAAGAAAACATTCCGCTTCCAGGCTTTGGCGACACAGGGCGCGGAAAGGGGGACAACAAAAAGAAGTAACTAAGTTCGCGCCAAGACGCGCATTTTGACGATTGCGCGGCTTGGTATGCTTAGATCACCACAACCGTATGGTATCGTGCCTCGGTTCTTCTCGCCGGAGATATGGGGCACGATCACCTTGCGTTCCTTCGTGTCGGATAGCAACCAACCGACTGAACGGCATCGCACGCTCTCGCCATTTTGTTCAATCTGGCCGAGCGGTTGCCAGCCTTTGCCGGAGTGCGAATCAAGCCAATCAATTAGGACCAACTTCATGCTTCAATGATATCGACGATTGACGTAAGGGTCCAATACGCGTCGATTTGCGCATGCCCCTGCATTTTTTGCTTGAAGCGCACTTACTCACCAATTCTGATTCAATGCGGATTGATTGCCGCAGATACGTCTGTGGGGCGTTCAACGAGATCGTAGGCCCAATTTCCGAATGCGCCATCGGCGTTGACGGCCTCGGTCCACCGGATCGCGGCGGCGCGTTTAATCTCCTTTAGCTCGTCATAGCCCTTGGTTTCCAGAATCAAGTATCGCTCGCCGTCGCCTCTCAGCCGGATGATGAAGTCGGGGACGTAATCGTGCATTTGGCCGTTGTGCAGGTAGGGAATGGCAAAACCAAGACCGGCGTTCTTAACGAACGCGTCAACTTTGGGATGGGTATCGATGAAGTACGCTGCCGATTGCTCCCATTTTTTCGTGTCCGCAACGACGTAGTTGACGTGGCTGCGTATCACCTCGCGGACATCGCGGCTGGTATGGAAATCCACCTCCACCGTCGAGCCAGGACCACGATTGGTCTCGTAACGCGGCAGTTCGGCGGCCTCGCCCAACGAGGTGTCGGGGCGAATTTCTGCAACCAAGCGTTCAATGATCCAACCGTAGTATGGGGAAAGGAACGCATCGAGCACCTGGGCCGGCTGGATCGGCTTGACGTGCTGCCTGACGAAGCGATCAACAATCTGGACGATTTGCGGGAATAGGACCTGGGCAGGGGCTTCGCATGTAGACTGCTTGGCGTAGTCGCGCGTCAACGCGGCGGCCATCTCGAAAACCAGCTTTTGCAGGCGATTGCCGACACGATAGGGATTCAAATCGACTTGCTCAATTTTTCCCGGTCCCGTCAGACTCGATCTACCCTGATTGTTGGGCAAGCTGGCCTTTACTTGAACTTCAGGCGGGATTTTGCCGGGATCAACGGGCAGAGTCGGCATCGACGACCAGTTGACGGCGATGCGGTTGCGGATTGCCTGCTGATAGCCCTCGACCCGTGGAAATCGAATCTCGAACTGGCACTTCTCCGGGACGGCGTGAACGTGGTGCTTCTTCGGTTTCGGGTCGCTGCCGCCTGTCTTCGATTCCTTGAATGGAACGATCTCGAAGGGCACGCCGAGAACTTTGGCGACTTCCTCGGACAATAGACCGTTTTCTCCCACGTCGTAGTTCGTGCGGCGCAGGCCGCGCCCGATCACCTGTTCGCAAAGGAGTTGCGACATGAAGGGGCGGAGGCCGATGATGTGCGTGACGGTATTGCAGTCCCAGCCTTCAGTGAGCATCCCGACGCTGACGATGCACCGAACATCGCGCCCAGGCGGGAAAGTTGGCCGCTCCAGCTTCTTGGCCAATTCCTCAAAGCCTTCCGGGTAAATCGGGCTGCCCTGGCGATTCAACGGCCATGAAGTCTTGCCGACAGTATCAAGTGTGAATCTCATCCAACGGCTTTCATCGGACTTGGCCTCATCGCTGTCAGTTTCATGGACGACCTTGGAATCCACGCGGATGGTGACGCGCTCGCCGTTTCGATTCAGGAATCCCTCGATGTGTGAGTTGGGCACGCCTAGTGGCGGGTTATTTTCCCCAAGCCATTCATACACCAATTTGGCAATCTTCGTGTTCTTGCAAACGATGATGAACACTGGCGGACGGAGCGCGTTTTTTTCTTTCCACTCCAAAAACTTTTCTTCCCAATAACCCGCCAGCATCGCAATCGGCGTATGTGCCCATTTCAAAATGGCCTCTGGTTTGGGGCTGGCTTTTTTCGCGCCCTTTTCCGCCGGTGTCAGCTTCTTCATGATCCAGTGCCAGATATTGAAGTAGCCGGGGATTTCGTCGCCGGTGGTGTCGCGGACGGCGAGCTGTGGAATCTTCACCAGTCCTGATTCGATCGCGTCGGTCAGACCGAAATCGCTTATAACCCACGGGAATGTCTTGTTTGTCTCCTGGCCGACGCGCCCCAAGAAATATGGGGTGGCCGAAAGATCAACGCAGAAGTTGATGCCGCGCAGCTTCTGGATGCGGTCCAGGCCGTCGATCCAGATTGTCGCCTCTTTGAAAAAATCATCGTCGTCCTCTTCTTCATCCTCGTCAGGTTCTGGCCTGAGAATTCGGTAGGCGTGGTGGGCCTCATCGTTCATCACCAGAATGTTCTGCTTGCCGCCGACTTCGCGCCCGAGGATGCGATTCACCAGGGACGTATCGCTTTCTACGTACTTGGTTGACTCGACTTTCACCTTGGTCAAATTGCCTTCGCGGTCCCGCTCTTCCTCCAATACGTCCAGCATTCCCGTCGCGACCTGTCGCTGAAATTCGTCCAGAGTCAGGTAGCGTGATCCACGCGCCGTCTGGGTCTTTGTGCCGATCTTGATTGCTTCCTTTACACGAACCGGTCGGCCCGCCTTGGCGACTTTGGCGGAAACACCGCCTACTTGCTGAATTTGCGGCTCAAACGCGTGCCAATTTTTTGTAAGAACCCGGCCGCGCACGATCTGCGGCATGAGATGCGGTGGGACCAGGTCGCGCGTGCGATACAAGCTGGCTTCTCCGTATTCCGGCTTCAGTTCTTCAAGGCGGCTTCGGATGGTCACGTTGGGGCATACAATCAAGACAACGTCGGAAAATCGCGCGTCGCTGCGGTCGTTGACCTTATTCAGAATGCTCCAGGCGGCCAGCATCCCCATGACTGTTGTCTTGCCAGCCCCGGTCGCCATTTTGCAGGCGTAGCGTCGAAACGCGGCATACCCTTCGGCCTTGCGCTCATCGCTGATTTCGTCGATGGGAACCTCGATACCCTGCTGGAAGTCGGGGCGGGCTTCGATCAGAAAAATGATCGTCTCGGCGGCTTCGAGCTGGGCAAAGAAGAGTCGATGCTGCCGGCCTTCGCGTCGCCAGTATTGTAGGAGTTCCAATGTCGTCCGTGTAACCCCCGGCCAGTCCTGCGAGCGCCAGCTATCGAGCTGCTTCCGAATCCGGTTGACCAGCTTCAATTCTTCCCAGGTGCCCCGCGCAGAGTGTTCACCTTCGAGAATGGATGCTTTCGGATCGCGGTAAAAGTATCCGGCTGGACGGCGGCCTTTGAGGCGCTTGGGCTGCTCGCCTTCCTTGATGTCCCAATACTCCGCCGGCTTTTCGTAGGGAGAGTTGATAATCGGATCTGGAACCTCGAAGTCGCTCACGTGTTGCCGAGCCTTCCGAGTTTTTTGACTTTGGCCGGAGGCAGATAGTTCTGCCCGGTGATGACTTTTTGACCAGTCTTTTGTTCCAACTCCGATCGGGCCTTTTTGGCGATGTTTCCGCCGGACCTGGCAGCGACCTTGTTCTCATCCATCCCGGTGGCGTTGCTTCTTTCCGCGATCTGCCGGGTGGATAGCTCGGCAAGTGCCGTGAAAATGAGTTCCGCCTCGCTCATGTGGTCCCGGAGGTTCTGCGTTTTGAGGCCCTTAAGTGCCTTGTGATCCTTGATTGTCAGATCGGACCATTCCTGATGAATGATGTTGGTAAGGACGGCGAACTCCTCGCCCTTCTGAATGTCATGGGTTGACCAATAGTCCGTCAGTTTGTTGCGGGTCTCCTGACCCATCATGCGCTGTTGAATCCACTTTTCGCTGCGTCCGCCCTTTTGCCAGGTTTCGCGTGCGCGGTCGATTGCCCGACTAGGGTCCGCCATTTCCTGCATTCGCTCGTATCCCACCTTGGCCAGCCATAACTTGATGGGCTCGGCCTTGGGGCTGGGGACGCTTTGAACGAGGCGAAGCAGGGTTTCGGGGCTGGCCACATCGGTAAGATAGGCTTTACCGTCTGAGGCTGTGAGTTTGAGTCGGTGACAATTTGTCACCGACTGACTTCCTTCGGTTTTCAGCCTGCTTTTCAGCTTGTTCCAGTAATTGCGGGCCTTCTGATAGTCCGGCTGCTGGGTTAGAACCCCAATGATGTCTACCACGGAAAAGTACCAGGTTTCGGTCTTTTCGTCGTAGATACGACGAATTTCGTTTTCCTCGAATACCACAGGCAGCAGCTTCATGAAAACTCCTTAATAGGCCCCAGGCCTACATTGTCTCTTTCAAGTTTTTCACAACCAGCAGTTCATTACCACGGTCGTCGATGACCTTTACGGCGATTTCGCCATGCTTGCCGGCCTCGAAGGGGGCGCTAACGGCCCCGGCCAGGTGGTCCCAGACCGACGGGTCGAATTCGGCTTTGAGCGAGCGCTTCAGGTCGTCCCAGGCTCCGGTGCGGGGGAAGAACGCCTGTGAGACATGGAAGCACAGTCCGTTGTAATCGGTGTCCAGGAACCAGGCGGGTACGTCATTACCGGCGCGTGAGTCGGGCAGCATAGTGACAGGATCGAATACGTCCAGGCCGAGTAATTCGACTTCGTACCAGGTTCCCGACTTTGGGTCGCCGCCGACAGCTTGGATGGACTTCGCCGATGCCTTGCGCAGGGCGATTTCCGGCAGGCCGCACACGCTGAAAATCTGACTGCTGCGCATGTTCTTGAGCAGGTCACCCATGACCAGGTCCGGTGTGGCCTGGACGTAGGTGGCCGCGATGCCGGTTACTGATTCGCAGTCTTCAATCAGCTTGCGGGCGTTGGGCTGGATGGCAAAGCCGATGACGAAGAGGTGGGCATGCTGCTTGGCATTGGCCTCGCGAGCGGCCTCATAAACCAGCTTCTCGCTGATCGCGCCATTCTCTGGGCCAAACACAATGGCAACGGCTTTATCATCACTCTGTGCCTCGGCAGACAATGAGAGCGTCTTGGCCGGGGCGCGGACGTTCTTTAGCGTGACGCTCTTGCCGCCACCGATCTGGAGCACCGGACTTCGGCGCAGCACCTCCAGCATCCGGTCTACAAATTTCCCGTCGCCATCGGTTTCGGCGTTTGTGGTTTTCGGCGTTTCAGCGTTTCCATCGTCCCAATCCACCGGCGTTGGAATCGTGCCCTCGACGCAGAATGGGCCGGTCACGCGCGTGATTTTCCTGCTTCTTTCTGGCCGATCAACAATTACTTCTTCCTTGGGGGGCTCTTGGTTGGCAATGGACTCAAGAGTTACATGCGGGACGATTCCGGGGCCTATAGATTTCGGATTCCTTGATTCATCGGCTTTCATGTAGACGAGTCCCCCGGCGGGGCCACGAGAATCATCTTTGAGTTCGTAATAATCGAACGTGGCCGTCAGCAGCCGCTGCCGTGCCAGCGCCAGCGGCACGCGGCTGGTATCCATAGTGATCCATCGCCTGCCCCATTGCTCAGCCACGAAGGCAGTCGTTCCGCTTCCGCATGTGGGATCGATAACGAGATCGCCTGGATCAGTCGCCATTAGGATACAGCGCTCGATAACATCCGTATTGGTTTGGACTGCATAAGTCTTTCCCGTCTCTCCAAACGTGTCGTACCACATGTTGTTGATTTCTTTGTAGGGAAAGTCATCCAGATACTGAACGAACCGTAGGGACTTCTCGAATCCGATGACTCGGCGTTCATTCTTGAGTACTTCCATCCCTTCTGGGTGCGTTCGCCACGACTTGTTCCCCCTGGGAAAGAATGTCCTTCCGTCAAATTCAACCTCGTACATGCAACTTTCCGTCCGTCCCGATGATTGAAGCGCCTGTGCAGCATAGGCTTTCGCACCGGAGGGTAACTCGATCCTGCCGGATCGTTCTTCACCTGTCATCCGACGGCGCGTGCCATCATCAAGTTCGACAGAGTCGAAATAGTGATCGTCCGCAATTGTTTTCGGAGCAAACAAATCACGCTGCTTCGCGACCGCTGCTTGCTTGTGATACCAAAGAAGATAATCGCAAACTTTAGCTAGGCCCTTTGTTCCTAAAGGACTTCTAGTCCTATAGGCAACTAAAGACGCGAAGTTTTCAGCTCCAAACACTTCATCCAGCAACTCGCGCGCGTGATGCACGTTTTGCTCGCTGATCTGTAGAAAAAAGCTTCCAGTTGGATGAAGGAGTTCACGAGCAACTAGCAATCGGTCGCGAAGAAATGCCAGATAGGAATGTAGTCCGAGTTCCCAAGTGTCCCGATATGCCTTAACCATTTCCGGTTCACGGGTCATGCACTCATCGTCATTATGTTGAACAAGTCCGCGTTTCGCCTGACGAACAAAGGGTTGGAAGTTGGACCCGTAAGCAATGCCGTAGGGTGGGTCCATGTAGACGCACTGCACCTGACCGCCCAGGCCTTCGTAGTTGAGCAGCGAATTCATGACCACCAGCGAGTCGCCCAGGATCATTCGATTGACCCAGCCGTTCTTGTGCTCGTAGGCCCTCAGGACCTGGTCGTGGATGGGGTGCTCGCGGTCGGCGAAGAGGTCGAACATGGTGAGCTGCTTGTCGCGTTTGTGGCCTTTGAGGGTTTCGAGGATGGCGGCGGTGGAAAGGCGCTCGTGGATGAAGAGCGGGAGCGTGGGCACGTCGAAGCTGAGGCGCTCGGCTTTGCCGGCCCAGTTGAGGAAAGGTTTGCTGAGGCGCTTGAGCTGTTCGACGGCGTCGGCCAGGCCGGCGACGGTGGCGAGCGTTTTGTCGTCGTTACCTTTGAGTTCGCGGGGCTTGGGGAACTGATGCGGCGCGGGCAGTCGGGCGGCCTCGTCAATCTGAGCCAGAAGCCATTCGCCGATTTCGCGGGCGGGGCTGCCGTCCCAATTCAGTTCGGGCGAAAGGGACGAATCGTAGCGGTACGTCTTGGGCGGCTTTTTCTTCTTGAACTGCGCCTGCGTCCCCACGTCCGGGCGCAGAACCAGCTCGGCGGTTGGGTGCTTATATTGCTCCGTCGTTGTTGTCGCCGATGTTTTGGGTTTTGAACGCGGTAGCGACGCTTTTTTCTTGCCCATTCGCTGCTTCCCATTTGTCTTTGGATTGCACTGTCTTGCCTTCCCTGGCGAGTCGGTGCAAAAGAGTATAATGCGATTCGGCGGTGTGCCCAATACGAGGATGCTTGATGGTCTTAGGCGACGGAAGGAAAAGATGCGCAGGCGAGCTGCACGCCTTCATAGGCACGCAATCCGCAAAGCTGACGTAATGTAACACAAGAATACCATCGCGAAGGCTGAAAACTCCAACCAACGTCGTCCAGTTCGGGGAGCATTGCTTACTCTTTTTGCCGTACCGTAGACGATGGGTGGCAAATACTTTTTCTCATCGATGCCAGCTTCTGAGACTTTCCATTTTTCAGCAGTGCAATCATCATCGACACTAGTCAATCGCTCCGCTCCCAAGAACATGAGTGCTGCAACGTAATTGGCTGCTATGTGTCTTAGTCTCAGCTGGATCGACAAGTGGGCGAACACGATTAAAGAAAAGAGAGTAATAAAAGCAAGAGCGCACCATCGTACGGTGTCTTGAGTAAAAAAGTCGCCACGAGCAAAAATTATCTGAGCGCAAATTACAGCATGAAGTGCAACGCCGGCCCACGCGCTCGTTTCCTTGTGGTTATGGTATTGCGAATAATGCGCGCGCGTATCGGAAACGTACTTAAGTAAATTCTCTTTATCGTTTGGCATAGAAGACTGTCATCTTGTGTCGCGTTGTAGTATGCGCCTTATCGTTTGATGGGTCCAGTATGCCGATCTTCCGGTCTTTGTCGGTATTGAGCGACTGCTCAGGTCGTCGGCGATTTGTTCGAGTGTCTGGCCACCGGCGCGTTGGGCTCGAATTTCGGCGATGACGGCCTGTTCGGCTTCGTTCCGTACCAGAGTCGCGCCGTCGCTGGCCAGGTCGTACCCATAGGGAATTGTACCTATTCGCTGTCCGTTCCCGCGTTTCACGGCCATTGCCGAGCGGGTCCGTTCGCGGGTCAGGTTGCGTTCCATTTCGGCCGCGCCGGCCAGGACGACGAGCATGAAGCGCCCGGCGGCGCTGGTTGTGTCGATAGCGTTCCCGCCCAGGTCAACTACGTGCAAGGCGACGCCGGTTTTCTCCCAGCGCTCTACCGTCGTGAGGCAATCGCCAGCATTGCGAAACATGCGGTCCAACTTGAGCATGACGACGGCTTCGGCGCGCTTGTCTTTCAGGTCGGCAAGCAATCGCTGTCCGCCTTCGCGCGTCGCCAATGGCTTCCCGCCCGACACTCCCGCATCGGTGATTATGTCCGCCAGGTCGATGCCGCGCATGACGCAATATGCTCTGATCCGTTCGGACTGCGCGTCGAGTCCCAGGCCGCTATCGGCTTGTTCGTTCGTAGAGCATCGTGTGTATCCAATTGCTTTCATGGTTTGTATCTCCAGACCGGACGCCGACGGCGGGTCCGCCGAAACGGACCCACCGCCAGCGCTCGGCGTTATGGTTTGTTGATTAGGCCGCTACGGCTTCCGCCGAGCGCACTTTGAACCGTCGTAACGTATCGGGCAGGCCGTCGATTAGGTCGCGCAGATTGTTTCCGTTGGAGCGCCCGTCGTACTTGCCCTGGACATAGGAAAGAAACCGAAAACCATCGGGAATCGACAGGGAAAGTTCCCGCGCGATGCGCTCCAGGTGTTCGGCTACGGCCTTCGCATCCGGCTTGCGAAACCGAAACCGTCGCCAGCGCGAATAGAGACCGTCAATATCGTCCGCCCAGGTTACGCTTGTCGTTGTGCCGATGACCAAAACGTGATTCGGCAACGACTCCAGAAGTCCCAGCAGCATGCGCATGCAATCTTTGTTCAAGTGCTGGATTTCGTCGATGATGAAGCATCGTCGGCCATTGCCCGCCCATCCGAAAACACGCATCGACGATTCCAGCGCCCGAAAATCGGCGATGGTGGCGGACCTGGAGTCGATGCGTTCGATAGCAAAATCCGAGCATCCTAGCGCCCGCGCCGTGACATAGGCCGCCGACGTTTTCCCGCATCCGGCGATGGAATCCGACTCGAATAGCCAGCGCTCGCCGCATCCTTCAAATAGCCAGGAATCGTCACAAGCGGTCTGAATCTCTTCAATGGCGGCTTGCCCTACGAATCCTTCCCAGGTCTTTGGTCTGTATCGTTCGCTAAGCATTAGGCCACCATCCTTTCGGCGACGGCTTCCAGGCTTTCCACGTCGTCAACGATCGTTCGCGCCGTCGATGCGATGCGCTCCAGGCTTGCCCGTAGGCCTTTGGAGTCGCCTTGCCACAATGCGATGTAGGCCGATGACCGAATGGTTGTATCCAGGCCGAAGTGTTGGCAAACGACGTAAGCGATAGATTCGGCTTCCAATTCGGCGAGATTGCGCGTCAGGGTCGTTGCGCCGTCGGGTTTCCCGAAATGCAAAGCGCAGTGCGCCAATTCATGGGCGAAAGTCTTTGCCTGTTGGCCTGTTGGATGCGTGTTATCGATGACGATGGAAGCGCCTTTGTCCGTCGCGTATCCGAAGCCTTTTCCTTCCAGCGCTTCAAACTTGACCGAAATGCCGCGCTTCAAGGCGACGCGCTCCAGGCTATTCAAGAGTGCCGATGCGTCGCTATCGACAATCGGGCAATCCACGTCGGGCAATTCCTTCCCGTCGGTCTGCGCCAGGTCGAAGACGTGAACGGCCTTGAAGAAAATGCCGTTGACCGATTCGGACTCGCCGGCTTCGTTGGTTGCTTCCCGATGGAACGGACAAGGCGCGAAAATCATGATTCCGCGCTCGCCTTTGCGGACGAAGCGCCCGAGTTTTTTCCAGGTCTGAAAGCCGGCGACGCGCGACGCATCCGGCTTTTGCATCATTATCAATAGCGAATTGTGCCAGGAATAATGGTGAAAACGCGCTTGAACATTCAAATAGGCTTGGAACGTTTCCGATGCGCGTACGTCGTCAACGGCCTTGGCGAGCGCTTCGACCGATTCGTCGATGCGCGCTCGCATCGCTTTTGCTTTTTCCTTTGGGTTTTCGTTGTTTTCCGGCGCAGTAGAAGATATGCTTTGCATGGTGACGGCTCCTTAACCGAGTCGTTGCCCTGGGCGACGGATGTTTCAGCATCGCGTCGCCCACTTTCATTCAACGCACGTCGCATTGAACAAAATCAAATATACAACCTAATCGGCGAGTGTCAAGGCTTGGCACAAAAAAATTCTACAACGGGTCCGTTGTGGAAAAATCATCGGCGCAAACTTTCACGCGCACGATGCAAACTCTTTGCGAGTCGTTTACGGCTTGTTTTCAGGCCGTTTGCGAGCGCTTTGCGAATTGCTTTCTGCAAGTGCCATTGCGTGACACTCGCGCCGCGATGAGACTCCCATCGACAAATACGAAAGCGAATCCGACCCCAGGCTTCTTTTGAGACTCCGCATTGGAGTTATCCCCCTTCGCATCGGCTGTCGCGCAACATGGGACCCATTTTGCGCCCCGTTTTTGAACCCAAGCCGGCCCTTTTTCGCGGGTACCGGGAGTAGCTAGCCTTGTCTCGGGCCCCAGCACAATTTGAGGCACGAGTCCAAATTGGCAGTTTAGCAATGATCCTGGACCGACGGATTCGCGTTGGTTTTGAATGGCTCCGTGATGTATTCTTTCGAAGCTTGCTCAGTCAGCCAAACTTTTGGGCGCACCGAAGGACATGCGAGGATAGCTTTGATGTTGGATGCTTATGAAGGGACGCGAAAGGCCGCAACAAAATGCATCAACGAGCTGTTAGAGAAACTCGAAGACCCAACTTACGGAGCGCTCGGCGGGTACGAAGACTATGCATTGCGTGAGCTCGCAACACACTTGCGTCAGCTCAAGCTGGACGGAACAGCATTCCGTTTGTTGGCTTACCATAAGGACCATGTTCAAAAGTCAATGGACTGGTTTCTTTCAGACTACGCAATGCGGCTTGACGATCAAGCGATAAAGGAACTTGAATCCGAGGTTGGGCAGTTTCCGTTACCTCTGACAGATCCAGCAGAACAAGCTGAGGTACAAGAGACTCGGCGGCGGCTAATCCTTCAGAACCTTAAGAAGTTCGAAGATCGTCTTCGATCACTGCGCACTGAACTTCTGGAAGTGAGGACCAAAGAAGACACCTCAATGGATGACTTGCTTTCTGATTCCGTTCCAAGTTCTCTCGACCTTAAAGAGCTTCTCCGGAGGGTATTCAAGACGAAGCAACGGCGAGACGTGCGAGTAGTTGACCGAGCTTTCGCCATCGCATTAAGGCAACCTGAAGGCGAACTTAACGCCGCCGATCGTAAGTTGCTGGAGGACGCAGTCGATGGATTGCTTGATGTAAGTTTCACGGGACTGTTTTCCGGGACAGTCCGCTACATTATTAACGATGACCGGTTCAAGTCATTAGTAACTCCTTGGCATTTGCAATTGGCGGTGAACGAACTAAGAGACGATGAATGCCGCCGTCTACGTATTCATTCTGGTAAAATGTACGCTTGGGATTTTGTGGTTGATCGGCTAGGTGCCGCCGTCGCCCAGCGAAAGCGAAGCTTAGGCGGTCACGGCGATCGGCATAACGATGAGAAGTATATCGGAGAATATTGTTGGCGATTAAGCATGAATACGCCACTTCAGCGTGATGCGATGGAAGATCATGTCAATTCTCTGCAACTAGGAGGGTTTACGCAGGAGTTGATCCAAGAGATCTTGACCTATTGCCCGGTTGAAGCTGAAGAGATGAGGCTCCATTCGAGCAACATCGCAACACATCGAGAGGGTTTGGTTTCCGATCCACCGGAGACGGGCGGGAAAAACCGCGTGATGACAGACGGACAGAAAAACCTTTGGAGGGCGCTCAAAAATTGCGCTTCAAGCGGAAAAGAACTGGCGAATGAGCTTGATACTTCGGAGGATACAGTCCGTCAATTGATCAAAGAACTTCGCGCCGCGAATTACGAAATCGAGAACCGCCGAGGAAGAGGCTACTTTCGGCCGGATGCTCCACCGGATGATCTCAAATCAACGTGAGCCCGACGTGAACCCGACGTGAGTCGCACGTGAGTCACAAC
Source organism: uncultured Phycisphaera sp. (assembly GCA_964501365.1). Classification (GTDB taxonomy): domain Bacteria; phylum Planctomycetota; class Phycisphaerae; order UBA1845; family UBA1845; genus CAZAMB01. The sequence continues at coordinate 183,779 of CAZCST010000020.1, read as the reverse complement.
GAGCTTACATACAGCCCGCACCGCTGCGCGCAACAATGCGGGCATGAGCACTACGAAACAACTCAACGTATCGGAACGGCTTGGCCTCGACGCCAATGGCGTCGCTGAGCTGTTGAACATTTCAGTTCGACACATTTGGAAATTGCACGCAGGGGCGCTGATTCCCGAACCCATCAGGCTGGGCCGCAGTGTGCGATGGAACCGGGTCGAGATACTGGCATGGATGGAGGCCGGCGCACCATCGCGCGATGAATGGGAATCGCGGAAAGCGAGCGCCGCGCCTTGAAATCACGAAAAAAGAGGCCGCCCGGCTTGCCCACCGGAACGGCCCACAATCTGATTGACCTCGTCCTTAACAAGTTACCCGACGCAAAGCGCTGCGGCAAGGGTCATTCGGCAAAGTGCCCGGCGCACGAAGACCACAAGCCGTCGCTACGAGTATGGGTACGCGAAGATGGAAGCGTCGGGATCAAGTGCATGGCCGGTTGTCCAATCGAAACCGTCTTGGCCGCGCTAGGGTTGACGATGGCGGACCTTTATCCGCAAGCGTCGAATCCGTGCCAATCTGTAAAACCGAAATCAAGCCGGAAGTCGGATCGAGCTCAGACTCCAGCGTTCCCCACTATCGAAGCGTATGTCGCCAGCCTGGGCGGGCGTTGCGCCGGATATTGGACCTATGCCGACCTTGATAGCAACGCCGTGCTGCATTCGGTGCGGATCAATCTTCCCAACTGCGACAAGGAATTCCGCCAGCTCCATCCGGTTCCTGGCGGCGTGGCTTTCGGCGGCGTCGATGAAAAGACGCCGTTGCTCTACCTGAGCGATATCCGCGACGCGGACACCATCTATGTCTTTGAGGGTGAGCGATGCGCCGAAGCAGCTCGGACGTTGGGGTTTGCAGCGACTACCTGGGCCGGAGGGTGCAACGCGACGCACAAAACCGACTGGATGCCGTGTGCTGGTAAGGTGGTTTACCTATTTCCCGACAACGATCCTGGCGGCGAGAAAGCCTGCGATTGGATTGCCGAGCACGTGACCGAACTTCAACCGACGGCACGGGTCAAGTTTGTTCGGCTGCCAGGCTTAGAGCTGGGTGGCGACATTGTGGACTATATCGCCGCGCGTAATTCGCAAGATTCCAGCGAAATTGCAGCGGGCGTCATGGACCTGATAAATGGTGCGCAGTGGTATGTCGGAAAACGGATAGGCGGTCCTGTGCTGGTATGCATATCCGACGTGCAACCGCGCCCCGTCGAATGGCTGTGGCCGGGCCGGTTCGCAATCGGCAAACTGACGTTGCTGGCCGGTGACCCCGGACTCGGCAAGAGTTTTTTGACACTCGATATGGCAGCGCGGGTATCGACGGGAACCCCGTGGCCGGATCGGCGCAGCGAACGGAACGATCCCGGCGACGTGATTTTGCTTTCAGCGGAGGATGACCTCGAAGATACGATCCGACCGCGACTCGACGCAGCGGGCGCGAACGTCGAGCGAATCCACGCCATACAAGGGGTCAATTGGTTCGATGAAGAAACCGACCGATCTTTCGTCAAAGGCTTCAATCTGGAAGTTGATCTTCCCGCTCTGGAATCGGCCATTCAAATGGCAAGCGGCTGTCGTCTGGTGGTCATTGATCCCGTCACCGCATTCTGCGGAAAAGCAGACTCGCACAAGAATGCGGACATTCGCGGGTTGCTCGCCCCGTTATCGAAACTGGCCGGTGACTATCGCCTGGCCGTCGTGGCCGTGACCCACCTGAACAAGAGCGGTGGTCCGAACGCGCTATACCGTGCAATGGGTTCACTGGCGTTCGTTGCGGCGGCGCGGGCGGTGTGGCTGGTGACCAAAGACGCCGATAGCCCATCGCGTCGCCTCATTCTCCCCGCGAAAAACAACCTCGGGCCGGACATTACGGGTTTAGCCTACTCGCTCATGCCTGCTGAATCGGGTGGGGCGGCGGTAGTTGCCTGGGAAGATGGCCCGGTGACGATGAATGCTGATGAAGCCTTGGCGGCGCACGAGCGGCAAGGCGAGAAACGAGAAAAGGGCAGAGTCGAAGCATCGGGAGATTGGTTGCGCGACCAGCTCGGCGGCGGTCCACTACCCAAGCTAGAGCTGGAGCGGCGGGCACGGGATGCGGGCGTGAGCTGGGCATCTGTGCGCCGAGCGCAACACATCCTGAAAATTCGACCCCACAAGGTGAAAGGCGATCCACAAGGACCGTGGCTATGGGCACTGCCGGTGCAAGGTGCGCAGGAAGTCGCCCCACCTGATTCTATTGAGCAAGTTGAGCATCTTGAGCACCTTCCTCATGGCGCTATCGAAATCGCGGATTCTGACCCCGATGAACAAGGGCAATCGGGGGAAGGTGCGCAATTTGGAAGTGGGAGCAAGGTAGGAGCTGGCGGGCAACTTTGGGACGACCCTGACTTGGCCGACCTAGTTCCCGATGGATGGGTCGGGCCAGCTTGGTTGGATCGGCTAGAACAGCTCGCGTCGGGTTGCGAATCGTTGAATCCTGACCTTGCGGCACACCATCGAAAACAAGCGGCGGTACTAAGAGCGGCACTGAATGCAAGAGGGGGTGATTTCTCTTGACGATGCGCCTATTGTGGAGTATATTATATGAGAGCATGGACGCCAAAGCCCGCAAAACGCTGAACACGATCCGCGATTGCGTGGCCGCCAAGCGCTATTTGGTGCTGCCGCATTTCACGCAGCGCATGGACGAACGGGCGTTCTTTTGGCCGGATATTCTGGCCGTGCTGGACCGGCCCGGAAGCGTCCGCGACGATGGACGCGACAGATATGGGCGGCCCAAGTGGATCATTGCGGGTAATACGCCGGACGGCGTGGCGCTCGAAATGGTCTGCGCGATTGATACCGATGAACGCGGACGTCTGACGGTGTTCATCACGATCTATTGAACGGTGCGATGATGACAGCAAACACAAAACCATTGCGGCGTCGGGGCCGACCCCCCGCGGCGCAGCTCGCCAACCCGGACGTGCCTTACACGATGAAATTGCCCGACGGGCGCACACTGTATGTCGAAGTTCCGGGCCGCTGGGTGACGACCGACCGCGACGGAAAGCCCGCGTTTCTTCCTGGGGGAGTGGACTTCCTTGACCGGCTGCGAGCGCTGGCGATCAAGCTGGACCGACCGCCGGGGCCGGGCTTTATCACGGCCCTGCGCGAAGCCCTGGGGCTTACACAAAAGGAATTCGGGGAACAGCTCGGCGTAGACAAGATGACCGTTTCCCGATGGGAGCGCGGGACGCTGCGCCCGAGCGATGAATCATTGGCGGCTGTTGAAGACCTGCGACGGAAAGCGGTTCGGCGCGGAGTGACAATCCCGACGTAAAGGAAATTCGGCAATGGGAAGGCTGTTCAAAATCGGATCGGAAAAAGCGGGCGTTCGTGGTAGACGCGGCACACCGACCGACTGGTGCTGCAAAATCAAGCTCGGCGTATATGACCAAAAGCGTGCGCGTCTTTGCACCGATGCGGCAATGTCTGAATCGTGGGCCGTGCTGCTACAAGCGGCGGTGGATCGGAAAATTGCGGGGGAACCCGCAGACCCGGACGCATTGAAAAGACTTCCGCGCAGGTTGCTGGAATCGTTCGGGCTAGTGTCCGAGCTGTCGGCCAAGCGCAAGGGTACATATGCGGAAAACGTCAAGGATTACGTTTCGGAGCTGAAAACGGCTGGCCGGTCGAAAATGTACGTCGGGAATGTCGAGCGTTGCCTGGAAGCGGTGGGGGAGGGCTGCGGCTGGACGCGGCTGGCCGACGTGCGCCGCGATTCTTTCGCCGACTATCTATCAGCTCGGAAGAAAAGCGGGACAGCTCCCCGAACCTTGAATAACGACCTGGCGACTGTTCGGACGTTTTTTGCGTGGTGCTTTGAATCGAAGCGCATTGATTCCAACCCGTGCGATAACCTGAAGCGCGTCGAGCAAGCCGATGACCGGCGGCGAATTCGGCGGGCGCTCTCCCGTGCCGAGTGCGCCGGTTTGCTGGCCGTGGCCGGACCACGCGAACTGGTTTACCGCGTGGCTTTGGGAAGCGGATTGCGTCGGCGCGAATTGAAACTCTTGCAATGGCGTGACGTGGCAATCGACGATGAAGCTCGGCCTTGTTTGCGGCTGCGGGCCGAAGCTACCAAATCGAAGCGGGCCGACGTGATTCCGATTGCGTTGGAGCTGGCCGGGCGGTTGCGGGTGGTGCGCCCAGAAAACTACTCGCAGACCGAGCCGGTGTTCCGATTGGGCCGGACCCGGACCTTGATACCGACGTTTTCGACGTGGCTGGCCGACCTGGGGCGGGCGAAAGTCGAATACAAGGCCGCTGATGGGTCAATCCTGGGGTTTCATTCGTTGCGCGTCACCTACGTCACGGAATTGCAAAAGGCGGGGCTTCCCCCGCGAACCGTGATGCAGCTCGCCCGGCATACCGACTACCGCGTCACGGACCAAAGCTATACCGATATGCGGCTGATCGACACGTTTGGGGCGGTCCATGCCTTGCCGACCTATGAGTCCGAACCGGGGTTGGCCGTAGCCTTGCTGACCGGCACGGATAACCGTCCGGTTGGGGAAAAATCGCAGGACCAAATACGGGACCAAAAGTCATTCACTCACAGGCAAAACGGTGCATTGTCGTGCAGTCAGGCTGACAATCGGAAAAATCAGTGCCAATCAAATGGCACTCTACGAAAGTCAAGAATTCATCATAAAAATAGGGGTTTCATGCACGCCGGTGGCGCAAAAGAAAAGGCCGAGCATTTCGGCCTTTCGACTGGGGTGCTAGGAATCGAACCTAGAACCTTCTGATCCAGAGTCAGACGTGCTGCCAATTGCACCACACCCCATCAGCATCGTTATTACAGCCGATTTGATTCTCCGGTCAAGCCGAGCGCCTGATCCGCCGGATCCGGGTGCCGACAAGTCCCATGGCCGTCAACGCGGTTGCCAACGGAACATTGGCGCCGCAGAGGGAAACAGTAGGCGGAGGGCAGGCCGCCGGATCGTCCCAAAGGTCACAGGCATCACAGGAGGCATCGTGGTAGTCCTCCGGGGATTTGGCGGAAAATGTTGGGGCTCCAGTACGGCCATTGATGTGCGCGACTTCGCCGACGAGCGATGTCCACCAAAGAGAGCGGAATCCATCGCCGTCAATCGCAAAACCGATCAGTCCCTCGGCTTCTCCCTCAAATGTGACGAAGCCATCAGCGTCCACGATCGCGTCGGCGAGCGTAACATCCGTTCCGCTCACGATGCGAAGCTGTCCAGTTCCCTGTAGGACAACAAGTTGGGCATTGTCCGCATTGATCACGTCGCAAATCGAAGTGGATTGGTTGTCACTAAAGCGAACCCATGGGTTATTCTGGGCAAGAGTCGGGGCCGTCATCAAGGCAAGGAGAAAAAGTGGTAAGACCCTCAGGCATTGAGTCCGCATGATTGCGCTCCAGAAAAAATATGGTTCCAATTAGGCCCTCGGTGCCGGCTCGTCAGGAGTGGCCTTACCAGCGTCGATCGGCAAAGCGCATCATGAAGAGTCCTGTAAAGGTCAAGCCCAGCATCAACGCACCGAAATTGCCACAGGCCACGACGACCGGAGTCGGTGTGACAACAACCACGGTGCAGCCGTCCACGTCAATGTCTGCGCCAGGTTGGGTGTTGGGACACAGGTCGTCGCAGTTGACGATTCCGTCGCCATCATCATCGACTTCGAAACATGCGCAGCCATCAATGTCCACGTCTGAGTTGAGGGGAGTTTCGGTGCAAAAATCGTCACAATCAGCGACTCCGTCCAAGTCGCTGTCAAAAAAGCAATCGCAGTCGTCCCGGTCTTCGCAGGAACAGCCGTCGATATCAATGATCTCGCCCGGAAGGGTGCCGGGACACAAATCGACGTCGTCGGTCACGCCGTCGCCGTCGCCGTCAACGATGACGACCAGGCAATCTTCAGGATGATCCCAAAACGGACAGGCGCCACATTCGACTCCGACGAAATCCTGCGGGAACGCGAGACTATCGAAAGGAAAGAGCGTGTCCGGATCGATGCTGACAACCGTTCCAGCATCCGTCAGCCACCAAAGCGATCGAAGGCCGTTTCCGTCCGTGGCAAATGCAATGACGCCGAACGGCAGACCGTCAAAAAACACGTTTCCATCGAGATCCACCAGGCTGTCGCCCAGGAAAACATCGTCTCCCGAAACGATGACAAGTTCGCCGGTGTCGGTGAATGCGACGAATTCGGCGTTCTGGCCGTTAATGAGATCGCAGACTTCACCTGAAATCGGGTCTTGATAAACGTCCCAGGGCAGGGCGAAAGTGGATGGCGCAGCGGCGGCGAGAAAAAGTCCAAGACCGATGCAAATAGCAATGATACGACGCATAAGGGTACTCCGTGCAGTTCCAGATAACGAGTGCCGCAGCCGCCGGCTGTCAGGACGCTACTCAATCCAATAGTAGCGGTATGTTCAGGACTGACAAGTTGTGCTTCGTGGCCTTTTTCGCGGGTGCTGGCGCTGTCAGCGAAGGACTTCATCAGCTTCTGCAAGGTCGCTGCAAATATCAAACCAGCGATCGAGTCGCGTTACCGACAGAACTCCGGCGACAAACGGTGATGGGGCGACCAAAACAACCTTGCCCTGTGAAAGGCGGGAGCGCGTCACCAATGCAATGAGCACCGACAGCCCGTTGGAATCGATGCTCTTGAGCTTTGACAAATCCAGGGCGAGCCGCGCTTCATTTCCAAAGGGAAGTTCGCCGAGAGCGTCGTTGAATTGATCGGCATCCAGTCCGGAGAGTGCGCCGGACAGTCTTGCGATCGGAAACGATCGTGTGCGGTCCAATTGGATTTCAATCATCTGGCAGTCTCAATGCAGAGGTTGGTGCATAGCCGGATATCGTTGTGCCTTGCCATCCCCCTCGATCGTTCCATTGTAATAAGGAAAGTGGATTGCGTCCCCTCCAGCCTAGGGCCGCAGGTTGCCGAGGTCGAGGAGGCGGGTCACCCCGCGCACCAGCAGAAAATTATCCGGGCCGAACTGCGTCATTTCGCCGGAGACGATGAATATCAGGCCGCCCTGGGTTCGCTCAGCCATCTGGGTCATGATTTCCAACGATTGATTGGGCAACAGGGCAACGGTTCGCTGACCCGCGGCTTTTTCGTCGTCAAAAAGAAATAACCACCGCGAATCTTCGTGAATCAAGCGTCCGGAACTGCGGACGACGAGCGAGCCATCCTGCATGGCCGCGTTACCGGCTGATCCCGATCGCCCCGAAGGAACCAGATCCTGATCGCCAACGGCGTTTCCAACGGGCCTCTGGTTTTGGAGGGCTGACAAGACATCCTCGGCGGAGGCATCGGCCCGGACTGCGGAGGAGGGGGATGCCGCATTGGGATTTGCCGCGACCGGTGCGGGATTCTTTCTTGTAACGTGCTTGATGAGCAGGAAATTCTGGTCGTGGTAAACAGTTACTTCGCCTGAAACGACAAAACTCATGAGTCCGCCGGAATCTTCATACATGGACCGCATGGCTTCCAACTGGACGTTGGGAAGTACGGAGATGGCCGCCCCGTCGTCGGCCTGAATCTCCCAGTTCGATCCCTGCCGGACAAGGCGGCAGGCACGATCTACAATTGCCGTCCCTTCAGGCAATAGGAGTCTCTTATCGACTGTCGGCCCCTTACCTATGCGCGATGCCGGTAGGATGACTTCATTCGCCGGTCGATCCGCTTGTAATGCGCGAAGCAAGTCCTCGGCCGTCTGGCGATTGCGCGGATCGGCAGATGGCTGTTCACCGGACGCCGGGTTCCCTTGTCGTGACGAATCGGCATGTCGGGATTGGGGAGAAGGAGATTGTCCGGAGGACACACTTCCCGAAAGTGAGGCAACCCCAATGAATAACAGCCCAATGCGTGGCATGTTCCGCAGTATCGGCGATGGTGCGTGTCGTTGTCCAGCGGACAGGAGACCGGAATTTTGAGGCATTAAGTGAGAAATTAATCCAGTGCCGAAACGTCGATCTTGGTGACGCGTATGATTTCTTCCACAGTCGTCATTCCCTTGATGACCTTGGTCCAGCCATCTTCGCGCATCAGCTTGAGGCCCTGCTTTCGCGCCAAGGCCAGGATGTCTGTCGCCGATTTCCGCTGAACGATCATTTCGCGGATGCCGTCGCTAATCATCAGGAGTTCATAGATGCCCAATCGCCCGCGATATCCACTGTTGCGACACTCGCGGCAGCCTTTGCCCCTCGTGAGTTTCTGGCCAGGCCCCAGTTTGAAATCGCCGGGCAGGTCGGCCTTTTCGGGAACATATTCTTCCTTGCAGGCCTTGCAAATGCGGCGGACAAGGCGCTGCGCCAGCACGCCCGTGATGGAGCTGGACACGAGAAACGGCTCCACGCCCATGTCGAGTAATCGGGTCGTCGAGGTTACGGCGTCGTTGGTGTGCAGCGTGCTGAATACGAGGTGGCCGGTGAGCGAAGCGTTGATGGCGACTTCGGCCGTTTCGAGATCGCGAATTTCGCCGACCAGAATCACGTCCGGGTCATGGCGGAGGAAGGATCGCAACCCGGATGCAAATGTCAGCCCGATATGCGGCTTGATCTGCACTTGTTGAATGCCGTCAAGGTAATATTCGATGGGGTCCTCGACCGTGAGAATCTTGATTTCGTCGCTGCGGATGGTGTTCAGCGCAGCGTACAACGTCGTGGTTTTTCCCGATCCGGTGGGGCCGGTCACCAGGATGATGCCGAAGGGCTGCGTAATAACCTGCATGACTCCGGCGAGGGCCTCGTCCATCAGTCCAAGCTGGTCAAGCGAGAGCAAGACGGACTGTTTGTCGAGGATACGCATGACCACCGCGCCGCCGAAGGCCGTCGGAATGATGCTCACGCGCAAATCAATGTCGCGGTTCTGGGCCTTGATTTTGAAGCCGCCGTCTTGTGGAAGTCGTTTCTCCGCGATGTTGAGATTGGAGAGAATTTTGATGCGGCTGACGATTGCGGCCTGGAATCGGCGAATCTCCGGCGGCACGTTGGTCGTGTGCAGCACGCCGTCGATGCGGTATCGAATCTTCAAATCATTTTCATAAGGCTCGATATGTACGTCGCTGGCCCGCTCGCGGATTGCTTCGAGCAGGATTTCATTGACCAGTTTGACGACGGTGGCTTCCTGTGCCTGCTCAATGAGGTCTGCATTGTCCACGTCGGAGTCGCGGACGACCTCGACGTCGGAATCGCCGAGCATGGCCTCGACAGTCTGTCCGCCCACGCCGAAATGCTGCTTGATGACGCGCGAGATTTCGTCGCTGGTGGCCAGCACGGTTTCAATTTTGGCCCCCATGAGCATGCGCAGCTCATCGAAGGCATAGACGTTAAAGGGATTGTTGGTGGCGACGCGGATTACGCCGTTGTTGCGATCGATCGGCAGCACGCGATCGCGGTGGACCACTTTCGAAGGTGTCTGTCGAAGGAGCTCGGTGTCAATCTTGATTTCCGAGAGATTCACCAACGGGATGGAAAGCTGCTCACTATAGACTTGGAGGTAGTCGCGCTCCTCGATCATCCCCAGTCGGACGAGGGCGTGCTCGATGCGCTCCGAGGGCTGCTTGGCGGCCTTGGCTTGTTTGAGATCGCCCGCCGAGACGATTTTCCTCTGTTGTAGGACTTCAGCTATGCTCACCCGACGTTGTTACTCCTTCCGCCCGCGCACGTCTCATTCTAGGACCAGAATCCACGCCACGCAGCCTGTGGCCTCCCTTATACCCTTGATCGGTCAATTGGTCTCAGATCAGCCAAGTTGCCGTAACTAACGAACTGGCATGTGCTTACCTTGTTGTCGTTTTCCCAAACTGTAACGAGGGGTCGGTTGCGTTATCCGTCGAGAAGTTCGTCTCGAAAGAGCGATCGGCCGGCCAGCGCCGTATGGAAACCGTAGGCGGTGACCCCAGTAACGATAAGAATTGCGGTCCATGATGGTCCGGACTGCCAACCCGTAAGCCCCCAGAACGAGGGCGTACTCACCAGGTTCCCGAAAAAGAATTGAAATGCAAGGGCGAGCAGACCGAAGCGAATGGCCACAAACAGCCCTGTCGACCACCAGATGATGCCGGAGACTACATTAATGATCCTGGTTATTAGGGGCGTATTGGAGGACCCACCAACCAAATCCAGCGTGGCAAATAGAGCGAGTACAGCGGCAACGGCCAGCCACTCCTTTCGCAGGAGCAATCGCAAACTGAGAATCAGGAAGAGTACCAGTAAAGCAAAGAACACGAATTTGGGGTCAAAGACACTGCCGATCTGAAATCGAAGGCCCAGCAAGAACTCCCAACTTCCATAACCTGGTGCGGGAAGTGGTTGGCCCAGCATCGAATTAGCCCAGTATTTGGTACCATCAAAGGCCGAGGGTACTACCGCAGCCACGCCGCCGACCAGGAGGTCCCGCCCCACCAGTGGATCACGAACCCGTCCGGCAAGGACGCGACTCCAGGAGATGAGCGCATGCGGCCAACGGCGGCGAACGTAGGGTTCAAGTGCGATGTACCACAACCACATGATCGCAGTGGCGACGAGGGCCTTCCCAGCAAGAATCCGAAGTCGTTCAAATTCCTCCCAGTGATTCGCAACGTGGTCTACAACCAATATCCAACAGGCGAGCATGAGAAGCAGACAGGCCATAGCCAGTCGACTGGCGCCTGCACGATCCGAGCGGCGCAACTTCAAGTTGCGGAGCGCAAGAAATGCGCCTGCAAGAACAAGAATCAGAAGAACGCCGAGGAAGATCGCGGCGGCGACCTTCTGACCCATTGATTCGGGCAACTCCTCCATCCGCCAGGGCTTGGTCCAGGGCCCGATGATTTGCATGAAAGTCGGAATTCCGTGAACGGCGGCGGCCTCGATACGAATCGGAATGTCGGATTGTCCAGGGAAATAGCCTTCCCATGCAGCACGTTCGTCGCAGTAGTTGCCCGGCGTCCAGCGAGGTTCGGTAACGGTGAACTTCGAAAGATCGATCTGTGCCTCCGCAAAAAGGTGCGACCAATTGGTGGGGGCGGTAGGGCCAAACGCGGCAGATTCCTCCTCAAGTTGAGGCGGATCCACGGCCAGCCCGATCAATCGCCCCTGGGGATCGAGAAAAACTGACGTCATGCCGGAGATTTCCAACGGAGGCTGCCACGAGGTGACGCGGTCGTCGGAAGGCGGTGGGATCAGCGGACGCGGGCTGGTGCGGTACCAGAAACGTACCGGCGACGGCCGCCATTCGGCGAGCTTGGCCCAGCGGTCAGCGGATTTGTCCGTGTCCTCCACGTGACTCATTCGCCACCCATCGACGGAGAACCCCTGGGCCGTGTCCACAACCAGACCCGTATGTCCGAGTTTCGTAAGGATTTCCGCGGCCCGGTCGGCGAGAGCGGCGGGTGGCTTGGGCAGTGGAACCAATCTGACAAGGGAACCTGTGCGATACAGGGGTACGAGAGCGAACATCCCTCCGAGGATAATGACCAGGCATGCGACCGCGATGGCAGGCCGCATTCCGCCGACCTCGCCCGCGTTGGCGACCATTTCGGGAGATGGCGTTTCGCCTGCCGCGAGCGCTGCGGCCAGCGGGTCGGCGCCGGGAAGTGCCGCGGCCACGGCGAGGGCCGACGATGGGCGGGAGGCCGGATCCGCTTCCAGGCAGCGAAGAATCACGCGTTCGACGGCCGGGTCAACGTCTTCAGCAAGCGTCGATAGGCTCGTGGGCGCGGAGGTTCGCGAGCGCAAAACGTGTTCTTTGCTTGCACCTTCGAAAATCCGTTTGCCCGTGAATAATTCCCCCAACACCAGTCCGAGTGAATAGATGTCGCTTTTGACAGAAACGCTTCGCCCCGCAAGCTGTTCGGGCGCCATGTAGGCTGGTGTGCCCGCCTGCAATTCCTTGCCGGTGAAGTCCTCGGTAAATCCCGCCAGCCCAAAGTCGGTAATGCGCACCCGTCCCTCGCCGTCGATCATGATGTTGTGGGGCTTGAGGTCCCGGTGGAGAACGCCTTTGTCATGGGCGGCGGCCAGGCCGGCACAAAGCTGTCTGGCGATTTGCAGTGATTTTTCCTTTGATGGCCGTCCCATTCGACGGAGCACCACCGCAAGGTCCTCGCCATCGACGTACTCCATGGAAATGAAGTGCTGGCCGCCCTCTTCGACGATGTCGTACACGCGACAGATATTGGGATGTGACACCTGCCTTGCGATGCGAACCTCGTGCAGGAATCGTTCGAGCCTTCGGGGATCCTGAGCGACGGACTGAGGAAGGAACTTGAGCGCCACGGCGTGTCGCAGTTTCAGGTCGTCGGCGCGGTAGACTTCGCCCATGCCGCCCTTGCCGAGCAACCCTACGATTCGGTAGCGGCCCGCGAGCATGGTGCCGGGTGTAAAGCGGGCATTATCAATGGAGTCGGAAGAGGAGGAACCCAGTCCGGAGTGGTAGCTCGCTGCAGCGGGCTTGGGCGGGGAGCTCATCGTCGGAATAGCGCCGCTTCCGGCGACAGGCTGGGCGCAGTAGGGACAGACGCGGCCATCCGCTGGAATTTCACGCTGACAGGATGCGCATTGATTCAAGCCGGGATTTCCCTATAGGAAATTCGTCGTCAATCGCCCGTGACCGTGCGGAGGTGACCCTGACCGTGCCGCTTCCAGGCCTCCACCACGCGCATCGCATCGGCAGCATCATCGAGCGAATAAAGGATCGTTGACGCACCGACGGTGATCGTATCGCCATCCATCAGTACCGCTTCGCCGTCAATTTTCTTTCCGTTGACGAAGACTCCGTTCTTGCTCTGAAAGTCCTTGGCGAAGTGTCGATCCTGGTCCTCTGCGTGACGAATCTGCAAGTGAAATCGGGACAGTTCGGGATCCACGATCTGGAAGCTGCATCCGGCGTCGCGGCCAATCATCGCCAGACGGCAGCCCGCCAACGCAAATTTTTGTCCGGTGCAGGGACCGTCTGTCACAACCAGTGTGGCCATAAATAACTCCTAACAACCAGGTTTTTCGGGAATTCCAACTGGAGCCGACGGGGTTCGAACCCGCTACCTCCTGGTTGCAAACCAGGCGCTCTCCCAACTGAGCTACGGCCCCACGGTAAAGGTATCGCCCGGCGGACGTATTCGCAATTTTGACGTATTGCTGACTTTCGGCAGGGTCTTGGGCCGTCGGTAAGGCCGTGTTTTTTGGGCAGAGGAGTATAATCGGCCTGTGCCGGAAATCGTCATTATCGACGGAAACAATCTCCTGCATGCGGTGCGCGTGCTGGGTCCGACACGACCGCCGGGGCGGGAAACGCTTACGCGGATCATCGAACGCTGGGCGACGGAACACGGCCACCAGGTCACGCTGGTGTTCGATGGCGCCGGGCCCCGGGGGGCGTTCGGGCGGCAAATGCAACCCAGCCGTATCGAGCTCGTATTCAGTGGATCGCGGACGGCGGATGATTGCATTGTCGAACGGCTGGGCACGCTTCCGAATGCTGGCCGAGTACTTGTCGTAAGCGACGACACCGCCATCCAGTACGAAGTTCGTCGTCGCCGCTGCCGGTGTGTTTCAACAACGTCCTTTATCGCATCACTTTTTCCTCCAGATGCAAATGTCAGTCCCCAATCGCCGCCCGAGCCGGTTGGCGACAAGCCAGCGGACATTTCTGAGCGAGAACAACAAGAGTGGCTTGCGCGGTTCGATGATGGCCCGGCTGACGAGCCCTTCGATGGATTCGACGCAATGAATTACTAAATCGAACTCGGTTCTTATTGCGCATGGTTGGCCCCTCTTTCTGCCTTGGCAATTGGAGAGTTCGAATGCATGTCGCAGGGGTCGCCCCGTACTACGTAAACGGGTCAGTGTCTGCGCGACTGACATGAAATTGAAGGTCTGGCAGGCGCAGAGCGAGACGCGATGCGAGCGAAGTCAGCACCGGCCGTTCGCTCGCCCAGTGTCCAAGCACGATTGCGCTGCATCCGATTCGATGAATGGTGAGTGCGTCGTGATGACGTAGTTCGCCGGTGATGATCGCATCGGTCTCCGTCAGTGGGAATTGAAAGGGGAGGCTCCCGGCCGCTCCCGCGACAACAATCACGCGATCAATTTCTTGCCGGGAATTGCCGACGACTTGAGTCCTGCGGTTTCGCGTAGTGCGCTCCAACTGTCTGGCCAGCGACGATAGCGTGATTGACCTGGGGAGTACGCCCACGCGCCCAATGCCACCGGTGGGCTGGGGTCTGAGGGTATACAGATCGAAGGCAGGTTCCTCATAGGGGTGTGATCTCCGCAAAGCTGCGACGACGTCAGCGAGTCGCTTGTGCGGCACGATGGTTTCGAGGCGTTCCTCCTCTACACGTTCGAGTCGGCCTTTGATGCCGATCGCGGGATTGGCGTCGGGTCCGCCGAGAAACGTGCCAATGCCGGGGGCGCGGAAACTGCAATGGCTGTACTTTCCGATGTGGCCGGCGCCCGCTTGAAACATGGCATCCGCGACCGCATCGACGTTGGCAGTTGGAACATACACGGCGATTTTGACCAATACACTGCCGGGAGTGTCCGCGATTACGAGAGGCGTGGATTCGATGGCCCCGCATGCCTCCGCGAGAACGTCATTGGTTCCACCCTCAGCCGCATCGAGTGCGGTATGCGGTGAATACATCGCGATGCCGGCTCGCACGCACTCGAAAACCAGGGCCTCCATCCCAGAGCTTTGCGCGCGCAGCGAAGCGATCGGTTTGAAAATCGGCGGGTGATAGGCCAGAAGCAGGTCCGCGTTTTTCTCGATGGCCTCATCCAGTACAGGGCGCGTGAGATCAATCGTGAGTAGCACCTTGCGCGTGACGGCTTCCGTGTCGCCTGCGATCAGGCCTACGTTGTCCCAGGATTGTGCCAGGCCGGTGGGTGCAATTGACTGCATGGCGTCGCAGAAATCGCCCAGCGTGTGCAATTGCGGCTCGCGATGAGCGCGCTGGGCACTTTTGGCTGGATTCGAACGAGAGCCCGGTCGCCGCTTCGTATGACTCCTTGTGGTTACGGGTTTGCGTGATTTCATCGGGATGAACACTCCTTTTCGACGAGCTTGCGATATTCCCTCAGCAATTGCCGGGCGACTTCACCCACGCGGCCGCCGCCGATGTCGCGTTTCTCGACACGTATCACGGGCATGACCTGCATGATCGAATTGGTCAGGAAAACTTCCTGTGCGTCGAGCAGGTCGTCGATGCCCAGCGGAGTCTCCTCCGCATTCAACGAACACGATTTCGCGATTTCCAGGACCATCGCGCGGGCGATCCCCGGCAGCACCGGGGTATCCAGCGGTGGAGTCCTGATCGCGCCGTTGCGCACCACGAATACGTTGCTGATGCAGCCTTCGGCCATGTGTTTGGTCGTCGTAAACCAGATGGCCTCGGTACACCGGGCCTGCTGCGCCTCGCGCAAGCCAAGAAGCCGCGGGAGATAGGACGTTGTTTTGTGACCGGCGGTCGGATCGGTGTTCGATGTTCGATAGTTGGAAACGATGACAGACACGCCCTGGTTGTAAAGCTCAGCAGGGTAATCGGACAGCGGGGCGGCCGTTGCGATGACGGTGAGTTCGGATTCCTTTTCGGAAGAATTGCGTAACGAACCCGCCGTAACCGTCAATCGAACCCTCGCCGATTGCAGCTCATTGCGGCGTAGAAGTTCGCCAAGTGCCGTCGCATCCGGGAGTGTGCCTTCGGGCAGGGGGGCTAGGAGGCGGGCGGCCGAGCGGGAAATTCGCTCGACATGCCGGTCGAGTCGGAACACGCGGCCATGTTCGGCCCGCATCGTTTCAAATAAACCGGCGCCGTGCAAAAGCCCGCCGTCGTAAATGCTGATCCGGGTATCTGATGACGGAACGAATTGGCCATTGACATAAACTATCTCATTCATGGAGTACCAGCGTCCTTGTCGTTGCTTCGAGTTGTGGGCCTTCGGTTGATGCGTTTACACCGGAAAGTAGTCCCTTCGCCTTGGCCAGGATTTCCTCGTACTCCGAGTCAGCATCGCTTTCGGCGACGATGCCGCCTCCGGCGAAAACATCCACCGTTCCAGCGTGCCAGACCATGGTCCGGATGGCGATGTTGAACGTCATATTGCCGTCCAGGCCAATCCAGCCGATCGCACCGCAGTACGGCCCGCGAGGGAAGGGCTCCAATTCTCGAATGATTTGCATGGCTCGGATCTTGGGAGCCCCGACGATCGATCCGCCGGGAAAGGAGGCCTGCAAAAGATCGTACCAACGTTTGCCCGACGCAAGCCGCCCTTCGATGGTTGCCACGCGATGGAACACCGTTGGATGTTGCTCCAGGCTTCCGGCATCCTTCACAATGACCGTGCCGAATTCGCAAACACGGCCCAGGTCATTGCGGAGCAGGTCCACGATCATGTTCAGCTCGGATCGCTCTTTCTGGCTCGAATCGAGTTCGTCGCACTGCGACGCATCGATCGATTCGATTCCGCAACGCGGCTTTGTTCCTTTGATGGGGCGGGTTATCACGACGCCGTCCCGCAGGTTCAGGAAAAGCTCGGGCGAAGCGGACACAATCGCCCGGTCGTCCCAGGAAAGAAATGCCATGTACGCCGCCGGGTTCTTCTCTCGAACGCGGCGATAGAGGTCAAATGGCGAGCCATCGGATTCGACTCGAAACCGCTGAGCCAGATTCGCCTGATAGATGTCGCCGGCTTTGATGTATTCTTTTGTCCGTAGGACACGCGAGTTGTATTGAGCTCGTGTCATCCCCGTGGACGCCGTTTTTCTTTCTGGTGCATGCGGCACAGAGAGTTGTTTGGTTCTTGCACTTTCAAGTCTTTGGTGGAGCGCTCGAAGTCGCCCTGTTGCGCTGACCCGCGACGGCCGGCAGTTTTTCCAGTTGATGGCCGTCACCCACCACTTCTGTATTTGATGGTCGAAAATGAGAGCGTGGTCGTACAATCCAAATCGTATAAGAGGAAAATCGGATGCCGACGAGCGAGTTTCCACCAAGCCGGCCGGGAGTCCGGCCTCATAGGAAATGTAACCGATCCAGCCTCCGGCAAACGGGATATCACAGGGCTTGGGGGAAAGTGCACAGCATTCTTTGATTCGTCTTTCGAGTTGGACAATGGGGGCTTCCGTGAGCGATTGGGAGATGATCGTTTCGACAGGATCAGCTGCAAATATGGAAAAACGCCCGGCAATCTTGGCGGGCTGCAGAGTTTCGAGAATGGCCGGGAAAGGGCGCTCGGCGGTCAGGCATGCCACCACTTCGGGGTCGACTTCCACGTCGACCGGCTCAACGATTGCGCTGCAGCTTGCTTGGTTCGCCACGTGGCGGAGTATATCCTCATGTCGAAGGCCGTTCACGGACGATTCTCGTTGACATGGTCCGCATGCGGGATTAACCTCGCAGCGGCATCAGCGGTTAGATAGGCAAGGGCGAAGAAATAGGAAAAGCTCTATGCGTTGCATACACGGACGTGCGGCAACAATCTTGATTACATCTCTGGCATTTTTTGCAGCCGGCTTTCTGCCCAGAGCGAACGCTCAATCTGCTCCCGCGGCGAGGCAACCCATCGGTCAGGCCGAGATCAACGCCAACGATGTGTATGTGCGCAGCGGCGACAGTCTGAACCATTACACAATTGTCAAACTCAAGGCCGGCGACAAAGTCACCGTGGTCAGTGAACGAGGCGAATGGTACGAAATTCTACCACCCGAAGGATGCTTCTCACTTGTGTCGGGCGATTACGTGGACGCCAAGGAGGAGGGCAAGGGGATCATCAATGGGGCCAATGTACGCGTGCGTGCAGGGTCGCTGCTGAACGAAAACAAATACACCGTGCAGACCCTGCTTAACAAGGGCGACGAAGTCACCATCCTTGGCAGGAACCCGGACGGATTTGTCCGAATTAAGCCGCCAGCGGCCGCCACACTGTGGATCAACAAATCTTTTGCCAGCCTTGGAGGCGAGGGCCATCCGGCGTCGCCTTCTCCGACCGTAGCGGAGAAGACTTCTCCCGCGGCTCCGGCTGAATCGTCAGTGTCAACGCAAGCAGTCGTCGGGGGCAATGCGCTGGCGACGCCCATGACCGCAAAGTCAGGTTCAAAACCCGCGCCAGTTCACGCAACAAATCCGGCTGCCGATGCCCAGCACCGAAAATTGACGGAGTTGGACGCGGAACTCTCCAAGGAAATGATCAAGGCTCCCGCGGAGCGGAATTTTGACTCGTTCATAAGCCGCTATCGTTCGATTGGGACCGAGGCGTCTGACGAATTTGTCCAGCAATATGCGCAGCGCCGCATTGACGAACTGCAGACGATGCAGGAGGCCGCCGGCACGATTGGCCATTGGAAGAAGATAGACGAAATTGCGGAAGCCAAACGCCGCGAGTTTCGCACGGCCCGTGCGGCCATTCCGGAATCCGCTCCGTCCGCTCCGGCGATTGAAGCAAAGGGGGAATTGCGAATCAGTGCGCTGTTTCCGCCCGGCGGTACGCCCGAACGATATCGCCTGATCGACCCTTCCAGCGGGGGCGAGCGGACCATCGCCTATGTTGAGATACCTTCCGGATCCAATATCCAGGTCAACGATTTTCTGAACAAGTTCGTCGGCGTCCGGGCCCTGGAGCGCCGCGTACAAACCGGCGGGGTGAATCCCATCCCGATTTACATCGCCGATGACCTTGTATTGTTGGAACCTCCGGACGTGCAATCCAATGCCCAGCCATCGCCGTGAGTGGATGGCGGGCGATCACTATTTGAGGAAAGACGTATGACGAAATTTTACCGTTGGGGTCGGCGGTGCGCGACAATCGCCGCAGTAGGCATGATTTTCCAGACAACCGGGTGCACGTTTAACGGTCAGGAATTGGCCGTAAGTCTGTTAGGGTCGATCTTGCAAAACCTGGTCTCGACGTTTGTGTTTGGATCGTTCAATCTTATTCCGTAGCAGAGCTGACTGCTCCACGGGAGGGCGACTATTCCTCTGAATTCTCGTCGTCTCGATCCAAATGTTCGCTGGGCAATAGCCACAGGTGAACCAGATAGGTAAAGAGGATCGTGCTGATGATCGTGCCGCCGTAGTCGGCGGGCGTGATGACGTATCCGGTGATCTTGGTGACCAGCCACCAGGTCAGCACGACCAGTACGACCATGACCGCGAAGGTCTTCCCGAATAGTCCCGCCACGAATGGTATTCGTCCCATTTTTTTCACCAATGGAGCGGTGGATTTTGCACCACCCGTACCGGAGTTCGATCTTGTCGATTTACGTCTGCTGTAACGGATAATTCAAACATTCCATCAAGTCAAATTCAATGTCGGCAGCCTGCGGAGATTCCAGAGACAACAACGCACAATTGAGGAGTTCCGGGACTTTCGTTACCATTTCCTCTTCCTGGCATCGCAGGCAATTTCAAAACCAGATTGTGCCCATGAACATCGTCGAAATTCAAAACGTCTCCAAGACTTTCGGCAATTTTAAGGCCGTCAATGATCTGACATTGTCGGTGCCGAAGGGCTCGATTTATGGATTCATCGGCCCCAACGGATCGGGCAAGACCACGACCCTGCGCATGATCATGCGGATTTACCACCCGGATGGCGGATCGGGACACATTCACGTGCTCGGCGAGGAACACATGGGAGCCGCGAACGACCGGATCGGCTACCTGCCCGAGGAGCGCGGTCTCTACAAGAAAATGAAGGTAAAGGACATCCTTCGCTTTTACGCCGAGTTGAAGGGATGCACCGATTACAAGAAGAAGATTTCCCACTGGCTGGAGCGCATGGGTCTTGCGCCATGGGCTGACAAGCGCGTGGATGCGCTGTCCAAGGGCATGTCGCAAAAGGTGCAATTCATCTCCGCCGTGATCGCGGGGCCGGAGCTTGTCATCCTCGACGAGCCATTCAGTGGGCTCGATCCGGTGAATGCGGACGTCTTGCGTGATGCCGTGCTCGATTTGCGTCGCAATGGATCCACCGTGATTTTTTCGACGCACGATATGTCCGTCGCCGAGAAAATGTGCGACTTCATTTTCATGATCTACAAGGGCAACAAGGTGCTCGACGGCACGCTCGATTCGATTCAGTCGAAGTTTGGTCAGGATACGATTCGGATCCGCATGGATGCGAACGGATTCGACCCGCATCGGATCAAGGGTGTGCAGCGGGTCACCGATTTTGGCCGGCTCCAGGAATTGCGAATCGCGCCGGGCACCGATACTCAGGAGGTCCTGACGGAACTGATGAGCCAGGGGCGGGTGTTGCATTTTGAGCAGACTCAACCCTCGTTGCACGACATATTCGTTCGCATTGCAGGGCCACAGACCGGCGAACTCCCCCTTGTCTCCTCCCCGCAGGCGGCCATCCAATCAACCCGGAATTAGGTCCCGGAGGCTGGTTTTGCGAGGGCATTTTATCGTTTTTGAACACGATCTTAGCGCCATTTTGATTGATGGTTTGCCCACGGACCTACATAATCCGGGGCATGGCCCCCAGACAATCCATACTGGTTGTGGAGGACGAGGTCGATCTTGCGGAAATGGTCCGCTACAACCTGGAGCGGGAAGGGTTCCTGTGCCGATGGGCGGCGGACGGAGTGGCTGCCATCGAAGAGGTGCGGCAGCGGCGGCCCGACCTGATTATTCTTGATCGCATGTTGCCCAGAAAATCGGGTGACGACGTAGCCACAACCATCCTTCGCGAGCCTGCGACCGCCGGCATTCCCATCATTATGCTCACCGCCAAGGCGGAGGAAACTGACCAGCTCGTGGGCTTTGCGCTGGGAGCGGTGGACTACGTAACCAAACCATTCTCCATGAAAGTGCTGGCGGCGCGCGTGCGCTCCGCGCTGCGAAGGACGGCTGCGTCGGCTTCCAGTGAAGTTCTGGAAGCGGGACCGATCATACTGAACACCGAACGGTTTGAAGTGACGGCTGGAGGTTCCACTGTGCCTGTGACGGCCACGGAGTTCCGCATCCTGAAGACTCTCATGCAGGCGCAGGGTCGCGTGCTGGATCGGACACAGCTCATCGACACCGTATTGGGAACCGCGGTTGCCGTAACCGACCGGACGATTGACGTTCACATTGCCGGCTTGCGGAAAAAGCTGGGAGAGTCAGCGGCCACCTGGGTGCAGACCATTCGCGGCGTTGGTTACACCTTTCGCGATCCCAATTAAGCCGGGATTGGCCCTGTTCTCTCTTCGTGACATCATGCGATCAATCGCGTTGTCGTCGGCGGGATGACGACCGCATTGCCAAGGCCCACATCCTCACTCCGCTGATTTGTGCAGGCGACCAACAGGCGCACCCGCTTGGGATTGATGATTTCGCTGACCGTGGCGTGGGCGGTGACGGTGTCGCCGAGAAAAACAGGTTTGAGGAATTTGATGTGCAGCTCAACGAAAATGGTTCCCACTCCGGGGATTTCGCCTCCCAATACGGTGGAGATGATCGCTGCGGTGAGAATGCCGTGGGCGACGCGCCGTCCAAAAATGCTCTTGCGGGCATAATCCTCGTCGATATGCAACGGGTTGAAGTCCCCCGATGCCTCGGCGAAGGCGCGGACATCCATTTCCGTGACGATTTTCGAAAAGGTTCCAGTGTCGCCGACCTGAAGTGTTTCGCGCGTTTTGAGTTCCATGTCGAAAGTGTACGAACGATGGTGCAAAATCCAAAGGGCACAAATCACCGGTCATTTGGTACAATCTTCCCATGCTGATTCGATCCGCCCGTAACGCCGACGCTCCAGCCATTCGCGAACTTGTGTTTGGCGTGCTTGGCGAGTACGGCCTGTTGGCCGAGCACGAAGGCATCGATGCGGATTTGCACGATATCGAGGCGAACTATCTGGCGCGTGGCGGGTTGTTTGATTTGGTGTTTGAGAGCCCCAATGACCGTCCGCTCCCTCATAATCGTGGCTCCGTTACGACGGAAAGACTCATCGGTACGGTGGGGCTGTATCCGCGCGGCGAGGGCGTGGCGGAGCTGCGAAAGATGTACCTGCAAAAGGCCTCACGCGGCAGGGGGCTGGGCCGAATGATGCTGGAGCGGGTGCTGGCGCGTGCCCGCGAACTTGGATTTCGCCGCATCGAACTGGAGACATCGAGCAAGTTGATCGAGGCCATCGGCTTGTATAAGAAATACGGATTTGCGCCATTTTCTCCGGAACATATCGCGTGTCGATGCGATCAAGCGTTCGCCCTTGATCTTTGATCTTTTTCGCGTCGGTAATTGCCGCTCTTTCCGCCGGTTTTTTGTTCGAGGCGAATCGGACCGATTTCGATGGACTTGTCGGCGCTCTTGGTCATGTCGTAGATGGTCAGTGCCGCCGCCGCTGCGCCGGTCAGCGCTTCCATTTCCACGCCGGTGCGGGCGGTGGCTCGTGCCGTGCAGAGTATTTCGAGTTGGCCCTCCGCCTTTCTCGCGAAATCAATCCCGACAAAGTCCAGTGCCAGAAGGTGGCACATGGGAATCCACTCCGGGGTTCGCTTGGCCGCCTGGATGCCGGCGATGCGGGCCGTGTTGAGTGCGTCGCCCTTGGGTAGCTGGCCGGTCATCACTGCATCGAGGACCTCGCCTCGAATGTGCAGGAGCGCAGATGCGACGGCCTCGCGCTGGGTAACGGCCTTCGACGACGCATCGACCATGCGGGCTTTCCCGGAACCGTCGAGATGGGACAACTTTGCGGTGGGTGGTCTGGATGCTTTTCGCTTATCGCTGTTCACGCATGGCTCCGGTCGTTTGGACCTATAGGACGCATCGGCATTGGTTGTCGTACTGATCGCAGAGTTTATGGGCCGCTTGCCGTCCTGTGCAATCGACTGCTCCGCATTGCGGGGAAAGCCGATAGTTGTCCCATGGGGGAGGCCTTCACACCGACGCTCACGGACGCGCTGCTACCGGTGCGCCGTTCGTGGCACGCGCGGTTGATTCATTGGGCTGCTGACGCCCGGGCTCACCGCGTGATCTGTCTCGTGCTGGCGATCTGGCTGCTCAACGGGTTCGACCTCGCGTTCACGATTCTCGCTCACCAGCAGGGATTGCTCCAGGAGGAAAACCCGCTGGCCCGGAAATTTCTGGAGGACGGCCCGGCCTTCATGGCGCTGTTCAAGATTGGGCTGGTCCTGATTGGCAGTTACCCGCTGCTTCGCTACCGCCGGGCACGAATCACGGAAATGGCGACGCTCACCATCCTGATCGCCTACGGATTGCTCGCGGTACACTGGTCGGAGTGTTACAAACTCTATTCGCTGACTTCCGGCGGCCCGGTGAACATCGCGGAAATCTCGCCTTCGACCCCGACCTTATTCCCCTGACGCAGCGTCCGCATGGTGCATCAGACGGCGATGCACCCGGCCGGGTTCCGGCTTGATCCCCGTCTCCCGCCATATGCGCTGATCGCAATTTGAAAACATTTTCCGCGCGCGGTGCATGTTATGAAGGGTGATGGACGCAAAGCGACAAGCCATTCACCCTCGCAGCACTGGGCGAGAGCACGACACCACATGTGGTACCCAACCACATACCTACCACAAGGCGAGAAAACGTACTTGTCGAAACGAAGCCATCTTGTAGCCCGGCTTTATTTTGCTTGAGCGGTTCTCTGGTGAAACGGCGGGAGCAACGACCATCGCCCGCCTCGACACGGCCGCGTCCGGATGGTGTATCAAGATGCACCCTGCTCTCCGAAATCGCCCTGGCGTTAAGGGCAGCCGATGGGGCCGGCGAAGGGGAAAGGTGTGCCGCGAAACGCATCCACGCACATGGAAATATCCGAGAAGTCGATGATGCCGTCCGGCTGGCTGGGATAGAGGTCGGAAGAGGGTACGCCTGGGGCGTCGGGGGAGCTTTTGAATTTGTCAACCAGCCCGGCAATGTCAATGAAGTTGGTGTCGTTGTTGGGCGGGATATTGTAGGAGAGTCCGACGAGATCGCCCCAACGACCCGACGCAGCCACCTCCAGTGTTGCGGAAAAATTCGCCTCGACCCCCATGTCGCAACCATCGGTGAGCTGCTGGAACTGGTACACGCCGCCCGGAACGATTTCATTGTCGGCCACCAGAATTGTGCCCTCGGCGCCCCAGTCGCGGTACACCGGATCGCACGTCAGTCGTGAGCGTTTGTAGGTGGTGAGCGGGCTGGGAATGTCGATCATGACATCGGGGCGGTCCAGCCACATTGCGGTTCCCTCGAACGACTCGAAGGGCGGAGGCAGGTCGGCCAATGTCACGCGAATCGCAGTCTGCACGCCTGTGTTGGTGGGCGTCAGGGCCACGTATCGATTTCGTGGGAACGGGCTGGACTCCGCCAGCGGTGCGCTGCTCGCGACGCAGTCCTGCGGCACAACCAGCGAGGGATCGATCACCAGCAGGCCCGCCTGCATGTCGGCCAGAAGGATCATCCCGCTGGGCAACAGGGCGTAGACGCCCCACGCTCCGTTCATGCTCGTGCCGTTGTTGAATCCATAGGAATCGGCGTAGCCGACTTCAAAGGCATTGTTGAGGTCGTTGATGTCGTAGACGCGCAGGCCGGAGGTGTAATTGGCCTCGAACGCAAAGCTCTTAAGCCCCTGGGGCGTGTTGTAATTGCGGATCATCAGGTTGTGGTCGACGGTCGGAAGGCCGTTGGTGAACGTGGTGATGAATTGCGGATTCGAGAGGTTTTCCACGTTGATGACGTACGTGGTCGTGGTGTTGACGTTGGGCAAGTTGACTTCGTCGAGTTCGTCATCGACAAGAATGTGGCGGCGATCGGCGGTGAGCCAGCCCTGATGGCAATAGGTGGCGTTGGGATATACCAGCGTTGCCATGGTGAACATGTTCGCCTTGTTCGTTACATCGACGATTTTGAGACCCTGCGATCCGCAATAGCAAAATGCGATTTCGCGGCCGGCATAGGGGCCCGTGGTGTAACTCACGACCTGGGCGGCGTGAACGTACGTAGCCTGAACCATTTGTCCGACGATGGTCGGATTGCTGGGGTCGGCCAGGCTCATGGCCACGAGTCTCCCGCCTCCAATATTGGATCCACAAAGATACAGGTAGCCGCTTTGTTCATTGAGCGCGAGGGTGTGGGAGGTTTGCAATCCATTCTGTGTGATGGAGCGCACCAGAGTGAGTTGCCGGGCGGGGGGGTCGATATTGGCGACACTGATGACCTGAAGCCCGCCTCCAGATTCATTGGCGTTGTACACATATTGCTGATACGACTTCATGTCGCTCCAGATGGAGTTGGAATCAGTGATCGCCCCGACCACAACGGGGACATCGGGATCGGTCACGTCCACAAATCCGGTTCCGACGCGCAAACCCAACACGGCATATTCTCGTCCGCTCGGCGAAACGTACCCCCAAATATCATTGGCGCAGACATTGCTCGAACTCACGGTGCAGGTGGTGTTAGTGGAAAATGATTGCGGTGTGACGCGGCTTCGGACGATCATGTTCAGCACATCGAATCCAAGGCTGGTCCCCTGGACCGAGTTGGGGCCGGTAGGCGACAGGGGTTGAGCGAGAATCGGACCTTCGGTGGCTTGCGGCAGCCGGTCGAGCACAGACTTCGGAGGAATCGCCAGCGCTGTCGCTCCGGTAAGGAGCGCAACAAGAGTGGCGAGGCAGACACGGTGATGGAATTTTTCAGACGGCATCGAACCCTCCTCAGTGCGAGAACCTGGCCGGGAACTTCTAAGGTGAGACCCCCTGGAGGCCTTCCGCATCACTAAACCTGTAACTATACCGGACCCATGTCTGCAATAAAAGGATGTTTTCGTCCTCGTAGAGGTCGTTTTGACGAAATACGATTGATTCATGCCGCGGCCACCGACTGGCAATCCGCGCCAGATCGCGACTCCCGAAAGCTGACAGCGCTCCTGCGTCATGCGATGTCCATCACCAAGCTGCCTCGGCATCGTTTGACGGAACTTTTGAAATCAGGCTTTTTTGAAGCTGCAACGTCGAGTTGATACAATGCTGCCCGGGGTTTGGGGAAACGACGCATGGGGTATTGTGGTAAATGATCGCCTCTCGCTTTGCACGGTTGGTTCTACGGCGATCGGTTGCCATGGCTTTGCTCATGAGTCCATTCCATCCTCCGTTGCAGGCCCATCCATTCGTTCCGCAGGACACACGGGCGGGGGCGTATCCACAATATCCCGGTGAAGGATGGGTCGGTGAGGCCTATCTGAATCTTCCAGACCATGCGGCGGAGCACTTGTTGCTTGCCGAACAATATGTTGCGGGCCGCACGCCGGATTTCACATTTCAAACCCAGTGGATCGACTTTCCAATGGGTCCCGTCTCTGACGTTGCCGATGCCGATCTGCAGACCGTCGGCGATTTGCTGGATGGATACATCTACAACGTCTCGGATCCATCGAAACTGACGGAGCCGATGTCGCATCTGCTGCTGAGGTTCAAGGGGCTGGTCAAGGTTACGCTGGCGGATGAATCGCGCACGCTAGGTTTCATTGGCCCGCCGATCTGGATGGACTACGGCTCGTGGGGATTTGATGGTTATCGTACGACTGTTGGTGGAGTGACCTGCTACAGCGTTATCAATTCAAACGAGTTTGAAACCGCGTGGTACAACTTTGGCCCCAGCATCGAAGTGCAGGGCATTTATCCGATCGTGGTCACGTACTTCGATAACTACGATCCCGACGGCTCTCGCGGAGCGCCTCGCGGCGGATTCGAACTCTACAGCTGGCAGGGAAGTCCCTATGCGTGGCCTGCCGCCAACTCTACGCCTCCGCATTCAGTTTTCGGACCCATGACACTGGCTCCGCCCTGGCCGATTTATCAGCCCGGCGATGAGCTCCCCATGGTGCGCGGCGACTTTGACGGCGATGGGGCGATCAATCTGCACGATTATCAATGGGTTCAGAATTGCTTCGGCAGCGAGTTTTTCCTTGCGGCCGGGTGCGACTGGGTGGATTTTGACCAGGACGCCAGGATCAACTGGGTCGATGCGAATGCCTATACGCTTTCGGAGACGGGGCCGTAGGATTTTGGTAGTATTGAGTTTTGGTAGTCTGTTCATTGAAACGGTCAGGGTAGGGGAAGGAAACATGAAGCACATCGTTGCACTTGCAGTTTGTTTGACCGGCACACTTTTGACTGCATCGGTTCTGGCCGGTCCGCACCCCATCGGCAATGCGACCATCACGGTTTCGTATCCGATGATGAGCGGCGAAACATACACCGCCGTTGAATCGAGGAACTTCAACGGGACCAATCCGTCCGACGCGACAAACTTTGGCGATGCGTCGAATATGTCCATGTTCAGTTCGGTGGATGTGTTTGGCCGACGGGCGCACGTGGCCCAGATTTTTCCCGAGGTGATCGCTCCTACGGAATCGTTGCTCACCTTTTCGTGGTACAAGATCGACAACAGTGCTGATTACTTTCCCGATATCGCTGAAGACGCGATGGTCACGGTCAAGGTCGAAGGGATTCACTTCGCAGAGCCGGTGCAATTCCACGAGGATACGTACCTCTTTCACAATCTTTGGGATCCGGCGCAGTTCGAGACTGCGATTCTTCGCGGCCTGTTCGAGACGGACATGCACGGTCACTACTTTCATACGCTGACCGACCCGTTTCGCAACACAGACAAGTTTCAGCAGGTTCCCGGCGAGTTCAGTCCGCCCGGTGAAATGGAACATCAGACTTTTGGCGATATCGGTCCGATGATTACGCTGCTTGGCGATGGCACGGACACGATCGGGTTTATCGCGGAAATCCCCTACATGATGTTCGCTCACCCGCACGAGATGCACGACCACATGGGCGACCCCTTGCCGGGCGATCCGTACGAGGGTCTGCCCGCCCCGCACGGGTTTCTCGAGCCATACCATTTCCATTTTGAGACGTTGGTGAGCGCGGTGCCCGAGCCGGGAAGCCTCACGATGCTGTGCCTCGGTGCGTTGGCGCTGACTCGACGACGCCGTGGCAAGTAGAGTCAGATTCGACCGCGGTTGCCCTGCTCTTTCCGGTGGAAAGCGTGGGGCCTTAACGATGGACCACGTCGAAATATCGCACGCAAAAGCAGAAATTTGTTCTCAACCTCACACGCTCCGTTCGGTGGAGCAGGAGATGATCACTTTTACGTGATGCCGCGCGCCCGCAAGAGCTCGACGACCGTTGAGCGATTTTCGCGAAAGGCATCCCAAACCGACGCGCACCAGGCGTGGATAGCCTGATCGCGCTCGCGGCCTTCCCTGGCGACCAGTACGTCGCCGGCGGTCATGGCGCCCCGATCCTGCGGCAGCGAGAAGGACGGCCAGCGCTGCTTGTGCCGGGCGAGGGCCATGTGGGCTTGCTGCGCGCGTTTGCCGGAAAACTCCTTTTCGATGTGCAGGTACAGCCCGGCGAGAGCGAAGGTCAGGGCGATGGGTTTGGTTTTCTCATCCGCATGCTGGGCGGCATAGGCGTCGACGACGTGCTGGTGAATGAATGCGGGGTCGCCGTGCGCGAGTGTATAGCAGCATAAATCGTGGTAGGCTTGTTCTTGAGTCACGGTTGGAGATTATCGTCGCCGCCGTGCTCCACGCGACTGGGAGGCGGCGGTCGCATGGGCGACTTCAGCGCGAAGGTGCATCAAGATGCACCCTACCGAACCTCGTCACAGATGATCGTTATACGCACTAATGCAAGCGTCCACTGCGGAAGATGGCCCAGCTCAGGCCCAGGCCGAGGATGCCGGCAAGGAGGTAGCCGATGATGCCGAGGTATTGGAACTTGATTCCGAAGATCACGAAGTTCGTATTGGCGCTGACCACGACCGAGCTGCCCACGATGATCGCGGCGATGACGACGGCGAAGGAGAGCCGATTGCTCGAACGATCGAGCTCATTGATGAGGCGATCGATGTTTTCGTGGCGGACGTCGAGCCGCCATTCGCCCGTGCCGAGCTTGCGCAGGCTGCGGCGAAGCTGGGCCGGCGCGAGTCGCAGGATATTGTAGAGGTGCCACGAGCCGCGAAAGGCCTCGCGTGAGACCGTGCGCGGTGAAAATCGCTCGCGCAACGTCTCTTTCAATCGCGGCTTCAGCAGCGCAAGAATGTCCAGATCAGGATCGAGCCGGGCGATGATCGTGGACACGGTGCTGAACGCCTTGATGAGCATGATCGTGTCACGAGGCATGGAAACGTCATGCCTCCGCAATACGTCGGTGAATTCGTTCAGCAGGACGCCCAAGTCCACGCGCTTGATGGGCAGTCCGTAATACTTGTCCAACAAGACTCGAATTGCGCGTTCAAGGCTGCGGCGGTCGGTGTCCTTGCCGATCGCCCCCATGTCAGCCATCGCGTCGATGATGACATCCATTTCGAGATTGACAGCGGCATAGATCATCACAACGAGCTGAAGTTTCCATTCCTCGGTGATCGAGCCGACCTGGCCGAAGTCGATGAGCCCTACGGTCGAAACCGGTTCGATGAGAATGTTGCCGGGGTGCGGGTCGGCGTGAAATGTGCCCAAGTCAAAGGTCTGCTTGAGAAAACAGTCGGCCAGATGCCGTGCCACGGCGCGGCGATCGATCCAGCGTCCGTCCGGCGTGTCGAGCCGTCCGGTTTTTCCAGGCGGGCATGAAGCCAGCAGGAGATCGACATTGAAGCCCGGTAGCGATTCGATGGTCAACACGCGCGGACTCGTGAATTCCCAGAAAATCTTCGGAATCCGAATCCCTTCGTCGCCGGCGAAGGCTTTGGCGAAGCGATCGGTGGTCGCGGCCTCGTTGATGTAATCGAGTTCGCGGGCCAGCGCCTGATCGAACTCCTCGACGACCATGATCGGTCGATAGATGCGCGACTCTGGCATGAGCGATTCAAGCGACTCAGCCAGCCAGCGCATGAGCTGCATATCCGTGGTGATGGTTTGTTCTATGTCCGGACGACGAACTTTGATGACGACTTCCTGCTGGTTGGGAAGACGCGCACGGTACACCTGTCCGATGGACGCACTGGCAATGGGTTCTTCACTGATCCATGCGAAGATCTCGCTGATGGGTTTTCCCAATTCGGCGGCGATGAGATTCATGGCGACCGCGTTATCGAAGGCGGGTACGTGGTCCTGAAGCAGGCGAAGCTCCTCGGTCACGTCTGCCGGCAGGAGGTCCGGGCGTGTACTGAGCATCTGGCCGAGCTTTACGAACGTGGGGCCAAGCTCCTCGAATACCTGCCGAAGGCGTCGGCCAATGGTGCTTGCCTGTGGGTCGGCGGCGGAGTCGTCGGTGTGTTTTCGGAAAATCCAGAGGGGGACGAACCGACCAAGGTTGAGCCGTGCGACGGCGTGGCCAAACCCGTGATGCGTCAGCACGCGGGCGATGTGCCGTAAACGATTGAAGGCCCGTACGTTGCGTCCGAGGTTGAGGGGGTTCATGTGGCCGTAGAGTCGGGCAGGGCCACGTTTGCGTCAAATGCAAATCTGGAAGTTATCGGACAATGGGGAGTCTTTGGCTAGTTCTTAAGGGGTTGAGATAGAAGGAATTTTGTGCTCTGCAGGAATTAGTTTCGCGCCTGGGTCGTTTCGATCCGACTACACAGTAGAATAATGCCGATTTGCAGGGCCTTGTGGCCTGTGCTTGATCTACTTGTAGCCGAATATTCGGTTTGGGTATTGGTATGCGAAAGGCTCCGAAATGGGGCGGTAAGGAGTTCACGATGAAGAAAATGTTGGCGGTTTTGGTAGCGGGTGCGGTTGTATCGCCCGCGTTGGCGTCCACCCTTAACTTGACGGTGAAGTCGGGTGGGAGTTCATCGGTCAATGTGGCTCCTGGGAGCACGGTGAACTTCACTGTGGAAGGCGTACTCAATGACAACCTGAACGAAGGATTGGCCCTGATCGGTTTTGACCTGCATTTCACTGGCGGTGCATTGGCGGCCAACACAGTGGTCACGCCGGTTGCCAATCCTATGAAGGCATTCGTAAAGCCGGACGGAATTACGAACCCCGCGGGTTTCATCGGCACACCCATTGGCGGTGATCTGGTGCAAGTCGGCGGTGGTCAGAACACGATCAAGAACAGCGTGGACAATCCGGCTTGTGCACCCAATTGCGCGCCGTTCCCCGTTGGTACGCCGATCCTGGGTATCGCTCAGGTTGGCCAGCCTGTTGTGATCGCATCGGGTTCGTTCACGGCCCCGAACAGCGGAGGTCCATTCACTCTTCAAGTGCTCAACGGCTTTGCCAACGTGATCAAGGACAATGAAACACTGGCGAATGCGTTCCTCGCGACTGAGGCGGCCAATGTCAACGTGGTTGCAAACCTGACGGTTACGCTTGGCGGTTGCGGTGGCATCGTGTCCAGCAACCCTGCAAAGTGCAACGTCGATGCTCGTCGCCCGTTCCCGCCAAACACACCCGGATCGCCGTCGACGGTCAACTCCATCGCCTTGACCATGGCGAATGGCTGCGGCGCAGCAGCCCCGAGCGACTTTGCTGTGGCCTGTACCCCGGCCGGCGCTCCTTGCCCGACGGTTTCCAATGTTCAGAATGCGGCGAATACAGCGACCGTGACGTTCAGCACTGCGATCCCGGCCGGCAAGTGGACCTGCGTGACGCATACAGCGTCTGGCACGTCGGCATGCATTGGTAGTTTGCCGGGCGACGCCAACGGGGATCGTACGGCGGGTCCGTCAGACATCATCAAGGAAATCGACCATTTGAACGGAGTTGCGGTTCCGCCGCTGGCTCTCGACCACTGCGATATGGACCGCAGCGGTGTATGCGGGCCGCCTGACATTGTAACGCTTATTGACTTGCTCAACGGCGCTAGCGCCTACGGTGTTTGGAACGGCAAGACGCTGGCCGCCTGCCCAAGCCCGTGATAGCGCAACAGTAAAGTTCAAAGTTCAAAAAATCAGGAGGCCGGTGGGTTCTGTTCCCGCCGGCCTTTTTTTTCAAGGCGCGAGGATCGTTGCCATGATTGAGCAGATCCAGCCTTCAATTGATTCTCCCTGGGCTGGGAATCGAATAACGCGGCAATTGGAGCCCAGCGGATGCCAGACGCGCGGGTCGGTGGGGCCAAAGAGTGCCACGGTTTTGACGCCGGCGAGTGCTGCGACGTGGGTCATGCCCGCATCATTGCCAATGAAAAGGTCGGCCCGGGCCACGAGATTCGCCGCGGCGATTATGGATTCCTCGAAGGCGACGGGCGCTATGCGCTCCAATCGCTTGCAAAACTGCGGGCCGTCGCGTTCCATTTCGTCGGGGCCGATCATCCATCGTGCATTCCATCCCCTCGCGAGCATTTCGTGCATCAATGCGTCCATCGCTTCGATCGGACAGCACTTCGCTCGGCCTCCACTGCCTGAATGGAGGATGAGATGTGGTGATTTGGCGATGTGCTGACTTGGCGATGTGACCAGTTCTGGCCGCTTATCGGGGATTCGGATCGAGCATTCCAGATTTGAGATTTGAGATTTCAAATCTGGAATTTCAAATGGGAAACTGAGACCCTGTCTGTTTATCTCATCAGCCCATTGGCGCGTGATGTGTGTGCCGTCGCGGATCGTTCTTTCGATTGGCCGTGGGTCGATGTGGATGACGCGGCCGGGGCCGAACCAGTTCTTCAGGCGAGTTGCTGCGTCTTCCTCGGGTCCACCAAGAAAACTGATAACCCGGTCGAAAATATTCACTTCCGCCAATTCACCGCCGCGTTCCGAGTCCGCTGGAGCCGTTGGGCCCCACACAAGCCAGTTCAAACGATCCAGCCAGATAAAATGATCGATCAGGCCGCGCTGCGCGGCCCACGCGGCGATCGGCGACCGGGCGGCCATGGAGACAGTGTGCCCCGCTTTTCGCATGGCCATCGCAACGTGAAGGGTCAGGACGCAATCACCCAGCGCTCCGGCATGAAGGATCAGGTAATCCGACTTGAGAGGCGATTGGGAATCGACAGACATTGGATTAGCGCATCGCCAGCGCATCCGATTCCGAAGGGGAGGATTCGTTGTCGATATGGATCGGTGCGTCGATCCATGCTCCACCCAAGACTATGTCACCATCGTAGAAGACGACGGCCTGGCCGGGAGTGACGGCACGCTGGGGTTGGTCAAACATGATGGTAGCGCGGCCGCCTTCGAGAAGTTGTACGGTGGCGGGGACGGCCTCATGGAGGTAGCGGATCTTGACGTGGGCGCGGAATGGACCCCCCTCAATCCCCCCTTGGCAAGGGGGGAGGCAATTACATAGCAAGTTCACGCGGTCGGCGGTGAGGCCGTCAGCGAGTAGAGCGTCGCCGTCGCCCATGATCACTCGGTTGTTGAGCACGTCTAGTTGCGTGACGTAGATTGGCTTGCCGGCGGCGATCTTGAGACCGCGGCGCTGGCCGATGGTGTAGTTGGCAATCCCTTCGTGCCGGCCGATGACGCTGCCTTCGGAGTTTACGACCTCGCCCTCGGCGAAGCCATCGGGCCGCCGCTCGCGCACCACGCGGGCATAGTTGCGATCCGGCACGAAGCAGATTTCGACCGAGTCGGGCTTATCCTGGTTGGGCAGGTTGTACTTTGCGGCGATGCGGCGCACTTCGTCCTTGGTCATGTCGCCGATGGGGAACATGATGCGATCGAGCACGTGCTGCCGCAGTCCGAAGAGCACATAGGACTGGTCCTTTTTTCGGTCGACGCCGCGAAGGAGCCGGGTCTGCCCGCTGGTGCGGTCGATGCGTGCGTAGTGGCCGGTGGCGACGTACTTCGCCCCGACAGCGTCGGCATATTCAAAGAGGCGGCCGAACTTGAACTTGTCATTGCATACTACGCACGGGTTGGGCGTGCGGCCTTTGGCGTATTCGTCGGCGAAGTGGTTGATGAGGGCGTCGAAGTCCTTCTCAAAGTTCAGCGCATAAAATGGCAGGCCGAGCATTCCGGCGACGAAGCGCGCGTCTGCGGCGTCGCTGGCGCTGCAGCAGCCCTGATGCGCCCGGCCCGTGCCCTCACCCTTCGTGCTTTCTATTTCGGCGTTTTGGCTTTTCGGCTTTTCGGCGTTTCCAACCCGCATGAAGAGGCCGATGACTTCGTACCCCTGCTCGACGAGCAGGCACGCGGCCACGCTGCTGTCCACTCCGCCGCTCATGGCGACGACGACCTTTTCTCGGGAATCGAGCATCAAATCATTCTAGTCTTGATTCCCGATTAGAACAAAAGCAGTTGTTCAATCGCTTTCACTGCCGGCACGATGGAAGAAGCCCTCATCGGGATTGCTCTTGTGACACACCGAACAGGTGTTGATCACGCCTGCGTGGCCTTGTAGCGCCTCCGCTTGCAAATTGTCTCGAGCCGTTACTGTCGGAGTAATTGCGTGCGGACTGCCGTGGCAAGCCACGCAATGAACGTTGCCATGTCCTTTCGACATTCGATAAAGTGTATTGGCCTGCTCATATTCGTGTCCGGGAACATTGTGGCATGTTCCACAACGCGGTTCATCGACCCAAGGCCGACGGGACGTATCGCCGACGGCCTCCATAGACGTGTGGCAATCGACGCAGGTCATCCCCTTGGCAAAGTGAATGTCCCGCAGGCACTTAGTCTGATCACCGGGGTGACAG
The DNA here is from genome assembly GCA_964501365.1 of uncultured Phycisphaera sp. Taxonomy (GTDB): domain Bacteria; phylum Planctomycetota; class Phycisphaerae; order UBA1845; family UBA1845; genus CAZAMB01. The sequence continues at coordinate 149,201 of CAZCST010000020.1, read as the reverse complement.
GCATAGCACGCGTTGCCGATGGTCACGACGGCCATGTGGGGTGCGTGCGATGAGTGCATGGAGTGAGACAATGCGGGAACGCCTGAGATTCCGTTTGCACCCAAGGCTGGGTCCGCGTGGCAGGAGGCGCACAGGACTGGTTTCTCCATTTCCAGCGTGGTGCCATGGAGGCGGTCGTGGGCTTGAAGGATGTCGGTGTACGTGCTGACCCCCGGGGTATTGTGGCATAGGTCACAGCGGATTTCCCAGGACACCGGAACGATAGCGTTATCATTGCTCACGAGAATAGTGTTGCCACTTTTCACCGTAATCGTGGCCAGAGCGTAGGGGTCGAGGTTGCCACTGTCATCGAGTGGAGTGACCGGAATTCCGGTGGCGACCCAGTCGTTTTCGCCGGTGAGCGACATAGTGCCGCTCAGGCCGTTTCCGGTCAGACCGATGTTTGGTGCGAGAGTGACGCCGAGCAGGGGCTGCGCGAAATCCCAGAAGTTAGTCTTGTCCGATGACGCTGTGTGGCTGGGAAGAGCATACTCCACGGTGATTCCACTGGTTACGATGCGCGGATTCCCTCCTGAGCGATCAATGACCTGGGCACGCAGATTGTTGTACGGGGGCAAGAGCATGAGTTCGGAGTAGTCCTGGTTCATGCAATGCATGCCCAGCTCGTTGTATCCAAATACAACGGTATCACTTTGATTTGTATTGTCGTTGGGCCCGATGGGCACGCAGCTTGCCCACAACCATGCGATGCTGATTGTAAACCCAATCAAGCCAAGGTATGTCGATCGAATGATTCGTCCCCCATTATGCGTCATACGACTCCTTCCTTTCCGCAACACAGCGTGAAATTCAACACCATGAAAACTGCAGCCGCGCGCACAAAGAGCGCGAGGGAATTTCCAACACGAACGACCTACATACTGCATGCCAGCAATGCGGTTTCCACATTTTTGTATTTGAGCCAGTGAAAAGATGTGGCTTTTGCCTCAACCGTACCGCTCTCCTTGGGAAAAAGAGCGATCGCGGGACTACGCGAATGAAAGTTTGAGGCTCGTTTTGACCAAGAATCAACTGAGCGGTAGGCTCGCGGGATGAGTGAAGGGTTATTGCGGACGCCGTTGTATGAGACGCACGTCGCATTCGGGGCCAGAATGGTTCCGTTTGCGGGGTGGGAGATGCCGGTACAGTTCGCCGGGATCATCGAGGAACACAATCACACACGGAACGCATGCAGCGTTTTCGACGTGTCGCACATGGGGCGGCTCAAGATCACCGGCAAGGACGCTGAAACCTTTCTGGACCGCATTTGCACGCGGAAACTGGCCGGGGCCGAGCCGGGTAGGTGTCTGTATTCGCACATCTGCCGCGAGGACGGCGGGATTCTCGACGACGTCATCGTTTCGCGTTTTGAAACGCATTGGGGAATCGTCTGCAACGCTTCGAACCGAGAGAAGATCGTGGCGTGGCTCGCCAAGCACGGCGCGGGAAAGGATGTGCAGGTCGTCGACGAAACGATGGGTACGGCCATGATTGCCTGCCAGGGACCCAAAACGCTCGAACTGGCCAGGGAAGTCGCAAACGCTGACCTCGCTACCATCAAACGTTATCATTTTCGCGTGCGCGAATTGGGGCCGTTGACGCTGACAACATGCCGCACGGGATACACGGGGGAAGATGGGATTGAGATCGTTTTGCCCGCGATGCTGGTGGGGCCGCTTGTGCCACGGTTGCTGGGTACGCCGACCGCACCGCATCCGTTAATCAAGCCGGCCGGGCTGGGTGCTCGTGACACGCTGCGCATGGAGGCCGGGATGCCGCTCTACGGCCACGAACTCGGCGAAGAAGTTGACTCGCTGACGGCCGGGCAGGCCTGGTGTGTGGACCTGACCAAGGACTTCATCGGCGCGGAAGCGATGCGGAAGTGCAAGGCGCAAGGATTGCGGAATCAGTTGGTGGGTTTGGAACTTGAAGGACGGCGGATAGCCCGGCAGCACTACAAGGTTTTTCGCGGTGAGAAAGAGACCGGCGAGATTACCAGCGGTACGTTGAGCCCGACGCTGGGCAAGAGTATTGCGATGGCCTACGTGCAGGCCGGCGACGCCGCGGTTGGCACGGATGTTGAAGTGGAGATTTCGGGCAAGCGAGTTGCGGCACGTGTCGTGCCGTTGCCGTTTTACAAGCTACCCAAGTGAGTGTAAAAGCGCGGCGCGCGAGCACGGATGGGACGCATTGGTCTTATTGCGTGCCCCCCCATATCCCCCCTTGGAGAGGAGGGGAGGCTGTCAGGCTGTGTGATCCTGTGAGGACGATATGAAAGCACCGATCGATCGAATGTACGCCGAGACGCACGAGTGGTTCATGCTGGAGGACGGCGTGGTGACAATGGGCATCACGCAGTACGCAGCGGACGAGCTGACCGACATCACGTATGTCGAACTGCCGAAGGTGGGGACCAAGGTTGCTGCGGGCGACGCGATCGGCGACGTGGAATCAGTGAAGGCGACATCGGAGATATTCACTGCCGTGGGTGGGACGGTTACGGCGGCGAACGCAGCTCTTACGGATCATCCGGAGCTGCTCAATGACGATGCCTTCGACGAGGGGTGGATTGCGAAAATCAAAGTGGACGGGCCTGATCCGCTAAAGGCCCTGATGTCAGCCAAGGAATACACCAGCTTCGTCAAGAATCTCTAGTTCATTCGTTGGTATTAGCATGGCGGCGCTCTGCCTGGCCGTGCCACCCGCCGCTCCTTCGCAGCTGCGAGACGAATAGCCGATTCGCGTCCAAAATCGACAAAGTACAAGGAAAATCATACACTTCCTTAATGTCGCTCCCCGTCATCGCCATTGTTGGTCGCCCCAATGTGGGCAAGAGCAGCCTGTTTAACACCCTTATGGGCAGTCGGATCAGCATTGTCGAGCCCACGCCGGGCGTGACCCGCGATCGTGTCGGCGGCGTTTGCGAAATTAACGATCATTATTTCGAGCTTGTAGATACCGGCGGGTACGGAGTCGTCGACCGCGACGACCTTGGCGAACACGTTCATCGGCAAATTGAATTCGCAGTGGAGCAGGCCGACTTGATCTTGTTCGTCGTGGACGGACGGGAGGGAGTCACCCCGCTGGACCGTGAGACGGCCGAATTACTCCGCCGCCATTCCGATCGGGTACGGCTCATCGCCAATAAAGTGGACGAGCCGCACATGACGGGGAACATTGGCGAATTCATTCGCCTGGGATACGGCGAGCCGCTGCCAGTCAGCGCTATGAATGGTAGCGGCAAGTGGGCGCTCCGCGAGTTAATTCTCGAACGGCTGGAGGGGCGGCAGGAAGGCGCGCCAGAGAATCCGGCCATGAAGCTCGCATTGGTGGGCAAGCGTAACGCAGGAAAGAGCAGCTTCGTAAACGCGCTGGCAGGCGAACCGCGCGTGATCGTGAGCGAAATCCCCGGCACGACGCGCGACAGCATCGACGTACTCTTTGAAAAAGACGGCCGCAAATTCATGGCCATCGATACGGCCGGCGTTCGCAAGAAGGCGAAGCTGGCCGACGACATCGAGTTTTATGCGCTCAATCGGGCGATGCACTCGATCAGCCGTGCGGACGTGGTCTTGCTATTGATTGATTCGACGGAGTCTGTCGGGCAGATCGAAAAACAACTCGCCGGACTCATCGTCGCGGAATTCAAGCCGTGCGTGCTGGTGATCAACAAGTGGGACCTCGCCAAAGGCAAGGCGGACACCAGCGATTACGGCGACTATCTGACGAAACTGCTGCCGCATCTGGATTTCGCGCCGATTTCGTTTACTTCGGCGATCGACGCTCACAACTGCGACGCGACCATCGACGTGGCCTGGTCAATGTTCAAACAATCGCAGACCCGCGTTTCGACCGCGACTCTCAACGAGATTTTGCGCGACGCGCTGGCAACCAACACGCCCAGCGCCAAGCGAGGCCGGAAAGCGCCAAAACTCTTTTATGCCACGCAGGTGTCCGTGCAGCCGCCCACCATCGTGGTGTTCGTCAATGAGGCGCGATTGATCACTCAGGATTACGAGCGATTCCTGCTCAATCGCTTCCGCGAGCGATTGCCGTTCGGGGAGATTCCGATACGATTGGTGTTCCGCGCCCGGAGCCGCGGCAGGCAGGAGGGCGAAATCTCGGAGGTTGCGTTGTGAGCATCGAATTCAATTGTCCGGCCTGTGAGAAGTCGATCCGCGCACCGGATACGGCGGGTGGAAAGTACGGAAAATGCCCGTTCTGCGAGGTCAAAGTCTACATTCCTGCGCCGCCATCGGCCGATGAAGAGGAAATCGGGCTGGCTCCCATCGATGAGGACGAGGAGCGTCGCGAAAAGGAGCTGATCCGCGAGTCGGTCCGGTATGCAGCGGCCTTCGACAAGGATCCCGACAAGCTGCCTCCGGAAGGTGCGGAAGGCCGCGGAGGCGGGGCACGGCGCAGCGAGCCTGTACCGGGCGAAGTGATCGAGGTGGCTGATGAGGTCGAGGCATTTGTGGTGGCCATGCGCGATTCAAAATTGCAGGACGCCGAACGAGTATTGGCGCGGTTGAAGCGGGCCGGAGCGCGAGCCAAGGATTACGTGGAGGGTTTGATGCTCGATCCTACTCCGCCGCCGATTGGCAACGTACCGAAGCCGCTTTTGATGGGTTTTCTGAAGTCTTTGCTGGGGCGGCTTGGCTAGGGAATTGGTTTGGATCAGGGAGGCCTATGAATACCTATTTGGTCAATATTTTCATTTCGAGCCTGACGGGAGTTCTGGCCGCGTTCTTTTCCTCCATTCTTTCCATCATTTTCGGATTGGACACGACCGCGTAGGGCATACACGCATCGAACCGGGATAGGCTGTCCGATGATTGCCCGCATGAGCCGGTCCCGCTAGGATTATTGCCGATGCGATGGCTGGCCGATGTGGTCTATTTTTTAGCGGCAATGTTGTATCTTCCCGTTGGTCTGTACAACGCAATCTTTGTCGGAAAAAACCGCAACGGCTGGTCCCAGCGGTTCGGGCGCCTGCCGGATTTCGAGCCATCCCCCTGTCGTATTTGGGTCCATGCTGTCTCCCTGGGTGAGATCAATGCGACTCCGCGCCTGGTGCAATCCCTTCTGGAAAAAACCCCTGATGCAAGCGTAGTCATCTCCACGACAACCGACACGGGATATCGCCGCGCGGTCGAACTGTATGGGGCGAACCGCGTGTTTCGATTTCCCCTCGATTTCAGTTGGGTTATCCGCCGGGCGTTTTCGGCGCTGCAGCCGGCCTTGGTGGTGCTTGTCGAACTGGAAGTCTGGCCCAATCTTGTGGCCGAGGCGGCGCGGCGCGGTGTTCCCGTGGTCGTCGTAAATGGTCGTTTCACCGCGCGAAGCGCCAGGCGTCTTGCGTGGTTCGGACCGGCCATGCGAACCGTGTTTTCGAAACTGACGTGGGTTGGTGCACAGGATGAGGCCGTCGCGGCACGATTTTGCGCGGCGGGCGTGCCATCGCAGCGGGTAAGTGTGACCGGTTCAGTCAAGTGGGACACAGCCCTGGTTGCGGACCGCGTTGCAGGTGACGCTGAGCTGGGGCAGGCGATGGGCTTGGATCGTTCGCGCCCGATCTGGGTGTGCGGCAGCACCGGGCCGGGCGAAGAAGCGATCTTGTTGGACGCGCACGCGGAAGTCATGCGAGATGCAGGGGAGGAAAAATCTCCGCGACTGGCTCTGATTCCCCGCAAGCCGGAGCGATTTGACGAAGTGGCCGCACTGATCGAATCTCGTGGGTATTCGTGCGTTCGTCGAACCCGCTGTCCCAACGGAGCCGCCCAGCCGCGATTGGAACTGCACAGCGTCATTCTTGGCGATACAATGGGGGAGCTTCGAGCGTTCTATTCGCTTGCGGACCTCGTGTTTGTTGGCCGCAGCCTTGTTCCGATGGGTGGGTCTGATCCAATGGAAGTTGCGGCGCTCGCCAAACCCATGATTATCGGAACCCATGTCGATAATTTTCAGCAGCCGGTCGAGGTGCTACGGGCCGGCGGATCGCTGGAAATCGTGAACGATCGGACGGAATTGGTCTTACGTTTGCGACAATGGCTTGGGACGCCGGACTTGTGGAAGGAGCGAGGGCTGCGCGGCCGCGAAACGGTAATCGCCAACCAAGGGGCAACCGAAAAAACCGTCAGTCGATTGACTCAGGTCCTGGGCGAGTCGCCTCGAATCATCGGCGCTTTTCAAGTTCGCCATTCCGGCGTAGGTTCAATGCCAATGGAGCCGTATCACGCGCTTGCTCCTGCGGCACGGAAGCAGGCGTAAGCTGGCTGGAGTGATCAATGTCGCATGAAGAATCAACTGGATCGGAAGCCCGGCGAGGAACGGTGTTTCCACCTCCGACTGCATTCGCTGAGAGCTCTTACATTCCATCGTTTCAGCAGTACCAGGACATGTATCAACGATCCATCAGCGATCCCGATGCATTCTGGGGCGAGGTGGCCGAATCCTTTCACTGGCACCAGAAATGGTCAAAGGTCCGCCAGTTCGATTTCAAGGACAAGATTTCGATCCAGTTTTTCGCAGGCGGCAAGACGAACATTTGCTACAACGCGCTCGATCGTCATCTTTCTCGTCGCGGGAATCAGATTGCCATTTTGTGGGAAGGCAATGAGCCCGGCGAAGACGACGAGATGACGTATAACCAGTTGCACGCCGTCGTGTGTCAGTTCGCCAACGTGCTCAAGGGCCAGGGGGTCAAGAAGGGCGACCGCGTCACCGTATACATGCCGATGGTCAAGGAGCTGGCCATCGCCGTGCTGGCTTGCGCGCGCATCGGTGCGATTCACTCGGTTGTTTTTGGAGGGTTTTCGCCGGAGTCGCTGGCGGAGCGAATCGTGGATTGCAAGTCACAGGTGCTGATCACTGCCGATGGCGTCATGCGTGGAAACAAACCAGTCGCCCTCAAGGCCAATGCCGACGATGCGATGCAGCGTGCCTCCGTCCGGGGCGTCGAAGTGAAATCATGCATCGTATATCAGCGACTAGGCGCGCAGAAGATGCAAGTGAACATGTCCGTGAATCGCGACCGCTGGTGGAGCGAGGCCATGAGCAATGCTTCCCCGGAATGCGAATGTGAGTGGATGGATTCCGAGGATCCGCTCTTCATTTTGTATACGTCCGGATCAACCGGGAAACCCAAGGGAGTGCTGCACACCACGGGCGGTTACATGGTTCAGGCCGCCCTGACGTTCAAGTACGTTTTCGATTATCACGACGGCGATATTTTCTGGTGTACGGCGGATCTGGGCTGGGTCACAGGACATTCGTATATCGTATACGGGCCGCTTTGCAACGGCGCAACGACACTGATGTTTGAAGGAATTCCGACGTACCCGGATGCCGGCCGATTCTGGGATGTGGTGGACAAGTACAAGGTCACGCAGTTTTACACGGCCCCGACAGCCATCCGGGCGCTCATGCGCGAAGGCGACAACTATGTGACTTCACGGAGCCTTGCGAGTCTGAAGTTGCTGGGGTCGGTGGGCGAGCCCATCAACCCCGAAGCATGGATGTGGTATCACCGCGTTGTGGGCAAGGGGCGTTGCCCGATCGTCGATACATGGTGGCAGACGGAAACCGGCGGCATTCTGATGACTCCACTGCCGGGCGCGATCCCGACCAAGCCCGGATCGGCCACGCTTCCGTTTTTCGGCGTCAAACCGGTGATGCTCGACGAAAAAAATCAGGTGATTGAAGGGCCCGGCTCCGGGGCCCTATTTATCGAGGAGCCCTGGCCAGGCATCATGCGGACTGTCTACGGACAACACGAGCGCTTCAAAGATACGTACTTTTCACGGGTTCCCGGGTTGTATTTCACCGGGGACGGCTGCCGGCGCGACGAAGACGGCTATTACTGGATTACGGGGCGCATTGACGACGTGATTAATGTGTCGGGGCATCGGCTGGGTACCGCGGAAGTGGAGAGTGCACTTGTTTCGCATCCGGCGGTCGCCGAAGCGGCCGTAGTCGGATTTCCGCATGATATCAAAGGGCAGGGTATTTACGCTTATGTCACCTTGAAGTCCGGCATGGAGTATCATGATTCGCTCAAAAAAGAGCTGGTATCGCACGTTCGCAAGGAGATTGGCGCGTTTGCCTCTCCGGATGTGATTCACTGGGCGCCGGGGTTGCCCAAAACGCGAAGCGGGAAAATCATGCGCCGCATCCTCCGAAAGATAGCCGAGGGTCAGCCGGATCAGATTGGCGATACCTCCACGCTGGCGGATCCGGGCGTGGTTGAGAATCTCAAGAATTCACGATAATAAGAGGGCGGTGTTCGGAAATGCGGGAAAAAAAGGGAAAAGAGAAGATGAGCAAGCACACGGGTTCCGGCGGGGATCGTTTTCACAAGAAACTCGACCGGGAAAAGGAGTATAAGAAACAATTGCCCGGCGAAGACGAGCAGCCGCTTCCGCCGCCCGTGGAACCCATTCATACGGATGAAAAGCCCGGGCGCAACTCGCCCTGCCCCTGCGGTAGTGGCAAGAAATACAAGCAATGTTGCGGAAAATAGACGGATCGTTGACAGCACCGAATTCCTGCCCGATGCTGGTTGCGTGAGGGCGGGGACAAGCTCGTGCTGTCCCGTGCAAACCATATTCAAGCGTCGCGGCGTCGACAAGGAATAAGAAATCTATGCAGGAACGGTTTTCAGATCGTGCGCGACACGCGATGGCTCTGGCCAATCAGGAAGCGGGTCGGCTTAACCACAACTACCTTGCCCCTGAGCACATTCTGCTCGGGCTGATTGCGGAAGGCGCGTGCGTTGCCACAGAGGCCTTGCGGCTTCTGGATGTCGATGTGGACAAGGTACGCGACAAAGTTGCGGCGCAGATCAAGCGCGGCGATAGCAATGGCTCCGTCGGGCGACGGCCTCAGACCGAAGAGACGAAGGCGGTGATCGCGCTGGCCATCGGCGAGGCACGAAAGTTCGAACATCGCTACATCGGAACCGAGCATCTCGTGCTTGCTCTTCTTCAGCAGCCCGAGGGTCTGCCGGCTCGCGTGCTGCGCGAACAGGGCGTCGAGATGACCAGGTTGCGAGACAAAGTGCTCGGACTGCTTCAGAGTACAGTTGATGAAGGGCACGACTTGGCGCACTCGCGCCACGGCGATTTTGAATGGGTCCACCAGCAGGAACTGGCCAAGGCGTTTCGCTCGCCGAAGTTCTGGCACACGATGATCCTGGCGGTTGATTCGGCGAATCGGCTCGGCGCCGGCGAAGTCGAGCCGCAGCACCTTTTGCTCGCGCTACTTCGCGATGAATCGACCGGAGTCGCCCGCATGCTTCGCGACAAGGGTGTGACTATGGATTGGCTGAACGCGCAACTTGCCAACCACCGTTAACCATAGTCCGAACCGGATATCGGCGGCCACGAGCCCTGCAGAACAATGACTGCGGGGGTGCGGATGCACCATGTGAGAATGTCGTGCCTATCCATCCCACTGCGATCATCGATCCTCGAGCAAAGATAGACTCGACCGCGCAAATCGGCCCCTTCTGCGTCATTGAAGGCGAGGTGGAAATTGGCCCCGGTTGCCGGCTGATGCAGGGCGTTTTCGTCACGGGCTGGACGACGGTCGGCGCCAACTGCGAGATTCACCCCCACGCCATCCTTGGCCACACGCCGCAGGACATCAAGTATCACGGCGAGCGAAGCTATTGTCGCATCGGCAAGGACTGCATCATCCGGGAAAATGTCTCGATTCATCGCGGAACCATACCGGATTCGGAGACTTTGGTCGGCGAAGGGTGTTTCCTACTGGGTGGGTCCCATGTGGGGCATAACTGCCGGGTGGGAAACAAGGTAACGCTAATCAATAATGTCCTGCTGGCCGGACACGTAGTGGTGGAGGATCGAGTGACGATTGGCGGGGGGACGGCCGTCCACCAGTTTGTCCGGATCGGCGAATTGGCGATGGTCGCAGGATTAGGCCGCATTTCGATGGATATTCCGCCGTTCGCCCTGACCGATCCGGAGGGTCGGATTGCGGGATTGAACAGGATTGGTTTGCGTCGGAATGAATACGGGCGCGAGGAACTTTTCGCCCTGCGCGAGGCCTATCGGACCATGTATGGCAGACGGACGGATTTTCACGAAGCCATGCAACAACTGGCGACACAGGCGGTGACTCCCGCAACCAGGAAACTGCTACAGTTCCTTGAGTCGCCCACTCGCCGGGGACATGCAGGGCGATCGAAGCGCCGGGGGGCGCGCGAACCGGACGATGGAGGGGCGAATACCTGAGAATCCATCACGGGGGGTGGATCATGTTCCGATTGGTACTGCTGCAAATCCTTGTGCAAATCGTTGTGTCGGGTTCGACAGGCTTCGCCCAGCCTTCCACCACAATCGCGCAAGCATCGGACCAACTTGCGTATTCCAACACACTGGGAACATCGGTCTACGACTACGGTGCAGGCATTACCGTTGCAGACGATATCACGATCACTGGATCGGGCGGGTGTCTGCTTTCTCGATTCGAATTTGACGTGAGCGGCAGTGTGGGCGGAGAAGGAGCTGGTCCATTCGCCGTTGATTTTCAGCTATTCGACGGCTGCCCTGGAGGCGTTGGGCAACCCATTCCCGGTACGGCTGGCCATGTGAGTTTTGGCAACGTCGGCCAATACACTGTCGCCTTTTCCATTCCGTCAGACCAGCAGATTTTGATTCCGCGCACGGTGTGGCTGGCAGTCACATTTGATCGGGACCATGCAGGCTGGGTGGGAGGTGCTCCGGCGCTGGTGGGCTACTCCGACGACTGGTTTTACAACCCCGCCCTGGGGTGCGAGTTCTCTTTTGGCGGTTATCCAGGTGCGCCGCATAGCAGCATGAACGCACGGCTCTTCGTTCGCGGTGATTGTCCGCAGGTACATGCTGCATACCACGCCAAAGTACCTCGACGCGGTCCGCTCAATCCCGGTGAGGGCGTACGCATGGCCGACGACATGACGCTGGACGGACCATGTCAGATGATCGCCTATGAAGTGACCGTGCGTGGATATTCGTTGTACGACACGGATTTGCGTTTGCCAGGCGAAGGCGGTCTCCCCGGACCGATCATTCCCGGAACGTCTCGTTCGACTCAGCCGTCCAGCAGTTTCGTACAAACCCTTCACCAGGACTTCGATCCGCCGGTCCCCTTGCCGCAGGAACTCTGGTTCACGGTCGCGGCTGATTCGATCATCGGTCGTACACAGGTGTCCGGACTGCCAGCGCGAATCGGAACGAGCAAGTCGGGCTATGCGGTACTGAACGGCCAAGTATGGGAGTCCCGTGCATTTTCGAATGGTCTCGATGGTGGGGCGTTTGAAGTGACCCTGCTTTGTGCCGGACCGGCGGCCATGGGCGCATGCTGTGACATGCAATACCTCGATGCGGAAGGCGAAGCGGTGTGTCGAGTGGTGCCTCGTGCGAATTGCCCGTATCCCGCGCCGGGAAGCGACCTTTCGCCGGCATGGCGCGAAGGCGATACCTGCGACGCTGATCCCTTCGACCCGCCTTGCGGCACGGCGGCCTGCTGCCGGGCCGATGGAAGTTGTACGAATTCCACGGAAAATTTCTGCGAGCCCCGGGGCGTTTCCTGGACGCGCGGTTCGTATTGCGGCTCGCCGGATGTTGCCTGCCCGAGACTCTGCGTCTTGAGCGAAGAATCCTGTTCGCAGCCTCGACTCACGCCCGGTTGCATCAACCCCTATTGCTGTGCGCAAGTTTGCGCTCTTCCCAACCAGTCGTTTTGCTGCAACGTCGCCTGGGATGCGGGGTGTGTTGCACAGGCCGCCGCCCATTGCGGACTGCCGCCTTCCAACGACGAGTGTTACGCACCCGGCAATGGTAACGGCGCACGGCTGGTGAGCGCATCAACGCCCGGCGATGCAGACACACTGAACGCAACAGTCAGCGACTCTGACCCCGGATACTGCTGTAGCGGCGGCGGAACTGGGAGTCGCGGGGTTGGCACAGTGTGGTTTCGATTCGTTGCAACCTCGACGACCATGCGGGTGCGCACCTGTACCAGCAGCGCGCCGGCGATCGACTCTCTACTCCAGGTGTTTGAGGCGGCGGATTCCTCCTCGCCGCAATCTGCTTGTGCCACGCTTCGATCTCTGGGGTGCAACGATGACGCAGCCGGATGCTCCAGCAGCGGACTCAATTCTCAACTTTGCCTCCGGAATCTGACCGTTGGAAAGACGTATTACGCGATGGTGGCCGCCAAAAGAGAAGAGACGCGTGGGTTGTATCGGTTGACGGTCAATGCATCCTGCACGGATCCGGTACCTGCGAAATGCGATTGCCCTACGGGCCCGGTGCAATGGATCGATCCGCCCAGCGGCGTCGTCGATGCCCGCAGGCCTCATGCACGCTCAAACGCAGGCGCATTGGAGGGGATTTCGAGTTTCGTGGTTGAAGCGCCCAGTGGCAGCGATCGGAAGGAGTGCTGGACGCTTTGCGAAACGACCATTCCCGCTGCGCCCAACTCCGTCGTCTCTTCGAACTATATCTCGCCGGGCCGATATTCGATCACACTTCAGCGACCCATATCGCCCGGGGCTGTGACCACGTTGACTTTAAACGGCGACTCTGCTTCGCGTGGGATCTTTTATTCGCATCCAGCCAACGTAAATGGAGACTCGGCCACGGGGCCCGCCGACATTCTTGACTTGATCGACGCACTCAACGGTGTGCGGTTTCTGGCCTGGGGGTTATACAGCGGCGACATCAATCGCAGCCAGTCGCTCAACCCACCGGATATTCTAGAGTTGATTGACCTGCTAAATGGAGCAAGTTCATTCTCCATGTGGAATGGAGTTCCTCGGCCAGACCCGTCTCCCTGTCTGACGGCACCGTAGTCAATCGCGCGTTGTTGCCGATGACGCTGGATCTGTGTTTGAGAATGCATCGATCACAGCCGGGTCGCGGGCCAAAGCGTCCAGCATGTTTGATGCGTCAAACGCGCGTCTTGGGTCGGTGGCCTCGTCGAAGTGCCGCGTAATGGCACGATCGAGCGATTCGAACTTTGGAAGTGCCGAGGGCAGGCGTGAATAGGTGAGGGCATCGACAAAGGGTTTGCGTCTCGAGGGATCGATGGCGACAAATTCACCTTGCATGTCCACTCGCGCAGGTATCCCCCAGCCAATGTGCGCCAATCGCCCCTGTACCTCCTTCGACAAGGCCCATTCCATGAATTGCCATGCGACCTTGCGGCGCTCGGCAGGCAGATTCTTCTTCATCACGATACCATCCCACGTGATTTGCGTTGTCCGCCCTCCCGGGCCGCGGGGGATCGGCGCGACAATGTAATCGCGACACAGCTCTGACTTGTCGAGAATCGGAATGAACTGCGGACCGTTCACGCACATAGCCGTCTTTCCGGTGAGGAATCCCATATCCTTGGGGAGCTTTGGCACCTCCTCCTCAGTTGGGATTACGCGATCGCCGGTAGAGAGCTGCCGGAGTAAGCGCATGGCCGCCTGCGCGGCGGGGCCGGAGAACGTCCAATGAGTCGCCTGTTCGTCGGCGATCTCCGCGCCGAACGACCAGATGAACGGCAGATATTCATTCCATCGCGGCAACGAGAATCCAAATTGATCGGTGGTACCGTCACGGTTAAGATCGCACGTTAGCCTTTCGGCGGTTCGCAGGAATTCCTCAACCGTCCAGTCATCGTCCGGAAGCTCGATCGGCCTGATGTGGAACTTGGATGCCTTCCAAAAGCATTTCCGATTAACGAAGATGAGCAGGTTCCCGCCTGAAAACGGGAGTCCGCGCTGCGTTTTCTTTACCTCGAAGGCACGCGCTCCGGTCGGCTCCAGTTGCAACCGGCTGATGAGGTCTCCCGCCTCATCCAATGACTCGAACTGCTCCGAAAACTCATGAAAGGTACGTAAGTCGACGAGCAAGACGTCCGGCAGCGACTGGCTCAAGACTTGCTGCCGGAGCTTGATGATGGATTGTTCGTCAGACCCGGTGACGAATTCCTGCGTCACGGCCGTGCCTGGATGGCTCTTCTCGAATTCTGCGATCGTCTGTCGCCAGAATTCGAAATCTTCGGCGTCGCCGAAATGTGCGAAGCGAATCGATTCGCCAATTTCTACCTGCATCGAATTCTCTCGATGCGCAGCGCGAAATAACCACCTTGCCGCCAGTAAGACCAGCGCGATTGCCAAGAAAATGCCGAATGACCGGCGAATCGTCATTGTGAATTGTTCGACCCCAGCGTCGATTTGTTGCTAGTTGGCTTTATGCGCCGCTTCGAGTTTTGCGATGCTGGTGGAATCGTCAACGATGAGCAGGCTGATTTCGCCGTCCACCTTGCGAATTTTCAGTCGGCGGAGCCAGAGCCGGTCGTATTTTCCACCCGTGCGCCAGCTTCCGGTCGGCAACTCCTCCCACAGCTCGACGGTGCCGCAAACCCTCGATTCTGTGGCCCGGTCCCGTCGCCGGATTTTTTCGGTGATGCAAATCGGCGTACCGATCGGGAAGAGTTGTTCGGGCATTGAGGAAGAGTCTTGAGCGACCATGGTTGTCTCAGGCCAGCAATTCATCAGCCAGCGATTTCAAGTCAGGAAAAACACCGTGCGCGATCACGCTGCGATCGGCCGGGTCGTTGTAGCGGTTGATCCACGCGAAAGCAATACCGAGATCGTTGGCCGGCCTGCCATCGTGAAACTGGCTCTGAGCGACGTGCAGCGTCGATTCCTTCTGTCCGTGGTCCTTGAACATGCGCAGAAAGTGCCCGTGCGAGGGCTTGTAGCTGCTCACGTCTTGGGCAGTGACGACGAAATCGAACGAGACTGGGAATTGCTTCGCGGTTCCGGCAAACAGGTCGCGGTCAATGTTCGACAAAACTCCGAGTCGAAACTTTTTCTTCAATCGCAAAAGTGCATCGTTGGTGTCCGCAAACGGCGTCCACGTCGGCAATAGCTCAGGCAGGCGATTCTTCTTTTCCAGCGAGAGATTCCAACGAAGTTGCTGGGCCAGGCGCGGCGTGACCTCATTGAGTACATCTAGATAACGCCGGTAGGGGGCGCCTTCGATTTCGGCTTCGATAGACACATAGGCCTCGAACAGTTTCTGCCTTTGACTCAGCGCCTGCGGTCCGAAAATGTCCGCAAACGACCGTGTCAGCCCGCCTTCCCAGTCGATGAGCGTGCCGTAGCAGTCAAAGGTTAGAGTCGTGATACGGTCGCGGATTTCACGAATGGTGGGCATCAAAGTCCTTACCAAAGGCGTTTAGGGGATAGGGGCTAGGGCATAGGGCATAAATTTCGATCGATAAACAAGTCGGATCGCAAGCGTCCGTTCGCGCTACCCTTTACTTTCGAAAAACGAACGATTTCTTCATGGGTTACCAATCTGATGCGGACCAAAACGTTTGCCCCTGACCCCTAATTACTGACCCTTTATACTTCATCTCGTTCGTAGCGTATAATAAATGGAAACCGGAGAACGATCTTGGGTCAACCAGTCTTCCAACCTCTTCTTCCACCGCGGTACCGCTCGCTGACGCAGGACGAACTGGCCCTTGCCGTTGCTGAGCGAAAGCGGCAACTCGGTTCGCGGCTCGTAATTCTCGGCCACCATTACCAGCGCGACGAAGTGATCCAGTTTGCAGACTTCACCGGCGACAGCCTGAAGCTATCTCAAATAGGGGCGAAGCAACGCGACGCCGAGTTCATCGTTTTCTGTGGCGTTCACTTCATGGCCGAATCAGCTGACATCCTCACCGACGAGTCGGTCAAGGTCATCCTGCCCGACCTCTCCGCGGGATGCAGCATGGCCGACATGGCCGACATCGATCAACTCGAAGAAGCCTGGGAATACCTCGTCGAAAAGTGCGGCCAAAACATCATCCCCATCACCTACGTGAATTCAGCGGCCACCATCAAGGCCTTTTGCGGCGGTCACGGCGGAGCCTGCTGCACGAGCAGCAACGCACGCAAGATTCTGGAATGGGCTTTCAAGCAAGGCGAGAAGGTTATCTTCCTGCCCGATCAACATCTTGGCCGCAACACCGCATATGCGATGGGCATCCAGCTCGATGATATGGTGGTCTTCGATCCCAAGGTCGCCGACGGCGGCCTGACGCGCAAGCAAGTCGAGGCTGCAAAGGTCTTTCTGTGGAAGGGCCATTGCAGCGTGCACGGACTGTTCACCGTTGCGCAATGCGACGAAGTTCGTGCGAACGATCCGGAGTGCAAAATCCTGGTGCACCCGGAGTGTCCGTGGGAGGTTGTTCAGAAGGCTGACCTGGCCGGCAGCACCGAATTCATCATCAAGACTGTGTCCGAATCGCCGCCCGGCTCGCGCTGGGCAATCGGTACGGAAATTCACTTGATCAACCGCCTCGCGACCAATCACCCCGACAAGGCCGTCCGCTCACTCGCGGGCATCCAATGCCTCTGTTCGACGATGTACCGCATCGACCTCAAGCACCTTCTTTACGTTTTGGATGAACTCGTCGCAGGTCGTGTGGTCAACCAGATAAAGGTCGATCCGGAGACTCGGGCTCTCGCACTACTGGCACTGGAAAGAATGCTGGCCAACGTAACAGCACAGCCGGTGGCCGTGAAATAGGAAAGAGCGCATGAAAAACCAACATGAAGACCAAACCAAGGGCCCCGAAGGGTCGATAACCGGTGGAGCGGGTAAGAACCCGGGAAACCCTTTGGGGGCGGCCGAGAACGCCGCATCAATCATGATTGGTATTGCATCCGTGCGTAACTTCTCTGTGGCCGTCGCCGACAATCCCGCAGCGTCAGCCAAGGCCGCCGTCGCCCCGTGGGCCGAAATCCCCGGCGGCGTCATCGATGGCGGCGAAATCGTCATCCTTGCCATCAAGCCTTCGATGTGGCGTCCGCTGTTCGACTCGGCCGCATGGATGGTTGGCAGTTGGCTCATTGCCGGATTGCTTACCTTTCTGGGTAAGCCGATCGTTGGCCTTTCCATGACCACCACAGTTCAGATCGTCGTCATGGGCGGCGCGGTGGGGTTGGGGATTGCGATTCTCCGCTGGATCCCGACCTGGTACGTGCTGACGAACCGTCGCATCATCCACATTCACGGTATCCGCTCGCCGCGCATCGACTCGTGCGAGTTGCTTGAAATTCGTAACACGTTCGTGCAGGTTGGCATCGAGGAAAAAGTAACCAATCTGGGCAGCATCACATTCGTCATGGACAAGGCCGTCAATCGTCCGCGAACCTGGCGCTCGATCCAGCAGCCGCTCGAAGTCCACGCTCGCATCCGCCGCGCCATCGAAAACGCCATTGACCAGTACGGCATCGGCTCCTAACCGAACCGCGAATCTCCATTATCGCCGTTGTCATCCTGAGCGAAGCGAAGGATCTCCTGGACTACAAGATGCTTCGCTCCGTTCGGCATGACCGTCACTTTCGCCGAAGCCATCGGGGCAGTAACTCTCTATTCTCTCCGTGCCTTAGCCGTGTAAATCCGGTACAATCCCGGCGTGCAACTGACCGTTCATTCTGAGAAGACCCGGACGACGCAGGAAGTCCGGGCCATGGCCATCGCCGTGCAGGCCAACCTCGTCACCCTCGTGGTGGCCGAATCCAAACGGCAGGGGAAAAAGCCCAACCAGCATGAAATCAAAACCGCGGCCCCCGGCGCCGTGAAGCACTTCCGCGAAACGCTCATCGAACCTGCGGTCATCGCCGCCTATTCCGACGCTGAACTGCACCTGCGCCTCCGCGAAATCTGGGGCCAGTTCTGCCTGATGGGCTGGCTTTTTTCGCTCAACGACCCCAGTAGGGTGGGCCATGCCCACCAGCCTGCTTCGAACGCGGCGGAACCAGGTAGGGCGGGCTCTGCCCCGCGTGAAACGCCGCAGACCTCGGATCAATCAGTCACCTTCGCGGGCCTGCCCGATGCGGCCGAAATGCACTGCGGCACGGCACTCGAAATCAAGGATGCGGAGATTCGCGGCTTCCTCTGGAAGATGCTCTTCGAACAGCGCCGCCGTCTCGACCCGGCCTACGAAAAATCGCTCGCCTTCGCGAAGGAGATGGAACTGGCCTCACAGATTCCCGCCCAGGGATTCGGCAAGCCCATCGAAAAACTCACCGGAGAGCAGTTGCTGTATCTCTCCTGCGAATACGCGGGAATGCTTGCCGCCATCCGCTGGGTCAGCGATCCGAAACTCCCATGGGCTGCGCCCGGCATCATGGAAGTCGGCGAATCGCCGTTTGACGTCCGGTAATATCAAACCCGGAAACAACGAACTACTTGTCCAAGTCGTATTATTGATTTGTGTGGCAAATATCCGTACAATGATATTGAGGCTAGCGAAACCTATACGGAGCAGAACCAATGGCAATCAGATCGAAAAGTCCGGCCAGAATCGACTTCCGTCTTGGGAAGGAGCAAAAGGAACTCATCGAACGCGCCGCCTTTGTGATGGGTCAGACGGTGAGCGACTTCGCAACCACTACGCTTCTCTTACGCGCTCGACAGGCGGTCGAAGAGAGCACCGCGACGAAATTATCACGACGGGACAGCGCCCGATTCCTTGAAATGCTGGATGATGACGGCCAGCCTAACGCAGCACTCCGCAATGCTGCCAAGAGGTATCGTCGGGGTGGCTGATCCAAAATGGATCATCGTGCGGCTCGGCAAACAACATGATCGTAGTCAATTCGACTGCGGCATCGCCTCGCTGGACGAATTCCTGAAGGTGCGCGCGACCCAATTCGAAAAGCGAGACCTTGGTCGAACATTTGTCGCGGTGGAGCCTACGGACATGACACACGTTCTGGGATTCTATACGCTTGCGAGCGGCGCTGTCAGCTTCGACACGATTCCCGCAGAAGAAAAATCCGGCCTTCCCAGCCGCATCCCGATTCCCGTTCTTCATCTCGGAAGGCTGGCCGTAAGCAAAGTGGTTCAAGGCGGAGGACTTGGCTCGTACTTGCTCGTTGACGCACTGCGGCGCGGGCTTAGGCATGGCAGCGCGATTGCCATGCGCGCGGTCGAAGTATTCGCCGTCAATGATGATGCGCGCCGCTTCTATCTCAAATACGGTTTTGTAGAATTGACGGACGACAAGAACCACTTGTACCTATCGATGAAAAAAGTGGCGAACTTATTCCCTGACGAAGCGGCTCTGTGAGCAACTGGGCCGCCCCCGGCATCATGGAAGTCGGCGAATCGCCGTTTCGAGAAATGTCTTAGTTTACTCTGCGCCGACTGAGTCTTGCGGAATAAATGGCAGGCGACCTAAACGGCGCATTAATAATCCGATCTGCATGATCGTAAGCATCAACACTATTGGTGAAGAGAATAGGACGATGTGCCCAAACCAGCGCCATCGCCAAGGGGCAAAAGGTATCTGCGCAATCCAAAGCAAGTTCGACAGCATTACAGATCCCCAAAGGGAATAAGCCAATCGGATTCTTGGGATTCTGGCCGAAAGCGTCCCAGCCAAGACCAGGAAGAGCATAGAAGGAACCGCCAGGAATAGCCTTGCAAGGAACGACATAAGTGGTGTTTCGAAAAAGGACTGCCATAAGAAACATAACACCAATCCGAGAATGGCCGTCGAGATCGTGGATATCGCGAAGAGCAAAGAGGACTGCTTCTTTACGGTGATACCAATGTATCGAAGAGATACAAAAACTGGAATGAGAAACCATGTGACTACGCCTACGAAATAGAACGGAAGAATTAATATCTGTGAAAAATGTACGAATAGAGCGATCCAGAGTGCGAGTTGGACGGCGGAAAGGATTATCCAAACCTTGAGGAGCCTGGCGATGGGTTTTAGCTTTTCCGGTGGAACAAAAATCAGACGCTTGGGATTCAGCGATAACCGAACTGAAGTTCCACATTCTGGACAGGAAGCTTCGTCTGCGGTGCCGAACAGGTCATACTCACATTTGGAGCATGGAATGTGCGCCGAAACTGCCAAGCTAATACTCCAAAGACCGAGTTGTTGTACTCATTCGCCGTACTTCGCGATGATCTGGTCTTTCTTCGCGCCGAGGATTTCGTATTTGCGCCCGACCTTGGTGAAGGCTTCGATGGCGCGGTCGATGTGGTGCGGCTCGTGCGCGGCAGATAGCTGGACGCGGATGCGGGCCAGGCCCTTGGCCACGACGGGGTGATAGAAGCCGATGACGTAGATGCCTTCGGCGAAGAGGTCGCGGGCGATGTCCTGACTGAGCTTCGCATTGTAGAGCATGATCGGCACGATGGGGTGGACGCCAGGGCGGATGTCGAAGCCGGCCTTGGTCATTCCTTCGCGGAAGCGCTTGGTATTGGCCTCCAGCTTGTCGCGCAGCGCCGTCGATTCCGACAGCACATCGAGAATCGCCAGCGACGCCTTCACGATCGTCGGCGCGACCGAGTTGCTGAACAGGTATGGCCGGGAACGCTGCCGCAGCAATTCGATGATCTCCTTTCGCCCGCTGGTGAAGCCCCCGGACGCCCCGCCCAGCGCCTTGCCGAGTGTCGAAGTAATCACATCGACCCGGCCCATCACGCCGCAGTGCTCCGCTGATCCGCGCCCGGTCTTGCCCATGAACCCGGTGCAGTGGCAGTCGTCCACCATGACCAGTGCGCTATGCTCCTCGGCCAAATCGCAAATCTGATCCAGTTTTGCCACGTCGCCGTCCATACTGAAGGCCCCGTCGGTGGCGATCATGCGGAACCGCGCCGACTTGGCCTCGACCAGTTTGGCCTTCAGGTCGGCCATATCGTTGTGGGTGTAAATGTACCGCTTTGCTTTGCAGAGCCGAATGCCGTCGATGATCGAGGCGTGGTTAAGCGAGTCGGTGAGCACCGCGTCCTGCTCCCCGAGCAGCGGCTCAAACAGCCCGCCGTTCGCGTCGAAACAGGCCGCATACAGGATTGTGTCCTCTGTTCGCAGGAACTCGCTGATCCGCCGCTCCAGCTGTTTGTGAATGTCCTGCGTCCCGCAGATAAACCGCACGCTGCTCAGCCCGAATCCGTGCGTCTTGAGGGCGTCGTGGGCGGCCTCGATCACTTTAGCGTTCGACGACAAGCCAAGGTAGTTGTTCGCACAGAAGTTAATTACCTCGCGCGGGGGGGCGGACTCCGGAAAACGCACACGAATGTCCGCGCCCTGCGGAGTAAGAATCTGACGTTCTTCCTTGTAGAGCCCGGCCTTGCGAATCGACTCCAGCTCGTTACGCAAATGTTCCGCCATAGAACCGTACATGACATGCTCCGTTGTGGTCTGCAAATGTTACCAATTATCCATTGCGGGATGCGATACCGGCTTCCGAAAGCGCCAAGGCTGCATTAATCAGGCCCAAGTGAGAGTATAGCTGAGGATGGTTTCCAAGCGACCGGCGGGTTTTTGGACAGTATTCTTCCGGACACAATCCGGTTGGACCAAACATGGAGACGTAGTCATCGAACAAATGCAGGGCATCGTCGAGTCGATTTACCATTACCATCGACTCGATCAGCCAGCAAGTGCAGATATGGAAACCGCCTTCCTGTCCGGGAAGGCTGTCATCGTAGAGATAGCGGTACACCGTTGGGCCCCGGCGCAGCGATTTCTCAACGTGGGCAACTGTAGCCGTGAATCTAGGGTCGTCGCCGTCGAGCAGGCCGGAGAGACCCAGGTGGAGCAAAGCGGCATCCACAGACGAATCATCGTACGTAGTTGTGAAAGAATTGATTGTCTTATTCCAGCCGTGGGCGAGTACATCGTTTGAGATTTCGTTACGCAACTTGATCCATGCCTCAGGCTCCTGCCCAAGATAGACGGCGGCCAGTTTGATGGCCCGATCGACTGCCATCCAGCACATCACCTTGGAATGCACGTGATGCTGGCGGGGACGGCGAATCTCCCAGATGCCGTGGTCTGGCTCCCGCCATCGGCGATCGACGGCCTTGATGATGGCTTCGGTAAGCCGCCAATGTTCGCCGGAAAGCGCCGCTCCGCGCTGGGCGAGCGCTTCAAGCAATTCCATGAGCGGGCCAAAGACGTCGAGCTGGAGCTGCTGCGCGGCGGCATTTCCAACGCGAACCGGCCTGCTGCCTCGATAACCGGCGAGCTCGCCGATTTCTGCTTCCGTCGCGGCATGGCCTCCAGTGACCGTGTACAGCGGGCGAAACCATTCCGGGTTTTCGTCGCGATCCATGACGCCGAGCAGCCAGTCGAGCAGCCGGATGCCTGGCCCCGGGGCATGCAGGCGGGCCAGAGAGGTGGCTGCCATCGCGCTATCGCGCAGCCAGCAATATCGGTAGTCCCAGTTACGCACTCCGCCTATATGTTCAGGCAGGCTCATGGTTCCTGCGGCGCAGATGGCGCCTGTGGGTCCGTAACACAATGCCTTGATGACGAGCGCGCTGCGTTTCACGAGATCACGCGCGAGAGGTGGAAGTTTGAGTTGATCGGCCCAGGCGGACCAGAAACGTGTGGTTTGTAATCGGCGGATGCTTTCGGGGACCACCTGTTCCTGCGAACTCAGTACGCCGCACCGTAGTTCGAGGATGAGTGTGCCGTTGAGGTCGTATGAGGCCATGGCCCGCTGATGTCGGCCTTCATCCGTGATGGTCCATTGAACGCCCGGTGAGCGGAGAACGACCGGATCAAGGGATCCCTCGATCTGCAGACCATGCGGAATGACTCTTAATCGGGTTTGTTCTCGACCGAAGTCGAGACGTGGGGCAAAGACGATGTCGATCCTGCCTTTTCCTTCAATCATGCGGATCAGGTCGGTGCGGCCGGCTCTCTGAAAAGGCCGGCCGCCGGAACAATCCATGTAGTCGGTGACCGAGAATTCGCCCCAGTCAGTAATCAACAGAAAAGAGTCGGCGTCATAGGACTGTTTGCGCGGCGGCGATCCGTCCGCCGCTCGTATGTGAAAGAAACCGGCGGTGGGCCCGCCCACAAGTTCAGCGAAGATGGCCGCGGAGTCGATGCGGGGAATGCACATCCAGACGATCCGGGCGTCGGGTGTCACCAGCGCGACAGTTCGCTGATCCGAAAGTAGAGAGTGCCTCTCGATTGCGACAGCCTGCGAATTTCGCAGCCATTCCTCACGCATCTGGACAAGTCGCGCAAGGATCCGGGCCGATTCAGCGGCGTCGGGAACGGTGAACTGGGCACGAGTATTGCCATCGCCCACCTTGACGGAGACATCCGGCCCGCGGAGCACCGCGAATGCGTCCTCATCGCTTTCATCATCACCGATGAAGATGGCTGCGGTTGCGCCGAAGCGATGGCGCAGCGAAAGTAGAGCCTTGCCCTTGTCCGTGGGCACGACACCGAGTTCAACCACTTCCTTTCCGTACTTAACATGCACTCCCGGGAGGAGTGCGGGTCCGTTCAAAATTGAATTGACCACGGTCCTGGAGATTTCCGGGGCTGTGCCGCGATAATGAAACGCAAACGACGCGGGTTTCTCTTCAAGCAGGAATCCCTGCCCGCTCGATGCGATGTCCGTGAGATGACTCTTGAGCTGATCGCGCAGTTCAAGCTGGCTGGCAGTCAACGTTTGGACGAAGTCAGGATCAAATTCGCTGCCGTGGCTGCCAACCAAGAGTACTTCGCCCGAAACATTTGCGATAGACGCAAGGTCCCGCAGCGCGCGACCGGAAATGACTGCAACGTGAGTGTGGGGCATCGCACTCAATGCATGAAGAGCGACAATGGCCTCCCGTTCGGGAATGGCGAGGTGCGGAGCCTGGGCGATCGGCGCAAGCGTGCCGTCAAAATCGGAGGCCACAAGCAGAACGGTGGTACGAGCCAGTTCCGCCAGTTTGTCTTGCAGATTCATAAAACTCAATTCGCTCATGACCGTGGTTCGGATGTTTTTCAGCATACTTTGCGAATAGCATCGATCCAAGTGTCCCGACGCGGAATTTTCGACTAAAATATGCGGAATGGGTCAGCTGCTGCGTTTCATTTTCCTGGTCATTGCTGGCCTGGCGCTGCTGGCAGTCGTAGCGACGCAGGCTGTGCAAAAGACAACTCAGTCCTGGTTCGAACGGGATATTGCGCTGCGCGCACAGCTTGCGGTGAACGGCGCGTGGTGGTCGCTCGTTTCGCACTGGGGATCCAAGGCCGAGGAAGTACAGCGAGTGTTGACGGACCTGGCCCAGGATGAACGCATCCTGGGAGCCGCAGCCTGCGATATTGACGGTCAAACCAAAGCATCTACGGCCGCATTTCCTCCTGAGTTCCTATGCAGCGATCTTGCTCGTCGTCTGAGGCCATCGGAAGGTGCGCCGCCGGAGGAATGGCAGTCCACAGGCTTTTTCTCGCAATTGCCCGGAGGCCGCGTTCATGTCAACGTCGTCCCCATACGAGACTCCGATCGAACCTACGGGTTCCTCGTACTGGTGCACGATGTGACGTTCATGGAGCGTCGCGACGCAAAACTGCGACAGTTGATCTTGATCGCCTTTGCCATACTTGCGGTGAGTGCGTCGGTGTTGACGGTGATCGCAGGACGCATGTTCTGGCGCGGCTGGACCCACCAGATTCGCCAGTTCTTGCGCGGCGGGAGTTCTTCACGGGAATTTCAGCCTATTCTTCGCGACGTTCGCGAACTGATCGAGCATGTGGCCGCCGAACATACGGACGAACAGGGGGGAGGTTGGAACCCATCGAGACTGAGGCGTGCGCTGGTGGAACATCTGCACGGCGAACGCATCGTCGTGTTGGCCAACCGGGAACCGTACATTCACCAGCGTCAGAAGGACGGCGCCATTGAGGTGTTTCATCCGGCCAGTGGTCTTGTGACGGCGCTCGAGCCGGTGATGCGGGCGTGCGGTGGAGTCTGGGTGGCGCATGGGAGCGGCAATGCTGATCGTGAAATGGTGGATGAACGCAATCGTGTGCGTGTCCCCCCCGGCGAGGAATCGTATGTGCTTCGGCGCGTGTGGCTCTCGGACGTGCAGGAGAAGGGTTACTACTATGGCTTTGCGAATGAGGGGCTCTGGCCGTTGTGTCACCTGGCGCACACCCGTCCCATGTTTCGGCGTGAGGATTGGAATCATTATGTTGAGGTGAATCGATTGTTCGCCGACGCGGTATGTGATGAGGCGGACTCAGATGACCCTGTCGTCCTTGTGCAGGACTATCATTTTGCGATGGCGCCCCGAATGATCCGGGAACGTCTCCCGCGTGCGAGCATCATCACATTCTGGCACATTCCCTGGCCGAACTCCGAGCGACTGGGCATTTGTCCGTTCACAAAGGAGATGCTCGAAGGGATGTTGGGCAGCAGCATTCTCGGATTCCAAACACGGCTTCATTGCAACAACTTCCTGGACAGCGTGGACCGTTTCCTCGAGGCGCGGGTGGATCGCGAGCAGATCGGAGTGGTGTTTGGAGGGAGAAAGACGATGATCCGCCCGTATCCGATTTCGATCGAATGGCCCAACCACTGGGCCCATCATGCGCCGAGCGTCGCGGATTGCCGTGCATCCGTGTTTCATGAGTTAGGACTGCAACCGGGCGCGCTGCTGGGTGTGGGAGTCGACCGCCTCGACTATACCAAGGGGATAGAGGAGCGACTCTGGGCAGTGCAGCGGTTGCTTGAATTGCATCCGCAATACCGTGGCCGGTTTACATTTGTTCAGCTCGCCGCCCCCAGTCGCACTCTCATTGAGCGGTATCAGCAACTCGGGGCCAGCGTGGAGCGGATCACGGCCAGAATCAACGAACAGTTCGGGACCGATACATATAAGCCGGTCATTCTGCTGCGGGCGCACCACGAACCGCCTGCGGTGTTTCGTTACTACCGTGCGGCCGATTTCTGTTACGTCAGCAGTCTGCATGACGGAATGAACCTTGTGGCCAAAGAGTTCGTTGCGGCCCGGGACGACGAAAACGGAGTCTTGATTCTCAGTCATTTTGCGGGCGCATCTCGCGAGCTTTCCGAGGCGCTGATCGTCAACCCCTACGATTTTGATGAGGCCAGCGCGGCGATGCATGCGGCATTGAGCATGACGCCGGAAGAGCGACGCGACCGTATGCGGGCAATGCGGTCGCTGGTCAGTGAACTAAACGTCTATCGCTGGGCGGGGCGAATGCTGGTCGACGCGGCGCGGCTGCGGTGGAAAGACCACCTTTCCGGCAGGCTTCGCGCGTCCGAGCTTGGCGCATCGTAACGACCAGGAGACTTCGTAGTGATACGGGATTTCCCTTCCCTACCTCTTTGGTTTTGAGCGCTGCCCTCTGCGGCGTAAGAATCTGACGTTCTTCCTTGTAGAGCCCGGCCTTGCGAATCGACTCCAACTCGCCCCGCAAATGATCTGCCGTCGCTCCGTACATATGTCGCCCTCGGTCAGGTGTTCCATCGCAAACAGAAATTCCGTGTGGGTGGTATACCCCACCGGTGATTAGACTATGTCGAGGCTCGGCATGGTCAAGTCGAATATCCGCCATTCGCGGTGCGGCTGTGCCGAACCGAACCCGGAGCGCGAGCGACGGGCGGCATGATCATATTGCGGTCACAATCGAGAGAACGGGGTTTTTGCAAAATCCCAACAAAATCGAAGCGTCTCGGATGTTATTAGGGGGTAATGAACAGGGACTGGATGGACTCGGACGCTCTTTGTCTTGGCAACCGAATCCGAAATCTGACCCAAACACAATATGAAAATTTCCAAACGAACCTGGTTCGAACTGAGACTGCATTTATTGGCCCGGGGCAGTGCAAACCTCTGCTGTTTCTTGTTTCGTGGACAGCGTTTTCAAAACGGAGAGAATGGAATTCGACGTGTGAAAGCCAGCGTGCCATGGTTTTGAGCAGAAAACCCGGTTTCGGAATCGTAAACGTAAATGGGCCAAGCAATTGCCAATCTTAATAGCTTGCGGGGGCACTTCATCGTCCTCGATGGGCCTGACGGTGCTGGCAAGTCCGCTCAAAGCGCAAGGCTGATGAAGGCTTTGGCCGATGCCGGCGTCCCGGCCATCGCCTGCCGGGACCCCGGAGGAACCCTCATCGGCGACCGTATTCGCTCCATTCTCCTCGACCACGACCTCTCCACCATGGACGTCGCCTGCGAGACCATGCTCTTCATGGCCTCCCGCGCTCAACTCGTCGGCGAAATCATCCGTCCGGCTCTTGCCAAAGGTCAAACGGTTGTCTGCGACCGATACGTAAGTTCAACCTGTGCCTATCAGGGGGCGGCTGGTTACGACCCGAAGCGTGTCATCGAGTTGGCTCGCCTCGCTGTGGGCGACTGCTGGCCTGATGCGACCATCATCCTCGACCTCGACCCTCAGGCTGGTTTCGAGCGAATTGGGCGAAAGGCCAGCCACGCCGGCAAGAACCGCAAGACCGACGCCGTGCAGGGCTCGCTCATCCCCGGCGCCACGACCGACGCGATGGAGGCAAGGCCGCTTGAATTCCATCGCCGGGTTCGAAATTTGTTCCTCGAATTGCCATCGTACTATCCCCGTCCGGTGAAAATCGTGGATGCGGCGGGGAATGAGAATGAGGTCTTCGCCCGGATCATGGAGGCCTTGGCCAGTGCCATTGAATGACACACAGCATCAGCCCTACGCCCACCGCCAGGTGCAGCGCGCCCTTTCGCGCGACCGGATCCCACATGCCTACATCTTTCACGGCCCGGAGGGCGTGGGAAAGGAAACATTTGCACGCGGCATGGCCCAGCGGTTGCTTTGTAGTAATCCAATCACGAGAAATTTGGACGATAGCGATGCGGCAGCCATCGGACTTCCCGCGATATCCGTCGGTTGTGGCGCGTGTGACGATTGCCGCACTGTGGCAGCCGGTACGCATCCCGACCTGCACATGGTCTACCGCCAACTCAACCGCGAGCACTCAGACGCCACGGTGCGCAAGCGCAAGGGCCTCGAACTCGGCGTCGACGTGGTCCGTGAGTTCATTATTGACAAGGTCGCCCGCACACCGCAGCGAGGCCGCGCCAAAGTGTTCATTATCAAAGAGGCCGACGTGCTAAATGTCGAGGCCCAAAACGCGCTGCTCAAGACGCTGGAAGAACCGCCGGGTGCGACCTACCTGATCTTATTGGTCGTGGGGTTGGATTATCTCCTGCCTACTACGCAGTCTCGATGCCAGATCGTCCGCTTCCAAACGCTCCCCGATGAATTCGTACTCCAACGATTGCGCAAACTTCGTCCCGACCTAAGTGATGAGCAGGCAAATTGGTACGCTGCCTATTCGTCCGGGAGTATCGGCGAGGCCGTACAGGCCGTGGACGACGACCTCTTTGAACTCTCGAACCGCCTGGTCGAGGTTATGTCCAAGACGCAGCGAAATGGCACGGCCGAACTTATCAAATTTTTCACCGATGAATCCAAATCGGTCGGCGAGCGCTTCAGTAAGCGCGATCCGGATATTACGGATACGGAATCCGCCCGTCGCGGCTTGAAGATTCTGTTCCGCCTTGCAGCCGATCAATATGCAGCACGAATGCGCGGGCAATCAGGACGATTCGCAAATGGCGAACTTGAAAACATCGCTGAGCGCATCGAACGGCTGGCCCGCGCAGAACAGCACCTCGATTTAAACGCAAATGTACAGCTCGTTGTTGAAACGATGGCTAATGAGTTGATCGGGGGCCTGTCGGTCCCATCGCGGTGACCAACGCAGCGAAGTGTTTGCCCCGTTCAGTGAAGTTGACGTATTGATCGAAGCTCGGTGCGCCCGGCGAAAACAGCACTGTCTCACCGGGTCGTGCCTCCTTCGCTGCAATCGCGACCGCCTCAGCGACTCCATTGACCTGGTAGGCGATGGATTCTGGATTGGTTGACGCCATCTGCAACGCGGTCGCGAAAGCAGACTTCGCCTCGCCGCAGCAAATCACCGTACGACAGTTTTGTGTCAACGCCTTTGCGCAATCAACGAGCGAGACATCCTTCTTTTGTCCGCCAACGATAGCGATGAGCTTGCCCTTTTGTTCACGGAGTGCATCGAGCGCAATGATGGTGGCCGCCGGTGCGGTAGATTTGGAATCGTTGATGTATTCCACTCCGCGGACCGAACCAACCCATTCCAGCCGATGAGGCAATCCGCGAAACGTCTTCAGCGCATCCCTGACGCGTTCGTCGCTGAGGCCCATCACATGGCAAACCGTCATCACGCACGCAGCGTTGGCCTGATTGTGCGCGCCCGGAATGCTCAATTCCACAGGCCAATCCAATAAGGCGACCGGGTTTAGCCGTACCACACTTCCACGGACGGCCTCGTGGAGTAGTGGCCGAGCCTGGGCGTCGATCTCGCCAAACACCACTGGGCAAGTCCCGTTCCCGGCGCGGACCAGGTTCAACTTGGCCTGGATATATCCCTCAAAATTCTCATACCGGTCGAGATGGTGCGGAAACAAATTGGTGATCACGGCAACCGCAGGTTCCCATGCGACACGATGAATATCCTCAAGCTGGGCGTTGGACATTTCCAGAACGACCAGATCGCTCATCCGTACCTCCGGCAAGTCTCCCAGGAGTGAGCGTCCGATATTTCCGCCAAGGTGGACCCCTGTGAATTTCGCATGGCCGCCTTGCCGCATGGCTTCAAAAACATGTGCCAGCATCGCGCAGGTAGTGCTTTTTCCGAAACTGCCCGTCACACCCACCACCGGCGCAGGACATCGCTCACAAAAAAGGTTCATTTCCGTGGTCCACGGAATTTTTCTGCGCAAGATTTCCTGGAAAAGGGCAGACCTGTTCTTGATGACGGCGGGATTTACAACGACCAGATCGGCTTGCGAAAGGTCGCAGGCCTCATGACCACCCAGGCAGAGAGTAATTGGGAGTCCGGCGATTGCTTCGAGCGAATCTACCAGCGAATTCGCATCGGCTTGGTCGGTGACGGTAACGACGGCGCCTTGGCGGACAAGCCACTGCGTCACTCCCACGCCGCCCCCAAAGCGCCCCAAACCGACCACAAGTACGCGAATTCCGGCGAGCGAGGATATCTGGGGAGTGGGAATGGGGGTTCGAAGTAAGGTGTTCATGTTTGCGCTATGCGACCCTTTCCGTTCGAACGGTCTTGGGGGTTCCTGGATGAGGGATTGTATGGTTGGTTGCGGTATGGAACAGCCCTTGGGATGTCCGGCTTTCAATGGGTGTGGAGGGCTTGGGCTTGGAAGCCCCTTGGGAGTTCGGAAATTGGTTGACAGGGCGTTTGGAGGCAACGTATAACTCGTTGTCCGCACGTGTGCCTGGCGAGGTTGCTGTCCACGAAGAGCGGGTCAGAGACTTGCCTGGGATCGAAGCAGCACCAGGCCATGCGTCGTCAGCAGACGGACGCCGGTTGCTTCACGCCTTGCAAAATATCGGAGTGATTACGTTATGAAGGTGACTTCCTGCAACGGTCGGTTGTCGTGCATCGGTTGCTTGATTGCACTGCCCTGGTTGTTCATGGTCGTGCTGCTGGCGGGCTGCCCAGCTGGCGGTGGGACGGGCAATGATAACAACAATAACAACAACAACAGCAACGACAATGGTAGTCCGGGCGATCGGGGTGAGATCATCACTCCCGCTTCGAGCTTTGGCCTTTCCCAGCTCGACCCGCCGTTCCAGGTTCGGTACAGCGTGCCGGACGACGCGACCGACATTGTCGGGTATCGGTTTCCGGTCGGAGACTCCACCCTGAACAGTCCGTCCATTGGCGACAAGGTGACGATCGCCGCAAACCTTGCTGCAGGCAGCAACAAATTTTTTGATTTTGACCCGTCAGAAGCCGACGTGGGCTATTATCGAGTTGGAGTCTCCTTTACGGTTGGCGGAGATGCAGACTCCGCCGACGGTGCTGGCGTCATCCAGGTGCAGGGCCCTCCGGACCCCATTTTTATCCAGCCGGCCCAGCAAGTTACCGTAGTTGAACAAGGTGGAGTTGTCACGGTTTCGTTTGATGCTCGTGACCCTGAGGATCAGGTACAGTGGAGGCTCTTCTATCTTGATAGCAATGACACTGTTTCCGCGCCGCCTGACCGAATTGGCACACAGCTGGCGATTGGGCAGGGAAATGCCGGAACGGTCTCCTTCCGGACAGAAGGCCTGGCTGTGGGCGACTATACCCTTGGCTTGTCGGCAACCGACAGCGGGTTGTCAGTGTCCGATACGGTGGCCGCCGGGCAAACCGATCGAATCGTGACCATTCCCAAGGTTGGTCTCGATTTCCTTACACCCAAGGTGCGCGTCGTGGCCCAAGGCTCAATTGTCACCCCGGAAATTACAATTACGAATCCTGGCACAGCGGACATCAACCTCTTTAAGGATGCGACCTTTACCATCCGCTTCACGGCCACCGTCCCTGACGGTACGGGTTCGGTGGAAGTGTTCTATGACGCGGACAAGAACGTAAGCAACGGATTTACGAGCATCGCTGACAACCTTTCCGACACGGATACCCAGGTGGAGTTTCCCACCGGCGTGCCGGAGGGGTCGTATTACATCGGTGCGACGATTCGAAATGGGACGAGTGCACCGGTCACAGATTACAGCACCGGTAAGGTGATCGTGACGCGTACGGTATCACTCGCAGTAACTGAGCCCAATACGAGCTTGGCCGTGGCTCCGAGTTCGCCGGTAACCGTCCGATGGACGACGAACGCTCCCGATTCCGCAGGTACCGTCGATGTATTCGCCCAACGTCTGACCACTTCCAATCAACCGACCGGTTCGGTGATTCCGATTGTGACCGGCGGGGCAATGAGCCTGCGCACGGCGACGTTTACCAGTACGACGTCGGGATTGTTCCAAATCAGTGTACGTCTCAACATCACGGGTCAGACGGCACTTACGGACACGGCGCCTCGGCCTGTGCGAGTCTCGTCGCTTCCGGCGATCGCCTGGCTCGGTTCCATTGCCGAAACCAACCCGCGTCTTGATGGGGCCATTTTTGGCGGCGTGAACTTTGAAGACAACGCTGGCTCGGCCTTTACCAAGGCTGATGATTACGATGGGGACGGCCTAGATGAGTTTGTGATTGCATCGCGATACGGTAAACCCTTCTTTGTAAACCCAAGCGGATTAGGCCCCGGCGAAGCGTATTTGTTGTATGGCGAACGCGGCAGCGCGCGGATTCACGGAATTCACAATCTTAATTCCGTGGGCACTTCTTCGCTTCGTGGAATCACCATGACGGGAATCCGAACCGTTGCCAATTCCAGCGAAACGGATGGATTGTCAACCGTGGCATCGTTGCCAGACGCGGACGACGATGAAAAAGACGAGTTGGCCTTCGGATTTCCCAGTACACATTCCGATGTGTTGGGTGTTGAGTGCTCTGCGCCGACGATTGCGGCACAATGCTGGGCGCTGGACCGTGTGGGGCAATTTGACAGCGGCGGCGTTGTGATCCTCAGCAGCACCAATTCTACGCTGGGAGCACCAGAAAACGCACAGCCGATTAACCTTGATCAAGTCGGGCGAAATTTCACCAACATGACCGTAACGTCTGCAACTGTTGGCGCAACTCTTGCAGACCGTCAGAAATTCCAACTGGGCGATCCAGACGCAGTTCCACCAACCGAGGACCGTTGTATTGCCGGGACAGATGGTGTTCTTGACACCATTATTGGGCCGGGCGCTGGGTTCGTCGGTTACCTCGCAAATCCAACCTGGCTCGAACTTTTCGTCCATGATCTTACAACCTTCGAACCTATCGTTGACGGTGAGCCTGCGCCCTTGTCGTGCCCGACAGCATCGGTGCTTCCGGATTGTGTTCCGGCTGGTGACGAACAATTTGACCCGTTTTTTGGATTCGACGCCGGATCGGGCTTTTACGTGTCTTCCGGTACTCCAAAGGAACCCTTTGGCGGGCGAATTCTTGGCGCTGCGGACGGTGACCGGTTCGGGACGTCCATTACAGTGAGCTTTCAGCAGGAAGGAAATGTCCGCCCAGACATCATCATAAGCGCGCCGGGACGATCCGCCGACTGCAACGAGGTGGAAGAAATTTCTGAAGCAGACTGTGAATTTCTGGACCCAGTTACGATTCCAGCGTCCGGACTTGGCTACATGTCCAACAATAGAAACCTCTGGGGTCCGGATAGCGGATACCCTGGAACACCTCCGCGTCCCCACCAATACGTGGACGGCTTTACGAGCCATTGTGGTGACGGCCGGTTTGAAACGCTGGGTGCCGCACGCATAGTTGGCAGCGACGACGATAATATTGAAAACCTGCTTGGAATTGATGATTTTAACGACGACTCACGACCCGATATCGCCGTCGGAGCGCCAAAAGCCAACGAAGGTTCCGGGCGGCTCTATATTGCTTACCGCCGTCAACCTGGCGAAATTGGTGGTCTTGAGGGCGCATTTCTTCTGAGCAAGATCGCGGAAAGCCCGGATAGCCCCACGCGCCTGGATGGCCTTGTCGTTACCGGTAATCCCGGCGATTCTTTTGGTGCGAGTCTGGCTGGGGGATTTGATTTCAATGGGGACGAGATTCCAGATCTGGTGATTAGCAGCCCGGATGCCGGAGGCGGGACGGGTGAAGTGATTGTCCTGTTTGGCCAGACCGGAATCGTCAGTCCTGCAGGTGGAATCAGTGTTCAAGACCTACTGACGGCCACTCGCACAGAAGCGGGTGGGCCCGTCGCGGTTCGGATACGCGGCGCAACCACGGGGGGCGAGAAGGGACACTTTGGGTTCAATGTCGCCAATGCAGGCGATGTGGACGGCGATGGGCTTGACGACCTGTTGATTTCGGCTCCCAGCGCTTCCCCTCGCTTCGACGCCGATCCGAATGACGGCACAGACGAACTTACGACATTGGGAATCGATTCGAATCTGGACGGTGTAAGGGATCAGGTTCCTGGCGACGACGAACTCAAGCAAGCCGGGTTGGTCTATCTCATCCTTGGAAAGAATCGACTTGACCAGGTACGGACCTGTGCGGGTACCACCAAGGCCTGCTTGACCGCTGCTGACTGTCCAGCAGGTGCGGGATGCACACTTACAGACCCGACGGTTAATATCGATCAGTTGGGCACATCGCGATTGCGAGGCTTGATAATTGCGGGTCGTAGAGCGGGTGATTATCTCGGCGGCGGCGATGCTGGAGACCCCGAACCCGCCGGTAATCCCAATAAGTCCGGACGGGGGAGATCCCATGGCCTGGGAACGGCTGGCGACGTGGATGGTGACGGACGCGCGGATATTCTCATCGGGGCGGTCCTGGCCGATCCACGGCGCGATCCCAATACTGGTGTCGGAGTGAAGAACGGCGGCGAGGCCTACCTCATCTATGGCTCCAACGTCCCGTAAAATACGGATGGTTTCGCGGCAATGACGCATGATGCGATTTGGTTGACAGACACCTAACGGCATGAATACGATGACTCAGGCCTCAAAAATGTTTTCATCAGAAATCCTGACTTTGGTGGCGGGGAGCATAGCTCGAATGGATGTTGGAAAAAAGCCTTTTTGTAAGTCTTTCCGCGTGTTTGCGGTCTGTGTCACCCTGACCCTTTGCACGGCAACTCTTGCCCGGGCGGACCAAATTCAGTGGTCAACGACAATCGCCCACGCGGTCGCTGCCAGTGTGGTGACACAAATCGATAGCGAGCCGGTGGCGATTTTCAGCATCTCGCCCCAGCAACCCGTTCTTGGTGTCGCCTTCCGGGCCGACGCCAGCTATTCCTATGATCGGCCGTCCAATGGTCCCATCGCAAGTTACGCCTGGAATTGGGGCGACGGGTCAACCATCAGCAACGGTGTTTCCGTCCAGCACACATACAACCAGGCCGGGCGATTCACCATCACTCTGACCGTATTTGATTCTGCCACGCCGACAGCCAACAGCGACACGGCGACCCAGACTGTCGTCATCGCGGGCAGCACGCCGCCGCCCGACGGCGGCAACCATGCTCCGACGGCGGCTTTGACCGTTTCTCCAACCAGCGGCGAGGTGGGCGATGAAATCACGTTTGATGCCAGCGGTTCGCGCGATGCTGATTCGGATCCACTTGTCTATCGATTCACATTCGGCGACGGAGAGCAGACTGAGTTTTCCCCGGTTGCGGTCGTGACGCATCAGTATGACAGTTCGGGAACCTTTTCCGTGCGGGTGACAGTTCGTGATGATCTTAACGCTTCCTCCGATCTTGCGGGGACGGTGCAGATTTTGGGTCCAGCCGCGGATAATCATCCGCCGGTGGCCCTGATTGCCACCGGACCGCGCATGGGTGCAGCTCCGGCAACGCTCAATTTCGACGGTCGGATTTCCTATGACCCTGACGACGACGCCATCTTCTATCATTGGAGCGTCTTCATCGACGACGAACTCTATGTTGAGCAATCCGGAAGCGTGGTGAACCTTCTCTTCGACCAGCCGGGGACCTACAAGGTTGTACTCGAAGTCACTGACTCGAACGGAGCTACCGACCTGTCCGAAGAGGAGATTGTGACCATTTCGCCGCATGGCGATCCTGTCGAGCCACCTCCACCCGCGCCGATTCCTCAACCCGAACCTCCTCCGCCCAGTTATGCTCAGCGACCTCCGGCAATCTGTGGTGTCGGACTGCTGATGCCTGTGCTGGCCTGCCTGATGGGCCTTTGGGGTGGACGCCGGTTGACGCGGAAATCCTGAAAACGCCTCTGCAGCTTGAACCAACGATCGTTCACTCATTGGCCTCGGCGCCGTTGAGGAGCGACACCACTTACGGGCACGAAGCCGGTCCGGCAAAGGGATATGGCAGGCCCTTGAAGGCGTCCACAACCAGCGAAATATCGCTGAAATCCAGGACTTGATCAGGCACATTGGGGCTCACATCGGCGCGGGACATCGCGACGGCGCCCGGCGCGTTCTTGAACTTATCGATCATGGCGGAAATATCGCTGAAGTCAGGTTGCACGGTTCCCGAAGGAGGACTGAACGGCAGGACCACATCGCCCCAGCGGACGATCGTAATGACCTCCAGCGGAGTCGCGCCGACCTGCTCCTGCGGCGGACATGCATCCGAGATCGTACGGATTTCGTAAGTACCGCCCGGCATGATCGCCGAATCGTAAATCGCAAGAACATCGACGCCGCTCCAATCCGAATAGAACGGATCGCATTGCAGCGTCGCCGCCTTGAATGTTGTGCCTGGCGCGTCGGGGCGATCTTGCGGTGGGCCGACCCATCGCGTCTGCCCCTCGAACGCCTCGAACGGGGTCGGCAAATCGGCAAGTGTCACGCGGATGGCACGCATCTGCGGAACTGCGACAGTCACGTCAAACGAAAGATAGCGATTCTTGTTGATGCCATCGGGCGCAGCCGCCGGCGGGGGCAACGGTGAGCAGGCAGTGTCACATGCGTCGGGAATGCCGTTGCCGTTGGCGTCTTCTTCGATGCCATCGGCGATATCGCAGGCGTCCAGCTTCCCATTGAAATTGCAGTCGACGGGCGACGCTGAGCGGAACGCCAAGCCCGTGGGCTGACTCAGCAGTGCGTCGCCGCGAATGAAGGAGCGGATGTATCGACCATTCGTGGCGTCGTATTCGACAATGCGGACCCCGCCGCTGACGCGGACGACAAACACGTTTCCATTGGGTCCGACGCGAATCCCCCAAAGGCCGCCGAGGGGATACTCATCGTTGAATTGGCCCAGGGATGCTCCGTTGGCGTCATAAGCCAGGACGCGATTGGTTCCTCGGCTGACGACCAGAA
Source organism: uncultured Phycisphaera sp. (assembly GCA_964501365.1). Taxonomy (GTDB): domain Bacteria; phylum Planctomycetota; class Phycisphaerae; order UBA1845; family UBA1845; genus CAZAMB01. The sequence goes on along the minus strand of CAZCST010000020.1, from coordinate 112,552 downwards.
GCCTGCCATCGGGCAAAAATGCAATTCCGCGGGCGTCGTTCAGGCCGCCCGATCCCGGCACGACAAAGTTGCGGACGAAGGCGCCGGTCGAGCCGTCGTATTCGTTGACGCGGTTTCCTCCGGCGACAAAGAGATTGCCGTTGGGGCCGAATTCCAGTCCGTAGGGGCTGGCCAATCCGCCGCTTCCGGCCGCGGCGAAGATGCGAACAAATGCGCCGCTGCCTCCATTGAATTCGAGCACGTTATTGTTCAGAAGGCTCGTTACGAAGAGATTGCCGTTGGGGCCGAACGTGAGTCCGCTTGGGCCGTTCAGGCCGCCGCTGGAGGCAGCGACAAATGTCGTGACCGACGCGGTTTCCGGATTGATGCGAACAATGCGGTGATTTCCGCGACTGGCTATGTAGGCCTTTCGGTCCGAGCCAAATGTCACGTCATAGGGATCGACTATTTCACTGGAATTGTACGTGGTCACCGCCGTTCCGCTTGTAGCGTGCATTTCGCGGACAATGTCAGTGAGGTCGGCGATAAAAATATTTCCGGGCCTTAGCAGGTCGATCCAGTCGCTGACGCCGTTGTTATTACAATCCTCGCAAGCATCGAGCTGGCCATCACGGTCGAAGTCGAGCGTACCTGCGGAATCGGCGATTTCGACGAAGTCCGCGATGGCGTCCCCGTCGCAGTCAGGTTCGCACACGTCGGGCACGAGATTCAAATTCACGTCGGCAACGCCGAAACTTGAAATGTCAAACGTGTCAGGGATGCCATTGTTGTTGCAGTCGGCTTCGCACGCGTCGGGGACGCCGTTGCCGTTCACGTCAGGTGCCCCCTGCGAGATTTCGGCAGGGTCCAGAATGCCGTTGGAATTACAATCTTCGCACTCGTCGGGAATTTGATTGCCGTTGGTGTCTGCGCTGGTTGCCTCGAAGACATCGATGACGTCGTTGATTCCGTTGTCATTGCAGTCGTAAAACTGGCAGTTATTCAATTCCAAGTCGCCTCGAACGACCTCCTGCACGCGCGACGTGAATCGCAGTTCGGTATTGAGCAGCCCGCCGGCCAGTGTATGACAATAGCTCATGATCTCGCCGCGCGCCCAGATGCCGTTCGACCCGCATTGATCGATGGGTGGTGTGTAGCCGTCATGGGTGTGGAATGTGCCCATGTTGTGACCCATTTCGTGCGCGACCACGACAACGTCCCACGTTCGCAGATTCGGCTCACCAACCGGGGTCGGAAAGCTGCCAAGCAGGAATGCGACAATGGAATAGGCCGATCCGCTGCATGACCCCGATACGAAAGCAATGCCGCCGTAGGATGTATCCCGACGGCCGCTCATGAGTTGAATGAGGTGGTAGGGGGTGGGGTCTTCATTGAACGACCAGTAATCAGCAAAGCCATTAAGATCGGTGGCGGAAAAAGGCTCGCCGCCGTTGGGCCAGAGGCGTGAAAACGTCAGAATGAGTTTGGCGTCGAAATCACGAATGTAGATGTCGCTGACCGCCGCGATGACTTGCACGATGTAGGCTTGCGCCGCGCCCTGGTCGTTGAACAGTTGATAGAAGTTCTGGTCCGCGTCGATCGCGACGTACAGTACGCGCGGTGAGCGCCCTGCGTTGCCGCCGCGAGCAGCCATGTGAGACATGGGGCTGCGCAGGTCGTGTTCATTCGTAACGCCGCACGTCACGGTATCTTCAAAGAGTCCTGGTGACGCGGATTCGGGCGCCAGGATCACGTCCCGGACTGCGGCGACTTTGGAGGCTGGCGTGCTCAGGAAATAACGCACACCATTGCTCTGCGTAACATAGCCATTGACGATTCCATTTGCGGACAGGGAGAAAAACGCATGGGAGCCGGGTTGCCCGACGATTTGTCCGCGATAGGAAACCACATCGGGAGCCGCAATGTTGACCTGCCCGCTCGGGCCTGCGGAAACGAATTGCGAATTCGGGATGGTTACGGTGAACCGATGGAGTTGCAATTCAAATTCCACGCCTTCGCCGTTGGGGATGGTGATGAGTTGATCGGCCGGGCCATTCTGGAGTTCCTCAAATGCTCCGGGAGCGAGCCTCAGGCGAGAAATTCCATCCGCTGCACTCGACAACGCCAGTGGACGGGCAGGCGTTGGCCGGACTGGATTCGAATCGGCGAGCAGGTCTCCACCACTCGCCAGCAAGAACAAAACTGTGAATCCAAGAGCATGCATCACGTGGTCGCCGATTCGCCGGGCTTTCATCGTAATCTCATCCTTTATCATTGAACTGACAAAGCATGTCGCGCGGCGGAGTGCGTCATGCACTGACAACAAGAAATCCCTGGGAGGCGGGCGATTGCTGTCGGTCTTTCCCCCAAACAGAAACCCATACTACCATCAGTCGAATCAAGAAAGCAAGCAAAGGATGGGCTGCCAACTCGATTTTACCTCACCGCGATGATTTCCAGCAGGGCTGGGGTGATCATCAGGGTATGAGGTTGGTTTTCTGCCTCGGATACGGCCGCAAGGATTTCCGTGGCGCGCAGTTGCGTAAGGAAGCCAAGGTCAACGAGACGTCGCAGGCCCACTTCGATAAACGATCGGGGCCAATGCCAGACGAAGTTAGAGGGTGGCACAACTTCGACGATGGGTTGTAATGAGCGGATTTCGAAGCCCAATTCACTCAGCCAGCGTGGAATCGACAAGGCGATGTCCGGCTCGCCGCCCTGGCTACGCCAACTCTTCATTACGGCGGCGACAAACTCTTCGAGTTCGGGGCAGGGCGGAGCAAGACGCCACGTTGAGTAATCGAAGTATTCGTGCAAAGCGAGCGCCGCGCCGGGCCGCAATGCCTCGGTGATTTTTGCGAGCACTTCACGCGGTCGTTCCACAAAGCAGAGCACCCATCGACACCACGCACCGTCGGCGAGGCCCTCCCTCCGATCCCCTCTCAATGGGAGAGGGAGCTTTTGTTCGTCGAGGTCGAGTTCGATGGTTTCGATGTTGTCGAGGCCGCGCCCTTGCATGTTCGCGAGCATCGCGTCGATAAATCGCCGCGAGCGTTCCATGGCCAGAACACGGCCGCTGGGGCCGACGATTTCCGCGAGATCCAAGGTTGCATGACCCGGCCCACTGCCAACATCGATTAGCGTCTGGCCGATGGTGAACCCGGCGCGTCGCCACACATCAAGGACGCGTGGTCTCCATACGCGATGCTGAAGGCCAAGTCGGTGAATCTCGTCATCGTGTGTGCCCAACACGTAATCGCGTTCCTGAGTCATACGTAATTCCTCCTATGCCAACGATAGCGACTCCGCTGAAATTGACATTAGTGCGAAATTGGGGCCGTCCTCTACCGAAAACGAAGCGCGGAATTTGCGGCATTGGTCCGAAAAGGGAAATTCGGCCGGAGATTTCAGCGGGGAGCTCGGGAATCCGATAGGAATTCCAGCGGTCGGGGAAGAGTTCCCGCATCCCGCGCACAATGACCGGAAGGATGGTTGGCGCCAACTGTCGTTTTCCGGCCCGATGGAAGTTTTTCATTACGGTTTAGTGTTAGTCCCCTGTTTCCCAACAAAGGAGAGTATCTAATGACCACTGCTACCCAGACGAACAACTACAAGTCCGCCACGGCCTGCGGCACCGTCGTCCCGTTCGAAAGCATCCAGGATCCGGGTTGCTATGTTTGCAACTGGACCGGCCACCTGCTCCGCGTTCCTGAGGATGGCGTGGCTCCTGGCCGTTCGCCGCTCATCAACATCATCGGCGCTGACCAGCTGTTCGTCACCAAGCTCAGCGACAACCCCTTCATCACCATCACCAAGGCGAAGATGATCGCGTCGAACCTGGACTGCAACGTCAACTTCTAATCGCAGTCGGTATCGCGAAGCAGTAAAGCAGCAAAACAGCAGTAGCGCGGCGGATTCGGGCAACCGGGTCCGCCGCTTTTTCATATCGTGCGATTCGATTATCTGCTAGGCCTGCCGGGCAGGTCATTCTGAGCGAGGTGAAGAATCCAAAGGCGGGGCCACGAGATCCTACGCTGGGCTCAGGATGGCAGACCAGCCGACGGTTGTACAAATTCAACAATTCACTCCGGCGTACCCTTGCCGTCCTTGTAGACGAGGCGATGTTTGGGGCACATCCCGTTGGAGTACATCGCGATTCCGCAAAGTTCGCACTTGTCCAGATAGGCCAGCCCAAGTTTGAGTCGTCGGAACGCGGCGACGGCATCGTCGAAGTTCTCGCGCTGCGTGATTGCGACGTTGCCGAAGACTCCACGCTTACAGACATCGCACCATCCGCCTTCGTCCATATTTCGCAGGCAGGTCGCACAAGTGAGCTCGCCTCGGCTGATTCGCGTTCCCCTGGCCAAGCAGTGCGTGAAAGAGGATAGGTAAATCTTGCTCTTGTAGAAACCGGTTTGACAGAGCGGGCAAAAGCCATCGGACTTGATCGCTTTCCTGCACGATTCGCATCGAATTGCTTCGATACTGATTTCATGCCCGTGGTCGATCGTCGTGAACAGGAATTTCGAGGGGATTTTGAGCCCGGCCACCCATCCGAATCCGCAGACATCGCACCAGCCGTCGTGGACTTTAGCTCTCTCGCAGATGCAGACGGTATTGACGGGAGGCAGGTCTAGAAAGAAGGATGAGATCAGGAAGATGATCGGTGCGAATTTCATAGGCTATACAGTCGACCAGCCCTCACCCCAACCCTCTCCCGGGGGGAGAGGGGAATGGCGCATCAAGATGCACCCTACAAATTGTTGCGGAGTTCAGCTATGACTTCCACTTCCACGGGCGAGTTCACGGGCAGTTCGCTGACGCCCACCGCGGAGCGGGCGTGGCGTCCGGCCTCGCCGAAAATCTCGAAAAACAGGTCACTGGCCCCGTTGGCGACTTTGGGCTGCTCGGTGAAGCCCGGGCTGCTGGCCACGTAGACGCAGACCCGGACGATACGAGCGATATTGTCGATCCCGCCGGCGACGCTGGCGATGGCTGCAATGGCGTTGAGTCCGGCAATGCGGCTGGCGGCGGCCGCGTCGGCCAGAGAAACGTCGTTGGGCACTTTGCCGGCATGGGCGAGTTTCCCCGCCTGGAAGCACACTTGCCCGCTGGTGTAGGCGTACCGCCCCGTAACCACAGCTGGAATGTAGCTGCCTATGGGCTTGGCGATTTCGGGCAGGGTGATGTTCAATTCCTTCAAACGCTGGCTGGGGGTCATACCGTCCTCCAAATAGTCAAGTTTCCGAAGGCAAATATACCAGTAGAGCATCCGGAGGACGAGACAGAAGGGACTTTAGGGTACGGAGATTCGCAAGCAAGTTGCGCATCTTTCAGGCTTGGGTTCGTTGGTGCAACTTTTTTTGTTGAAACGACTTGAAATCGGCGTTGACGATTCAAGAATGCGGAAAGCGTGGGTTCGTTTTGAAAGGGGCTTTCGTGGTTCGCCGCGATCATAAGTAGTTTTCCTTCTGGCACTGGCAGCTCTCGCGAGCGTACGCCTTGCTCTCATTATCTTATAACAGGTGCGGCGCGCGCATTACTTGTCGAAATCCCGATCAGGGCGGACCGAGTTCAAACAGAACACGAATTCGCACCGCTCCAAGCGAACGACCAAGGGGGTCGAGGGTTACAAGAACGGCGACGTCTTGCGAGTGATGGCGTCTCAGGGGGGCGCAATGAGAATAGCCCAGCAACCTATTGTTGGGTATGAGGACGGCGCTGAGAATTGAGTCCCGTAGAACAGTTGGCCTGTAATCAATCGTCCCTACGGGACTCCATGGATTACAATGCATGCGGACCCAGCGTTGAAACGCTGGGCTATTTTCAGACGGCCCTACGGGCCTTCAACGCACTGGCGAACATCATTGAACAATAGGGATCAACCCAATGTCGAAGATGAAGGCCGGCGGTGCCAAAAGTGCGGGTACAATCTGACGGGGCTGACAGAGCCACGCTGTCCGGAGTGCGGCCTTTATCAGAGTATCTGGTCAGAAACACTCGATGCAAATCCAAATTCCTCTGGGAGCGTCTTGCGTGGGCTTATGAAGGCCTGTTGCATTACCTCGGCTGTAATCCTCGGCTTGACCATTCTTGATGTTTGCAGATCCGAGACCCCTAATTTCGTGTTTGGACCGAACTTTTGGTCAAATCTCTTGATCTTGTTCATTCAGGCTCCTCTATGCGTCCTTGGTCTTTTTTCGTGGATTATTTGCGCTTTTTGGGCGGAAGATGCCGACGGATATTATTCTACGTGCAGCATGCTATTGGTGGTTCTTTTCATTGCATCTTGGGTAGTGATGTGCATTGGTGATTAGAGCCACGAATTTGACCCCGTTCTCACGAGTAGGAGAGAAACGGATCAGATCTCGTGAGCTTTTTTTGTGCATTATGATTGACTGCCTCAAGGCGAAGGGGGTCGAGGTCTACAAGAACGGCGATTACCTCGCCTCAAGTGACAATGGCCGAAACTAATCAAGACGAATTACCGGTTGACAGCGGCTGGCGGTGCGCGAAATGCGGTTACAATCTGACGGGCTTGATAAAGCCGCCATGTCCCGAGTGCGGGTCTTGCCACAGGGTGTCTTCTTCGCCAGAGAAAGTCTCTCTTGGGGTGATCCTCCTCGTTTTGAATTTGCTTTCGATACCTTTGGCGCTTTTCGTACTTTCGCCGCTGCCACGTCAACAACCTACTTTTGGTTGGTTCCCGTGGCCGCCTTTCTGGGGCCTTGTAGGCATGTGTGTCGGGATTCCGCTTCAGGTCATTCTGCCTTTCTGTGCATTGGTCGCTTTTGCTGCCCGGAAGAATGGGCGAGCGACCAGTACCTGGCTGTGGGTCGGAGCAGTCGGACCTGCAATTATTACAGCCTTGAGTTTCCTTGCTCTCAAGTGGCATCTGCACTATTAGCCCGAACATTCGTTGGTATGTAGACTTGCAGAAATGTCTGTTTCTTTCGCGACATTTGATCGGCTCAAGGCCAAGGGGGTTGAGGCCTACAAGAACGGCGATTATCTCGCCGCGAAGACCTACCTCGTCGATGCGGCCGAGTGCATGATCGAACTGGCCGGGACCGTGAAAACTGCGGAGGCCCGGCGGCAGCATGAAGAGCTGGCCGCGGAACTCATTGACCTCGCCAAGGAAGCAGATCGGTTGCACGGGGGAAGGCAACCAGGCAACAAGGCAACGAGGCAACAAGGCACGGGCAGGGTAGTAAGGCAACAAGGCAACAAGGCAGCTGGTGGCCTGCGGGCCAAGGAAGGCGACGGCGAGACCGACGCCGAGGACTGGATCGTTCGCGACAAGCCCACCGTTGGCTTCGACGACATCGCAGGCCTGGAAGATGTGAAGCAGGAAATCCGCGTCAAGATGATCTACCCCTTTCTGCACGCGGAGCTTGCGAAGCAATATGGCATCGGGGCGGGCGGCGGCATTCTGCTCTACGGCCCGCCCGGCACCGGCAAAACTATGATCGCCAAGGCTATCGCCAAGGAGATCGACGCGACCTTCTTCCTGGTCAGCCCGGCCCAGATCATGAGCAAGTGGGTGGGGGAGGCCGAGCAGAACATCCGCAAGCTGTTTGAGGCCGCCAAGGCCGAACCGATGTCGGTTATCTTCCTCGACGAGACCGAAGCTTTGGTTCCCAAGCGGGCCTCCGACAGCTCGACGGTCATGCAGCGAGTCGTGCCGCAAATCCTCCAGGAACTCGAAGGATTCGACCGCGCCTCCGAGCGGGCGCTCCTTTTCGTCGGTGCGACCAACCGGCCGTGGATGCTGGACGAAGCCGTCATGCGGCCCGGCCGACTCGACGCCCGCGTGTACGTTCCTCTTCCGGACGCTCCAGCCCGATTCCGGCTTCTGGAGATTTACTTTGAAGGTCGCCCGCTGGCCCCCGAAGTGGACTTTGGCCTGATTTGCGACCGGCTTGCGGGATACAGCGGGGCTGACATCAAAGCGATCGCCAATGAGGCCGCCGAGTTGCCATTCCTGGAAGCGGTAGGGGGGGCCGCCCCGCGATCGATCGCGCAGGTGGATATAATCAAGGTGATTGAGGCCACACGTCCGTCGGTGCATCCTTCGGACCTGGTCCGCTTTGAGAAGTTCGCCGCGGAAGGAAAATGATCCGAACCCCAAGCGCCAGCGCGGGGTGGTCATTTGGACCATGAATACTATGAGGAACGAGACGAATACTAGATTGATAGGCGGAAGACCACCCGTCGCTTGCGCTCCGGGTTCGGATAATCATGTTCACAGCGAAGTTTGATCCTCAATCCTTTTTTCAACGCACGGAAAATGTCGCGCTGCACGTTCCAGCATCGGAAGTTTTCAGCCTGCTCAAGCGAAGCATCGACCTGCCTCCGCAATGGGGCGCGCTGATCCGGCGCGAAGCCGGCGACCAGTCGGTCATCAGTGCCGGTGGAGTCATTGATGCGGACAACGTGGAGGACATACTTTTTGTCCGGCTCGCAGCGATTGAACTACAGTTTCACGTGGAGGGTCTGGGGTCAAAGGACGGGTTCTCGTTTGACGCCGATGTGAGCACGAAGGCCGAGCTCTTGCCGGACAAGGCGGAACTGGCCGGATTCCTGCATTCGATTGTCGGGAGTCGCCGCGTCATCCAGAGAGAGGCGCTGGCTTCGCAATTTCAGCCGGTTGTTCAGGGGGCGCTTGCGGCGTTCCTTGGTGGGCAGGAAGCTGCACATCTTGTCGATGCCACGCAGTTGCACGGTGTTGCAGAGTCTGTCGCCAATGCGTTACAGGCGGCATTCTTTTCGGCTGGACTGAGTGTCGAAGGCCCGCCTTCTGTAGCGCTTACGTCCGCCATGTACCGGGGCGTTCAGAAGACTCGCGAAGAAGCGGCTGCCCGACAGGCGCAGCACGAAGCGACGCGACAGGTGGATCAGGCTCTGCACGCGGCTCGGGCTGATCACATCGATCGCCTGGCCGATTCGCTCGAACGATTGAAGAAAATGGCCGGCGCGGCTCCCGATGTCGAACTCCCCGAGCTCATCCGCACATTTTCCGATCAGCAGCGCGGCCAATTGTACGAGGCGCTATTCGCCGACACAGATCAGCCGGTGTCTCAAACGCAATGGATCGTAGCCGCTTGCAGCGATGAGCTTCTTTTGTTCGACGCGAAGAGTCCCGCGCAACCCACGCGTCGATTGCGTATTGATGGTGCGGCCGGCCCCGCGCGGTCTGTACAAATGGCCGACTCGGGCGTTTTGCTGGTGGGAGCGGCGCGGGGCGTTTACGTCTGGCCGATTGATCGAGTTTCGCCCGAACGGGTGTTTAGCGCAGATAATGCGGCGACGGTGCGCGGCGGTTTTAATTCCGCGGTCAAGGTCGGCGGAGTCATCGCCGCCACTCACTCCGAGTTGGGCATTTGCGAGTGGGATTGGAATGGCGGCAGTTTGCTTTCTGCGCGATTTGCGGGGTGGACGCGCGCAGCGAAGGCCGTCCGCAATCTGGCGGCCTTCGACGGTGATTTGTATTGCTCGGTGGATAGTCAGGTGCTTCGATGGCGAAGTGATGCCTTGGCCTCGCAATTGGACGCGAAGTACGCCGGTGCGGATGCGATCATCACGGCGATTCAGCCCGCACGCGAAGGGTTGTATGCGGGAACCAGCGAAGGCGATCTCCTGTTCTGGCCGGCCGGCACAACCGAAAATCCCGACATCATGCAGCGGGGCACGAAACGCGCCATAGAATCGATCTGGATGCAGCAATCGCACGGGGTTCGGCGGCTTATTTACACGGATACGTCGCCGCGTGTGCATGCTCGCGTGTTGGGCGACAGCTTCACGTTTCACTATGAGGCCGGAGGCCAGACTCTGCGGCGGGTCGAAGTCGCTCCCGATCTGCTGGTGGCCACGAACGAACTGCGCGACCGGCTCATCCTTTGGTTGCCGGGGGAACCAGAGCGGCCATTGAGCGTGATCGGAATTGGTGCGCTCACCGGGCGAAACATCCAGGATGTGTGTCTCATTCCCGCCGCGGCATGCAGCTAAAAAAAGACCCGCCGCAATCGTTGCCGACGGCAGCGGGCCCTTACGTTTACAGTTCGAAGTACAGTCTACTTAACGCGAGTGTAGCTAACCTCGAGGTTCGAAAACTCCTTGCCCTTGTCGTCCTTGTCAAACATTTGATAGACAAGCTTGTCATCGCCTTCGATCTTCAGGACGGTCTTGCTGTGCTGATTCGGTCCCTTCATCGGGCAGTTGTATTCACTTTCATAGGTGAACACTCGTCCGCTGCCATCAGCCGTTCCTTCGCTCATCATGGTGCCCGTGCTCATGTTGTCATTCCAGGTGCTGTAATACTTCTTGGAAATGTTGTCGTACCCGGTGATGCCAAAACCTTCGAACGGGCCGCCCATCATGGCGTCATTGGGGCTTGGATTTCCCTTGATTTCCTGGGTGAGAATACGACCGCCCAGAATCCACTTGAATTCCGCCTTGCCCGTGGATTCTTCCCAAGGCTGTTCGGGAGTCATCCGCCACTTGGTGACGTAGGTCCATTTGCCGGCCAGTGGCTTGAGCTTCCCATGCGCCTCACCGGGGGTGGAGGCTTCCATCATCTTCTTCATTTCTTCGGGGCTTGGCATTCCGGCGGCAGCCTTCTCACCGGCCTTGGGCGCTGGTGCCTTGGCATCGGCGGGCTTGGAGTCCGCTGGCTTGGCGGCCGGCTTTTCCGCAGGCTTCTTGTCCTGCGCGTTCGCGACAGCGAAACATGCGAATGATAGAATTCCCAGTGTTAATCCGAAAATACGAAACTTCGAGTTCATTACCGTCTCCTTTTGAATTGAACTTCCTCGATTGATCAGGCGCCACGCCTGACATCATTCCATGTCTTTTTCATAGCTCGGGCAGATTCATCCGCTCGGGCCACTTTGCTATTCAACAATGATCACAGAGTCTTTAACGAAATCGCCTTGGAATTCCTACTTCCGCGTGCAAGTCATGTCGAAGTTCTGGAATTCCTTTCCGCTCTTGTCCTTCGAGAACATCTTGAATGTTTGCTTATCGTTGTTCGAAAGATCGACGACGGACTTGCCCCAGGCCATTTTTCCCTCAGAGGGATCCCAGCTTTGGCCTTCCAGCGTTATTACCTTTCCGCTGGCCGTGCCCGTTTCGTGCATCACGCCTGTGCCCACGTTATCGATCCAGAGCGAGAAGTATTTCTTCTGGCCGTTGTCGTACCCGACTACGCCATGACCCTGGAACGGTTGGCCCATGAAAGTGCTCTCGACGTCTTCGGTAATATATCGATCACCCATGATGGACTTGCGTGTGATGGTAGCCGTCGAAGTCTGAGGGGGGGCTGCCGGGTCCATCATCATCTTGATGTCGCATGAGAAGGTGCCAACCAGCGGCTTGAGCATCGCATGTTCCGGGCCTGGGGTGGAATAGGCCATCCACTTGGCTGCATCTTCCGGGCTGGGTCCACCAGCTGCTGCTTTGTCACCGGCCGGGGCGGCCTTGTCTGCAGGCTTGGCATCCGCTGGTTTTGCTGCCGGTTTGTCGGCAGGCTTATCCGCCGGCTTTGCAGCCGGCTTGTCGGCAGGTTTGGCGGCCGGTTTCTCAGCAGGTTTGTCTGCCGGCTTCTTGTCCTGAGCGAGGGTGAGCGAAGTGCCCACGACAAAACCAAGTCCCATGATCAATCCGAGAATTTTCGTTTGCGTTTTCATTGTTCCTCCGAAGACTGGATCCATCTGTTCAAAAAGCCGCACATGGCTTAGCAAGGGGGATATCATATCGAGTGTAACGATATTTGGGAAGTGTTTGGGTATATGGCCGGTGGTCGCTAGAAATGTGAGAACAATACGGAGGCGTCGCGAAGGTCGACATGCGAGTCGCCGTTGGCATCAGCCCGGGTACAATTGCCTGTTAGTGACGCTTGCGGGCCAGTCATGCATCCTCCCAGTACTCCCATATCTGCCATATTAACAATTCCGTCGCCGTTGAGGTCTCCCTGGATTGCTTCACATTGATAGGCAAAGACGCGAAATTCGTCGACTGCCGCTTCGGTAAGGGAATCTGAGGGAATGTCGGAAATTGTAAATCGAACTCGAAGTTGGGTCCCTATGGCATTGGGAAAGTCATTCAGGCTCAAGGATTTGAATTCCCAACCGTCAGTTGCGGAGATCAAGGAAGCTGTCGTCCATGTCGCACCGTTGTCACGAGAAATCTGAACAGTCAAAGAATCGGGCGTTCCAATGCTGGTATAAAGCCAACAGGCAAATTGCAGTTCCACGTTTGCATACTGTGATATGTCGATCGTTGGCGATGTGAGGATGACGGGGCCAAGGTCCACGTCGTTGCTTCCAATGCTCCCTCCCGAATGCTGGCCGGTGAAATAGCAAAGCGAACCGTGGTCTTCGGAGCGATCGAATTCCGGTTGAACGGGGATCACATTTGAAAAAGTCCCGATCGGCTCATCGCGCACCCATGCTCCCGTTGTGCCAGCGCCAATGGTGGTTGCTTCCCACCCCTGATCATCTTCAAAGTCATCTTCGAAGATCAGGATTTCCGGGTCAACGACAAGGTGGTGAAGGTCAGCCGGGGCGTTTGCAGGGTCTGTGACGGTCAGTCCGGAAAGCGCACTGGCAATGAGATAGAAGTCGATGGACGATTCGCAAGGAATTGCCGGCAACACAGCGGAATAATTACTTCCATTCACGAGCTGCAAGCGAGTCGAATTGGTGAAGGGCCCCGGACCAAATCGGTATACAAGTTCCGGGGACGTCGGATTAAGCGTACCGGTTCCATTGACAATGCGAATCGGAAAACTCACGTTGTGCATCGGCGGCACGGAAGCAGGGATTGGAGCGAGGGGTTCCATGCGCAAGAGCGGAATCGGAGTTCCCTTGAGTGCGCCATAGGCGTTGAGCCGACCTGCGCCAAAGATTTCATCAACACCCGTGTCACCCAGATCGTCCGCATTTTGAAGCAGGATTTCACGAATCTGCATTGCAGAAATTCCCGGCGAATAGGAGCGCATGAGCGAAGCCACTCCTGCGACGTAGGCGGCCGGCAGGAAAGTGTCACCTTCATTTCCATAGCCATAGGAATCCAGCCCGATGGTTGACCAAATCCATTCGCCCGGAGCCGCTAAATCCACTTCGGGGCCGGAATTGGAGAAGCTTGCAATTTGATCCTCATTGGTTGTGGCGGAAACGGCAAGGCAATCTTCGTACGCTGCAGGGAATGCGACAGTTTGAGAACCATCGTGTCCGGCCGGGGCGACCACCAGTACGCCGTGAGCGAAGGCATAACTCACTGCATCAGCCAGCGCCTGATTTGATTCGGAGAATTGGATCAGCACGAGTGCGATTTCCGCTCCGTGATCGGCCGCCCAAGTCAATCCTTCGGCCACGGATTCGGCGGAGACGTTTACATTGCTTGCAACACGAACGGGGAGGATGATCGCATGATCATTGAGCCCGGCGATGCCTATGCCGTTGTCGCGCTTTGCGGCGATGACTCCGGCCGCTCTCGTTCCATTTTGTCCGATGTCCAAAGTGCTGTAGGGATCTCCGCCAGCCAGTGAAGAGACGTATCCGGGAAGAACGCGATCCGCGAATTCTTCATGTGGATTTACTCCCGCGCCAATTATTGCGACGATGACCGGTCTTGCGCCGGCATGTAGATCCCATGCCGCCTGCGCCTTGATGTCCGAGCCGGGAATGCCGTTGACGCCGTTCACCGCCTGGCCAATGTTTTCAAGTGCCCACTGCTTGTCGAAATCGGGGTCGTTGGGAGCCATCAACACTCCCAAGGCAATGGTTCCCAGGCAAAGTACAAGTGACATGGACGCCTCTCCCGTGCTTCGATTCAGAATATTCCAACTGGATGGTGGAAAACTAATTTGTGTGTTTGGTTTTCGCAAGCGATCTTGAACGGTTATGCTTCGCCGGGAGACGAACCACTGTTATCGGGCTTGAAATGAACGATTGCGTCATTGAGTGTTCAGGGCTTACCAAGCGCTACGGACGCATTGTTGCCCTCAAGGGCGCAACGATGTCGGTTGGTCCCGGAGTGGTGGGGCTGCTCGGTCCCAACGGCGCAGGCAAGAGCACTCTGATCAGTTTGCTGCTTGGGCAAACTCCTGCCAGCGGAGGTCATGCGAAGGTGCTCGGTTTCGATATTCGAAAACACCAGTTGAAAATCCGGCAAAAGATCGGCTATGTGCCGGAAAATGACTGCATGATTTCCGGCATGTCGGGCGTTGGATATGTCTATTACGCAGGTCGACTGGCGGGCATGAAACACGCGGACGCCATGCAGCGGGCGCATGAAGTGCTCGATTACGTCGGGCTCGAAGAAGCCCGCTACCGCCCCAGCGATCAATACTCGACCGGAATGAAACAGTCGCTCAAGCTGGCCCAGGCGATTGTGCATGATCCTGATCTTCTCTTTCTTGACGAACCCACCAACGGAATGGACCCCTTCGGACGCGAAATGATGCTTACGTTGATCGAAGACCTGGGCAAAGCCGGCATTAGCGTGCTCTTGTCCAGTCACTTGCTGCCCGACGTGGAGCGACTTTGCGATCGGGTCATTATCATGGGCGGCGGCGAGGTCCTGTCGGAGGGCAGGATCGAAGAAATGAACAAGCCGCATCCCACGCACCTGCGGGTGGACTACACCGGCGATGTTTCGCGATTCCAGCGCAGACTCGCCGAAAGTGGAGTGCACGTAATCGAACAAATGGATGGCCACCTTCAGGTTGAACTTCCCGGCGAGGGAATGCAGCGGCTGGTGCTCGAATCGGCGCGCGACACGGGAACGGACGTCACCGGACTCAAGCCCAAACGCAGCACGCTGGAGGAGATGTTTCTGCACGCGCTGGGGAGGCAGAAAAAAGCGTGACCGACGCAACCATTCAAGGCTATCAATATCGCCGCTGGAGCCGCACGCGGCGTCCCTCGCGCCTGGTCTGGCCGGCCATCATCCTCAATGAAATCAGGCTCGCGCTGCGACAGGCAAAGACGCGAACACTGGTCATGACCAGTGGCTTTCTGGTTCTCGGCGCGTGCGGGATGTTTTATTTTATCTCACTACTGGAGACATTGATTGGCCAGGAGGGGGCTCAGGAGGCCTTCAACTTCATCAAGGTACTATTCGGCATTGATCTGGCCGGGTTGAACGTCAACGAAATCCGTGACGCGCTTTGGCGCAGCTCCTTTCTCCTGATGATCAAGGCGCAAATGGTTTGGGTCCTGATCGTCGTGGCGCGCGTTGGAGCGGGATTGATTTCCAAGGATTTGAAAGCCCGCGCGCTCCCCATTTATTTTGCCAAACCGCTGACCCCGATGACGTACTTGCTCGGAAAGTGGGGGGTCATTGCCTCGTTCATCGCATTGATCATGCTCATCCCCAACCTGCTGGCACTCGCGGTCGGTACAGCGATCACAGGCGGTCCTGGTTCGTGGGGACAAATTACCAGCATGGCCGGTGGAATTTTGGTTTCGGGATCGGTCGCCTGCGTTGTGGCCGGGGCGGTCATTCTGGCGCTTTCCAGCCTCAGTTCGGACCAGCGGTATGTGACGGTCGGCTGGGTTGCGGTGTGTCTGCTGTCGGTATTTGCGCAGAAAATGATCAACGAATCCCTGCCTGCTGATTCCAGCAATAGCTGGCTGCGGGCCATTTCGCTGCGCGACAATTTCATCATGTTGTCGGATCGGGCCTTCGGCGTTCGCCACGCGCTTGAGGTTTCGGGCCTGCCCGGCGAACAATTGACCAAGGCGCTGGGGCGGCCGATGGAGCCATCCAATGCAATCGTTCTCGGCGCGTTGACGCTTGTTTCGCTTTACATCGCATGGCGCCGCGTTGTGCGTTTTTCGCGCAGCGCCGCGACGGTTCGATAGGGGCGGCTCATGAGCATCATTCAACTCGATGAGCTTTCCAAATGGTACGGGGAGGTCATCGGCCTCAACAACGTCAGCGCCGGTATTTCGGAAGGGATCACAGGACTTCTGGGCCCCAATGGCGCGGGCAAGAGTACGATGATGGGCCTTGCCCTGGGCCAGCTTCGTCCGAGCCGGGGTCGCATCACCGTCTTTGGGAAGGACCCCTGGGACAACCCGAGGATTCTCTCGCGCGTCGGCTACTGCCCGGAGGGCGATCCATTCTGGCCAAACGTTTCCGGCTTTCAATTTGTGCTGCTGCTGGCGCGGTTGTCGGGTCTTCGTGGAAAGGCGGCGAAGTCCGCGACTGAATCGGCCATTGGGCAGGTCGCGATGACGGCGAATGCAGGTCGGGCGATACGCGGATATTCGAAGGGCATGCGGCAGCGGATCAAGATAGCGCAGGCGCTGGTTCACCGTCCCGAACTTCTCGTTCTTGACGAACCGATGACGGGGGCTGACCCGATCGCGCGGCATGACCTGGCGACGTTGTTCCGTGCCCTTGCGTCTCAGGGCGTACACATCGTCGTATCGAGTCACGTTCTGCATGAAGTTGAGGCTCTGACACCGCGCATCCTGATGATCAATCATGGGCGGATCGTGGCGCAGGGAGATGTTCATGCGGTGCGCCGGGCCCTGCTGAATCGGCCTCACGCCATTCGCGTGCGTCTGGCCGAGCCGCGACGGCTTGCGGCGAAGGTGGCCGCGTGGGACTTCGTCAGCGGTGTGACCATGCCCGCAAGTGATACCATCATCTTGCAGACGCAGTTGCCCGAAAAGGCATACCGGCAGTTGTCGCAGACCATTCTCGACGAAGGGCTGAGCGTCGCGGAAATGTCTGGCGCGGACGACAGTCTCGAAGCGGTCTTCAGCTATCTGACGCGGGCTGGATCGAGGCTGGGGGCGTAAATGACCGCTATCATCGCATTGTTTTTTTTCACCATTCGACAATCGCTCCGCGATGTGAAGTTCTGGCTCGTCGTCGCGGCGCTTTTCTTGCCCTGTCTGCTGGTGGGAGTCGTTCGCTATTTTGGGCCGCCGCAAAATATTGAGCGTGCGTGGTCGCTTTATCATGGGCTGATTCAGTTCATGTTTCTCCTCGGACTCATCCCCCTGGCCTGCATGATTTACGGAACCGGGCTGATCGGTTCGGAGGTGGAGTCGCGGACGATCACCTACCTGATCATCCGAAAGCTGAAGCGGCGCACCGTGCTGGCGGTGCGATTTGCGTCCGTTCTGACCGTGCTCACGTCGGTTTCCCTGGCAGCACTGGTTGCATTGCACGTCTGTGTGATTGTCAATCAGGAATGGACGACGACCATTTTCGGACAGGCGGTGGCATGGAATCCGGTGGCAGAATTGAAAGTCTATCTTTGCATGATCCCGGTGGCCGTGGCGGGATTTCTCTCGATTTTCACGCTCATCGGAATACTGGTTTCCCGCCCTCTGGCGTGGTCGCTGGTCTATTTTGTCCTGTTCGAGCTGGTCGTGGGTAATGTGCCGGCCGCCATCAGCAAGTACAGCCTCGCCCGGCAGCTTCGCGGATGGGTGGTCAGCGTCGTTCCGGAACTCAATCAATTGAATCCCCAGCTTCTGATTGCCGACCCCAACGGACTTTGGAACGTGTCCATGGTGGCCGTGGCCTCGCTCGTTGTCTCGTGCATCTGGATTGGCCGGCGCGAGCTTGTGCCGCATAAGGTCGCGCGAGATTAGGTGGGGAGGCAACGAGCAAAAGCAGAAAGCAGAAAACGGAAAGCAAAGGGCGGAAAGGGCGGAAAAATTCTTGCAAAGCCGTGCTGAAAGATGGGTTTGTTTTGACAGGTACTGTTTTTGCGCTTGTGGTAGGGTATCGTTCGGGTGCTATGGGTTGGGGGTCCATCTTTCCGGTCAGGCACAAGGGCAGATTTTCTTCAATTCCATCCATCGCCTTTGATAACATGCGCGGCGCGCGCGGATTCGGATGAAATTACGATCAGGATAAAGCCGGAGTTGATGGGCCACAGATTAACACAGATGAACGCGGATTACAGAGACATTGGTAGAAGTTTATTCATGGCCCCACCTTCGGTAAGGCTGAAGATGGGCCACCCGTCCCGGGAATTTGATAAACCGATACATCTATGATCCAGAGATGCTCAGATGCATCATGGTAGACCACGAAGCGTCCATCTGGAGACCAACATGGTGAGATGTAATCTCTGTCCGTGTTCACATCCAGTTTGACTGACTTACCAACCTCAGAAGCATCAGACATCCGGAACAATTGGTGATATCGGTCTCCTCGGACGGTCGGATCACCGAAGGGTATTGATGATTTCTGGAACCTCCCATCGGTCGACAAGACAGCAACGTACTTTCTAGTCGGGTCGGGCAGAGCTCTCAGAACAGTTGGGCCCGCTGTGGCCACTGTCTGGCCGTTGAATTGAAGAAGCTTTGTAATTAGGTCGTGCGTAAACGTACCGTCTTCGAGAAGCGGTAGTTGTGCGGAACAAGGAAGAAGTTTGCCAGCAGTCGCATCCCACGATTCGGGTGCAATTTCAACAAGTTTGCGATTTGAGGCAATATATCGGTAGATGGGTCGATCGTTCGCGAGATCCTTTGCCGGAATTGTTCCCCATTTCTCTAGCGCAAACCGAGCATCGCTGCCAATGTTCATCAGCAGAATGTCCCCCTTTCCGTCATCGATAGACTTGATACGAAGAGTTCCTCGATACGGAATGGTCCAACTAGCTGTGTCGAAGACAGGAATTTCGTCATGCCGGTCTTTTGAACAAGCGCCTTGGCTCACAAACACCAAGAGAAATACAAGCCCTAGCCAAGTAGATGGGGATGAAAGCCCGTAGCTCATGCTGGTTACGATACCGGCAGAGAGTTTTTTGATTCCCATCAAAAAGGAGCTACGGGCTTTCATCCCTATCTACTTTCTGATCCGGTCCGACCATTGGATAGTCGCGTCTTTGACGGCCTGATATAAAGCGCGGCGGCGGGGGCGAAGGATCTCGGCGCTGTACTCTCTGGACTTCTGCAAGTTTTCCTGAGATAGGCGCGCCAGCCGGGCGGGGTCGGCCAGCACCTCTGTAATTTTGAGGGCGAGAGCCACAGCATCATCGGCGGGGACGCATTCCGACGGGGCCATCAATTCCGGGATTCCGCCAACGTCTGAGCCGATGCAGGGAAGCGCACGGGCCATGGCCTCGATCATCGCGCGGGGGAGACCTTCCTGGCGGGAAGGAAGGACGAAGAGGTCGGCCTGATCGAGTTCGTCGCGGATCGGTTTGCCCGGCGTGACGTGGCCTTTGAATTGAACGATGTCAGCAATTCCGCGGGTTGCTGCACGCTGCCGCAATTCACCCAGATGATTTCCCTCGCCGATCATGGTGAGCCGAAGCTTGACGCCTTTGCCGACGGCTAGAGCGACGGCATCAATGAGAACATCCGGCGCTTTGTAGAGCTGCTCCACGGACCCAACAAAAATCACATGGCCAATCTGAGGGGATGGGCGGGGGCTGCGCGGGCCGCCGGCAAAGGCTTCCTGCGGCAGATCGATGCTCGAATAGGCTGTGGCGTGGGCAGTGGGGGATGCCGGATAGCGTTTTTGCAGGTTGGCCGAGGTTACATAGGAGACCGCGCAGGCGCCGGCACACTGTCGTTTCAAGTCGGCGGTCATCCGGCGCCGAAGCAATGGGCGTAAGACGGTGCGCACGCTGCCGCGCGCGAATACGTTCCATGGATCGCCGACGACTTCCAGGCCGTAAGGGTGCCCGGACCTGCGCAGTTGATCCACGATCATTGCGCCTGCCATTCCCGGAGCGCGAATGACGACCGCGTCATCCGGGTTGTCCAGAGAAGCAACGATGCGGCGTGTTTTCGGGTATTTGCGTGCAAAGTCCCACGGTCCGAGATAGTAGGGCAGCGGTGCGAGCGATACGTTCGGGCCATCGGCCCGTACGCTCGCAGCCGGGGGAGTCGGGACATCGCGCAGGCGACCTACGATGCGCACCTCGTCAAACACATCGAGATAACGCTGCCAGAATCGATACGAGACGGTGCTTACGGTCCAGACGGCTCCGTCGGGAGTTCGATCGAATCGGGATTCTGTGGTGACCAGGACTTTCATCGTGTTCGCCGATCGCGGAGCAACATTGGCCGTATTCACTTGACTCGCGCCGTTGCGTATCTTATAGCGCGATCATGCAGACTCACTCACCGGCGGAAACCTGCTCGAGCACTTCGTTGCCTTCGGCCGGCGCGGTTGCGGCCCGTCGGAACATCCGTCTTTGCGTCATGGCTACCATCGGCAAATCGATCCAAATCCTGTATGCGGGGCGGCTTGAATATATGATGTCGCAGGGATTTGAGATCACGGTGGTATGTGCATCGTCCGAGTTGGATGACGCGATTCGTGCCCGCGGTGTGCGACTCAAGACGATTCCGCTGACCCGCGCGATAACACCGGGGACGGATATCGGCGCTTTGAGAGAGCTGTATCGCTTTCTCCAGGATGAGCGTTTCGATCTCATTGAAGTATCCACTCCCAAGGCCGCACTTCTTGGTTCCATTGCGGCGTGGCTGGCGCGCTGCGGGCCGGTGGTGCATTTGTTGCAGGGCTTGGTGTACGAAGCCAGCACCGGTGTTCAGAGCGCCCTGCTTCGGGCTTCGACGTGGGTTCCATCGCATCTGACAAATATCACGGTGTCCGTCTCCGATTCGGTGCGCGATCAGGTTGTGCAGGATGGATTGTGCGAGCCGCAGCGGATTCGCGTACTGGGGCCGGGGACGGTGAATGGGATCGACATGGTTCGATTCGCTCCGGAGAAAAAGTCGGGGCGATCGGCCACGCGGGCATCGTACAAAATCGCGCAGGATGCGGTGGTGTTTGGGTTTGTTGGGCGAATGGTCCGCGACAAAGGGGTTGAGGAACTGATCCACGCGTTTGACGGCGTACAAAAGGAATTTCCACAGGCCGTGCTGCTGATTGTCGGCGTATATGAAGAGCGCGACAAACCATCGGAGTCGACGATTCTACTGATTTCGAGCCACCCCGGCGTTCGCCACGTGGGGTGGCAGTCCGACGTGGTTCCTTTCATGGCGGCGATGGATGTCTTTGTGCTGCCTACCTATCGGGAGGGATTTCCCACGGTACTGCTGGAAGCGGCGGCGATGGGGATTCCGTCGGTGACAACGAATGCAACCGGGGCGCGGGACGCCGTGATCGACGGATCGACCGGGTTGCGAGTGCCCGTCAAAGATGTTTCGGCGTTGAAGAGCGCGATGGCGCGGCTTGCCGGCGACTCATCGTTGCGGGATTCGATGGGCCAGGCGGGTCGCGAATGGGTGTGCAGGAACTTCAACCAGAAGGATGTCTGGCAGCGACAGGTGGATGTCTATCGGGCGCTGGCGCTGAACTGTTGATCGCTACCGGCCAGTTGATTATTGACGATCACCAGTCTCCGAGCTTGTGATTGGTGCGTGATCGAGAATAACCTCCGCGTTTTTTCCTTGAAGGCGGGCATACAGGCGCGGGCGGAAAAGCTGCAAACCGATTCGAACCGGAAATCGCAGGCGAAGTCGTGCGGGGAACGCCTTCGCCTCAAATCCAAGCGACTGTTTGAATGATTCCAGGCTTTCGATCTTGCTGTGGAGACCGTAGTGGGCGTGGCGGACGCCCATGGCCGCTGCGGATTTCACATAGAGGAAGACGAGGCCGTCATTGGGCCCGCCGGCCACGCGGTCCGTGTGCGAGGCCAGCGTATCGATGAACGCGATGTCGTCGATCACTCGACCGATCAGCCACGCGCACATGGAGTGAGGCTCCTCCCGCTCTCGCGCAGTAATCAACGTCGTTCCGGGGCAAGTGGCAAGCTCGCTCCAACTCGCCCGGAATTCTTCGGGTGACATCCGCTTGTTCCAGCCGGTGCGTTCCACGTGACTGTTCCAGACTTCGCACGCATCGTTCGCCACGGCCGCATCGGCCGGATCGGCCGCGGTATAGGCCAGCTCGCGAAGGGCCTTGCGAATCGTCCAACGTCGTTTCTTGCCGGAGATGCCTTCCAGACTGTATCCTGACACGTCTTCAATTACGTTAAGCCGCACAAGGGAATCGGCGTGGGCCTCTTCCACGGGGTATTGCCACCCAAGGAGGCGTCGAAAACTGCGATTTTTCGGCGCTTCCGGCAGAGGATGAAAAAAATCCACCGGCCAGGCAAACGCCGGCTTTACCCGGTACCACCACCGGCCGGAGCTGTCGGAGAAGGGCTTGCTGTAGCCTCGGAACGGCGCCAGACCGTTGAAATACCACCAGAACTCGTTGTGTCTTGCGCGCAGAACCGCGCGGCAGTATTCGGCACTCGTAGTGCGGTTCAACGCCGGGAGCGTGAGGGCAGCCTCATCGGGTGAGACAGTATTTTGCCTGGCTGGGTCCATCGATCGAATGTTTTCTTGCTGCACCCGCTGGAGAGACTTATAATCCACGCATTACAGGTTTCAGAATCGACTCATTTATGGGATCGATTGTGGTTTCCGATGAGTGTTTATCGACCGCATTGTGGTCATTGCACAATCACGGATCACCATGCAACTTTTGAACATTCTATCCTCCGGCTTGATCTGTTGACGAACATTTCGATTCGACATTGGAGGATAGCGTGCCGCAGAAATTCGTCACAGTAACTCAAATCGTCCAATCTTATTGGCCTGTCCTGCTCTGCTCGTTTCTGGTTTCGCTGCTGGCGACCCCGATTTGTCGCACGATTGCTCTGCGATTCAATATCGTCGATCGGCCGGACAATCTGCTCAAGCCGCACAAGCGGCCCGTTCCGTATCTGGGAGGCATGGCGATTTTCGCGGGCTGGGCAGGAGGCATCCTGCTGGCGCTGGCATTGTTCGGCAGTTCCGAGAAGCCCGGCGTTGGCGCGCTAGCTTCACCGGCACCCAGCCAGGCCGGCAGCGCCGTCAAAGTTGCAATGCCCGAAGGCGTTCCCATCGGAGACAGCCCTGCGCCGCTGGCTGAGCGGACCGGGCCGGGGTTCAAGATCAGGAACATGATCGGAGTTCTTCTGGGCGGACTCGTTGTGACGTTGCTGGGCTTGTTCGATGATCTTCGGGCCATGACCCCGAAGAAGAAGCTCGCCGGTCTTACGCTGGCCACGTTCGCACTTTTTGCCACTGGCGTCGGCAATGAGGCGTTCAGGGTCGTATTCAAGGCCATCGGGCCTCAGCCTGCGATGCCGCATTGGCTGGTTTTGGCATGCTCGCTGCCGATCGTGTGGTTTGTAGTGGTCGGGGCGTGCAATGCGACGAATCTGATCGATGGAATGGACGGCCTGTGCTCCGGCGTGCTGGGGATCATGGCGGCGGGGTTTCTCGTGCTCGCCGTTCACATGCATTTGTACAGCCATTGGCATCCGATGGATGCGCAGCGTGTGGTGCTCTCGCTGGCCATGATGGGGGCTGCGCTGGGGTTCTTGCCGTTCAATCGGAATCCCGCGACGATTTTCATGGGGGATGCGGGGTCGATGCTGCTCGGGATCACGGCCGCCATCATGCTATTGTTCTTCGCGGAATCCAGCGGAGTGCGGTGGTTGATGGGTTCGGTCATGGTGTTCGGGCTGCCGCTGGGCGACATGGTGCTTACGCTCGTCCGACGATGGCGGCACGGGCGACCGTTGATGCAGGGAGACCGCAGTCATTTCTACGATCAGCTCGTGGATCAGGGCTGGCCCGTCCGAAAGGTCGTACGCCTTAGTTATCTCATCGCGCTTATCTTTGCCCTGGCCGGATGCTCGGCGATCGTGGTCCGGGTCAGGTATCTGGTCCCACTGTATTTGGGAATCGCCGCAGTAACGGGCTTTGCCGTCTACCTCCGAGGAATGCTCGCCGCACCCCGTGCAGATCAGAGATTGGAACTGTAAAGAACGGTATTGAAGTCGAACGACTTGGAGAGTACCGGTAATGCGCCCTTGGCAGAAAGGGCAGAGTCGAGGGCCAGGATGATGGATCGAGCGGTAAACCATTGAGCAGGGGAGGGGCCGTCCGGGTTGCCAAGCTCAAGGTGGATTCGGATGGTGTGCGGATTGCCCGGCGTTTGCAGCTGGTTGGCCCACTGAGATTCACGGGAAGGCCGGCCCGCAGCGTCTACAAAGAAATGACAGTCGCGATGATCGCGGCTGGCGGCCAACGTCAGACCGGTTGAGACGACCTGGTCATCGGTGGTAATTTCCACGTCGCGCCATTGCCCGGGTTTGATCTGCACCGATCCTCCCACCAGATCGCGGGTCAGCGATTGAACTTCCTGCACAGTAAGTGGGCCCCGGCCGGCACTCGCCGATGGATCCATCAAGTGAAGACCGACGGCCGTCGCGGTCATGGCGATGGCCAGCGAGGCAAGGGTCTTGTGCATGCGGGGTTGAGATTTCATACGCGGAGGAAGGCCCCAATCGACAGACGCAAACACGAAATCGCGGGCTTCGTCTGTGAAGTCCGCTGAGGCTGATGCATTCCCTGGCTCTTTCTAAAGTAAATTCCAACAGAAAGTACGGGCTATTCATCGGCGCGAATTGAGTTTCTACTTCGACAATTCTGGAGAATCGATTTCGCTTGCAACATGGCGGCGCTTCATCCTCCACGTTGGAGCTCTGGCTTGGTCATGCCACACATGCCAACACCGCTCCCTTACGGTCGCGGTACTGACTTATTTTCCGCAGTAGTCGATGATGCGGGCGATTTCGCGGCGGAGGTCGTTGCGTGGGACGATACGATCGACAAACCCATGCTCGAGCATGAATTCGGCGGTTTGAAAACCTTCGGGGAGTTCGGCGTTGATCGTATTGGCAATAACGCGAGGTCCGGCGAACCCGATCATCGCCTTGGGTTCGGCAAGGATCACGTCGCCAAGGCTGGCAAAACTTGCGGCCACACCGGCAGTGGTTGGGTCTGTGGCCACCACAATATATAGACCGCCGGCTTCGTCGAGCAGCGCCAGCGCCGCGGCGGTCTTAGCCATTTGGACGAGCGAGATCATTCCCTCCTGCATGCGCGCGCCGCCCGATGCAGTAATAATGACCAGTGGCAGATTTTCTTCCAATGCGCGTTCGATCGCGCGGGTCACCTTTTCGCCGACGACCGCACCCATGGAGGCCATGATGAAGGCGGGGTTCATCGCCCCAAGGATCACGGGCCGGCCGCGAATGAAGGCCTTGCCGACGACAATGGCGTCAGACTCGCCGGTTTTTTCCTGTTCGCGCTGGAGCCGCTCGGAGTAGGGAATCCGGTCACGAAACTGGAGCGGGTCCGTCGAGCGGAGGTCCTGAGCGAACTCCTCAAACGTATCGGTATCAACGATTTGCAGCACGCGCGTGCGGGCATCGATGCGGCGATGGTGTCCGCATTCGGGGCATACGTGCAGGTTTTCGGCAACTTCCTTTTCGTAGACCGTGTGGCCGCAAGCGTCGCACTTGGACCAGAGACCAGGAGGTATGCCGGGGCGTTCGTCGCTCATAGGGCTATCCAAATGCGGAATTCGGAATGCGGAATGTTGGATTCAACTGCCCTTTCCGCATTCACAATTCAGTCTCTTGCATTTTCTGCCAATTGCTGGAGGTTCCTCATCGCCTGCGGTGGGTCTGGTTTCCCAAAAACCGCGGTCCCGGCTACGAAAGTATCGGCACCGGCCTTGGCTGCGGCTCCAATGGTATTTTCGTCGATTCCCCCGTCGATTTGCAACCGTTGGTTGGGGCCAAGCCTGGAGCGAATTTCAGCAACCTTGGACAGCACATCGGAAATGAACTTTTGACCTCCGAAACCCGGCCAGACGCTCATTACCAGCACCAGGTCCACCCTTGGGAGTATTTTTTCGATGGAGGAGGCCGGGGTTGTGGGGTTCAGACACACGCCGGCCGACGCTCCCAGACGGTGGATTTCGTCGATCAAATCCAGGGGATTTTCGGCGACTTCGATGTGAAAAGTCAGATGGTCGCAGCCGGATTTGATGAACGCTTCCGCGTAGCGACCCGGCTCGGAAATCATCAAATGAGCATCGAAAAAGAGCTTGGATCTGGGTCGCAATGACTTGATGACCGGTACTCCGAAGCTGATGTTGGGCACGAAATGGCCATCCATCACGTCAAGGTGCAACACCTCGCACCCGGCCGACTCAATCCTGGCCACGTCATCCGTCAGCTTCGAAAAATCGGCGGATAGAAGCGAAGGGGCTATGCGGACGCCAGGCGCCGCGAGTTTGAATTTTGTTGCGAGACCGACGCTCATAGAGCCGTTCCCCGCGATTCGATGATTTGGCTTAAATGATCGACGCAGAACTGCGACCAGGACTCGAGCTCGTGACGGAGATTGCGCAGTTCAAAAGCTGAAAGGAAGCCAAGCTGGGTAATCATTTGTTCGCGTTTGTTGACTTCGGGCGCGGCGAGCGTCCAGCAATGGACGATTCCAAGATGAACCTGACCCACTTCAGTGGTGTCGTCGTTGAGGAGAGCGACCATCCGCTTCATGCGCGGCGGAGCGATTTCCACTTCCTCGGCCACTTCGCGGTCCACCGCCGAGTGATACGCCTCCCGCAGATCGCCGAAGAGCGGCATCTCATCGATCGGGTTGATGTGTCCGCCAATGCCGATGGAACGATTGCCGACAAGCCTCTTTTCGCCGCCGGCCTTCCCCCGGACGTAGCTGAGAAATTTGTTTCCGGAGTGAATGATGACGTAGGGAATCAACTGTTTGAATGATGGATCGGTCTCGGCCTTGGAACGCGGCATGAAGCGAGGAACGCCCGGCTCAAAAAGCGAAGACACATAGCGGTCAACGTCAAAGGTCAGGCCGTGAAATATTCCGGCTCGCTCCAGCACGTTGCGTTCGACTACCAATACCTGCTCGTTGGGGTTCATGCGAAGGGCGATTATAGCGGTGCGATGGGTTCTCTCCAGCCGGATGCCATAAGCCGCCACATTCCCTATAATTCGATGAGCTATTTCGGAGGTGAGCATGGTGCAAAATGGTGCAGCGGCGACTCCCGTCGCAGATCGGGCTGCGAAGCCCAAGGCGAAATTCAATCTCAATCGCGCCCAGGTTGTCGATGAAAACTTCATCGCGTTCGTGAGAGAACTGCAAGCGGTACCGCGGCCACCAGGGGGCGGTGTCGGTGGAAATGGTGCATTCGACCGCGTGATCGACGCCGAAAGCAGCCTTACAGGCCGCGATCTCATCGAAATGTTCGAATCCCAGATCGTCACCCGACACCAGGACTTTGAATCGCGGGCCATGCGTGCGCGAAACGAGGGATTCTACACCATCGGCTCGACAGGCCACGAGGGGAACGCCGCGCTGGGTCGGCTCACCCGCCACACCGACATGGCATTTGTCCACTACCGAAGCGGGGCGTTCATGGCTGAGCGGGCCCGCCAGGTGGAGGGAGAGGATTTCACACGAGACGTGATGCTGAGCTTTGCTGCCAGCAACAAGGACCCGATCGCGGGAGGCAGGCACCGCGTGTGGGGCAGCGTAAAACTCTGGGTTCCGCCCCAAACCAGCACCATCGCAAGCCAGCTTCCCAAAGTAGTCGGCACAGCCCTGTCGCTGCAACGCGCCCGTCGGCTGGGAGTCGAAAGTCCACTGCCCGAAGATTCCATCGTGGTTGCAATTTTCGGCGATGCGACGGTCAACCACGCCGTGGCCCAGACAGCCTTCAACGCCGCCAGTTGGGCGACGCACCAGCATATTCCCGTGCCGGTACTGTTCGCGTGTGAGGATAACGGCATCGGAATCAGCGTACCTACACCCAAGGGGTGGATAGAAACATCCTTCAAGAATCGTCCGGGCATCCATTATTTCAAGGGGAATGGGCTCGATCTGGTCGAGGCCTACCGCGTCACGCAGCAGGCGGTCGAGTGTTGTCGTCAACACCGGGCTCCGGTCTTCCTGCACCTTGAAGTCGTGCGTCTGCTGGGCCACGCGGGCAGCGACCCGGAAACCGAGTACCACAGTTTTGACGTGATTGAGGCCGCTGAAGCGCGCGACCCGCTCCTTACGACCGCTCGCACCGTCGTTGAACTGGGCTTGATGACTCCCGACGAAGTTCTGGGACTTTACGAGCGGATGCGCACCAAGGTGCGCGAAGCGGCCGCCGCAGCAGTGAAGACGCCGAAGTTGACCTCGCCACAGGAAGTCATGGCTCCGCTCGCGCCGTATCATTCCGACGCCGTCGCCAGGGAAGCGGCACGGGCTCCTGAGTCGACAGCACGAGTAAGGCTTTTTGGCGGCGAGGACAAACTCCCGGAGAGGGGTTTGCCCCGGCACATGGCGGTTAATATCAACATGGGGCTGCACGACCTGCTCCTGAAGTATCCAAACGCGATTCTGTTTGGCGAGGACGTGGCCAAGAAGGGTGGCGTCTACCACGTCACCAACGACTTGTTTGCGAAGTTCGGACTTGGACGGGTATTTAACACCCTTCTGGACGAGACAACCATTCTCGGGCTGGCGATCGGGGCGGGACATGTGGGCCTGCTGCCGATTCCGGAAATTCAGTACCTCGCCTACTACCACAATGCCGAGGATCAGATTCGCGGCGAGGCCTGCTCGCTTCAGTATTTCTCCAACAATCAATACCGCAACCCGATGGTCGTTCGTATTGCTGGCTGGGGCTATCAGAAGGGATTTGGCGGGCACTTCCACAATGATAACAGCATCGCCGCACTTCGCGACGTGCCAGGGCTGATCATCGCGACGCCTTCTCGCGGCGATGATGCGGTGAAGATGATGCGAACTTGCATGGCCATGGCGCATGTCGATGGCCGGGTGGTGGCTTTCATCGAGCCGATCGCGCTCTATATGACCAAGGATTTGCACGAAGCCAAGGACGGCTTATGGTCGTTTTCTTACCCCGCACCGGGCGAATTCATTCCCCTTGGACAAGGAGCGATCTACCCCGCCGATGGCGCACGGGATGAGGGGCAGGCAGCAAGGCCGCAAGGCCGCAAGGCAGGAAGCAAAGAAGAACTGACGATCATCACGTTCGCCAACGGCCTGCACATGTCGCTGCGGGCTCAGAAGATTCTGCGAGAGAAGCACAACATCAAGGCCCGGGTGGTCGACCTCCGCTGGCTGAATCCGCTCAATGAGGAATTCATCGCCGAGCAGGCTCTGGCGACCGGCGTCGTGCTGGTCGTGGACGAAAGCCGCCGGACGGGGGGCCTCGGCGAGGCCATTCTGGCGATTCTTTACGAACGCCTCGGCGGGAAGGTCCGCGCGGCGCGGTTGAACGCGTACGACACTTACATTCCGCTTGGCCCCGCGGCCGACTGTGTGATTCCGCAAGCTGCGGATGTTGTTCGAGAGGCCCTGAACATCTTGAAACATTCGAAATAGTCGGAATAACGCCGGACAGAATGTCATCGCCGATCGGATATCTCAAATCTGAGATTTCAAATTTGCGATGCGATTGGGCCTCATTATCCGACAACACCGACATTCCCTCGTAGCGAAATCCAATGTTTCGCTGTTATAATCGCGTCGTCATGTTCCAACAGAATTCGAAGAGCAAAACATGGTTCTTGCCGGCCTTCGTGGTCGGTACAGCGGTCATTGCATGGGGCGTGCTTTCGGCGACAGGGGTTTTTCCACCGTCAGCGTTTCCGTCGCCCGTGCAGGTGCTGAACGGATTCCACGAGGAGGCCTTCGGCACACCGGTTCGCGATGGAGAACTCTTCGACAATATTGTCATTTCGCTTTTTCGTGTGGGGATTGGTTTTGGGCTCGCGGTCTTGCTCGGCGTGCCGGCAGGGTTACTTCTGGCCCATCACCCGCTCCCCCGAAAAGCCTTTTCCCCGATGATTAATTTCTGTCGGAGTATTTCGCCCCTCGCTTGGATTCCATTTGCCATCCTCTGGCTTGGTATCGGTGACAAGCCGGCAATATTTCTGATCTTTCTGGCTTCATTTTTTCCGCTCGTCCTGGCGACAATGGTGGCGGTGGACAACATCCCTTCGGTGTATTTTCGCGTGGCCCATGAGTACAACATTAGTGGATGGGAGTTGATCCGCCGGGTCACCTTTCCCGCGATTCTGCCGCAGCTCATCACCGCGCTGCGCGTGACCGCGGGCATCGCTTGGTTAGTGGTAGTCGCGGCGGAAATGGTGGCCGGCAGCGGCGGGCTTGGCTTCGCGGTCAATGATTCGCGCAATGGGCTTCGCACCGACCTGACCGTGGTGGGCATGATCGTGATTGGGACTATCGGCGTGGTGCTCGATCGCTTGATCGCGGGACTGACCCGGGTTCCCAGCGTGCGGTGGGGCTATGAGCGATAAGCCGCTGCAAGCCATCGGGCTCACACGATCGTACGGGTCGGTGGAGGCGCTGCGCGGCATCGACCTGCAAGTTGGCCATCACGAGTTTGTCGCGATTGTCGGTCCGTCGGGATGCGGGAAGACCACGCTGCTGAGTCTGTTCTCAGGATTCGATCGGCCAACAAGCGGGTCCGTCGTTCGCAGCGGTGAAGTGCGGACGATTTTTCAACGCGACGGACTGTTTCCATGGCTGACCTGTGCCGAGAACATCAGCCTCGGACTCCGGGAAATCGAGGCTGAGGAGCGCGGGCGACGGACGCGAAAACTACTGGACCTCATCAACCTCAACGGCTTCGCCGACCGTTATCCGCACCAGCTTTCGGGGGGTATGCGGCAATTGGTGGAGCTGGCCCGAGCCATCGCAGGCAAGGTGGATATTCTGCTCATGGACGAGCCATTTTCCTCCCTCGACTACCTTACGCGCCTCAAGATGCGCGGCGAACTTGCTCGCCTGCTCGTCGAATACCCGCGCACCGTGATCTTCGTAACTCATGACATCGAAGAGGCCGCACAACTCGCTGACCGCATCATCGTACTTACCGAGCGCCCCGGCCGGGTCCGATTCGAGCACAGCGTCAAGAGTCCGCGCCCACGTACTCCCACCGATCCGCTTGTCGTCGAAACGGTGCGGGCGATCCTTGATGAAATGGGGATGGCAGCCGCGGGCCGTTGTGAATAAAGTATACGCATGTCTCCATTGACGAAGCGCATCGCCATCGCCGTTGCCGCATTGGGTTTGATCGCCGTGTTGCGGTTCAAGCCCTGGCAGGCGGGCGGCGTGGCTGGCGAGCGAGAAACACTGACGGTGGGATTTCTGCCCGTAACGTGACACCTGACGTGCCCGGTCACCGACTTCGCGTCGCGGACCAGCACGTCGACTCGGTTCGAGTCGCAGCGTTACACGGACTTCCCCTCGATGGCCGAGGCCTTCAAGGCCGGTCGGCTTCAGGCGTGCTTCTTCATTGCTCCCCTTGCGATGAAGCTGCGCGAGCAGGGAGTCCCTGTCAAAATCGCCTACTTGGGCCACCGCGACGGCTCAACGATCATGGTCCGCAAGGACGACCCGGCCACCAGCCTGCGGGACCTCAAAGGCAAGAACTTTGGTATCCCCAGCAAGTACAGCAACCAATACCTCGTCCTGACGAAATTGATGCAGGACCAGGGCCTGACCCGTAGCGATTTCAATTTCATGGAATTGCCACCGCCCGACATGCCGGGGGCGCTTGCAGTGGGGGCGATTGACGCTTACTTCATCGGTGAGCCGCACGCCGCCCGCGCCGAGCTCGACGGCACCGGCCGTGTCCTCTACCACGCCAAGGACATCTGGCCGCATTTCATTTCGTGCGTGCTGTGCGTGAGCGAAAAACTGATTGCGGAAAAGCCGGAAATTGTGAAGGGCCTCGTTCGTGGGATTGCCGAGAGCGGCGAATGGGCCGAGACGCATCGGCTGGAGGCCGCGAAAGTCGCTGCGCCTTATTTCCGCCAGGACGAAGCCGTCGTTCGCTACGTTCTCACTACCCCGCCCGACCGTGTGAGCTATCGTATGCTTACCCCCACCGACGAGGAATTCCAAAAAATCGCCGACATGGCCCTTGCGGCGGGAATCCTGGAGCGTCCCGTCAACGTGTCCGAACTCCTCGATCGGACATTCATCCCAGCCGAAATCCATCCGGCGAACATCGCCATAGACAAATAGATTCAGTGGTTTTGCGAGGGCCCCAGTTTTCGTAATCGAATGAGCAGGTCGCCGGGCAGCGATTCGCGAACCCTGTCATCGATGAGGTTGACAGCAAGCATGTCTTCCAGATGAGCGCGGTCAATGTTGCGATAGGACTGCAGTTTCATCGCAACGAGTTCCGGGAGATTGATCAGGCGGAAGCCCGATGCGGAAACATGAGATTGGTTAACGTCCGGGGCAGGGTACTTATACTCCGGTCGAATCGGTTCTCCGGCAATGATGAAATGGATTCCCGTCTTGGGATTAGGATTGTCGCGATCCACCATCATGTGCACGCCGAGGACTTCGACGGGCATCAGGTTGGTAGAGCGCGCAGCGTCCGCAAGACGGGCCAAATCACTGCGACGCACAAGCACATCCACGTCCTTGGTGGCGCGCACGGCGCTCTCGTCCACGGTCGCCACCCATGCGGCCACAGCATTTCCCCCAACGACGGCGTAGTCCAGCCCTGCGTCGTCCAGCGCCTTGGTGAATGACCGTAACAACCGTTCGACGCGATCTACGGCCATAACGTACCCATGAAAAGGATTCTGGATAACCACCTCATTATCATACTCGCTTTGGTTGCAACGACAAAAGAACAGGAAGAATAGGATTGCCGATCGATTTGCTTTGAATGACGAGAAATTGCAACTTGACCGCGCAAAGCCGAGGGCATAGTTTCAGCGTCGAAACAGGTCCATGTCGGACCGTCACACGGAGCGAAAATCATGGCAGTTCGAGTTGGGATTAACGGTTTCGGGCGAATCGGGCGGCTGGTGTTTCGGGCGATGGCGGCCAGGCCCGCGGAATTCGAGATTGCGGCCATCAATGACCTCAGTGAGCCGGCGATCTTGAGGCAGCTCCTCAAATACGATTCGGTGCATGGGCGGTTTCAAGGCAAGGTTGAGTCGGGTGATAAATCGCTGATCGTGAACGGCAAAGAGATCGCGGTGCTCAGCGAGCGGTCACCAGCCAATCTTCCCTGGGGCAAGATGGGTGTGCAGGTAGCCTTGGAATCAACGGGGGTGTTCACCAAGCGCGAAAGCGAAAAGGGCGGTTACGGAGATCACCTGAAAGCTGGTGCCAAGAAAGTTGTGCTCAGTGCCCCCGCGAGCGACGAGCCGGATTTGACTGTCGTGCTCGGCGTCAACGATGACAAGCTGAACGCGTCGCAGAAGACCCTTTCGAACGCAAGCTGCACGACCAACTGCCTTGCGCCGGTCGCCAAGGTACTCAACGATTCGTTTGGGATCGTGGAAGGCCTGATGACCACGGTTCACGCCTATACCAACGATCAGAATCTGGCCGACCTGGTGCATAAGGACCCGCGCCGGGCGCGGGCGGCCGCGGTAAACATCATTCCTACAACAACGGGCGCGGCCAAGGCAGTCGGCAAGGTCATTCCGGAACTCAACGGAAAGTTGAACGGTTTCGCACTTCGCGTTCCGGTTCCCGATGGGTCGATCGTTGATTTGGTGGCGACTCTGAAGAAGTCAACGACGGTGGCGGAGATTAATGCCGCATTGAAAAACGCCGCTGAAGGAAAGTTTCGCGGCATCATCGAATACAGCGAGGACCCGCTGGTCAGCTCGGATATCGTGGGCAATCCGCACAGTGCCATCATCGATGCCCAAAGCACAATGACCATGCCCGGAAGCGGGGGAACGATGGTCAAGGTCGTGGCCTGGTACGACAATGAATGGGGCTACGCCAGCCGAACGGCTGACCTCATTGCGCGTGTTGCGAAGCTGTAAGGGGAAATAATGAGGATTGACGACATTCGGTACCATCTTCATGTTCACCCGTTTCTACCGATTCGCGTATTCGTTTCGGATGGCTCGCATTACGATATTTACCATCATGATTTCATGATGGTCGGCCGAAGCAAGATCATCATTGGAATTTCACATAGCCCTAATGAGCTTCCGGATCAGGAAGCCCACGTCGATCCGGTCCATATCACTCGGATCGAACCGATTAACGGCCATGCGGCCAAAGGTAACGGAAAATCGTCAAAGAAATCGAAGTGACCCACCTTGAAAAAGACCGTTGATCAACTCAATGCTCGCGGCAAGCGGGTTCTGGTTCGACTGGATCTCAATGTGCCGCTCGATGATGCCGGGGCAATTACCGACGACCGGCGGATTCGTGCAGCGGTGCCTACGGTCAAGAAATTGCTGGGCGACGGCGGGCGGCTGGTGCTGATGAGTCACCTTGGGCGGCCCGACGAAGAGCCGGAGCAGAAACACAAGTATACGCTTGCTCCGGTGGCGAAACAACTTTCTGAGCTGCTCAGAATCAGCGTCGCTCAATTGACTGATTGTGTCGGGCCGCAAGTCAGCTCTGCCGTTGGAAAACTTAAGGATGGCGAAGCCTGTCTGCTCGAAAATCTCCGATTTCATCCAGAAGAAACCATCAAAGACAAGAAGGCCGCTGCCGACCCGAAGTTGAGGGAGAAGAAGGAAAACTTCGCACGGCAGATGGCAGAGCTGGGCGACGCGTACGTGAACGATGCGTTTGGTACGTGCCACCGTGATAACGCCAGCATGCTGACCGTGCCTCGCCTGATGGAAGGCAAACCGCGAGTGGCCGGGTATCTGGTGCAGCGCGAGCTGAAGTTCCTTGGCGATGCGCTCACGAATCCCAAGCGACCGTTTGTATGCGTACTGGGTGGCGCAAAGGTCTCCGACAAACTCGGCGTCATTCGCTCGTTGCTCTCCAAGTGCGACACAATCCTGATTGGCGGGGCGATGGCGTACACGTTCCTCGCTGCCGACGGAATCAAGGTTGGCAGAAGCCTTGTCGAACCCGATCTTTTCACAACCGCCGTTGCTCTGCGCAAGGAGGCGGGCAACAGGCTTCGTCTACCCCAGGACTCCATCGTTGCGGAAAAGATTGGTTCGGGCGTCAAGACACAAATCTGCGCAGGCGACATCGGAAGTGAATGGATGGGGTTGGACATCGGGCCGCAAACCATCAGGGCCTATTCCGGACTCCTCGCCAGCGCGAAAACCGTCTTGTGGAACGGCCCGATGGGCGTCTTTGAAACTCCACCATTTGACGCAGGTACCCTAGCCATTGCCCGTGCGATCGCCGATGCGACAGATCGCGGCGCAATTTCAATTGTTGGTGGGGGCGACAGTGCCGCTGCCATCGACCGCGCTGGCCTGGCGGATCGCATGACGCATATTTCCACCGGCGGCGGCGCGTCACTTGAATATCTCGAAGGAAAGCCATTTCTCCCGCTTCAAATATTGGATGACGAGGCCTCGTGATTGTGACCATCAATGTCGCCGTGCCCGATGGTAATATGGGCAAGATTACGCATTTGTCATTGGAATAGAAATCGCTGATGGCCTTCCCGTTTTATCCGCGTGGACGATAATCCAAAGGACGTGTGTTGGTGCAGCCCGGTTGGACGCGGCGCGGTGTCTGACTCAAATTGATAGGCGACTGCCACTACACGAAAACGTGGAAGGATCCCTGATGACTCGGAAATTTGTTTTGACAGGATTGTTCTTAAGCCGAAATTGCTCGCTTGCGGCGTGCGTGTTGCTTCTGGCGAGTTCGGGCGTTCAAGCTCAATCCAATCGAAGCAACGCGAAGAATGCATCTCCCGGCTCGCAAACAACAGCCGTTACGACGGAAACCAAGACAACGACGGTAACCCAGAGTTCATTGGGGGCCGAGGACAAGATGGAAGACATACAATCATTCAACACGTACATTTCTCTTGAAGATGGTCAACCCGGCCAGCGAGGCGAATTGCAGCTAAACGTGTTCAACGGCTGGGAGACAGGCGGGGGTGAGCCTGATGTTTGGAACATGCTCTGGGAATTGGAATACAGCCCCAAGGGTGGGAACTGGCTGCTCGAAAATTCCAAGTTCGGAATCGACGTGCCGTTTGAGCTGACGAACGGCGCTGTCGACGGAAACGGCGATATTTCGCTGGCTTGGAAGCTGCGTTTGCTCGAAGAGGAACGGGATGGCGCTCCGGCAACATTCACAATTGAGAATGAACTGCGGGTTCCGAGCGGTTACCATTCCTCCGGCGTGGACTGGACGGTGCAGGGTGTCATCGCCAAAGAGTGCGGGCCGGGAACAGCCGTCTTTAACGCGTTCGCGAAATCAGCCAATGGGCATAACAATCTGGAAAGCGCGTCATGGTGGGATCATCAACTGTATGGCGACGAAGACGAGAGTCTTGAGCATTTTCAGTGGGGCGCCCGTTTGGGATATAAGTGGCGGCTGAGCGATTCGTTCGCGCTGGTGACCGACTACATCTACCAGAACAGTGATATCGAAGGTCAACGTGACCAAAACATCGGTGAATTGGCGGCCGAGTGGCGCGTCAACGACTGCCTTACCATCGGCCCTGGAATCATGTTTGGTCTGGATGGCCGGGAAAACACTCCGAATTTTGGAGCCGGCGTACTGGTTCACTATTCCTGGGAATGATCGGGGAGTACTGCTCAAGA
Source organism: uncultured Phycisphaera sp. (assembly GCA_964501365.1). GTDB lineage: Bacteria > Planctomycetota > Phycisphaerae > UBA1845 > UBA1845 > CAZAMB01. The sequence goes on along the minus strand of CAZCST010000020.1, from coordinate 76,119 downwards.
GTACGCTTCATCAGTCATTGGTTGGAAGCACGAAATGAAAAATGCTCCTTCCGCCGGGCGGGGATGATGGCCCATACTCTGTCGCAACGCAGATGAGATGAATTTGTCGCTCATTTCATTCACGCGACATGCTTGGTGGCGGCTCTGCGATCCGATCGATCGATTTCTGAAGATTGAACCACTGGTCCTTGAGTGATTTGCCGTACCGAATCCATTCCAACATCGGAAATTCGGTGTAAGGCCGGTCATCGGTCAGGATGCGACGTTCCTCCGCCACGTACCGGCTGATGCCAGACTTGCCGCACAGAAATCGCATGTACTCATTGAGCAATATCTGGGGCGTGATCAACTGACCCGGAAGGCGATACTCCGTCAGATCACGCCGGATTTGCTCATTACTGGCAATGGAGCTGAGCCGATCCGGCCGCACCATGATGGGTTTCCGCGACCCGACCAGGTACCAGCCGAATTCGTCGGGGCCGATCCAAAGCGTGTAGTCTGAGAAGACGGTGCTAAACGTCTTCAGGATCAACCGAAAGTCCGATTCCATGCACGAGTTGCCGGGAATCCACAGACTCATGATCCCGTTGTCATCCAGGTGGTCGCGGCAGAGTGTGAAGAACTCCTGCGTATACAGGTTGACCATGCCCGCGCTGTACATGGGCGGGGCCGGATCAATCGTGATTACCGAGTAGCGCGCATTCGACAGCAAAAGGAAATTCCGTCCGTCGCCAATTTTGATCTGATTCTTCGGGTTCGACAGGATCGCCGGAGCATCGGGATGAAAGAATTCGAACAGTTCTGGAATGCTCGGCTGCAATTCCACCACAGTGACGGGCAAGTCATGCGCAGCGGCGGAACGGAATGTCGTGCCCATGCCAAAGCAGACCACCAGCGCGCTCTGCGGATGCGGGTGCAGCAGGAGCGGAAGGTGAGCCATGACTTTGGTGTCGGTGCAGACCGTGGTCATCGCGGTGCCGTTCACGAGCAGGCACTTGTTGGGGGTGGGCGGTGGAATCGACTCCCGCGTGAAGGCTGTGACAGTACCCGACGCAGATTCGAAATGCCGGTAAACCTTTCCATAGGCCGACACCAGCCTCAGGGAAAAGCTCCCGCCAAACGGCAGGAGGACGACGGCCATCGCAGCCAGAACAATTCCGATGACAGCAGCGGTCGCATATCGCCTGGCCGCGGCAAGACATAACGCGCCGCTTGCCACGTACACCAGTGCAATCACGCAGAATGCGCCCTGGTCGGCCAGCAGGGGAAGCAGTGCGTATCCCGCAACGACAGCGCCAATGATCCCGCCGATGGTATTGATCGAATACACCGAACCAAGTTGGCGTCCTTCCCGGCCGTCGCTGGTCACGGCCAGGCGCACGAGGAACGGAAAACAGGCCCCGGAAAGTACCGTCAGCGGTGCGACGGCCGCAGCGGCCATCAGCATGACGCGAAACGGCAACCAAATGTTAGGAAATGAACTGCCTCCTGATTCGCCTCCAAGATACTCGTGCGGCACTGCGGCAATGAATACGTGCAGGGCCACGACAAGAACAATTCCCATCGACCACACCAGCACGCCAAGCCAGAGCATGGGCAATCGAACACGATCGGCAAACGAACCGGCCAATCTGCTGCCCAGTGCGATTCCCACCAGAAACATTCCAATGATGCCCGTGTACGCATACACACTTGCATCGGTCAGCAGGCCGAGCGTCCGCCCCCAAAGCACCTCCAGCGACAACGCGGCAAACCCATTGATGAAGCTGGCAATGAATACGATGTACATGGTCAATGACATCGGCGCGGCAGGGACGGAAGGCGTCGCCGCCGGATGGGTGGATAAAGTTGCGTCCGGACGCCTTGCGACCGACCACGCCCAGATCGCCGCAATCAAATTTCCCAAAGACGCCAGCAACAAACTTCGCGTTTCGCCAAAGATGCCCAGCAATACAAATCCTGCAAGGAAGCAGCCGAAGACTGCGCCCCATGTGTTGATCGAATACAGTGACGCGGTGATACGGCCGGGCTGATTGCGGAGATACGCTTTGGCCAATACCGGCAGCGTGCCGCCCATCAGCATCGTCGGTGGCAGGAGCACCATAAAGCACAGCAGGCCCCGCAGAATCGGCAGCCAGGGCGAATCCAAGCCCACGGTGCCAGCCATGCCTGAGTACACGGGTTGCAGTGCGCGGAATGTCCATGGCGTCAACGGCGTGATGACGGCGATGGCCAGTTCCATCAACGCGTACATCTTCAGCGACGATCCACCCCGGTCAATCAAGCGCCCGAAGAGGTAACTGCCCAATGCCAATCCTGCCATGAATGCTGCGAGGACAGTGCTGGCCGCAAGCGAAGTCACTCCAAAAATGCGATACAGCGCTCGCGTCCACACGATCTGATCGATCAGGGCGCTGGACCCGGAAATGAAAAAGATTACAAGAATTGCAGCCGGTAAAGCAGGCGGGAGCGATGTCCGTCCGCTCCCTTGCTCAGACCCGCTGTTTGTTTTCTTCATGGTTGGTATCGCTTTCTTCACGGTCGTTCTTGCACGGCCGTTCCCTGGATCGCCAGTCATCACTTGTACCATCACCGAAGCGTCGAAAACGTTTCGGTTTCCAGCTTGCTTTCGTCGCTGGTCCAGTGACTCTGTACTTCGACCATCGGCCAGCCTGCGATCGCGGTCGAATGCGTCGTCGAATGGTTGGTAAAGTCATTCTGGAGGAAACTCGAACCATCGGAATGCCTCCCAACCACAGTGTAAAACCAATGTAAACCGGCGGTTGGGTTGGGAAGCTTGACGGAAGGACCTGGCAGGAAACTCCGTCTGGTGACTCGCCTAACCGCTGTATTTATAGCTTTTTGCAGCGGTCCACGTCAACTGATTCTCATTGGGCCTGGAGGGATTCGAACCCCCGACCAAGCGATTATGAGTCGCCTGCTCTAACCGCTGAGCTACAAGCCCCTGCCCACTCCATTCAACCCGCCGTTCTGGCCGGAGTCAATCAAATCCCGCTTATTCCATCTGATCTTCCGCGCCACGCGATCCCACGTTAGCATACACCCCCGTTTCAGCACGACTATGCGATTATCCATCATCATTCCGGTGTACAACGAACGCTCCACCGTAGAGGAGCTCGTCGCCCGTGTTGTGGCTGTCAAGCTGGACATGGACCGCGAGATCATCCTGGTCGATGACGGCAGCACCGACGGAACGCGGGACATCTATCCGAAAATCGTCGCCCGGTGGCCCGAGGAGCGAATCATTGTAAAGCTCCAACCCGGCAATCGCGGCAAGGGTGCGGCTGTGCGCGAGGGATTCGCGCTGGCTATGGGCGATGTCCTGCTCATTCAGGACGCAGACCTGGAATACGATCCTCGAGACTATCCCAAGTTGCTCCGGCCCATCCTCGAAGGGAAGGCCGACGTCGTGTATGGGTCGCGGTTCGTCGGCTCGGATTACCACCGCGTACACCTGTTTTGGCACATGGTGGGGAACAAGGTCCTGACCACATTGTCGAACATGCTGACGAACTTGAACCTTACGGACATGGAAACCTGCTATAAGGTGATGAAAGTCGATGTGGCCCGGAAGCTAAAGCTGCGGAGCGACGATTTCGCCATCGAGCCGGAGATTACGGCGAAAATCGCTCAGGGGCGGTGGCGTGTGTACGAAGTTGGTATCAGTTACGCCGGGCGGGATTACGCCGAAGGAAAAAAAATCGGGGCCAAAGACGGCTTCAAGGCTTTGTGGGCGATTTTCCGGTTCCGCTTTTTCGATTAACCACAACGTCCCTGAATTCGCCGGGGCGCGGTGAATTGCGGATACTGATTGAGTGTATTTTCAACCTCTTTTCTCAGGCAACAAGTTGAACATGACGAAATACCAATCATGACAATTCTCGATGGCAAGTTCCCTGGCCTCACCGCGGCGCTGCGCCTTTGCGAGAAATAAGAATTTTCATGCAAACTCATTTCAAGAAACTTTCCATCGTCATTCCTGCGTACAACGAACGAAGAACCATTGAGGAACTTGTCGCCCGCGTTGTGGCCGTCGAGACCGGCCTGATCCGCGAAATCATCATCGTAGATGATGGCAGCACGGACGGATCACGCGATTTGTACCCGGCCATCCAGAAACAATTTGCGGCGGAAAATCTTCGCATTCACTTGCAGCCCGCCAATCGCGGAAAGGGAGCGGCGGTGCGGGCCGGATTTGCGCTGGCGACAGGGGACATCGTGCTTATTCAAGATGCGGACCTGGAGTGCGACCCGGCGGACTATCCCCGTCTGCTCAAGCCGATTCTTGATGGCCGCGCCGACGTGGTCTACGGTTCGCGCTTCCTGGGGACCAGCGACCACCGCGTCGATTCCTTTCGCCATGCCATGGGCAACAGAGTCCTTACGCTTCTTTCCAATTTGTTCACCGACTTGAACCTCACCGACATGGAAACGTGCTACAAGGTATTCAAGGCGGAAGTGGTTCGCTCGATGCACTTGCGGAGTGATACCTTTACGATTGAGCCGGAAATCACCGCGAAAGTTGCAAAGGGTAAATGGCGCATGCATGAGGTGGCGATTCACTACGCCGGCCGCGACTACGCTCAGGGCAAGAAAATTCGCGCGAAGGATGGCTTCAAGGCGCTATGGGCCATCGTGCGCTTTCGCTTTTTCGATTAGGCTTTGTCTCAAACCCGCCCCCATTTCGGTCGACGATCCGCCGTGGCGGAAAGCGGGTTGGGTGAAGGTGGCGATACTTGTCGTGAGTTCATTCGTTCCTCGGAGGGGATCGGTGTGATAGTCGGAATCATGTCGGACACGCATGGAAATTACCTTGCGGCGCGCAAGGCCGTGGAGGTCTTTGAGCAAGCCGGGGCGGCACACATTATTCATTGTGGTGATGTCGGCGGCGAGGAAGTGTTCAATGAGCTCGTCGGTCGCCCGGTCACGTTTGTCTGGGGAAACACAGATACTCCCACGGACGGCCTTTCGGCGTATTTGAATGCGATGGGCTTTCCATTACCCGATGGCGTGCCGGCAAGGGTCGAATTGGGGGGGAAGAAATTCGCGGTATTTCACGGACACGAATCCCAATTTCGTACCTGTACGAAACTGGATGTCGATTACGTGTTGTACGGCCACACTCACGAGGCCGATATCGAGGTTCTCGAGGGAAAATGCTTTGTGAACCCCGGTGCCCTGTTTCGTGCCAGCCCCAAAACGGTCGCCACCATTGACACCGAGTCCAGCAACATTCAATTCCACGAGATCCACGTGAGTTGATCGGTCTGTCCCGCACCGGGCAACGCGGGAACATAAAGGTACGGCCGCAGCTCCGCAGGAGCATTCGGCAGCGGCCGGAGCCCGAATTCACGAACGATCCGCTCCGGTGGTGCGATCCAATAATCGCGCCAGAGATTTGCCGGGTTCAGGACGAAAATCGGCAGGGGACTCCGAACTCCGCGAAGGCGGGCGGCTTTCTCCTGAATTGTTGCCAGTGATTCCGGCGACGCAGGAATGGGCAACGTAGCGATCCCGGTTTCGAGCGCCAGATACTCATGAAAGTTGCTGATCACCAGCAGTTCCTGTTCTTGATTGTGCTCGCTGAGCCATTGATACAGCTTCTCTGAGTTCGGCTCAAAAGTTCTGGACCACGCGCCCCAGGGTGTCCGGGTTCGATGTGCTTCAAGCCAGCGGCCATATGTGGGCGACCACTCTTGAAACAGAGTCCACGAACCAAAACACAGGAGAGCGCAGCACAACGCAGCACGCACAACGCGTCGGGGAACGAGCATGAGTGGCGCAGCGAGAATGAGAAAAATCAGCGGACGACCTGGCAGGTAATATCGTTCCAGCCCGATGTAGTCGAATTTGGATCCGAAAAAACCAGCCGCGCAGACGATCATCCCCAGGAGCGCCGCAATGAGTCCCAACGCGAGTCGGATTTCCGTCACCTCCAGTAATCGAAGCAGCGGCCTTCTTGTCGATTGGAAAAGGAATAGCAAGGGCATCGCAAGCGGGAGTATCGCAAAGAACCAGTGCACGACCGTTTTGTGGGAGTAATAGCCCAGATCGGTGTACATCCACCAGGCACGGCCGATGGAAGCCAACGAAAGGTCGAATCCAACATTGGCGCCGAGATTGAATTGTTGCGATGTTGCGTTGGCGCTTCCCAATAAGGAGTTGATTGCAATCAGCGCGCCGATCGGAAGCGCGGCGGAAACGGCGAACACGGCCAGAGTCGATAACGCAATCCGTTTGCGTACGTACTCGACCAGCAGCACGACTGCCACCGCCGCCGGAACGAACAGGCTTGCGTAGCGGAACCAAAAGAGTCCGCCGACGAGCATCCCAGCGAGAGTAATTGGAAGGCGTTGATGTTGCGGAGATGCATTGTTTCGAAGTCCGCCGCAGATCAGCAAAAGAACGAAGGGCAGTGTCGCGATCAAAATCAAATCGGTGGAGGGATTGACCAACAATCCCACCGATAGACAGCTTGTGCCCGCCACCAATGCCAATAGCGGGCCGGTAACACCCGATGGCACACAGCGTCGAATGAAAGTGAACCAGCCTGCCAGAGCCGCCGCCGAGCCCAGAATCGAAACGATTCGACAGGCCTCCACGCAGGTGCAACGAAACAAAGTACGAAGCCCGGCGATCAGAATCGGATACCCGGCCGGCCACTGTGTCAGAAATCCCCAGTCGTATTTCCACTCCCAGGGCTGGTGTGGGGCAACCGGCTGAAGCGACGTAAGGCCCAGGCCGTTGTATAGGCGGTCGGCGGCGATCAGCAGATAGCAGTAATCGGATTCGATCAGCGGCGCGATGGAACTGCGGCCGGGAAGGAATGTAAGCACGACGGCCACCACGGCCACGCTCACCAGCAGTCGTGACCATCGCACCGCATGACTCTGCTCCGCAAGTGGAACGACGCAATTCCTGGCGGCGTGCCTGATAGGGGCACTGACCGTTGGCACGTCACCCCATCCGCCAACAACAATTCCGCCTCGGCAGGTCATTCTTGATTATCGGTCGCTGGAAGCGCAGATCGCAATGAGGCAGCCCCGAGCCCCAATTCAACCACGCGCCAATGGCTGCCGACAAGTTATGGGACACTGCCATGAAACTGACTGTCGTCATCCCTGCGCTCAACGAAGAACTCGCCATCGGCTCAACCATTGAGCGGATGCTGGAGGCTCGTGCGCACATTTGTGCGACCTCGCCCGTGGACGAAGTGGAAGTGATCGTGGTGAGCGATGGCTCTACCGACCGCACCGCCGAGATTGCGTCTGGATTCGCCGACGTCCGCGTGATCATTTTTGAGCGTAATCAAGGCTACGGCGCCGCAATCAAGAAGGGATTCGCAGAAGGTTCTGGCGACATTGTTGGTTTTTTGGACGCGGATGGAACCTGCGATCCGCGATTCTTCGCAACTCTGTGCAACGCTCTGGATGATGATGAGGCCGACGTCGCCATCGGCTCACGCATGGGCAGTCAAAGCCGAATGCCCAAAATTCGCCGTCTTGGTAATCGCATCTACGCTCTCATTCTCTCCATGCTCAGCAACAAACTTGTGACCGATACGGCCAGCGGGATGCGCGTCATCCGACGAACGGCATTACCGAATTTGTATCCGCTCCCTGACGGTCTGCACTTTACTCCCGCGATGAGCGCTCGGGTCCTGATGGACGAGCAACTGCGCATCGTCGAACGGCCCATGTCCTACGAGGAGCGAATTGGCCAGTCGAAGCTGCACGTTCTTCGCGACGGTGTGCGATTTTTCCAGACGATTTTTCATATGTCGCTCATGTGGCGGCCTGCAAAGTGTTTCGTCGGTTTCGGCCTCGTCAGCCTGATCGTCATGGGCACGCTGGCGCTCTACCCCATCGAGACCTGGCTCCGATCCGGACGCCTCCAGGAAGACATGGTCTATCGCCTGTTGTTCTGCTCGTTTGCGGGAACATTGGCCGCGGCCTTCGTTTCCGCCGGCATGATCTGCGAACAGCTGCAACGGCTTTGGGATACCCGTCCGCGTACGCAGTCATTCATAGCGGCAGCCCTCGATCGTCTCTATGGTTTCCGTAGTTTTGTGGTCGTGTCGGGGGTATCCATTCTTCTGTGCGGCTGGCTGGTGGGGGAGGGGCTTTGGACGCGTCTCACTGCCGGATATGTGGCCGTCCACTGGTCGCGTGTGGTACTTGCCGGCCTCGTTGCATTTTCGGTTTGTCAGATGTTGATCACTGTTTTGATGGCGAATCTGATCCGATTCCACGTCGCCCGCCGCGAGCTGAACCTCGATTCACTCATCGTCAGCAAGTCCGGCGACAAAGTTGTGTCGCCGTTGCATCTCTCCATGGCCCAGTCGCGCGCCGGTACGCCGGATGCCTCAATTTGCACGCCATGAGTGAGATCAGGCAGTCCCGCTGCCCGGAAGTGTGATTCGAAACGTGGTCCCGTCTTTTTCGTTGCTTGAGACGTCAATGGTGCCGTCGTTTTCACGGACCAGATCGCGGACGAGCGCGAGTCCGAGTCCGCTGCACCGCGCCTTGCCGTTGCGAAGGGCAGGCTTGGACGATTGAAATGGCTCAAAAATATTGGGAAGCAAATCGGGAGGAATCACCGGACCCGTGTTGCGAACTTCGATGGTGACAAGATTGTTGGCCGCCAGTCTGTTCGCCGTGACCGTCAATCGTCCCGAATGGGTTGCTGCCATCGCCTCCTGTGCGTTCAGAAACAGATTGAACAGAATCTGTCGCAACTGCAGAGGGTCGGCGAAAACGCTCAGCCCCTCCTCGATTTTCATGGCGAACGAAGTGCCGTCCTTTTCAAAGTCGCGGCACATGCTCGCCCGACTCTCGGCAACCGCCTTTTGCACATCCACGATTTCGCGCTCGTGCGGCTTGGCCGCTCCCAGCTCCAGCATCCGGCTGGACATGGAAATGAGCATGCGGGCATTCTGGGCCGTCACGCTCAGCGCCTTTCGTGCAAACGCAATATCTTCGGTCTGCATCGCGCTGGTCGAATAGGAAAGGATTGGCGTCAGCAAATTGTTTACTTCGTGAGCCAGCATCGCTGCGGCCGTTCCCAAGCTGGCCATCTGCTGCGCCTGTCGAACCTGTGTTTTGAGAAGTTCGAGCTGCGACCCAAGCTGAGTCACGTGGTCTTCAAGTGTCTGCGGAGGCGGAGTCTTGTCCGGGTTGCGGTTTGAGGGTGGTTGTCGCTTCATAGTCAGACGATCCGCCAAAAAGGGCCGATGCCTCGCTATCGGCCCATCCGCGAACGCGACTACAAAGATTTGGTTTATCTGCCCAGTTTGACATTTGGCGACTATCGTCGGGCGCCTTTTGCGAGTTGATCGACGAAATAGGCCGCCGCACGTGCACCCTTGTGATAATCATCCACCGCGAAATACTCGTTGGGCCCGTGAGCATTGCAGTCTGGCATGCAGAAGCCCATCATGATCGAATCCGCCCCAAGCACCTTTTTGAACAGCGGCAATATCGGCAGCGTTCCACCTTCGCGGATGAACACCGGTGCCTTTCCGAACGCCAATTTCAAAGCTTCGGTCGCCGCATTCATTCCCGGCGTGCCCATGGTGGCCACATACGCCGCGGCCTTGCTATGATCGAGGATTTCCACTTTCACTCCCGGCGGAGCGGCCGCCATGACAGCCTTTTCAAAAGCGGCTGAAATCTTGACCGGGTCCTGATCCGGGACGATGCGCATCGAAACTTTTCCAAACACTTTAGCCGGGATTACCGTTGAAGCGCCCTCGCCCATGTATCCGCCGCCCAGGCCGTTTACATCGAGCGTCGGTCGCGCCCCGCGCCGCTCCAGAGTGGTGTAGCCCTTTTCGCCTTCGAGGCTGGGGCACCCCATTCCTGCCAGGTAGCCCTTCTCATCGAAGGGTAGCGCCGCCATTTGCTTCTTTTCTTCGGCGCTGATGGGACGCACGTCGTCGTAGAATCCCGGGATCGTCACTCGGTTATCCTTGTCGCGCATCGACGCGATGATGACGGCCAATGCGTTGCCGGGGTTGGTGAGCGTGCCGCCGTACGAGCCGCTGTGCAGATTCTGCTTGGGCCCGGTGATGATGATTTCCTTGTAGATCAGCCCCTTGGTTCCATAGGTAATCGCCGGCGTTGCCCTGTCGAATTTCGGAGTGTCCGAAAGCACCACGTAGTCGCATGCAAGCCGGTCTTTGTTCTTTGTGATCACCTCATCGAGGTTCGGCGAGCCGATCTCTTCCTCGCCTTCGATGAGGAACTTGACGCGAATCGGCAGCTTCTTGGCCACCTTCATCCACGCTTCCGCCGCGATCATGTGACTGAGCACCTGCCCCTTGTCGTCGGCCGAGCCGCGGGCAAAAAGGTCGCCGTTGCGCAGCGTCGGCTCGAAGGGTTTCGAGTGCCAGAGGGTTTCATCGCCGGTGGGTTGCACGTCGTAGTGGCCATACACGAGCACGGTCGGGCCGCCGTCCGCCGGGCCGCTGTCCGCAAAGATCGCGGGGTGGCGTTTGGTCTCGATGATCTCAGCCTTGATCCCCGCCTCTTTGAACAGCTTGAGCACCCATTCGCCGGCCTTGCGCGTTTCGGCCTTCTTTTCCGGATCAGTGCTGATGCTCGGTATGCGGAGGAAATCCTTCAGTCGTTCGATGTTGGCCGTGTTTTTTTCGTCGATGTACGCAATCACTTTGTCGATCATGATTTCCTCCAGTTCTGTGAAAAACCTTGGTCCGGGTGGAATTTTAGCGGCCGGTTGCCCGGTACGCCAATGCATAGTGTCAATTCTGCAGGTATCACGTCGGATCCGTAGCGTTTGCGGGGATTTTGGGTTTGTTCGCGCATTTTCTCGTTTTCCGTGGTGTCCAATTGCGGCAGGGAAGCTGGAATTGCGGTATCGATGGGTTCGATTTGAAATGTGCGTATTGCATGGGCGCCTCGCCTTATGATGGGCGAAGGCCAACCCTTCGCGCCTATTATACAAAACATGCCAGGCGCGCGAAAAATGATTGAGATTTGCGATCAGGCTGAGTTGGATTGATTTTCCGCCCACGACGGTGTGGCCGAGAATTGAGCATCTATTCGACGAATCAGATGCGCTCTCCGCATTCAGGGCAGCGAGGCTCCGACAGTCCACGAAGGACATACCGACACTTGCGACAGCGAAGCTCGCCAATGGACCACGCATCAATAGCAGTGACCAAGATCCAACCCACGCACGCGCAGATTGAAAGTACCGTCGCCATGGCGCGAGGGTATTCAATGTGCGAGATTTGGCCGCCAAATTGCGGGCCGCCTGGTCTGGCGCCGTTCCACCATCCCTGCAGCCAGGCCATGAGCGCGAGAACACCCAACGCGATGGTGATACGAATGCTTGCCGTTCTAAGCGTCATGCAATTCTCCAATTCAGATCAGAGATTTGTCTTTCAATGGCTTTCGGCATGATCTTTCGATTCTAAGCATCGAGATGAGGCCGATCCAATGTTTTGCGACTGCGGGACGGTTGAATCTGAGTACGCGGGCGCGCAGTGAAATCGGCCAATCGGACAGCCTGGCCCTGATGGGTTGGTTTCGCGTTACCGCCACATGCGTTCATCGAACGCGGCGATGAATTCTGCGTTCGTGGGGAATTTCGCAAGGGCGGCCGTGAGGGATTCCATGCCGCGGACGGGGTCTTTTTCGAGGAGCGTGCGGCGGATCTTGTACGAGACGGCCAGAGCCTCCGGCGAGAGCAGCTTTTCTTCTTTGCGCGTGCCGGATTGTTGCAGGTCGATCGCCGGCCAGATGCGGCGGTTGGCAAGCTCGCGCGAGAGCACGATCTCCATGTTCCCCGTGCCTTTGAACTCATTAAAGATGACTTCGTCCATGCGGCTGCCGGTTTCAATCAGTGCCGAAGCGATGATGGTGAGCGAGCCACCGTTTTCCACCTTTCGGGCCGCGCCGAAGATCGCCTTGGGCTCGGTGAGGGCGCGAATGTCAAGCCCGCCGGACATGATCCGGCCGCCGCCGCGAATGGCCGCGTTAAAGGCACGACCCAGTCGCGTGAGCGAGTCGAGCAGGATGAAGACGTCCTTGCCGCTCTCGACGAAGCGCTTGGCCTTCTCGATCATCAGCCGGGCGATACGGACGTGACTGGCGATGTCCTGGTCATTGCTGCTATGGACGACTTCGCCATGGACTGCACGGCTCATTTCGGTGACTTCTTCGGGCCGCTCGTCAATCAGGAGCACCATCATGTACACATCGGGATGGTTGGCTGCGACACCGGCCGCCATCTGCTGGAGCAGCATGGTCTTGCCGGTTCGCGGCGGAGCGACGATGAGGCCCCTCTGGCCTAGTCCGATCGGCGTCATCAAATCGACGACCCGCATCGACGGCGAACCGCCCTTGATTTCGAATTTGACACGTTGCTGTGGGTCGATGGCGGTGAGGTCTTCAAAGGGTTTGACGTTGAGGAAGTCCTGGGGTGGGCCGCCATTGATCGCAAGTACCTGCCTGGCTTCGACCGTCGGTGGGCCCTGGCGTACCGGCGGCGGCTTTTCGATCAGGAGCGTCTCGCCGCCACGGAGTCCGAGCGATCGCGCCAGCTTTTCGGGAACGAATGGGTCCATTGGCTTGACGCGGTAATTGGAGGATTGATCGCGTAATGATCCGCTCCCACGCGACACAAGCTCAAACGTGCCTTGGTACATGGGCGGTTTTGGTGCATCGGCCATATTTCCTATGTTTCCCTGTTTGACAGCACGGAATCAGAGTCCAAACGGCAAGGGGACACAATCAAGTCGTTTTGCGCACGTCACTTAAGAAGGATGAGACGAGACTTTCATTCGCGCCGATGCGTATCAGTATATCAATTCTACGCAAGGGTCAACCACGATTGCGTTCCGGCCATGCGATTTGTTGTATTGACACCAGCCCTCCTAGGGCAAGAATTTCCTTTGGTCCAAGTCCGTATTTCATCGAATTTGGACCACCCGAAAAGGTGCAACGTGGCGGGCTATGTTCATGCCCAAATCAAGAGTTGGTCGATGAGGGCATGGCGCATTGGGAACTTGGGTGGAGTAATTCCCGGATGCATGGCACGGTGCGGATCTGTGCCAGAAGGAGTCTGGTCATGCCGGTGGGATCCGGCCTAACGCCGACTAATTCGTTGAACGCCAACCCGTTCGCAGTCTCCAAATCGAACGCAGGTTTCTTAGGAGGTCTCTCATGACGAAATTCAAGGGTGCAGTTGTCGTTTTGCTCGCGTTTGCGGCGATGCTGTCCGGGGGTTGCCTGAACTGGCAACGAATTCTACTGGACACGGCGATCTATGCAGGCGCTGAGTTTCTCTTCGACAATAATAACGTTATTGATTTGTTCCCCGATGGCAACACAACGACTGCTGAATAAATTGCGTTGACCGAAATCGTCCGCCCGGAAGTGGGCGATGTTTGATTGAATTGGCTCCATGCGGATCGTGCAAGTTGCGCGATCCGCGTTTTTTGTTATTCAGGACTCCGAAATTTGGCCGCCCAGAGATGGAGAGCTACGATCCTGCCATGTTCACGCCCAGGAAATTCCATTTCACTTTCACGATGCGGCAATGCTGCACCCTATTTTGTTTATTCCTGGTCGGCAACGTCACGAGATGGTTGAGCGCCGAGGAGGTCAAGCCGACTTCCGTTCCGCGACGGATTGTAGCCATTGCTCCGAGCACCGCAGAAATCATTTGCGATTTGGGAGCATGCGACAGCGTGGTTGGAGTGAGCAAATTCTGTGTCCATCCTGCGGAACTAAAGTCTCGTACCCAGGTTGGCGGACTGTACGATCCTGACCTGGAGGGAATCGTTGCGCTTCGTCCGGACCTGCTGGTCATTCGAGGAAAGCATGATGGGCTGGAGCGGCTGGCGGAACAGTTGAGAATCCCCATTTATCACGATGAGACGGATTCGCTCGAGGGGATCGAGCGCACGGTTCAGGAGCTGGGGAACCTGCTGAATCGGCGCGAACAAGCCCGGAAGGTCGCTGACGAGTTTCGATCTCGCATTGCACGGATTCGTGACGCAACGAAGGATCAGAAGCGTGTGCGGGTCTTGCTTACGGTGTCTCGAAATCCCGAACGATTGAGTAACATTCTGACCGCCGGGCGCGGCACGTTTCTGGATGAAATGATCGGGATTGCCGGTGGGATCAATGTGTTTGGATCGTTGGACATGCGTTACCCGGAGGTCAGCGTCGAATCCATCATCGCCGAGCAACCTGAGTGCATTATTGAGTTGATGCCGGAAGTTGATGTGGGGGCAAATGAGAGGGCGCTTCGAGAGCAATGGTCGCAAGTCGGCACGATTCCTGCCGTCCGCCGCAACCAAATTTATTTCCTGTCCGATGACAACGCATTGATTCCTTCGCCCCGATACGTGGAACTCATTGAAAAAGTCTCGCACATTCTTTATCCGACTGAGGCGCCGAAGTGATTTTACATCAACCACTTCTGGAAATGCGAGGGGTGAGATTTGGTTATGCGAAACGCCCGCTGTTCCTTGGTCCGGTTTCGCTGGCCGTCGAACGCGGGCAGTTTTGGGCCATCGTCGGACCCAATGGTGCGGGCAAGAGCACGCTGGTTCGATTGCTTTGCGGCCTGCTTCGTTCCAGCGAAGGAGAGCATATTTTTCAGGGGCGGGCCTTGTCGTCCCTTTCGCTCCAAGATCGCGCACGGCGTATCGGATTTCTGCCGCAGCGCGCACCCGATTCATCAGACTTCACGGTTCGTGACATGGTACTGATGGGCCGTTACCCGCACCGGTCGCTGGGCTTGTTTGAATCGGCTGAAGATCATCGAATCGCGGAAGAATCGATGCGGACCACTCAGGTCATCGAATTTGCAGACCGACCGGCATCGACCCTTTCGGGCGGAGAAGCGCAGCGCGTACATCTGGCCGCGGTGCTCGCGCAGCAACCCGATTTGTTGCTGCTCGACGAGCCGACCGCATCGCTCGACCTTAAACACCAGGTCGCCGTATTTGAGATTCTGCAACGGCTTCTCCATTCCGACGGACCGGCCGTCGTCGTGGTCATGCACGATGTCAATCTGGCCGCGATGTATTGCTCGCATGTCTTGCTCTTGCACGAGGGCAGGGCAGTGGCTTGCGGCGCGGCGCATGACGTACTTACGGTAGAGCGACTTCGGGCCGTGTACGAAGTGGAACTCGACGCACTTCCCATTTCGGGGACAAATCAACAATGGTTGGTTCCGCGTCGAATCCATGGGTTGCGCCCTCAGGGGGCGCGTTGATGGCCAAGGCGCTTACGGCACGCACGTTTGTCTGGCGGCTCGCTCTGACGGGCGCATTTCTTCTGCTCCTGCTGCTGATCAGTCCGGGGATCGGTACGCAGTCATCGTCATTTGGCTGGTGGGACGCCTGGCGTGCGAAATTGGGAATTGAAATTCGCGCGGAGGAACTAATTCAACGTCCGTACGTCGATCGAGATGGGGATGGTGTCATTTCCGATGATGAAACACGAGGTTTCAGTGACCTGGCGCAGATGATTGGGTTTTCGCAGCGGTTTGCCCGTTCGTTGCTCGCGCTTCAGGTGGGGATCACTCTGGCGATGTGCGGGGCGGCGTTTCAGGTGCTGTTTCGCAATTCGCTGGCCACGCCCTACACGCTTGGCATTGCGAGTGGTGGATCGCTGGGAGCGTTGGCGGCGTTACGCGCGGGATGGATTGCCGCTTTCGCAGGGATTTCCGGAGTTGCGATCGGTGCATTTGGCGGGTCGATCCTTGTTGTGGCGGCGGTTTTTTTTCTCGCACGCGGCAGCCGGCGATTGACCTCGAATGAAATGCTGCTGGCGGGTGTCACGCTGGGGCTGTTCTGCTCCGCCATGATGATGTTTCTCACCTCGGTATCGAACGAACGGGAAACGTTCTTCATTGTTCGGTGGATGATGGGTTCGCTTGATCCGATTCGGACGATTGAAGGGGCATTGCTGTTGCCGCTCATCGTTCCGGCCTGGGTTGTTCTTACGCTGAGCAGCCGGGCCCTGAATCAATATCGTCTTGGCGATGAATTGGCGGCCTCGCGCGGAGTAAATGTGCAGGTATTGCAAGTCATTTGCGTGCTTGTCTGCACCCTGGCGACCGCCGGAGTCGTGGCCCATTGCGGTCCGATCGGATTTGTCGGACTAGTGGTGCCGCACATTGTCGCCTTGCTGTTTGGTTCTGATTGCCGGATTCTGATTCCTGTTTCCGGGCTGGCGGGCGGCGCGTTTCTGATCACGTGCGACTGGGCCTCGCAACTTTCCATGCGTGCGGCGGGTGCGCTCACCGGCAAGCAACTGGGGAGCGCGACACTCCCCATCGGTGTGGTTACGGCAATCGCTGGCGTCCCGATTTTTCTCGTACTACTACGCACCCGGAGACGGGCTTAATGTCCTTTGCTTCCCTGCAGCAAAGAGGTTCCTGTCATCGCGTCGGGCCTGGGGAGTGCCATCAAATCCAGGACGGTGGGGGCGATGTCTGCGAGGCGGCCGCCCGTGCGAAGTTGCCGCCCGCGAAATCGGTTGTCAACGACGATCAATTCCACGTCGTACGTCGTATGCGCCGTGTGCGGCCCGCCAGTGGCTGGATCGATCATCTGCTCGCAGTTTCCGTGGTCTGCGGTCACGACAACGCATCCACCGCGGGCAAGTGCGGCATCGACCACCTTGCCCACGCAATCATCCACAGTCTCCACAGCGCGAATCGCGGCCTGCAAATTGCCGGTGTGGCCCACCATGTCGCCGTTGGCGTAATTCACGAGAATGAAATCGTCCACGCCGGCGGCGATGCGTTTCAACAGGTCCGCAGTCACTTCGTTCGCCGACATTTGCGGCTTCTGATCGTAGGTGGTGACATCGCGCGGCGAGGGAACGAGCAATCGCTCCTCACCTGGAAACGGATCGTCGCGGTAGTCATTGAAGAAGAAAGTTACATGGGCGTATTTTTCAGTTTCGGCGGTGCGAAACTGCCGCAGGCCCCGATCGGACAGGTAGGAGCCGAGAATGTCCGTCATTCTTGGAGGCTTGCCAAATGCCACACGAACCGGCAGACCTTCCTCATAGCCGGTCATGGTGACGAAATACAGATCGAGTTTTCGACCACGATTGAATCCCTTCTTCACTTCGCCGTTGTCCGGATCGGGATACGGGAATTCATCGAACGTAAAGGCTTTCGTGAGTTGTCGTGGGCGGTCACCTCGGTAATTGAAGAAAATGACCGAGTCGCCGTCGCCAATGATTGGCGGCTTTCCACGGAACGGGATAACGCTTGGTGGAATGAACTCGTCTCCGTGCCGCGATTTCTCGGTGGGGTTGGCGTAGTAACTTTCAATGGCTTTGGCTGCGCTGGCGAATGATGTTCCTTCGCCGGCGACCAACATTCGGTAGGCTTTCTCTGTCCGATCCCACCTGTTGTCGCGGTCCATTGCCCAATACCGGCCGATCACGGAGGCGACCGGATTGACGCCGGCTTCTTTGCACTTGTTTTCGACCTCGCGAATGAAATTCAGGCCGGCAGTGGGAGGGGTATCACGGCCATCGGTTATGGCATGGACGAAAACGCGATCGCCCGGAAAGCCGACACGCCGGCTCATGTCGAGCAGACCATACAGATGATCCAAATCGCTGTGGACGCGGCCAGTGCTGCACAGGCCAAGCAGGTGGACCGCGCCGCCAGACTTCTTGGCGCGATCAAAAGCCTCGACCAACACAGGGTTTGTGAAAAATGAGCCATCGCGGATACGTCCGGTAATGCGCATCAGCTCCTGCTCGACGATACGACCGGCCCCAATGTTCTGGTGGCCAACTTCACTGTTCCCCATGACGCCGTCAGGGAGTCCCACGTCATTGCCGCAAGTATGGATTTGGACATGGGGGTAGGAGGCCATCAAACGGTCATCCGCCGGTTTGCGAGCGAGATAAACCGCATTGGCGTGGTTCCATTCGGGGTGGGGGTTGGTTCCCCAGCCGTCGCGGATGATCAGTACCACGGGTCGAATCATGTTTGTATTGTCGTACTTTGGCGTTGGATGTCGAATTTTCCCAATAGACAAGGCAAGCAAAAAGTTTTGTCAAAAAATTGTAATTTTCTTGTTGCAATTCATAGGATGGGTGGGGTACACTCACGCTTCATCGCTTGAGGAAATACGAACAAAGTCTTTGAAAACAATTGTTCAATGGCTTTTCTGATGGCGGTGAGGGTGGGAAGGAATGATCTACGGTTCGTGTCAGATTTGGGACGTACGTTCGCCTGTAGGGAGATCTACCTCCCTTAAGGTGACAAAGGGCTCCCAACTCTCCTCCATTCGCAAGACTCTCCTTTATCGCATTGCCTTGTTCCTGATGATCATTAGTTCGACCTGTGCCATTATGCGAAAGTTTCAGCGCATTTCGGCACCGTCTGCCCCGGGTTCCAATACCGCAACCATTCCCAAGGTTTTTCCGGCAAAGGCACCACAACAAAGTTTCCACCTCCTGGTTGAAGCAGTCCAGAACCAGGTGGAAGCCGATGTTCCGGTGACCAATCTGGTTGTCACTGTGGAACCCCAATCCGACGATTTCGTCGTCGATTACCTCACTTATAACTTTTTAGGCTTTTGGGTTTGAGTTAGTTCCAGTCCGTGCGCGTTTTCATGCGCGCTGCGGGCTGGCTTGCGTTTTTTGGGCGCGTGGGAGCCACGCGTATGGTGAGAATTTTGAGGGGGATGCGTGACCGGCGTCGGTGCGCATCTGAAAAAAATTGGCCGGGGTAGGCCACGCAGTAGCGGGCGGCATGGGAGGCAATGGAAGATGTCAAGTTTGAGAAAAGTAAGTTGGTGTTTTGGAGTAATCGCAGCTGCGGGACTGCCACAGTTGGTTCAGGCCGGTCAGCTCCAGATTATTTCCGAGAGTTCGAGCAGTCCGGGAAGTTCCGGCAATTTCTTCATCGAAACCGGTAAGTGGTCGACGGAGGGTACATCCTCAGTCAAGATGCTGAATGCCATTGTGGCCAAGTCTGATTTGCGGAATCCGGAAGTGTTGTTGCTGTTAACGGATGCCGCCAACGCCAATGGGCTTTCGGAATTTGCCGACGTGTTTCTGGATATGTTTTCCGAAGTTTCTGACGGAAACAACGAAGGCGTCGCCAAGCTCAATCAGCGGCTTGTAGACCTGACCGACACCTACATTTCTCTGGAAGCCGGTAGCGGATCAAATGAAGGCGGCGTGGCTGCCCCGCCCGCCAACGACCTGTGTTCCGGAGTTATCACGGTATCCATACCGTCCTCGACAGCGGGAACTTTGGTGGAATCTACCAATGATACCGCCCCGGCTTGCAGCGTATGTCAGACTACAGGCGGCGTGTGGTACAAGGTTGTGGGTACGGGAAGCCGCATCTCTGCAAGCCTGTGCAACGCTGCCACGGGATTTGACTCCAAGCTTTCGGTCTATACGGGAAGCTGTGCGGGACTGGTTTGCCTGGATGGAAATGATGACCTTGGTACGACCGGCGCCGCGCCATTTTCCTGCGTTTCACCGGGTGGATCGCGTTCCGGCGTGACGTGGTGCTCGACGCTGGGCACGGAGTATTACATCCTGGTGCACTCGTTTAGCACATTGGGAACCTTCCAATTGGATCTCAGTCAGGACGCGACGGCATGCACAATTCCGGCCAATGACAACTGCTCGGCGCCGGTGACGGTGACCCAGGCTTCGCTGCCATTCACTGACACGGGCGTGGTCTATCGCCAGGCGCATGACGACTTCGACGTTTCCTGTAATTCCGGCACGTGTCCGGTTTCGCGTCGCGGTGTGTGGTATTCGTGGACTCCCACTTCGGCGACATCACTCGTTATTACGACGAACACCACCGGGTCGAGTACCTACAAAGCAGTCTTTACCGGCAGCTGCGGTAGTCTCACACAGCTATTATGTTCGAGTGCGGACTCTGTGGGCATTTCTGGGTTTACACCGGGGACTCCATATCTGATCCTTATCGGGCATAGGTCTGACTTCAGCGAACCAACGGCGGCGTTGAACGTTACATTTGCACTTCCCGTCGCGAACGACCTTTGTCAGGACGCGGTCACTGTGTCCGTTCCTTCATCGACGTCTGGCACCACGGTGAATTCGCTGGCTGATGGCGCAGCAACTTGCGGCGGCGTTGCAGATGCCAATGGCGGCGTCTGGTATCGCGTCATCGGAAACGGCAACACCTTGACGGCAGACACCTGCGCCGCTGGTGCAGCTGGCACTCTGGCTGATACCCGACTGACGGTTTATACCTGCGGATGTCCCTGCAAGACCTGCGTTGCTGGCAACGACACGGCAAGTCCGACCTGCACTGGATTCACGTCTCGAGCAAGGGTGAGCTGGTGTTCGGAAGTGGGCAAGGAATATCTGATTCTTGTTCATCAGGGTACAACTACGTCTGGAACATTTCGGCTGGATATCGCTGACGGTGCTTCCTGCAGCGCTACCGTGGCGTGTACCGCCCCGGCGAATGATGAGTGCAGCGGCGGAACCGCTGTGGTGGATGGAGCCAACGCCTTTACCAATGCTGGTGCATGCGTCGGCACAGACACAAAGTGCGATAGCAACCTCAGCGCTGACGTCTGGTACAACTATACAGCGAGCTGCACGGGCGATGTGACCATCGATACCTGCGGTGGCGTGGCCAATGCCGGCCCCGATACGGTTCTTCAGGTGTATAACGGTTGCACCTGTCCTCCCGTGCTCGTCAACAACATCGCTTATTGCAGTGACGATTTCACCGGTTGCGGAACCTCCGGCTTCTCCAGCAAGGTAACCATCCCGGTCACGTCGGGCAGCTGCTACAAGATTCGTCTGGCCAACTATAGTTCCGTCGGTACGACGTTCTCGCTTGTTTCAGGCACGCTCTCGATTTCCTGTGCCCCGGCCGGTTTCTGTGGTGATGGAATCATCCAGGCCGGTGAACAATGCGACGGCGCAGCATTGGGTCCATGCGTTCATGGCTGCAATGGATCGTGCCAATGTCTGCCTCCGGCAAACAACGATTGTGCAAACGGGTCCACGGCCGTTGACGGCGTGAATTCGTTCAACCGGGCCTTTGCCACAACGGACGGCGCGGCGCAACCCAACCCGCCGTGCGACTTCCCGTTCGGCGACGACCAGATCCATAACGACGTTTGGTTTAACTATACGGCATCGTGCACAGGACGTTTGTTTACAGATACCTGCAACGGAGTTGGCATCGATACCCGAATCGCGGTTTATGCCGGTTGCAGCTGTCCGGTTGGGGCTGATCCAATGTCGTGCAACGACGACAGCGGCAGCAGTGACGAAATGAGCGACCCGGACAACGACCCCGATCTGTGCAATCAGTTGGGCGGATCGCCGTTTGAATCCGCTACGCGTAATCAGGTTGTGCAGGGTCAGTGCTACAAGATTCGCGTGGGTAGCTACGGCGCAACCGACGCCACTGCCGGCATCGATGAGCTATTCATACAGTGCACGACCAAGGGCGCGTGCTGCGACAACGTGGGTGCATGCACCCCAGGGCAGATCCCGGCCGAGTGTACGGGGACCTTCTACATGGGTGCTGACTGCGACGTTGAGTCTTGCTGTCTGAACGGCAATTGCGGTCTCCTGGCTCCCGAATGCTGCACGGGATTGGGCGGCACGCCGGGTGGTCCGGGCTCAACTTGCAATAACTGCGGCAACGGTATCGTTGACTGCGGCGAGCAGTGCGATGGCGGCGCCTGCTGCACGGCTCAGTGCACGTTTGTGGCTGCGGGAACCAGCTGCCGTGGATCTGCGGGAGTTTGTGACGTAGCGGAAGCCTGTGACGGGGCGAGCAGCGCCTGCCCGCCGGATGGGTACAGCTCGGGTACCCTCTGTCGCGGTGCGGCCGACGTTTGCGACGCGCCGGAGTCGTGCGATGGCAGCGGACCGAACTGTCCGCCGGATCTGTATGCCACAAGTGGCACGTGCCGCAATTCGACCGGACCATGCGATCCTGCCGAAAGCTGCAACGGTTCGGGCCCGAATTGCCCGCCCAACCAGACCATCACAAGCTGCACGAATAACGATGGTTGCTGTCCGTCGGGTTGCAACGGCAACAATGATAACGATTGTCCGCCGGTCGCAATTCCGACCGTGTCCGAATGGGGTCTGTTGTTCCTGACCCTCATCGGCGTGGCGGTGGGCAGCGTGGTATTCCGACGCCGGGCCATTCGAGGCTAAGCGTTTGAGAATGTAATTGAAAGAAGGGCCCTGCGGAGTTTTCCAAAGGGCCCTTTCTTTTTGGAAATATCGAATCTATTCGTGTGAGCAGGTCAGCGTGGTGATTCGGTCGCGGTGCGTGGGGGCCGTAGCGTCGCCCTGGTCAGGGCAGTTGGACTCGTCGGACACGAGTCGTTGATCCTGAACCATTTCGTCCACGGTGTGCGTCGCCAGCATGAGTTCCACATAGGCGGGACGTTGCGATGCGGGGTATATGATGCGGGCGATGTGGCCGTAGCCCAGCATGTGGCCGATTTCGTGGGCGGTGACGTTGGCGACCACCATGACCCATTCCTCGAAAGGCCGGACGTCGCCGAGCTTGAGAAGTTCATCGCCGAAAATAATCGCGTCGTTGTCGTGCTCGACATTGCAGGGATCGTATTCACCCTGGCCGATCTGCGATCCGCCGAGAGGCGAGCCGATTTGGGCGAGGTAAACGGTGGTGGGGTTGCGGGGCAGCCCGCTCTTGGAGTTGGTGAGGTACACTCCGTCGGTGGGCATGTCGCACAGGATGCGGCTGACTTCGTCGCGTACGGCCGCCTTGAAGTCATCGGCATGGTCGGCGAGCGTCGAGCCGTCCGTCACCAGAAACGCGGATAAGTCCAGGCCGGCGAGATGCTCACCGGGATAGATTCGTGAGGTTCCGCCGGACCATTCGAGAAGGATGGCGTCGGCGGCGGTCGCCTTGTTGGTGGCCGCGCCGGGACAAACATCAGCGGGAATCTCGCCGGACAGCTTTGTGTTCGTTCCGGAAACAGCGCCGCAGCCGCAAAGCCCCATGAGTGCCACGGCGTGGCATCCGCTTCGCAAGGCTCGATGAATGTAGTGACGGACTGAAACGCAACCGGGCATCTTTCCACCTCCAAGGGCGGCACATCGAAGCCCGGAATTGAAACGCCTTCGCCAGGCGAGTCGTTCCACGACTTCAACGCAAACGGCATTCCCATGCCGGGTGACCGATCCCCCCGAATCGATCCAATGCTTATTCTTGAAAGGTGATTGGCAAAGTCAATACGTGAAGATGCGTTGAAACCTGCAAGTCCGCTCATGAGTGGAACGGCCTGCGGCAAAGTGGGGAAGTGCGATAACGTGGATGAATTGATCCGACGTTGTGTTCAGATTGATAAGGCTGGGTTCAGTGAAACGAGCCCATGACGTTCACGTTTTGCCTGCATCCGAGTTACTGAGCAGATCCAGATGGCTATCGAACGTCCGAATACTCGGGGGCCCAGACGTATAGGAATTCGGGAGCCGGCGGCAAAAGGGAAGTCGGAAGATTGATGTTCAGTAGATTCACGTTGGTGGTGGGGGGCTGCACCGGGGCGCTGGCATAATAATTGGGCCGGTAATCGTAGGGGCGTTGATAGGCGACGAGCCGTACGCCGCGAAGGCCGAGTTCATCCTTCAATCGGCAGGTTGTTTCGCGAATCGAGGCGATACGGTCGATGAGTCCGGCCTGCAATGCCTGGTTGGCGGTGTAGACGCGACCATCGGCGAGCTTTCGCACGGATTCCTCCGTCAGGTTTGGCCGGCCCGCGACGACGACGGATACGAACCGCTCATACATATCCATGACGATGGTGCGAAAAAGTTCACGTTCTTCGGGCAGCATGGTGCGCATCGGCGATCCCGCGTCCTTGTATCGGCCGGAGGTAATCGTCTCGCTGCGGAGCCCGATCTTGTTCATGGTTCCGGTTGCGTCGAACATGACCATGAGTACGCCGATGCTGCCGGTTACGGTGGAAGGCTGCGCTGCGATTTCGTCACAGGCGCAGGCAATGTAATAGCCGCCGCTGGTGGCCATGTCCATCATCACGGCGACGATCGGCTTGTCGGTTTTCTCGCGGAAGTGCATGATTTCATCGTGCATGAGTTCGCTGGCCACGACGGTTCCGCCAGGCGAGTTGATTCGCAGGATGACCGCTTTGACGTTGTGATCGGCAGCGGCCTTATCGAGGTTTTCGAGCAGAACGCTGACTGGGTTGTCCCGGGGGCTCAGGATAAAACTGCTCTCAGAATTGCGAATCATGCCAGAGACGTCAATCAGGGCGATCTTGTCGCGCGACGAAACTCCATCATGCAGAATTTCCGTCTCGACGAGGTCCTTTCGGCCTGAAACGGGAGTGATGAGCAGGCTTGGGGCCTTGCATCCCGGCAGCAGGCTGCCAAGAACAACGAATGCGGCGAGGCAGGGCCGCAACATCGCATTCTGAATCGTCCGTTTCAAGGTCATCCCTCCGTATTCCATTGGGTTGTTGCGCTACTCGGCTCTGATGTCTGCGTATATAGTAGAAGTTGCGAGCCCTCGCAAGAAATGACGAGAAGCGGCTGCGAGGCTGGAGGAATGTCAGGGCATGAGGGTATCCGCTGAGGAATTTGAGCGATTGGTTCTTGAGGCGATTGCTGAAATTCCGGAGTCGATTCGGAGTTATCTTGACAACGTGGTGGTGGACGTGGAGCCCATGCCCGACGCAAAAGACCTCGCGGAGTTGGAGATAGATGATCCGACGGAACTGCTGGGCCTCTATCACGGCACGCCGTTGACGGAGCGGAGCGTGGAGGAAAGCGTGCCGCTTCCCGACCGGGTGACGATTTATCAGCGAAATATCGAGCAAGTCTGCGAGACTCGGCGCGAAATCGTCGAGCAGATTCGAACGACAGTCTTGCACGAAATTGGACATTTTTTTGGCATGGATGAAGATGACCTGTATGACGTGGGATATGACTAGGGTTCAACCCTCAAGCATTGTCGAATTTCAAAGGTAATGAGGCATGGAGGCCGACAGATGAAGAATCAGGATGGCATGAAAATCAGTGGATCCATCACCGCGCTGGTGACGCCGTTTCGCGGCGGGCAGGTAGATTTCAGTACGCTCGACCGGCTCGTCGATCGGCAGGTGGCAGCGGGCACGGACTGGCTGGCCGTCTGTGGCACAACGGGCGAAGCGCCGACTCTGGCGGAAGACGAACAGGAGGAGATTCTGACGCGGGTCCTGATTCGGACGGGTGGGCGGTGTCCGGTGATGATGGGCACGGGCACGTATGACACCGCTTCGACCATTCGCCGGACGAAGCGCGCTGCCGAGTTGGGCGCAAAAGCCGCGTTGATTGTTACTCCTTATTACAATCGACCCTCGCAGGCTGGACTGTTTCAGCACTTTGCCGCCGTTGCCAGGGAAAGCGCAATTCCCATCGTGCTCTACAATGTTCCGCCGCGCACCGGAGTACATCTTTCCAACGACACAGTGGTAAAGCTGCGAAAGGAGTTTCCCCGGATTGTTGCTTTGAAAGACGCTTCCAATTCGACGGAGTACGTGACTGACTTGCTCTCCCGATGTGATTTGACCGTGCTGTGCGGGGATGACGCATTGGCCCTGCCGATGATGAGTCTTGGGGCGGTGGGAGTTATCAGTGTCCTTTCCAATCTTCTGCCTCAACTCATGAAGTCATTGGTAACTGCAGCTGCGTCGGGAGATTTGCCGGGCGCAAGAGGCTATCATCGAAAAGTGCAGGACTTGGCGCAGAGCCTTGCCCGTTGTGGGCCGAATCCCGTGCCCATCAAAACTGCGATGGCCTTGTGCGGCCTGGTTCAGGATGAGTTTCGGCTGCCGCTATGCGGCGTCGAGCCGGAAGCGCGTACCGCCATTCAGCAATTGTTGAGGCGACATGAAGTCGGAGGGCTAGTGTCTTGACTTCAAAAAACCCATACGCTGGGTCGGCTGTTGGAGTTGTCGTTGATGTTGTGAATCAGCAACTCGAAGCGTTCCACCACCTAACCATTCTCGACAAGCTCGCGTTGTGGGCAAGTTGGGCTGCCGCTGCGGGAATTTTTCTTACCCTCGGATGGATGGCCATGGCGCCCGACGACCCTTATGGAGCAGTGAGCCTGTTGCTGCGCGGACGGCCATCGGGGGTGTGGTTTCAAGCGGCGGGACTCGCAATTGTCACCTCTGCGATCGGCACCGTTCTTGTGGGCCGGACCCTTCCGTACGCCGGTCCCTTTGCAGCAGCACTGGGTCTGGCCGTCGTTTCATTTCGCGGCGGGACGTCCGAATCTCTCGTGATTGCGGCGAAGACGGCGGATGGAGGAACCCAATCGCTCGCTCTGCATATGGGCATGGAAGCGTTGGCGTGGATTGCAGTCATGGCCATCGCTTTCGTTATTGGCAGTGGAATTGCGAGGTGGTGCTTCCCGCGATCCACGGATACGCAAGTGCATCTTCCGAATCCAGCCAATACCAGGCCTTCGGCGACTTTTCTGGGGGTTGCTTTTGCAGCCGCGTTGCTGGCCTTTAATATTCTGGGGGCGGGGATGCACAGCCGCGAAATCCGGCACACTCAGGTTTGCTTCGTTGTGGCTGCGTCGGTCTGGCTGGGTTGCTACGTTGCTTTTCGTGTTGTGATGGTACGCGGGGTTCTTTGGTATCTTGCGGTTGTGGCTTTATTGCCGCTTGCTGGTTACGCATGGGCTGCGTTTCAGAGCGCCCCGCCCAAACTCCCCCTGAGCGTGCCGGCCAGTATTTATTTGCGAGTCCTTCCGATTCAGTTTGTTGCTGTAGGCTTCGCAGGGGCGATCGCGGCCTATTGGTCGAATATGCAGCACTGGAGCCACCTGATTCTGGACGACGAGACTGAATCCGGAGACCCGGAGGTCAGGGCCTGATGTACTTTCGACGGCGGGGGGTTTCCGTCTTGCATTCCTGGCGTCGCAAGTTGATTCGCGAGACCGAAGCGGCTCTACTGGCCGGGCTGCGTCATCCCGAAAAACACCCGCGCATTCCAACCGTCATGGTGGGGGTAGGGGAGTTTGATCCGATCTGGGCGCAGCGGTGGTGGAGTGCGGTGCTGGAATTGGATCCGCTGGATCGACCATAACCACCGCAGCTCGCGATACTGCCAATCAGATTAATGCAATTCGTATTTACAACCTGTTACACCACTCCTTGGCGGTGCCGTGTTCCCATTTTTGCCATGAAAGACCGGGGTTATGGGATGGAGTTGACCGATTTGGCGTTCGACTGAATCAATTGGATGGTTTGTAGGGGGTGCGCTCCGAGTTTCGTTGGCGGGAGTGCCGATAATAGCTGCGCACCCGAACTGTCCAAGAATGAGGGCGGACAATGATCTCGCAAAAAAACGTACTGACCACCGGTGATGTGGCGCGAATCTGCAACGTGGCGCCGCGAACCGTATCCAAATGGTTCGATACGGGACAACTTCGCGGTTATCGCATACCGGGCAGTAAGGATCGGCGCATCCCGGTCGATCAACTGATGCGATTTATGCGGGCCAACGGCATTCCGCTCAATGGCATCGACAGCGGGCGCTTGCGGATCCTGATCGTGGATGTCGATGAAGGGTTTGCAGGGAGTCTGAAGGATGTGCTGGTTCGCACCGGCGGGTTCGAAGTGGCCACGGCAAACACTGCGCTGGAGGCCGGAGCGGCGGCCGCTGAGCTGAAACCTCATTTCATGCTGGTGGATGTTGACATGGACGATGTGACGCCCAAATCGTTTTGCGGTTTTGTTCGTCGCCTTCCACACTCGGAGGCGCCGTTCCTGTTTGGGACGGCACGCGAATTGAGCGAGGCGAGAAGTCAGGGACTGTTGCAGGAGGGTTTCCACGCCTTGCTTTCCAAGCCATTCGATGTTCGATCGCTCGTTCGGTTGATCGAACAGTTTTCGCCAGCGAATCGCATGGAAGCGACATCGAATTGATCGCACCTCGTTCTTTCTGCCATGAGACTATTGCTTTGTGCAGCGGCAATCGGCCGATTAAGGCTGACGACTGGGCGCGCAACGTGCCACGATTTCACCAGTTAGCACGGGGGGGCGCGGTCATTCAAAACAGCGGGCGAACGGACTCGAACCGTCAACGTTCAGCTTGGAAGGCTGATGCTCTACCATTGAGCTACGCCCGCAATAAGTTTTTGTCAATCAATGACTTATGAGCAATTCAAGCCCGCACCATGTACTACATTCAGAATCCTGCACTGCACTACCTAATCCAGAATCGTACCCGAAATCAACTCCGCAACAAGCAATTGGACGCTAAAAACGCGGATTTTTGAATGAGCATCAGCCCGAAAAGCTGAATGTTGTCTGCTGGTTGGGACAAACGCAACAAATTCATCCGCGGTGATATCCATCGACCGGGTGCCGGTATCGGAGACTTTTCCGAGCATGGAGCCTGTTCGACCTATGACTGCTCGCCGCTACGGAATATCCAACAACTCGGCACACGCTGGACCGCCACTGCCGGTCATTCGACTTTCCAGCCGCGCAATATCGCACTCGATTGCGATATCTGACGCCCGTTCTTGATTACAGAGACTCCGGATTTGCTCGTGGTACTTCCAAGCTGATTGCCGGGCGATCGAACGCTTCACGATTGCCGATCCTCTGGTCTGGGCTCCAACTTCTAAACCTCGCAGCGCAACCCTTGGGCGGCTCGGGAAGCAAAAAGCTTTTCCAGCACCTTCCGCCGATATTCGAAGATACGAACCAGGTCGCGCTTGACGAAGAGTTCATGAACCAGGCGTCCGCCAGTGCATGCATACTCAACTTCGTCGATGACGCGTGTGGAGAAGCCCAGGTCCTCGAACCGGTGTACGTGATGCCAACGGCGATAGGGGCCGCGAATTTGCACGTCCACGAACCGCGTGGGCGGGTCCCAAACCGTGATTTCGCTGGTCCAGCGAATCGGGAATCCATGGACCCGCAGCGAGTAGTTGATCCGTGTTCCGACCCCCATTTGAATCGATCCGGGTGTCAGCACTCGAAACCGCAGAAACGCGGGTGTAATCGCGTCGAGATTTCGCGCGTCGGCGAAAAACGGAAACACTTGGGCAGGAGCAGCCGGAAGCTTGACTTCGCTGCGCAGCACAAAAGTCCAGCGATGCTGGCTTGCAGGCCGAGTCTGAGTGATTGAGACCACAGACATTTCCCGGTGTGCCAGAATCAGGCTGCGATCCACAGCCGGACAACGGGCCTGCCATGGTCATCCCGCCTGAAGCACGAACTCGAGGCTATCAGGGTCATAACCTCTCTCAGGAAGGCGACTCAGGATGCCGTCGAGAAGCGCGTCATCGAGGACAGGTTCGCGGCTGAGGATCCAGAGGAATTTGCGGCTCGGGTCGCCCACCACGGCATACTCATAATCATTACCGAGTTCGAGAATCCAATAATCGCCTTCAAAGGGCCCAAAGAAAGTAACAGCGAGCTTGGCGTTCGTGCTGGGATCGACCACGCGTGCGACGCCTTCGATGGTCCGCACATTTCCGTCAAGGCTTCCCTCTCGGCAGGTGTTGAGGACATTGATTCGACCATCTTGACGCAATGAGTAATCGGCCGTCACGCCAACGCATCCGCGCTCAAATGAATTCGGGTAGCGCGCGATCTCGTACCAGCGGCCGGTATAACTTCCAAGGTCCACTTTTTCCACGACATCCAACGGCGGATTGATGGCGTTGCAACCACCTGCGATCGGAATCCACGCGATAGCGGCAATCATCAAGAGACGCCGATGGCCGCATCGATTTCGACGTTCCTGAGTAGTAGCCGTAGGGGTATGGCTGATCAACCGCATCGATTCATCTCCTTTGATGTATTGTCCTGTGTAATTCATTTTGTCACCTTTGAGTTGGCGGACGACCAATCAAAAAGCATGACGCCGCCAAGATCACGCACCAATATTTCGTTATTACTGACCGCCACGTGCGCCCAGCACTCCTTGTCTGAGATTTGTTTTCGATCGAGCAAGCGCAACTCGTCTGGAACGGCTTCAATGAGCAGTAGTTCGCCGCGTTCATCGAGCGCGAGGATCCGATTCTCTTGTACTGCCATGCTCCAGTACTTGCCGAATGACTTGGATCGCCAGGTCTCCTTTCCCGAGCGAAGATCGATGCAGCAAAGACGACCGTTACCCAGGTGCAAATAGGCGTGATCGCCGATGACCACAGGTGAAGACATGTAACCCTGTGCTGAGTTGTTCCACGCTTCATTCACCGCAAAAACTCCATCCTGATTGGCCACGCGGTAGAAGTAAGTGCCGTTCTTATGCGTGCTCGTAATGATGCCATCTCCATACACGGTCGGCGTCAGAATGTTCATACCTCGGTAGGAAGGCACTGTTTGTCGCCAGAGGATTCGTCCATCGTCGGGGTGCAGGCCAAAAAGCTCCTCGCGCATCTGAACCAACACGTGGTCCG
This sequence comes from uncultured Phycisphaera sp., assembly GCA_964501365.1. Classification (GTDB taxonomy): domain Bacteria; phylum Planctomycetota; class Phycisphaerae; order UBA1845; family UBA1845; genus CAZAMB01. Next base: position 45,648 of record CAZCST010000020.1, on the reverse strand, counting down.
TGCCGCCTAACTTCGCAAGAATAGGAGAGGAAAAGGCGCTGTTCATTCCTCCGTCGCTTTCGACGGTTTTCCAGATAAGCTCTCCAGTCTTCTTGTTGAGTTTCACGAAAGCGCCACCTGCTTGCACGAATAGAAACTCACCGGCCACCAGGGGAGAGGATACGAATCCAAACGCCGGGACCGGTGCGCCCAGTCGCTCAGGGAAATCGAATCGCCAACGCTCCGCTCCCGTTGCGACATCCAGCGAAACAAGGACGTCGCGCATGCCGCCGACGAAGAGGGATTCCCCATCGCACGCCGGCGTGGACCGAATCCAATCGCCGTTGGCCTTCGCAAAGAACGGCACACTCAGTGCCCCGCTCCACGATGCCCGCCATAGTTCGGTGCCCGTCTTGCGTTCCAACGCCCGAACGATTTCTTTCTCGTTGTTTTCGGTCTCTGTTACGAAGACGCGATCGCCCCAGACAATGGGTCCGGAGTAGCCTGGACCGAGTTCCACACGCCAGCGCTTACTCAACGCATTTAGGGAACTCGGCCATTCAGGACCGCCAGAAATCTTGGCATCGCGCGTCGGCCCTCGCCACTGCGGCCAGTCACCCTTCGATGGATCAGCAGAAGCGGGAATTGCGACCGTTAACCAGGCAAACGCACTTAACAGTATTTTGTTCATGTACCCGCAATTCATGCGTCGATCCTTTGAAGTAGTCCTTCGACCGCCCTACACATTCGACATCTGAAAGCTGGGCGCACCCATCGAATCAAGAACGGGTGCGCCCGAAATCTCCCTCAGCGTTCACGCAGTCCGTCACTTTGGCATCAGCACCGTATCGATGACGTGAATCACTCCGTTCGACGCTTCGATATCCGTCTTTACCACTTTTGCGTCATTCACTTTGACGCCGTCTTTGGCATCGATGGTGACCATCTGGCCATTGACCGTCTTGGCTTCTTTCAGCTTCACGACATCCGCCGCCATCACCTTGCCCGAAACGACGTGATAGGTGAGGACCGCCTTGAGCTTGGCCTTGTCCTTCAGAAGGCCGTCCAGGGCGCCAGCGGGAAGCTTTGCGAAGGCTTCGTCCGTAGGCGCAAACACCGTAAACGGGCCAGATCCATTGAGAGTGTCGACCAACTCCGCGGCCTCAATGGCCTTTACGAGCGTCTTGAACTGACCGGCGGCGACGGCCGTTTCGACGACCGTCTTCGGCTTCTCTTTCGCCTTGTCGTCCCCCGCGAGGCTCACTGCTGCGTAGCACGCGATTCCGCCCAGGACCAATACCATCGATAGTTTGCGAATCATTACAATCAAACCCTTTCCAAAAAAGTTCCCAATCTACTACTCGTTATCCACTGTGATCAGCGCGTCCAGCGCAGGTGTTCCGTTAAGTAATCCGATCGCATAAACCGTGTAGACCATTCCGTCTTCAAGCGTCACGTCCGCAAGCGTGAGCACTATGGCCGTTCCGGTCTCATCGCGTACTTGCAGATCGAGGGTCCCCGCCGGCGCTTCGATGTAGTTGCCGACCTCCTTAAAGGCCACGTTGTCGAAAAGCGTAGTACCATCCGTCAGTGTGATGTCGACGGTTGGCGCGTCGGGTGAGGCATGAACAAACCGCACCTTGGCCTTCCCTGCCGACGGCGCGGAGTTATCGTCTTCGAGGACGAGGGGTTCGATGGAATCCAACGTGTTTACTGCGACGACTGTGGTCTCAGTATCCGCCGGCAACGGGAGTGCGGCGTTAATGACGCCGCCACCACCGCAACCGCTTCCCGCCGCAACGACGCGAATCTGGTAGGTCCCCTCTTCGACGGTTGCGTAGTCCGTAGCACTGGGGAATGCGACATCGCTGAATGCGGCCGTGCCATTGGCGCAGATGTCTACTGCCGGCGCATCCGGGCTGGCGTGGACCACCCGAATCTTTGCCGTCTGGGGAGGAGGCTCTTGCATTTGAAAACAGCCGACGATTGGCGCGACGGCCAACGCCGTGCACAGGGTAAGTCCGATCCTCATGACTCCAATTCTCCTTTCAGTGTGCTTGACTCGTTCAACAACTGTTCCGCTTGGCAATAAGTGCCATCGCCTCGGCACGCGCCGCCGCATCGGTCTTGAAATGTCCGCGGACCGCCGACGTAACCATGACGCTGTTGGGCTTGTTCGCGCCGCGAATCTTCATGCAGAAGTGCTCCGCCTCGACGACCACCAGCGCTCCGCGTGCACGGAGATGGGTCATCAACGCGTCGGCGACTTGTGCCGTAAGTCTCTCTTGCACTTGAGGCCGACGTGCGTACGCATCCACGGTTCGGGCAAGTTTGGAAAGGCCTACGACACTATCCGAAGGCAGGTACGCAACGTGTGCTCGGCCAATAAACGGCAACAAGTGGTGCTCGCAAATGGAGGCAAAATCGATGTCGCGTAGCAATACGATCTCATCGCAATGCTCCGGGAACGTCCGGCTCAAGTGTCTCGCCGGATCGTCGCTTAGGCCTGCGAAAAGTTCGCTGTACATCTTGGCGACCCGTCGTGGCGTATCGCACAGACCCGGTTCCGAGACGTCCTGCCCCAGAGCCCTCAAGAGGTCCCGGACCGCCCGTTCAGCGGCCAGCATGTCGATCGTTGACACCGGCTCAAGGTTGAGAGGCCTTCCCGATTCCGTTGAGGCTTTCCGTTCTTCCGTAAGAATCATCAGCTTGCTCCTCCTCCGTCCTGAGCTTTCCCAAGAGTTAGGCGTCCACAGGGTCCACGCCGACCCGACGCCGACCAGCTTTGGTTTCTGCAAGGCAATTCGCTGGGGTCAGCTGATTGGATTCAAAAAATGTTGGCGGAATTTTCGAGGGTGGTCAGTTGACGTGACGGGCACGGCAGCTTCAAAGCGGCCCAAAAGGGGAGAGCCCCGTCGCGAAGCGGGTTGGGACACAGGTTCATCATCACACCGGGTGCAAGGCGTTCCAGAATCCAAAACCGCGGCAGCTTATCCGTTGGATCCCCCTACGAGTCTGTTGCCCGCGGTGACAGCCTCCATTGCGGACAGGGCGCATCCATCCGCGCCCAGCTCGCGCCAAATCTCGTGAACCAACCTGAACGGCGGACCGCCGATCAGCACCTTCGTCGACGCAGTCGCGCTCGTCCCTCGAATCACCTCGATCAATTCGCCGGCATCGCGAAGGGTCAGCGCCGTACTAATAGAAAGCGCCAGCAAGTCGAACTTCCGGCGCTCGAGAAGTTCCACCACATCGGCAATCGGGGTGTTCGCCCCCAGGAAGGTCACGTGCCAGCCATCGATCTCGAAAAGGTCGGCCACCATGCGCAAGCCAATTTCGTGCAGATCGCCAGGTGTCGATGTTGCGACGACGCTTCGCCCTTTGCTGGGCAGCCGCTGAAAGTGCAGGCGAAGCTGGCTCATCACTGACTGGGTGGTCGCGCTGCCGAAGTGTTCGTCAGCAACGCTGATCTCGCCGTGATGCCACATCCACCCCAGGCGCTGTTGCGCCGGTGCAAGGATCTTCTCATAGATGTCTGCGACCGAAACGCCAGATTGGTGTGCGGCAACGATGATCGACTCGGCCGCTGCCCGATTGCCCTCCAGAATCGCCTCAAGATACTTGAGGACCGGCGTCCGCATCGCTGGAGCCGCGGCCGCTTCGGTCTCGACATCGCCCATGCGGCTATCCAGGGATTTGATGGCGTCCGCGATGAACTCAACGGTCCCTCGAGCGATCGGCGGAGGAAGTTCTGCGGCCACTACGTCCTTGAGGCAGCCCAGATTCTGCAACAAATCCGTTGGGTCAACACCCCGTGCCTTGAACGACTCAAAGTGCCAGCGTATGGAGTGCGCAAACAGGGCGCTGCTTCGGACGACCACCGCCTGCGCCAGCAAGTGCACCTGCGAAAGTGCGTAGCCGATCCAATCGGCGCGCCAGTTCGGGCCGTACCGATCCGGCAGGTGCGGCGCCATTAAGGCGTGCTGTTCCACGGCCCAATTGGCGATTGCCTTGGCGGTTGAGTCGATGATCAGGCTGGCTTGTTTTGCTTCCGCGTTCATGGCTCTTCAAACTCCCGGCTAACAAACTTGGTCGGTCGTGCCATCCAACAGCAACCGGATACTTTCATATCAACGCCTTCCGGATTGCCGCAAAGCGATGGTCAACGGATTCCATGTACCGGCCTGCCCCGATCAGAACCCGGTCCCGCAAGGCGCGAGGCAGCGGTTCAGTAACAGGCGGTGCGAGCGCGAGGTCAATCGCGGCCGCCGCTCGTTCGAATTCCAGGGATTTGCCGCAGCCATTCGGAAACGACTCCAACAGTTCTGTGGCATCAGCCGGACAAAGCCCTTCCGTTACACTGTCGGCAAGCAGCTCCAGCACGCGTCCCTCGACAAAGCGATTCATGCTGTCGCCTCCTTGCCGCCGGCACAGCTCTCTGCGCCCAGTTCCTCGCGAATCCTCGCCAGCCCGCGGCGGACGTGCGTCTTGACTGTGCCCAGAGGAAGACCGAGCCGGTCAGCAATCAGCTGGTGGGGCCAACCTTGGCACACCGCGAGTTTCAACACCATTCGTTGTTCAGGCTTGAGCTGTTCGAGAATCCTTGCAGCGCGAGCAGCTTCGTCCCGCAATTCCAGGGGATTCGGAACTTCCACGGCGGCGATCGGCAGGTCGTCGATGGGCGCTGCCTCGCCTTCATGTCGTCGGCGATCCCGGCGGCTGCGATCGATCAGGCGGCGCCTGGCCACCATGGCCACGAAAGTTGTTTCTGAAGCAATCGCCGGGTCGAATGCGGCGGCCTTTTTCCAGAGCTCGATGAAGACCTCCTGAACCGCATCTTCGGCTTCAGAAGCGCGAACCAGGCGGCGAGCGAGCGACCACACCAGACCTCCGAACTGGTCCACGCATTTAGCGACGGCCGTCGTGTCGCCGGCTGCCACCCGCTGAAGTAGTGACTCACTCACCCTGCGCTTCCCCTTCTGCGCTGCTGCGACGGCGGTTTGAGACCGTCCTTGGCGAAACATCGCTGATTTGAAGCATCAGTAAGCATCTTGACTAGATAACATGGACGATCTTGTTCATGCCCGCAACACCTCGATCCCTCTCATTCGCGAGATTCTCGCTATGAGCGGTCTGTGCCTCGGAGAATTCGCTTTCCACGGGCCACCGGATTCATGACCTGTCTCGTAAGCGAGCGCTGCCCGGGCTTGCAGTCGAGGCAAGGGTTTTGACGTCTTGGCGTGCTGCGCATGAATCCGCCCAGCCCGCCCAGGCGAATAGCCTTACATAGGAAACATACGATTGAGGACCGCAGCGAAACGGTCACGACAATGCCGGTATTCACCAAACCGAGTCGACAATGCCTCTTGAGCATGCCCCCGCGCGTCGGCACGCGTTGCGAACTGCGGTCACGCCCCGGGGCGCTGGATTGGATCCCGGTACGAGCTCAGAATCTGGCCGACGTGGGAGCCAGCCGAGGCAAGAACTGGACTCTGGCTGAAGCTTGCGAGCATCTGGCCCTCGGTATCGAGGCCACGGTTCGCGGTTCGGGCTTCGAACCGCCACCGCGCCGATGGCTCGAACTTCCGCCCTTCAAACGGTTCCAGAGGTGGATCGTCAAGCGAATCATGCTGGCGACGGGTTGGTTTCCGAGCGGGGTGGGGGCTCCAAGTTCCGTCGCACCCACAGGGACTCTCACGGTTCCCGAGGCGATTGATCGCCTACAAGTAGCCTGCGAAGCGTTTGAGCAGAAGTGCGCTTCGCCCGGCGCGAGTTGGGGGTACCACAGCATTCTGGGAAAAATGAGCAGCCGGTCATGGCGCCGCTTTCACTCGATTCACGCGGCCCACCATTTTTCATTCTTCAGGTCCCGTGGTGGTCATTAAGACGCCGCGAAGGTGACGTGGGCTTTGCCCCCTGATCCGATGTTTCGAACCGTCGGGCCGGTCAAAATCTGTTGTTCGCAGCATTTTTCGTGAATCCAACTGCCCACGAACAGCGAAATCAAGTGTGATGGTGGCGTGACCTGAATGATTGGAAACCAAGGAACTTCAACAGAAAGGAACTACGAATGAAAACGACTGATGTAGCGGCTGCTGTGCTGGTTGTCGTTGGCGCCCTGAACTGGGGGCTGGTTGGAATGTTCCAGTTTGATCTGGTGGCCGCGTTGTTCGGCAATGCCTCGGGAATGAGCAGGCTAGTCTATTCGCTGGTGGGTCTTGCGGGCGCCTTCCAGGCCATGCAGTGGAAAGGCATCCAACGACGCTGGTCCATGACTCCGGCGATGGTGCGGGCGTAAGGGGGATGGCGAGATGCACCGCTGCCTGAATGGGTCCCGTCGGGTTTGTGCCAGCGGGACCCGTTGCACATAACTCCAATTGCGATTGAGCCGGCGTATTGCGCATGATTGACCGGAGCTGACGACTTCAAGTTGGACACACCTTGAGGATGACTCGCAACAAAGGGCTTGGACAAAACATGAAATTAGCGGTCTTATCTGGAGCTGTGCTGATGGCGGTTATCACGCTTGGGGCTATCGGGATTTTCGCCGCCGGTTGTAGTTTGCATCGACCTGCGCCACGGGCGGAGACTACCGCCGACAGGCAACATGCCGCCGCCGTGGTTTCGCCCGAGCTGCCATCGGCCCCGAAGCCAGACGATCCAGCGGTCACACGCGTGGGAGGAGAAGCTCAGGCGCCCACCGAGTTCGTGGACGGCGAATTCCGCAGCGGAGATTGCCGTATTCCAACGCCGTTGCCAGAGGGATATCCGCCGCCGACGCCGCCCGGCGCGATTGAGTTGAAGCGCTACCCACTTGTTCGCCGTGCCGAAATTAGCGGAACAATGACGCCCGACTGGGGAATGAACTTCGCGTTCTTTCCGCTGTTCAACCACATTAAGCGACGGGATATCGCCATGACATCTCCCGTGGAACTCAACTATGCGCGGCTTGAGCCCTCAACAAGCAAGGGTCCCGAATCATGGACTATGTCGTTCCTGTACCGCAGTGCGGACCTTGCTCCTGTGGGCATCGATCCAAAAGACGCGCGTGTTCTCATCGAAGATATTCCTCCCGTGACCGTCGTGGCCATCGGCATGCGGGGAGATTATAAGCTGAATCGGGTCAAGAATGGCGTTTCCGATCTACGCGAATGGTTGTCACAGCAGACGGAATGGGAGGAGGCAGGCGAGCCGCGCGCTCTATTCTACAATGGACCGGAGGTTCGTTCACGCGATAAGTGGCTGGAAGTGCAGCTCCCCGTGCGCCGACGATAATGGGGCGAGCAAACGGTCAACCGGTGTGCACCGTCCCTTTAGTACGCGACCGACGAAGGGCAAAAAGGTAATAGCTAGTTATGGTAACCCAACTCTTGAAAAATCTGGCGCGAGGCAGGAATTCTCGAATGTTCAAGTCGTCCGATTCGATCGTGACGCTCGTCGCGGTAGCCACAAGTTGTTTACTTCTCTGTGGTTGCTCGACGCCGCTGCCCTGGCCGGAAAGCCCGCTGTATGACACGCCCACCAACGATCCGAACTGGGTCGCGCCGGGTAACAAGGAAGAAGCGGTGGCGGCGATGGCGGGACATTATGCACACTACGACATCGTCGCCTACGAAGGCGAGACGGCCAATGGCCCGTTGTCCACGTTTGTCGTTTCGTATGGCTTTACGGACCTGATCATCGAAAACGGAGAGCTTGTCGCGTACGACCGCTTTTGCCATGCCGAGTATATTGCGAATCAACCCTTCGACACGGTCTTCTCGGATGCGGCGACGCAGGCCATCCAGCCTCCGGGTGCAGTCGTCGACGTCTTTGAAGAGGATGGGGTGTGGAAGTTGTGGCGTCCTGCGACTCCGACGCTGAACGGCATCGACGGCGACCCCAACGTGCCCCTTTCCATGGACCGCGAAGACCCTTTGATCAGCGACGACGACAACGACGGAAAGCCGGGTGTGACGGTGGTGGTCGTGTTATTTGGCTTCATTCGTGGCGAAATCTACATTGCTCGCCGCGAGATATTCGCAAACGAAATGACGCTCTACTCCGATGGTAGCCTGCGTGGCAGCGTCATCGACGACTCGGAGCAGCTTGTGATAGGGGCGTCGCTCGCGATTCTGGACACGCCCAACAATCCGCCCCAGCGGCGTGATCCCGGGCTGAATCCGATCATTCTGATTCCGGTCTCAGGTGACATTGACACATGCGAAGAACTCATGGGGATTCGAGATTCGCTGTTTCCTCCAGAGCCTAAATTCTAGGACTCCGTAAGCTCTGCGCGGAGGGGCCGGTCCAAGCGTGCCAGCGTTCAGAGAATTCAATGGGTGAATGGAGGAATGACTGGTATCAAGGGTCCCAGGACAACTTTCTCGTGGGGTGTTTGCAGCGGAACGACAAAGAGGAGGAAATGAAACATGCAACGCTGTCTCTTGATTGGAATCGCTTTGGTAGCCACTGGGTTGCGTTCAGTAGTTCTCGCACATCAGCCCATTATCAGCGATGGCAGCGCGGTTATCGCTGAGAATGCGATGTTTCTGGATGACATCCAGATATCGAGAGTCGTCTATCACGAGGTGACAGAAGACGCCCCGCAGGTCTGGCTGGCATTTGAGGTTGCAGAGCCCCAAGTTCTGGACCTCTCGCTTGGGGTTCCGAAGATTGATCGGCTCGAAAACTTTCGCCCTGCCTATGCGATTTTCGGGCCGGGGCTTCCCGCGTTCTCTGGGCCGATTGACCCGCCTCAGGGATTGGGCGGATTGCTCTTTTCCACCGATGAGGTGATGGAACCCGATGTGTTTGACGAGCCCTTTTCCTGCACTTCATCCTGGATTCTTGACGATCGGCAGGTGGAATTGCCCGCCGCCGGACGCTACTACATCGTTGTCTTTTCACCACAGACCGAGCTCGGAAAGCTTTGGATCGCAACGGGGATCAAAGAGGTCTTTCCCCTCGCGGAAATCGTCACATTGTTGCGAACGACCCGCGAGGTGCGCGCGTTTCATGAAGTGCCTCTGAGCCGGTTCCTTGCCTGCATGCAGCAGCGAAGGGATCGTCGCCACTAGCCGCTCTGAGAACCTTGTTGACGCAACGGAGTGATCAATGTTCTGGATGTATGCCGGTTTCGTGATCCTGGTTCTGGTGCTCCTGGCTCTGGACCTTGGTGTATTTCACCGCAAGGCTCACGTTGTCACGATGAAGGAAGCGCTGGGCTGGTCCGTATTTTGGATCGCGCTGGGGCTGGCATTCGTGGTGTTCATCTACTTCGGCTACGAGAACCACTGGCTCGGCCTTGGACTTACACCAGACCTAATGTCGGCCCCGCAGGACATTCCCGGAGTGGGCACCGTCTACAACGACGGCGGCTCGGCCACGGTGAAGTACATCACCGGCTATCTCGTCGAGAAGTCGCTGGCGGTGGACAACATCTTCGTCATCGCCATGATTTTTTCCTTCTTCGCGGTGCCCGCGATGTACCAGCACCGCGTCCTGTTCTGGGGCATCGTCGGCGCTCTGCTGATGCGAGGGGCTATGATCGCCGTCGGCGCTCAGTTGATTCAGCGTTTCACCTGGATCATCTACCTGTTTGGCGCATTCCTGATCCTCACCGGCGTCAAGATGCTCGTTCTCAAGGCCGGAAACAATGACCCGAATAAAAACGTAGTTGTGCGGATGACTCGACGCTTGATCCCGATTTCGGAGCGTTTCCACGGCCAGCACTTTTTCGTGCGGGCTGGGTCCGCGGCCGGTCGCGAGCCGGCATTGCCGGGAGGCAAGATCGAGCCGGACCGCGTCGTTGAGTCAGCAAAGCCGGGCGCCTTGCTGGCCACGCCGCTGCTCCTGGCGCTAATCCTGGTGGAGTTCACGGACTTGATCTTCGCGGTTGACTCCATCCCAGCCATCTTCGCTATCACCGCCGACCCGTTCCTCGTATTCACCAGCAACGTGTTTGCCATCCTGGGCCTCCGCAGCCTGTACTTCGCATTGGCGGGGATGATAGACAAGTTCCAGTACTTGAAGGTCTCTCTCGCTTTGGTGCTGATGATTGTGGGTGTGAAGATGATAACGCACGGTTGGCTGAAGGAAATGCTGGGGCCGCACTTCAACTTCTATCTGTTGGCCGTAGTCCTCGGCGTGCTGCTGGCCGGCGTCCTGGCCTCGCTTCTCAAGCCCACTCGATCTCAGCCCGACACGGGAGCGTATGTGTGATTGGCTTTTGCAAGCGTATCGCAACCAACGCCCTCTTCCAGAACGCGATCATCGGCGTGATCATCCTCTACGCGGTCATCATGGGACCGGAGTCCTCCCCACGGCTCATGCAATCTGCGGGCGGGCCGCTCTTTGTGCTCAACTGAATCGGTTTCAATTACTTGAAGCGGCTTCGGATCCCCCAATGGCGGAATCTGTGACAAACCAAACGATGCAAGTGACTCCGACCGAAGGCGGCTCGCAGCCGTTGGTTTTGGTGACCGGCGCCACTGGCTATATCGGCGGTCGGTTGGTTCCGCGTTTGCTCGAAGCCGGTTACCCGGTGCGGTGCCTGGTTCGCTCGCCGCGTAAACTCAGCAGTCGACTTTGGGCGAAGCACCCCGCTGTGCAGATTGTGGAGGGGTCTGCGGAGAACGAGGACGAACTTGTTCACGCTATGCAGGGCTGCGCCGTCGCCTATTACCTCATCCACTCGATGATGGCGGTGGGTCCCGCCTATCGCGACCACGACCGCACCCTCGCGGAAATCTTCGCACGGGCCGCCCAGCGAGCGGGCTTGAAACGCATCATCTACCTCGGGGGGTTGGGGGAAACCGGGGCGGGACTAAGCGAGCATTTGACCTCACGGCGAGAAGTCGAAGCTGCTCTGGCTTCGACGTCCGTCCCGGTGACCGTACTGCGTGCGGCGATGATCATCGGCTCGGGCTCGGCGTCGTTCGAAATTCTACGCTACCTCGTGGAGCGACTTCCGATCATGGTCACTCCGCGCTGGGTCAAGACGCAATCGCAGCCCATCGCCATCCGCAATGTCTTGCACTACCTCGTCGCCTGCCTGCAAACTCCTGAAACTATCGGAAGGACTCTGGATATTGGGGGCGCCGACATCCTCACCTACCGCGAGATCATGGAAGTGATGGCCGAGGCACTAGGCCTGCGTCGGCGTGTGATTTTCCCTGTGCCAGTGCTCACACCGCGCTTGAGTTCGCTATGGATTCACCTCGTAACGCCAATCAGCCATCGTATCGCCCGACCTCTGACAGAAGGTCTGCGCAACCGTGTCGTGTGCCGCGATGACGAAGCCGCGCGGTTGATGCCGCAGCGTCTGCTGACCGTACGCGAGGCGATCGATGCGGCATTGGGCAATATCGCGACCGCGCAAGTGGAGACTGCATGGTCGGACGCCGGACCCATTCCTGGCGACCCCGAGTGGGCGGGAGGCAAGGTGTTCGTGGACCGCCGAATAACGGATGTTGCAGCGCCAGTCGAGCGGGTGTTTCGCGCGTTCTGTCGCATCGGCGGTGACAACGGGTATTACGCGGCGGATTGGCTGTGGCGGATGCGCGGGATCCTCGATCGACTCGTCGGAGGGCCTGGACTGCGCCGCGGCCGGCGAGATCCCGAAAAGCTCGCGTACGGCGAGGCACTTGACTTCTGGCGCGTGACGGCAATTGAAGAGGACGGGAAGCTCGAGCTGCGTGCCGAGATGTGGCTGCCCGGACTGGCCACTCTGACGTTCGAGGTCACGCCCGCAGCGGGCAGTTCACAACGATCAACGCTGGTTCAGACGGCGAGATTCAAGCCCCGAGGCCTGTGTGGCCTGCTGTACTGGTACGCGGTCGCTCCGCTGCATGGAATCGTCTTTTCGGGGATGATTCGGGGGATTCAGCGCGCCGCTGAATCAGGCAACATTACATCGAGCGTGTTGGCTCCGAGTGCAACAGCACTCAATTGCGGTGGGCCTGCCGCACACGATTCATGAATGATTCGAGGGACCAGGCTGATGCTTCGATTGGGTCTGTGTTGCGCCTTCAAGGAAGAATCATCGGGTTCAACAAGACCTCAAGTTGTGTGGATCATGCGTTATCATCGTGTATCAGCCAGGAAACTGATCGTCTGCCGGGCACCGAGAAAGGGTTAAACGGTCGTCAGCGCGAGATCAGAAAAACGAATTCGATTGCATTTCGCCGCGTAGTTCCTTCCGAACTGCTACGAAGCGGACAGTTCGAGAAACCGTTTGGCCATCTGCGGCCCCTTGCCGGAATCTTCGTGCTTGAAAAATACGAAAGCGTTTTTCCAATCCTGCCGTTGCACGCGCTTCACCCACGTCTTTAACTCCGCGTCGCCATAGTCCGGCCGCCGCAGGCGGATGTAGCCAAAGTCGGCAGTCGATACGAAGGGAACTTTCGGACCGTCTTCCGCCTCGGCGATGCAGAGCGCGGCGCGGCGCTTGCGCAACAACCCGAAGATTTCGTCGTCGAACCATGTGGCATGACGGAACTCGAAGGCGGCGCGGCCTTTGGGCAGCAACTTGAGAAAATCGCCCAGCCGTATCGCATCCTTTTTCATGTCCGACCGCAACTGAAACAGGATTGGTCCCAATCGCTTCTTCAATAGCTTGGCCACGTCGAGTAATTCTTCCACGGCTTCGCCGGAGTTTTTGAGCCGTTGGAAATGAGTGATCCGCTGCGGCGCTTTGAGGATGAACTTGAAATCGGCGGGCACCTCGGCGGCCCACGCCTCCAGGACGGCAGGCTTGGGCATTTGATAGAACGAGTTGTTGATCTCGACCGTGCGAAACAGCTCGCCGTAATAGCTGAGCATTTTCTTGGCGGATAACTTTTCGGGATAGAACGACCCCTTCCATTCCTTGTACGAATACCCGCTGGTGCCGACGTAGAGATTCATCGGCGGCCAAGTATATACGGAATTCTGCTTGAATATGAAGCGAGCTAAACCTTCGGTTCTTGAACACTTGCTGCGAGTGGTATTGTTTCGCACAGTCTTTTTCGGCTACCGTGACAAATAATCAGCCGCGGGTGCGGTTGTGGTGGAATTGACAAACAGGCAAGATTTGAACCATTTCGGCAGGGCTTCGAAGATGAAGCGTGATTTCAGTGGTCACCGCAAGCCAGACGCTTCTGGCATCCCGAATCATTCGGGACATTTGACGGCTTGAAATGTACGGGAGGGGTTAGGATTATGTCAACTCGCAAAATGTGGATCGTTTTCTTGGCGTTCACGCTTTCCGTAGTGGTAGCTTCAGACCCCAAAGAGTCGTCCGAAATAGTGCGCCAAATGAAGAGGTCCGCACTTGCTTCCCTCCCGGCGGTAGATGTCAATGCTCGGCTGTTTAGATTGGTCGATGATGGCGGCAAATTGCAGGTGGTCGTCGAATTGAGGCTTCGGCAAAACGGTATTCCTATATCAAAGGACGGCCAAGCTCCACTGTTGCAATTTTATTCGTCGGTTGTCGATCTGCGGAACGGTAGTACTTTGGCGAAGACAGGGGTCGAGCTTTTCGAAATGGCGACGCTCGCGCGAAACGGACGCACGACGTTGGTTCGCTCGTGGTGGACGGACGACAGAATGGAAGTAAAAAACGGGCCGGCCACCTTTGAAGCTATCAGAGACTTGACGCTTCAAGCAGTTGACGAATTTTGCAACGACTTCCCTGCCGCAAATCCTAAACCTTGAGGCACCCATAGCATGACGAATAAGTGATCGACCCCCATGCACCTCCGCAAAGACCCGAAATCTCTCGGCATCTGGCAGGTGCAAGGGCCGGAACGTTGTGATTCAGAGATAGGCCACGAATTCTTCGACCGTTAAGCCCATGTCGTCGATCAGTCCGCGCAGTGTTCCCGGTTTTAGGTCGCGTCCTTTGTGAACGGGGATGACAAGGCGGCGCTTGTCGGATGCACGGAAGTAAATCGCGTGGCTGCCTTTCTGTCGATCGAAAGCAAACCCGAGCCTCTCAGCGATCCGGACCACGTCCCGAGCGGTAACGCTCGGAAGCTTGCTCATATCGCTACCTCGACTGGCCTGATGACCAGGTCTTCCTTCGGAATGGGTTCGCCGTGCGCTGCGACGCTTTCGAGGTACACCTCCATGGCCTCTCGGATATTTTCGACGGCCTCATCCAGGGTGTCGCCTTGGGAATGGCAACCTTTCAGCGCGGGACAAAATACGTGATAGCCGCCATCGGGCTCTGGATCGAGAATGATCGTATAACGATAGGTGGTCACGGATGGAGTATAACCAATTACCCGGCAACATCCAATTCGTTTGCATTCCGCATTTTGCATTCGCCATGATGTACTCACCACCGCATGTGCAAACGTGCTTTCAAGGTTTTCCCGGACTACAATCCCGGCGTATACGGCGGCGCAGCGGTTGTGGCGGAATTGGCAGACGCGCAAGATTTAGGATCTTGTGTCCGAAAGGACGTGGAGGTTCGAGTCCTCTCAGCCGCAGTAGAAGTTCGAAACAAAAAGCTCCAGGTTCGAAAAAGAAGACGCGAAATCACAACTTGTGACATTCCTGGACACGCGACTCTGATAAAACAAGAGCACTTGATCTTGTTTTGAAGGAGGCAGCGATGGCCAGACCGGTATTCACTCGTCGATTCTTCATGTTGGATGGAGCAGCTCTTGCGGCTGGTGCCGGATGGTTGGCACTCGGCGGTGGTGCGAATGCCCAGCCGGCCGGCTCAGGCTCCAGCGCTCCACCTGCTGCAGGTGCTGATGGTTTTCCCCGGCAGGACCCGAAGCTCGTGGAAGAAGTGGTGGGGGCCTCGCACGGAAAATTCGACCGCGTTAAGGAATTGGTTACGGCTTATCCTGAATTGGCCAAGGCGTCTTGGGACTGGGGCTTTGGCGACTGGGAATCTCCTATCGATGCGGCTTCGCACGTGGGCAATTGCGATATCGCTTTGTTTCTGTTGGAACACGGTGCGCGGCCGACCGTTTTTTCATTCGCCATGCTGGGGCGCGTCGAGGTCGTGAAGGCCATGCTTACTGCACAGCCGGAGTTGCGAAAGTCGGCGGGTCCGCACGGGCTCAATCTGTTCCACCACGCCAAAGTCGGCGGTGATGCCGCGGCCGGAGTGCGAGACTATCTAAAGGAAATCGGCGAAACGGAGTCCATTGCAACGAGTATTCCCAAGGAAACTATCGATGCAATTACTGGCCGATATGAAACCGCCGGGCCAGATCCTGCGCGATTCGAGATTTTGACGAACAAGCTGGGATTGGCCGTGCAGGGCGCAGGTGGAGTTCCCCGCAATCTCTCGCTATTGCCGGACGGTTCGCTTCATCCGGCCGGGGCGAAGAGCGTTCGATTTTCGTTTGAGGTGGTCGATGGTCGGGCCAAGTCCTCTTCTGTAGTGATGGGCGGCAAGACATTGCGGGCAAACCGTCTAGGCTAGAAAGGCGGATTTGCCGGTATCGAACCTTGATTCGATGGTCTTTCGTTGAAACGTGAGCTATGATGTAAGGTGCTTGTCGAAGCGGAAATTGAACTTTGAACTTTGAAATTCGTAATTCGACGAGGGGGCGAAAGGATTCGACCGGGCAAGTAGAGAAGGATGTGGCGTGCCGAGGTGGTCAGGAGGCCTCGTAAAACACCTGGCGAAAAAACTTAAATGGCAACAATTACGCCATGGCTGCCTAAAAACTGGTAGCCCGTCTCGCGGGAGACGTCCACTATTCCGCGAGGCGCCGCTAGTGGGCTGGCCGCGAAACGACGCCTGACCGCGTTGCGGCGAGAAAACAGTCGGGCTGGCGGACACGAGAGCCTGTCGGTGGGCGCTTGTGGCCGCGAGATCAAACGACCGACTACGCACGTAGAGGCACCTTTGACGCTGTCGCGGGACGGGGGTTCGATTCCCCCCGCCTCCATGGATCGGAAATGCAGGAAATGCCTTGTTTTAAGGCGTTTACTGCATTTTCTTTTGTGTCATCGTCGTGGCACAAAAACGGCGTTTTTGACCCCTTCCGGCCAGGTGCGGCCAACTCTTTGCGTATGTCAGAGCGTATGTTCGGATTGGCGCCATTTGTGCCCGTGGCGCGGGCACGTTCCTGGCCAGGCTCGGCACCAACGATTCTTGGGAGTGTGTTGACGGCGCGGTTCAAATCGAAAAGGCGGGGGTCGGTGTAGACCTTCGTCGTCAGCCGGATGTCCGTGTGCCGCATCTGCTCCATGGCCTCGCGGACGGAGACGCCGCTGGTGGCCAGCAGCGTGGCGTGCGTGACGCGCAGCGAGTGAAAGTCGGCCCGCTTCCCGTCCAAGTCGCGTTCGAGCCCCGCGGCCTTCAGATCGGTGGCAAACGTGCTCGATTTAGGGATCGACGCAAACACACGGGCCTCCACCTTCCAGTCCTTGGGCCTGGCGACGGCGAGCTGCCCCGCGATTTCGTCATTCACGGCTATGACGTCGGCCCGCTTGGACTTGGTAGTGGCAGCCCTCAGCTGAATGAAGGGCCGCGGACTGTCGAGGTGGACGTCTCCCCAATTCAACAGTGCGAGCTCGCTGCGGCGTAGTCCGGTCAATGCCGCTGTGAGGTAAACGAGGCCCCGACTAGGATGGACTTTCACGAGTTCTTGTAATTCGGGCACGGTGAGGGCCCGCCGTTTGTTCTTCGGCTCGGCCACAGACACTTTCGCCACGTGCTTTAGGGGGTTTGACTCCATGCGCTGCTGGGCCGACGCCCAATTACAGAATGCTGTCGCCGCTTCGAGGAAGTGATTCAGCGTACGCTGACTCTTGCCCTTGCGCCCCTCGGCGGCCAGCCATTCGGAAAAGCGGTCAGCTCGAACATTGGAAGGTCGGGCCCATTGGAGTTCCTTTTGAAGCCGCTCAATCCGGGCCTTAACCTTGCGAACATAATTCGGGGACCGGCCAGCCCGCTCGAGATCGGCGATCCAGGCGGCGATGTGCTTGGCGACCGGTGTGTCCGCGTGCTTCACGTCGACGCCGGTGATGCCTTCGCGTTGCCGGGCAACTGCCTTCTCAATCGATGCATTTTTTTGAGTGGTGGCGGTCTTGTCGGTGTACGCCCCGGCCGTTCGGCGTCGGCCGGCTGCATCGGTGTACTCAATCGCCCACTTTCGTGATTCGATGTAGACGGGCTTGCCGTCAGGACCCAATATCGGCGTGCGCTTGGGAATTAGAATGGGACTGCCTTTTCGCGGACCGCGCGCGGCAATCCTGGTTTCCATGACCGGCTTTCCGTCGGGACCACGGACGATCTGCATTTTCGGGTATTTCGGTTTGTAAACGCGGCCCATCGCAAACTCCCGTTAGATATGCTTCGTTTGCTTGAGTGACCTGCGGTTTCTTTGCGATCGCGGCGATGTCGCAGGCACCGATGAATTCTTAACGAATCGCAGTCCCACAATGGCGGCAATACGTGAAGCAGTATTCAGGGTGAGGTCTTTGGTTCCGGCCATGAAGCCGTGGATCACCGAATAACTCAATCCGGCTTGCTTTGCGACCTGGTTGCGGGTCAGGCCAGACCCCCCAATGGCACGCCTGAGCTGACCAGCTAGATCCGATTTTGGACTATGCATTTGCGGTGCCTCTTGTGTTGTCTCCGTTGCGCGCGCGAGTTCGGCATGGGTGGGATCATTGGCCTCCGATCCGGTCACATGATATCTTTCTGGCGATACATCAGCAAGTTGGTTTTTTGCCCGTCCGAGCTGGTTACTACGAACGATGAGCTTCTTCGCGAAATCCGATACTTTCTTGTCGTTTTCAGCAGATGAGGGGGTATCCAGATCCTGGTCGGTCATTTCAGTTATCTTCCATAGTCGAAGGCCTTTAATCGTAGATGCGCAGTGTCAACGTCGCGCTCTGTTGCGAAGTTCTTGCAGCGATCCCAATGCCGAAGCATTTGAGCAAAGAAGCCGCACGTGTTCTTGGTTGCTTTTCGGATGGCGTGTTCGGCGGCCCCGACAAAACTCAGGCGATCCGCTTCACTTTCATGAAGCAGGCCTCCTGCGACCATGCGGCCAAACAGATCAAGAAGCCGGCCCGTGTCCCGGAGATCGGCCTCCGTGATATGCGGGACTCGACGGACCTCCCCCTCCTGCACCACCCCCTTTGTCCTTAAGGACACCATAGGTCTCTTTTCCTTTCTGCTAATCTCCTGTTCTCTTATCTGGGTTGGAAATCTCGGGATGCTTCCTCCCAATTCTGGGGGTCGCTGGAGGTCTCTGGAGATTTCCAGAGGCATCCAGAGAGTTGCCGCCAATTTCCCCAGAGGCTTGAGCAGTAATTAATTCCAACGGATCAACGCATTCGAGCCAGCCGATGCCCGGTTCACATGCAGCCTCGAACAATTCCACGAAAAACTCTGCGTTCACGCCGGTCTTGGCCTCCAGGTCCTCCGCTGTGAGAGGTCCATCGCTGCCGAGAAGGACGCCTCGTGGCTTGCTTCTTGCCGCAACCTGAACGACAAGGGCCCAACAGCCGTATAGCGCAGCGCCATTTTTTCGATTGACTAGCCGGCGATAAAGGCTCGGTTTGGAACCGTCCGGTTGACGCCATTCCGGGTTGGCGGTCCCGGGTTCCCGCCGCTTACCACCCCGTCGTTGTGTGCCACCCCCCTTGGGGGAGGGGCTTTGGGGTGGGGGTATACCCAGAAACCGCAAGTGTAGTTCAGCTTGGGAACCCGACAGTCCGCGCCAGTTCCCGTCCCTCCCGTCGATTCTCGGTCTCAGCATTTAGGCAACTTACACGCTTGTGCAGCCGAGGGACGCCATTGTTCGTTCCGAGGTGGTATTCAATCCATTGCCGCACCATAATCGGCTCGAAGGCAACCGGAGTGGCCGTAAAACCAGCTCTGCGGGAATCGAACCCTGCTTGGATTGCCAGAGGCAAGGCCGTGCAGCAACACGCTCGAAGCAAAGAACGAAAGGAGTTTAGAAACAGAAGCGATATGTAACTGAATTCTAGTCTGACCTTAGCGTTCATCCGCGACCAAACTGCGACCGTTGGAAACCATGAGATGAATGCCTTGGGCGGACTCCCGATCGGGAGTCCGCCGAGGCGTTTCTTGTGGTGGGCTGTCGCAGGCCTGGTCACGGAAACCAACCTTGGCGGCTCCCCTTTTTTGTTGGTGAAGTGGTGACGACCCTCTGTGGAGTAAGTAACGAATGGACACCCTCGTTTTCAAATCCATGGCAAGCAAAACCATGGCGGAACGCATCACCCGCGCGAACCAACAAGTGATTGTGGTTGCGCCAGCCCTTCGCGAGGAGACATCGCGGGCCATTGTGGCGGCCCATCGCCGCCTTCATGGCAATGACGTGCTTGTGATTGTCGACTGCAATGAGGATGTGTTTCGGTTGGGCTACGGCGACACAAGAGCGCTCAGAACCGTTATCGAGGCCGGTTGCAATGTGCGCCAATGCGCTGGACTTCGAGCTGGAGTCCTAATTTGCGACGACATTGCCTGGGTCTATTCACCGACAGCTCTCTACGTCCAGCCAGAGGTCCACAGTGACGAGACCCCTAACGCCGTAGAGTTGGTTGGTCCAGACGTTGCTCGATTGGTTTCTAGGCTTTGGACCGGACCCAAACTATCAATATCAAATCCGCCGCGACCCGAAGCTCCAGATTCTGAGGGTAGTCCAGAAATCGGCCAAGATCCCTTAACGATTGGCCGATTGCAACGTGTCGAGACCGAACTCGCGGTCGCGCCGCCGATTCCATTCGATATTGCTCGACAGGTGCGAGTGTTTTCTCCTTACATTCTCTATGTAGATATCCAACTGACGGGATGTGCCATCCAGCGGAAGCGGATTGTCATCCCCAAGTCTATTCAGGGATTTGCCCCCAAGTCGGAAATCGAGGCTCGACTCCGCACAACGTTCGACTTAATCGATCGCACAAGCAAAGTCTCGGCCAAGCTTCTCGAAGATGAATTGCGGAAAATCCGAGAGGATTGCACGCGCTCCCTTGGCGAGCCATGGGGAAGAGTCATGCTTCGGTCTACGCGGTGCCTTTTCGATCACCGGATTGGAGACTTCCGGAAGCAATTAGAAACCTTCAAACGACAACATCGCGCCGCATTAAGCAAGCAACTTAGTCGTTCTCTTGAGCAGATCGTGGAGTATTACCACCCGCGCGTAAAGAGTTCGCCCCCAGATGGGCTCAAGGGGCAAGTGTTCCTGGCAACGGACGATGCCGTGGACGCGTGGCTGCGTGGGGAAATGGCACGGTGTTTTCCCACCGTCGACGAGTTGTTGACAGAGATGAGGCTTGAGGTGCAATTTCGTGATGTCACTTACGAGACACTTCGTGATGAAAGATTTAAGATTGCGCTAGAGAAGGCGTTCCCTCTGATAAAATGGGATAAACCCTTCGCCGAATTCAAAGCGGCAGCAGAGGGAAGGCGCTCGCACTCGCCGCGTGCTGATTCGAAGGAGTGAGTGGAATTTCCCACGCTTGACAATGCGGTATTCAAGCTGCAAAAGTAACAAGGGCTTGCCACTGCGCAGCCTTGACACAAATTTGGCGCAAATCTGACACAATACAACCCTGCAATCCCATTCGTAAGTCACTATCCTGCAATCAGTTTCATGACCCTTTCGAACTCCGCGTTAACTGAGCATGCAATCATTATCAGCACGCGCTCGGCAGGAATTTTTTCCAAGAATTGTCTTGAAATCGATACTTACTTTTTGTATCCTCCTTGCCTAGTCATCGGGCAAAAAAATTCCAGAGCTAGTCTCTGTAAGACTCTTGCGGAGGGATCAGATGAAGTGCGCGCTTTCCGGCACGTTGTTTTTCGCTGCGCTCTGCGGCACAGTTCGTGGCCAATGGGTTGAACAAAAAATCGACCTGAAACGAGGTTGGAACAGTGTGTTTCTTTGGGTTGACCCGGCGGATGGGCGACTCGATACATACTTCGAATCCGACGGAATTCGTTCTATTCATGCCCAGGAACCTTCCCTGGTTCCAGACGCTGAATGCGAGCCGAGTGATGTGGGGTGCGTTCCAAACACTGACCCTGCTTGGCTGACATGGCGTCCAGCTTCGGATTTAGCGCACTTCGCAAACCGGTTGACCGTTCTTTCCGGTGGCCGCGTTTACCTCATCAACGCATCTCGTGATCAGAAGATTTCGATTCTCGGGAAACCGATGGTTGGGTCCCTCCTCTGGCGCGCCGGATGGAACCTCGCTGGAGCGTTCGTTTCAGCCACCAATTCGCCCACCATTGCGGAGTATTTCCGCAATTCATCGACGCACAAAACCAATGTTGCCTTCAGGTTAGACCAACAGGCTGGCTGGGTGGCCATCGGTTCTAGCACAAAATTACTTCCCGGGCTTGGCTACTGGATCCGAACAGATGAAAGTTCGTCCTACTCAGGACCCATCGAGATTGATGAACCAACACTGCGGGGGGTCGACTTCGGCAGGCACCTGGGCGAACACGTGATTTCCTTGAAGGCAGCAAATCCAGGTGAATCCGCCACGATAGCCTACCGGCCATCGCTTCCGGCTCCCTCCGAAAATCCCACTGTCGCGGGAGACGTTCCGCTTTTAGTGAAAGAGCTCAAGGAAAAAGCTGGACATGCTGACTGGACTTGGACACCTTTGGCAGGATCCCGTTCTGTCGACTTCGAATCCGGTTCAATGAGTACGCGCATTGCCTTTAACCGCGGCCTCGAACTTGCCCAGGCTGTCATCGGGCGCGATGGCTTGGGTCAAGCGTACCAAGGACTCCTCGAAATCAGCGATGGCCGCGGGTTCAGCAGGTTTATTGCGCTGGCCGGCCAAATGTCAGGGAACACAGGGCTTTGGGTAGGAACCGTTTCCGTCGACAAGGTAGCTTGGGTCCACGCCAACCTGATGGGCGACGTCGATACCACCAGTCCGCGTCCTGCCGCCAGCCCGTTTAGTTTTCGAGTCGTTATTCACGTGGATGACCAGGGCGCGGCGAAGTTGCTTTCCGAAGTGATGCTGATGTGGGATGGTCAGATTAACGACTACGTTCTGGTCACACCTTCTACACCGGCAGCCATGCTTGCACGACTCAAGCCGACCGGGCTTCAGGACGGACAATCGTTTACCCGGCGTATCAGCACCGCAGCATACTTTGTAGACAGCCCGCTGGCGGGTTCAGGCACGTTCGGAACACCGGGATTAGAATTTCATCTGAACGTGCCGGCCGGACACAAGCGAAACCCCTTCAAGCATGCATTCCATCCGGACCACGATAACGACCAGGCAGGCGAGTCCTACGACATCGATCGAAGCATGGCTTTCGACTTCGCCACTCTCGAAAACGGCGTTTGGAAAGGGACTTTTTCAGAAGCTATCGAAGGCCTCAACAAGCCTGACGTGCCCGTCAACGTCAGCGGAACATTCGAACTCTCAAACGTCTCCACCATTGGCAACTTGAACTAGTGCGCTCCCCACGAGCTTACTGGAGGACAAAAAATGCCTCGTTGCGTCGCTAATTATCTGATCATTTCCTGCCTCATCGCTGTTCCGTCCAAGGCAACGACGTGGTTGGTGGACGGGTCGG
Source organism: uncultured Phycisphaera sp. (assembly GCA_964501365.1). Lineage (GTDB taxonomy): Bacteria > Planctomycetota > Phycisphaerae > UBA1845 > UBA1845 > CAZAMB01. The sequence goes on along the minus strand of CAZCST010000020.1, from coordinate 23,150 downwards.
CAACTGGGAAACCGGATGGCAAATCCTGGACCAATGCATTCACGAACTTGCAGGACGCAATCGCCGTCGCCGAGGACGGTGACGATATCTGGGTGGCGAGCGGGACGTACCACCCCGACCGACGCAGCTGTTCGAATAAAGATGATTGCACTCCGATCGCTGATGGAACCTGTGTCAATTATCAATGCGTGTGGTCGAGCCCGCGGGTCGCCTCATTTGACATCAAGAAAAACTTGCGCCTATATGGTGGGTTTCCTCCGGGAGGATGCGGCAGCCAGGGGACCCCGATTGATGATCTTGACCTCTGCCGAAACAGTAACCCCGCTTCGAATAATACGATACTAAGCGGAGACTTAGGCGGAAACGATGTCTCCTCGTTGCCAAACCCAAACGTTACTCTCCCTAATACGTTCCTTGATAACAGTTACAATATTCTGACTATCGACCCAGGGCGCGGATTCGGAAACCCGGGCCATAACGTCATGGTCGATGGGTTTGTGTTCAGCGGAGGTGTTGCAAACGGCTCGCCGTCCATTGGTGCCAGTGTAGGGGCAGCAGTACTTTCAAAGGGCAGCACCGTCACTTTCAGGCGTTGTCGATTTGTTGATAATTACGCCACAGGGACTGGTGGCGCAGTGCAAGTCCACCTGGTCGCAACGGGTGAGCATCTTTTCGATCAATGTGATTTCGTCGACAACCGCGCCTCTTCTGGTGCGGCCGTTGCAAATACTGATTCGGTGGTACCTCTGGCTCGCCTTCGCCTAAGTCGATCCAACTTCATATCCAACAAAGTGAGTGGATCTGGAGGTGCAGTAATCAATTACACTCCGCTTCTTGAGATCATTCGCTGCACGTTCCTCAAGAACGAAGCCAGAGACGGAGGGGCTCTCTATGAGTACAGCACAGTAGCCAATCTGACGAATAACGGGGTGTGTACGGCAATAAACGTTCCCATTGCCTGTTGCACCGGTAATGGCACCGGCACGTGCGGCGGCAATGCAAACGGGTTTATCGCGAATACGCGCTTCCTGGGCAACCTCGCCCAGGGTGGAGCGGCGGGGGCAATCAGTGTCAGAGACGGTAACCTTCTGATTCTAAATACTCTCGCAAGTGGAAATATTTCGAGCGCCAGCGGCGGGGCAATCCGCCTGAATACTGGCGTTATCGACTTGCGCAACTCTACCATCTCCCAAAATCGATGCACAAACGATGACTGCGTCAGTGGCGGAATCTTCCGCGAAGCAACGAACCCGTTCGTTTCGGTTCGTAACTCCATTCTTTGGGGAAACAGTGATAAGTCCCCAAGTTCAAATCCCACGCTAACCATGGATGACCAGCTCAATTCGTCAATATTCTCCTACAGCTGCATTCAAGAGGGACCTATAGGTACAAACGGAAACACCAATCTTGATCCAGCGTTTATAGATCCGGATGGAGAGGATGATGTGATCGGTACGGCTGATGATAATTATCGCCTTCAGGTAGCTTCCCCGTGTGCGGACTTCGGCGACAATACGGCCTTGGCCATCACGGTGTCCTATACGCCTTCCTTTACAGTCAACGTGGATATCGGTGATAAGCTACGCGTATGGAATGATCCCAAGGGCGGAGTAACGCCGAGCTCCATGTCAGTGGATATGGGTGCATATGAATCCTTCGCCCCTTCGGTCCCGAACGGGGTGATTTATGTGCGAGAAAGTGCAAATGGAGCACGAACCGGCGGAAGCTGGGTGGACGCCTATCGATATTTGCAGGATGCGCTTGCGCTGAGTAACGGCGGTCCACTTGCCTTGGTCGAAGAAATCTGGGTTGCAACGGGAACCTACCGTCCCACCGAACAGTCATGTGTGACTGTCACGGACTGCGGGGCCGGTGCAAGTTCTTGCACCAATGGCGCTTGCCTTTGGACGAATCCACGTTCTCGCTCCTTCAGGCTGCTGCCGAATGTGGGAATCTACGGCGGATTCGCTGGCAGCGAGACGAAACGGACGGCGCGCAAAACCGGATGCGCGGGTGGGTCTAATGTCGGAAGACCCTGCGGCGGAAACGATGACTGTCCTGGGAGCACTTGCCAGAATCCGACTAACCTTTCCGGCGAGATTACAGCGCCTTCGCCCACAGATAATATCCAGCATCTCATTTGGGCGGAGAATACTACGTCTGAGAATTGTGTTCTTGATGGGCTGACGATCAGGTCGGCATTTTGCGATATCATTGATGCCACGGGTATTACTGGCGGCGGTCTTTATGTGACTGATGGTGGAGTTCGCGTAAACCGCTGTAGATTTAAGAACAACACCGCGAGGCTAAACGTGGGCCAGGGTGGCGGAGGCGCCATCGGTATCGGTGCGACAGGTGAAGCAATCGTCGCGAGCAGCGATTTCTTTGGCAATTACTCCGAAAATGGCGGGGCCTTGTATGCTGGAGGCGGGGCACGCGGTACCTTTGAAGATTGCAAGTTTGAGGCGAACACCGGAAACGTCCTCGGAGGTGCATTGTTCTGCGGAGGGGGGGCCTATCGCTTTAGGAGCTGCACGTTCTTTAATAATCAGAGTCTCGATCTGGGTACAGATCCGGATTACAAGGGCGGTGGAGCAGCGTTTCTTGTCGGCAACAATATTAAGTTTGAGGGATGCCGGTTCTGCTCCAACAAGAGCCAGGCGGGATCTGGGGGGGCACTTACAGTCTACCTAGGCGGTGATGCCTGGATTATTAATGGCATCTTCACAGGCAACACCGCCGCAGTGGGTGGCGGCGCTATTAACCTCACTCAAGGCGCTGCTCAGCCCAGTGCATCGGTCATTGCAAGCAGCTTTTATGGCAACGACTCTCTTCATGCCAACAACATCGGGACTGCAATCCACGTTGCGGGTGGCGTACTGAACCTTGAAAACTCTGTCCTCTGGGGAAATGGGGATGCGCCGCAGAATGCAATCTGGATTTCGGGGGGCGCTCCACCAACAGGAGCCAATGTTTATTACAGCGATGTACAGGGATTCGCTGGCTCGATCGCACCTAACCTGCTTTTGGGCAATTTCTCAACCGACCCGCAATTCGTGAATCCTTCCGGTGGAGACGGCCTTTTGGGTACTACCGACGATGACCTTGCCTTTGGCTCGAATTCGCCCTTGCGCGATCGCGGCTACAAGTCACTCCTGCCCTATGACGATTTAGATGTCGACGGAGATGGCAACCAGATTGAACTCTATCCTTTTGATTTCAGTCTCCATCCTAGGGTACAGGGCCTAGCATTGGACATTGGTGCTCTGGAGTCGCCGGCTGATTGCCAAAGCAATGGGGTGCCGGACTATTGCGAGCTTGCAGGTTGTGAAACGAACCTAAACGGTTGTCCTCAGTCATGTAGTATGGTCCCCGATTGCAATAAGAATAGTATTCCCGATGAATGTGATGTCGGGTCTGTTCCATTACCACTAACCGAAAACCAAGAGTTTCTGCTCATCAACTCCAACGCGTCCAGCGATGGCAGTCAAACTGATGAAACGGTTCGTATCGGGAAACGCGGGCCTGGCCCTTGGGTGGCAACATGGATTGCGTCGCGTCCCGGGAAGGATGCGGTGGTTACCTCCAGTCAAGATGATGGCTTAACCTGGTCGCTTCCCTCGGAATTCGGGGCTGGCTCGGGGTGCCCCCATCTTGGAGGCGAAGAGTACTGGGTCCGTCTTGCCAGCGACACGGCGGGACGTTGGATTGCAGTTTTCCAGTCCACGAGTCACATTGGTGGAGGAGTCGACCCGGAGTCCGACATTCTCTATTCCTTCAGCCAAGACGGCGTTACATGGAGCTGCCCAATCGAGATCGCAGCAAATAGTGGAAGCGATGCTCAACCTTGGGTAGTTTCGACCGGACCTGGTCAATGGCTGGTCACTTGGAGCACGACACAGGGTTATGGTGGCAGCGGAAATGATTGGGACCTAGTCTATTCCAAATCGACCTGCACGGCGCCACCATGCTCTTGGACGCCACCTCTACCTATTCATCCCTCGTATGCGACGACCGATCCATCCGACAGTGACGACTATCATTCGCGCATCGCATGTGGTCCCGGCAAGTGCGTTTTGGTGTGGGTGCGGGGCCTTGGGGGCCTAAACGGCGAATATGATATCTACTGGTCGGAAACGATATTGCCGATGGCCGCAGGTTCATGGTCAGCGCCTTTACCCATCGCTTCATACATGAGTACAACGAATGGGTACGACGATATGGCAGAGATAGCGACGGACGGTCTCGACAATTGGATCGTGGTCTGGCTCTCGCAAGCTAACCCATTTGGCACAATGGGTACTGACGGCGAAGTTTTTGAGGCTTTTCGATTAGCTGGGTCGAGCACTTGGGGGTTGACAGTCGTCAACCAAGATGCCGCGTTAGATGGCAACAGCCCGGATGTCTGGCCAAAGTTGGCCACCGATGGCCAGGGAAATTGGTTATGCACATGGAATCGACAATCGGGTCCCGGGAACAACGGAATCCTAGTAGCAAAGAGTCATAACAACGGGCAGACGTGGAGCGCTCCGGTTGTAATCAGTGGGCCCAGCGGATTCGATAACAGCACGCCGGACATTTCCCAAGACGGCTTGGGTAACTGGCTGATCGCTTGGCAATCCGTTAACAGTTTGGGCGGCACCCTTGGAACCGACTTAGACATCCTGGGCATTCGGTGGCGCGCAACGACCGACTGTAACAGCAATGGTATTCTGGACGAATGTGAATTGCGTGACGGCGCTCTTGATCTCAACGAAGACCTGCGACCTGATTCGTGCGACTGCATAGGTACGATGGACACGGATGGGGATGGTTACGACGATGAATGCGATAATTGCCCATATGTTTTTAACATTACTCAGGCTGACGTTGATGGTGACACAGTAGGCGATGCATGTGATCGGTGCGACGGCTACCCGGACTCAGCCGACAACGATCAAGATGGCGTCCCGGACGGGTGCGATAATTGTCCCCTGACACCAAATCCGGCCAACAGCGACTGCAACGGTGACGGCGACACCGTCGATAATGATTTGGGGGAGGGCGTGGGCCGCCAGTGCGATCGCGATGGCGATGGTGTCGGTGATATTTGTGATACATGCCCAGATGACCCCAACAATCCCTGCGGTACACCCCTGGGATTGGGGGCTATGCTCATGCCTCCATGTGGAATTGCGTCCCAGTTGGCGATCGAAAAAGCTCTCGTCGAGGTGCCAGTCGACAGATCGCAGCGTGACGTGGAAAGTGTCACCGAGTGGACGACACAGCATGTGGCGGCGTTCTTTCACCCCCAGGGCATCATGCCAGGGAAGAATTGGTGCCTCAACGGGCAAAACGGTGGGATACCTTGGAATGCCAGTGGAGATGGCGGAGCATGGTTCGCTGTCGAGTCAAGTTTGATCCGCATTCGATGGTATAGCCCTAATAATGCGCTGTTGGCCGAATCCTTTTACAACGTGCCGGATTCTGCCGCAACGAATGACTGGACAGTCGGCGTCCGTTACTTCTTAGACTATAACGAAGATCAATTTGATCGGAATGCGGACGCGGTTATCAACACACCCTATTATTCGACAATCCGGTACAATTCGACCATTCTGGCCGGTAGCAAACGTGAAATTCCAGGAACCGGAACAACTGAGCAGAACCCGGTGCAATATTACCAATTCCCCGACTTCCGCCTTGAAGGGGGACGGGTTGTAGCCGAGAACTACTGCCCCACCGGAAAAGTTCTGATCCAATACGATGACGGCCCGAGCGGCAACCTCGTTGGGTTCGAAGTAGTGGACATTTCGCGTCGAGGCACACCGACTGCCCAGTCCGTGTCGGTTGGTCGTAGACTCCGACTGCAGGTGGGCGCCGATGATTGCCGTGCGATCTTAGTCAGCAATGCCGACCAGGCGGACGTGCCAGCTGCATGGCAGCGCGGCGTGGATTCCGCTGATATTTATCCTATTCGACCGGAAACAATACCTTCCAACCTTGTCGTTGCTTGGTACAAATCTTCGAATCTGGAAAGCGGAATCTCGTTGGGCAATTGTTGGCCGCACGAGATTTCACGCTACGCATCCGATTGGCCTTCCGATCCCCAGGCCCATATCGTGGCAGCGGGAGAGTCCGCAGTCCCTGAGGGGGCCAAGGTGGACCTGGGTGTCGGGGCCGGCAAGCGGTATTGCGGCGCCGAAATCATGTATCAGGCTGGATTTAGGGTGCAGGATTCAGATCCTCAATCCGAAATCGTGAATGGTGTGTTCAGCGCAAGCTTGCCCGGCTTCTCGGTCCTGCGTCTCGATGTCGATCCACCCGGCCTGCCAGCGTGCGGCTCCGAGGTAACCTTTGAAGTCATCGCTTCTCACGATCATCGCGACGTGGACCAGTACGCGTGCGCAGCCGGACGCCACGATTTGACCAGCTGTACCACGGATGCGCAGTGCAATACGCTTGGATCCCCGCCGAAAAACGATGGCGTGTGCGCTCCAAATGTCTTTAAGGGCACCTTCTCCTGGGCCATTGGTCAGCAAATTACAGATATCGACCATGACCTTGATGCCCGGCCCTACCATTATGGATTTGTGAAGTCCGGGCGACCATACGCGCCCAATATTTACGCTGCCACCGGACAGGTAATTCCAGTCAATACGTCAGCCCAAATCGACCCCTTGGAGATCTGGTGGTATCAGGAAGGACGAAATTGCCGGTGCGATTCGCTGTCGCATGTCTGCAAGGAAAGTGGTTCGTCAGCTGGAAGCACTTGTTCCGATGACGATTCGTGCGGGTGTATCGGCAACTTCGCGCCAGGCATCTTCTGGCCGCATAAGACAGCAGAATACAACGCTGTCTGGCCACCCAATAGTTCTTGTGCCTGTTCGGCAAGTGCGTGCGCCGGAGCCGGAGATAAGAATGGGGTCTCTTGTGTATCGGCCCGTGACTGCGGTTGTGAAGAGCTGGGTGATATCTTTATCGCCTCTCGGTTGGGTGGCACTTTCACGCAGCCATCGGGCGCGATCGTTCCCACTGATTTTGGAAGTTATGCGCAAATCTATAGTCTGGGTAATTTCGAAACCCGCAGTACCGACGCGCTAACGCTTGTCGGGTGGAATCCTAATGACGAGCACGCGATCTTGCTTCCTGTGGGAAGCGGATTGCGAGTGTTTGCTGTTCGTGATGACAACCCGTGGGGAGTCACTAGTGGTCACCCGTATACGATGGTTCAGTATCCAAGTAGTGGTAACCCATCATCCCCCGATTTGTACGATATCAAAGTGTTCAAAGTACAGGCTGAGGAAATCGGCATCTCCACCTGTAGTGCAGCTTTGTGTGATGGTGGGCTTAACGATGGTCTAAGCTGTACCGTCAATCCTGATTGCGATTTTCTACTCGATTATGATTTCTTCGTTGCACAAAACGATCCGACCGTACGCATCCCCGTCGTAGCGGGGCAGCCAATCAATCCCTTGTTCCCCGTGAATTTTGCCTCGCCGTTCTGCGAAGACGATGGCGTACCCGCTCTCCCTTTAACGCTTGTTGACGGCGATGCGCTCTGGCAAGATCGCAAGGGCGGGATTTGGGCTGTCGAGGCCGAACATGATGGAAAAGTCTTCGAATATGGAATTTGTCGTGAAGGCAAATGCATAGGAGGCTATGATCATGGCCAGAATTGCGTGACAGATGCGCAGTGCAGCCGCTCGATGGTGCCCGATGGACTTTCGGGAATTAGCGTTAGCGACATCTACCTCTGGGAGAACTGGGCAGCGGACTATTCATGCCAGCCCTGGCGGGGCTTCCAAGATGTCTGCGTCAATGGCATTTGCCAGGCTGGCCCACAAGAGGGACACGTCTGTACGGCGAATTCGTTCTGCGTTCCGGACGGCGTACATGCGACTTGCAACAACGCGATCTGCGAGAAATCGAGTTCGTCCTGCAACAGTGCAGGTTGCCAATACCCCTATCCAATTCGCTACCGGCCCGATTGGCCAGAGGTTCCACCCTTCTGTCGGTATCCCGACGAACCAACGTGCGCAAGGCCGCTGAATATCGGCGAATCAGTGGATGAAGGCGGACAATGTGGTCAGGTCCAGGTGCTTCATGACTCAGTAGGCCTTCGTGTCCTGGATCCCACGCGTTGGGTATCGGTTCCGTATGTCACATTCGAGAGCAGCGGCGCCAATCTAGATGCCCTGCCTCCGCACCTCATCCATGGGGAAATCGGCGGTGGAGGTAACTACCCGGATCGCGTTCGCTACAACGTTGACGGCCGCCGGCTCCTTGAATTTCGCGGAATCATGAGTGACCGTGACCATCAGATTCTGGCGGGATTATCCACAAACTCTGAATACCAGAACAAGATTTCCATACTGAGAGACCTATCGCGCGATCAGATTAGTCATCCTGTCACAGACTCGGCCGAAAAATTCGTGACAGTTGGAGATGGTGACGCCTCGCCAGGTTGGATCACCGTCGCGTTTCAGAATGACACGCGCTGTATCGACCAGGGCCTGCCCGTCAGCGTGGAGGTTTGGAATGTGCAATGTCCGCCATTTCAGAGTGCGATTCGTGTAATACAGCCCACGTGCGTATTCAGTGAGCAGCAAGTCTTGCAGTTTGCAGGAGACCTTGGGGGCGAACCTGAAAATCTGATTTTCCAGTGGCAATATTCTGTCGACTACGATCCTGCCGACCCGGCTGCCGCCACATGGAGCAATTACAACCCGCCGCAGGGGTATAAGACTGGTACGGGCTTGCGAGAAGTCCTCATTGAGGGAGCATCCGAATTTACGCTCGGTGATTCCTGGTGGCGGGTGCGCTATCGAGGGTACAACGGTTGCCCGTGTCCCTCTGCGTGCTCACAAGGTTGCGCCAGCAACGGTCTCTGTAATGGCGGACCGCGGAATGGAACAACATGCACCGGCGATGCGGACTGCTATGCTTGCAGCGGCGGTGCTTCGGCGGGCAGCGTTTGCCGTAACGACGATGATTGTCCAAGCGGACAATGCGCCACGCTTTGTTGTCCCACAATCGGCGATGGCGAAGAGCAATGGGCAACCAATCTCAATCCTTCGAATACGCAGGTTAGCCCATGGACCAAACCCCAACTGGCGGAAGGATGGGTCAAGCGCGTGGTGCGCGGCCTGAACCCGTTCGACCAGAGATTCGAGGAGTTCCATAACGCGCCGGCAGCCACGTTTGTGCACATGATCGAGCAGGCCGGAAAACGATTTGAACAGGATGTCGCGCTGAATTGTGCGGCTGAGAATATCAACAACCTGGGGCTGATTGAAACGTACGAGACGGTGCTGAAGCGAGCCAAGCTCTTTAGTATCGATGTCGGGACAAGTTACCGGCCCGCCACCGAAGCGATCATGCTCGCTGCAGGAAAAGTTGTCGATCTTTACATGCTTTTGGGGAATGAGGCCTACGCTGACGCCGAAGACCCGACGGTTGGGTTGTTTGTTGGGCAGGGAGAAGAACCACAGGGATACGATCCTCATGCGATCTTCTGTTTTCAGGACCAGGTCGGTTCCTTGTTGGAAGAGGAACTCGGTTTGCTTCGGGGAACGGATTCGGTTCGCGATCCAGACTATGACGGGGACAATCACATGATTGCGACCGTCTACAATCGTTTGCCCTGGAATTTCACCAGCGGATCGGGGCAAGTCGCCTATGCGAATAACTATCAACTGACAGACGTCGAGCAGGCCATCAAGACCTATCCGCAAGGCCACGGAGACGCCTGGGGTCATTACTTGACTGCAACGACGAAACTCTACGACCTATTGCACCACGAAGTATTCGACTGGCAGGTGTTTACGGAATCGGTACTCGTGGCGGGTCAGCCCGTCGAAGTCGGGTACAAGTATGAGCGACGTTTTGCAGAGGCAGCGGCTGCAAAGGCTCGCACTGGAGCAACGATCACCACCCAGACTTTCCGGGCCCTCTACGATGCTCTGCCGTCATCGCAGGAATTCGGGTACCGGGACACCGATCCGCACCGAGCGTGGGGCGTCATTGATTGGGGGCAGCGAGCGGGGCAAGCGGCCTACCTTGATTGGGTGACGGTCAATTCCTTGTTGGACGAGAATGCCATCGATGCGGTCTGTTCGAACACCAATGAACGCTGCCAGAATGACGCGAGTTGCCAGGGAACGTGCGTTGCGGGCGCGTGCAGCAATCAACCTCTCACCTCTTGTACAACAGACGCGCAGTGCGGCGGGCTCTGCAAGCCGCCGGCCGGAAGCCAAGTGTGTATGAACACCGGCTTGGAATGCACCACCAATACCAACTGTCAAGGCACCTGCATGTCGGGCCAGTGCAGCAACGACCATGGAAAAGTTTGCACGACTGACTCGCAATGCACGGGAGTATGTCAGAGACTGGCAACTGACAGGGTGTGTGCCAATACTGGCCTCGCATGCGATAACAATTGTGATTGCTGCTGCTCTCTAGGTTGCCTTCCAAAGGTACAATCCGATAGCACGATCAAGTACTTCTGCTCGGGAGGCAAGCGCCATGGATTGAGCTGCAGCGTAGATGCAGATTGCGGCCCAGCCTGTCCATTGGGTGGGGTTTGTTCTTGCGACGAGTGTATCCCCCGAAACAAAGAATTCGTTTGCGCTGGCAATGGCAAAGAGTGTTCTGGCGACGTTGATTGTCTTGATCGATGCATCGGAGGAACCTGTACACAAGGTGGAAACACCTGCACGAGTGACGCGCAATGCACTCATGACTCTAGATGTCAAGTGGATTCGGGTTTTGTTACGAGCATCCGGCGTATTGACCGCACGACCATTCCCGAGATCGGTGAGATTTCCGCTTCCTACAATGGCATACAAATGACGCTTGATCAGGTGGACAGCGGGTTGAACCCGCTGGGTCTGGCCAAGAACGTCGTCCCATTTGGCGTTAGCCCGCGACTGCTCGATGAGGGACAGACTCACTTTGACCAGGTCTTCAAACGCGCTGTTGCTGCCTTGACCAATGCATTCACTGCGTTTGATTACGCAAACGAAAGCACGCGGCGACTACGACGAGTGCAGGATGAAGTCGACAAGTTCGACGATCTGATCGAAGAGCGGGAACTCGACTACACGGCCAGGCTGATAGAAGTCTTTGGTCGCCCGTACGCGGAGGATATCGGCCCAGGATTAACGTATTCGCCTGGATACGATGGACCAGATCTTTATCACTTCGACTATGTTGATGACAACAAGCTCATTCCGCTTACCGCTGGCAGCAACACCGTCGTGTTGGGCGGAAGTTTTGATGAGCCGTTGGTAGACCCGATTACAGGCGAGTACTCGTCGCAAACCCACGCCGTACAATTCAATATTTCAACCGACGGACTCGGGCTTCTTAGGCCGGACGGTTGGGAAGATCGTCCGGAGCCAGGCGAGATTCAGTTTGCTCGTGCTGAACTTCTCCAGACCATGGGGCGGTTTCAGCAGGCTCTGGACCGATATGAGGCGCACATTCAGCAGGTGGAGCATCAAACAGATTTGCTGCTTTCGCTGACGCAACTTAATGCGGATGTCATTCGGATCCAACGGGAAGGTCAAGCCGAACAACGAAGCCTAAATCAGGAGATTCTCATATCCAGATCTCTGATAACTCTGTTTCGTACCATCGCCAAGTTCACGGAATCGATGGCCAATGCAGGTGCGGAATGCGGACCAAAGATCATCGGCTTCATTGGGGGGTTGGCTAATGGAGTGATTTTTGACCCCTCATTTGCTGTTCGATGCGCCGCTACGACGGGAGGTGCGATTGGCGCCAAAATCTTGGATGTCACAGGCGACGCTCAAGTCCTGTTCGAATTGCAGCGTCAACACGACAAAGAATTCGCTTCTGCCGAACAGCAGATTCAAATTACAGGGGTGCAAGGCGATTATCAGGTCGAACAACAAGTTGAGGCATTGCGGCAGCTTGTTCGCCAAACTCCGTCATTGCGCCTCGACCTCTACCTCCTTGAAGAGTCGGTTAATCAAGCCACAGGACGATATCAAGCTGCTGTGGGCAAGGGACTGCGGCTGCTCGAACAACGTACCGCATTCAGGGGTCGTACCGCCGATCAAATCACTCACCACCGTTATCGAGATATGGCCTTCCGCGTCTTCCGCAACGAGGCTTTGCAGAAATACCAGGCCCAGTTCGACCTCGCGGCCCAGTATGCATTTCTTGCAGCCCAGGCCTACGACTATGAATCGAATCTCTTGCGGACCGATCGCCTAAGCGGCCAAAGATTCTTAGCAGACCTCTCTGCCGAAAGCAGCCTCGGTATGCTTCAAGGTGGATCGCCCATCGTCGGGAACGGGCTTGCCGGCATGCTCGCTCAGATGGGTTTGAATTTCGATATGGTGGTTCGTCCCCAGCTGGGACTCAATAGCCCCGTTCAATTCGAACGAAGCTTCAGCCTTCGGTGGGAGCTCTTCCGGATTCCGCAGAGCACCTCCGGTGACGCGACCTGGCGCAACGTCTTGTCTTCGGGCACTGTGCCAGGGACGGCGGCGCCTGGCACCATCGTCGAACGCGTCGATGACATCAACGACGTTCCGGAATATCGATACTATTGCAAACCGTTGCAGTCGGATTCGAGTGGACCATCAATTACCACGCGAGCGCTTGTCATACGCTTTAGTACGAAAGTCTTCTCCGGCCTGAACTTTTTCGGACACCCATCCGTCGGCGACGAGGTGTATCCAAGCACTTATGACGCCATCAAGGTTCGAGGCCTGGGTCTGAGGTTCACGAACTATCCGACCGGCGTGCTTAACAATCAGGCTGAAGTTTACCTTGTGCCAGTCGGATCGGATGTGATGCGTGTGCCTTCCGATGGTTCATTGCGCAACTTTGAGTTACTTGAAACCACCCTACCTGAGCCATTCCCCCTCGCAACGGTCGACTTGGAACGGTCCGATTGGAAGCCGTTTGATGAACTGGCTGGAGGATCGGTTGCCATGCTCAAACGACGCCTGCATCCTCAGGTCACCGCGCTTCCCACTCAAGGGCATGCGGATAACGAAGAGTTAGCATGGGATTTGAGCGGACGGTCTGTCTGGAACACACAGTGGGTGCTGATCATTCCAGAATCCGAGCTCCGTGGCCTGGGCGGAGCCATTGGTGGGCTGGATTACTTCACCTTTGGACCAACTGGAATCACGCCGGGGGTAGGCGTTCGTGACATTCGCCTGATCTTTGACAGTTACGGTTACATCGGTGGCTCGAAGTTGCAAGAAGAAAGCTCGCGGGCGGGTTCCGAGTGATCGTGGAAGTGCACGATGCGCCAAACTGCCGTGACATTTTCTTGGGTCTTATTGCTCTGCGCAGCACAAGGTATGGCAGAGAATACCTCGCCCACGGACAAAAGTGGCGTTTCGCCTCGCTCGGTATCGCGCCCGCAAGGACCTGGTTCACTGGAGGGACTAGGCGAGTCCTTCCAACCGGGTTTGAACACCGGCACTGCTCGATACTCTGTACCGTTCGACCTTCCGGCTGGGCCTGCAGGATTCAAACCTGCAGCCCGGTTGAAGTATGATAACGGGTTCGGACAAGGGCCGGTCGGCATCGGCTGGGCGCTCGATATAGGTAGCATTCGCCGGCAGGCCGAGAAAGGATTGCCTCGGTACCCCGAAGTGAGCGGCTCCGGTTCGCTGCCGGACCGTTTCTTGGGGATGGAAGACGAAGAGCTCGTCAGCCTAGTCAATGGCTTCTACCTGGCGAAGATTGAGGGGACGTACCTGCGCTACCGCCAACTCGCCGACCACTGGGAGGCATACACAAAGAGCGGGATCAAACTTGAATTCGGGCTGACACCTGACGGACGGGTCACAGACGGAACTGGGTTCAGAGTTGCGAAATGGTGCCTGGAACGGCAAACCGACCCGAACGGCAATGCAATTCAATACACCTACTTCAAGCCGATCACATCAGACCGCCAGAACTATTTGCAGCAGATTCGTTGGGGCGCCGGTTCGTCGCCCTGGACGGATTCGTACACTGCTGATTTTTTGTATGAGCCGCGATCTGATGCCTACACCGATTATCGTACCGGTTTTGCAGTCCGAACCTCCCAGCGCCTGATGGGCGTGGAGATTAAGTTCAACGGCAACCTAATCCGTCGCTACGAACTCGAGTATCAGGCTCATCCCCACTGGTCCTTCCTGACCAGCGTCACCCAATTCGGCACGAGTGGAAACGCGTTACCGCCTACTACATTTTCCTATGACGTGCTTAACCTCTGCGCTGCCAACCAGACCATTTCCGCAGCTGGCTCAGTTATTTCGTCCAGCAGCCAGCTTGCTCAGGTGATGGACAATCAAGCCGTCGACCTAATCGATCTCAATGCCGATGCGCTCCCTGACATTCTCGTTACGGGCTCGGCACATTTTGCGTATATCAATCGTGGTGTCACGGGCGGGATCATTCAATGGCAAGGCCCGGTTGATGTTGCCGCAGCGGACCCGCAAGCGGCAAATTTTGATCTCACCCAATTCGGTGTTCATCTGTCGGACATGACCGGCGATGGCATTGCCGATCTGGTTGCGGCCGACGAATTCGACGTGGAGTTTTTCCCGAACACAGGAGATACAGGCTGGGCGGCGGGTGTTTTGATGCAGTCCGGGTCGGCCCCGCCTCCGCGGCCATTCGGACCGAATAGTGAAAACGTTAAGACTGCTGACCTGGATTTCGACAAGACCATTGACGTGGTTCAAAGCAACTATCTTGGATACGACGTTTGGCTCAACCTCGGCGGAAGTTCGTTTGGAGAGCCCATCCATACTGATGGTGCTCGATATTTCGGTGACGTCATTGGGTTGGATACGCCCGGTGTCAGCCTTGCGGACATGAACGGCGATCGCCTGCTTGATGTCGTCAAGATTACCTCAACGAGCGTGATTTACTGTCCCAATATGGGATACGGACAATTCGATTCGCACATCGAGGTCCCTTTACCGGATCGCTACATCGATGTGTCGCCTGACGGAAACTTGAAACGGGCCAGTCTCCAAGACGTGAACGGCGATGGGCTGGCCGACCTGGTGGTGGAACGCGCCACCAACGACGATCTCTGGGTGTGGATCAATCTGGGAAACGATAGCTTCGCCCACCCCTGCACCATCACGAATTTGCCAGTGACAGCCAACTCCGCTGTCAGGTGGGCGGACATAAACGGCAATGGAACAACAGACTTGATCTACGCGGACTCCACGCTGCAAGGATCAAAAGTCAATGCCGTTGATGTCGGCTTGCTATTGGCTGGGACAGCCCACACGAACCTCCTGCGATCGATTGCAAACGGTTATGGAAGGCTGATCGCCATCACCTACGACAGCTCCACGGATTATTCCGTGAAGGCAACAAATGATGGTAATGCATGGGCGACTAAGTTGCCGTTTCCGAGTGCCGTCGTTTCGAAAACAGAAACGACCTTCGGTCTGAATCTTGATGGCTATCTCGGAAACGACACTTATTTGACGGAGTTTTCCTACCGTGACGGATACTACGACCCTTTAGAAAAACAATTTCGGGGGTTCGCCTTCGCCAAGCAGATTGAACGCGGCGATGAACGCTTCGGTGGGAGCGTGACGCCAACGTTGGTGACCCGATTTGGGTTTCATACGGGCGCACCGGACGGGGTCGACAACGACAACGATGGTCAAATCGATGAGGCAGGATTCTTTACGGGGCGGGAAGAGGAACCCCTTAAAGGAGTCGAGCTTTGGCGTGAAACGACGGTTCTTCCCGACGACCCCTTGGATGACGGCGACTTCGTAACCAACTCACGAGTGTTCAGCCGTGTCCAGGCCCAATGGGAAGTGCGGTACTTGTCCAAGGCCGCCGGGGGACGGCTGGCAGATCGTCTGCAGGCGATTGCGGGAAACGGAACTGGTTATCGTACAAATGACGCCTATGGGCGGGAGGTCCGCCAAGCCGTGCGCACTCAGATCGATACATATGTCTCGGAACAGGGCGAAACGGGGCCGAAACAGATCCGCTTGCAATCGGATCTGGACGAGTTCGGTAACGAGATTATCGAATGGAAGTTGGGTGACGTGGCGAATGCCTGCGTAAGCTCTGGTTCATGCGATGATCTCTATGAATCAACCACATACGTACTCGACGCCAATGCCGTTTCCGGGTGGATGCTCGATCGGGTGGCTACGGTCACTCAACAAATGCGTGGGCCCACGGGCTCATTTGTATCTGGAACCCGCAACTATTATGACGGTTCCCCGCTTGTTGGTCTTCCACTTGGGCAGATCGGAACGAAAGGTCAACTCCATCGTACCGAAGCACTCGTGACCACTGGAGCGGTTGAACCTCTGGAGGCGCGGTCATATGTACGCGGCGACCCCCGCGATCCTGCCGGGAAAGTCGACGTATTGCGACAGGAACTGGATACCTACGGCAACCCCATCACGTTGATGGATGCCAAGGGTAATATTCGTCGGCTGGAATACGATTCGAAGTTACATGCTTTTCCAACTCGTGAAATCATCGAAATAGGGGGGCAAAATGCCGACCTCACGGTCGAGGCCACCTACGATCTTCGTTTCGGGAAGCCTATTACCCTGACCGACTTCAATGGGCACGTATCCGTTTTTGACTACGACGAGTTCGGCCGACTCAAGGATGCTTACGAGCCAGGGGATCCCTTTGGAAGGGCAACGCACTCCTACGCTTACCAACTCGGGAGTCCAGTAAGCGGAATCCAGACTACCTCTCGCACGAATGAAGGCAGTTCGCCGGATGTCGTTTCGACGGTCTATTTTGATGGCGGTGGCCGTAAGCTCGGTGTGTTCGACAGTGCGCCAGGTATGTTTCCCGGTGCTGCCGGGGTGATGCATGATGTGGCCCACTACGACGCCCGCGGCCGGGCATGGAAGGCCTTCAACCCCTATGCCGGTGCTCCTCTCGGTGGCGGGGGTGCATGGCAGCAACCACCGCCGGCAACGCCATTTGTTGAATCTCGCTACGACGCCACCGGACGTGTGGTCCGCACGATTTCGCAGCCCGACAAAAACAACCAGGTTGCCGTCAGCACACGCACCTATCAACCCCTTCGAGTTATCGAGGCCGACGGCGAGGACAACCGCGTCGGTGGACCCCATTACAACACTCCCAAGACGCTCGTGTACGATGGTTTGGACCGCCTCATCGAAGTCCACGAATTCGAGACCCTTTCGCAGGATTCGGGCGAATTCGTGACCAAGTATCGATACGCAATGCCGGATATGCTTGCGGAAATTGAAGACGCAAACCACAACATAAAATACATTCGCTACGATGCCCTGGGCCGCAAAATCTTCATGAACGACCTCAACCGCGGCTACATGTACTACACATATGACGCCGCCGGCAATCTAACTCGCACAAAGGACGCGAAGAATCAGGAAATCATTTACGCGTATGACGGCGCCAATCGGCTCCTGAGTGAAGATTTCCTCGACACGGGCACTCCGCTGAGCTTTGCGGCTGAGCTGAACGGCCGCCCGGACGTGGTCTACCACTATGACGCTCCCTTCCCAACGTTTGCACACCTGGCCAACACGAAAGGCGAGCTGGCCTGGATCGAAGACCTGAGTGGCGCTGAGTTCCGCGGCTACAACGCCCGAGGCGCTCAGGAAACCACCATCAAGCGAATCAAGAATCTGACCGGCGATCCCACCACCGACTATGTCACTACGACCTTAGTGGACAACCTCGACCGGGTTTTTCAGGTCATCTACCATGACGGTGGTGTGGTCCGCTACGACTACGATGCCCGTGGCCAGCTCGCAGACATTCCAAACTTTGCCGATTCCATTACCTACACGCCTTCAGAGCAGCCAAGCCAGCTCGATTTCGCCAATGGAGTAGTCACTACGCGCAGCTATGATCCCCGCCTCAGGCTCTCTACCCTCCATACCGTTTCACCGGCCGAGTCAATTGCCTTGCAGGATCTAACCTACGACTACGACCAGGCCGACAACATTACTGCCATCACCGATGGCCGGACGCTGCCGGGGGGCCAACAAGCCCGGAGCCAGACGGCTAGCTACATCATGGACAACTTGTATCGATTGAAATCGGCGCAGGGGCGCTACCAGGCCGCAACGCTTTTCACGCTCAATTACGATTACGACCCTCTGGGCAGCATGACCAAGGCGCTGAGTCCTGACACGCCGGATCCAGACGTGAATGTTGGTCAGATGGCCAGCGGAGGCGCTCTCGGTACAGCCAATCGCATTGGCCGTGGTCCAGCGGATCCTCCCGGCCCTCACGCGCTCACGGCTACGACAGGTGGCTCGGGGCCCAATCGAAGCTTCTCATATGATGCCAACGGCAACATGACGAGCAACGCTGACGACTTATACTTCTTTGATTTCAAGGATCGCTTGGGCAAAGTCGAGGTGGGGGGCTCTGCCACGCCAGCAATTCGCTACATCTACGATTACTCCGGACGCCGAATCATCAAGCGCGTTGACAGCGATCAGACCTCATACATCGACAGGTTCAGCGAAATCCGCGACGGCCACCTGGACAAATACGTCTGGAACGGCGATCAGCGTCTGGCCAAGGTGGAAGGAGGCATTCCAGATCCGCCAATCGTCACTCAGCGGATTTCGTTCGCCGAGGGCTTCAACTCTTTCAGCTTTCAGGTCGACCCTGGCACGAGTGATCCAGCGACGATCCTTGCAGACTTGGCCGGCGGCTACATCGCTATTTATGCGTGGGATACGACAATTGCGGCCTGGCGGCGGTACCCATTCGATGCTGGAATCACCGCGCCACTGCTTACTTCGCTGCAACCAAACCGGGGATACTGGATAGACACGACCGAACCAAGTGAGCTTATCGTCGAAGGCTTAGTGAGCACGGCGCCCGTTACAGTATCAGCAGACGTGCAAGCTTTCGTTGGTATTCCAGGTCTTGCTAGGCGACCGATTAGCGACTTGTTCGATGACGCTCCGGCTGCATGGCGTCTCTGGGCACAGGAGAATCACGCATCGTCTCCACTTGTTTTTGATTCAACTCTTCCGTTGGAACTGAATACGTTTGATTTAGCATTTCCTACGCAGGCTCTTCGTGTGATTACTACTGATTCGGATTTGATCACGCTCAATCCAAGTGTTGCCGTGACAACCGAGTTTTATCTAGCGGACCATATAGGTTCGGCAGCGGTGCTAACAAACGAGGTCGGAGCCTTGGCTGCGGAACTTGCGAATTACCCATTTGGTAATCCCCGCATCGAAGTCACGGCCACCAAGCACTCAGCAGCCAAATACATATTTGCGGGGAAGGAACGTGATGGCGAAACAGGACTGGATTACTTTGGTACAAGGTATTATGATACTACTACCGCGCGCCTAATCTCAGTTGATCCATACTTTGGCAGCCAAAATCAATCCCAGGTTGTTTCGTCGAATCCGATAGACTATCAATTGTATTGCTACGCCCATAACTCGCCGCTTTCCAAAGTCGACCCGGATGGACAGAAGACCACGACAGTTTTGGATAAGAGTGCGAAGACGATCACGGTGCATTCGGACATCAAGATATACGGGGCTGCCGCGTCGGACAAGGTAGCAAAGAAAGTGAAGAGCTTGATTGAGAGGGCCTACAAGGGGTTCAAGTCCAAGATAAATGGTATCGAATACAATGTTAAGTTTGACGTCCAAGTAACATATGACCCGAAGGCACTTGGGGCCTATCTGACAAATAATTCGGACGCCGATATTTTCGAAATCAAGAAAGGCAGCTCTCCGCTCTATCGCCCCGGTGATCCGAAAGGAAGATCAAATGAGACAATTGGGGTTGGCGATCGCAAGGCAAAACAAGGGACGTTGTTTGAGCAGGATTTGGAAAGCGCAGTGGCTCATGAATATGGACATGTGCTCGGCCTGCCCGACCAATACAACGACTCTCGGAATGTAATGTTTGGAGAATTCCAAATTGGAGATCCAGGTGGGCGCGTCGAACAAAAGGATGTTGACGCTGTTCTGAAGAATCACGTACCAGAACAAGGTCTAATTGATGGACTGTTGGATAGGTTTAGACGTTGACAGTGTTTTCAGATTGCGCTGACTACTTATGGTCGAATGTCAAGACATTGAGGCTAAGACAAAAACGGTGAAAGCCAATAACAGGTGGGGCATTCTCTGTGCATCTTTGCAGTTTCTGCTGGGATGTTACGAGGCCCAAGCTGGAGTTCCGGAGCCACCGCACCTTTTGTATGGAACAATCAGCCGTATCGATGGGCTAGTGACGTCGACGGAGAATGTGGCCGCTGTGGCACGCATCGATGCCTTTGCCGGGCAGATCGTTGGTGAGTATCAAATGGGCGCCCGCCCCGAAATCGCAAACCTTTATTATTTGCCCATCGCCTTGGAATCGTTGGCCGATGGACGGCCACAGTCCAGCGACGCCGCTCTGGCCGGCCAAACGGTCAGCATTTACGTGCGGCATGGAGCGTCCCAAGCAAACGAAGAGTTGGTTGACCAGTTCGTTCTAACCGAAGTCGGCAAGGTGGAACGACGCGACCTTTCACTTGACTGTTGCTGCAACACGCCGGACGACGGTAACTGCTGCGCGCTCTTCGCCGACGTGGCCGCCGGTCCCGGCCTGGGGCGACCAGGAAGCAACTGTCAGGTTGATCTGTCTGACATCATCTGTGAGCTCGATGGGTTCGCGGCCGGCAGTAACTGGACGACAGCCTGCCCCGCCGGTGACCTAGTAGGTGTTGGGCCGACCGTCTGTGGTGGCAACGGCCGCGTCGACTTGTTCGACATATTCGCGTCTCTCAATGCTTTTGCAGGCTTGGCGACGGGCTGTCCTGCGCCATGTCCCATGTCGCAGGTGTGTTCCGAGCCGGCCTTGGGAGTTGAAGACCGGCCGCGCCTTTCGGACCAGTTTTCACAAAGACATTCCTCTGACAAGCCGTTGAGGTTGTCGCTTGCCCCCCGGAGATCGATCGTTAAACCGGGTGAACCGTCAATCCTCGATGTGTTTGTGTCCGGCGATGTGCCCATTCGAGGCTATCAAGTTTCGATTCGCCCGCGATCCGATGGAAACCCGAACTTTGGCGACATTGCAGTCGACCAGGATGATGCGCGGTTTCTCTTCAATGGTCAGTCCAGCGTTCAGGCCAAAGATCTGAATCTCCGTCGAGCCGCCTCTGCCCGCGTTTCGGGAAGCAATGCTCCGTCAGGGCGTGCCTATCTCGGGACGTTCAGCTTTGACGTCGAGGAGAATGCAGAAGGGACGATTGCATTTGAGTTTGATCCTAAACATTGCATTTTTGTTGGGGGGGACGGAGTGGAAATTCGCACCGATATGTCAGAATTCGCAACGGTTCGTATTCCGCGGTCTAACCCGCACACATCGAATCTGGGGGAGACCCAAGAGGCGCCGAACAAATGATCCGGCCACTTCACATAGTCTTCTGGGTTGCCTTGTTGGCCTGCTCGGCAAACGCGCAAACTCCGAGGCTCTTCCTGGTCCCGCATGGAATGAACCCAGCCACCACGACTCCCGGCGTTCCCGCCCAGGTCGAAGTTGTTGCGGGATCGAGCGTCGTCTTGGATGTTTTTGTCGAGGTCCGCGGCGGATCATTGCCCGTGACGGGGGCCCAATTTGAAATGCCCTGCCAGATAGGCCAGGGTGCTGAAAGCTCAATGTTCTACGTGGCAAATTCCGTTGTATCCGACGGTCTTGACCTTCCTGGCAACTGTGATGCGAGTTGGGTGGAGCAGCGGGCTCCGGGGGCTTGCCCCATCGATAGACCGGGAGCTCTTGCTGCGGGGCCCTCGAATTCTCCATGTACGCTGTCCGTTCCCGAGCTGATCGGCTCAATTACATATTCGATTCCTTACCTGTTTCCGGTGTCTGATTCGTTCCTGGTTGTCCCCACGATCGCGCACTTAACGAATCAGAACCAGGTTGATTTCCCGAACTTGCAGGTCGACGGAGTTCAGATCCGCCGATGCCAGACGTGTGCATCGGTTCCAGTTATTTCATCGTGGGGTGTGTTGATATTGATTTTGTGGTTGATGGCTTCGGCGACAGTCATTCTACGCCGAGGTGAAACGCGCCTCTGCCCGGATTCTGTCTAAGACCGGCCGGCGGTAAGGGAGTCTTGAAATGAAGCACATGAGAAACATCTTCGCTCTACTAGTGATCGGATCCATCGCCTGGTCGGCCTTCGCCGGGTTGCCGGAGCCAGCAGCGCTGCTTTACGGCGCAGTGTTTCGCAGCGGGAACCCCCTGCGGGCGTCCGACAATGTGGTCGTAAGGGCTCGAGTGAATAGGGCGCCCCTCGACGTGTTCCCCGGCCCAGAGGACTGGATAGTAGGGATTCAGCGCTTGGGTGAAGGACCAGGCGCCGCGGTGCAGAAGTGCTCAGGTAGCGATTGTTATGTGATGTCGGTCCGACTTGAGGCGGTCCCAGGCGGCCTCGAGCGTACGCCGGGTTGTGCCCTAATAGGGGAAGAAGTCCGTTTGTGTACCGCCAAAGGCCAAGAGCCGGAGGTTTGCGCTGATCGCGATCGCGTGCGCATTTTGGAACGAGGATTCGCCGCCCGCCGCAACCTGGGTTTGGATGCTGCGAAGTTTGACTGGAATCGCGATGGGCATGTGGACAACGTCGACCAAGACGCATTGGCAGATTGCCTTCAAGGACCGGCATTTGAGTCCTCCGCGCGCTGCCAGGAAGTTTTTGATGCGGCGAATTTTGGAACGGTAGATTTGGCGTCATTTGCCCGGCTCCAACTGCTTTTTGATCGACGATGATCCACCAACGCACCAGTCATTAGGCCGCGTCTTTCAGCATTTTTGCTGCAGCGGCACAATCATCCGGCTTGGCAAGAAACTTGCCTGTCTTAGCGCTGGTTTCTGCCCACGCGATGGGATTCTTCACGCGCTTTCTCATCGCGAATAGTACTTCGGCAAGGAAAGACTCCAGATCACATTTGATGGCCGCATTTGCGGTCAATTTCGTGTGCGAATTGCGAATCTCCTGGATCGACGGCTGAGGGTGACTAGAAGCCATTTCAAAACTCATTCTTTTGTAAACTTGCGCCATACTTGAACTTATGTACATTCAGGCCGTTTTGTGCGAAAGGAGTCGCAGAAATGGCCAGGATGGTGAAGCCTTTTTTGGATGATGATCGTTGGGC
>CAZCST010000019.1:0-35821 GCA_964501365.1 uncultured Phycisphaera sp. | reverse complement strand
GCGCCAGACGTTCACCCACACGTCTTGCTCCTCCCAGTCGCGAAGTCTGCGCCAGCATGTGCTGGGCGAAGGGTATCGATCGGGTAGATCCTGCCAGCGCGCTCCACTGTGGAGAATCCACAAAATGCCTTCGAGCACGCGCCGATTCTCGATCGGCTTGCGCCCGCCTTTCGGCGTCGACTTGGCTTGCGGCAACAACGGTTCGATGATCGCCCAACGATCATCATCCAAAAAAGGCTTCACCATCCTGGCCATCTCTGCGACTCCTTTCGCACAAAACGGCCTGAATGTACATAAGTTCAAGTATGGCGCAAGTTTACAAAAGAATGAGTTTTGAAATGGCTTCTAGATTCGTCCCAGCATACGGAAGTCCGCTCCAAATCAGATTCCCGCCGTAATAATAATTCACGACGCCGACGTAGTCGCCCTCTGAAGGACCATAGCCAGCAGCGCCACCGCAGGTGCTGGGTGCACAGGGGTCCATCGCGATAGTTAGATTTTGGAAATCCCCTGATGTGTCCCACATTACGCCAGTCGGTTGAAAAGCAAGAGCGGTAGTACCACACAAATCGTCCAAGACATACATCGCACCCGTGTGATAGAACAAGACCGACGTTGCTGGGAGGCCCTGCGAATTACTCTGCGGTTGGATGCGATAATTCATTCCTCCCGAAGCGCTGATCGCGATATCCGCCGATACGGTGTTCGGCGCGACCGGCCGTACGCTGAGATCGGCCGTGCGCGGATAACGGGCGTCCACACCAAGACCAAAATATGCCGTGTTTGTGCGGGTGGTTGGGTCATGAGTTAAACGCAAATGCTGCAGCCCGGTTGATGGATGAACATTCTCGATGGACGGCGTAATCAAGCTGAACGTGCAGACAGGACCAGGCGAAGGGGGGTTACACGTTGTGGATGTGGTGTGACCCCAGCAGGGAAACGCGACGCCCCCGCAGCCCGCAGGCGTGCCACCGCTATTCGAAATGTAACCCAAGGAGAACCCTTCCTCGGGTTCGAAACCGGTGGAATAGTTTATTCCCGGATTGACTCCGGCTGTGGCCGGAACCGGTTCGACGTCCTCACCGGAAAGTGTGGCCGGGGGTACAGCAAAGCCAGAAAGCGACAGAATCGTCGCGATGAGGACAAAGAGAGCCGTTGCGTGAAATGGAAATACGAATTCCTGAGTCTTCATCTTCCTTCCCTTTCGTTTACTCCGACGTGCCCCGACGGGCGAAACGGACCTTGGCGGCGGCCAGCAGCACGATTGTCAGCACAACCAGTCCCCACTGGCTGACGGTGGGAATCACGTTGGGCACACATTGATCCGTGTCTTCGTCGCAGGTTTCGTTTTCCGTGCAGGGCGAATTGCCCGCCTGACAGCCGTAGATGGGTACGCAGAACTCCTCGCCATCGCAGAACAGCCCATCATCGCAAGCCAGTGGTGTCCCGGGCACGCAACCCAAAATCGCGTTGCAGCTTTCGAGGCCGTTGCAGGCGTTACCGTCGTTGCAGACCACCGCGGTTCCGCCACAAGCGCCGCCCGCACACACATCGCCGCCGGTGCAGGCATTGTGGTCGTTGCACGGAGCCGAGTTATTGGTGAACACGCACTGATCGGCCAGGCCGCAGGCATCATTGGTGCAGCCGTTGCCGTCATCGCAGGTGCCGCAGTTTCCGCTACAGCCATCATCACCGCACTGACGGCCGGCGCAATCCGGAATGCACACGCAACTCGTCGTGGTGCACTTGCCGTTTTCGGTCCAGACCTTGTCCGCACCGACGCAAGCGCCTTGCAGAACATTGTCCGTGCAGCCGGTGTCCGGACCGTTCGTGTCGCAGCACGCGCCGACACTGGGGCCCTCGCACACGCTTTTCTTGCGGATGTTGATCATGGTGGTGTAGCCCAGGGCTGGGTAGCCCGTCGGAGAAATTACCTGGACGCGGATCAGGATGGGCTGACCCGGGTTGGCAAGGCAAGTGCAGGATGGATACGAGTCGCTGTAGGGAGCGACATCGTCGTAGCACGGCGCAGACTCGTCCGCGCCGGCTCCGAACGGACCTGCGTTGCAATTGTCGTTGGAGACTAGCGGTGTTCCCGGAGCGGCGGCGGTAGCGATAGAGAGGAACGAGTCAAAGCTGCTGCCACAGGTGTCGATGGAGATCGACGGTGACTCGCCGGAATAGAGATAGTAGCCATCGGAGGTGATGTAGGGTCCATTGGCGCTATTGGTCACCGGGCAGGGATTTGCCTGGGTGCAGATCGCACTGCAGGTGCATTCGCCGGCCTGGCCGGGTGGGATGCAGCGTCCGGGACAGTTGGCATCGGCGCCTCCATCGCACTCCTCACATAGGTTCTCCACGATTTCATTGCCGCAGATGCAAGGACATGAGTCGAGAGACTGTAAAGCGACGTTGTCCACATCAATCATCGAACCCGGGTAGTTGTCGCCGAAGACCAGGAACTGCTCGAGATTGGTCCCGGCGATGACACAAGAGGAGTAGATCTGCGCGCCGCCGTAGAAGTAGGTCATGGTGTTGGTACACGGGTCCATCGCCACCGTGTAGTTCTGATACGCTCCCGACGTGTCCCAATCACCGTAGACGACAGGCAAGAAGCCCAAGCTGATCGCGCCGCATTCATCGTCGAGGATGTAAATCGAGCCGTCATAACGAAACATCGCTGAACTCGCCAGGTAGCCCTGCGAGATACTTTGGGGTTGGATTCGATAATTCATTCCGCCGGGGGCACTAATGGCAATGTCGACCGATACGGTGTTGGCAGCGATGGGCCGCACGCTGAGATCGGCAGTACGCGGAAATCGCGCGTCCACTCCAAGGCCGAAATTCGGTATGTTGGTGCGCGTGGAAGGGTCATGGATCAATCGCAGATACTGCAAACCGCTGGCCGGATGTTGGCTCTCGATCGTCGGTGTGATCAGGCTGAAGCCGGCTCCAGTGGTATGGCCCCAGCAAGGGAAAGCTACGCCGCCGCACCCCGCCGGATACGTGCCTGGCGTGTTGCTGATGTAACCCAGCGGATAACCTTCGCCCGGCTCAAAGCTGGTCGAATAGTTGAGCCCTGCAGCCGCCACAGCAACGCCGGAAACCGGGTCGATCGCTTCTGCCGAAACCTTGTCCGGCATCGGACGTGCGGCAACGACGGCGCTTGCGAGTACACAGGTTGAGCTGACCGAAACAATAACAAATCGCTTCTTCATATCATCCTCCGGACGTGACGGAACTTCGCCTTGGCGGCAATGAGCAGTAGGAGCGTGAGGGCGACCAAGCCCCACTGGCTGACCGTCGGGATCGAACTTGGCACACATTGATCCGTGTCTTCGTCACAGGTTTCGTTTTCCGTGCAGGGCGGATTGCCCGCCTGACAGCCGAAGACGGGCACACAGAACTCCTCGCCGTCGCAGAACAGGCCGTCATCGCATTGCAGCGGCGTACCGAGTACGCAGCCCACAGACGTCTCACACGATTCGATGCCATTACAGGGATTTCCGTCGTTACAAATCAACGGTGCGCCCGGACCGCACTGGCCCTTGGAGTTACAGACCTCGCTGCCGTTGCACGCGTTTCCATCGCCACAAGTACCGCAACTCCCTCCACAACCGTCATCGCCGCAGATTCGCCCCGTGCAATCCGCAATACAATCGCAGGGCATGCCTGCACACGTCCCTTGATCCGTCCATACCTTATCCGCACCCGTGCAATCGGCCTCCGCCAAATTATCCGTGCAGCCCTGATCCAAACCGTTCGTGTCGCAGCACGATCCAACCGAAGCCCCGGCACACGCTGCTTTCTTGCGGATATTGATGATGCTCAAGCTGCCTGGCGGCACATAACCACTGCTTGAAGAAAGTTGGATCAGGATTGGCTGACCGGGATTGGCGATGCACGCGCAGGGATCAAGCTGGTTTCCTGATTGGGAAAAACATGAAGCGCTTGTGTCATGGTTGGCAGCGATTGGCGAACATCCATTGTTTGAAAGGAGCACCTCTTCGACTGTTCCCAATCGAAGAGTAGCGCGAAAATCAAAATCCGTTCCACAGCCGTCGACCGAAACGAAGGGGGAATCGCCGCTGTAAACATAAAAACCATTGGAAGTCAGAAATGGGCCGTTGGGGCCGTTCACAACCGGACATGGATCATCGTGAGTACAAATTGGAGTGCAGGAACACTCGCCTGGCTGCCCGGGCGGAATACAACGACCCGGACAATTAGAATCATTTGTCGGTTCGCATATCTCTTCCAATAGGCCGTCACCGCAAATTGGCGGAAACGTGGAGACGGCGACATTATCCACGTCCATGTAGGAACCCGGATAATTGTCGCCAAAAACGAGGAACTGCTCGACGTTAGAACCGAAGTACGGACAACTC
Organism: uncultured Phycisphaera sp.; assembly: GCA_964501365.1. Classification (GTDB taxonomy): domain Bacteria; phylum Planctomycetota; class Phycisphaerae; order UBA1845; family UBA1845; genus CAZAMB01. Next base: position 31,433 of record CAZCST010000019.1, on the reverse strand, counting down.
GCATAGATCAAGGTCCCGCCGTAGTAGTAGTTAAGGGTATGGGCGAAGGGATTCATCATGGTCATAAATGGCTGGTAGGCTCCGGTGGTATCCCAATCGACACCGATGGGCTGAAAGTTCAGGCCCGTCGTCCCGCACAAATCGTCCAGGACATATATCGCGCCCGTGTAAAAGAACAGCGTGGAGGATTGAATGCAGCCTTGCGAGTTGCTTTGGGGTTGGATCCGGTAGTCCATTCCTCCCGCCGCACTAATGGCAATGTCGGCCGAAACCGTGGAACGGGCGACCGGCTGAATGCTCAAATCCGCCGTTCGTGGATACCGGGCATCCACACCAAGTCCGAACCCCGTGATATTGGTTCGCGTGGTAGGGTCGTGCGTAAGGCGCATGTGCTGAAGGCCGCTGGCCGGGTGGAGATTCTCAATCGACGGAGTAATCAGACTCGCGTTTCCAGCTGAGGTATGACCCCAACAGGGAAAGGCCACGCCTCCGCAACCCGCCGGAGTACCGCCTCCATTGGAGATGTAAGCCAGTACAAACCCCTCGCCGGGTTCAAATCCAAAGGAGAAATTCAGGCCGGTCCCGCCGGCCGCCGTTACCGGTGGAGGATCGATAAGTCCGGCAAACAGTGTGTCGCACACAGGCGGGTTTTCAATTCCTGCCCAAGCAAAATGACTCCATGCCGCAACCGCACTCAAAACCATGCAGCAAATCAAGAACGCAAAGTTTCGTTTCTTCATATCATCCTCCCGACGCGTCGAATTGGGTTACTTCATTAACCTTCGCAGGAAGCGTACAGCGTAGCACGAATTCGTGCGAAACTCAAGAAAAATGCTCGATTTATATGATTTCGCCACGAAATGCGCGCGCCCCTGATGTTATGTAAACCGACGCGGAGGAAGGACCTCCTCTTTGTTTGCTTGGGTTGGCGAGAATGTACAACTTACAAACAAATCTACCCTTGTGCGCGACCTCAAAAACGAACCCAAATCAGCACGCCGGATTCCGCATTTGCCGTTCGCCAGAATGGGTTCTGAGTTTCTCGCGGAACAAAAAGTTGATCAATCAAACCCAATGCCAAAAAGCGGCTAACTCTCTTCGGTGTGCTTGCATTCGTGCGAATGGACGCATGGTTGTTTGGTCTTTTCGCCACCTCATTGCCTTGCTGCCTCGTTGCCTCGTTGCCTTCGCCCATCGACAATCACGGCCGTATGAGCTTGAAGCGTCGACTGACCCGCGGCGGCGGCTGGCCCGCGATCTGGTATTCACTTCGCGCTGCGAGAAAATCCGGCGGAATCATCAAATTCCTCCGGGCCATGCGTTCGAAGAACGCCTGCAAGACCTGCGCGCTGGGCATGGGCGGTCAGCATGGCGGCATGACCGACGAGGCCGGCAAGTTTCCCGAAGTCTGCAAAAAGTCCATGCAGGCCATGGCCGCCGACATGCAATCCGGACTCACGCCGGAGTTCTTCTCCACCTACGGCTTCGACGAATTGCGGCAGTTCACTCCGCGCGACCTCGAACACATGGGCCGCCTCGTCCAGCCGGTGTACGCCGGTCCGGACGACGATCGATACCGACCGATTTCCTGGGACGAGGCCATCACCAAAGCATCCGATCAACTGCGAAGCGTGGAGGCCAACGAGGCGTTCTTCTACGCGAGCGGGCGGGCATCGAACGAGGCCGCATTCGCCATGCAGCTTTTCGCCCGCGTTTATGGAACGAATAACGTCAACAACTGCAGCTACTATTGCCATCAGGCCAGCGGCGTGGGACTCGCCAGCGCGCTGGGTACGGGAACGGCGACCGTCGTCCTCGAAGACCTCGACCAGTGCGACACGATTTTCCTCATCGGCGGCAACCCCGCGTCGAATCATCCGCGGCTCATGCGCTCGCTGATGAAGCTACGGCGGCGCGGCGGGCACGTGATCGTCGTCAATCCAATCCGCGAAACCGGGCTGGTGAACTTCGCCCTGCCTTCCGACCTGCGCAGCCTCTTTTTCGGCTCGCCCATCGCAAGCATCTACGTCCAGCCTCACATCGGGGGCGATATCGCCTTCTTGAGCGGCGTCGCCAAGGCCGTCGAGGAATTGCAGGCGTCGGACGAGGGCTTTATCGCCGCTTGCACCGACGACTCCCTAACATTCCGCGATCACATCCGCTCTTTGCAGTGGGACGAAATCGAACAAAGCAGCGGTGTTCCACGCGATGTCATCGAGCAAGTCGCCAGAATTTATGCAGCCAGCGAGCGCACCATCTTCGCATGGACGATGGGTATCACGCATCACCTGCACGGCGTGGACAACGTCCGTGCAATCGTCAATCTCGCACTGTTGCGCGGCATGGTGGGCAAGCCCGGCGCAGGCCTGCTGCCGATTCGTGGCCACAGCAATGTGCAGGGTGTCGGTTCGATGGGTGTCACGCCGAAATTGCAGACTGCCGTTTTTCAAAAGCTCGAATCGCATTTCGGCGTGAAGCTGCCGACGTCACCGGGAATGGTTACTCTCGCCTGCCTCGACGCCATGCGCGACGGCAAACTCCGTACCGGCTGGTGCCTGGGCGGAAATCTCTTTGGCGCCAGTCCGGACGCGAACCGCGCACGCGAAGCCATCGGGAAACTCGACTCGCTCGTGTATTTCAGCACCACGCTCAACACCGGCCACGTTCACGGTCGAGCGAAAGAAACCCTCATTTTGCCTGTGCTCGCCCGCGACGAAGAACAACAGTCAACGACACAGGAATCGATGTTCAACTATGTCCGCCTGAGTGAAGGCGGACCGCAACGGCACGAAGGACCGCGCAGCGAAGTGGAAACCGTCGCGGCGATTGCAGACGCAGTGCTTGGCAAAACCGGTCCGATCGACTGGCAGTCCATGCGCGAGCACCGCATCATTCGAACGGCAATCGCAGCGGTCATTCCCGGCTACGAACCAGTCGGGAAACTGGACGAATCGAAACACGAGTTTCAGGTTTCGGGTCGCACGATTCATGAGCCAGCGTTTCCCACTCCGTCAGGCAAGGCAAAATTCCACTCCGTGCGAATTCGACTCTTGAACTCTGAATCCCTCGATCCCTTAAACTCCTTGCGCCTCATGACCATCCGCAGCGAGGGACAATTCAACACCGTCGTGTACGAAGACGAAGACACTTACCGCCACCAGGATCGCCGTGACGTGATCTTGTTGAACAAAGCTGATATTGAACGGCTCGGTCTGCGAGTCGATCAGCGCGTCACGGTCAGGAGCGCCGTCGGCGAATTGAGGGGAATCCTGATTCGCGAATTCGATATCCGTGCGGGCAATGCGGCCATGTATTTCCCGGAAGCCAATGTCCTGGTTCCGCCTGATATCGATCCTGAGTCTCGGACCCCGGCCTTCAAGTCGGTGGATATCGCCATGAGTCCCGATAACTCACCATCGCCGGTACAAATCCGGGTTTCCAGCCCTGCAAACACGCAGGCAACGACGCGGACGCTCAATGCATGCTGATCGCACCGTCTAACTTCGCCGCCACTTCGTTGTCTACCTGGAGTGGCGTTAAGTCGCCGGGAATGAACCATGCTGTCTGCCATGATCATAATTTGTCTTGGAGGCCCGGCCCTCGAAGGAAACTCTGCGGACCTCCGACCTGCAGCAAGACCAACGCTCGCCGTGGTTTCGGCGACCGGCATCGGATACCCGCCTCGTCACATGCGCGGTACACAGGCCCGCCTGATGGCACGCCGCGCGGCCGAAGTCGTGGCGATGAAGAACCTGACTGTTCGCCTTGGCATTCCAGCCGGCGCTGCCTTGGGACCATTTCGATATGTTTCAGCCCGCGATTTGCCCAATGGATCGGTGGAGGTGACGGTCGAAGCAGTCGCCGGCAGCACTGCACCCCGTCCAACACCGCAACGGCGGCCTTGACGATGAGCATACAAGACAATTGTGGTCGGAAATTTAGGCGACTCCGGCACATTTCCTGGGAGCGGAGGGTCGTGGAGTTTTCGATGTACACACACGATTGCGCCCAGCGGCCTTGGCGGCGTACATGTGTTCGTCAGCCTTGCTGATCAACATCATGCCGGCCTCAGCAACATCTTTGATCTTTTCGATGACGGCAACGCCGATGCTGACCGTGACAAGGAGCATTTTTCCTTCCCACGGCTGCGGCGTCGACTCGACTGCGGTGCGTAATCGTTCAGCTAGGAGGGCGAGGCCGTCCAGATTGGTGGCCGGCGCGATGATCACGAATTCTTCTCCACCGAAGCGGGCCACATAATCAACCTTGCGGATGTTGTCGTCGAGAACTCGCGCCACGAGTTGAAGCACCCGGTCGCCGGCAAGGTGACCATGAGAGTCATTGAATTTCTTGAAATGGTCAACGTCGATCATCAGCAGTCCCAACAGGCTTCCGTCGCGCGCCGCCCGCTCGATTTCGAGCGTGAGCCGCGCATCGAACGCCGCCCGATTTCCCACGGACGTGAGAGGATCGGTGGTGGCCCGCCGGAGCAATTCCTCCTGTCGATGCACGAGGGTCTGGTTTTCCATATGCATGGCAAGCCCCAATTCGGTGACCCGCTCGTGCACCTCGGATTCCAGGTCCTCCATCGAACGGGTCGGACCGGTCAATTCATACAGTGTTTTGGCCTCGTGAATTTCACGGGCGGCCGCATGCAAGATTTCTGTCGATTTTTCGTTGGTCAGACCAAGATGCGTGCGCGCGGAATTCAAGAAGCGCCCCATCTCCAACTTGTCGTTTGGATCGTCGCCGATGAGGATATCCGCCGCTGTCTCCGCCACATAGAGCAGGTAGGCAAGGGGTGGCAAAGCCGTTCCTGGCGTTTCCGCATCGCGGAACAACTCGATGGCCTCACAAAGTGACTCAGGCAATCCCCACGATCGAAGCAAATGACCACCCACGCCGCAGTACGTCGTGCCGATTCCAATGCGTTCATACTGGGGCAGATCGCGCGGCACGCGGGCGGCCGACTGCAAGACTTTCGCGTATTCCTCCGGCAGCCCCATGGCGAGGGCGGATCGTCCGATCTGGCTGAGCAATCCGGCCAGATACGCATCCTGAGCATTGGCCGACCGTGTTTCCTGTGCCAGCAATTTTGCCGCCAGTCCGCACGCCAGTGCCTGAATGCAGTATGTCGTGCTGTCAAAACCGACACACGCTGTTTTTGACTTTTGGGATAGGACCGAGAAGGACAGCGCCATCATCTTGATGCTTCGAATTCCCAACAGGGAGATGGCATGCGGTAGTGATCGAACTTCGCGGCCCACTCCGGCCATCGGAGAGTTGACGAAGCGCATGACTTTGCTGGTGAGATTCGGATCGCTCCCGATCACATCGGCAATTTCTGCTGCGGCAACCTCGGGGCGGCGTGTGATTTCCAGGAGTCGAAGGACCACTCCGGGCGGTGTGGGGAGCTTTCCCGAATTTTCCAGCTTTTGGAAGATATTGGGTGCGGCCATGTTGAGCGATTCCCTCCGACTCGTCCTGGGGTCGGGCCCTCGACGCGCACAAATTGACGCATCGACAAATGCCCTTGTTACGTAATCTATCGGTTTTTTTAAGAACGACTTCGAGGCCAATGATGAGGCGAATAATCGCCATCACAGCTCCATCGGACCAAGGATCGCGGGTTGCGACGGATGGCTCAACTTCCGATAAGCAGCATTTCTCTTGCGTCGCGATTTGGCGAAAGCGCATAGCGATAGTCGCTCAATTCGATGACGCGAACGCTTTGCTTGTACTTCTTGAGAATGCTGCTGAGGTCGTCGATCGAAGGAATTCCATCGCTGCGGTATGAGACGCACACAATGCTGCGGTGAAACCGCTCGAATAGGTTTTCGAACGCAGAGTATGCCTGGTCCGAGCGGGACCACGGCTGAATCCGCACGTCGCGCAGGGGGAAGTGCTTATAGCGCAGGTCGATGTGGTGGGCCCACTCATGATAGCGGACCATTCCCTCCAGAAAGTGATAGAAGGCGTGATAGTCAGTGCCGACGCCGTTGCGCTTGATATAGGGCGTATCGATGTATACCAGATCGAACGAATGATCGATGTCCATTGCATCGGCGCACGACGCCCGGCACACTCCACCGGAGTCGATGACCGCGTCGTTGGCCTGATTTGCGAATCGCTCGAAATAATGCGGGAAGGGGACTTCCCAGGTCGCCTTGTTGCCGAACGATCGCTCGACTTTGCTGAGGCGCATGGACAGATTGCGGCGGTGGAAGAGGTTGTAGGGCCGCTTGATCATGGCGGACTGGAATATTGCGAACCAGGCCAGTGCCCGGCGAAAGGGGCACACGATTTGCAGGATATTCTGGCAGGCAGTGTCCAGCCAGTAGTTCTCTTCACGCGTGAAATAAATTCCATCATAGGTTCGTTCAATGAAATCGTCGTACTGAATCGCGTCGTGGCGCGTCTGGACAAAATTCAGGTCGTTTTCGGTCAGGTGTACGGAATCGTTTTCGATCAACGCCAGGCCGATCTGATGATTGAAGGAAAGCACATCGTTGTACACGACTCGCTTCCCGGCCTGCTTAAGCGCGTAGGCTATCGCACCGGTTCCGCCGAAGGCATCCAATGCTGTTGTAAAGGGAACGCTTTGTAGATGTCCCAGGATAATCCCGGCAAGTTTACGCTTGCTTCCCTGGTACCGAGTCGGCGGGAACGGCGAACCACTCAGCAATTGAGGATTCTTTGCCGATGCAACTTGGTTCTGGATGTCCCGCATCACGCCGGCGCGGTGCTGGTGCCCACAGAGCCAGTCGCACGCGATGGCCGCGGTTCGCAGCCTGTCGTAGCGCGAAGGGGGAATTGGGCACGCTCCATGGCCGCACGAACGAGCCCGACGAACATCGGCTGAGGATGGAGCGGGCGGCTGGTGAGTTCGGGATGGGCCTGCGTGGCCAGGAAGTACGGATGTACATCGCGGGGAAGTTCCAGCACCTGCATGATGGGGTAATCCGGGCTTCTTCCGGTGAACAGCAATCCGTTGCGGGTGAGTGCCTCGATGTATTGCGGATCGACCTCGTATCGATGGCGGAAGCGCAGGCGGATTCGCTCGGCGCCCCCAAATAATTCGCTGATCAGGCTTCGCGGAGTCAGGACTACGTCAAACCCGCCCAGGCGCATGTTGCCGCCAAGCCCCTCGATTTTCTTCTGCTCCGGCAACAGGTCGATGACGGGCTGGGCACAGTCAGAATCGATTTCAGTGCTACCCGCATGGGGAAGGCCGGCCACGTTACGGGCATATTCGATGACTGCAATTTGCATTCCATAGCAAATGCCAAGGTAGGGCACTTTGTTCTCGCGGACCCAGCGAATGCAGGAGATTTTTCCGTCCACGCCGCGAATGCCAAAACCGCCGGGAACGATGACGCCGTGCAGATCGCGCAACCGTTGAGCCACGTTTGTGTCAGTCAGCTCCGCACTGTCCACCCACTCAAGCTGAACGCGTGCCCCGCACTCCGCCCCGGCATGTTCGAGCGCGTGAATGATGCTTGCATAGCTGTCGCGCACAGACGTGTACTTGCCGATGATGCCCAGTGTCAGCGGATGCTCCGCGCTACGGAAGCGGGCGATGTAGCCATTCCACACGCGGCGGGCGTCCTCCTCGGCCTCAATATCCACGCGATCCTGCAAACCCAGCAGCTCGAGCACAGCGGCGTCGATGCCCGCGCCGCGAAGCATTTCCGGAATCACATAGACGCTGTCGCAATCGTGCATGGAGAAGACGCGCTCCATGGGGACGTTGGCGAATAATGCGATCTTTTCGCGCACCTTCTTGCTGACTGGCGTCGAAGCCCGGCAGGCGATGATGTGCGGGTGAATGCCCGCTGCGTTGAGCAGCTTGAGGTTGAGCTGCGCGGGCTTGGATTTCTGTTCGCCAAGCGACTGCGGCGCCACGACATAGGTCAGAGCGACGAAACAGAAATTGCCGGTCCCCTCTTCATAGGACATCTCGCGGACGGCCTCGATGAAATAGGCGTTTTCGACGTCGCCCACCGTGCCGCCAATTTCCACGAACACGACATCAGCCTCACTGGCCACGGCCAGCTCGCGAAGGCGCAACTTCACCTCGCCGGTGACGTGCGGAATCATCTGCACGTCGCGGCCCAGGTAACGCCCCTCTCGTTCCTTTTCGAGGACGGACGAAAAAATCCGCCCGCTGGTCGTGAAATTCAGCCCGGACAAATCCTGATCGAGCATCCGCTCGTAGGTTCCCAGGTCCATGTCGCATTCCATCCCGTCGTCGAGTACGAACACCTCGCCGTGGCGGAAGGGATTGAGCGTGCCGCTGTCGCGATTGAGATAGCCTTCGAGTTTGATGGGCGAAACGGCAAAACTCTTGTCCTTGAGAATCTTCGCCAGTGAACTGGAGAAGATTCCCTTCCCCAGACCGCTCATCACCGTGCCGAAGACGACCACGTACTTCGTCTTGCCGGGCACATAGCCGGAGGGCATGGGCGTAAAGAATTCGGTCTCTTCCGAAATGTGTCCGACGCGAGCGAGTTGGTTTTCGGGGTTCATGTGGATTCCACCAATTCCATTTCAGCCAATCAATTCCCGGCAAAGGGCGACCTGCCTGGGTTACCCGATGCCTGCCAACTGCTTCTCTTCCCAACTCATTTCAGGACCGGGCAACCGCGCCCGCGATCCGACTCGGGCCTTCGACGCCGCCTGATTTCCTATTCCGGTTTCGACTGACGAATGCCGCGTAATCTTCCGGAGTATCGATCCCCACCGAGCGGTGCTCGACGACAACAACCGCGATGGAGTAACCGGCCTCAAGCCAACGGAGCTGTTCAAGCGACTCGGCCTTTTCCAGCGTGCTGGGCGACAAACGTCCTCCCGCGATTTCCTGAAGCGTGCCCGCGCGGAATGCGTACACTCCCATGTGCAGAAGCCACCGTGAGGGGTGGTCAATCACACCCCTGGTATCGCGCGGATAGGGAATCGGGCTGCGCGAAAAATACATGGCACGACCCTGCCGGTCCGCGACGACCTTGACACAGTTGGGATCCAGCGGCGAGCCGGCTCCCTCGCAGGGTCCGGCATTGTCAAACGGCGCCGCAATCGTCCCGATGGAACAACAAAGTTTTTCTCCTTCTCCCTTTAAGGGAGAGGGCCGGGGTGAGGGTGAAGTCATTCGCCCGTCTTGCATCCTCTCGACAAGCTTGTCCAGCGAAGCCGGTTCGATTTCCGGCTCATCGCCTTGAACATTTAACACGATATCGTCATCGTGTTGCGCGACGGCCGCAGCAACTTCCGCGACGCGGTCCGTTCCGGAAAAGTGGTCGCTTCGCGTCATGCGACACTCACCGCCAAAGGACTTGACTGCCGCCATGATCCGCTCGTCGTCGGTGGCCACGATGGCGCGGTCGATACGCGACGCGGACGCGACGCGTTCGTACACATGCTGAATCATGAACTTGCCGGTTTCTTTGGCGAGAGGTTTTCCGGGGAGGCGGGTGGAGGCGAAGCGAGCCGGAATGACCGCGATCGTGGTCACATCGGCCTCCAACATTGCATTCCGTTGTCAACTTGCTGCGGCACGGGTCGAATATATCACGCCCGCGCGGGAATGCAAACGTATTTTGCAGCTATCGGTTGCGAATCAGATCAAAACCGCTGCGGGCGCGAATCTTTTCCGGATCGAACCACTCATTGACCAGGTCGCGCCAGCGGTTATCAGCAAGCTGCGAAGCCAGGGTCTTACGCGTGGAGGCGAACTCATCTTCTCGTGCCGGCTCAGTTGCCACCCATTCAACGGTCATAACCGAAGCCCGTTCGGGCAGTTCGAAGACAGCAATTTTGTCGTGGGCATGGGCGAGTGCGAAAATGGCATCGATGGTATCGTTGGGGAGTTTACCCAACCCACCGCCGACAAAGACGCCACTTTCCGGACGGGCGCGCCATGCGGCACCCTGGCCATTGCGTGCGAATGCCGGCGGCTCAAAAAACCCTGTTTTCGCCCCCTCACCGGTTTCACGAAACGCCGCCAGATCCGGGTCGGCCTCATAGGCTTCTTTCAACGGTTCTGTACACGTACTCAGCGATTGCGCCCGGGCCTTGGCGGTTTCGAATCCCTTTTGCAGCTTCAGATCGGCGATCACCTGATCGCGAACCTGGTCCACGCTCTGGGCTGGACCGCCGGGACGGGAATCGATGACACGGAAAATGTAGACGTTGCCCGTACGGGAATCATTGAGGGTAAACGGGGCAGTCTGGAACTTTGCCAGAAAATCCGACGTGTTGATTTTCTCACCCTTGGGAATGGCGGGAATAATCGCCTCGTTATTGAACGCGGCAGCCCCGAACGAACGCGACACAAGATTGTTCGCGGAGCGAACGGAAAGGGAACCGATTTCCGGCACCTTCGCCGCATCTTGCTGCGTGAAAAAGTCGGTGGTGTGAACCGTGACCGTATTTTCAAATTGCAGGGCCGTCGGTAGACGCTTCAGAATCTTGTTGTAGTGTTCGATGTCTGCGGCTTCAGCCGGCGCCGGCTTATAACCACTCTCGGCAGCCGAAACCCCCACCCAGGGTTCGGACATCATATCCATGATCCAACTCACCGTCCGTTGGACATTGTCATCCGCAAACTCCTTGCGAAGCTTTGTGATGGCCGTCTCCTTGCCCTGCTCCCAATCGACGTAAGCAGGCGGCTGCGTGCCGTCCGGCAGTGCGACCATGTCTTCCGCCTTGCGACGGAACGCAGGATCCTTCTCACGGTGTTCCTCATAGTACACCTTGGCTTTTCGCTCCTCGTTGGGCACGCCGACCTTGGCCGCAATCGCGTCACGATCAACCTTGATGTATTGCACCTTGATGGCCGGCTGCTGGTAGTATCCAAACTGCAGTCCGGCACCACTTTCGCGGTCCTTGTACTTGTCGAATTGAGCCTTGATCTCCGCATCGCTGAATGTGGCATCTTTCTTCACGAACGCCTCCGCAGGGAGCAATACTGCGCGAATCTTGACACGCTCCATCGAGTTACGAGCCGCGGAAATGATCTCCGCCTCGCTGGGCATGGACGCCGTGGCAATCGAGATCGCCGTCTGTCGGATGGCCTGCAACTTGGACATCGCCGAAACCACGACGTCCGGCTTGATGTGCATGTTATGGGCCACCTGACTAACGCGGTCCATGGCCGCTTCAAATGTCGGGTTGGATTTGACGGCCGTTTCATCCACGGAAATGCCAAGTTTGTCTGCTTCGCGCGAAAGAAGGATCCAGTCAACGGGCTGGATCGGAGCGTTATCGCTGAAAAGTGGATGCTGCCAGTTCTGGCCCATGGCTTCGAGGATTTGCGTTTCGCTCGCCGCCAGTCGCTGATCGTGCTGGCTGATCGCGCCGAGGTTCGATTTGGCGATGTCGAAATTCGGATCGGGGCGAAGCAGACCCTGGAGGGCGCTGCCGCCGATGAACACGATCATCAGCAAGGCCATAAAGAAGGCCAGAAGCTGCTTGTTGTACTTGCGAAAAAACTTCATCATAACGGGCTAACTCCTTATGCACGCTGATGTTGGAATTCATCGGCGATTTTGCGGCGGCGATTATAAGAGAATCGGGAACTCCGGTCCACTCAAAATTAAGTGGGATGGGTCGGACGAGTAGCCCATCGTCGGCGTTATCGAAAGTGGGGCCAAACATCCGCTTTGTCGGTTCTCCGCGTCGCGCCGGGTCCGTGGAGAGAAGCCATCCCGAAACCCTCCACAGGATTATCACCGCGGAGACACAGAGATCGCGGGGGCAGGGTATAGGGGTTAGGGTGTAGGGTATAGAGATTGGGGACCAGGGATTAGGTGCAGGGGATGAGAGGGACGGGCTGCAGATCAACGCAGATGAACACAGATACGGGGTTGGATTTTGTGGAACGGCTTCGGGTTTGAACGGATGGGGGAATCATGGGCCACGTCCGATGAGACAAGGAGGCGGGCCACCCGCCCGGCGTTCAATGTTGTTGGTTCTCCATCGGCGCATCACTATTCATAACGTGCGCGGCGCGCGGAGATTCTTATGGAATTACGATCAGGGTAAAGCCGGAATGGACGGGCCGCACATTTGCACAGATGAACGCGGATTGCAGAAAAGTTAGTGAGAAGCTTAATCACGGCCCCAGATCGGATGCGGCTTACGAGCTGCGCCACCCGGCAGATGTTGAGGAATTTTCTTGCAATTTCGCTGAATGTCAGCGATAATATGCTTCCTTCCCGAAAGTGCGTCTTTGGAGGTGTTGCAAGATGCCATTCGTTAGATCATTGATCCGTTTGATTGCCCTGACTTCTCTCGGCGGACCACTTTCTTCGCTCGCTGTCGCGCAGACCATCGTCTGGATGGACGGTGATTCGCGGAAGATTCAGAAGAAAGACGTGGGAGGCGGTGCGGTACAGACCATCGTTCAATTTGTGCCGCCTCAAAACGCTTCTCAAATCAACTACGACCCCATAGCCCGGAAACTCTATTATCGTTCGGGTGGAACGCCGACTGATTTTCAGCGAATGAGCATCGACGGCTCAAACATTGAGGACATTGCAATTCCGACTGGCGGTACATTCGCGATCAACATTGAATCCCGGACGTTTTACTGGGTCGTCGGTGCGGAGGACGATGTTCTCAACTATTCCGACCTGAACGGGGCAGAGGTTCAGACGCACACCTATCCAACCTGCTGTTTTGCCCCTCTGCTGGCCGTGGGAGAGGATCTGTACATTTGGGGAAGTCTCGCAGCCGACAAGGGGTTGTATCGCGCCGATGCAGACGGGTCGAACGAGCAACTGTTGTATGAAGGCACCGTACCAACCAGCGCAGCCTACGACCCAGTCGAGAATAGAGTATATGTCGCCGCCGAGATCCTCATCTTTCGGATAAACACCGATGGGACGGGATATCAGGAGATTGTTCAAACGCCTATTGGGCCGCCAAACATGATAGTCGCAATTGACTCGTCGTCTCGAAAACTATACTGGACGGATTCCGTTAGAAGGGTGATTCAGCGTTCGAACCTGGACGGGTCCAATATTGAGACCTTTCTGACGGCGAGTGAGGCGGGAAACCTCCAATTAGACCTCCGAGGACTTACCGTAGTGCTCCCGCCATCTATCCCAGCATCATCAGCGTGGAGCATGATCGTCTTTGGAATTGTCATTTTGCTTTCAGGAATTGTTCTAAGCAAGAACTTAGCAGTCAGGTGTGATGGTATCAAGGAGGATCGGGATGATTGAATGCTTCGTCTCCCTTCGTCATGCGTTTGAACTCGTGGGCCGGGTCTTGGCGGGTGTGGGTCCTTTGTTATTTTTCGTGTGGGCGGTGATACCTGGCGCTAGAGGGGTGGAGCCCGATGCCGTCGCGACGTTTGGGAACCAGAGCATTGAAATTAGGGCTTGGGGTTGTACGAATGGTACGCAGGCCTATTCGGTACGGGGTGGCGTCTGCAACATCGGAACGGACCCCCTCGAGGGGGACCCGACAGGGGATCATCCCATGTGGAGTTCCAATGCTTATCGCCTGCACAACGACCGCTTTGAACAGATCGGGATGAGCTGGATCAAACACGACGATTGGAGCTCCGATGCGTCCAACAAGCCTTGCTCAAGTTGTGGTACCGGCCTGCATGACTGCAACCCAATCACGGGCGACGCGTTGGACGTGGGCTGCAGCGATGTGTACGACGCCTGCCGTAACGGGCGGCAGCACTACCAAACATACGAGGGTTTGGGGCCGCGATCGCAAATCAATCCTTGGTCCGGGGCCTGGCCGGTTAATATCAGCCCTGACCCCGGTCGATATTGTGGCGATATTTCAGGCTCCACCGGTGTAACGGCGTGCCGGCTCCAAGTCCTGAAGACTGACTTTTCGGACTACTCTGGCGCGCAATATTTTCTCGAGCAGCAGGTAATTCACCCAGACGAACCAGTAGCGAATCGCTACAACAATGTATCTTACAAGCCCGCTTCGGTTGGAAGCTGTCTGACGAGCAACTGCGACGCCGACCCGCCGCCGTGCGGCGAGGCGCTCAGTTGTAGCAATTGCAACGGCTGCGTATACGAATTGAAAGTCGGAATTGGCTCCTGCTCCAATGACGGCAATTGCGACGACACGGAGCCATGCACCACTGATCTGTGTGTGGCTGGGGTCTGCCAGCATATTTGCACCAGCTATCTGGGCGAGGAATGCGAAATCGAATCAGAATGCAACGACAGTGACTCCTGTACGAACGATGCATGTGTGGAAATCGATGATGACCCTCTAACGATCTCCTGTGAGTACACCTGTACCGACGCATGTTTGAAATGTTGCAAGGAACCCGCGATTAAAGCTTGGAAGAAGGCAGACTCCAGCGTGGTGGAAACGGTGTTTCAGGAGATAAGCGGAGGTTCGGCTCTGGACGGGAAGTTTTTTCTGGCCGCCAAGGCTTCGCATGTTTCGGGCTGCACATACGAATACGAGTATGCGCTCTACAACATGAACTCCTACCGCGGGGCCAAGGCTTTCAAAGTGCCGACCAGTATTTTGTCGAGCGATCTCACCAATCGAGGCTTTCACGGTATTGCCTATCACAGTGGCGAGCCTTACGACGCATACCCGTGGGTCGACTCTGTTTCTGGCGGCTATGTTGCCTGGAGCATCGACTCTGGAAACAGCTCCAACAACGCCCTGAACTGGGGGACGCTGTACAATTACCGTTTCCGCGCACCTGGTGCGCATGTCACTGCAACGGTGCATGTGTATCTGAACGTGGCGGAATCCGGGCGAGCGGATTACCTGACGGGCACGAGCATTGGTCCACCGCCGGCCCGGGCCTGCTGCTACGACGGAGATTCGTGCATGGTCACCACGGAGTGCCACTGCGACGAGTTGCCGGGCGTTTGGTCGGAGTTTACTTCCTGCAACCCGGGTCCCTGTGCAATGCGGTCAGGGGAGTGAGCGTACGGTGTTTTCGCCCACTGCCCGAAGCGGCATGGTGCAGACTCAGCAACATCTACTGGCCGGACTTTCCAAACTCAAACATTTCGCCTCGGACATCGACCTGGATTGCGTCGCCGGGGGCGTACGAGCCGCCTAAGATCGATTTGGCCAGCGGATTCTCGATTTCCTGCTGGATCAACCGCTTGAGCGGGCGGGCGCCATAGGCCGGATCGAAGCCGTCGCGGGCGAGCTTGTCCTTGGCCGCCTCGGTCAGATTGAGGCTCAGGCTCCTCTGGGCGAGGCGATCGCGGAGGTGGCGAAGCTGGATGTCCACGATCTTCTTGAGATGCTCGCGGCCAAGCTGGTGAAAGATCACGATTTCGTCGATGCGGTTGAGGAATTCGGGGCGGAAGTGCCGCTTGAGTTCCTCCTTCACCTTCATCTCAATTTCGATGTCGATCGGTCCACCTTCGTCTATCTTGCCTCGTTGCCTTGTTGCCTTGTTGCCTTCGTCAAATAGCTCTTGAATGTGCTGGCTGCCGATGTTGCTGGTCATGGCCAGGATGGTGTTGCGGAAATCGACGGTGCGGCCGTGGCCGTCGGTGAGGCGGCCGTCGTCGAGCACCTGGAGCAGGACATTGAAGACATCGGGATGGGCCTTTTCGATTTCGTCGAAGAGAACCACACTGTAGGGCTTGCGGTGAACGGCCTCGGTGAGCCGGCCGCCTTCCTCGTAGCCAACGTAGCCGGGCGGAGCGCCGATGAGCCGGGCGACGCTGTGCTGCTCCATGAACTCGCTCATGTCGATGCGGATGAAGGCGGATTCGTCGTCGAAGAGGAATTCGGCGAGGGCCTTGCACAGCTCGGTCTTTCCCACCCCTGTGGGGCCAAGGAAAAGGAATGAGCCGATCGGGCGGTTGGGGTCGCCGAGTCCGGCACGCGAGCGGCGCACGGCGTCTGCGACGGCGCGAACGGCCTCATCCTGGCCGATGACCCGGTCGTGCAGCCGGTCCTCCATCTTGATGAGCTTTTCCTTTTCGCCTTCGAGCATTCGAGACACGGGCACGCCGGTCCACTTGCTTACGACTTCGGCGATTTCCTCGGCGGTGACCTCCTCACGGAGCAGGCCGCCGCCGGATGCGTGCAGAGCGGTAAGCTGTTGCTCGCGTTGCTGAATGGTCTGCTCGATGTCTCGAAGCTCGGCGTAACGGATGCGGGCGGCACGCTCGAGATCGCCCTTGCGCTGGGCTTCTTCAAGTTCGTGCTGCATGGCATCGAGTTGCTGGCGCAGGGCCTTGATTCCCTCGATGATGCCCTTTTCATTCTGCCACTGCGCGGTCAGTGCGCTGTTTTTTTCCTGAAGTTCGGCCAGCGTGCGATTGACGATTGCGATTTGTTTGCGGCTGGCCTCGTCCTTTTCCTTTTTGAGGGCCTCGCGCTCGATTTCCAACTGCATGACGCGGCGGCGAAGCTCGTCGAGCTCGCTGGGCATGGAATCGTTCTCGATGCGGATTCGCGCGGCGGCCTCGTCGATCAGGTCGATCGCCTTGTCCGGCAGCTTGCGATCGGTGATGTAGCGGTGCGAAAGCGTCGCGGCGGCAACCAGCGCAGAGTCCTGGATGCGTACACCGTGGTGGGCGTCGTAGCGGGGCTTCAGCCCGCGAAGGATCGCGATGGTGTCTTCGACCGTCGGTTCGCCGACGTAGAGCGTTTGAAAGCGGCGTTCGAGGGCCTTGTCTTTTTCGAGGTGCTTGCGATATTCGTCGATCGTAGTCGCGCCGATGCAGCGGAGCTCGCCGCGAGCCAATGCGGGCTTGAGGAGATTGCCGGCGTCCATGGCGCCTTCGGCCTTGCCCGCACCGACCATGGTGTGCAGCTCGTCAATGAAGAGGATGACCTTGCCGTTGGAGTCCGTGACTTCGCGGACAACTGCCTTGAGGCGCTCTTCGAACTCGCCACGGAATTTCGCCCCGGCAATCAATGCTCCCATGTCGAGGGCCACGACGCGTTTGTCCTTCAGCACTTCGGGGACGTCGCCGGCCAGAATTCGCTGGGCGAGACCCTCGACAATCGCCGTCTTGCCCACGCCGGGATCGCCGATGAGCACCGGATTGTTTTTCGTGCGACGGGCCAGCACCTGCATGCAGCGCCGAATTTCCTCGTCGCGACCGATCACCGGATCGAGCTTGCCCTGCCGGGCCATGTCAACGAGGTCGCGGCCATATTTCTGAAGGGCCTGATAGGTGTCTTCGGGGTTTTGCGAGCTGACCGTCGCTCCGCCGCGCACTTCCTTGAGCGCCGCCAGAATGCCATCCTTCGTCGCACCGCTCAGCGTCAAGACTTCCTTCGCATCACTTTTTACATCGAGGAGTCCAAGGAGAACATGCTCGGAGGAAACATATTGATCCTTCATGCGGTCGGCGTGTTTTTCGGCGGCCTCGATGACGGCCCGCAACTCGCGGCCCATGGAAATCGAACCGCCGGAGACTTTCGGAAGGCGCTTCAGCTCGGATTCGACCATGCTGCGCACGCGCGAGGCGGATACGCCGGCCTTCTCCAGAATGGGCACAACGATACCTCCGCCCTCTCCCCCACTCTCGGAAATCAGCGCCGCGAGGAGATGGAGCGGGGCGAGTTCGCTATGTCCCATACTTTCCGCCATGCGCTGCGCGGATTGCAAGGCTTCCGAGGCTTTGATGGTAAAGCGGTCCAGGTTCATGTCGTTCTCCCGAGATGCCATTCGGAACAGAGCAATTGGTGTACCAAAATCGGACCACTTTGTTGCGAACCGCAAATGGTGTTTTTACAATGGTTTAGTGGGCATCCTGGAGTGAATTCAGGTGAACGGGGCAGCTGATTCTGCCAAATTGGCACGGCCATAACTTGCCACTTTGAATGCCCGGTATACGCTTATGGTTAAGCCGATGTAGCTCAGTTGGTTAGAGCGTCTGACTGTGGATCAGAAGGTCGTGCGTTCGAGTCGCACCATCGGTAATTGATTCAAGTGTTTCGATTGCGTCAAGAAACACCCGCAAGCGAATCCAAAAGCCCCTGCATTTCGTCCCTGGCATGGGAATCCTGCCTTTGACCAGCCGTGTCGATCCCGGTTCGGAGCGTGGTTCGCGCTTCCTCGAGACGACCCGCCCCTATGAGCGTGTTGGCCTTGTGAAAGTATGCGGCGACATATCCCGCGTCGATTGTCAGCGTTCGGTCGAATCGTTGAAGCGCAGCTTCGATCTGCCCTTCCTTGACGAGTTCCATGGCCAGTCCGTAATGCAAAAAAGCGTCGTCCGGCTGGCGCTCCAGCATTTGTTCAAGTTTTTCCCGACGGCTCATCGGCCCTCCCATTCCGGAGTAGTGCAAATTCGTTGATCGTTCCGAGACATAAGGGTAAAATACCACGCTCCGGCGTCAATTCGCCGCCACGTGGGGTACCCTGAATCACAAGGTCGCTTTCATCATCACGGAGGTTGCACATGGAAAGATCGACACTTTGGACCCGGATGGGTGATTGGATCAAACACCCTCGTCGCTCCCTGGGTTTGGATGACACCCTGTTGAACGACTCGGATGATGCTCCTGTGACGACATTCCCGTCCAAGTTTTCCACCAACGGCAATCATGATTCCTCCGAATCTTCCGGACCCAAGCGCCAATGGCCATTGTTTGGCGGCAACCGCAAACTCATGGAAGACCAACACCGTCAGGTCAGCGAGCTGGTGCAGTCTCTTCAAACGCACGTTCAACGCCAGACCGAGGTCACGCAAACCGCCAACCATAATCTGGAGCGATTGATCGACAGCCTTTCCGCAATACCGTCGGTCATTCAGGCCCAGCAACAGGCACTGACCCGAATTCAGAACCAACTCGAAAGCCAGCCCAACAGCCAGAAGCAGGTGCAGGAAGTTTTGACCCAACTGGGTGGAATTCGCGATGCGGTGAAGGAGAGTTCCACCGTCTTCAACCGTTATTCGGAAACCAGCATGAAGTCTCAGGATTCGGTGGTTGCGGAATTGCAAAAACAAAGTCAGGCGGTCACGCAACTGGCCCAGGCCACCGACCCCGTCATGCACGCCCTGACCGTGCTGCGATCCGACGTGGGCGCCCGCGGTGAGGAACTCGCAAAGTGCGTGACGATATTGAATACGAAACTTGTTCAGTTCGCCTGTGCCGCCTTGATTTTGGCGCTCATTGCCACAATCATCGGCATCGTTGCATTTTTCCGATAATCGTCAGGCCGAACGGGCCTGGAGCTTGAACACATGACCGATGCATTGATGACGCCCCGCGAGGCGATACAGCGACTCCTGGCCGGCATGGCCCAGCACGGCGCATCCGACATGCACCTCAAGGTCGGCTACGCGCCCTGCTATCGCATCACCGGTCACCTTCGCAAGCTGGACATGGCTCCGTTCCCTGACAGCAAATACATCGAGGAGATGCTCGCCGATCTTGTTCCGGAAGGCCGCCGTGAAGCGTATCAGGCGCAAGGCGATCTTGATTTTTCGGCACGGGGGCAGAGCGGCGATCGGTACCGCATCAACGTCTTCCGCTCCACGGGCGACACCCATGCCTCCATTCGCCGCGTGCGGAGTCAGATACCCACATTTGAAGAACTCCATCTTCCCCAGGTGTATCGCGACACCGTAAACAACAACCAGGAAGGTCTCATCCTCATCAGCGGAGTCACCGGCAGCGGCAAGAGCAGCACCTTGGCCGCCATGATCGAGCACATCAACGTAAACCGGGCAGCCCACATCATCACCGTGGAGGACCCCATCGAATACGTATTCCAGCCCAAGAAGTCGATCCTTTCGCAACGCGAAATCGGCATCGACGTTCCCAACTATCATGACGCGCTTCGCTTCATGGTCCGCCAGGATCCCGACTGCATCATGATCGGCGAGCTGCGCGACCGCGAAACCATGACCGCCGCACTTCAGGCTGCGGAAACCGGCCACCTCGTCTTTGGTTCGCTCCATGTCAGCGATGCTCAGCAGACGTTTTCACGCATCCTGGAATTCTTCCCGCGAGAGGAACACACGTTCATCCGATCCTCGCTCGCCAACAGCCTCCGGGCCATCATGTGCCAGAAGCTGGTTCCCGGTGTCGAACCCAACACACAATTCCCCAGCACGGAAGTCCTGCTCCGCAACTCCACCGTACGCGACAAGATCATTCACGAAGAGGACGACGACATACCGGCCATCATTGCACAGTGCGAGCACGAGGGGATGCGTTCGTTTACGTCGTCACTTTGCGAGTTGATCGAGAAGGATCTGGTTCACTACGACACGGCCATGGAGTACGCTCCCAACCGCGAGGCTCTGGCCTCGGCCGTCAAGGGCATCAAAGCCACTGCTCAGACTCTGGTGGGACGTACCCGCGTCGCCAGATAGTCGCAGCGGCATCGTTCGCGATACGGCCTGATTTTCTCAATGATTATCTGCAAACCCCGAGATTGCACGTCCGGCTGCAGCAATCCAGATCGGTCTCGCAAAGCTGTCCGGTATGATTCGCCGTCGAACAGATGCCGCTGGGGTTGCTGGCGGCGGCGAATGCCTGCCGTGATGTGAGCGTCAAGACGACAGGCGCGACGTACGCGAGCTTCGCTCCGATCTTCAACGCTTCGCGACGGCTGGCGATACGGTCGATTCCCCGGATGGCTCGCGGATTTTGAACCGTTCGCGCCTTGACTGGTTGCGCTTCCTGCACCGGAGATTTCGTGCATAGCGTTTTGAGAAGTGATGCTGTTTCGGATGGGCTTCCAACGACAAGTCGAAAACACTCCGCGTGTTGAACGAGCCGGGAAAGTGTGGGAAGTCCGCACTCCGGCAGCGCGCTCTTGTTGAAACAGCATCGGTAGAGCTCGGTGGCCGCTTCCGCTCGCGCAATGGGCGTAAGACTTGGCAGGGCGTCGGGTTGGAATATCGGGAGCATGACGTAGCGGGCAGAAACCGGATGGCCGATTCGATGTGCGCCAAGCAGATGGGGGCTGATGTAGCCCACGCGGCCCTTGAACGCCTTGACGTAATCGCGGCGTCTGGCGAAGGGCAGCCGCAGATTTCGAATCACTTCGTACGAACCGGACTTGATGCATAGCGCCTTGGGAAATGGGTTCAAGACCAGCAAGTCCGGACTCACGAGTGCGAACTCGTCGCAAAGGTATTGCCAGCCATGGGCCAGCAAAACCGCGGCCAGCGTGGATTTTCCGCAGCCCGAATCACCCGCAAAGATGAATCCATTTCCCTGGTACGACATGGAGGCGGCGTGGAGTTGCACGAACTCGCTGCGTGTGGCCATGATGCGCAGGTTGATGCCCCACTCGACCAGCGGAAATATTCCTTCGCCGGTATGTCTTCCGCCGACCTCCTCGCCGTCGGCGTAAACCTGGAACAACGAGCGTCCCAGCCGCGTGCGACCGGCGCGACGCACCTCAAGTCGGATGACTCGATCCTGCAACATGGCGGCATCGTCTCGGCCGGGATACATCGCGGTGAAGTCATCGAGTACCTGACGCAGGTCGCTTTGTATCGAAACGTGGAAGTCGCCGATGGCGCAGTGCGCGGCGGCGGTGGATTTCCTTCGCACCAGGTTCTTAACCAACTGCATGGAGCGACTCCTCAGCGACAAAACCGCTCAGTGAAAACAACTCCATGATTCGCAGGACGTGCTGCCGGGCCGTCGCAGATTCGACCGTGTACGCAGATTGCAGCTGGCGGGCTAATTCATCGATGCGGCGGCCTTCGCAATTTCGCCAGATGAAACAGGCCGTCTCGTTGAGCTGGCAGAGCAATTGCAATTCCGGATGAAAAAGTAATGCATCTCGCTCGATTGCGTATTCGCGCACCCTGGTTTCGCGCGACCAAACGACCGAATCCACGATCGTCCGATCCGGGGAATTCCAATCCAGCTGTCTGCCGCCTGCGAACTTGCGGGCTGCCGACGAATCGGCCGGAGCCACTCGTGGGGGGATGTAGTCCAGTTTGATGCCCGACGAACCACACAGCTCGGATTGTGCGGAGTCGGACAATCGAGATTCCATGCCTGCGGATGAGCGCGGCGCTTCGGCGCTCACCGGAATTCCGCGTTCCCTCGCATGGAGTGTAGATGGCACGTCCGTCGTCTCCTGAATATAGTGCTCACTAGTCCGAGAATCGACGGATTTGGGACAAGGCTTGCGTTGACCGCGAAAAAATTGCGCGTCGATGCAGGAAGGACGGCCTGAGCGCGTTGCAACGTTGAAATCGGGGACCATCATGCAGCCGTATGACGTACAACGCATTGAAAACTGGGTCGGTGATTTTTGCTCGTCCGACGCGATCCGCCCGTTCCCGCCCGCTGTGCGCGAACATGCTGCGGCCGTACTGACCAAATTCCTCGTCGCCGCCTGCGAAACACGCGGCATCGAGCCGGGCGACGTGGAGGAGGCGGATCTTAAGGCGGCGCTGCTTGGGCCGGTCGCCAAGCTGAATCTCGCTCCGGCGGTCAAGCCGAAAGTGCCCGCGCTGTGCGGCGCGTTCCTGGGACAGCTCGAGGCGGAAGGCCGACTCAGTGGCGGGCGGCTGTTGGGGGCGTACGTTCGAGCGCTGGGCGAAGCCTTCGAGGAGGCGGCTTCGGGTAAGCTCAAGCCCATCGTGCGACCGGGCAGCAAGCTGAATCGCAACGACCCTTGCCCGTGCGGGAGCGGCAAGAAATACAAGAAATGCTGCATGAATGAATAAGGCTCGCAGAGCAGGCCTTTGCACCAAACACGGCATACGACGCTCAGGTGAACGATGGCCGGGTTGTGGTTATAATCCAAGTCGCGGGAGCAAACGCTTCGGCGTTGCGTGACGGCCAGGTCCCATGCAGTGAAGGGATCAGGCAACGGGTCAGGCTGGAAACAGAGCAGCCCATCTGGTTCGTTCAGGTGCCGTGGATCACCTGGTCGTCACCCAGCGCCGAATCGCAGAATGGCAACCCCCTGCGCTCCCCCTTCGGAAGGGGAACGGCTACACGATATGGCGTATCGAGTATTAGCGCGGGCGTATCGGAGTGCCACCTTCGACGAAGTCGTGGGACAGGAAACCGTCGCCACCACGCTGAAGAACGCCATCAAGTCGGGCCGGGTGCATCACGGCTACTTGTTCACCGGCACGCGCGGCGTGGGCAAGACGTCGATGGCGCGGATTCTCGCCAAAGCGCTCAACTGTCTGGCTTCCGATGGGCCGACCGCGACCCCCTGTCTGAAATGCGATTCCTGCACGGCGGTGGCCGAGGGGCAGGACATCGACGTGGTCGAAATCGACGCGGCCAGCAACACCGGCGTCGATAACATCCGTGAGCTGCGCAGCAACAGCACGCTGCGGCCGGCGCGGTCGCGATTCAAAATCTACATCATCGACGAAGTGCATATGCTCAGCACCGGCGCGTTCAACGCCCTGCTCAAGACGCTCGAAGAGCCGCCCCCGCACGTGAAGTTCATTCTGGCGACCACGGAATCGCACAAGGTTCCCGCGACGATTCAGAGCCGGTGTCAGCGGTTTGATTTCCGGGCGATCGACAGTTCGCAGATGGCAAAGCACTTGGCACAGATCGCAAAGTCGGAGGGCATCGAGGCGGAGGAGGCCGTGCTCAAACGAGTCGCGCGGCTGGCCAACGGCTCGATGCGCGACGCCCTTTCGCTGCTGGATAAGCTGCTCTCGTACGATCCGAAACGACTGACGGCCGAGACGGTCAATGAAGTCATTCCGCCGGCGCACGACGAACTTTCTGCGGCGGTGATGGAGGCCGTTGCGAAAAATGATCCGTCGGCGGCGCTGCAGGCGCTGGATCAAGCGCTGCAGACGGGGCGGACGGTCGAGCGATTCTGCGACCATTTGATCGACCACGTGCGAACGCTGATGGTGGCGCGGGTATGCGGAGCGGAGACGGACCTGGTGGACGTATCCGACGCCTCGCGGACGGCGCTTGCCCAGCAGGCCGCCGAGTTCGATCCGCCGACGTACGTCTACATGATCGCGCTGCTGGAGGAGCTGCGGCGCAACGTAAGATCCAGCGGGGCGGCCAGGGCGCTGGCCGACGCCGCGATTGTCCGGCTGGCCATGAGCAAACAATTCACGGACATTCGTTCGCTCATTGAGAAGGCAGCCGGGTCCGGCCCGGCGACGCAACCCCCGCCGACTTCCGCCGCCCGCAGCGCGACGGACGCAAAAAAAAACGACACGAATAGCCAGCGACCGCCAACACCCTTGAAGTCGGCCAGCGCGAGCGCCGTGGGGGCGCAGGCCGCCACTCAGGCGATGCCGCAGGCCCAGCCGCGCAATCGCGACTGGGAGAAGGCGCTGCGCGATCCGCTGGTGCAAAAGGTCCGCGAGGCCGTGGACGGCACGCTGATGGACGTCCGCCCCGCTCGCGCCGCAACACCCGCTCCCGTCGAGCCGCCGCCCGTCCCGGAAGACCCCGCGCTTTTTGCGAACGAACCTCCCACGCAGGAATAGAACCAATCCAAGAACCCTGCGAGCCGCGAACTTCAGTTCGCGCGGACTCCTGGAATTCGCGGGCGTTTGGCCCATTTGACCATTTGTCCGTATGGGTAATGGCTTTTTGGGATGGCCTCCGGCATTCCCAGCCCGAAGGGCTGATCTACAGTAGCCGTGTGCAAGTCGGTGCAGCCGATGCCGTTCAGGATTACCGCGCGATGGTGTCCCGAAGAGACACATTGAAAATAGCCCAGCGATTCATCGCTGGGGTGAGGTTGCCTCGGAAAAGAATAGTCCCGTAGGGACGGATGAGGTTCAGTCGTCCCTGCGGGACTTGGGATGCAAGAGCCCCGATTACCACGTACGGTGATCGCATTTTCTCAGAAATCTGCGCGCGCCCGGGATGTTATCCATGGTAATGAAAACAGTAGGCCCACACCCCGCCTTCGAATCCGCCAGCGCAGCTCTGGACGCCATAGGTTGTACCCAGAAGCTTACCTACCACAACCCAAACAAGAAATTTTTCCAAACGAAGCGGGTTGTTGGCTCGGCTTTATTTTGTACAGAGATGAGCCGTCATCACTTGCGATGCACTTTCGCAGTTCGACGCTCCACTTGCACAGTCCCGGCTCTGCATTGGTTCAAAACTGACCAGTACCCGATTTCAAGTAGTGGCTCAGTTTGAGCTTTGGCCCAGCCAATCCGAACCCCAAGCGCCAGCGCGGGGCGGTAACGCAGCCCTCGGAGCTATCGCCCGTCGCTTGCGCTCCGGGTTCGGATAGCAAACTGAGCCACTACCCGATTTCAAGCAATTGTGGTTTTTCTTTGCGCAATCGGCTACAATCGATGTGGCGTCCATACCTTGGGGAGATCGATCGATGTCTCGATTCATGCGTCCCATTGCTGCCGTCGTTTTTGCTGTCATCGTAACCCAAAGCGTCGAGGGTGGAGCGGCCATCTCGCTTGTCCC
The DNA here is from genome assembly GCA_964501365.1 of uncultured Phycisphaera sp. Classification (GTDB taxonomy): domain Bacteria; phylum Planctomycetota; class Phycisphaerae; order UBA1845; family UBA1845; genus CAZAMB01. Next base: position 6,089 of record CAZCST010000019.1, on the reverse strand, counting down.
CAATAATCCGGGGCCGTATTTCGGCGGTGAGATTCTGACCGTTGATGTTTATGTCACCTCAAGCGAGACGATTGGGGCGCGATATTTCAGTCTTGATTTTTCGAGAACGGATCCTGTGTTAATCTTGCTCGGACCTGATGGACCTGACATTGATACGATTCCGGAGTTTGTGTTCGACTTCTCCAAGGTAACTTTTCCGCAGATTTACGACAGTTTTCCGAATCTTCCGCAACCCATCACCGCCAACTTCTCAACCATACCCATACCATCGAATTTTTTTCTTCAATCGGCGCCAGGCGTGCCGTTTCATGCAGGTTCAGTGAGCGTGAAGTTGCCAACCGCGCCCGGGGAGTATGTTCTCGATGCGATGAATTTTGGTGCACCAGACTACAATTCAGGCGCGATAATCGGATTCTATGGTGGTTTCCCTCTTTATGAGTGGACAACCTGGTCCACCCTTGACGACGGCGATGTGGAACTTACCGGCGGACAGCGGACGTTCGTCGTCGTTCCGGAGCCAGCGACGCTTGCCATGCTTGCGCTAGGTCTCCTTCCGCTCGGCCGCCGCCGCGCCGCGAAACGGAGCGAAATCGCATGACGATGACCGGCAGATTAGTCATCCTGTTTGCACTCCTGGCAACCAGTCGCGCCCTCGCCGGCGCTGTAATCACGCTGGTGACGCCGGACAGTCCTGAAATTTGTCTTCCTGGAGCAAGCTTCCCAGTCGATGTACTCATTACCACCAGTCAACCATTGGCAATTCGACAACTTTCCCTGGATTTCTCGCATAGCAACGCCGCATTGGGCCTTTCTCCGCAGTTTGAGTTTGATTTTTCAACAATCGACACGGCTGCCGGCTACGCTGTCTCGTCGAATCTTCCTCAACCGTCGATCAATTTCACCGGCGGGGAGCTCCCGATGCTTGAGACGACACGTAATGTGCCGTTTCACATTGGTTCGCTCATGATTACCACCCCAACAGCGCCTGGTGCGTACATATTGGATGCTGCGAACTTTTATGCATCCAGTCATGAATCGGGTGCGCGCATCGTCTTCGACGCGAATGACGAACAGATCATCTGGTCAACGTTTAATGATGGGAGCGTCGAAATCACGGGAGGGGCAATTCAGATTTGGGGTCTGTTTTATTGTCCGGAGCCTACAACTCTTGCAATGCTGGCTTTGGGAATCATTCCGCTGGTGCGGCGGCCGGGTTCGAAAAGGGGAGCAATCGCATGATGACGCCGGTTAGATTGGTCATCCTGTTTGCACTTCTGGCAACCAGTCGCGCCCTCGCTGGCGCGGTGGTCACGCTGACACCGGCTACACCCGGACCGTATCAACCCGGGCAAAATGTAGTGATTGATGTATTTATCACATCGAGCCAGAGCATCCAGCCGCGGCTTTTGGGGTTTGACTTTTCGAGAACCGATCCTGCGATTGGTCTGGCTCCAGAATTTGATTTCAATCTGACGCCGCTCCAGGAAGCTCTTTACGGAGTGTTTCCTACGATGCCGCTACCGATATGGGCCTTCAACGGTCAGGATTACCCCATCTTTTACTTGCCGGCAAACGTTCCTGTCCGCGTCGGTTCGCTCGCCATTACGATGCCCACCTCGCCCTGCGGGTTTTTTACTCTTGATGCGATGAACTACGCGGCACAAAGCACCCTTGAAGGGGCCCGTATCGATTTTGGATGGGATCCGACCACCACGTGGTCAAGTCACAATGACGGCAATGTAGAACTTACTGGCGGGATGACTAGTTTTGGCTGGCTCATTAGCTGCCCGGAGCCAACAACACTTGTCATGCTTGCCTTGGGAATCATTCCGCTTGCCCGGAGACGTGCTGCGACTAAATGATCACGCTGCGCGGTCCTTGGTTCAGGCACAATTCACCCCTACAATACGGTACTGGTAAGTTTTGAGTGCCACGGGCGGCTTGCCCGCCCGTGCCGGCACTGGCAGCAAGCTGCCAGTGGCACCCTTCAATCAAACTTAACCAGTACCTACAATACATCGCGGGCCACAGGTGGGGCCCGGAATGCGATGTGCTTGGAAGAGTAGCGACCAAGCCTTGAATCTCTGGTACGAACGTCTGAGCGAACTGAAGTTCGCGGCTCGCAAGATGTAGCATAAGCCCTCGAAAGGGGAATCGATGTTTGGCGGATTAGGAAATATCACAGGATTGCTCAAAACGGCCCGCGATCTGCAGGGCAACATGGCCAAGATGCAGGAGACTCTGGCGGCGCGGCGTCACGAAGGAACGGCCGGCGGCACGCTCGTCCGGGCGACCGTGGACGGCAAGGGCACGCTGGTGGACATCAAGATCGACGCGAAGGCGACGGCAGACGTGGAGCTGCTCGAAGACATGGTGAAAGCGGCCATCGGGGCGGCGGCCGCGAAATCGGCCGAGGCCATGAAGCAGGAAATGAGCGCGATGACCGGGGGGATTGATCTTTCGAGTTTTTCCAGTCTGCTGGGGGGTCCGGGGGCCTAGTCACGGTTTTTCGGCAGCGCCGCGCTCGGCCGACACTTCGTCGGGGATGACCACGTTGTGGTATTGCAGCAGCGTACCCTTGGCCCGCTCCAGGTCGGCAATGGCGATGTTGTAGTTGACCATGGAAGCGAGCATGGCCCGCCGCGCGCCTGCCAGGCTCTGCCGGGCATTCAATTCGGTGGTCAGCGTGTTGATGTCCTTCCGCTCGGCACGGGCGACGATGGACTGCACTTCGCGTTCCCGCGCCTCGGCGGCCTCAAAGCTGGGAACGATCTGGTCGAACGCAGTTTGCAGCCCGCGGACCACGAGGTTCACGTCGAGGATGACTTTTTCAAACGTGGATTTGAGCTGGCTGACCTGCTGCTCGTACTGCAACTGGGCGCGTTTGTGAGCGGCCTTGGGCCCGCGGTTGCCGATGGGGACTTCGAATTCGACACCAATGAAGTACTCGACGTAGTTGCCCCGCGTGAGTTCATCAAACGATTGATCGGCGTTCTCGCCCAGACCATCGAACGTGGTCCGCCAGGTGAGGTCGAAGCGCGGCAGTTCTTCGTTCTTTGCGCGTCCCACGAGAATCTGGGCACTGGCGACGCGGATTTCCTGCTCGCGAAGCTCGGGGCGGAACTGTAACGCAGTTTGCACTTCGGCCAGACGGTCGATGAGGATTTCCGGAGTCTGGGGCAGCTCTTCGGGAATAATCTCCGTTTCCTGCGCGAGGTTCAGTTTGTCGCCGTTCATCGCCGAAATCAAACGGTCCTCGGCATCGAACACGTTGGCCCGGCGGCGGATGAAGTCGGCCCGCGCCTGCTGCAAATTCGCCAGCGTTGCGGACAACTGAACCGGAGTGATGTCGAATGCCTGTCGCGCTTCGAGGTATTCGTAGATGGCTTCAAATTCGGCGAGGAGGCGGGCAGTGATGACGACGTCGCGGCGGGCCTCCACGAGCCGCCAATAGTACTCATCCACCAGCCGCAGCGTGTCAATCGCCTGCCGCTCGAACGCATGCTGGCTGATGCGACGATCGTTGCGGGCGATCATGATGAGCGAGCGGTTGTAGTCGAGCCCGAAGCCGCGCATCATGGGTTGGCGCATTTCGAGTACGAAATTGCTGGTGTATTCCGGGTCAGCAATGTTCAACGATTCCTGCATGGTTTTGACATGGCCCTTGATCACGGTCTTGGAGCGGTTGAGCTGATAGGCGGCGCTGGCGGTCATGCCCGTGGGGAGCAGCTTGCGAATGCCGTAGCTCGATTGAAACAGATCCAGATCGGTGGGGACCAGATAGGTGGCGTTGGGCCGGTCGACGTTGTTCTTTACGATATCGGAGAAGAATACGGCGTCAAAGGCCGACTGTGCCTCCACGACGCGCGTGGTCTGGATCGCCGGATCAAACGCCGCGACCTCGATATCGTAGTTGTGCTCCAACGCGGTGCGAATCGCTTCGTCGAGAGTCAGCCGCATCTGGGTGGGGCGGTGGATTTCCTCCACGCGCTCTAGGACGCGACTGATCTGCGTGACCTGGGTCTTGTCTCCACGGGCCTTGGCATCTTCGAGGAGCTGCATGGCACGAGCTCGATCGTATTCCGGGTCGGGGATATGCCAGTAAAGCCGATCCTGCGGCAGGGGCGCTCCGGGTGGAAGCGGCTCGCGAACGGCTGACTGGGGTACAGGGTCTGCAGGCTGTTGGGCGGCGCGACAGGCATGGCCGGAAGCGGCGATGAGAGCAAAGGTGGCGAGAACGACATTATGGGGTCGCAGCATCGTGCATCCACTCCGGCTGAGTTTGAAGGTACGTCTGCCGGCGTATTCGACGGCCAGGTTCGGTTATTTCAAACGGATGTCGCCGATTCTCATCGGTCGTCTTGAGACCGCGCCTCGGTCTGCGGTTTATGGTACTGGGAGGGCCGCGAGCGTCAAATTGCCTCGGGCGGCATCGGCGACTCGTCTGACAATTTCCGACCGTGGGGCGTTGGAGGTTTCACGCGGAATGGGGATCCAATAGGATTTGCGGCGGCAACACGGGTTCGACGAACTGAACATGCGCAGATTTTTTCGACAACCGATAGATGACGTGCTGGCCGCTCTGGAGCATCTGGTCACGGTGCGCAACCCCCTGACCACGATGGTTCCGGCGCTGGTGACAATGCTTGTCACCTGGTTTGTTTATGTGGGAATCCACGAACTCCTGCACGTCGCGGGATGCCTTGCGGCGGGAGGCTCGGTCTCCACGCTGGAGATTTCCTCGCGCTATGGCGGCGCGATTTATGCGAAGTATTTTACGTTTGTCGTGACCGGCAGCGACTACGCCGGACGGCTGTCCGGCTTTGAAACGCACGGCTCAGATTTGATCTACATGTCCACGGTGTTTGGGCCGTTCCTGCTGACCGTGTTGTTTGGCGTCACTTTGGTGAAGTTGTGTGCGAAACGGCGGAGGCCGATTCTTTTTGGCATGGCGATCATCGTGGGGCTCGCGCCATTTTACAATCTGCAAGGCGACTACTTCGAAATGGGATCCATCGTGGTTACGCGGGCGGTGACGCTGCTGGCTCGCGGCGGCGGCAATCCGCCCATGTTCGAAGCGCTGCGCTCTGATGACGTATTCAAGCTGTTCGACACATTGGTACGAACACCGGCGGAAATGGGACTCACCAGTCTGGGCCTGAAGGCTGCCGGCGTGGGGGTCATCGCGATGTCCTTTGTGGTCGATGTGCTGCTGGCCTTTGCGACGTATTGGCTGGGACATCAATGCTCGCGGTTGTTCGTAAGGGCCCCAGCCGCGGCGCGCAGCTAGTTATTTTCCCCGCCCGGCCTCGATGGAACGCATCAGCTCCTCTGCTCCCCTATTGGCCGGATCGGACTGTAATACGATTTTGCATTGTTCGAGCGCCGCCTCGGGTTTCCCTCGCTGCTTGTACAGCAGAGCGAGATTCAATCGCGCTTTGTTGTAGTCGGACTGGATGGCTATGGCCATTTCAAGCTGCTCCTGAGCCTCGTCAAGTTTTCCGATTTTCGTCAATGCGTCCCCCAGGTTGTTGTGCCCCTTGGCGTGACGCGGATCGACGCTGATCGTCCGGCGGAAGCACTCAATGGCCTCGTTGATTCTGTTCGCCTGAGTCAATGCATTCCCCAGATTGCACCATGCATCCGCGAAATTTGGATTCACTTCGGTGCTCTTTTGGAACGCGCGAACCGCCTCCTCGTGCTGCCCGAGGCGTACATACGCGTTGCCCAGACTGTACCATGCCCGCGAATGCACGGGATCGATTCGCACTGCGGTTTCGTAGGATGCAATCGCCTCCTCCGTGCGTCCCAGTTTCGAAAGGATGAGGCCAGTCGCGCAGTGAGCGTCGGCACTTTCAGGGTCGATGTCCGTCGCCTTCCGAGCCTCTTCGAGTGCGGGGGCGAGTTCACCGTGTGCCACCAATGCGTTCCCGATTCCGACATGCGCTCTTGCGTTGCCGGGGCGTTTGGCGGCGACGTCCCGCCACATGGTCAGTTCGCTCTGGTAGTCGTAGTTGCGCTGATGGGTGGCGTAGGCAAGCGGAACGGATACGGTAAGAATGATGATGGCAAAAAGAATGGTTGAGAAT
>CAZCST010000018.1:0-26975 GCA_964501365.1 uncultured Phycisphaera sp. | reverse complement strand
AGATCGAACGAGCCATCGCCTGGTTCAGCAACTTCCGCCGCTTGGTGGTTCGCTACGAGCGGAAAATCACAGTGTATCAAGCGTTTTTTCACGTGGCCTGCGTTCTCATAGCACTACGGCAGTTTTGAAATGGGTTCTAGGTCCAGACGAATCTGTCGCTGATCAAACGTGGTTCCATGGATATAGATGCCGCCCCCAATCGTAGACGTATAAGGCTTCGTCCCTGTTCCGCCTGTGATGGTAAAGCCCTCGATGGCGGCCTCTATGGATTGATCGGTGCTGATTGTGACCACGCTACCGCCGAGGTCGGTGCCGTCGATGATGGTGGATTCGGGGCCGTTGGAGCTGCGGAGGGTGATGGCCTTGCCCAGGAAGTTGATGAGTTCGTGGTACGTGCCGGGGGCGACGACGCATTCGTCCTGGCCAGAGACGGCGGCGTCGATGCAGGATTGAATAGTCGGATAGTCGGCGGGGACGTGAAGAGTGACGGCGGCGGCGCGGGGGATAATGGAGAACGCCGCAAGGAGAGCGATGAGGATCAGGCGGCGCATGGGTTGGTCCTTTCCATGAGGCTTGGGTGACGCCTTGTACGAGAATCATAGCAGAAATTGACCTGGAATACGAGATTGTCCACCTTTCGGGAGCGCGGGCAGAGCCCGCCCTACCTGGCTGCGGATTATTCAGGTAGATAGGCCCAATCGCGGATTCGCTCCACTGGGTTCGTCTCCCAGAGCTGCGATGGGTAGTTCTGTAGCGGGTAATAGAAGAACCGATCAGAATTAAGAATACCCGTCGGCGTATTCACAATAATTACCCAAGGATTACCGTCATTGTCACCGCGGTTCTCGTCTGCGATCAAGTACCTGTATTCTGGATACGCCCCCATTCCGGTACGCGGAACGGCAGGAAGAAATTCGGGGATCAACGCTTCCAGCGAGTCAGGCGGCTTTCCATATTTCAGTTCGTACGACTTGATAGCCGCAACCAAAGGCTCGCTTCTCTGTGCGAGTCCGGCAAAGGCATGCATGCGGATTCGATTTCCAATACGCTCGGACCCAACCATCGCAACCACGAAGGTCAAACAAATCAAAAAGTTCTTGAATCCAACGTACCTTGTTTGCCTGCGAAGCACGGCAAATCCGGATTTCAAGGCCATAAAGAATGCGGCCAAAACAGAGATTCCCGTGAAAAGATGTAGGTTCAAGATTTCAGCCGACCCATTTGGCGAAACAGCATAATAATCCAAAAAGATGGTCAATCCGCCGAAGATTGCTGCGAAAGTCAAGGCAGATTTCCACTTGTAGACTTTGGGGCTGACTGAAATATCTTGAGGTGAATCCATCACGCGAAATGCTAAGATGGCGCTGAGGCAAAGGCCATAAGGGCGACAAATTCGGAATGGTGTGGCCCTCACCCCCGGCCCCTCTCCCAAGGGGAGAGGGGGGAGATATTGGTTGGGATACGTTCCGGGGGTGGCGCTGCGCTTACCCCCGGCTACTCTCGATGACCCCTGCGGGGTCACTAGGTCTCGACAGGCGAGAACCCGTTTCGATGATCCTTCCGGGACCACCATGTAGCGACAGGCAAGATCTAGCTATGTCTAATCATCTGCATCATCGTCGTCGATCAGGTCGTGCGTATGAGCGCGCGCGGCAAGTGCTTGTGGGCGGAGTAAACAGCCCCGTGCGGGCATTCAGGGCCGTCGGCGGTGAGCCGCTATTCATCGATCGCGGAGAGGGACCGTACCTCTATGACGTGGACGGCAATTGCTACGTCGATCTGGTGTGCAGTTGGGGGGCGTCGATTCTGGGGCACGCACATCCGGTGGTCGTAGACGCAGTGAAGAAGGCGGCAAGTCACGGCCTGAGCTTTGGTGCGTGCTGCGCGGCCGAGGCGGAGTTGGCGGAAATCATCGTCGGCGCGTTGCCATCCATCGAAATGGTGCGACTGGTGAACAGCGGGACCGAAGCGACGATGAGCGCCATTCGCCTGGCCCGGGCGGCCACGCGGCGGACAAAGATTCTCAAATTTGCGGGCTGCTATCACGGCCACGTCGATTCGCTGCTGGTTGCCGCCGGGTCGGGAGCGGCGGCGTTCGGCGTGCCGGATTCGGCGGGCGTGCCTGCGGAATTCGCGACCACCACGCTCCTTGCGCCGTACAACGATCTCGCGGCGGTGAGCGAAATCATGTCGCGGTACGATGGCGAAGTGGCCGGCATTATCGTCGAGCCGATCGCGGGAAATATGGGGTTTGTCGAGCCGGTCGATGGATTCTTGCCCGGCCTGCGAGCGTTGTGCGACAAGCATGGTATCCTGCTGATATTCGACGAAGTGATGACGGGTTTTCGCGTGGCCTGGGGCGGTTGCCAGACGCTGTGGAACATCAAGCCGGACATCACGTGCCTCGGAAAAGTGATCGGCGGGGGAATGCCGCTGGCGGCCTACGGCGCTCGCCGCGAACTGATGGAACTCGTGAGTCCGCTGGGGCCGATGTATCAGGCGGGGACGCTGAGCGGAAATCCTGTCGCGGTCGCGGCGGGGTTGGCGACGCTGAAAGCGTGTGGATCGGGCTTGTATGGGCAATTAGGCGCGACCACGGCCAGTCTTCGCGACGGAATTGGGAACGCCGGGAAAGCGGCAGGCGTCGCGGTGCATTCAGGTTCATGCGGAGGGCTTTGGGGGTTTTCCTTTGCAGATCGGGCCCCCCGAAATTTTGAAGATGCCAAACGTGCGGATCACGCCTTCTATGCGAAGTTTTTTCACGCCATGCTGGAGCAGGGCGTGTTCCTGCCGCCATCGAGTTACGAAGCGATGTTCGTCAGCGCGGCGCACAACGACGAGATGATCGACGAAGTGCTGTCGGCGGCGGCAGAGGCGTTTGCGAGTGCGGCAAGATGAAAACAGAAGAGTACGTGATCGCAAATAGAAGAACTCTACCCTCACCCCAACCCTCTCCCTGGAAGGGAGAGGGAGTTGTAGCGAGTGCCAAGGAATGACACTTCTGCGAATTGGCACGCGCGGCAGCGAACTGGCTCTTGTGCAGACGCGGATTGTCTGCTCGATGATTCGGGCGAAGCGGCCGGACGTGCAATTTCAGGAAGTGATCATCCGCACGCACGGTGACAAGGCGACGCACCAGCCGTTCGATATCCATTGGCCGGCCGGGGGATTCACGGGTGCGATCGAACAGGCACTGCTCGACGGCGAAATCGACCTGGCCGTCCACAGCTACAAGGACCTTCCCACCGCGATCACGCCGGGGCTGACCATCGCGGCCGTTCCGCACCGCGAAGTGGCCCATGATGTGCTGGTGAGTGATGGCGAAGTGGATCTGGCGGCTCTGCCGGCGGGATTTCGCATCGGGACCAGCAGCCCGCGCCGTGCGGCGCAGTTTCGCTATTTGTGCCGCGGGGTGGTTGTGGGGCCGCTCCGGGGGAACGTGCCTACGCGACTGGAGAAACTCGAAACGGGAGAGCTTGATGCGGTTGTGCTCGCAGCGGCGGGGCTGCTGCGATTGAATCTGCGGCCGCGGCACGCGATTGATCTGCCCGTGGAGCGGTTTGTTCCGGCACCGGCGCAGGGTGCGCTGGCCGTGCAAGTGCGAGCGGGGAGCGACATCGCGGAAGTTGTTCAGACGATCGATCATGCGGAATCGCGCCTGGCCGTCGATGCCGAACGCGCCTTTCTTCGCGCGATCGGCGCGGGCTGTCATACGCCTGCCGCCGCGCTTGCGAGGGTCGCCAACGGGCGAATCCGAATGACGGCGCAGTTATTCAGCGATGACGGATTACGCATGGCGGACGGCACAGGCGAAGGCGTTGATCCTGAATTGCTGGGTAAGAAGCTGGCCGACGAGCTTCGACTTCGAATTTCGTGACGGGCAGGGGATTGGTGAGTCCTCGCGAGCTGAAGTTTGCGGATCGCCAGGTCATTCTGCTTTGAAAAAGCGCGAGCTGACGCCGCCCGGGCCGACGGCGAGGCGGACTTTCTTCAGGCATTTCGGACAGTAGCCCAGATATGCGTCGCCCTCCGGGTTGCGGTAGACGCGGGTGTAGACTCCGCAGCACTCGAAGCGAATGCCTACCCAGGGACGTCCTGCGGCATTCGCACGGGCCGCCTCCGATTCCGGGGAATGGGCGCCCAGTCCCTTGATATCGAGGAAATAGTCGGGCTCGGCCATGTCCCTATTATCGGCAGGAGTACGAAAAGAGCTGTTGGACACAAGCGGTGCCACTCATTCAACACATGAAGTAGTGGGCACGGCCCACCCTACACAATGGCTGGTCAAAACCCACTCCCTCACGGTCGCGGCTCGGTTTGGTGCATCAAGATGCACCCTACAAATTGCCGCAGGTTCATCGCAAGGATTGGAAGTACTGGACTGTTTTTTCCAGTCCTTCGCGGAGCGTGACACGCGGGCGCCAGCCGAACATTTTCTGGGCGCGGGTGCAGTGGGGCCTGCGGCGTTCGGGGTCGTCGCCGGGGCGGGGGTGATAGACGACGTTGAGCTTTCGGCCCAGGAGCCGGCCAATCTCCTCGACGATTTCATTCATCGACCGTTCGTCGGTGCTGCCGGCGTTGACCGGCAGGTGAGCCCCTTCGCCTTCATATTCCATGAGGGCGATCATCGCGCTGAGCAGGTCGTCCACATAGCAGAAGCTTCGCGTCTGCGTGCCGTCTCCGTAAATGGTGAGCGGCTCGTTGCGAAGGGCCTGGACGATGAAGTTCGAGACGACGCGCCCGTCGCCGACGGCCATGCGCGGACCATAGGTGTTGAAGATTCGCAGGATCCGCGTATCGACCTTGTGCTCGCGGTGGTAATCGCACATCAGCGTTTCGGCGACGCGTTTGCCCTCGTCGTAGCAGGCACGCGGGCCGATGGGGTTCACGTTGCCGAAGTATTCCTCGCGCTGGGGGTGCTCCAGCGGGTCGCCGTAGACCTCGCTGGTGGAGGCCTGCAGGATTCTCGCCTTTGTGCGTTTGGCGATGCCCAGCATGTTGATCATGCCGGCGACGGAGGTCTTGACGGTTTTGACGGGGTTGGATTGGTAGTGGATCGGCGAGGCCGGACAGGCCAGGTTGTAAACCCGCTCGGCATCGAGATAGATCGGCTTGACGATATCGTGCTCGACGAACATAAAATCGCTGCGGCCCATCAGGTGAGCGATGTTTTTCCGCGAGCCGGTGAAGAGATTATCGAGAGCGACGACTTCGTGGCCTTGCGACAGCAGCCTGTCGCAAAGATGGCTTCCGAGAAATCCCGCCCCGCCGGTGACTAAACAACGCATAACGAATCAATTTCCAAATGCTGACTGCCAATCTCCGATTGTCGATTGTCGATTGTCGATTGTTGACTGGCAAGTCTCTTACGATTTCGTGTGCCCTGTGATCGCTGATGCGACATAGGCGACATCGTCATCGGAGAGCATGGGGTGGACGGGAAGGGAGAGGATGCGAGCGGCGGTTTGCTCGGTCACGGGCAGCGAGCCGGGCTTGTAGCCCAGGTGTGCGAAACATTTCTGGAGGTGGAGGGGGACGGGGTAGTAGACGGCCGAGCCGATGCCGCGGTCGCGCAGGTGGGCCGCAAGAGCGTCGCGGCGGTCGCTGAGAATGGAATACTGGTGATAGACATGCTCGTTGCCATCGGTGACTTTCGGGGTGACCACTTCGGAGCCGGCCAGCAGACGGTCGTACTGTGCGGCATTGTGCCTGCGGCGGCGGGTGAATTCGTCGAGTTTTTTCAACTTCACCAGCAGGATCGCAGCTTTCATTGTGTCGAGGCGAAAATTGCCGCCGACACGGTCGTGGTAGTAGCGCTGCGATTCGCCGTGATTGCGAAGCTGGCGGCAAAGGGTCGCCGGCGTATCGTCCTTGGTGAAGATCATGCCGCCCTCGCCGAAGCCGCCGAGATTTTTCGTGGGGTAAAACGACAGGCTGGCGAGATCGCCAAGCGTTCCGGCAGGGCGACCCTTGTACTTCGCGCCGATGGCCTGGGCCGCATCCTCCACGACCCTTAGCTTGTGCTGCCGGGCAATGGCATTGATCTCGTCCATGTCGGCACACTGGCCAAACAAGTGCACGGGGATGATCGCCCGCGTTTTCGCAGTGACCGCTTTTTCGACTCCTGCAGGGTCCAGATTGAAGGTGTGCGGGTCGATATCGACGAATACGGGTCTTGCGCCCAGTCGTGCGACCGTGCCCGCAGTGGCGAAGAAGGTGAACGAGGGCAGGATGACTTCGTCGCCATGCCCGATTTCCAGGGCCATCAACGCACAGAGCAACGCGTCGGTTCCGTTGCTGATGGCAATGGCATGCTTCACGCCGCAGTGGGCACAGAGCGCCGCCTCCAGTTCACCGATCGCGGCTCCGCCGATGAAATGTTGACTCTCCAGCACGGCGTCCACCGCGGCGCGGATGTCGTCGCGGAAGAGCCGGTATTCGGCCTTGAGATCGAGCATGGAGATGGAACGCATTGATCCCCCTTTGCCCCCCATGGTAAGGGGGGAGGTGTTTTGCCAATTTCCCCCTTGCCAGGGGAACTCACCTATTTTTGGTCATCCAGAGCGAAGCGAGGGAACTGGATTGTCGTCAATGGCGAGATTTCTCGCTGCGCACAGAATGACACGGCCTCTCATGTCTTCGTTACCCTGCGACGGTCTTCTTCGGGCTGATAATCATAAAATGCACGGGCCTGCTCGCGGAAGTACCCGCCGCGGGTCACCCGGGCCGCATTGAGCACCGCTCCGAACATATGGGCATTTACTGTCGCCAGCAGGCTGCACGCCCGCTTCGCGACGCCGCGCGAGTTGCGATTGGCCCGCACCACGAGAATCACGCCGTCCACCGTCGTCGCCAGCACGCCGGCGTCGCTTGCCAGCAGGACAGGCGGAGTGTCGATGATGATCTGGTCGTATTGCCCGTGGGCTTCGCGAAGCAGATCGCGCCATCGCTGCCCGGTCAGCAAATCGACCGGATTGGGCGGAAGCGGCCCGCTACCCAGCACGTCCAGATTGGGAATTTTGGTCTTCGATACACAGGTCGCCAGAGTCCCTTCGCCAACCAGAATATTGCTGAGACCCTGCGGCGATAAGCCCTCAAACACGCGTGACAGCTCAGGCCGACGCAAATTCGCGTCGATCAGCAGCACGCGCCGACCGCTCTGTGCCTGTACGATGGCCAGATTCGAGGCCACCGTGGTCTTGCCGTCCTGCGGAATCGGACTTGTGACCAGAATCGTCCGCTGCCGATCGGCCGGAGCGGCAAACTGCAGGTTTGTCCGGATGCGGCGGAAGGCCTCGGCCACCATCGATCGCGGAACATCGCGCACCGCGGTCTCCACCCGCGCGATCCGTGCTTCCTCGTCGTCGATATCCGGAATGGCTCCGAGCATGGCCACATCGAGGTGTCGCGTGATGTCCTGCGTTGTGCGAACGGACTTATCGAGCAATTCAGCCGTCAGGCCAATGCCGCCGGCGAGCGCAATGGCGAGCACGATTCCGAAGGGAAGCAGGACCCAGCTTGGGCTGCTGCGCTCCAGGGGGGTGATCGCGGACTGGGCGACGTTCAATCGGACGGCCGTGCGCTGCGTCTTGACGCGATCAAGGCCCTTGATGCGGTCCTGCACCTTGACGTTGTATTCGAGGTCCTTTTCCAGTTGCGCCTCGAGGTCGTGGTACTCAAAGAGCAGACGGTCCTGATCCTGCAATTCGGCCTCGGCCTTGGCGAGATTTTCCTGGGCGATGAACAGGGCGTGTCGGGAATTTTCGTAGGCCGTGTTGGCGGAGTCGCGCATGTCGGATTGCTGCTGATTGAGACGCTCGAGGCGCAGGGCCGCAAGATTCTTTTCGGCCGCGGAAATCTGGGCATCCGTTCTCTTTAATTCAATGTGACCCTCGCCATACGTACGTTCGTCGGCGGCACGTTGCTGTTGAAGCATGAAGAGGTATTGAGAAAGCTGAAATACCTGTGGATCGGCTTCAATGATGGCGCGTTGCTCCGCCGTGACGGCCACTCCGCCGGGGCTGTTGTACACGGAACGATATTGATCGAGCTGCGAGAGTTCGAGGGTGAGCTGCGCGACCTGCTCGGAATACTGCCGGACGGTGTGAGCGGTGATGTTGTTGCCTGGGTCTTCGCGGGCGCCGGCGGGCATGCGCGATGCCAGGGCTTTGAGGCGTTCGCGCTTGGAGCGGATTTCACCCTCGATGTTGGAGGCGTCGCGCTGCAGGGCGGTGAGCGGGTCACCGGCAAATTCCTCCGCCGATTTCTTCTTCACTTCCTCGTACCAGCGGGCCACGACGTTGTTCACAATGACGGCGGGATCCTCGGGGTCGTGACACTCGATGGCGACCAGAAGGAAGTTTGTTCCGCGCACCGGGGCGGCGGTCAGGTCCTTTTCCAGTTCGAGGAGCGGTTCGGTTTTCCAGAACCCGCCCCTGCTTCTGGCCTCGACCGATTTGTACCACTGCGTTTCCCGAACGGCGTTGACCTTAAGCGTCTCCACCAGGATGTTCGGACTCTTGAGCAGCATCGCCTGGCTTTGGACGAAGCGATCGTGCTCGTCCTCGCGCATTCGCTGCTGTTCGACGGTGAGTTCGGTTTCGGGAATGTTGGTGATGCACTCGATCAGCGATTCGGCGCGGTATCCCGGGAATCGAAAGTACCAAAGCACGAACCCGCCGACGGCCATGGCGGAAAAAAGCATGAACAAGAGGAAGATCAGGACGACACGCCGCCGCAGCATGGACAGAATGTCGGTGGCCGTCAGCCCTGCAAGTCCCATTTCGGGGCTGGGCGGCCGGTGGATCGCGGGCACGTCCATGCGATCTGGAATAGTCGTCGGCATTGTCGTCATGAATTTACTCTAGCCGCTGGTGTCGCCCCGTCGAACTTCTCGGCATCTGTTTCTATGAACAAATGGTTCAGCACGTATCCCAATAACCAGAACAAACCCAAGGCCAGCCCCAGCATCGCCATGCCAAGCAGTTGATGGGCCGTTCCCTGGGCCAGGTCCCGATGACCAGTAATCGACAGATACCCTGTCGTGGTCACACGCACAATGTTACAAAAAAGGGCGATCGGAAGGCAGGCCGCCACCAGCACGATCCGCTGCCAGACGGGGCGGTCTCCCAAATACGCCATCGCGATTCCCAGTGTTACGAAGGCCATCAACAGCCGCATCCCGCTGCAAGCCTCTTCGACGTTGAGCTGTCCGGGGGGCATGCCCGGACGAATGTAATCGATGACCACGGCCTGTGCGTCGGTATGCAAATCCGGTATCAGCAAGGGCAGGATCGACGCCGAGGCCTTGGATGCCAGAATTCGCATCGGAGTGGTCAGTTCAAAATAGGTTCGATGCGGAAGCGGAACCGACAGACCAAGAAACAGCACAGGGAACCAAACGACCTTGAGAACGTTCCATCCTCCCATCAGTAGAACAAGCCCCACGATCGTCGGTACAATCGTAATAGCCTGCGGATAGGCCATCCGCGCCCACCAGGCGAAGTAGAAAAAAGCAAGGAATGACAACAGCAGAATCGGCACTCCCCAGAGGGTGGGGTTTGGCATGGCCCTCATGAGCAATTCGCGCCGCATATACAGGAAATACAGGCTGAAGATGGGAATCAGCCAGCCGTGCGACCAATTGCCGTCGGAAATCCAGCGGGCAACCAGCGTGTAGCGAATAGGACCCCAGTAAACGAATAGTAACAGGGCGGAAATGACGGCCGCTCGAAAGATCGAGGCCGGAACGACTCGCGCGTCAGCAACGCGCCAGCTCGTTGTCGGGATGGACAATTCCCTCTGCACCGGGAGGATCACTCCTTACGGGGTCAGCAGGCCGTTGAATAACGCCGGGAAGCGGTCGGGCTCGTTGTGCGGGTTGTTCTTGACGGCATACGAGTCGATGTCCGCAAAATTGCGAGCGTAGGTATAGCTATACCCCACATTGTTGACTGGCGAGGGCAGGGTAAACGCCCGGATACGAGCCAGGAACGGCGCAAAGGGATGCGTTCCCACGTTGATGATATCCCCGCGACGAATCAGGAAGTCGGGGTCCAGGCCCGCAAAAATGCGGTCCAGATTCACCTGGATCATCTGCTCGCGCTGCCCCAGTCGGCGGTAGATTGTGCAACGGTCGGGCCAGGCCAGACCGGACAAACCCTGGGCATTGGCGATGGCCGCCTTCAGCGTGATCTCTTCCGCTTCAAATCGGAACGGACCAACGCGGTTCACCTGCCCCATGACATAATAGACCCCGATTTCGCCGCTGACGATGCGAATCACGTCACCCGCACGAACGTAAATGTTCATGGTGGGGTCGCCGTTGCGAAGCGAATCCGCCGAAATCGCCAGAATTCGCTGCGAACTCTCACCGCCCAGACGAGACCAGTTTACGCCGGGCATGACCGTGTCGTAGCGTGGCATCATCGGTTCGGTGGCCGCGTGCTCAGGCTGATAGGCCGGGTTGGGCACGAATTCATTATTGATATAGAGGAACGGTTGCGGCCTTTCAGGGACGAGCGCCGCATCCATCGGGCGTTCCGCCGGCTGCACCGGCTCGATCGCTTCGGAAGGGGGGGCTTTGGGTGCGGGGCGCGATCCACCTTCCACTGCATCAATGAGGTTTTGACGCTCGTCCTGCCCGGTGGGCGGGGCGGGTGCGTCGTGCGGCACCGGTTCAACGACTCCCATTTCTACATTCGGAGGCGTCGGGCGGTAGTTTTGCACGCCTGTTCCCTCGGATGGCGGGGTCGGATGGCGGCTGGGGCCGCGATCCAAGGCAGCGTCGTCGCGAAAGACATACACTTCCGTGATAAACTCGTTCAAACCACCGACCTGGTTAATGGCTTCCAGGAGCCGCAGGTCCGGCCTGCGAATCGGGAACGTACCAGCCCGCAATGGGGCGTCATTCGATGCGGATACGCCAATACCGAAGATGGAGTATGTCGCCCTTTGCAGGAATAGCGGGTTAATGGTCACATCAGGATCGACAAGGACGTTGCGATCTTTCAGCGCCTGGCCGATTGCGGCCTCCAGCTCCGGAACCGTGAGGCCAACGGCATCCACCTTTCCGACAACCGGAAGATTCAAATATCCCGCCGAAGAAACCTGCGCCTGGGTCTGATAGGTCACCTGCCTCTGGCGAAGCTCGTTAATCTCAATCGCCAGGGTGTCGCCTGCCGTGATGGGATACTCAACGACCATGGGTTGTAAATCTTGAGGCGATGGGTATTGAGCGCCGGGAATGCCGCGCGGGCTGTCTTCGAGGGTGAGGGTCTGGCGGATTTCGCTCGTGGTGACGCCGTCGTCGAACTTGCCGAGCGTCGTGGGATCGAGCCAGCCGTTCTTGATTGAGTTGCACGCGCAGCACAGGCAGGCAAGAATAACCGGTACACTCACCCAGGCGGAGTAAGTCGAGGGCGTTTTGTTGTGCTCAATCAAATACGGCAACGTTTGAAACCTCGAGCAAAACGTTCCATTGACTCAACCGCGCGACCCATCGTAACGGTCGCTCAGCCCAAGACTTCCGGCTTGCCGATTCTCCGCAGTCCGATACGCAGTTATCGGGCGAACGAGCCACGATGGTTGAGACGCGAATCCCGTCGCAAGACCATCGCGGGGGAGAGTATCCCCACGCCGAAACCCACGCAAGCCGCTGGAAGCCGATTCGCAACGTTGTTGTTGAAGTGTTTGCTTGGCAGGGCGGGCTTTGTCCGCCATTGTGCAATGGTTGTGGTGCTAGTCGGTTGCCGGCGCGAACCCATTACCGACTCCGGCGTCATCGGTGTTTTCGGCGGTGTCGGGCTGAGCGACGGGAAATTCAACTACCCGCGCGCGATCGCTTCCGACAAGCAGCAATTCGAGTACGTCGTGGACAAGACTGGACGCATTCAACGCTTCGACGCCAAGGGAAACTTCGAACTCGCGTGGCGGACGCCGGATATTTCCGCCGGATTTCCTGTCGGCCTGGCGGTTCAACCTGATGGCCGGATTTTCGTCGCCGATACGCATTGTCACCGCGTGCTCGTGTACAGCCGCGAAGGCGAACTTCTCCAGACGTTTGGTCGCGAAGGCTCCGGCGACGGCGAGTTCCAACTTCCCACCGATGTGGCCTTCGATGCCCAGGGCTTCATTTACGTCAGCGAGTATCACGAAAATGATCGTGTGACGAAGTGGTCGCCTGACCTGCAATTCGTAAAAGCGCTGGACCAATCCGCCGATGGCCTTCGCCTGAGTCGTCCGACGGGCCTGATCGTGGACGACGAGCAGACGCTTTGGATCGCCGACGCGTGCAATCACCGGCTCGTACGCATGAGTCTTGACGGCAGCGTACTCAAGGTTTTCGGCAAGTATGGCAGCGGTCCCGGAGAACTCCGCTACCCCTACGATATTTCGCAGTCGCCCGATGGTTCGCTCATGGTCTGCGAATACGAAGGCAACCGGCTCCAGTGGTTTTCGAAGGATGGCCGCTCGCTGCGCATGTGGGGAAAGCCCGGTCGGGGACTCGGCGAACTCTTCGCGCCCTGGGGGGCCACCTATGGTCCGCAGGGCAACGTCTACGTCGTCGATTCGATTAACAGCCGCGTGCAGGTGATTGCGCCATGACTAAATGCAGCTTGTCTGATCACGCAAAGGCGAGCCTTCCATGACGCGAAATTGGATTGGTCGATTAGGACTAATGATCTATGCATTCTTATTGGTTTGGATCTGTTCATACCTATATTGGACCCTGTTACCACTCGGTGTTTCACAACCAGGCTGGATCGGCCGATTTAGCGCATTTGCAGGCCTGATTGGACTTGTATTTTTCGGATCGCTTTTCGGTCTCATCAGAGGGAATTCTTTCCAAGCCAAATTTCTGGTTGTATTTCTATTTTGTGCACTAACAATCCTCACGTATGCAGGTACTTCCTTTACCATCCATGATTCCGTAGCAAACAAGAGCTATACCGTACTTTCGGGATTCCTTGTTGCCGAAAGTTCAACTTGTTCTCCTCCTCCGCCGAGTCGGTTTCAAGTCCATACGGACCGAAATGAAAAGCTTCAAGACCTAAAGCGCCATGTCAGCGATTTTCAGTTTAACCTTTGGATTCCTGTTGTTGCGATCGCAACCTTGCTGTTTTTGCCTGAACTCCTTGGAAGAGTTCGGCTTGCCTTGCGGTGGCAACACATCGGACAACGCTGTGGGAAATGCGGTTACAATTTGACAGGGCTCACCGAATCAAGATGCCCGGAGTGCGGAACAGGATTTTCATGATAGCCGCCTGGTCACTTCCCTTTGACGTAACCGAGCCAAAGTGGCTCTGGTTGTTGCTGCTCGTGCCGCTTCTGATCGTCGCGAGCATGCGCAGCCTGTCCGGGCTCGATCCTCTGCGCCGCATGCTGGCCACCGCGATTCGCTGCGTACTCCTGATTCTCATCACCTTGTGTCTGGCTGGTATTGAGCGAGTCCTGCGAAATGAGGATCTCACGGTCTTTTTCCTGATGGATCGTTCGCACAGCGTTCAAACCCACGAGGAGGCCGCCGAGCAGTTCATCCGCGACGCCGCGGGCACCATGCATCCCCACGACCGGCTTGGCCTCATCGACTTCGCCCGCCACGCATTCCTCGAGCAACTCCCGATGGAAGGCGGATTCTTCGTCCCGCCCGGCCGGTTGCCCGCCCTCACTGACACGGACCGCACCGACGTGGGCGCGGCCGTCCGGCTGGCGATGGCCATGTTTCCGCACGACACCTCCAAGCGCATGGTGCTCCTCTCTGACGGCAACGACAATATGGGTGATGTGCTCTCGGAAATCCGCCGGGCCGGCGGAGACGGTATTCCCATCGATGTTGTTCCGCTTCGCTACGAGCGGGCCAACGAAGTCTACTTCGACCGCATGATCGCTCCGACATACGCCGAAAAAGGCGAGCAGGTTCCGATCCGAATGATCCTCCGCTCGAACCGCAGCGTGACGGGCAAAATTTCGCTCTCGCACAACGGGGAGCTCGTGGCCCTGCCGCCCGAATACGCAAAGGTTGGCCTCAAACCCGGAACCAACACGTTTTTCATCAAGCTCCCGGTCAATACGGCAGGGACCCAAACCTACGAGGCTACTTTCCAGCCCGACGATCCTTCGATGGACGGCATTGCGCTCAACAACAAGGGCAGTGCATTTTCCTTTGTGGGAGGTTCCAGTCCGGCGCTGTTGATCACGTCCAACCCCGCGTACGAAGCGGAGTTGGTTGCCGCGCTGCGCCGCGAAAACGTGGACATTGAGGTAAAGAGCGAGACCGATCTGGGGAATTTCGGGCTGCTGGAGATGATGAACTATTCTACGATTCTGCTCTCCAACGTCGCTGCCGCCGCATTCACGGACGATCAGCAGAAGGCGCTGGCATCCTACGTCAAGGATGTCGGCAGCGGGCTGATCATGCTCGGCGGGCCGGAGAGCTTCGGGGCGGGCGGGTGGATCGGCAGCCCCGTCGAAGAGGTCATGCCCGTTTCGTTTGAGATCAAGCACAAGAAGGTCATCCCGCGCGGGGCGCTGGTCCTCATCATGCATAGCTGCGAAGTGCCTCGCGGAAATTATTACGCGACCGAAATGGCCAAGAAGAGCGTGGACACCATCAGCTCGCAGGACTACATCGGCGTGGTCGCCTACACCTACAGTCCCGGCGGATCGAACTGGGAGGTTCCGCTGGGCCTCAACACCAACCGCAACGCCGTGAAGGCCAAGATCGACCGCATCCAGGTCGGTGACATGCCCGATTTCGCATCGCCCATGGAGATGACCTACAAGGAATTGGTCAATGGGCGCGGAAAAGACGCCGCGCAAAAGCACGTCATCATGTTCAGCGACGGCGACCCGCAGGCTCCCTCGGCAAAACTCATCAACGATTTTGTCGCCGCCAAGATTACGGTCAGCACCATCGGCATCGGCTGGGGCGCGCACGTCATGGAGCCCACCATGCGCGACATCGCCCAGAAAACCGGCGGTCGCTATTACGCCGCGCGAAACCCCAATGAATTGCCGCAGATTTTCGCCAAGGAGTCGAAGGTCGTCCGCCGGCCGCTCATCATCGAAGAGCCGTTCCAGCCGCAGATCGTCGATCCCACCAGCGACCTGCTCGGCGGCATCGGCGCATCGACCGAAGCGTTTCCGCCGCTGGGCGGCATGGTGCTCACCTCGGTCAAGAACAGTCCGCAGGTGGTGATGCCGATCATCCGCGCCACGGAGGACGGTGAAGACCCGGTGCTTGCGCACTGGCAGTACGAACTGGGCAAGACCGTCGCCTTCACCAGCGGCTACTGGCCCGCCTGGGGCAAGGCATGGACGAGCTGGCCGCGGTTTGCGAAATTCTTCGGGCAGATGGTCCGCTGGACAATGCGACAGGACACGCCCGCAAATTTCGACTCGTACACGCGCATCGAAGGCAATCGCGGATGGATCGTGATCGATGCCCTCGACAAGAACGCCGACTATCTCAACGACCTTCAGCTCCGAACCAAACTCATCGGCCCGGACAACGCGCCTGTCGCCCAGACCTTCAAGCAAACCGGCCCGGGCCACTACGAGGCCGAGTTCGACGTTGAAAAAGCCGGACAATACCTCGCCAATGTGCAAATCTTTCAGGGCGCCAGCCACCTCGGCACGCTCCGCACGGGAATGTCCGTTCCGTTCTCGCCGGAATTTCGAGACTTATCCGCCAACGAATCTCTCTTGCGACAGGTCGTCGAATCGACCGGCGGCCGCTGGCTCGAAGGCGAGGCCAGGGACGCCAAAATTTTTGAACACAATCTCCCGCCCAGCGTCGCGCGGCGTCCCGCGTGGGACTGGATGCTGGCGTGGCTATTCCTTCCGGCTTTCCTCCTTGATGTGGCCGTGCGGCGTCTGGCCAGTTGGCTTGCACTATCCATCGCGGTCGAAGTGCTCGTGCTGGTCGTGCTACTATTTGGGTTCGAGGTACGCTATGCACATTGGTGGGGCCTGCTGGGGGCAGTGTTGTTTGCGGAACTGGTCGGCTGGACGATTCGCTTCCGCTACATCCGGCCACTGTACGAATTCATGACCCATGGGGTCACCGCGCTGGCCCAGGCCGGTCAGCGAAGCGAGGTTGCTCTCGAAAAACTCAAGACCAAGCGCGAGCAGGTCAAGGAGGAGCTCGCCCCGACTTCGCCGAAGGCCGGACGAAGGATTGCGGAGGAAGGCGATCAGCCCGCTCGCGATGTTCGCGCCAAGCGAAAATTCGAAGTGGCGAAGGGCTCACAGCCTGCATCGTCGCAAAACCTTGCGGACGCCCTGGGCGGAGCCCGGGCGACAGAACCGGAAAAGAAGGGGCCTGCTGCGGCGGATTCGACAGCGGATGACCAGAGCGCGACATCGCGATTGCTCCGGGCCAAGAAACGCGCCCGCGACGAAAGCGACCCGCGGCAAGAATAGTCGTAGTAACGTAGGGTGCCTCTTGATGCACCGCCCGATCCGAACCCGGAGCGCGAGCGACGGGCGGTCCAAGAAGAAAGGGACTTGCATGGCGCAGATTGATCCAGCCGTCGAAAAAACAACGCGCGAGTTTCGTGAGAAATATGCCGCACTTCGCGCCGAAATCGGCAAGGCCATCGTCGGCCACGACGAGGTCGTCGAAGGCGTCCTGACCGCCCTGCTCGTGGGCGGGCACGTGCTCATCGAGGGCGTGCCGGGGTTGGGCAAGACGTACCTTATCCGTACGCTGGCCGAGGCCGTCGATCTGCACTTCTCGCGTATCCAGTTTACGCCCGACCTCATGCCCGCCGACATCATCGGCACGAACATCATCACCGAGGACCCCGGCACCGGCCGTCGTCAGTTCGTTTTCCAGAAGGGCCCGCTCTTCGCCCAGATTGTCCTGGCCGACGAAATCAATCGCGCGACTCCCAAAACGCAGTCCGCCCTGCTCGAAGCCATGCAGGAACATTCGGTGACCATCGGCGGCACACGTTACACGCTCGAAGAACCGTTCTTCGTCATGGCCACGCAGAACCCCATCGAGCAGGAGGGGACCTATCCGCTGCCTGAGGCCCAGCTCGACCGCTTCATGTTCAAGCTCGTGGTGAATTATTCGAGCCGCGAGGAGATGCGCACCATCATGGATCGCACGACCACCGGCTATAAGGCCAACGTCCAGCGCGTCACCACCGGCGAGGAGATCAAGAACATCCAGGCGCTGGTGAAGCGCGTGGTCATGGCCCCGCACGTGCAGGATTACGCGATCCGGCTGGCGATGGCGTCGCACCCCCACGGCCCCTTCGCCATCGACACCACCAATAAGTACGTCCGCTGGGGCGTCAGTCCGCGCGCCGCCCAGACACTAACTCTTGGCGCAAAACTCAATGCCCTGCTCGATGGCCGCTTCAACACCGCCTTCGCCGACGTGCGCAAGGTCTACCTGCCCGCGATGCGCCACCGTGTGCTGCTCAACTTTGAAGGCGAGGCCGAAGGCATTGGCGTCGACGACGTGCTCAAAGAAATCCTCGACAAGACTCCCACGATGTCCGAAGCCGCGGCGTGATCAAATTTGGCCCTGGAGGGGCCAAGGTTTGTAGCCACGGGTGGAGCGTAGTGGAACCCGTGGAGAGGATGTGTCGTTTCCATTTCTGCCCCAGAGGGGCGGGGGAATCAGCAATGCCTGACCTTTGGGGAGTCGATGACGAGAAGGAAGTCAGGCGAATTGAACTGCTGGCCGAGAAGCGAACTCGATTCACAAAGAATTTTTGGATTGGAGCTCTTCTATTTGGGATCATCGGCGAGTCAACGACTTGCCTACTCGAAATGATCGATGTACGGCCATCGTGGATCAGACACATGATAGGGGCGTTCGTCGGGGCAGTGTTCTTGGGCATTTGGGCACGCCGGATTCGCCGGCCGTATTTTCCGTCTATCCTGGAAGAGGGGGGGCGTTGCACCAAGTGCGGGTATAATCTCAAGAACAATTCAGGCGGAGCTTGCCCCGAATGCGGCGAAACTGTCTTGATTGATGCTTCGAAATCGGATTTGACCCCGCGACCTCAAATTCGCTAAACTAAGAGTAGCATGAAAATGGACATCGAACTGAGTTCTGAACTTCAGCAGTTCGTCGACGCGAACCTCCGGGCTGGTCACTTCGCTAACGCTTCGGAATTGATCAGTGCAGCGTTGCAATATCTTAAAGGAAGCGAAGCCCCATTCCCGACAGATCCCGACCACCTTGCGGAATTGAAAAGACAAGTCGCAGCGGGAGTAGAGCAGGCTGACAAGGGTCAATTCGTCGAGTTCGATGCCGAAACGATCAAGACCGAAGGCCGCCAGCGACAAGCTGCCTCGAAACGGTCCTGCTGATGCCCCGCATTCTTCGTACTCTTGGGTCCAGGCAGGATTACGTCGACATCTGGAACTACATTGCCGTCGACAATCAACCCGCTGCCGACCGCGTCATCGAAAAGTTTGACGCGGCCTTGAACCTTCTGTCGACGGCCCCAGGGCTGGGACCGCGTCGGGACGAATTTGGCCTGGGAATGCGTTCCTTTCCAGTGGGCCAGTATCTCATTTTCTATCGAGCGATTGATGATGGGATCGAACTGATCCGCGTCCTTCACGGCGCACGAAATCTCCTTGGGATTTTCGAGAAGAAAAGATGAAAGTTGGATACTTCGGCAATCCCGACACTCTGAACATTCGGATCGGGAGCCGGCCGCGACAATCGAACGAAACTATCTGCGTCGTCGGCTGCTGCGCTGGGGTTTGAAGCGGCTGCCGAGTGTTTTGGGTGGGGCCTCCATTGGAGCCTCAGAGGCCCCGCTAAACACAGGCGCTTGATACCGCGAAACCGCCGGGGTTGATCTCGCCGCTTCGGTTGGGCCGCTGCGATCACGGGCGGGGCTGGCCTGAAAACCGGGCACGACGCGAACTGGGATTTCGCGGTTGATGAGTTTCTCAACTTCGGTGAGCAGTTTGCCTTCTTCGCTGGAGACAAACGTGATGGCGATTCCCCGGGCACCCATGCGCCCGGTGCGCCCGATTCGATGCACGTACACTTCCGAATCGGCGGGGATGTCATAATTGAAGATGTGCGAAATGGCGCTCACGTCAATGCCGCGGGCGGCCAGGTCCGTGGCGACAAGCACCTTGATCTGATGCTTGCGGAATCGCTCCATGACCTTGTCGCGTTTGCGCTGAATCAAATCCCCATGAATTTCTGTGGCCTCGATCCCCGCATCAAAGAGTTTCTTCGCCAGCTTGCGGGCTGCATGCTTGGTGTTGCAGAAGACAATTGCCACCGGCGGGTTTTCGTTATCCATGATGGCCCGCAGGCAGCGGAACTTGTCGTGTCGCTCCACGGGTACATAGGTCTGATCGACCTCGTCCACGGTCATGTGATCCCGCGAAACATTGACCTCCGCCGGATCCTTCATGTATTTGCGGGCGAGTTGCTTGATCTCATCATCAATCGTCGCCGACACAAAGATCGTTTGTCGCGAAGTCGGGAACTTCCCCAGAATGGTGCGGATGTCGTCGCGGAAGCCGATGTCCAGCATGCGATCCACCTCATCGAGCACCACGAATTTCAGATCCGAAACGATGAGGTTTCCGCGCTGCATGAAGTCGAGCACCCGGCCCGGCGTCCCAACAACAAAGTGCGGCTTGCGCCCAAGCTGATGAAGCTGGGTTGCCACCTTTTGGCCGCCGTACACGGGCACGATGTGGTGCCCGGAAAATTCGGCCATACGCCGAAGTTCGGTGGTGACCTGCACGGCCAGCTCGCGAGTCGGGACAAGGCAGATCGCCTGCAAACGCCCGGCCGGGTCAATTTGCTGCAGGATCGGCAGACCGAATGCGGCCGTCTTTCCCGTTCCGGTGCGGGCCTGGCCAAGCAGATCGCGCCCCGAAAGGGCCACGGGGATCAGCGCCTTCTGGATTTCGGAAGGCTCGACGAACTGCATTTTTCGCAAGGCTTTGAGGAGGTGAACGTCGAGTCCGAGTTCGGCAAACGGCTGCGGTAGATCGGGGTGTTTTTGCATAATCACCAAACGTCCGTGTCGCTTGGAAATAGACTCCTTGAAAGCACTATAGTGAACGGCTCCATCCATGTAAACCTTTGTAAAACGCGAGGTTTTGGAAGGATCGTGAAACCAATCAAACCTGCGGATGGCTGACTTTGCGGAAGTATCGGACCTCGATCGCGTCGGAGTAGCCCAGCTTGCGGAACAGTGAGGCTGACGCGTCGTTCTCCACTTCCACCAGCGCGGCTACGATTTCAATGCCCTGTTTGCGAAGCGCCGCGTCGCATGTCCGTACCAGTGCGGCCGCCACACCGCGCCGCCGAAATTCCGGCCTGACGGCCAGCCGATTGATCCAGCCCTTTCGGCCATCATGCGTTCCCAGCACCGTTCCGACCAACTGCTCTCCGGCAATGGCGACGAACGAAAACCCCGTGAACTGCTGAAGATGTCGCAGGATGGCATCACGGCTTTCGCGTCCGTTCGGCTGAAAGGGAAGCGCACTCGCAGACCAAAGCTCAACCAGCGCATCATAGTCGTCTGCAACGATCGGACGGATGGAATAATCGGTTGCGGTCATTTCCACTTGTTTCCGGCCGCATTGTACAACTGGAGGAACATCGAAAAATCGAACAACGCATGGGCGAGAATCGCCGGGACCAGCGACCGCCGCCAGATCGTCACCGTGCTGAAGATCAAGGAGAGCGAAACAATGGCCAGGAGTGCCGCTGCCGCCTGATCTTTCAAGTGAAGAACGCCAAACACGAGGGTCGTCAGCAGGATGGCCAGAATCCATGAGTTGGTGGCGCGCCGCAGCCGGGGCATGAGAAACCCTCGAAATACCAATTCCTCGTAATAGCCGATCACCAGACTCATTCCAAAGAAAATGGCGGGCGTCACACGCGGAACGGCTTTCATGATCAGATCCGCATTTTTTTCAAACTCGTGATTCAGATTGGGAAACAGTTTCCCAATGAGAATGCTTAGTACGAGCACTCCCAGGAGAATCGCTACGAACGCAGCCAGCCCCAGCAGCAGATTGAGCCAGAATTTCTGAAAGGTGAGTCCGACAGATCGCAGGCTCAATCCCCGCCGCCGCGTCATCGCAATGGCGAGAATTGTGGCCGTCACCGAACGCCATGCGATGGCTGGAAAGAGAGCCATCCTGGCCACGGCGAAACTCAGCTCTTCGTCATCGCGGTACTGGGAGGCCAGGACTCCGCGATAGATGGTTCCGATGAGCAATTCGCCACTCAGCGCAATGGCTAGAAACAGAAATATGAATAGAAGGATGTCCTTGGCTACGTCACCTCGAGTCTGTGACAGGAGGAGAAATTCGTGTCCCGGCGGAGGCGGCGGCAATGGCGGGCCGGCTGACTCCACAATCGGACGCGCAAACGGAATCCACTTCTCCACCTGCTCCGCAGTATGCGACTCAACAATGTTGTCGCGCTGTTCCATGGCCGAATGATAGTCGAACGACCCCCCGGTATCCCCTGCCCCCGTGAACGATGGGCCCAATTCCAAGTTCGATCAAAGAGAGGCATGTCATTCTGAGCGAAGCGAAGAACCTCGATGCCAGCAAACACAGATCCTTGGCTGTGCTCAGGATGACAACGTGGAATCGCCACGCCAATTCCGGCGCATGCGATTGCATTTCATGCCGGCGTTCGGCCACGGATGGCGGACTCGAGCATTCCCACCGAGGCGTATTCGATCTGCGAACCGACGGCCAGGCCTCGCGCAGGGCGCGTGATGTGTACTCCGGTGTCAGCAAGCAGACTCTGAATATGCAATGCGGTTCCGTCGCCTTCGAGCGTGGGATTCAGGGCGAGGATCACTTCGCGCACGCCTCCCGCGCGGACGCGGCCAACCAGCGCATCGATGGTCAAATGTTCCGGGCCGATGCCTTCCAATGGTGCGATGTGGCCCAGGAGTACGTGATAAACGCCGCGAACCAGTCCCGTCGCCTCGAGCGCGAGCAAGTCCTTGGGTTGTTCGAGCACCCAGATCTCCGCGTGGTCGCGGCGCGGGTCTGCGCAGATTCCGCACGGGTCGCGTTCGGTGAGTTTGAAGCAGATTCCGCAGTGTGCCACTTTGTCCTTCACGTCGAGGATCGCCTGTGCCAGACCGGCGGCGTAGGCGCGCGGCTCGCGGAGAATATGAAAGGCGAGTCGCTCGGCACTGCGCGCCCCGATGCCCGGAAGTTTCTGAAGTTGTTGCTTGAGGCGGCCCAGGGACTCGATGGGTTCACTGTTCATGCTGCTCATGGCCGGATCATACCCAAATGCATTGATTCTTCGATTGTCCGCGAATCCTTCCCTTCGAATTTCTTTAGTCCATTATCAATTCGTATTGGATTCATAAGCTATTATTTCTTATGTATTTATGGCAACAAAAAGAAAAAATAAACAGCCCTTTTTTGGTTGACATTCGAATCGGTTGGCGATACAAACTTTGCCGGAGTGGAAGATCAAAATGCGCGGTCCTCGAGGCGTCTCGATCGCGATGACAACATGCGGCTTTTAGCCGTGGCGAACTTCCGGGGTCGTGGCCTTTGCTGCGATCCCGGAAGTTTTTTATGATCGCCTGACCGCATGACTGTTACATTGCCTCCATCCTCTCGCACGCCAATCATTCAGACCGGCGCAATTGTTGTGAATCGGAACCTCTGCCGCGACCACTTTCGGATGACCCTGCGCGTGCCGGCTTTTGGCGACGCCCGACCCGGACAGTTTGTCCACCTGTGTCCGCTACCAGCCAACTCGGATAGTTACCGCCTCGATGATGACCCCTGGGCCAATTCCCATGCGGGATGGTGGTCGGAGCTGAAGGAGCCGCTTCTTCGCCGCGCTTTCAGCGTGGCCAATGTGGTGCGTCATGCCGAAGGCGTGCATGTGGACGTGATGTATCGCGTCGTCGGAACGTCCACGCGCTGGCTCGCATCGCTCAACCGTGGAGATGCCATCAGCGTGATGGGTCCGCTGGGCCGGGAATTCCCGGTGTCACCGGTGAAGCAAGAGGCATGGCTGGTTGCGGGCGGCGTGGGGCTGCCGCCGCTTCTTTGGCTTGCAAGTGCCCTGCGAGAAAAGGGAAGGAGGGCAGTCGCATTTTGCGGCGCTCAGTCACGGGACTTGCTCGCTCTGGATTTGCATGGCGATGCACCGGCAACGGATGCCCGCTGTGCGAAGCGAAGTGCCCGCGAATTTGCGGACGTGAGTACTCCGGTCGTGATCAGCACCGATGACGGTTCGTTGGGGTACAAGGGGCACATTGGAGCGGCGTTGTCGGCCTATGCACAGGCCAACCCACCCCAATCGCAAAACCTGGTTGCCTACACTTGTGGTCCGGAGCGGATGATGCGGTATGTCGCGGAATTTTGCTCAGCCCGCGACATCGAGTGTTATGTTTGCGTGGAGCGAAACATGGCCTGCGGGACAGGAATGTGCCAGTCGTGCATTGTGCCTGTTCACGATCCTGCGGACGCCGCCGGCTGGCGATATCGATTGTGCTGCACAGAGGGCCCAGTCTTCGACGCCAAAACCGTCCGGTGGGAGTAGCCCTTCAGCCCCTTGCACGCTCGGAAAGGGCCAGCGCCAGAGTCACATTAAGGGCGCCAACTTCGGTGGATGATTCTTCTGTTGGCTCTTGGCGTCACTCAGTGTGACGAATTCTGCGACCCGGAACGCAGGCGCATCCTCCCAAGCCATGTATTGCATGACCCAATCGCTCGCATCGGAGGTCGTATCCACCTCGCCGGATTCCTCCACCAGAGCCACGGCTCCAATTGAGAACAATTCGTCATCATCATGGTAGTTCATTTCAGACTCCTTGGTTTGGTTCATCGAACCCATTCGGGTCAGTCCAAAACTATCGGCCATCCGCGTGAAGTGCATTTGAATTGTATGTAAAACTCACGTGAAGGGTTGGCCGTATTGGTGAAAGTGTGACAAAGCCGACAGGATTCGCCATAGGGGAAACCCTTTGGAATGAGGCAAATCGAGTCGCCCCAGGCTCAAGAAATGCCCTTTACGAGACTGGAAAACGCGTTTGCAGGAATTCGGAGACGCTGATTTGCCTTGACCAATAATAGCGCCTATATTTTTTTAGATTCATACATTCCGTAGTAATGCGTTCCGAGGGTGACGCAAATGCCGAGGGGGACTCGGCGAACTTCCCGAAATCGATGCCCCGAGCCGGCCACGCTGGACCGCGCCCAAGACGGCAGGTTTCCGCACGCCCCGACACCGATCGAGAACGCACAAGATAGCCCTTTCGCGTCACGACCTACCCGTGCGTGGCGCGGACGACCACAGCGGTGCATGCGTTCCCCCTCCGGACGCATGCGCCGCGGCCCTTTGCTTGAATGGGAAGTCGGTTGTGCAATCAAGCGATTGGTGGATAAGGGCGAAAATAATCGCGTCGGATATAGACGTAGAGAGCGAACCCCCACCAGGAGAGTAAGGACACGACGCTGCCCAGGAAGACTCCCTGATCGAGGATGCCCACGTCGATGAGCGATCCCACCTCTTTGGTCACGCCAGCCCCCGCCAGATAGGCCGCCCTTGTGCTTTTGCTCAGCAGGAAAGCCAGCGAATCGAGGCTGTAGATGGCCGTGCCTGCCCAGAAGAGTCGATAGCTCCACGGCCTGCCCGCGAACAAGCCGACGCCAATTCCAACAAACAAGAGGATGTAGAAGAGATTGTAGAGCAGCGCGACGACTCCACCGCGCATCGCACCCAAGAGCGGCACGCTTGACGTCACCGACGCAATCGAGACCGCGCCTGAGAGGATAAAGAATGCGCCCGCCCATCGAATGGTTGCCTGTCCCTTGCGACGTGCGGGAGAGGTTGGCGGATTCGGTGCGCGCAACCATTCTCCCTGAGTGGAGCGTGATGCTCCACAAAATCGGCAGACAATCGCGGCGCTCTGAATTTCTTCGGCACAGAACGGGCACTTCAATGTGAGTTCCTTCCTCGGATCAGCATTGAGGATCGTTGCAAGGAACTCAACCTATGGCGGGACGGGCAATCAGTCCAGACCCGCCTGACTGCGCATCACGGACTATTCACCAGAACGCGCTGGAGGTAGGCGTAGTCGGCAAGGTCGATGTGGCCATCGTGGTTCGCGTCGAAAAGCTGGCCGCAATCACCTTCAGGATTGCCGAGCGGGCCGGAGAGGGCGGCAGCAAGCAGAGTGTAATCGTCCAGCGTGGTCAGACTGTCGCCGTTTACGTCCACGCGGTATTCGCACTCGTCGGGGACATCATTGCCGTTGCAATCCTTGGAGGTGGCCGAAGCGATATCCGCCGCGTCGTCGAGTTCGTTCCCGTTGCAGTCCCACGGCCCGATCCGCAGAAAATACACGTCCTGCTCCCCGTTGAACGTGGCTGCATACGCGACATTCACGCCCAGGTTGTCCGACACCATTGTGTAGTAGTCGCCGAGCTTGGCATTTCCTCCGGGCCAACCCACCCAACTATCGAACATAGGGCTTACCGCGACGTTGGGTGACCACGTCTTGCCCCCATCAGTCGAGTTGCAATAAAAGAGTTCCGAGAGATTTGGCTGCTGACTATTGCGCGTATCGTTCCAAACGACGTCGATCCGACCATTTGGGGCAACGGATATTGTGTCGAACCATTGCCAAGAACTGGACTTCACAGGGTCGTCGTTGACCGCAATAGGTCGTGACCACGTGACGCCACCATCTGTGCTACGTAAGAATGCAATGTCGCTTGGGTCCACCGCCCCATCGAGGGGATCGAGCTGTGCGACAGTAAGCAAATAGACGTTTCCACCGAAGGTCGTGTTGGAGTTGTCTGATGCCACCCAGGCTTGCCCGATAAGCCCGAAACCATTTGGTAAATGCCCCACTTGGCTGAAACATCCGGCTCGCAAAAACGACTCTTGAAATTGAGGTGCGATGACTTTTGGATTTCTTGCATCGGGAGACTGATTAAATTCTAGATTGCCCAGTCCATCGACTACCAACAACTCTCCCTTTGCATTTGTCGTAAGCGTACTGCCCGGCACCCCAAGGGTTGTCAGCTCTTGAAACGTCGCGCCCTTGTCAATAGATCGAAGCAGTGGCCTAGAAGGAGCAACTATGTACAAATAATCCCGTGCGACGGTATCCGTGCGGTCAATTGCAAGCCAAGGCTTATCGTAAAAATAATCGACAACTTGGACCGGATGGTCCCAGGATATCCCTCCATCAAAGGACTTGAAAAGGCGCATGTCGTCAGTGCCTATACTGAGATAATAAAACACACCTTCCGCGTCCGCTTGCAGGACCGGGTCGCTTCCAAAAACGCCTGAGTACGCTGAACCCGAAAAAACCCAGGTATGCCCACCGTCGTGGCTATATGCCCATCCCGCCTCTCGAAAATCCGAGGCAACCGAGTTGAACTGCCGCCACCCGATCGCCATGCGACGCGGGTTTGTGGGGTCGATAGCGATCGAAGGTTCGTTGCCAGCATCCCCCCCGATATTGCACCCATTGGCATCCACATTGACCTGAATGCTTCGAAATTCGTCGCGCAGGATACCACTTTGGCATCCTCCAGGTGCGTCAGAAGATCCAGCAGTGCGCCCTTTCACCCATGCCTCGGTGGGTGGACTCTCTCGCCTAGTGACTCCCCCTGCCTGTCCGTGCGATGAATAGACCCCGCCAGACATCGCAACTACCCATATCATTTTGCGCGCAATTCCCCATGCTCTCTGCATTGTGCACCTCCACAAAAATCAAGTTAGCAATTCCCAGACCAAACCTCAATCAACAATACGTCTGCCCTCAGTAAGTATCTTCTTACAGAGCGCGCTCAGTTGGCACGGATTTTGCTAGAACCCATTTCAAAACTGCCGTAGTGCTATGAGAACGCAGGCCACGTGAAAAAACGCTTGATACACTGTGATTTTCCGCTCGTAGCGAACCACCAAGCGGCGGAAGTTGCTGAACCAGGCGATGGCTCGTTCGATC
>CAZCST010000017.1:0-97591 GCA_964501365.1 uncultured Phycisphaera sp. | reverse complement strand
TCGCCCCGGCCTCGGGGAGGAGCCACGGTCATCAAGATTGATCTGCGCCGGTTGGCCGAACTGGTTGCACAGCGGCCGGACGCCACGACCCGTGAATTGCATGCCATTCTGGGTGCCGATTGCTGCGAGTCGGCGGTGGGGCTGGCGCTCAAGCGACTGGGACTCTCTTTTAAAAAAAGACGATCCATGCCGCCGAGCAAGACCGTCCGGATGTCGCCCGGCGTCGTGCGGTCTGGAAGCGAATTCAGCCGAAAGTCCCACCAGCGACAAAATAAATGGCTTGCGAATTCCGCGCGTTAGCGAATTCATGTTCTTCATGTTTTCTGCTCCCGTGAGTTGGGTATTGCCGGCGATTAGGGGCACGCCTGAATCGTATGCGGATACGTTTTGCCTTTGAACGCATCGACACAGGCGGCGATGTGCGTGAAGCTGAAGTCCAGCGTCATCGTGGCCGGCGAGATATTCCCAAACGCATCGTCCCCGGCCAGCATCGCCCGCGCCTTGATCGGCGCTCCTGGCGCGCTCTTGAACTTGTTGACCAGGGAGGCAACGTCACCGAGATCCGGCTGCGTGCTGGTTGCCGGCGGATTGTAGGGAAGTTCCACGTCGCCCCAGCGGCGAGTACCAACAGTCACTGAAGGTGATACGGCTATACATGTGTCTTCAGAACCCGCACAGATATCCGAAACATTTTCCACCGCAAAGATGGAGCTTGGAGTGATCGCGGATCCGGTGACATGCAGCAGGCCGACGCTGGCCCAGTCGCGGTAGTATGGATCACATTGCAGGGACGCAGCGAAGAACTGGACTGGCACCGAAGTAGATTCGACATAGGAAACTGGTGGCCCAACCCATCGAATCTGCCCCTCGAAGGACGAGAAGGGAATCGACGGTCCACCGGCGTAGGGCGGATTAACATGGTGAAGCGATACAAGACGGACGCGCAATGCCGTTGGAGCGTCGGGGCCAGTCGTTGAAGAAGGCGGCACGGCAAAGGAGATGAAGCGAACCTTTTCCCCAAGAGGGTCAGCCAAAGCAGCTTCGGGCGGATCGCAGTAATCTCCAAGGCCATCTTCATCCCAATCTTCTTGGTCGGGATTGACGGCCGTGGGACAATTGTCCGAACTGTTACAGACCGTGTCGTTATCGGGATCGTTCAGCGGATCCGTCGGACAGACATCGCACGCGTCGCCGATGGTGTCGTCATCGGCATCGTCCTGATTCGGATTTGCGACTGTAATACAGTTGTCGCAGCCATCGCCGACATCATCGCCATCGCTGTCCGCCTGATTGGCATTGGCCACAAGCGGGCAGTTGTCACAAGCGTCGCCCAGACTGTCGGAATCGGAGTTACTTTGGTCCACATTCGATACCGTCGGGCAGTTATCACATGCATTCCCCAGAGAGTCTCCATCGTCGTCGGCCTGGCTTTGGTTTGTCACGGTCGGGCAATTGTCGCACGCGTTTCCAAAGGTGTCGCCGTCTGAGTTGGCTTGATTCGAATTCGACACACTTGGACAGTTGTCGCAGGCATCTCCCAGGGTGTCTGTGTCCGAATTGACTTGATTCGGATTGGCCACACTTGGACAATTGTCACAAGCGGTGCCAATACCATCGCCATCCGCGTCAGCCTGACTGGCGTTTGCCACAAACGGGCAGTTGTCGCACGCATCGCCAAACGTGTCCGTGTCTGAATTAACTTGATTCGGATTGACCACATTGGGGCAGTTATCGCAGACATTGCCGATCTGATCTCCGTCGCTGTCGGCTTGATTGGCATTGGCCACCAGCGGGCAATTGTCGCAGGCGTTGCCCACATGGTCGCCGTCGGTGTCCGCTTGATTGGCATTGACTATCAGGGGGCAGTTATCACATGCATTGCCAAGGCCATCGCCGTCGCTGTCGGCCTGGGACTGGTTGGCGATGGTCGGACAGTTATCGCAATCGTCACCGAACGTGTCCCCGTCCAAGTCGGTCTGGTTTGCATTGGCGATCGCGGGGCAGTTATCGCAGGCATCGCCGACTCCATCGCCATCCGTGTCCGATTGATCCACGTTGGAAACCCCCGGACAGTTGTCGCATTCAGCTCGAATGCCGTCGCCATCGGCATCGACTCCGCACACCAGGGGGCTGTACTGGTTCTCAAACCCGGCATGAAAGTGTGAACAGGGATCGAGCGAAGCGTCATAAATAGGATTGACGTCATGCACCCATGGTGCAGGCTCGGTTTGGGTAAAGGTCATGTGCGTCGGTGGAATCAGTCCGCGAAGCGCACCATTGCTTCGGCGGCGAAAAGTAAATTGCGGCAAAACATTGAGCACGGAGGTATACGTTCCACCGTTGCAATGCTCCTTGGTGGCCGTCAGGAAGCCCATGGGGGCTTCACCGCCTACCATGACGGTTACGTCCCACAGTTCGGGGTTATTGCCGCCATTGTAGGTAATGGTGATCGGCGCCGAGGTTGGGTTGGCCAGGCTCAGCGCGACGATTTCGATGGGCACAGGGTCGCCCTGCATGGGATACGTTCCCGATGCACAGAGATCAAATGGCTCTCCATGCCGGCGGATCAGCGTATCCGCTCCGGGGTAGGCGGGATCATTCAGCGGCACGCCCTGGAGTTGAATGGAACCCGCGTACATATCGGATCCCACGCCGAAAAAACCTGATGGGATCGGTGTTCCTCCGTTGGCCGGATCAAAGCTGTGTGTAAGGACGCCACTGGTTTTCCATGCGTCAGTGAACGTGGTGGGCGGCGATCCCTGACATGTTGGGGAAGTTTCCGGTTCGCAGTCGGCAGGCGGCCCGACAATGTGAATGAAGACGGCGCCGCTGGGTTCGCGAATGATGGCCACGTTTTGATCGCAGATGGATCCCTGGCCTCCATAGACGCCATTGAAGGGTGGGCTTTCACACTCTAGCTTGTTACTATTGAAACATGCGGGAAAGCTGCCGTTCATGAAGCAGCATGAACCGTATTCGCACGCGTCGGGGATTTCGTTGTTGTTATTATCCACCAGATCGTTGCCGCCTGGGCAGATATCAAGGCAATCATGCACCGTATCGCCGTCCGCGTCTGCAAAGATACCGATGTTGCACCCTGTCACGGCGCGGGAAAGCGCCTCGTCGAAGGTCGGCTGCAAGACGTTTTCGACGGTTTGCGCCCGAGAGATGGCTTCAATGAACGTCGGCTCAACGACATTCTCGACCGTCCAGGCCCGCGAAAT
The DNA here is from genome assembly GCA_964501365.1 of uncultured Phycisphaera sp. Lineage (GTDB taxonomy): Bacteria > Planctomycetota > Phycisphaerae > UBA1845 > UBA1845 > CAZAMB01. The sequence continues at coordinate 94,367 of CAZCST010000017.1, read as the reverse complement.
GACCTCGTTTTGCGCGTGCGCCGTCCCAGAGTGCATCAGGCAGATCAGCGTGATCAACCGCAAATTGGCCGATCCTGCCCAAATCCACGATTCCTTTTGGGACTTCTGCTCACGGGGCTTCTGGCATTGCGCGTACATATTCCGCTCTCCTTTCAGGTGACGAACCCGCACTTACCAGTTAGCCCGAAGCTGGATTTCTGATCGACCCGCCGGAAATGTTACGGATGCAGTTGCAGTGCCCCCGACGGTTAGGAGCGTTGAGTTGGCAGTGATGATATTTCCTCGAGCAGGAATGACTCGCACCTGGACGATTGTGTTTGCAGGGACGCCAATAGATCCGATATTGACAGTACAGGCGGTCGCCGAATTCAGTTCCACGTCCGCGGTCTTCATGCCCCACATGGGATCGCTTGAGACGGACTGATTACAAATACTGGTGATAAAAATCCTCGGTGGCGATGCTGCGAATACAGGACTCGGTGCGCCCGGGAACGACTGGCTCCCGCTAATGGTCCCGCTGTTGTTGACCGTGCTCGCCTCGATCCTGACCCACCCATCGGCGCCAGTGGCGCATATGTTTCCGCAGCAATTGATCAGACTACCGACACCGCCTCGGGCATTGATTTGTCCGCCAGCCGCCACCGAAACGGTCTCTGCCCGCAGCCGAATGGTGCCTCCGCTTCCACCTCCTGAGAGGTTGTTGCTGCCGATTCCCCCGCCCCTCGAATCTCCACCCTGGGCCGTGATTAGGCCCGCCGTACCGATCGACAGCAGGGCAGGAGCGGCGATCAAGATTGCGCCACCGCCTGCTCCACCGGCTGATGAGAATTCGTCGGGATCTTCATTTCCACCCGAACCGCCCATGAGGGGCATGCCGCTGGTGTTTCCATATGCTGATCCCGTTGGTGTTCCTTGATTGCAACCGGGTGCGCTGTTCGCATGCGAAGCGCCAGCTCCAACACCTACGCCGGTCGCTGGATTTGTCGGTGATGATCCGGGGCCCAGGCCAAACGATTTTGCACCGGATCCTGAATGGTCTGCTTGCGCGCCTTCGAATCCTCCAGGTCCCGGGCGTGTGTAATACGGAATGATCGGAGGATTGGCGGGCGCGCCATCTTCGCCGTCCAGGGTTACTTGTCCGTTGATAGTCACATTACCCGTGGCCAGCCAGGCCACAGGCGCACCGCTGGGGTGCATGTTGAAGGTGACGGTGACTCCCGCTGGAATGTTGATCGAGGAGTATTTGTAGACCACGACCCAGTTCGTAGCGTCATAAACGCCCTTGCCGGGGTCGGGGCTGGGGCAATCCCACCGACACGGGTCATTGAGAACGCCCCCGTTGTCACAGTCACAGAGAGTCGCCGCCTGGCCGAGTTCAACGACGATATTGCCCGCCGGATTGAATGTGCCATCGGACCCATCTGATTCGCTTTGCCATTGGGCCCAAGCAGGCCCCGATAATGCGACTACCATCAATCCCAACAGGCCTCTGTTTGCTCGCATTGACGTGCTCCTAGATTTTCCAGTGTTTCAAGGGCGCACCGGGAGCGTCCTTGTAATTCGTAGCTCAACTCTGTTACAATTGGGCTCAACCCTGTTTGGCCTCGGCCCTCATCGGAAAGCAGCGACACCTCGCGGCCAGAGGCGCAGAAATTTTTTAGCCCTATGGAACCGTCGTCGTGAGCACGTTGGCGGCAAATCAGATTACACAACTCTTGGCAACGCTTAGCGACGCAGACCGCTCGGTCGCCGGTGACTTACTCCCACTTGTTTATGACGAACTCCGTAGCCTGGCCGGCCATCACCTTCAGGGCGAACGAGATGACCATACTCTTCAGGCCACGGCTTTGGTCCACGAGGCGTACCTTCGGCTGATGCAAGCCAATGGACAGAAGTGGAACGACCGGGCCCATTTTTATCGGCTGGCCTCGACGGTGATGCGGCACATTCTGGTCGACTATGCCCGCGAGCGGAAACGGCTCAAACGAGGCGGGGACTTTCGGAAAATGCCCCTGGATGACGCCATAGCCGCCTTCGAAGAGCGAGCTACGGACTTGGAATCATTGGACAATGCATTGACAAAGCTCGCCCAGACTGACGATCGACTGGCTCGCGTCGTGGAATTGCGGTTTTTCGGCGGATTGACCGTAGCCGAGACCGCTGAAGCACTGGGAATTTCGGAGCGCAGCGTCGAATCCGATTGGGCCATGGCCAAACTCTGGTTACTGCGGGACCTCAGCAAAGAATGAAGCAGCCCTCGCTGCGCCACGACGCTCTCGAAAGCGCTTCTTTGTGACGGAGTTTATGGGTATGCCGACCTCGGACTGGCCTACGGTGCGTAAACTGGTCGAGGCCGCGCAGCGGCTGCCCAATCCCGATCGACTCGATTTTCTCCAGAAAGAGTGCCGCCAGCGGGAAGGATTACTTGAGGAGGTCCTTTCGCTCCTGGAGCAGGAAGGTCGGGCGGACAGTTTTCTGGAACCTCCAGCCCCAGGGAGAGTTGCCCCGCTGATCCGGGATCACCAGGCGGCGACCTATGTTGGAAAAACAATCGGCCCTTTCGAAATCACTGGCTTGCTCGGATACGGCGGCATGGGGTTGGTGCTTCGAGCCCGCCAGTCCATCCCGCCACGGGAAGTCGCTCTCAAGATCGTTCGTGGCGGCAGCTTCGTTGATAAGCGTCAGCTTCGGCTCTTTGAGCGGGAAATTCGCTCGTTGGCCCGCCTTTCGCATCCCGCCATCGCTTCTTTGTACGAAGCCGGCTGCACCGACGATGGCCAGCACTACTTCGCGATGGAGTTGGTTGAGGGTGAGCCCATCACCAAGTTCGTTCGCCAGAGAAACCTGTCGGTCGATCGGCGTTTGGTGCTCTTTGGACACCTCTGCCAGGCGATTCATTATGCGCATCAGCGGGGCGTGATTCACAGGGATCTCAAGCCCAGCAACGTCCTTATCACTGCCGATGCGCGGGTCAAGGTTCTTGACTTTGGCCTGGCCAAGATCACCGATACGGACCTGACAATCACATCCATCGCGGCGGCGGGAAACAAAGTCGAGGGGACAGTTGCCTACATGAGTCCGGAACAAGCCTGCGGAAGAAGCGAAGACATCGACCTCCGCAGCGACGTGTATTCGCTGGGCGTAATCCTGTTCGAATTGTTGACGTCCCGTCTGCCCTATGACTTTCGTCCCCAACTTCCGGAAATGGTCCGCCAGGTATGCGAAGAGCCCCCGATGCGTCCCAGCACGGTGATGCGAGCCCTTCGCGGCGACCTGGAAACCATCATCCTGAAAACCCTGGAAAAAGAGCCTCAGCGCCGTTACCAAAGCGCCGACGCGCTGGCTGACGACATCGAGCGATTCTTGAACCATCAACCCATTCGCGCCCGACCTGCCGGGCCCCTCACGCGCACGGTCAAGTTCGTTCGCCGCAATCGCAAGTCTTTAGCTGGGGCCATCGCAGGCAGTGTGCTCGCACTTTTGCTCGCCACGGCGGCCGCGGTGTATTTCCTTGCCGTGCCGCGATGGGTGAAGATTGAATTGGATCAAGCCCAGTTGGCCCTTCTGGACCCCGAGCACGCGGACGCAGTTTTCCGCGCGGAGTTCCAAGGTTGGCGCGGGAATGCCTCGAGACCGCTTAACGGCACTCCGGTCGCCCAGACATTCAGCAAGGCCCTGGAGCATTACGACGCCGCGTTGCGACTCCGCCCTTTCGACCGAGATATTCAATCCGAGCGGGACGTCGTTGCAAACGTGATCGCGCGCGGCGTTCCAACGAGCGGAAACGATAGAGCAACGGTGGTTCCAGACGATTCGTCGAATGGGGCACCCGCCGCTTCCTCGCTTTCCCCTGCGGAACTTCGCCTGGAGGGTCTCCGCGGGTTCTTGACGGGGAATGCGGACTTGGCCATCGACGCGTGGTCGCGCCTCGATCTGCTCCAGGACCCCGACCCGTTCGTCGAGGCAGGGCTCGGATGCCTCTACCTGGCCCGCGGCGAACCGGCGCGTGCGTATCCCCGACTGCGCGAAGCATGCAATGCGTATCCTGACGCGGGATTCCTCACCGTGTACGTGGCTTATGCGGCCGTGCAGTGCGGCGACTTGGCCAAGGCTGACCAACTCCTTGATCGTGCCAAGGGTATGAAGCGCATCGGCGCATACGGACTGGATTTTGTCAGGGCCGATCTCCTCGCCGCCCACGGACACGACGCTGAGGCCGAAGCGCTGTACCACAAGGTAGCCTTCGTGAGGTCGGTCGCTAGGTTACACTACGCTCGTTTTCTCGAGTCCCGGGGCCGATTGGCGGAAGCACTGCGACACTATGAGCACCTTTTCCGACAAACCCCCCGCGGCGATTCTCCACGCCCTGCGTTTGTAGCCTGTGCAGAACGATGGTGGAATTCGCTGTCCGCTGACGAACGTTGGCGGCTGGTCCGAAAATCGCTCGATCTTGATTCGAGTCAGGGACGAGATTTTATCTGGATGCTCCGAACCTACGTCGAAGCCAAAGGACGGACGAATGACGTGGCTGCCAATGAAAACCCGCCGACTCTTTTGGATTCCAACACGCTCCCCTCCTCAGACTCCCGTTCCTATCTCCATGCGATTTCGTTGCCCGAACTGGTGGAGCGAATGGGAGTCACGGACAAAGCTGGTTGGACGGAATACCGGCGCTATCTAGGATTGTTAAAGGATTTCCAATGCGCCGTCTGGCTGTCGCTGTGGCCCAAAAGTGGCTCCAAGTTCGTCCGCTTCCTGGGAATCACTTTGCCGGCGGCATGCGGTATGGCGCCACCGAGGCCGGAACACAGGAGAGCCGAATGCATTCACCCTCCGAGCGGCATGTTGGCCTGGTGGAAAGGGGATGGCAATGCTATAGATATCGCAGGAGCCAACAATGGGACGCCTACGAACGGCACTACCTTCGCTCCGGGAAAAGTGGGGCAGGCGTTTAACTTCGATGGCATGAACGACTCGGTCGAGGTGCCCGGCGCTGGTATCACTCCGACAGCCGCCTTGACGATCGAAGCATGGATCAATCTTGCAGCGACAGAGGCGAATCAGTGCATCGCGGGTAAGGGAACCGGCGATCCACCTTGTACAGATTTCCTCGCGACCGTTGCCGAAGGACGATTGCGGCCTCATGTAATGCGCGGCGGGCTCTGGCACGACTTGGATTGCATCAGCATACTCCTGCCGAACACCTGGTATCACGTCGCGATCACCTACGACGGCGCATTTCTTCGCGGATACGTCAACGGCGAACTCGATGGGGAGCAACCCGGAAGCGGTCCGATTTCGACTTCCGCGAACCCGTTCTATATTGGCGGATTCCCAACCATTTACTTGGCCGGGCGGATCGACGAGTTGGCGATTTACGGCCGCGCCCTGAGCGCCGGGGAAATTCTGGCCATTTACGAGGCCGGCAGCGCGGGCAAATGCATGCCGGGCACCGACGGCGGCAGTGTCGGCGACACCGACGGCGCGTCGCCAGATCACTATTGACGGTTGAACGGTTCATTCGATTGCCCATGATCCAACCCGAAAATGTCGTCCAGACTGTTTGACGCCACCGACCGGGGCAATAAGGACGAACGACATCAAGCGGAAGGGAATAAGCGAACAGAAATCCTTCGGTGTCCCTGACACTCAATCGCACGACAGGCGCAGTTCGTACCTACCGAAGTTTAATCCGACACTGGCCATGCAGTCGGATGGTGATGTACTTCCTGGCCGCGCAGACTCAGCAGACTCAACGGCTTCGGGGGGAAAAATCAGCGGATTACCCTGGAGCAAGTGGCGGAAGGGGCCAATATGCTGGCGTCGAAGATCTGGAACCGCTGGCCGTACACGTGGGCTGATTTGATCGAACGATGCGACTACCACCAGAGGCAAAATCGGGCATCCTACGAAAGCCGAAAACGAATGGCCCGGCCATGAGACAGCTTATAGCGCTGTCGTACTAGCTTAATCTCCCCGACTAGGATTCGAACCTAGAACCTAGCGGTTAACAGCCGCTCGCTCTACCATTGAGCTATCGGGGATTCGCGTCGGTTCGACCCCAAACAGGTCGCTCCAAAGGCACAGGCTACTTTAGCTTATGGACACGATTGGTCAAGGTTTGAAGGAACAAACCGTGGGGGTTTGGCACTTATCGGGCGGATACCAGCAAAACCAATTCCGCCACGTCCAATAGGTCAACGCTTGCGTCCTCGTGCAGGTCACACGCCGCAAAATCCTCGTTCGTGCAGGACGCCGGAATTTCCCCTTCGGGGCCTGACATGCATGCCACACAGCGTGCAAAATCCGCCGCGTCAACGTCGCGGTCTCCGTCAATATCGCCAGCGACAGGCGGAGGAGCAATCACCGTGAACGGGTTTCGCGCGTTGTTGGTGAAAACGGCGGCATCAGAAGTAACCGTGTAGTCGGCGGCGTTCGTGGTGCTTTGCGCCGAGGCCGCACCGGTAAACCGCAATGCTTGCAGTGTTGCCGATGGTAACGGATCGGAAAAGGGAGGACCGAAATTCGCCGGAACGATCCCAGGGTCATTATCGTTGTCGGACTGCCCGAAGGTCGACCCGCTATAGCCCGCACCTCCCCAACTCAGCCGCCAATAAACCAGTCCGCCGTCGCTTTCAAATGTGAGGCTGCCGGCCGCAAGGTACGATTCCGGAATCAGGTTTGTCATAACGAAGTCCGCAATGACCGGCGGAGTCGTCACCTGAACGAATGGGGCGCTCACGATCAACACCCGGTCTCCGGCCAGGGCATTCGATACGTCGGCGGCAATATTAATGATCATCACGGGATTGGACCCGGTTGCATCCCACGCGCGGATCCGTGCACCGGAAACGAAATTCTGGCCGGAAGATCGCATGCGAAGCTGAATGGCCTGCATGGTTGCATTTCCGTTGACGCCGCCGATCACCTGTTCGATTTGCATCAAGTGAAAGGTGGCCTCAGCCGGCGTGGCTGCAGAACATGCAAGGGTGAGTACCCAAACGCCATTTCCCCCCAAACCACGTTGCATCTTTGACCTCCGGAGCATTCAACCAGGCAATCCATGTGAAAATGTCCGAATGTCCCTGTCGATTGCATGAAGTTGAGCAAATGTGAAGCAAGACAGGATCAGACGGCCCCGCTCAGGATAATCTTGCTCGAAGTGCCGGCCGCTTTCACAGGAAACCGCCATGCCAGATCGCAGGGGACACAGCGGCTGGCCGGCCCTTCCGTGCAATAGACGAAGGACACATCGACCCGCCACTCACTCATTGTTGCTGTGTTCGCGGGGACTATTGATCGCAGGGGAAGCGAGGACGACATCTCGGTTCGCTGAGCCAGAATTCTGCCATTGGATCCGACGGAGAATGACCAGGGAGCGTCCGCCGCAAAATGGGCGCCGCGTGGAAGTTGTATGTCCATGATCAATTCAATTTCGCGCTTTGTATCGAGAGTGACTTCTGGTGCTGAAATCGCCGGTACATTCTCTTGAGAATTCCGCCCAATCAATCCCTCAAAAATGACTTCTCGCCATTGGTGATTCTTCAGATTCAGTTGAATAATTCGATGATTATTTGTGTCCGCCACGAACAAGTCGTCTCCTGCGACGCTGAGCCCCCCGGGTTCGAAAAAAGCGGGTCCTCCGGCAGGCGTTTTTGTCGCGGGCTTTCCGCTGCCCAGAATGGTGTGAGCCGATTGGGCGGCCGGTTCGACGATCTTGATCTTGTGATTGTACGTGTCGGCCACCAGCAATGATGCGCCGCAGGCCGCGATGCCCAGAGGATGCTGCAATTTGGCCTTGGGAAATACGCCGTCTACGTCGCCGAAGCTGAACAGCCCTTCGCCGAGAATCGTGCTTACGCGCTCGGTAGCCATGTCAATGCAGCGAATCGCGCTTACTTCGCTGTCAGCGACGTAGAGCTTTCCGCCCATCATGCAGATGCCGGAGGGTTGCGAGAAAGCGGATGTCTCCGTGGGGCCGTCCGCGATGTTCTCGCGCCCGGTTCCAGCAAGCGCACGGGAAAATCCAACCGGCAAATCGATGCGCCAGATTTGGTGCTGACCCGCCATCGCGACGTACAGCGTCGAGCCTTCGCGTGCCACGTCCCACGGCGAGTTGATCCCCTGCTGGCGCCCCATGCGTCCGCCCGCAAAATCGTAGGTCATTTTGCCAGTGCCGACGACCGTGGAAACTTCGTAGGTCTCCAAATCAATCTTGCGAATCAAGTGATTCTCGGTATCGCAGACGTACAGATTGCCCTGGCCCGAGACCATTCCCTGGGGATGATTGAACGTCGCTTTGTCGGCCGGTCCGTCATCTGCGCCGATTTCTCCGCTGCCCACCACGTGAACTACTCGGGCGCGGCCAGAGTCGTCAGGCCACTCGGCAATCACGATCCGGTTGTGATTCGAATCAGCAACGAACAGCCTTAGCAACTCGGGATCGGCGAAGACTTTGCCCGGAAACGCAAGGCCCGAAGCAGAGCGAACCATCCCATCACGCTCAATTTTCAGTGGCGCGGCCGCCAGCGTTCCGGCTTTGCGGCCCTGCTCCAGCGCCTGCCCGATGATTTGATCGAGCGCCTCGCGGTTATTTTCTCCCGCGACACTGCCCACGACATAGCCCTGTGCGTTAATGACAACGACGGTTGGCCAGCTGCGAACGGCATAGGCCTGCCAGAGTTTCATCTGATCGTCGATGACGACCGGGTGCGCAATCTCGTAGCGATGAATCGCGGCTCGGATGGTCTCCGGGGAGGCCTCGTTCGTGAATTTCGCGCTATGGACACCGATGAAGACGACCGGGTCTTTCGCATATTTGTGTTCCAGGAACGCAAGATCGGGCAGGATGTGCATGCAATTGATGCAGCAATAAGTCCAGAAGTCCAGCACCACGACCTGTCCGCGCAACTCCGCATCCAGCCGCAGCGGCCTGTCCGTGTTCAGCCACCCCAATCCTGCATTCAAACTCGGAGCATGCACCGTATTCATTTCGTGTACCTCACTGGAATCGTAGAATAGCAAATTGACATGGCCCGTCCAAAGAAGGGAAATTGTTTGCGAATTTCCGGCACCGGATTGTGCGCCGCCGGCAAGAGGAGCGAGGCCGAAGTTCTTGGTCCGAAACTAATCCATACAAACCGCGTCGGCCTCGATTTCAATGAGCATGGCCGGATCGATCAAGCCCTTCAGCTCAATCATGCTGGTTGCCGGAGGATGATCGCGAAAGAACTCGGCATGGGCCCTCCCAAATTCCTCCCAGCGCCGAATGTCGGTGACGAACATTCGGGTGCGCACCACGTCGGACATGGACGCCCCCAAGCCGGCCAAAGCACGTTGAATAATCTCGAAGCACCGACAAGCCTGGGCATGTGCATCGCCGGGAGCAAACACTCCGCCGCCTTCGGCCACCGGCGCCGTGCCCGTCACGAAGATCAAATTCCCCGCCCGCACCGCACGGCAATACCCGACTCTTTGCTCCCACGGCGCACCGCTGAACACCCTCTCCAACTTCATGGCTTTGGGGCCTCGCCCGACAGGCCCAGCGCGTCTGCCATCACGTGAAAAATGACGTTCTGCTCCAGAACGCCGTGAAACAACCATGCGCCCGGCCCATCAGCGTACAGCGGAACGTCTTCGCCTCCGTGTGATTCGGCGGCCAACGGAATGGTGGATTCCTGCTTGTAGTCCGCATCGGTGGTGTCCACGGTGGACAAATCAACCCGTGGAGCACCGGCTTTGCATCCGGGGCCGTTGGCATACCCAAGCGTCGTGAACGGCATTCCGTGAGCGTCGAGTGCAAGTTTGCCCTTCTGATCCGGAGGGCAGTCGCAATCTGTGACTTTGCCGAGGATCGGGTTGCCGCGCGTGGGATATCCGCACATCGTAAACACGTGGCTGTGATCGGCCGTCACGATGATGAGCGTGTCTTCCCGCCGCGTTTTTTCACGGGCAGCCGCCACCGCGTGGGAGAATTCAATCGCCTCGGTCAGCGCACGAAACGCATTCCCCTCATGATGCGCGTGGTCGATGCGTCCGCCTTCGACCATCAGGAAAAACCCCTTATCATTCCGCGAGAGCATTTCGATGGCCTTGAGCGTCATTTCCGTCAGTGAAGGCTCTCCGCCGCGATCCTTTTTGCGATCGAATTCGTATTTCATATGCGAGGGTTCAAACAGGCCCAGCAGGTGCCTGCTCTTTGCAACATCGACAGCCCGAAACTGATCCATGTTCCAGACATAGACGGCATCCGGCTTTTTTTGCCACTCCTCAATCAGGTTACGCTGGTCTTGCCGCCGTCCGAGGGGCTTTTCCATCTCCGGATCAGCGACCGATTCCGGCAGGAAATTCGACCGGCCTCCGCCGAGCACGACCTCCAGGCCGTCACCATACGGAAAGTCAATCAACTGTCGTGCGATATCCAGGGCCCCGGCCTTTCGCTGCTCGGCCGGAATCGACTTGTCATCCTCCCAGTCACGCTCCGAAACATGCGCATAGCACGCCGCCGGTGTGGCATGCGTCACCCGCGTCGTCGTCACAATTCCGGTGGACAGCCCGGCCTTTTCCGCAAGTTCAAGTATCGTCGTTGTCTGGTTGGCCTTTGCCGATGCAAAATCGCCGCGAATTGCGTTTTGATTTACGGAAAGGTATCCGATCCGCGTTTTCACGCCGGTGACAATGGCCGACATCGTGCCGGCGGAGTCGGCCGTCTGCGCATCAGTGTTGTAGGTCTTGACGAATGCCGTATTGGGGAACTTTTCAAAGCTGAGGAAATTTTCTTCGCCGGTTTGCCCGCGCTGCTGGCCTTCCAGAATTCGCGCGGCCGTCACGGTCGTAATCCCCATTCCATCACCAAGAAAGAGAATGACATTCTTTGCCTTACCGGTGATCGGAGCTTCTCGCTTTGCGCGGTCCACGGCCTCCCGTCCGTCGCGATACCACTGCTCGGGACTTTCCGCCCGCACCAAAGAGCCGAGCAAAAGGGCGAAGGCTCCAATCAGCACGCGTCCAGAATCATGACTTGGCATCGTACTCTTTCCAGATTTCAGAAATTGTGAAGTAGACTGTGTGAATCCCCAATGTTGCCGTTTGCCGTCAAACGATCCATCCCTTGCCCTGATATTCCAGATGGTCGGCCACCTCTTGAGCCGAAGCTCGTCCGAAGTAGCGTTCTGTCACCCGAAGGGCCAGGTCGATTCCAGCCGTAAGTCCGCCGCCCGTCGAGACTTTTTTACCCTCCACGAATCGCATGCCCGCTATCCATTTCACTTCGGGGAATTCCTTGGTGAAATGTTCGATGGACTCGTGGTGCGTCGTCGCCTGTTGTCCATTCAGTAAACCGGCCCGCGCAAGGTGCGATGCCCCCGTACAAACAGACATTGTCACTTCTGCGGTGTCCGCCGATTTGCGAATCCATTCGAGCATTGCCGGCGACCCTCGTTGTGCCGGAATCAGGATGATGTCGGCCTTCGGGGCATTTTGAAATGTGCAGTCTGGCATGAGGTTTTGCACCACCTCAAGCTTCTCGCTGACCAGCGACATATGGAATCGTGGCTTGTGCTTCTTCTCGATAGGGTCGAAATGGTAAGTCTCGAATACGGCGAGAGGACCAACAAAATCAATCCAGGTCGTATTGGCGGATACGGCGATCACGACTTCGATCGGTCGATCCTTGGGGGGTGTGAGCGGCCCGCCTTCGGCAATCGCCTTGTTTGCACCTACTTGTGGCGGATCTCCTGCGAACGCTTGCGGAATTTGAACGCAGCCCAGCGCCAAGCCGGATGCCAGAAATTCTCTCCGCTGCATGGCTTTAAGTCTCGTACAGGTCTGATCTTGCGTTATTGATTTCGCCCACATCGGGCGGGAAGAAGTCGGGGCGACAGGATTTGAACCTGCGACCTCTGCGTCCCGAACGCAGCGCTCTAGCCAGGCTGAGCTACGCCCCGTCAAATCGAGAATCGAACCCTACTCCGCGAGGCTTTCCGCGTCAAATTCTCACAGCCCCGAAGGGTCCGGAAACCGCGCTGCTCCCACGATTCCAGCATCATCCTTGAGTCGGGATAAGCGGATGAGTACCGCGGATTCGGTGATTTGTTGTATTGACGTGAAAAGAAGCGGCAGCGCTTTCAGAACGCCGCCACCGAGAACGACCAGCTTGACATCATACGCCTTCACGAGGTTATCAACGGCACGAGCGACGGCATTGGCAGCACAATCCAGCAAATCGATCACGCGCTCATCGCCTGACTCGTAACCCGTCCGGAGGTCGTCCAACGTGCGGCCAAACCCGAACTCGCCAGCCTTGTTCACGAGGGAATTCCCGGAGGCAAAGAGCTCGAGACAACCGCTAAGCCGGCAAGGGCACTTCGGTGCAGCTGGACGTTGATCCACAACAAGAATCGGCCAATGGGTTCGCCGCGTCGGATCGGTCGGAATCAACCGTCCTTCTACGACGACCCCGCAGGCGACCCCGGTTCCAAGTCGCAAATGGGCAAACGGACTGGCCGGCCTGCCCGAGTCAACAAACTCGCCCCAGGTTGCGGCTTCCGCGTCAGTGAGCAGGGTTGGCCGCAGTCCAGTCTCGCGTTCGAGTTGATCGACAATCGGTTGTCCCTCGAGCCAGGGCAGGTTGACGGACCGAATTACTGTCCCATTGGCGCGATCCACCACGCCGGGCAAGGCCAGACGGATCTTGAGGAGTACCGGATGTGCTTTCGACCAGGCGGAAACCGCGGTACATATCCAACGCACAAATTCTTCGTATTCTAGAGGCGAGGGCCGATGTGTTGATTCGACCACGTTGCCGCAATCGTCGACCAGCGCGGCGCGAGAGGTCGTACCGCCGATATCAATCCCAATCGAGAGCGAGGATGAATTGGAGACTTTCGGCGTCACGCCCGCTCGCTCGCCCCGGCCGATTTTCGACTCGCGTTCGGGGTCTGGATCAGAATCTCATCAGGAGAGGCGGCGGAGCTTGGGGATCACTTCTTTGCGCAGCGCCGCACGGGAAGCACTTTGTCCATCCATGATCGGCCTGCCGCTGCCGTCGAGCCGCTCAAACAGGGAATTATAGGCAAAAGCTGCAAAATGCGTGCCGCGCCGGCTGGCTTCCTGTACCTGCGCCAGCACCGTCCCCGCGTTCCGCTTGTCGAACATCACACCCGTAACTACGGGCACTCGCGAGCTCATCGCCGCCCATGAAGCCACGCGGTTCGTATACACGCGCAGGTCCGAATCATAATTCATGGGGTAAACCGCATCGACCAGGCCCTCTTGAATCCATCGGGGGGCGTCCTGATAGAATTTCCTTCGATGTTCCTCTGGCACAGGACCCACTGCCGCGGTAAGCACGGCCTTGGGATTGGTCTTGAGCATCATCTTGCGGATATCGCGGATCACCTGAGTCATGCAGTCCGTCCGCCATGCCTCCCATGCCGCCGCCGATTGGTCTGGGGATTTTCCCGTCGCCTTGCGGAACAGCGCCAGCGTCCGCGGGTCGCGCGGATAGTCGGGCACCGGATTGCCGCCATAGGAGTCCACGGGCTCGATGGGAAATCGGGCGTAGTCGAGGTGCAATCCATCGACCGGATACCGCGAAACGATTTCGTGCATCACTCCGGTCAGGTATCGCCGCACCTCCGGGTAACACGGATTCAGGCTGTCATACCACCCGAGCGGCTGCCGGTGCCCCATCGCGTCGCGCAGGAACCAATCCGGATGCGCGTTATAGAGCTGACGCGGATTGGCCGGCGGCTCCTTGCCGCGATAAGCGGGCAGTACGTTCACCCAGGCGTGAAGGCTCATGCCCCGGCGGTCCGCCTCCTTGCAGGCGACAGCCAGCGGATCAAATCCCGGATCGCGTCCCCCGAATTCCTCGGCCCAGGGTTCGATCTTGGAGCGATACGTGACCGTTCCCGCCCCGCGAACCTGAAATAGCACCGTGTTGAAACCGGCCGCCTTGCAGTTATCCATCACTTTGGAGATGTCCGAAGCCGACTTGTAATCCCAGCGAGTCACCCAGATGGCCCGGATTTGCTCCTGCCCATAGGGTTTGCCAAACATACCCCAACGGCTGCCTTGACATCCCGTTGAGGCCAGTGTTGCAAGCAGCGAAAGACCAGCGACTGCCGCGATGGAACTGCGTCTTGCTCGAAATGAACCGTCCATGGTTTGCATCATTTCACCATCCTGGTTGAAGCAAATTGCACGATGAATCCCTACTCCCTTTTTCGGCCCTAAGGCCCCTTTAGCTTCCGCGATTCTAGGTTAACAACAAGCCAATCGCCATACGCGAGGGCCATTGCAAAGCACCACTTGGGGGTGGAAATTGGGTCTGGGACGCAATCGTGCCTATAGGCCGTATTCGGTCCAGCGGCGGGATATGAGCTCGAGGGTTTCCTGCGACATTTTGAGTTCGTCGGGCCAGTCGCGAACCATGCCTTCCCCGGCGATCTTGCGGGTGGCGTCAATGCCGATTTTCGCGCCGGTACCGTAGTACGGCGTCGCATGGTCAAGGATGTCGCAGGGGCCGTCCACGATGACCGTGTCCCGACGCCAATCGACGTTTGCCCCCATGTGAAACAGCACGTCCTGCTCGTCATGTACATTCACGTGGTCGTCTACCACGACGATCATCTTGGAAAACATCATCTGCCCCGCACCCCAGATGCTGCTCATCACTTTCCGGGCCTGCATCGGATAATCCTTGCGGATCGATACAAAAACGGCGTTGTGGAACGCCCCGAAGCGCGGCAGGGAGTAATCGACAATGTCCGGAATCAGCATCCGAAGCAGCGGGAGAAAGATGCGCTCGGTGGCCTTGCCAAGGTAGTAGTCTTCCTGTGGCGGGGGGCCGACGATCGTTGTCGGATAAATCGGATCGCGGCGGTGCGTGATCGCCGTGACGTGAAACGCCGGGTAGCGGTCAGCCAGTGAATAAAATCCTGTGTGGTCGCCAAACGGACCTTCGATCAGCATTTCTTCCGGATCGACATACCCCTCAATCACGATTTCCGCATTGACCGGCACTTCCATTTCGATCGACTTGCAAGGACACAATTCAATGCCGCCGTCATTGAGGAAGCCGGCAAACAGCAATTCGCTCACGTCCGGGGGCAGCGGACATGTCGCCGCGTAGGGCAACACCGGTTCGCCGCCGAGCACGATGGCCAGCGGCATTTTGGCTCCGCGCGACTGATATTTCCGGAAGTGCCGCGCCCCGTCGTGATGCATGTGCCAGTGCATCGCCGCCAGTTTCTCCCCGTACACCTGTACGCGATACATCCCCACGTTTCGCTCGCCCGAATCGGGGTCCTTGGTGTAAATCCCGGCAAATGTGATGTAACGGCCAGTCCCGGTTTGATGGTCGATTCGCGATTTGTGATTTGAGATTTTCGACTTCGCCGCATTGTTTTCAATCGACAATCGACAATCGTCAATCGACAATTCCTTGGGTTTGCCCCCATATCCCGCCTCGCCGTCGTGCGGCCAGCATTGAATGATGGGCAGCGACAAAAGGTTAGCGCCGTCCGTATGAACGACTTCCTGGCACAGGCCACGCTTGACGACCTTCGGCCCAAAGCTCGCCAGTTTGGCGAGCTGAGGCAGCTTCTTCATCTTTTCCAGTAGCGTCGTCGGTATTTCGGGTTTGACTAATTCTTGCACTCGAGTGGCAAGTTGCTCGAAGGTTTCGACCCCAAGGGCCAGTCGCATCCGCTCATAACTGCCGAATACGTTGATCGCCACCGGAATGTCGTGGCCTTTGACGTTTTCAAATAAGAGTGCGTGCCCGCCTTGCCGGCCATGTACGGGATCAGTCTGGGGCGGTGCAGAAGGCCCTGCCGCCGGCAACTTGCTGACCCGGTCGGCGATGGCCGAAATCTCCAGGATCGGATCAACCTCGGCCTTCACGCGGCGAAGTTGCCCACGCTGGTCGAGAAGCCCAATAAAGCTGCGAAGGTCGCTAATGGCCAATTTCAGTTCCTTGCCGGTAGAGGCGAGCATTGTGCGGGGGGTCGACGGAACGCACAACTTGACCGGGATGGCATTTCCATGGGACCAGCTGCTTGGATACCCGAGAATTGACAGTTATTCCACATTTTTTGTTCACATTTGCCTTGTCCTGTGAGATAATAGGAAGAGGGACTTGGTGTCAGCGGGTTGAACCAATCCCAGGGCGATTCGATCATGAAGAAATCGCAGACAATTCAAAGCACCCGGCCAAGCCTTAGAACGCCGGAACAGCCCAAGTTTCCAGCATTGCGGGAGTTCTTTGCCCGACTGCCAAACGTACTTTACGAGTGCGGCCCCGGGCCGACCTATCCAACCACGTTCGTGAGTGACAACGTCCGGCCGTTGATGGGCTATGCACCGGAGGATTTTTACGCCGATCCATTCTTCTGGACCAAGCGGATCCATGAACACGACAGGCAGTCAATTCTTGACCGCCTCGCAAACATCGGCGTCGAAAACGCAATGACCTACGAGTATCGTTTTCGCAGAATTGATGGAGAGTATTTGTGGCTGCATGACGAAGTTTCGGTGTTGCGTGATGAGCATTCGGAAATTGTCAGTCTGGTCGGAAGCTGGTTCGATATTTCGCAGCGAAAGCAACTTGAGCTGTTTCAAATAGGGCAAACGCAGATTCTGGATTCGCTGGCCAAGCGCAAACCCCGCGAAGAAACGCTCGAACAAATCGTTCGCCTCCTCGAAAGTCAGAATTCGGAAATGGTGTGCTCCATTCTCCGGTACGATCCAGCCACTCAGACGTTGCACCACGGCGCTGCGCCAAGCCTTCCGGGCGAATACAATCGTGCGATTGACGGCGCCTCGGCCGGGCCCAGGGCCGGCTCATGCGGAACGGCTGCGTATCGACGATCCCGGGTTGTCGTTACCGATATTCAAACCGACCCGCTTTGGGCCGACTATCTCGATCTCGCCGCCATGATTGGCAAACGAGCCTGCTGGTCTCAGCCGATTCTTTCCTCCTCAGATCAACTGCTGGGCACCTTTGCCATGTACTACCGTGAGCCTCGAGGGCCGACAAAAGGAGAAGTGCAACTCATTGAACAGGCGGCGAGCCTTGCGGCCATTGCCATTCAGCGCTATCACGACGAGGAAATGATGCGGCATACGGAGCGCCTGGTCTCGCTGGGAACGCTCGCTGCGGGAATCGCCCACGAAATCAACAATCCCATCACCGGAATTCAACTTTCCGCAGAGTGCGCAAGGAATGCATTGAATCAGGGGAAAACCAGGCAAGCGCAGGGCCTCCTCGACGACATCACCGCGAACACGGATCGCTGCGCGCGAATCGTCCGCGGTGTGTTGCAGTTTGGCAGGCGGATTGAGTCACAGGAACAACAGGTCAGCCTGCATCAGGTCGTGGAAGCCGCTTATCAACTCACCCGTGGCTACGCAATGGAGCGCCAGGCGACGGTGGACGTTGTATTCAGGGATTCCGACGTTCAAATTCCGGGCCGCTTGGCGGAACTCGATCAGGTGTTCGTCAATTTGATTCGAAATGCGATCGAATCGAAGGATCGGGGAGCTCATGTGAACGTTCAGACTGCGATCGATCCTGATTTTGTGCGCGTCACCGTCACCGACGACGGCCGCGGAATCCCCGACGAACTCAAGGCCAGAATCTTTGACCCGTTCTTTACCACGCGTCAAAGGTCAGGCGGCACGGGGCTGGGGCTGAGCATCGTTCATGGAATTGTGGTCGGGCACGGTGGCACGATTCGCATGGACAGTGAACCAGGCAAAGGCACGACCGTTTGCGTTTGTCTGCCCCGCACACATTGATGATGGTTGCTTAGTCTGGCGCAGCCGCCCCGGAATGAGCAACGGCCTTGCAAACTTCGTAAGACCGCGCCCCTCAATCTCTGGAAGTAATGGCTGCCCTGATCGTATCTGCCTCTTGGCCTTGTTGCCTCTCCTAAAACTGGCTCCAGAGGAACTGATTCGTTATTTCGTGGTGGAACATGACCTCCTGGCGTTTGACACGCGTGCCAAGGTCCTTGGGGCAGCGGTCAGCTGCTCGCTGTTTAAGTTCGACGTACTTCGAGTGTGATTCTTCGCCGAGCAACTCCACTGCGAGGCGGCTGGCCTTGAAGAGTCGGATTGCGTCGTATGTGTTATCCGGCAGGAATCGCGTGCGATAGCGCTTGCCTTCCGCGTCGCCGCCGGAATCGGGCAGGTCGCCCTGCAGGCCGGTGCGAAGGAGGGTGTAAAACAGCAGATACGGATTCGTGTCCGGCGAGACCGAGCGGAATTCAATTCGCGCCGATCGTTCATTGCCCAGCGGAATCCGAATCATGGCTGCCCGATTCGTGGCCGATGCCTTGATCTGATTCGGGGCCTCAAAGTGAGGATCGAGACGCCGATAGGCGTTCACGCTCGGGTTCAGCACCAGGCAAATGTCGGTCGCGTTGTTGAGAATGCGATCCACCACACTCCAGGCAAACTCGCTGATGCCGTCCTGACCGCTCTTTTCGTAGAATAGATTCTTGCCGTTGCGGTTGAGCGAAATGTTGCAGTGCATTCCGCTTCCGTTGACGCCCGTTACCGGCTTGGGCAGGAACGAGGCAGTCAACCCCATGCTCGCGGCCACCTGTCGGCAGATCAGCTTGTACAGGTGAATCTGGTCGGCAGCGATCATCGCGTCGCAATAGCTGAAGTTCATCTCGAACTGCGACGGCGCGACCTCCGGATGGTCCTTTTCGTTTGACAGCCCCAGCGCCCGATGCGCCTCCGCCGAACGGTCAATGAACTGCCGCAGCGGGTCCTGGGGGAGCGAGTGGTAGTACCCGCCGGTCGACACAAAATCGAAATGACCGGTTTCGAAGTAGCGCCGCTCGGCATCGACTCCCTTGAAGAGGAACCCTTCGATCTCCGGCGCTACGTGCATCACCATGTGTTCGTTGCGATAGAGTTCCTCCGTGAAGATTCGCAAACGCGAACGGAAGTCGCATTTGTACGCGCTGCCATCCTTGTCCTGAACCTCCCCAAAGACGATCACCTTGCCCGGCCCAAAAATGTCCGCAGGCAGCCAGTAAAACGCCGGCCAGTCGATGGCGATTTTCAGGTCTGACTCCGCGATTTCAGAAAACCCTCGAATGGACGAGCCGTCAAAGGTGAGGTTGTCCGCCGACTTGAGCAGGAACTTCTTGTCGTAGTCGAGCATGTGGAAGCGGCCTTCCAGATCGCTGAAGCAAACCGTGACGGCCTTGATCCGCTTTTCTTCGGTCAAATACTTCCGCCGCGAATCCTCAATCGTCCCACGATCAACCCGCTCCTGCCGCTGCCGCTTGGCCTCAAGGTTCATCTCCTCGAGTTCGTCATAGGGAATCACCAGGAAGTTGCGAAGTACGTTCGGGTCAAACGGTGCCGTCATCGGGTAGTCTCCTAAAATGGTTCGATAGCTTACTTGTTTGCTTATTTAATATAAATACTTTGGTATGTCAATTAAAATTAACGAAAATAGAGATAACGCCGGTCTATTTTATAGATATCACAGACGTTGACAATGCTTTTGACCGCCGATAACGTGCCGAAAAGGCGTAACTTATGTCGAGGCCCGCGGTCGGGCCTTTTTTTCTGCATACGCCATCTTGGGGCGGCCAAAACCGCAAACAATGAGTCGAAACCGATCAAAACACACCTGCGTCTTTGGCCTGAGCTGGGGCGACGAGGGCAAGGGCAAAATCGTTGATATGCTCTGCGCGGACTTCGATTATGTGGTCCGCTTTAACGGCGGGGCCAACGCAGGCCACACCGTGCACGTCGGCTCCGAAAAATTTGCGCTTCACCTCCTGCCTACCGGCGTGCTGCATGAGCAAGTCGTGGGTGTGATCGGGCCCGGCGTCGTGGTGGATCCGATTTCACTGATTGCGGAGATCGATGCGCTGAAGGCCCGCGGGATCGATGTGTCATCGCGATTGCGCATCAGCGACCGCGCATGCCTGGTACTGGCCTACCACAAGATCGAGGACCAGCTCAGCGAACAGGCCGCCGGCGATGGCGGCAAGATTGGTACAACTGCGCGCGGCATCGGACCATGCTACGCCGACAAGATGCGGCGGACTTCCGCAGTCCGCTTCGCAGACCTCCTGCACGAATCAAATTTGCACGACCGCGTGCGACGAATCGTCACCTCGCGGCAATTGGCACTAAAGGCCATGTACGGCGCCGACGCTGGACTCGGTGCCGAGGCCGTGCTCGGCGATCTGACAAAAGCCCGCGAACGGCTTGGCCCGTTGATCGCGGACACCACGACATTGCTTAATGACGCAATAGACAACGGCAAGACCGTGCTTTTTGAGGGAGCCAACGGCGTTCTGCTCGACGTGGATCACGGGACCTATCCCTATGTGACTTCAAGCAGCACAGGTCCGCACGGCATCGGCCCAGGAGCGGGCGTACCGCCTTCGTACATTTCGCGGATGATCGGCGTGACCAAGGCCTACGCCACGCGGGTGGGCGGCGGACCGTTTGTCAGCGAACTCAAGGACGCTGTGGGAAACCAAATCCGCGAGCGAGGGCATGAATATGGCACGACGACAGGCCGACCGAGGCGCTGTGGATGGTTTGACGCGGTGGCCGGTCGATATGCCGCCCGCGTAAGCGGCGTTACCGAGGTGGCACTGTTGCATCTCGACACTCTCAGTGGCTTCGAGCGAGTCGGAGTCTGTACTGCCTACCGGTGTGGCGCCCAAACGTTAAGCTCCCCACCGGCCAGTGCCGAAGTGCTGGAAAAATGCAGCCCGGTCATCGAATTCTCCCCTGGCTGGTCCGGAGACCTCGGCTCCGTCCGCCATTACGCCGACCTGCCGCCTGACGCACGCGCCTATGTCGAACGCATCGAATCGCTCCTCGGCACACCGGTTTCCCTCATTGGCGTTGGCCCCGATCGAGCGCAGACGCTGCGTAAAGAAATTTGATTCTGAGTAGGCACTGGTTATTCGATTCAAACCAACCACAACGGAAGCAGTCGTTTCGCCGGACAGTCCAAAACTTTTGAAAATTCGCCAATTTCCCCGGCCATAATGACGGCTCTATAATCAGCTGCATGGCATTGTGTGCAGCAGCGGAAGGGGAAGCAGGGCAGCTAAATAGAGACGAGGCCTTATCTCTCTACCAGTCGCCCGACATCTTTACGCTTGGCGAAAAGGCCAATTCGCTCCGGCGGCATTTGCACGGGCGAAACGCCTACTACAATATCAACCGGCACATCAACTATTCCAATTACTGCGTGCTGCGTTGCAAATTCTGTTCGTTTTACCGCCCGTATGCCAAAGAATCGCCTGCGGAAGATGCGTACGAATTAAGTGTGGACGAAATGGTGGCCCGGGCCGGCCAAGCCTACGCCCAGGGAGCAACTGAGGTTCACATCGTCGGCGGTCTCCATCCCAGGCTCCCATTCGACTACTACCTCAACATGTGCTCCGCCATCCGCGAGGCCTGCCCGCACTTGCACATCAAGGCGTTCACCGCCATCGAAATCATTCACTTTACGCGAATCGCCAGGCCCCGACTCTCCATTGCCGAAGTGCTGACGAAATTGCGCGAGGCCGGACTGGGCAGCATGCCCGGCGGCGGCGCCGAAATCTTTGACGACCGCGTCCACGACGAAGCCTTCAAGACCAAGGTGGGCGAGGCCGAGTGGTTCGAAGTGCATCGCACCGCCCACGAACTCGGAATTTTCACCAACGCAACCATGCTCTACGGTCATGTCGAGTCGCCTGCGGAACGCATCACCCATCTGGGCAAATTGCGCGAACATCAGGCGGAAAGCCTTCGTTCGCGGGCCGCCCACTTCAACTGCATCATCCCGCTCTCCTTTATTCCCGACAGCAGCGAGCTTTCGCACCTGCCCGGCCCCAGCGGTCTCGACGACCTCCGCACGCTCGCGATCTCGCGTCTTATGTGCCCAAACATTCCGCACATCAAAGCCTTCTGGATCATGCAGACGCCCAAGCTCGCCCAGGTCTCGCTCAACTGGGGAGTCGATGACATCGACGGAACGGTTGTTTATTACGACATCACCAAGAGAGAGGGCGAGGGCACGACCCACCAGGAACTTACGGTGGATCGCCTCAAGCGGTTGATCGTAGAGGCCGGCTGCATTCCCGTTGAACGCGACACGCTCTACAGGCGGATTGTGCGCACGGAATCAAGCTGGGGCGTCGAAGGCGAGCCTTGGTCAGTGTCCTACCATCGTCCCGAAGCCGGGCATCACTCTCGCCCCGTTAACGAGCAGCTCGCTCCTACCGTGCAACTTACCGGACCCCGTTAAGACTGAGCAGTCTCTCCGCCGATAGCAATTCTGGCCTCCCGCGTTGTCGCGGAGTGAATGTTTCCCGGTCCGCAGCCCATGAAAACGCTGTTCAACTTGCTCGACGAGGTTTGGCCCTACACGGGGGATCTGCACGAGATTTTCTCGCCGCATTGGAGCGGAATCATTCTCGTGCTCTGCTCGGTCGCGTGCGGACTGCTCATCGGCGCCGAGCGAGAAACCAAGCAAAAGCCCGCCGGACTGCGGACCATCACGCTCATCTGTGTCGGGAGTACGCTTTTCACTCTCGCTTCCATCCTGATTGCCGGACAGTGGGCCGATCGCACGCGCATCGCCGCGCAGGTCGTCACCGGCGTGGGCTTTCTGGGAGCTGGAGCGATTCTGCAGTACCGCGGGACCATCATCGGCCTGACGACAGGTGCGACCATCTGGACATCTGCGGCAATTGGCGTCCTGGTGGGCGGTGGTTATGGAGCCGCCGGATTGGTGCTGACGCTGCTGGTTGTCGGGCTTTTGGTTCTTGAGCAACGGGTGGAGGATTGGATCGTCGGTGCCTGCCAATTCACGCGTGTGCAGATCGTCTATCAACCGGACAATGGCAAGACGCGCGTTCGCTTGCTCCGCGTCATGGATGAGTTTCGCATTCCGGATTCGAGATGGGAGGTTTCAACCGAAGGCGATTGGGAGGTCGCGGATGTCCAATACTGCCATTTTCATCAACAGCATCGTGCCATTCTTCTGGAATTCGTGAACGTGCCGGGTGTTCTCGAAATCCGCCGTCACCGCACGCCCCGACAAATTGAAGGTCGTGGCCTGGCAGAACATTAGGGAACAAACGCATTTTCGAAATGCTCGACGACGGCCTTCCCTTCCGGTGGAAAGTAAACCGTTACCACGTCAAAGCGGATGGGCCGGTTGTGAGGATCGGCGCGGCGAACGAAAAACCGGGCTGCTCGAATCAGGCGATCGCGCTGTGTGGAAGTAACGACACGATCGGCGTCTTTTCCCGATTCGTCGGTTCGTGACTTGACCTCGACGAAAACCATCGTCGCACCCTCGGTCGTAATCAAATCCACTTCACCCACCGGGGAATGGTAATTATGCGCAATGATGCGGTGGCCCTTGGCGCGCAGAAAGGCATTTGCCTCTCGCTCGCCCTGCCGGCCTGTCGAATGGCGTGGATCGGTTTGGCTAGACGCCTGCGCCCGCGAGTTCCTGCTGCTGCGATGGCGTAGCCTTCTTATGACCGACGCGAAGTTCACGTAGTTTGCGAGCCTTGCCCAGGCGCTCACGCAGATAGTAGAGCTTGGCCCGGCGAACGCGGCCGCGCCGCTTGACCTTGACGTCCACCACGTTGGGAGAGTGAATCAGAAACGTGCGCTCGACGCCCTCATTGCCCACCAGGCGGCGGACCGCAAACGATTCATTGATCCCGCGCGACCGGCGGCCAATCACCACGCCCGAAAAAACCTGGATGCGCTCCTTGTCGCCTTCCACGATGCGGGTGTGAACGTCCACCGAGTCGCCGATATGAAATTCCGGCACTTCCGGCTTGAGATGTTGCTTTTCAACCAGATCGAGTAATGCATGTTGTCCCATGATCGGTACTCCTTGCGCCCGCCAAATACTTCCGGGCTTTCATTTCCGCCTGCCACGCGGGGGCGGGCTTCTTTGTTGTTGCACCACTGCTGTTTCAGCAGCGGCTTTTGTGTCCTTTCCACAGATCACAGAGCTGTGGCACTTTGCGTTCAACTCGGCCCAAGCAAATCAGGCCGGCGATCTCGCGTCCGTTCCTGCGACTGTTCCCGGCGCCACGCCGCAATCTTTGCGTGATCACCCGAAATCAGAATCTCCGGCACGCTCATCCCGCGAAATTCACGCGGTCGCGTATACTGAGGATATTCCAGCAATCCTGCTGAAAACGACTCATCCACCGGAGATGCTTCGTCACCCAGCGCACCGGGCAAAAGCCGTACGATCGCATCCATCAGCACCATCGCGGCCGGCTCCCCGCCGGACAGCACATAGTCGCCGATCGAAATTTCACGGGCCGCCAGCCCAACCCGGATTCGCTCGTCGAATCCTTCGTAGTGCCCGCAAATCAGTACGATCCACGCCGCACCAGCAAGCTCGCACACCGTCGATTGCGTGAGTTGCTCGCCTTGCGGACTTAACATCACGCGAAGCGGTCCGGCTGTTTCACCCGCCTCAATGGACTCCACCGCGTCGAAGACCGGCTGGCACATCAACACCATTCCCGGTCCCCCGCCGAAGGGTCGATCATCGACCGACTTATGCCGGCCCGATGCGAAGTCGCGTATGTTTGTGCAGCGAACCGAGACGAGCCCTTGCTCAACGGCCCGGCCCACTATGCTCGTTCGCAGGAACGGTTCAAACACTTCCGGAAAAAGTGTCAGAACGTCGATCCGCATATCTTGTCCCGCGGGTCAACGCGGGCCTGGCCTATCGTCCTCGCGAAGCCGCAGCCTTGGGAGCGGCCGACTTCTTTTCTGCCTTCGGTCGAGCCAGACCATTCTTTTCCAAAATGCGTCGGACCGTGTTGGTCGGCTGGGCTCCGACGCCCAGCCAGTATTCGATCCGCTCGCGCTTGAGTATGACCTGCTGATCTTCCTTGCGATTGATTGGGTCGTAGACCCCAAGCTCTTCGATCACGTCGCTGTTGCGGTCCTTTCGATGATCGACTGCGGTCAAACGATAGTGAGGCTGATGTCGCCTGCCGAATCTCTTGAGCTTAATGCGTACGGCCATGAATCACTCCGGTAATCGAGCCGCGAACTACCGTTCGCGCGAGCTCGCGGTTTCTTGGGGTTCCCATCCCGATAAAAAAGCTGAATCTACCTGAAAGGTGGCATCCAGCCTGGGTTTCAAGCCTCAACCGATGGTTTTAGCCTTGCCTGAGCCAAGCAAGTATATCGCCCGGCCATCGGTCCGCAAGACCATCAGCCCTTGTGAGTCGTTTGCGGGGTCGGAATTTCGGGTAGGGGAAGGTGGCCCAGTTTCGGAATTCCGACGTCCGGTGGGCACGCGGGCGCGATTCAAACAAAATGGTTGGTTCAAAAAAGAAAGCACCGCTCACCCGAAGGCGAAACGGTGCTTTCCGGAGGGGAAAGAAGCCTTTTTACTTCAATATGGGCCTTCCGGCCGTCCCCTTTATGATTCCTTCTATCATACGCACGACTGGGCTTTCCGGTTTCGGAAACTTATTCACGCGTATGTAACCTTTTCACCGAATCTATCGACACAATGTATCGGTCGGCTTTGCTACGTCAAGGAATTATTATAGCTATTTTTTGCTAAAAGTCACGCCCTGAGCCAACTTTTTCCCGGACTTTTCACAACTTAACACTTGGAAAACCCGCAGGCTTCACAAGTCATGCACCCTTCGGTGAACCGAAGCTCTCCCTGGCAGTCTGGGCAACGAACCTTGAACTGCGTCTGCTGCCATTGCATTCCGTCGTACCGTCCGGGCGGCAAGGCCGCTTGGGTTCGGGGAGTCTTGTGGCCGTTTCCATTGCCATTCCCGTTTCCGTGGCCATTGCCATTGGTCTTGACTGTCGGATTCGCCGGCAAGGCATCGATGTCCACCTCGCCCATTAGTAGACCGCGCAGACCGAAATCTTTCTTGGCTCGCACATATTTTTGCAGGCCGCGCGCCAGGCCATCGCCCAGACTCATGATCTTTCCATCTTTGGTTGAAACTTGGAGACTTGAGCCAATCGAAACCAATTGATTGATGACGTGATCAACGCCGCCGCCCGAACGCAGCCACAGACTGATCATACGACAAATAGCTTCAAGATCGCTGTTGGCCAGATCGCCGCCCTTTCCAAGTTGAGCGAACACTTCCATCTCGCGCTCGGTCTTGGGGTCTACCGTGATGTTGATGTGCATGTTGCCGAAGGGCGTCAGCTGGCGTACGCGGATGCCGCTCGTGATTTCCGGCAATGTCGCCGGTTCGAGAGGCTTGTATGCCACAGGCCCGGCTTCTTTCGTCCCTTCGTGAATCTTGTCGCTGCTCTTGAGCGCCATTGGCTGATGCTTGCGGCAGCCGTTGCGATAGACCGTCACTCCCTTGCAGCGCAGCCCGTAGGCCATGCGATAGATCTTGTCCACGTCTTCTACGACCGCACTCTCCGGGAAGTTGATGGTCTTGGAGATCGAGGCGTCACAATGTCGCTGGAAGGCGGCCTGCATCTGCATGTGCCACTCCGGCGAAATATCATGCGCACAAACGAACACGCGCTTTACTTCGTCGGGAACTTCCGCGCAATTAGCGAGGGTGCCTTCCGTGGCAATCCGCTCCATCAAACCCTCGCTATAAAATCCGGCCGCCTTGGCCACTTCTTCAAAAATCGGATTCGTCTCGACCATGGGCATCTTGCCTTCCGCCTGTCCGCGAAGCACGTTGCGGAAAAAGGCCAGGCTGTACATGGGCTCCACGCCGCCTGAGCAGCCCGCAATAATGCTGATCGTGCCGGTGGGCGCCACTGTCGTACACGTGGCGTTGCGCATGGGCCGCTTGAATTTCGTGTCGTAGGTGCTGCCCTTCCAGTTCGGGAAGCAGCCGCGCTCTTTCGCCAGTTTTTCGCTGTAATTGTGAGATTCTTCGTCCACGAACTGCATGAACTTCTCGCCCCACTCCACGCCCTCGTCGCTGTTGTAGGCGACGCCAAGCTTGTAGAGCGCATCGGCAAATCCCATGATTCCCAGACCAATCTTGCGATTGGCGTGGCACATGTCGGTGATTTCCTTCAGCGGGTACTTGTTCACGTCAATGATGTTGTCCAGGTATCGAGTGCTCTCATGTACGCACTCCCGCAGACCGTCCCAATCGACCGTGGCGCCCAAGCGCGAAGCTCCTCCTCTGGAGTTCGTCTGCACGGGGGACTCGATCACAAATTCCGCGAGATTGATGCTGCCCAGGTTGCAGGCCTCATAGGGCAACAACGGCTGCTCGCCGCACGGATTCGTTGCCTCCATCCGGCCAATGTGCGGAGTCGGGTTCACTTCATTGATGCGGTCCATGAATACAACGCCCGGCTCGCCGGTCTTGTGCGCGTTTTTGATGATGATGTTCCAGATATCCGCACAGGTGTAGAATTCGCCCTGCGGCAGCGGCTGGCCTTCCTTGATTTCCACCAGCGACTTGATGTCATACTCCCAGATCACCAGCGCCTTGGGCAGGAGATACGTGCGTCCGGTTCGCGGATTCCTTACCACATGTGGTGCATGCGGCTCGCGCTCAAACGCTTCCATCCACGCATCGGGCACCTTGACCGAGATGTTGTAGTTCGTGAACTGCGTAAGGTCTTCCTTGGCGTGCAGGAACTTCAAAATATCCGGGTGATGGATGTACATCATGCCCATGTTGGCCCCGCGCCGGAACGCGCCTTGCTGGATCGCGTTGGTCGCTTCGCTGAAGGCCCGCCAGAACGAAATCGGTCCGCTCGTTGTGCCGCCGCTGCTGTTGATGAAATCGCCGGTGGGGCGAAGCTCGTCAAACGCGAAGCCGGTTCCTCCGCCGGCCTTCTGGATCAGGGCCGTGTGCTTGATGGAGTCGAAAATCTCGCCGATGCTGTCGCGGACCGGCAGCACGAAGCACGCGCTTAGCATGCCCATCTCGCGCCCCGCATTCATCAGCGTGGGGCTGTTGGGCATGTACCGCCGCGACACCATGAGCGAGTAGAATTTCTCCTCCCACTCGCTCTGAACCTGGGGATCGGAGCTGTAGTTCTTCTCGGCCTCGGCAACCGCTTTAGCAACCCGCCGAAAAAGCTCTTCCGGCGTCTCCGTTCGCCGGCCATCCTCGTCCTTCTTCAGGTAGCGAGCCTGAAGAACCCGAAGTGCGTTCTCCGCAAAGCCCAGGTCAGATGCGAGGGTTGTTTGCTTGGTTTCGTTGGAAATGTTCAAGCCGCGATCCTTCACCATTAATTCCGCCATGACAACGACACGCCTCCACCGGCGTCAAAAACGCCGGATAAAACCCTAAGCACTCTAATTATTCGCAGACAATTGGATGCGGACTACGCATCCGGGGGATGCCAACCACCCAAATCTGGGCCATTTCCGCATTGCATGTGAAGCCAGTCGCCATTACCGGACCCATTTCAAATGCGTTGATGCCGATTTCGTTAGACTACCCCTAAAATATCGGCTGTCAACGAAAAAACCACTACATATTGTATGTTATTTTGTTGATAACACAAGTCACGGCGTGGCCGATCCTTAAAACACATTTCACGGATTTAACAACAGACTCATTTCCAGAAATTTTGGTCTGCATGTGACGGTTTTGGCTGAACTCGATGAGGGTGTTACCCTGTTGGTGAGGTTTCAGAGCAATGAGCAGACATACCAGAAAAACAAAAGTGCCAGGCGAGAGAATTCTCCGGGCCAGTGCGCCGGGCTGGCCGCCATCGCAGCTGTCGATTCTGCGGGAAGTACTTTCTATCCCAACTGCCCCATTCGCCGAGCAAATGGTTCTTGGATACCTCGAGCAGTTCTGTTCCGCCCGCAAAGGGGTGTCGGCCTCACGCGATCAGGTCGGAAACTTGCTGGTGCGGGTACGCATCGGTTCGGCCAAGGTAGCCCGGCCGGTTTGCATTACCGCCCACCTCGACCATCCCGGCTTCGTCGTCGATCGCATGATCGACTCTACGCACGTTCGCGCCTTCTGGCGCGGAGGGGTGCCCAAGGAGTATTTTGTCGGAGCGCAAGTGCGGTTTGCGTGTGAAGGCAACCAGGCAACGAGGCAGCAAGGCAACAAGAAGAAATCTATTCGTTGGGTCAAAGGACGCATCAAATCGATCAAAACCAAAAAGCGCGAAGGAGTCGAACGAGTCGATACCGCCATCATCGAAGTGCGCGAAGGGATCCCGTCCGGCACGATTGGAATGTGGGACTTCCCCGATCCTGTCATTCGAGGTTCAAGAATTTTTGCGCGCGGCTGCGACGACCTCGCCGGTGCGGCCGCAATGCTCTGCGCAATCGACGAGCTGGTTCGCGCGGGCAAGCCTTGTGATGCCTATTTCCTGTTCACGCGAGCGGAGGAAGTCGGCTTTATCGGAGCCATCGCCGCCGCCCGGGCCGGAACCATTCCTCGCAAATGCTTCGTGGTCGCCATGGAGACCAGTTCCGAGCGCCCCTTCGCCAAAATCGGCGACGGCCCCATCCTTCGCGTGGGCGATAAGGCCAGCACCTTCACCCATGCCGTGACCGCACATTGTCACGTGGTTGCAAAGGACCTCGCCGCGAAGGAAAAATCCTTCAAATTCCAGCGTAAGCTCATGGACGGCGGCACGTGCGAATCGTCTGCCTATTGCACGCTCGGCTACGAAGCGACAGGCCTGTGCGTGGCCTTGGGCAATTACCACAACGTGGACGCCAAACGCAAAAAGCTGGGTCCGGAGTACGTCGACCTCAATGACCTTTCCGGTGTGGTCCAATGGTTTGTTGCGCTGGCCCGCTCCTCCCGCCGCTACACCGGCCAGGACGAGAATCTCCGCAAGCAGATCATTCGGCTGGAAAAACAATGGGCCACATTGCTCCGTCAAAGCACCAATCTCCCCAAACGGTAAAATCGACAATCGCAAGCCTGCCATCTACAATGCGGGGCTTGGTATCCGAACCCGGAGCGCAAGCGACGGGTGATTCATTGTGGGTCGAGCGAACTGAAGTTCGCGGCTCGCACGGTTTTGGGATAGGTTCTAAACGAAAAGCAACATCATCAGTTCGTCTCGCTCCAACTTGTGATGGTCAGCAAGGGATCGGAAGATCGCGGACAGAGTACCGACTTTGATCGCCGGGTGATTCGGCACGGTGATATGATGTTCCCCATTACGCTTCGTAGTCAAGCGGATGTGACTGCCTGTCTGATGATTGATTTCGTACCCCAGTCGCGACAAGGCGGCGGCGAACTCCTAGCCGGATAGGTCACGCGGCAGCTTCATGCAGCAATCACGTCATCGGAGACATAGTGAAGCCGGATCATCTTGGGGCGCTTGTTCGCATCAGGAAAATGGCACCGAACGGCATCGCGCACCATCTCACGCAGCGATGGCATATCGTCGGCCTGCGTGAAGATGCTTTCGCCGAGCGCCTTGGCTGTGTAACCCCCATCGGGGTCTTGTTCCACTACGAACACGATCTCGCTCATGCTCCTATTCTATCGGATTCCCGACAGGCATTCCAAGCGAAAATCGACAATCGCAAACCGACAATCTACAATGCGGGGCTTGGTAATTGGACGGTAGAGACGGTAAAGGCCGTCGCTTTCGGTGTGGATTCAGAGGTGAAGCCCTCACCTTGCTCTCTCCCAAAGGGAGAGGGAATTCGTTATGTCGGATCAAAGTCTCATTCGCAATTTCAGCATCGTGGCGCATATCGACCACGGCAAGAGCACGCTCGCAGACCGAATCCTGGAATACACCGGGGCCGTCGCCAAGCGCGACCTGCGCGAGCAGATGCTCGACGACATGGAACTCGAGCGCGAGATGGGCATCACCATCAAGGCCAACCGTGCCAGCGTCAACTACAAGCTCGACGGCAAAACCTACATGCTCAACCTCATCGACACGCCCGGCCACGTGGACTTCCATTACGAAGTCTCGCGGGCGCTCGCTGCCTGCGAGGGCGTGCTCGTGCTGGTCGATGCGTCGCAGGGCGTGCAGGCCCAGACCGTCGCCAACGCCTTCATGGCCATGGAAAACGATCTGGAAATGATCCTCGTGGTCAACAAGATCGATCTTCCCTCGGCACAGCCGGAGGACGTCGCCCTGGAGGCCGAACATATTTTGGGTCTCGACGCATCCAAGGCCATCTTCACCAGCGGAAAAACCGGCGTGGGCATGGACGAACTTTTCCGGGCGATCATCGAGCGCATACCAGCGCCAAAGGGTGATCGAAGCGGGAAGCTGCAAGCGCTGATCTACGACGCCAAGCCGGACGTGCATCGCGGAGTGATCTGCCACACGCGCGTATTCGAAGGGTCGTTCAAGCGCGGCGAAAAGATCGACCTGATGGCCATGGGCCGCTCGTTCCTGGTGGCCGAGGTCGGCAAGTACATGCCCAAGCCCACGCCCGTCGAATCGCTCAGCGCCGGCGAGGTCGGCTACTTCGTGTCGGGCATCAAGACGCTGGCCGACGTGAGCATCGGCGACACCATCACCCACACGCTCGACCCGACCGATAAGCGTCTGCCGGGCTACAAGGCCCCGCAGCAGATGGTCTACTGCGATTTCTACCCCGGCATGGGAACCACCACCGACCAGCTCCGCGAGGCCATGGAGGCGCTCTGGCTCAACGACAGCTCGTACACCTATGCAACTGTGGGCTCTGATGCGCTGGGCATCGGCTTCCGCTGCGGATTTTTGGGTCTGCTGCACATGCGGATCATTCAGGAGCGGCTGGAGCGCGAAGGCAACGTGGCCGTCGTCCAGACCGCCCCGACGGTGACCTACGAAATTCTGCTCAAGGATGGGACCGTCCAGAAGATCGAATCGCCCAGTGAATTGCCGGACATGAGCACGATCGAGGAAATCCGCGAGCCGTTCGTCTCCGCCCAGCTCATCATTCCCTCGGACTGCGTTGGCGTGGTCATGCAATTGGCTATGGAGCGTCGCGGCCGCCAGGTCCGCACGGAGTACCTATCCGCAACGCGCGTGATGATGACCTACGATCTGCCGCTATGCGAAATCATCTACGACTTCTACGACAAGCTGAAAAGCTGCACTAAAGGCTACGGCACGGCCGACTATCACCTCAGAGGATTTGAAGCCGGCGACATGGTCAAGATGGACATCCTCGTCAACGGCACGCCGGTCGATGCCTTGTCGGTCGTCGTACACCGCGACAAGGCCGCCTATCGCGGGCGGCGGCTGATCGAGCGGCTCAAGAAAGAGATCGATCGCCACCAGTTCGAGATTCCGCTCCAGGCGGCGATCGGCAACAAGGTCATCGCCCGCGAGACCATCAAGGCTTTCCGCAAGGACGTGACCGCCAAGTGCTACGGCGGCGACATCACCCGCAAGCGCAAGCTGCTGGAGAAACAGAAGGAAGGCAAGAAGCGCATGCGCACCGTCGGCAACGTCGCCATCCCCCAGGAAGCCTTCCTCGCAATCCTCGACCCGGAGGACTAGCGAGCCGCGAACTTGAGTTCGCGCGGATATGGCGATGTAGTGATGTGATTATGTGATAGAGGCCATGCGCAGGCTCGGAATCTTTTCAGTCCTTCGAAGGATTCTCATAGTCAGCTCATTTCTCATTGCAAGCTGCTTCCTTGTTGCGTGGATCTTCAGTTACAAGCGGCCATACTTTACATACCGTCCGATTCCCACCGAGGCTGACTGGTTTTACGTCCAACGAGTTAAGCTGCGTTCTGGTTACCTTGAAGCAACGGTTCAGAAGGCAAGAGATCCAATTCCGAACGATGCACCTGCGAATCCATCGGACTTAGGAAAGTTCGAACTTGGAAGTTTCAAGGCCTTGGTCAAGCAACCTTGTGGTTACTACGGTACAAGCCTTGGAAAACCATTTCACATCTTTATCTACGAACTGCAAATTGACACGCCACTCCTTCCTTGGGCTATGATTTTTTCTATCTGGCCAAGCTTGTGGTTGATTCGATATCCGGCCCGTCGAAAGAAATCCCGAATGCGTCGCGGCCTATGCCTCAAATGCGGCTACAATCTCGCGGGCAACACGACCGGCGTCTGCCCCGAATGCGGAACGCAAACGTGAAGCGGGCGCGATTTAAGAAACCCATCTCGTATTTGCTCATTGCAATCTTGTCATTTGCGTCCTTTGTCGGCACGCGCCATTGGCAATTTGGATATTGGGGTACAAATGCCATGATAGCTCTATCCGGAGGATGTTTCGGGATAGCCGTTGCAGGACCGAGCATCCCGGCGGGAGGATGGTTCTGGATGCGTCTTCGCCCCCCCGAAACGCGATGGCTCCCCTCGTTCGAAATCGCAGGCGGACGTATTCTCATTCCCTTGTGGATTCCGGGAGTAGTTGCCATCTCTGCTGCAGTTGGAACAAGCCGCAGCGCGAAGCGTTTGCGAACTGGGCGATGCGCCAAGTGCGACTATGATCTGACTGGAAATCTGTCCGGCATATGCCCCGAATGCGGCACGAAATCTGATTTGAAACTGGCGTGCCCAGCGGATTCGCCCCAACGGGGCGAAGGTGTGTAGCCACGGGTGGAGCGTAGCGGAACCCGTGGATATGGGATTCCATTGAGAATTCCCGCCCCGGAGGGGCGGAGGAATCAATCGAACACGTACTTTTCGCCGAACTCAATCTCGTGCGCCCGCAAGAGGGCCAACAATTCATTCTTGAAATCTCGTCCGCGATGATGCTCGATTTGATTCTCAATATACCTGCGCACGTCTCCTCTTGCCGATTTGACCATTTATCCACGGGTTCCGGTCGCCGTGGCGACCTCTACCCGTGGCTACACACCTTGACCCCGCAGGGGTCAAAAATCAACATCTAGGATTGAGAGGATTTCCACCGTCGCCGCCCCGGCCTATGCATGAAATGCGGCTACAATCTCATAGGCAACACGACCGGCACCTGCCCCGAATGCGGCACGAAGTTTGTTACGCTCCCGCACGAAATGCCCCAACGGGGCATCGGTTCATAGACTGCGAAATCAACAATTGACGAAAGCGCCTCCAAACCCTTAATTGCGCAGCAGCAATGCTCAACTTTGGCCCGTCAAACTTCTTGATCGACACCGCCCTGGGCCTGGCCGCCCGCGCCAACGCGCAGCGGACATATCAACGCCTTCTCCAGAAGGCCAAAAATGCGATCCAGCTCCAGGAACGCGTTCTCCTCGAACGCATCAAAGACAACGCGCAAAGTGATTTCGGACGCCGGCACCAATTCTCCCGAATTCGATCCGTTGACGACTTCCGCAACGCCGTGCCCATCCGCGAGTACGAGCAACTTCGTCCCTGTATTCAGGAAGTCATGGATGGCCACGAGCGCGCCCTCTTTGGCCCCGGACAGCGCGTCCTCATGTTCGCCATGACCAGCGGAAGCACAGACCGTCCCAAATACATCCCGGTCACGCCGCAATTCGTCCGCGATTATCGTCGCGGTTGGAATGCCTTCGGCGGCAAGGCCCTGCTCGATCATCCCGCCGCATTCATGCGCCCGATTCTGCAAGTGAGTTCTCCCTTTGATATCGAGCACACTGCGCACGGCGTTCCGTGCGGTTCGATTTCCGGGCTTCTCGCAGGCATGCAAACCCGCATCGTCCGCCGCTTTTACGCCGCGCCGCCGCAAGTCGCGCAGATCGCGGATGCGGAATCGCGATACTACACCATCATGCGCTTCGCCGTGCCGCGCGATGTGGCGTGGATCGTCACGGCCAGCCCGGCCACTCCGCTCGAGCTCGCCCGCTCGGTAACAGCCCACGCCGATCAACTCATTCGCGATATCCACGACGGAACGCTCACGCCCCCGAATCCCATTCCTGATTCGCTGGCCTCGTTGTTCGCGCCTCATCTGGCGCCCGATCCGCAAACGGCGCAGCGGCTTGAATCCCTTCGATCGCAGTCCAACTCACTGATCCCCGCGAACTACTGGCGGCTGGCCTTTCTGGCCAACTGGACCGGCGGCACACTCGCGCTTCACCTCCGCGAATTTCCCCACTATTTCGGCGACACACCGGTGCGCGAAATCGGCCTGCTCGCAACAGAGGGCCGCGTCTCCATCGGTCTTTCCAGGGGAACTTCCACCGGCCTGCTGGATCTGGACGCCGGATTTTTTGAATTTGCAGAAGTCAGCGACAAGACTCCCGCGATCGTTCATCAGTGCCACGAACTTGACACCGGCGGCGTGTATCGCGTCATCATCACAAATTCGGCGGGCCTGTATCGTTACGACATTGGAGATTGCGTGCGCGTGGCGGGTTTTGAAGGGCATACACCGCTGTTGGAATTCCTCCATCGCGGCTCGCGGGTCTGCTCCATGACCGGCGAAAAAATCTCCGAATGGCAGGTCACCACCGCAATGGAACGCGCCGGCAAAGCCCTGGGAATCACCACCGCCAACTTCGTCGTCGCTCCCGCCTGGTCGCAGCCGCCATTCTACAGGCTCTATCTCGAGGCAAGCCGCGACGCACAGGATTCTCTCGCTCGTCGGCTCGACGATGAACTCTGTCGGCTGAACATTGAGTACGCTGGCAAGAGATCCTCGCAGCGACTCGGTCCCATGCAGCTTATGCTCCTTCCCTGCGGTGCGCTCGCCAGTTGGGATATCCAATGCGCAAAAGTGCACCGCTCCGGCGATCAGTACAAGCATCAATATCTTTTCACTTCGCCGGATGAAGACCGCGGATTGTTTCAGATGGCAAAGGCTCCGAGCCTTGTGCGGGCTACGGGCAGGCCGGGGGAACCGGATAGGGATACGGCATCCCTCTGACCGCATCGGCGGCCAGGCGCACATCAATGAAATTGACAGCGGCGGATGGATTCGGGGTCGCGCCGCGTAGTTGCGTCAACGCTTTCGGTGTGGCGTCGATCACTCCCTTGAATGCGTCGATGATCTCCGCCAGGTCAACGGCATCGGGCTGCGAAGCCTGATCGCTCCGCGCAAATGGAGCGGCCGCATCACCCCACTGCCCGGTATGCACTGACTGCCCCGGGCCGAAACATGCCGGATCGTTGGGACTTACTTCGCAGATAGTAGGGACCTGGCGAATGATGTACACCGAACTGGGAATGACCGTATCACCATACAACTCAACGACTCCCAGTGATCCCCAGTCCCTGTAATGGGGCGTACACTGAAGCGAAGCTGCCGTAAACGTACTCCCCGGAGCCGTATCGGGAAACGTATTCGGCGGTCCGGCCCATCGCACGAACCCCTGAAGCGCGCTGAAGTTGCGATCTTCCCCGGCGGCCACAGGAGGCCCGGGGTGATAGATCGAACTCAACGATACCTGAATGGCCGTCTGCTCGCCTGGTCTGCCAGGTTCATAGGCGATGTAACGACTCCCCGGCGCAACAGGATCGCCGATGATGATTCTGACCGGCGTGCGGAGTGCGATGGGGATGTCATTGAGGGGCGGATTGTTTTCGTTTGATAGAAATGTTTCATCCGCCTTGAAGCCTACCGTGTATGTTCCCTGTGCGCCCGCCGGGACATCGAGGAACATTGTGCCGACGTAAGCCGATGCGCCCGGATCCTCAACATATTCGGGTGGGAACACCGCAAATCCCATACGATAGTCCTGGCCGGCATTATCAACCGCTGGAATATGGTCAACCGATAGGGCGGCATAGTCGCTTCGCTGTCGGTTGATGAACCCCGACTCGCAAGAACAACCGATCGTGCTTCCGGAGCTGCACCCAATGTTACAACGTGAGCCCGCTTCCAGTGTCTGGGCGCAAAACGTGTTCCCAGCAGAATTGTTGCTTGGACAGGAAACCACGGAATGAGTCAGCGGCGCTGAGCCATTGGCAAAGCCCGACGAATCAATGGCCATTTGCACTACCTTGAGATGTTCCAGACCCCATCCCGCAATTCGCACTTCAAGGCCCACTCGCTGAGGGCCGGAGGGAAGGAAAATGTCGTTTCCAATAATCGTGTGCGTGCCGGTCGCGCCGACCGGCTGAATGACCGCAGCGGTGCCGGCGTATGTCGGCAGTGCGCTCAACCACCCCAACGAAAAAACAAGCATGGAACAAGCCGGTCTATTCAACATCGAGTCTCCCCAAAATGGACTCTGAATCATAGGCTGCAAAAACAGGGAGTTCGACCGGCGTGGTCCGCTAATTTCGTACATTTAGGCTGAAAACTTCGGAGTCGGCGGTAATTCCTCGCTACTTCCTGCCCGTGAGATCGGCGCAGACCAGTTCCTTGTCATTCCTGACGAAGACGTGCTTGTTGGCGAAAGCAGGGTGCGTCCAGGTCACGCCGCCGCGCATGCGAAGCTGGTCCTCCGTTGGCTCGATCAGCTTGGCCCGGCTGATCTCCTTGAATCCCTTCGGAGAAAGCTCTGAAATAATCAACTCGCCGCGTTCATTGAACATCCAAACCTTGCCTGCATTTCGAACCATGTGAATGGTGGCCCAGCGCGCCTTCGGCACCGCCTCCAGACTCTCCCAAATGCGATCGCCGTTCTTCGCGTCGAGGCAGCGCAGCTCGCCGTAGCTGTCCACGCCATAGATGTAGTCGCCGTCGAAAATCGGCGTCGAAATGATGGAGTGCAGGGCGTCCGTGTGTTGCTCATCTTCGCCCGCCCGCGCCCAGATCTTCTCCACGGCGAGCTTGTTCTTGTCGAGCCTGAGCATCAGCGAGCCATCAAAGAAGTTCGTAAGAAACAATCGATCGCCGCTGACCAGCGGATCGCAAATCCCGATGATGACTCGTTTGGCCGGAAACGGATACTTCCAATACACCTCGCCCGTCTGTGGATTCATCCCCACGACGTTGTCGCCGGTGTACGCCACCATCACCCGCTTGCCCGCCTGCTCAATCATGATCGGCGACGAATAGGACGCATTGTCTTCAAGCGACTTCCACCGCTCCGCACCCGACACCTTGTCGAACGCGACATAACACGCATTCGTACCGCCCGCCTGCACGATGAGCAGATCGCCTTCGATGAGCGGGGCCGCCGAAATGCCCCATTTCGGCATCCGAATCTTGTACTCCTTGTTCAGGTCCTTCTCCCAGAGAATCTTCCCCGTGCCTGCCTCGAAGCAGAAGAGATTCCCCATCGCCCCCAGTGCATACGCCCGCCCGGCTTCGACAGTCACCGACGACCGCGGCCCCGCGTCATACCCCACGTCGCGGTAGGCACACTTGTACTCGTGCGACCAGATTTTCCTGCCGGTCTTGGCGTCAAAACAATGCACACGTTCGATCTGTTCCGGCTCGACCACCCGGTCGGTAACAAACACCAGTCCCTGCCATACCGTCGGGCCGCTGTACCCGCTCCCGATCGGAGCGCGCCAAACGAGGTCAAGCTGCGGCTTGTCGAATTTTTCGGTGAGGCCGCTCTCGGTCCAGACGCCGTCCCGATTCGGCCCGCGCCATTGCGGCCAATCCTCCCCCTGTGCCGCGCCAGCCAAGGCCATCGCCGCCAGAGCCGCCCTTACCACCACCCACCCCGCCCAAACTCCAGTTTTCCGATTCCGCAATGCGTTCGTCATGAGCGCGATTCTAGACCATGCCACGCATCGCACAAAGTTTTCGCCACGACCCTTCGCATCGGATCAAATCTTCCCCTATCATGCCGCCAGCCGGATACGCCTATGCTCAGCGCCTCCATCGAAGATTACATCAAGACGATATACGCACTCGAGTCCGAGCACGCCCGCGCCACGACCAAGGAAATCGCCGAACGCCTCGAAGTGAAGATGGCCTCCGTGACCGGCATGATGAAGCACCTCGCCGCCGAAGGCTACGTCAAGCACACACCGTACAAGGGCGTCCAGCTCACCACCCGTGGCCGGCAGGTCGCCCTCGGCATGATCCGCCGCCACCGCCTCATCGAGCTGTTCCTTTCGCAGACCCTTGGCCTGTCGTGGGACGCCGTGCACGCCGATGCCGAGCAGCTTGAGCACGTCGTCAGCGACATGCTCGTTGAGCGGATGTACGACTACCTCGGCCGCCCCGAATTCGATCCGCACGGATCGCCGATCCCCGCGAGGGACGGAACCATCGCGCCATCGCGCGGCGTCCGCCTCGACAAGATGGACGTGGGTGCATTGGGCGAAATCGTCGAAGTCTCCGACCGCGATCCGTCGTTCCTTCGCTACCTCACCGACCTTGGCCTGGGCATCGGCACGCGCTTCGAAATTCAGGAACGCGCCCCCTTCAACGGCCCCATCCAGTTAATCGTCGGCCAGCGACCCGTCGCCATCGGCCACGAGGCCGGCTCCCGCATCCGCGCCGCACCCTGCACCCCCGACCTCCGCCGCAAACGCGCAAAGACCTAACTCCCACCTCTCCCTCGCAGGGAGAGGGGCCGGGGGTGAGGGTCGAGCGCGCGATGAAGATACGCGTGGCTCGGCGCTTGGTTCGATTATTTGGAAGAGCGAACTCCGTCCGCCCCATCGTCTATCCCCTAATCCCTAATGCCTCCCCCCTATACCCTATTCCCTAACCCCTGCCTTTACCCCGATCGCAATTTGATGGGAATCCGCGCGCGCCCCGCATGTTATCAAAAGCGATGGATAGAATTGGAGAAAATCTGCCCTTGTGCCTGGCCGGAGAGATGAACCCCCAACCCAGAGTATCCGAACTATACCCTACCACAAGCGCAAAAACAGTACTTGTCAAAACGAACCCAACTTTCAGCACGACTTTGCATTCGCTGCTTTCGCGTCCCGCGCAATCATTGGGGAATGGCGAGTATCATTCGGTGACGTGCAGGGACAGTAGAGTGATGTCATCGCGGTGGGCCGGCATCCGACTCGCGCCTGACTGCGCGGCCAGACCGTCCAGACTTGCGGTCAGCCCGCATTCGCAGAGCCGTCCAACCCATCCCAGAAATGCCCGTTCGTCCCGCGTATTCGTGCATCGCGCATGAAGCGCTTCCAGACCGTCAGTGTGCAGGAGGATCGTATCGCCCGGCTGAAGTTGAATTTCGCGGCAGCAATAACCCGCTTGCGCGTCGATCCCCAGGGCCAGACCAGCCGAATCCAATCTCTGCGCCCCAACGCCACCCCGCAGCAACACGGGCGGGGGCGCTCCGGCCCGCGACCAGCGAAACACGCGGGTGGTTTCGTCGTACTCGGCACAAACAGCCGTCACGAACTCGCAATCGACCAGCGCGTAGCTCAGAAGCTGAAGATTCAGCCGCTCCAGAACGCAGTCGGGCGCGGCGCTTCGCAACGGACTGTACATCGCCCCGATGATCGTCGTCGAGAGCAGGCTCGCCGCCAGCCCGTGTCCGGTCGAGTCCGCAACGAACAGTGCCACAGCACTGTCACCAAGGCGCCGCGCACGGTGGGCATCGCCGCTGATGGGTCCGGCCGCATTCGTATACGCACAAAGTGCGGCGCCGCGAATGACCGGCAACGGGCCACAACCGACCTGTTGCTGGATTCGTCGCGCCTGTTCGACCTCGGCCAGCAGCCCCGCCAGCTCCGTCTCGCGGATTGCCTCCCGTCGCCGCAGGATCTCAATCTCACGGCGCATTTCTGCAAACGCACTGCGCAACTCCGCCGTCGGCGCAGTAAGTTCAGCATTCTGATGGGCAGCTGTGAGAGCCATTCCTTCGACACCGGGAATCCGCCGCGCCTCGCGGTCGTTCCAATGTCTT
Source organism: uncultured Phycisphaera sp. (assembly GCA_964501365.1). Lineage (GTDB taxonomy): Bacteria > Planctomycetota > Phycisphaerae > UBA1845 > UBA1845 > CAZAMB01. Next base: position 53,760 of record CAZCST010000017.1, on the reverse strand, counting down.
TCGGATGCTTGGGGACGCTGCTGGAGATCCTCGCGCTTGTGGCAGGCGCTTTTCGTTCCGTGTAGGGTGGCCTGACAATGGCCCGGTCGGTGAGCCGCCGGAAAACTGCCGTAGGCACTGCGGGAGAAGTGATGCGCTACCCTTCAGCCTTGAAGAAAACAACCGAAAGCGGCGGCAACAGCAATTGTAACAAGGCTTTCTCTCCTGACTTCCCGACCACCGCCTCCGCGCCGCCCATGTTCCCCATGCCGCTCCCCCCGTAACAGGTTGAATCGGTGTTGAGCAACTCCCGCCATCGCCCGGCGCGAGGTACGGGAACCCGATAGCCACCGCGGGGAACCGGTGTGAAATTGCAAACGCAAAGGATGTCCGGCGAATCCTTTCTCCGCCGCAGAAACGAGAGCACGCTCACCGCCGCATCGTTGCAATCCACCCACTCAAACCCCGCCGGGTCGCAATCGAGGTGCAGCGCCGCCTCCCGCGCATACATCGCATTCAAATCGGCCACCAGCTTCTTCATTCCCGCATGGCGGTCATATTCCGCCAGATGCCAGTCAATGCTGCCGTCATGCTTCCACTCACTCCACTGTGCGATCTCGTCGCCCATGAACAGCAACTTCTTGCCCGGCTGCGCGAACATGTACCCATACAACAACCGCAGGTTTGCAAACTTCTGCCATTCATCGCCCGGCATCTTGTCCAGCAGCGACCCCTTGCCATGCACCACTTCGTCGTGCGAAAGCGGGAGCACGAAATTCTCCTGATGCGCGTAGATCAACCGGAACGTGAGTTCGCCGTGATGATGTCGCCGATGAATGGGGTCGCGGGCCATGTACACAAGCGTGTCGTGCATCCAGCCCATGTCCCATTTGTAGCCAAAGCCAAGCCCGCCCGCGTATGTCGGCCTGGACACCATGGGCCAGGCCGTCGATTCCTCTGCGTACAGCTGCACATCATGGAAGCGCCCGTAGACCTCCTCATTGAGTCGGCGCAGAAAGTGAATCGCGTCTGTGTTTTCGCGGCCGCCCTGCTCATTGGGAATCCATTCGCCCTCCTTCCGCGAATAATCCAGATATAGCAAAGACGCCACCGCATCGACCCGCAAGCCATCCGCGTGATACCGGTCGAGCCAGAAATTTGCATTGCTGATGAGGAACGCCCGCACTTCGTGCCGGCCATAGTTGAAGACGAAGCTCTTCCAGTCCGGATGAAACCCTTTGCGCGGATCAGCGTGTTCGTACAGATGCGTACCATCGAAGAACCCAAGCCCGTGCTCATCCGTGGGAAAGTGCGACGGAACCCAGTCGAGAATCACGCCGATGCCGTTCTGGTGCAGCGTGTCCACCAGAAACATGAAGTCTTGCGGCGTTCCGAAGCGCGACGTCGGCGCGAAGTATCCCGTGATCTGATATCCCCAAGATCCTGCAAACGGATGTTCCATCACCGGCAGAAATTCAACGTGCGTAAAGCCCGTCTCTTTCAGATAGGAGACCAGTCGCGGCGCCAGCTCTCGATAGGTCAGCGACTGCTGCCCCTCTTCCGGCATGCGCATCCACGAACCCAGATGCATTTCATAAATCGAAATCGGCGCGTCCAACGCCTGTTTCGCTCCGCGCGAAGCCATCCACTCCGCATCGCCCCACGCATACTCCAAATCCCACACCACCGACCCGGTCTTCGGCGGAACCTCGCAGAAAAACCCCACCGGATCGGCCTTCTCGACGCGATACCCGCCGCGCGAGACGACGTTGTACTTGTAAATTGCGCCCTGACTCAGGCCCGGCACGAACCCCTCCCAGATGCCGGACTGCTCGCGGGGCCGGAGCGGATTCGCGGAACGATTCCACCCGTTGAAGTCGCCGATTACCGAAACCCGCTCGGCGTTCGGGGCCCATACCGCGAAATTCACTCCTGGCCGCTCGCCCACCGTCAACGGATGGGCGCCGAGCTTCTCGTAGATGCGAAAGTGATTCCCTTCGTTGTACAGGTAAAGATCGTCGCGCGTCAGCTTGCTGATCAGCTTTCCTGAAAAGCTTCCCGGTCCGCGCTTGCTTGCTGGATTCGATGACCCACCCATTGGCATGACGGCGATGGTAGTCGGTTCGAATCGACTCCGAAACATGACCCTGCATCAGGCGTGCAAAGCATGTAGCCCAACGCACGTGGTGGCCCGGTGGCGGCCGCGCTGGCTGAAGAGTGGCGTTTCGTGCTACGCTGACGTTGCCGACAATTGCCGGAAATGTGTCGGCGAAGGGTGAACAGGAAACTTACTGCCCGATATGACCAGCGGCGAGAATTCAACGCGCTCCGTGATCGGATGGGCATTTTTTGAAACAAATGTTGACATCTCTCAGGCTTTGGACCGCCGTCCTTCTGCACTCTCGACGGACTCTTGTCCTCTGTGCAATGCCTGTCCTCATACTCCACAGCAGCGGCTGCGGGCAAGACATTCCGGCGAACGTGCCGCCGCAGTGCCAACCCCAACGCCCCGGAAATCTCCGTGTCATGAATTCGGACACGTTGATCGCGGGGCAGCCTGGCGAGATTTTGCTGGCGTACCACGCCGGCCCCGACGGCATGCACGCAGGGGACGAACTCCGCCTCGAGCTTCCGACGGGTTGGCATACACGCCATAGCTGTTCCTCCGTTGAGAATCTGGCCAAGTTTCAATTCCGAAATCCGAACAAGGCCAACTACTTTGGCGTGCTGAGCGACGAAAGCACCAGACGTTTTTCGTACAACATCGCGGCCAACCAGAGACTCAATGGCGAACCAAATCGATTCAAGAGTCTGTTGGGAATTCAACTGGTGGAAGGCGAACTGGCCGCTAATGACAGCTTCACCATCCTCATTCGCGGATGGAAAGAGGACGGACACTTCAAGGTCCCTGACGCGGGCGGCAGCGGTTGGATTGAAGCGGAGTTTGTGTCTGCGTCCACATCCGAATGCACGACACTGCTGGAGCCGACACGCCTCACCGTGCAGGCCGGTTCCCCAATGGAGCTTGCGGTCGTAATTCCTTCGATTGGAAAAATCGGTGAGCGGCTGACCCTGAAGATGCGACTCCTGGACGAAAACTTTAACGCGGTTTCGACGTGGCCGGACGAGGTTTCATTTCAGGTCTCTGTGCCCATGGACGGGATACCATCCGAGATGTCTGTGGACGAACTCAATAAATTTGGGGATCGCCCGGTAACTCTCGATTTTCGAGTCGCAGCGCCGGGAACCTACGCGGTTAAGGTCATCGTGCCCGGACTCCCGCCCGCAGAAAGCAATCCCGTGGTGGTCAGCGACAGCCCGCCTGGCGAAAGGCTCTATTGGGGAGACCTTCACGCCCATACCGAAGTAAGCAAGGATGGCGTCGGCGAAGGGCCGCTTGTCTACGCAAGAGATGCGTCCCTTCTCGACTTCGTGGCCACAACGGAACACAACACAGAACAGGACAATCCCTACGCTCGAAATGTACTTCTTCCCGAGGGCGATTGGGACTCCATCCGGCAGGATGTCATCGATTATTATGATCCCGGCGTCTTCGTAACTCTGCTCGCATTCGAGAACAGTGCGGCCTCGCCCAGCGGACATCAAAACGTCTACTTCTCAACCACCGATGCGCCGATCCTGCTCGGCGGGCAGCTCGACGAAACATGGAAGGCGGCGAGTCCCTATGGCGCCTTCATCATCCAGCATCACCCCGGAATTATCTGGCATGCTCAAAGCCTGCCGCAGGTGCTCTCGCGTTTCTACGCCCTGTTCATCGAGGGCTCGTGGGTAAACTGGAACGCGTTCGCGTCCGTTCCGCGCCCGGCTCTGGAAATCTACTCACTCCACGGGCAAGGCGAGTACTTCAACCCTCTGGACGCACTCTCCTATGAGAACAGCGGCCTGGGGCTGCCGCGCGACGGAGATCCGCAGGACTGCCCGACGGGTATTTCCAAGCGCGGCCCGCACTATGCGAGGGACGCATGGGCACGCGGACTTCGTATGGGAGTCGTCGCGGGATCGGACGATCACAGGGCGCAGCCGGGAAAAACCGGCGGCGGGCTGACGGCCGTCCGCGCGGATACCCTGACGCGCGAGGGAATCTTTGACGCCATCCACGACCGGCGGACTTACGCAACGACGGGTGACCGGATCATCCTGGATTTTCAGATCAATGGTGTTCCCTTGGGCTCCGAGATCACCGCCGAAGGTGACCCTGAAATCACTGTCAGCGTCGTCGGCACTGCCCCCCTCGAGTATCTCCAAATCATGCGATACGAGTTAGGAACTGGGCTGTGGGAAGTGCTGTTCGACGCCGGCGCGCAGCCCCGCGAGACCACGCTATCCGTGAAGGATACGTCCTTCTCGGCAGACACCATCTATTACGTGCGCCTGCAACAGACCAATCGCACGCATGGCCGCCCGGTCCGCGCCTGGTCAAGCCCGATCTGGGTACGACGAGCGAATTAAGCAGGACTGCCGAACAAACCCCACTGCTGACCGGACTACCGCTTTCGGGATTTCTTCTTTCCTCTCGCTGAATTTGCTGCGGCACGGTTCCTGGTCGCACTGCTCTTTGTCGAAACCAGTTTTTTGGAACGGCCCTTGGCTGGAGAGTTCCGCTTGGTAGCCGATTTGGCAGGACGCGAGGGGACTGATTTTGCCTTCGCGGTCGCGGACTTCAGGACGCGGGTACGGGCGGCGGAGGAACGCGAACGGGCTGACTTTGACTCTCCTGTGGTGAACGCGAAGAGCGGCGTGATGTCCTTCAGCGTGTCGAGGTTCCACGCACGGTCGAGGATTTGCGACGCAGTCTTGTCGCTGATGACGCCACTGGCCATCCGCATGAATTTCGCCACCACCTCGTCGTCGGTCATGGGATTTCCAGCGTGTCCCCGTGGGAAGTCCACGCGGTTGTTCACCCGCGTTCCGTTTGCGCAGGTAATCGTGATGTGATTGGGAATACCCTTCGGATATCCGCGATTCATTTCGTCGTCTTCAACGATGACGGTCTTATCAATGAGATTGAGCAGGCGCGGGTCAGTGAGTCGATCGTCATCAAACGTCTCAAGCGTCACGTCGCCATCCACGAGGGCGGCCGCACAGCAATAGAACATGGAGTGATCGGCGGTTTCGCGCGACGTCGGTCGGAGCTTCTCCGGCTCGGAACCGATGATGCTGACGGCGGCCTCGAAGCTGCGGATGTGGATTTGTGTGATGGTCTGGCCCAGAACAGCAGGACGAAGTTGCAGGCAGGCGTCGATGGCCGATTGCGAGTGATACTCGGCGGGCCAGAATTTGATGTAGGTTTTGTCAATCATGTAGTCGCCGCCCTCACCCAGCACGAGATTCCTCACGCCGGGAATGTTGAGCTGCCTCATCAAGCCTTTGGGCCCCTCGAAGATTTCGTTTGGTCCGGTGAGGCCGCGACGGGCAAGGTCGGCGGCGAAGACGCCATTGCGGGCGGCGTTGGAGAAGGCGCAGGCTTTCCAGTCGGCGATTTGGCCGGTTCGGGTTTGTCGCGTGGCGATGTTGCACACACCTGCGAGGCCAAGAGCGTGCTCGATTTGCTCATCATTCAAGCCCCAGAGTTTCGCGGCGGCGACGGCGCTGGAGAGCGCACCATAGACGACGTGATCCCATCCGCCGGCGCGGAGGCTCGCCGCATCGCAAAGGCGGCACTGAATTTCATAGGCGATCACGGCAGCGAGAATCAAATCGCGCCCGGTCTTGCCGGTCTCCTGAGTGACGGCCACACACGGTGCGAGGTTGTCGGAGGGATGCGCAGGCTCAAGGCTGAGATACGTATCGTTGTAGTCCAGATAGCGAGTCATGGCCCCGTTGGCAAAGGCGGCGAGCTCCGGCAATGTCTTGTGTGTCGTCCCCCAAACGGTGGCCTTGGCGGCGGGGTCACGGAAGGCCATTGCCTTCTCGCGAACCACCTTGGCCGGGTGCGAGTTGTATGCACCGAGCGTGGTGGCCAGCGAGTCGATCACGCGGCGCTTAACCTCGTGAATGGTCTTCGCGGGGAGGTCTTCGTATCGGGTTTTGATGGCCCATTGGGCGATGTTTCGTGCGATGGTCATATCTCTCTCGCTTATCAAATTAGAGGGTCAGCCAGCATCCTTTCGAGCCTGCGGAATCTATCACAAGGTAACGAAACAGCAAAAGTCGTGGCCGTAAAGTGAATCTTTCAATTGGCTTTGTTCCGTATTTTTTCATAGTTGACCCAGTGAGGTTTGAACGTGTTTTTTTCAACGAGGAGCACGGACGGACCGAGATGCTTTGTTATGCGCATCATTCACCAATAACATACCGGGCGCGCGCAGATTTGAGGGAATTTGCGAACAATGGTAATTGACGCGACTGAATCGTGCCCCAGGTCCGATGCCGCTGGATCTTGACCATCCGTGCCAAGTTCAAATTCCATCAAAAGCAGAGGAACTCGGTTGCGATTCCGCTGTACTTGGGTTATGCTGCTTTTCCTTCCCTTGGATGCGTCAGTTAGGCGGTACCGCAAGATGACATCCGTTAGAACATTGATTTGTCTGATAACCCTGACCGGCTTCGGGGGACTGATTCCCTCGGCCACGCTTGCCCAGACCATCGTATGGGCGGATCAGGACGCCCGGAAGATTCAGCGGAAGGACGTCAATGGCGGTTCGGTTCAAACCATCGTCCAGTTTCCGTCTCCGCAGTTTGCTCAATCGACCCGCTACGATCCGGTGTCGAGAAAACTCTACTACCGCTTGGTTTCAGGCGGGACATCCGTTATTCAGCGATCCAATCTCGATGGATCAAATCCCGAGACGATTCCCATCTCAGACGTGGGGTATTTCACCATCAACATCGCGGGTAGGAAGTTGCATTGGACCTCCGGTAGCGGTACCAGCATAAGCAGTTCCGAATTGGATGGGACGGGCATCATTTCTCATACGTACTCATGTTGCGTTTTCACATTGGAGGGCCTCGGAGATCGGCTGTTTTTCGGTGCGGGCGGTATCTTGGCAAAAGGAATATGGCGCGCCGACGCCGACGGATCCAACGAGCAGTACATGAGTGGGACGCCGTCACCAATAGGCCTGACTTACGACCCGGTTGAAGACAAGATTTATGTGGGTACATCCGAGGGCATTTATCGCACCAGTGCCGATGGTTCCGACGTTATGGGTGAGCCGATTGGTGCTCTTGACACATTGGTAGGTCAAGTCAAAGTGGAACCGAAGGGACGCAAGTTATACTGGGTTGACAATATTGCGAAAACCATTCGACGATCCAATCTGGATGGATCGAACGTGGAAGCGTTTGTCACTGCAATTGACGTCGGGAACCCCAACCTCAATCTCCAGGGGCTTACCATTGTCGACGCTCCAGCCATCCCGGCGACGTCCGCATGGGGGCCTAGGGCGATGATGATAGCATTGTTGGGCGTCGGTCTGGTGCTGATCAGGAACAGTAGTAGTAGGGTGCGGCGTGATGCATGTGGAGGGCGGCTTGCATAGCGTAGTGGTCGAATCACGGTTTTCCGCGACGCATCATATCCGCCTGCATGATGGTTCGGTCGAGCCGCCGCACGGGCATGACTGGCACGTGCGGGTGACGTTTGCGCGAGCGTCGCTCGATTCATTGGGCATGGTTATTGATTTCGCGGAGGCCGGACGACTCCTGAAAAAAGCCATCGAGCCGCTGAATTATTCCAACCTCAACGAACTGGCCGCCTTGCGGGGGAAAAACCCCACGACGGAGGTCGTGGCGGAGTGGATTTTTCACCGGATCTTCGAGTCTGGCGGAGCGTCGCTTGCCCACGTCGAAGTGACGGAAGCGCCGGGATGTATGGCGATTTATGAGCCGGGGTGAGTCGGAAGTCGGCCGAGCCGGAGGGTGGCATGCCCAAGCCCGGCCTCATCGGGCGCCGGCATGGCGGCGCTCCGCTTGGCCATGGCATCCGACGACTCAAACCCTACCAGCACCCATAATTCTGAAAACGCCGGGCACTGGTAAAGCTTGGGTGCCACGGGCGGCTTGTCCGCCCGTGCAAACACTGGCAGCAAGCTGCCAGTGGCACTCAGTCGATCAAAGTTGACCAGTACCAAACGCCGGATTGACGATAAAAGGCTGCGGGCATAGAGTTAAATGGGTTTTTCAGGACGGGATCCATGAGTATCGTCTGTCAACGCTGCAACCAGTCAAAGGCGACCGTACATATCACCGACACCCTGCCGGACAAGCGCGAGCGCCACTTGTGCGAGGACTGCGCCGAGAAGGAAGGCGTCATCATCAAGCAGAAGTTTTCCTCGACGAATGAAATCCTCAAGCAGTTCATCAAGTCCAAGGCGGGTATGGGCGTGGGCGATGACCTGTCCTGTCCGAAATGCGGCATGACGTTTCGGGAGTTTCAGACCAAGGGGACGCTGGGTTGCCCCAACGACTACCAGGCGTTCGCCAGTTTGCTCAATCCCCTGATCGAGCGCGCCCACGACGGCGGGACCCACCACGTGGGTAAGACGCCCAACGCTGGCGATTCAAATACGCAGAAGCGCACCGGACTCATTCTCCTCAGGCGGGAGCTGCAAGAAGCGATCACGCACGAGAACTACGAACTCGCCGCCCGCGTCCGCGACAAAATCCGCGACATGGAATCCATATGAAATTTGAGGACTTGTGGAAGGGGACCGGTGAATGGCTCCGCGGCGGCGGGCCCATGTCGGAAGTCGTGGTTTCGTCGCGGATCCGTCTGGCGCGCAACGTGGCCGGGCTGCCGTTCCTCGCAACCGCAGGCCCGGCGGACCGCACCGAGATCTTTCGCAGCGTGACTGACGCGATCACCACCGTCGCCAACGGCGATGACCTCCTTGTCGTGGATATCGAAAACGCTCCGACGGTGGACCGCACCATGCTGGTCGAGCGCCACCTGATCAGCCGCCAGCATGTGAGCGGCGAGGGTAGCCGTGGCGTGACCATTTCCTCGGACGAAACGCGAGCGGTCATGATTAACGAGGAAGATCATCTGCGCATCCAGGGGATGCGCGGCGGGTTGCAGTTTGATACGGTATGGGAGGACGTGGACGCCCTCGACGACGCCATCGCCTCGCAAATCAGTTTTTCTTTCGACAAGACGCTTGGCTACCTGACGGCCTGCCCCACCAATGTGGGCACGGGAATTCGCGTGTCGGTGATGCTGCACCTTCCGGCCCTTCGACTGACCAAGGAAATCGAGCGGGTGGCACGGGCGGCACGCGACCTGAAGCTGGCCGTTCGTGGTTCGTATGGCGAAGGGACCGAGGCTGTCGGGGATCTTTACCAGATTTCGAATCAGACGACGCTGGGCAAGTCGGAAGAAAGCATCATCAATACCTTTAGCAATGCGATCATTCCGAAAATGGTGGAATACGAGCAGGCGGCGCGCGAGACGCTGGTGCGGCACCACGCATCCCAGCTCGACGACAAGATCTGGCGGGCCTACGGATTGCTCAGCAATGCGCGCCGTATCACCAGCGGCGAGACGCAGTCGCTCCTATCGCCGATCCGCATGGGGATTCATCTGGGCCGGTTTGACCGGCTCGATATCGCCACGCTCAATGAGCTCTTCCTTTTCACTCAATCGGGTCATCTGCAAAAGATGGTGGGCCGCACACTCGACGAGGAGGAACGAGCCACCACGCGAGCGGACTATCTCCGCAAGCGCCTCGGAACCATTTGACGCTGTAATTCTGAACGAAGTGAAGAATCGATTGCGCGGAGTCCTTCGCTGCGCTCAGGATGTCGGTAATTCGCCGTTCCGAACATCTAAATTTCGCATTCGCTTCCGAATTCGCCATTCCGCATTCCGCATTCGTCACTTAGAATCCCGCCAGCTTGGAGCTCTATCTTTCGACATCCTGGTGGCTGCTGTTCTGGACCGCGCTGGGGCTTATCACCGGCAGCTTCCTCAATGCCGTTGTCTACCGCCTGCCGCGCGGCAAATCGTTGACCCAGCCGCTCTGGTCGTCATGCCCGTTTTGTCGCAAAAAAATCGCCTGGTACGACAATCTCCCCATCATCAGCTTCCTGAAGCTTCGCGGGCGCTGCCGCCAGTGCGACGTACCCATCCCCACGCGATACCTGGTCATCGAAGTGCTGATGGGGATTATTGTACTGCTCGTGCTGGATGCATTCTTCGTTGGGCACGTTCGCGCCGGTCTGTGCAAGCCCCAATTCGGCCTGACCGATCAGCTTTCGTACGACTGGCCGATCCTGATCGCCCACATCATTCTTTTTGCCTGCCTGCTCGCGCTTTCGGCCATCGACCTTGGGCACTACTGGGTGGACATCCGCTTCACGAACTTCGTGACCATCGCCGGCTTCGCCATGCATATGCTCTGGACTCCGCGCCACAGTGCCGCCTGGCCAAGGCCGTCGGATGCCACGGGAATCGTCGCGTTGTGCGCGATGGTGGGCGTAGGGCTGACATGGATCGTCCTCATATGCCAGCCTCACGTCGAAACCGAGCAGCTCGGCGAGGCCCTCGCCCCAGAAGGCGAGCAGGCCGCCAACGAACCCAGTTCGCCTCCCCCTTCGCTCTCGTCGCCATCGCGGGCCGGAGGATGGATTGCGCTCGTTCTGGGGATCGCGCTGCTTGGTAACATCTTTTTGACCGAGACGGGACTCGTCCCCTTCCGGCACACGGGCCGGGCACTTGTGCCGCTGGGCTTCCTCTTCCTCCTTATCCTCTCGCAGAGCATCGTCGCGCGCGAATCGGATCACGCCATTGCGGCCGCCCTCGAGGAAGAGAGCGTCACCGCCCGCCGGACGGCAATGAGCGAATTCTTGCTCTTTCTTCCGGCCATTGTGTTCGGCCTCCTTGGGCTCTGGCTTGCCAGTGGCGACCGCGCGGCCACCGTAGGGAAAGTCCTGCACACGCATCTGACCCTGTGGAACTGGGGGATGTTTCGATCGTGGTCTCCGCTGGAAGGGCTGGCCACCGCCGCCGCCGGATACGTGATTGCAGGTGCACTGGGATGGGCCGTACGCATCTTTTTCACGCTTGTTTTCGGACGTGAGGCTTTCGGCACCGGGGACATCCACATGATGGCTGCCGCGGGAAGTGTGGCGGGCTGGCAGGTGGTGGTACTTGGTTTCTTTCTCACCTGCGGGCTGGCCCTGGCCGGCTGGTTGCTCGCGCTACCCTTCAAGCGAACGCGGGCCCTGCCACTGGGGCCATGGCTTTCGCTGGGGTTTTTGACGGTCGTGATCTTTTACGATGAAATCATCCGGTTCCCCGTAATGGCGCGGGCGATTGGAACTGCGCAATGGTTCCTGTTTGGAAACGAAGCGCGGATTCACTAGCGTCTTTCTTCCTCCGATCTGCGGGAATGCAAGAACATGCGGCTTGCGATAAGGACATTTACGGTCTATCTTCGCATCGTCGTCGTATTGCTCGTGGTTGGGGCGATCGGCCTGATTCTCTTCAACAACCGTTCGTATACCGTCAACGTTTGGCTGTTCGGGCTGACTGATGCGAGCAAGCCGGTCAACGTCGTCTGGGTGATGCTGGCGACGTCGGTTTGTACGCTTGTTGCATGGTGGATTTTTTCGCTGGGTCGCGGTCTGATGCGCGACTTCCGCGAATTGAGCCGTGAACGAATCACGACGACGACGCAAAAGCTGACCGAGCAGCGCGTGGCCGAGCTGGATGAGCGTCAACGGCGCGTTGAGGAGCAGTTGAAACAGACCGTCGGCGATGCGCCGAATGACAGTGCGGATGTTGGATTTTGAGCGGGCGTTGAAGGAGACTGATATGAGTCGGGCAATGTTGCGAGTGGCGTTTGTCGGATTGGGATTGGTTGTTGCGATGGGAAGCGGTTGCGCCGCGCAGAAGAAGATACCGCAGTTGGAGGCCGAAAACCAGCGGCTTCGCGGGGACCTGAATAGTGCGCAAAGTGCTCTGGCCAATGCCCAGCGCGATCGGGACATGCTGAACAGTCGTATCAGCGCCCTGCAAAACGAGATTAACGGCGTACGGTCGGAACTGGCTGGACGGCCCGTCGTCGAGCCGACTCCTGCCGGTTGGACCGCGGTACCGGGCGGCGGCATGATCTCGATCGAAGAGAACATCCTGTTCTCGCCGGGCAAGGCGGTGCTGCGTGACGATGCCCGCAAGACGCTCGACGGCATCGCCAGCACGCTCAGCGGCGAATACGGCAGCAAGGACATCATGGTCATTGGCCACACCGACGACCGACCCATCAAGAAGAGCGGCTGGACTGACAACTGGCAGCTCAGCACCGAGCGAGGCCTGGCAGTCGTGCGTTATCTGAAGGAGCATGGTGTTGCCCCCGATCGTCTGGTTGCGGCGGGCAGCGGTGAATTTCGCCCCCGCGTGCCCAACACGACCGAGCCGAACCGTCTGAGCAACCGTCGCGTGGAAATCTTCGCCATTGACTCGGCCCCGCGCTCGGGTCGCGATCGATCGTAAACACGGTCAATTCGGACCGGGTATCGCGAGCGGTACCTGATCATTGTTGATATTGCGAAACGGCGGCGAAAGCCGCCGTTTTGTTTTGCGCAGAGGGAGGCGAGGTGGAAACGTACCTCCCCTGGATGGGTTCGTTCCCGCACGTTTTGTGCGCGCCACGGAGGTCACGTGCCGGCAAGGACTTATGTTGCGGCGGGGGGCAGAAAAAAGGGCAGGCGCAGGGGTCGGCGCGGGGTGGGACGAAGGGGAGGGGACCGAGCATTGTCGATTGTCGATTTGCGATTTTCGATTGAGGGCCGGAGGTGGAAGTCCGCGCGCCGTGGCAGGCAAAAGCAGCGAATGTCCCGGACATTTGAGCATCGCCTATAGAACATGTGGGGCGCGCGCGGATTCCTATCAAATTGCGATCGGGGTAAAGGCAGGGGTTAGGGCATAGGGCATAGGGTGTAGGCATTAGGGATAAGGGGATGGACGATGGGGCGGACGGAGTTCGCTCTTCCCAATAATCGAACCAAGCGCCGAGCTGCGCGTGCCTTCCTCGCGCGCTCGACCCTCACACCCGGCCCCTCTCCCTGCGAGGGAGAGGGGGGTTGGTTTTGGGATGCAGAATGCATTCATTTTGCCATGCAGGAATCAGGCTGGGACGGGTGATTCTTTCTTGCGGGATTCGAATTCCTGCTGGAAGGGGTCGTCCCAGAAGTTCACTAGGTCGATGCGGGTGACGACGCCGAGGAGTTCGGTTCCGCGCGTGATGACCGCCCCGCTGTGGCCCGAAGAGAGCAGGCGATAGACCTCGTCGAGGTCGGTGTGTTCATCGATGGTGGGCATGGGGCGGGCCATGATGTCGCGGACGGGGACCTGTCGCGGGTCAATGCGCTGGTGCAACATGCGGGCGATGGTCAGCTCGCGGATCTGGCCGACGACCTTGCCGTCCTCGATGACGGGAAGTTGCGAAATCCCGTGTCGGCGGAGCAATGCGACGGCGGCCTCGGCCTTATCCTCCGGGCGGACGGCGATGAGCGGGACGTTGCCGCGCCGGGTGAGCAATTCGCCGACGGTGAAGGGCTTTGACGCGGGCTTCATAAAGCCCTTTTCCACCATCCATTCGTCGGAGTAGAGCTTCGAGAGATAGTTGCGGCCGGTGTCGGGGCAGAGGACGACGACCATGTCGTCTTTGGTGAGGCGCTGGGCGTATTGAAGGGCGGCGGCCATGGCGGTTCCACAGGAGCCGCCGACAAGCAGGCCTTCCATTTTGGAAAGATTGCGTGCGACGGTGAAGGATTCGGTATCGCTGACGCGCACCCAGTCGTCGACCATCTGCGAGTTAAACGTCTTGGGGACGTAATCTTCGCCGATGCCCTCGACGGCCCAGGGCTTGGGCGTGTCGCCGGAGAGGATTGAGCCTTCGGGGTCGGCGGCGACCACGCGGATTTTTGGATTCTTTTCCTTGAGGAATTTTCCGACGCCGGAAATCGTTCCGCCGGTGCCGATGCCGCCGACGAAGCAAGTAATCCTGCCTTCGGTCTGCTCCCAGATTTCCGGACCGGTGAACTTGTAGTGATATTCCGGGTTGTTCATGTTGGTGAACTGGTTGGGCTGCCATGCGTTGGGGATTTCGTTGGTGAGCCGGGCGGCGACCCCACCGTAGCCGTCGGGACTGTTGGATTCGGCATTGGTGGGGGTGATGACGACTTCTGCGCCGTAGGCCTTAAGGAGGCGGATTTTCTCTGCGCTCATTTTGTCGGGCATGATAAAGATGCAGCGGTAGCCCTTGACGGCGGCAACCATGGCAAGTCCAACGCCGGTGTTGCCCGAGGTGGCCTCGACGATGGTGCCACCAGGCTTGAGCAGGCCCTCGCGTTCGGCGGCCTCCACCATGGCCAGCGCGATACGGTCCTTGATGCTGCCGCCGGGGTTGACGAATTCGATCTTGGCATAGATGGCCGGCGAGAGGCCTTTGGCAAGGCGATTGATGCGCACGATGGGGGTGCGGCCGATGGCTTCAAGAACGGTGTTACAGCGTTTCAACATTGTCACATCTCCATCCATGCCGCCGAGTGCCCGCTGCGGCGGGCAAATGACCCGCGCATTGGGTTCGAATTCGCGGGGCCGATAAGCGGTCAAGCGACTTCCTATCGTAATCTAGGTTGTAGAAACTAGAAACTGCGGACAAATGCCCCGATGGGCTCAATCGCTCAGAAGCCGGGTTGTTTTCGGACATAAATGTTCATAAAATCAGCGGTTCGACTGACCTCCCGGAAGCGATCAAGAGAATCCACCGGAGTCCGGGCGCAAAGGGTATCTTCGCGAAAGAGATGCGCGGTTTGTACTCCGCTGAATGGGGCTTAATCTAAGGAGCTAGCAAAGACCATGGTCGTATCGACCCCCGAGGCACCAACCACTCGAAAACCTGCGGAAGTCATTGAGAAGGGCGAACTGACGGTTCGCTTTGTGGGTGACTCCGGCGACGGCATGCAGCTCGTCGGAACGCAGATGACCACAACGTCTGCGATTTTTGGCAACGACGTGAGCACGTTTCCGGACTTTCCGGCTGAGATTCGCGCTCCAGCGGGCACGCTGGCGGGCGTTTCGGGCTATCAACTGAATTTCGGAGCGCACAAGCTGCGCACGGCGGGCGACCGCGTGAATGCGCTGATTGCGATGAACCCGGCGGCGCTGAAGGCGAACATCGAAGACCTTGAGACGGGCGGTATTCTCGTGGTCAACGAAGACGCGTTCACCAAGCAGAATTTTGCCAAGGCGAACATCGTTGACAACCCTCTCGATGATCCAGGCCTCAAAAAGTACCATGTTTTTCGCATTCCCATTGATCAACTCAACGCGAAGGCCGTCGCGGACACCGGGCTCACCGGGCGTGCTGTGGGTCGTTGCAAGAACTTTTTTGCGCTGGGGCTGACGTACTGGCTCTTTGGGCGTTCGATGGAGCCGACGCTGCGATGGATTCAGGACAAGTTCAGCACGAAGGCTTCCGTGGCGGACGCGAACTCGAAGGCGTTGAAGGCGGGATACTTTTTTGGCGAGACGGCCGAGATGTTCCCGGTTCGTTATCTGGTTCCGCCGGCCAAGCTTGCTCCGGGACGCTATCGCAAAGTGACCGGCAATGAAGCAATGGCGATGGGTCTCATCACCGCGGCGCAGCGAGCGGGCAAGCCGCTGTATTACGGCAGCTACCCGATTACTCCGGCGAGCGACATATTGCACGAGCTTGCACGGCACAAGAATTTTGACGTTCGCACGTTTCAGGCCGAGGACGAGATTGCGGCGATCACTGCGGTGATTGGCGCCGCGTTCGCCGGTGCGTTTGCGGTGACGGGCACGAGCGGTCCGGGCGTTGCACTGAAGCAGGAGGGCATCGGCCTGGCGATCATGACGGAATTGCCGATGGTGATCGTCAACGTGCAGCGTGGCGGCCCCAGTACAGGCCTGCCTACGAAGACCGAGCAGGCAGATTTGTTTCAGGCGGTGCTGGGGCGGAATGGCGAGGCGCCGCTTTGCGTGCTGGCCCCGGCGACGCCGGGTGACTGTTTTACGATGGCGATCGAAGCATTCCGCATTGCGACGCAGTACATGACGCCGGTCATCGTGCTCAGCGACGGGTATCTCGCCAACGGCGCCGAGCCGTGGATGATGCCCGATGTGAACAAGTTGCCGACGTTCAAGATCGAACATCCACAGCAGAGCAACAACAATGGCGGGCCATTTCTCCCGTACAAGCGTAACGCGAGCCTGGCCCGGCCCTGGGCGATTCCCGGAACGCCGGGACTGGAGCACCGCGTGGGCGGGCTCGAAAAGAAGGACATCACCGGCGAGGTTTGTTACGAGCCGGATAACCACCATCACATGGTGGTCACGCGGCGCAAGAAGATCGACAACATTGCGGAGACAATTCCGATGTTGTCGGTCAACGGTGATCCGCAAGGGAAACTTCTGGTGCTGGGATGGGGCAGCACGTATGGCCCAATCACGACGGCCGTCGAGCGATGCCGTGCAAAGGGCCTGAGCGTGTCGAGTGCGCACCTGCGCTACATGGACCCGATGCCCAAGAATACGGGCGATGTGCTGCGGGCGTTTGATCGCGTGCTGGTTCCGGAGATGAACCTTGGGCAGCTCAGCACTCTGGTTCGCGCCAAGTATCTGGTCGATGCGATCGGACTCAACAAAGTCGAAGGAAAACCGTTCATGATCCAGGAAATTCAGGATCGGATCGAGGAACTCTTACACGGAAGGAAGTCATGAGCACTGCACCTGCAACGATTCAACTGACCGCCAAGGATTTTGGAAGCGACCAGGATGTCCGCTGGTGTCCGGGTTGCGGCGACTATTCGATTCTGGCCCAGGTCAAGAAGACGATGGCGGTGATCGGCGCCAAGCGCGAGAAGACCGTCTTCGTTTCGGGCATCGGGTGTTCGAGCCGCTTTCCGTATTACATGAATACGTATGGATTCCATAGCATTCACGGGCGCGCGCCGGCAATTGCCTCGGGCATCAAGGTGGCCAACCCGGATCTGGATGTGTGGCTGGTGACGGGTGACGGCGATGGACTGAGCATCGGCGGGAATCACCTGCTTCATGCGATACGCCGCAACATCGACGTGAAGATTCTGTTGTTCAACAACCGTATTTACGGTTTGACCAAGGGTCAGTATTCGCCGACCTCGCCGCTGGGCAAGAAGACCAAGTCCACGCCGATGGGATCGGTGGACTATCCGCTGCATCCGATTTCAGTGGCGATTGGGGCCGAGGCGACGTTCGTGGCCCGGTCACTTGACGTCAACACCAAGCATCTCGAATACGTTCTTCAACGGGCGTCGGAGCACAAAGGCACGGCGTTCATCGAGATTTACCAGAACTGCAACATCTTCAACGACGGCGCGTTTGAGTACGCCACGAGCAAGGAAACCAAGGACGACACGACCGTGTTCCTTGAGCATGGCCGGCCGCTGCTCTTCGGCAAGGACAAGAAGAAGGGCATTCGTCTGCACGGCATGGACCCGGAAGTTGTCGAATTGGGCGGCGACATCACCGAGGACGATCTGCTGTTCCATGACGAGAAGCAGGCTGAGCCAAGCCTTGCGTACCTGCTGAGCCGCATGCACCAGCCGGAGTTCCCCGAGCCGATGGGAATCTTCCGTTGTGTCGAGCGACCGACTTATGAAGATATGCTCTTCAAGCAGATCAAGGACGCGACGGCCGCCAAGGGTCCGGGGAAGCTTGATGATCTTTATGATGACGGCGAGTCCTGGGTCGTAAACTAAGCCGCGCAATGACAGATTATCGCTTTGAATCTGCGTGCGGGCCGCTGGATGCAGTGGTGGCCGTTCCGGGTTCGAAGAGCATCACGAATCGAGCGCTGATTCTGGCCGCATTGGCGGACGGGGTCAGCGTTCTTCGCAACATCCTCCTTGCTGAAGACTCCTGGCTGATGATCGAGGCGCTTCGCGCCCTGGGCATCGCCGTGACCGTCGACGAAACCGGCTGCGTAGCGGAAGTGACGGGCTGCGGCGGGAACATTCCTGCGGACGATGCCGAGCTTTTCTGCGGCAATTCGGGCACGACGATTCGATTCTGTACGGCGCTGGTCGCACTGGGTCGGGGCCGATTTCGGCTGGACGGAATTGCGCGAATGCGCCGGCGTCCCATCGGCACGCTGACTGATGCGTTGCAGTCGCTTGGCGTGGGCATCGAATTTGAGGATGAAATTGGATTTCCGCCGCTGACTGTTCACTCCGGCGGACTGCGCGGCGGTCATGTCGCGTTTCCCTCTCCTGAGTCGAGTCAATATCTGAGTGGACTGCTAATGGCCGCTCCCTGCGCGTCGTCGGATATGTTGATTGAAGTCGGTGCGGATGCTCCGAGCGTGCCATTTCTTGCCATGACGGTGCGCATGATGGAGCAATTTGGCATGCCGGTTCTTGCGGATGGAATCGGAGCGGAAAGGAAGGAGATTCGAATTGTGGTTGAGTCTCCGCGTCGATACGCAGCCACCGTTTACGCCGTGGAGCCGGACGCCACCAACGCGATGTACTTTCTCTGTGCCCCGGCAATCGCAGGTGGCCGCGTCACGGTGAGGGGCCTTGGCTCCGGCAGCATCCAAGGGGACTTGCGCTTCGTCGAAATCCTCAGAAAAATGGGTTGTGACGTGGCGATCGAGAAAGATCGCGTGACCGTCGCGCGCGATCCCGGGCGCAGGATGAATGCCGTTGACGCTGATTTGGGCTCGATGCCCGATGTGGCCATGACTCTGGCGGTGCTGGCGGTGTTTGCGGATGGAGTGACGACGATTCGAAACGTACCCAATTTGCGGATCAAGGAAACAGATCGTCTGGCTGCTCTGACAAGGGAATTGATGAAACTCGGCGCCGAGGTTGAAGAGCGATCCGACGGGTTGCGGATCAGCCCGCCCGCAAGGCCGGTTCCCGCCGCCATCGACACATATGACGATCACCGCATGGCGATGAGCTTTGCACTGGCGGGGCTGCGGCTTCAAGGACTCGTCGTCAATGACGTGGAATGTACCGCCAAGACATATCCGAATTTTTTTACCCAGTTCCATGCCATGACTCACGGGGCTTGATCGTATCGGCTTCAAGTTTTGTTTGATTTGGTTCCGATAACATGCGAAGGGAGAGTTTGCGCGCACGCATCCATTGGAGCGGAAGGAAGCCGTCCGTCGAAAGAGATCATAGGACACCATGGTGGACGTACTTGAACAATCGGAAATTGATTCGCTGATTGCGGCGGTGGAGGCCGGCAATGTGGCGACGGCATCGGAGACAGTTTCGGAGTCGACTGCGCCTCCGGGTGACAAGGACGTCGTGCTTTACGACTTCAAGCGGCCCGAGCGCGTCAGCAAGGAGCAGATGCGGGCGCTTGAGGCCGTGCATGAGACTTTTGCGCGTAATCTGGGGGCGTACCTGTCCGGCTTTCTGCGCACGATTGTTGAAATCCGCGTGGCCACGGCGGAACAGCTTACGTACATCGAGTTCATTCATTCGCTTCCGAACCCGACGAATTTCAATCTGTTGACGGCCGAGCCTCTCGAAGGGCAGATGTGCCTTGAGCTCAGCCCGCTGATCATCTATCCGATCATCGACCGACTGCTGGGCGGATCGAACTCCGAGATTTTCATCCCGCAGCGGCCACTGACGCTCATCGAGCAGCGGCTGGTCGGTCGCATCACGGACAAGGCTTTGCAGGTGCTCCGCGAGTCGTGGTCGGGCCTCCAGGATCTTACTTTCAAGATTGTTGAGGTGGAGAGCAATCCGCACCTCGTCCAGATCGTCGCGCCCAACGAAGTCGTGATCGTACTGGGGTTTGAGATCAAGATGAGCGGGCGGGCGGGCACGATGAGCCTGTGCATGCCCTACAACGTCATTGAGCCGGTAATGGACAAGCTGCTTTCGCAGGGCTGGGTGGCCTATCAGCGCCGGGCGCAGGCCGACGATCGATCGGAGGACATCGCCCAGTCGCTCAGTGCCACCGAAGTCGACGTCGTGGGATATCTTGCGGAGACTTCCATGACGCTTGGCGATCTGGCCAACCTGCAAGTGGGGGATATCCTGCAGACGACCAAGCCGGTTTCCAGCGAAATGGTGCTTCAAGTCGAGGGTAAGAACAAGTTTGCGGGCCGGCTGGGACGCAACAAGGAACACGTCGCACTCAAGGTTACGCGGTTGGCAGAAGTCGAAGAGACCCTTTAGCAGGCTCATCGTAGTCGCCCTTGGCATGCCAGATCTCTGCGAGCAGTGCGAAATCGGTCACGTCGATATGGGGCGGGCTCCGCACGCCATCGGTGTGCGTTCGACGACAAGAAAATGTCGTAAATCTCGAACAACGGAATGACGAATTGCGCATCGATAGTGCGGACTCCGCTTGCTTTTCATTACGGGGTGACGAGTTGCGGCGGGCATAGCCCTTCCTACCCGGCTGACGCCGATAGGAAGGTGCGATGATGCGAAAAGCGTATTGACTCCGGACAGTCTCTTCATGGATACCTGTGGCTTCCAGCGAGGAATCTTGCTAAAATGGGTCGCCGCCGAGTCAAGGGGATAGCGTCTCATGTTTGAGTCCTGTTTGTCGGGGGTTCCAGCCCGACGCCCTATCGCGCTGGTCGCTGGGCGCTGCTTCGCGCGGTGTAAGTGGCCATTCGCAGCTCTCTTCTGGACCTTGGCCGTCTGCGAGGTTGCGCCCGCGCAGGTCATATCTCACGAAGGAACTGTCTTACCTGAGGAACTTGGGTGGCAACGTCTTCCGCCCGGCCCGGCGCAAGGCGGTTCCATTGTCGGCTGGGGGGATCAGGTCGTGGGTGGTGACCTTTCGCAAGGCTTCATCGCTGTGTCCGCAGGGCGGTATCACAGCCTTGGACTCAAGTCTGATGGCTCCATTGTGGCATGGGGGGACGACAGGTACGGTCAAACAAACCTCCCTGCCCCCAATAGCAACTTTGTCGCCGTGGCCGCGGGCGGGTTTCACAATCTGGGTTTGAAGGCCGACGGTTCCATCGAAGCATGGGGATATAATTACTCTGGTCAACTCATCGTCCCGGCGCCGAACACAAGCTTTATCGCCGTCGCCGCGGGCGATAGTTACAGTCTGGGCTTGAAAGACGACGGCTCGATTGTGGGTTGGGGCGGCAACAGTTACGGACAACTTGCAGTCCCAGACCCAAACGCGGATTTCATCGCCGTCGCCGCGGGCGCCCTTCACTGCCTGGGCCTTAAGGCCGACGGCTCCATTGTGGGCTGGGGATTCAACGACCACGGACAAGCTGATGTTCCCTCCCCCAATGCCGATTTTATTGCCGTCGCAGCGGGCGTTTATCACAGTCTGGGCCTGAAAGCTGATGGATCCATAGTAGCTTGGGGAGCACCCAACCATGCAATCAACGTTCCTTCCCCCAACACGGGCTTCGTTGCCATTGCTGCGGGCCAGGAGCAAAGTTTGGGGCTCAAGAGCGACGGTTCGATTGTGACTTGGGGATACAACTCCTACGGTCAAATCAATGTCCCCGCCCCCAACACCGGATTCGTCGCGGTCGCGACAAACGAGTGGCACAGTCTGGGTCTCAAGGCCGACGGTTCCATCGTGGCGTGGGGAGACAACAGCTGGGGTCAAACCAACATCCCCACGCCTAACTCGGGCTTCATCGCTGTCGCTACAGGCCAGCAACATAATTTAGGGGTTAAGGCCGACGGCTCGATTGTGGCTTGGGGACCGAATTACGCTGGGCAAACCAACGTACCCGCGCCTAACACAGGCTTCGTTGCTGCCGCCGCGGGGGAGTTTCACAGTCTCGCCCTCACGTCCGATGGCTCCATCGTCGCCTGGGGATGTGGAAGCCCGCACAACTACGGTCAATGTGACGTCCCCAAGCCAAATATGGGCTTCGTAGCCATCGCCACAGGCGCAAATCACAGTCTGGGTCTCAAGGCTGACGGATCGATTTTCGCATGGGGCGGTGAGGCTGGTGTCCCTGATGCCAATGCAGAGTTCGTGGACGTCGCTGGAGGTGGGGGGCATAGTCTTGGTCTCAAGTCTGATGGCTCCATCGTCGCGTGGGGGTTCAACGGATACGGTCAAATTGACGTCCCTGCGCCCAATACAAATTACATCGCAGTCGCGGCGGGTGCGGTCCACAGCTTGGGCCTGAAAGAGGACAGGTCCGTCGTAGGATGGGGCGCCAACTATCATGGGGAGATCAACGCTCCAGCTCCTAACACCGACTTCGTCGCCATCGCCGCGGGCGATGGCCACAGTCTGGGTATCAGGGTGACGCCGCCGCTGCCTCCATGGCTATGGGGCGACTACGACGGCGATCGGATGATTGATGAAAAGGACCTGGCGGCGCTGGCGGAGCGCATGGCCGGGCCTGGACAGTGGCCGAGTGTCACGGGGTGGCACTTGTTGGACCTGGACCATGACCTCGACGTTGACCTTGTCGATTCTGCGATCGTTCAGAATGCATTCGCCGGTCAATAGAGCAGTCGTAGGGCGTGCTCTGCCCGCTGCGACTCGTCGGTCTTCTTGATCCTTGGGCGGGTGGCCATCTTCAGCCTTATCAAAGGTGGGGCCATGAGTTCCTGGCACTCCAAATCTATGTGATTGCAAATCGCCACAAATCAGCGCGCGCCTGTCATGTTATTAAGGGTGATGGACGGACAAGGAACAGCCCATCTTTCGAGGACTCGAACGACCGCACAGGAGCTCCCTGCGAAGGCCCCCTTTCCGCGCCTTTTCGCCCGGGTTCCTTTGACAAGGGTTGTGAATCCGCGCGAACGGAAGTTTGCGGTTCGCAAGAGCAAAACTGAAGCAGGGTTAGTTTTGGTCGACGGTTGCGAGCATGGTCTCGTCGGGTTCGACCTGGAGATAGGCGAGCGAGTATTGGAGGATTTCGCCGACGACGGGTGCGGCCACGGCCCCGCCGTAGTATCCAAGGGCCGGGTCAGGGCGGCGGATCATGACCAAGACCGCCAGTTCCGGCGTTTCGTTGGGCCGAATTGAGGACGCCCCCAGAAACGCGCCCATGTAGGCGCCCGGCTCATAGCCCTTGTGATTTTCGAATGGCAGTTTGGCCGTCCCGCTCTTGCCGGAGACTTTGTAGTGATCGAGTTTGGCGAGCTTGCCGCTACCCTCTTCGACAACCGAGGCCAGCAAATCCTGCGTGAGCAGCTGAGCGGTTTTTGACGTGATGACGCGATTCACCACGATGGGATGACTGTTATCAGCAAGCACGTCGCCCTCGGCGCTGAGGGTTTGGTGCACCAGCCTGGGCTTGAGGAGGACGCCGTCGTTGACGATGGCGCTGAAGGCGGTCGCCAGCTGCAGGGGTGTTGTCGCAATTTCATATCCCATGGCCACCGATTGCGTGGAGAGGTAGCCCCATTTTTTCAGCGGTCGCACGAGTCCGTCCGCCTCACCGGGATATTCGATTCCTGTTTTGGTTCCGAACCCAAACCGCCGGATGGTATTGTGCAACGTGGGATTGCCCATTCGTTCCGCGATCGTGGACATGCCAATGTTGCTGCTGTAAGTGAGGATGCCGCGAAGGTCGAGCATGCCGCACTTCTTGACGTCCTTGATAAGGCGGCTCCCGAAGTATTTTTGCCCCATGTGGCAATCGATCTTCTCGGTGAGAGAAATAAAGGACCCTTCCAGTGCTCCACTGGCGATGAAGGGCTTGAAGGTGCTTCCGGGTTCGGTCGGATCGGTGACGACCCGGTTGCGGCGCAGTTTGGCGGGTGCTTCGCTTGCGGCGGCCGGGTCAAAACCGGGATAACAAGCCATCGAAAGGACTTCGCCTGTGCCGGGCGACATTACGACGGCGACTCCGCTTTGGGCCTGGACCTTTCGGACCCCGCGTTCGAGGGCGCTTTCGGTGATTCGCTGGAGCTCGGCGTCCACGGTGAGGACGACGTGCCCGCCGTCCTTCGGCGCGACATCGCCCTCGTCGGCCGGCATGATTCCCCGGCGATGAACATCTCGTATCGTCGCCCTTCGCCCCGGGGTTCCTCGAAGCTGCGCGTCGTATTGCAATTCGACGCCCTCCATGCCGCTGCCGTCGCGGCCCACCCAGCCTAGGACATGGGCCATGGAACTTCCCAGCGGATAGGTGCGGACGGGGTGGGAATCGAGGCCGACGGCCGGATCGTTGATCGCGCGGACAGCACTTTCCGTGATTTCATCCACGCGAGTCGCCAGCACGACAAATTGTGATTTCTCCCTCTGCCTGATTTTTGCGGCGATGCGATCGGCCGGGAGATTCAGCGGCGGGGCGAGTTTCTGGGCCAGTGCATCCACGTCCTTCACGCGGGAGGGGTCCACAAAGACGTCCGACAGAAATTCCGTTGCGGCGACGACGCGTCCCTTGCGATCCATGATCATTCCACGGCGTGCCGGGATGACAGACGCGCTGCGACGCTGTTCCTCTGCGCGGGAAATGAGCTTTTCGCGCATGGCCGTGTTGATGTACCAGAGTTTTCCGCCCAGGCCCAAAAGGAGAGCCATCAGGCAGCTGAGCATGAAGACAGCCATGCGAGGCCGGAAGGGGCTTCGTTGAAAATCAGGCGGCACGGGTGATTACTCCGAGCGAGGGGATTTGCTTCGAGGATCGCGATGCGGCGCATGAGCGGGGGCGGATCGGCCTCGTTTGGCGGGAGATTGAACGGCCACGCGTTCAACCTCGTCTTTCTTGATTTCTTCCTTGGTTCCGGGCGGCACCAGGCCGGTTGCCAGATAGGTCGCACGGTCATGAATTCGGTCTGGCGCTCGTGCGCGAGCCATCCGCGTTTGCACTCCCCACAGCTCGCTGCGCAGCCGGACCCACTCTGATTCCAGCCTCAGTTTTGCGGAGGCGGACCGCGTCTGTTCGGCGCGGAGGTGAACCACCGCCAGAGCCAGCGAGGCAAATACGGCGAGTAGCGTGGCGCCGCGTCGAACGCTCAACGGCCCTTCTCCTTACCAGCCGCAGCGAGCGTGGTCGCCGGCGGGAGCTTGATCCGTACGCCTTCGCGGATTTTTTGCGGATCGGGGAACTTGTCCTTGTTCATTTCGTAGACTTCATGCCAGCGGCCGGCATCGCCAAGCTGATCGCGGGCGATACTGGCGAAACGGTCGTTCTTCTTGACCTGATACCATTTGATATTGGCTGGATTCTTGTCGTTGCCTGCGACTTGCTCGTCAGCCTTTTTCGCTGGTTTCTTTTCGGCGACGTCCTTCTTCGAGGCGGGCTTATCAGCTTCCTTGTCCTTTGACTGTGCCACTTTCTCTGATGCGGGTGTCGGTTTGCCCGGCGCAAGACCGGCTTCTGCGGGTTGTGCCTTCTCGGAGGCAACCGGAGCGGGCTTGGGAATCATCAACACCGTACCGACCTTCAAACTGTTTATGTCGGCCATTACATTGCGATTGGCTTCGAAAATGGACTCGACCGCCTTCTTTGATTTCGAGCCCAAGTGAGCGGCGGCGATGCTCGACAGCGTGTCACTGGCTTTCACTGTGTAGGGCGTGCCCTGGACCGGCGGAGCCGGCTGTGACGGGGGGGGCTGTACCAGACCTGTCGGTAGGCCGATCGGCTGGCTGGCGGGTGAAGGGGTTGCGGTCATCGTCGGAGACGTGGCATCGTTACGCAAAACGTATTCCGGACGGGAGCCCGCTATCGGCGTTCGCTCCATCCCGGCATTGGGATTGGCGGGAGGGTCAATCGGCCGTGTGTTGAGCACCAGCGAGGAGTCGGGGCGCGCGGGCATCGGCTCCGGGGTTGCTCCGAGCGGGAGTTGTGCTCCAGTTCCGGGTACGGCCTCGTTCGCGGCGAGGTGTGTGCCGGGCTGATTCGCAGCAGGTTGCTGGACGGGCGGTCTGACGACCGGTGCGCGATTTCGGGCAATGTTGGCTGTGGGCGCCGGTGCGGGGGCTGGATTTCGCTGCATCACTTTCGGTAGTTCGAGGCCGCCGTTGGGAAGGAAGGCATTCGCCGCACCGGGTGGCGAATTAACCCCGCGATTCGCGAGGATCACGGCAAAACAGATGATGAAAGCCAGACCCGCAAGCAAACCGACCTTGGTTTCTCGAGCCATTCCTCGTGTCCTCCCTGACCGTAGGCGGTAGTTCTCAACTGAGGTTCGTAGAGTACAAAACTCGTCCGCAAGAATCCAGTCGATGCGCAACTGGAATCCGACTACTCCCTCACGGCGACGCGCAGCTTCGCACTGCGCGAGCGCGGATTGAGCCGGCGTTCGTCCTCGTCAGCCACCAGAGGTTTTTTCGTCAGAATCCGGTAGATTCCTTCTGCCTTACTCTTGCGAAAGTCCAATTTCACCGGCTTATCCTCATTGCTGTGGAACGCGATCACGCCAAAGCGTCCTCCAGGCCGCAGGATGCGCGGGGCAGACTCCAGGAGGGCGTTCAAATTCCGGATTTCCTGATTCACCGCCATTCGCAGGGCCATGAATGTTTTTGTGGCGGGGTGGATTTTCGATTTCCGCGATTCGGGATTGACGCCCAGTGCGGCGGCGACGACCTCGCTGAGTCGCAAAGTCGTGGTGATGCGGGAATCGCGGCGGGCCTCACAGATTTTCTTGGCGATCCGCCGGGCGCCGAATTCCTGCGCGTTTTGGAAGAGCAAATCGCCCAGGTCCTGCTCACGAAGGCTGTTTATCAGTGTTGTCGCAGTGACTTTCAGGCGGGGATCGAGCCGCATGTCGAGCGGGCCTTCGCGCTGAAAGGACAGGCCCCGACTGGCATCGTCAAGCTGGGTGGAACTGATACCAAGGTCGGCAAGCAGCACGTCAATGCCCTCCAAGCCGAGCGCGGCAAGAACGTCCTCCAGTTCGGCAAAATTTGCGTGTATCAGTTCCATGCGACAGGGAAGGTTGGCTTCGGCGAGGCGCTGCCGGGCCAGGGCAAGGTTGGATGGGTCAACATCCAGCCCGATGAGGAGACCTTGCGGGCCAATCCGCTCAGCCAGCAGTCTTGCATGGCCGCCGAAGCCCAGCGTCGCATCAACAACCACGTCGCCGGGTTTGGGGGCCAGCAACTCCAGGACCTGGCTGGCGAGTACCGGAACGTGCCCGAGCCGCTCAGATTCCAATTACTTCGCCTCGTGAATGGCTTTGAGGTAGCGAGTGATTTGATCGATGTGCGACAAATCGTGGCCGGCGTTCATCTTCAACATCACCCCCAGCGATTCCTCGCCCCGTTCATTGTGCCTGCCGAAGCGCTTGTGGTCGGAAGGGGTCATCTGCTTCCACAAGGCGATGTTGGCGCTGCGAAGGTTGCGGAACATGGCCACGAGGTCCTTGGGCTGACGGTCGTTGTGGCGCTGGCCGGCGACCCAAAGGTCCTGGTCCATTCCCAGAATGGTGGGCTTGTCTTCGCAGAGGATCAGCCGGATGCGGAAGCCGTACACCCATTCCGAGTCGCTCAAATGCCCGATGATTTCGTTGGGCGTCCACTTGCCGGGGAATGGCCGGGTGCGCAACACTTCCGGCGATTTCTTGTCCGTGAACGTCGCGAGCACGTCCGCCGTTTTGCCCAATACCTCGATGGGGTCGCGGTTGCCCAATAGGCCCATCAACTTCTGCTGATAGGCTGCATTGTCGCCTTTTTCGATTGCTGTATGCGTGGCCATGATTCATTCCTCCTGCCCGGCAATAATACCGGAGAATTCTGCGCCTCGAAATGGGCAGAATGTCTCGCCAATTGCGGCAAAGGAGATCAGGGCGCGATTGGTTTTTCCGACGAAGTGGAATCATTCGGTTGGAAAAACCGGATTTGGTTTGTCGAAAAATCGATCACCAAGCGGCTCAAGCGGGAGAGGATCGAATTGCCCAAAAGGCCGACGCTTTGGTTGTGAACCCGAAGCGGGGCGAACACTGGAAGCGATCCTATCATGGCGTCGGCGTCAGGAAATGTACGATCGGCAATCCTGAAATCGCCGATCCGCCCTCTGCGAGCCGCCGCTGAACCAGCATCCAGACCGTGGACTTCCTTTGCGTTCGATTCGTCAAACTTCACACCACAGGCGTTTGCCGCCTGAGTATCGAGGAAACAAACGGGCGAACCGGTATCCAGAATGGCGGCAACCGGATTGGAATTCACTCTCGTCTCGACGACGAGGTGGCTATTGATTAGTGAAAAGGGTGCAGTGTGCGCCGTTTTCTCCGTTTCGTCAGCGACAGAATCCAATCGCAGTGTCCCACGGCCCGGCGCGGTGGCGCCATACTCAATGGTAAGGAATCGGTTTCGACGAAGCAGGTCCAGACCGATGATTCCATCGACATGCCGACCGCCCAGATCAGGCAGCTGGGGCATCACGGCCACAGGCACATCACCAAACGCCAACTCACCCAGCGAGAACGATGGAAGAGTCACGCTTCCCAAGACTTGCGTGGTGCCGGTTGCCCCCTGTGGTGCGTATTTCAGGATTTCCTTGCCCGCGGAGGAGTATTGCGCGACGCCAACATCAGAGATTGTTGATTCTGCCGGCAGGAACCCCTTTGCGACAATCGTTTGCCCCGCACCCAGATCGATGACAAACGTCCCCTCGCTACCGTTGGCAAGCCTTCCGCGAGCGTACAGATATTGGTTGTATTCCAAGGGTGCTTTGCCGCTGCGTGGATTGTCTATCTTCGTTTCGTAAGTCTCGGTGTGAATGAGATAATCACCCGGCTGAGTCGGTATCTTTCCGGCGAAGAGATCGACAACCAGGTTCACCGGATCGGCGACCACGTCCTTGTACCCGCGAATCAGAAAGGCTTTTCGCAGTCCTTCATGAGAGATTACGCTTACGCGGATGTCATAATTATGCAGGTCGTCAATCGATCGCGCGGGCCTCTGCCATTGCCTGCCGCTCCTGGCACGGTCCAACACGGATATCTCTTTTCCCGATTGCTTCGCCGTAATGGTGCGCTCGTCCGTGAAGCGTGCCAGGCTTCCTGAGCCACCTGGACCAACGGGAAAGATCACGTCGATGACGCCGCCTTTGGAATCGCAGAACAGATTCAGATCCTGCCCGTCGGTTAATGCCATTTTTTCAATCGTGACTCCGCCCTCTGCCATTCGAAGAGCGAACAGGTGCTCTCCGCGGGCCGTAGACGTTGCCGCAAACCAAACCAGTCCAGGGAGAAACAAGATCGTTCGCATGCATCTGGTTCTCATGAAATAGATCGGGCTTCGAATCAACGGCAGAAGGCAGGAGACATTCATAGAACATCAAGACGATTCCATGCAGGAGTTCCTGTCACAAACCACGAAAATCAGGGAGAGATGGAACAAAACCTGTGCAGAAAATGGAAATAGGGATTTCTATGCCGGGGTTGCAGTCGCGTTTTTCGTTTCCGTCTGCAATATGTACCGCCGGTAATAGGCGATGCCCAGGCAGGTGAGTGGAATGGCCAGGATCAAACCCAGGAACCCCAGCAACTTGCCCCAGATGAACACGCCAAGCAGGATGGCGATAGGCCGCAATCCCGTTGCATGGCCCATGACCCGCGGAACGATCACGGTATCCTGAAGCACCTGGACCACCGCGTAGGTACTGAGCAGTAACCCGATCGAGGAAGCGATGCCTGCGTCGCCCTCAAGCGCGCGAAGCGTCGCCAACAACAGGCCCGGCAGAACCGACACGGCCGCCAGATAGGGAACCATGTTCAGCGCTCCAATGAACACGCCGAAGGGAACCGCCATCGGAAGTCCAATGATCGTAAAACCCAGCGCATAAAGTGCCCCCGTCAAAAGTGCCACCACGGATTGCCCGCGAAGGTATTGGCGAAGGGCTGCGTCGAATTGCGCAAGAAAATCCACCGTTGGTTCGCGATATTGCGGCGGCAGAAAGCCGGGCCACGCACGGGAAAACTCGGGGTAATCGATCAGAAGAAACACAAGGTAGACCAACACAAGGACAATCGCGGTCATGCCCAGCAGGAGGTTCACGGCGAAGAGCACCACGGTCCACCCTCCGGCCGCCAACTGTTGAGCGAGGGAAAAGAGCATCTCCCGAGCTTCGCCCGACTTGAAGTATCTAATGGTTTCCTCAAGGGCACCGCCGATGTACGTGCCGGCAAGCTTCAAACGCAGTTCCCGAAATCGTTCGCGCGACGTTTGTTCACCGGCGTCTCGTCGATATTCCTCCCAGCCTTCGGTCAATTCCCGCCAGCCGATTGTGGACGGGGTTTTTGGATCGTCCGTGGCAAGGCTTGTCGGCGGTGCAACCGGCTGGGCCGGGGCGGCAACCGGCGCGTCAGCCGAGTCATCGAACACCTTGTTGATGTCCACACGAAAACGATCGATCTGACTGACCATGAGCGGGACAATCAGGATCACCAGCACCGAGCCGACTATGCCGAGTCCGAAAAGGGTGAGCAGGACAGCCAATCCGCGGCGGCGGGTCAGCCTTTGGAAGAGATTCACCAGCGGGTTGATGAGGTACGCCAGCACGACCGCGATGGCGAAGGGAATCAAAACGTCGGAGAGAAATTGCAAAAGCATGAAGACGCCGATGAGCGCGGCGGCGCTGAGCACCATCCGGAACACGCGATCAAAGGTATAGGGGGCGGGCTGACCGGCCATGGCGGCTATTGTCGATTGGCGATCGGCGATTGTCGAATCGGGCTGCCGCATATCTGAATCATTGTGTGATCTAAGCAGGAATACTCACTTGTGCGGGGTCGGTGATGCCGTGGGAAGGCGGACGGCCGGCGAGGAGGTTTTCGTAGAGCAGGGCGTGTTGATCGACGTAGCGGCGGAGGCTGAAGACTTCGTAGGCCTGTCCGCGAGCGGCCTCTTTCACTTTTCGCTGTGATTCCCGGTCCCGAAGAAGTGCCACAATCCGCGACGCTGCCGATTTTCCCGGGTGATGTTTGTACAGCAGTCCGTTCACTCTGGTTACGACCAACTCTGTCACCGCGTAGGTGGCCGCCGCGATGACGGCCGCACCCGCGCCAAACGCCCATGCAATCGAAGTCGTGGCCGCCTCACCGGGGTCGGTCACAATGAGTGCGTCGGCGATCGCAACCAGATGTTCGAAGGGAACGGTCCGGCCGGGAGCGATCAGCGTTCCCGACGTGGGCAGGTTGGACGCGAAACGGCCGATACGCTCAACCTCGGAGGTCACGCCCGGCACAATCACCTTGTAATGTCCGTCGAGGTGATTGAGTAGCGCACCGGCCCAGAATGCATCCAGCGAGGATTCGTCGCAGGAACGTGGTTCCGGCAGTACGATGACGAACTCGTCATCGGCAATGCCGAGTTCGCCTCTCAGGGGCGATTTTCTCATTTTCTGGATGGCTGCGAAATCGATTCCGGGGCGGATCACCACGCAATTTTCGGCGGGAACACCATTTTCGATGAGCCGCCGTCGAATCCACTGTGTGCTGCAAATTACGGCGAAACCCTCGGGGCGGATAATGGTGCGGAGGATTTTGGCGCTCTGCGCGGCCAGAGCA
The DNA here is from genome assembly GCA_964501365.1 of uncultured Phycisphaera sp. Taxonomy (GTDB): domain Bacteria; phylum Planctomycetota; class Phycisphaerae; order UBA1845; family UBA1845; genus CAZAMB01. The sequence continues at coordinate 22,371 of CAZCST010000017.1, read as the reverse complement.
GGGTCATAGAGTTCCACGACCAGCGGTTGCTGTGACGCCGATCGTGCAGCGGTTGCGGCCGACGGTCCCCATGCGTGGATCAAATCCGCGCCGCTTCGATCGAACCTGCCTCGCAGGAGCGGTGCGGCAAGAAGATTGATCCCCGCTACGCGCGGCACGATCTCCACAGAAGCCGGCAGGCTGCCCAGGTCGCCGGCGGTTTTTGCATCTATCGAGGCGAGGTGCGAACGAAATTTGTCGTTCGGAAGCCGGTCAAGCAACTGGTTGACGCCCACGCGGTGCTGCCAGTCGGCGGTTTCGTCGAAGACGTGGCAGACAGTTGGCATGGGCGTTGAGAACAGGCGTTTTGCAGAAGCGAAGATCAGGTCACGGTCGAATCAACATCCTCTGTCCGACGGGACAGCTCGATGCCCGAAAATAATGCAGTGCCGATGCGGACGAATGTCGCGCCGAACTCGATGGCATGTTCAAAATCGTTGCTCATGCCCAGCGACAGCTCTCGAAAGTTCGGGCCGCAAATTCGCTCGGTGACGATTTCTTCAAACAGCTCGTGGACGCGATCGAAGGCCCTGCGGATCGGCGTGGCGTCCTGCGTGAGCGGCCCCATGGCCATCAGCCCGCGCAGATTCAGGTTCGTTAGGGTCGAAATCTGTTCGGCCAGGTGCGTCGCTGCCGCGACCGCCACACCCTGTTTCGACGATTCTCCACTGGCATTGATTTCCATCAGGATGTCAGTCTTGCGGGCGATTTTTTCCGACTCGGCGTCGAGTTCCTCGGCGAGCCGCAGGCTGTCCACGGAATGGATGAGCGATACCCAGGGCAGCAGCGCCCGAGCCTTGTTTCGCTGGAGATGGCCGACCATGTGCCACCGTGGAGCGATGGCGGGTTGTGACCGGTCGGTTGGCCGCGCGGGAAACCACTCCTGGGCGAGGGCGGCGCGGTGCGTCAGGTCCTGAACCTTGTTTTCTCCAATGTCCAACTGGCCCAGTTCCACGAGGGCGCGCACCACCTCCGGTTCGACATACTTTGTAACAGCGACAATTTTCACCTCAGATGGATTGCGGCGGGCGCGGTGACAGGCCTGATGAATGCGGTTGTGAATCTGCTTGAGATTGTCGGCGAGAATCTGCTTCATGCGTTCGCCCCCGCTTCGCGTTTCCACCGCGAGGCCTTTGATCAGGTCGTTCATGCTATACGTTCCTGCTCATAACGCAACTCGAAGGACCATTGGTGATCGCCCCGATGGCAGCCTAAAATATACCAATGAATCCAGAACACCGTGTCCCGGCGGGACAAATCCCTGTTTTTGCGTTCGCCTTGATCGTCGGCTTGTCTGGCTTGGGATGCGACAGGGAGACGGCTGCGCCGGCCACCTCGTCGAACCCCAATGTCCTGCTTGTGACATTCGATACGACGCGCGCTGATTATCTGTCATGTTATGGACATCAGGGTAACACCACCCCGACCATCGACGCCGTTGCACGCGAAGGTATTCGTTTTGCCAACTGCTACACCCCGATTCCCATCACCCTTCCGTCTCATACGTCGATGATGACTGGCTTGTATCCCTTCCAGCACAAGCTGCTTGATAACGGTGGGGGTGTGTTGGATGAAAAGGCCGTTACCCTGGCCGAGCTTTTCCGGGCTGCAGGATACCGGACGGGGGCATTCGTCGGGGCCTACGTGCTCCATTCGCGATATGGACTCAACCAGGGATTTGATGCGTATTCGGATGACTTCAAGGGCATCGGGGCGCGAATGGAGGACGGAACGGAGTTCGCGGAGCGGCGGGCGAAGGAAGTTTCAGATGCGGCCTTGAACTGGCTGAACCAGAAGGACGACCGGCCGACCTTTCTGTGGGTCCATTACTTCGATGCGCACTCACCGTATGAAGCGCCCGGCCGGGCGGCGGGAGGCGACCTTCGCGAGGAGTATGCAGCAGAGATTTCGTATGCCGACGGTGAACTGAGCCGAGTCATCCGCAGCGTCGATGCGCTTTCGTCGCTAAGCAATCGCCAGACCTGGACCATCATCACCGCGGACCACGGCGAAGGACTCGGCGAACACGGCGAAGAATCGCACGCGTTTTTCCTGTACAACACGACCCTGCACGTCCCGCTAATCATCAAAGGGCCTGGCATAGCGAAGGCTTCCGTTTCGGACGTTCCGGTCTGCCTGATTGACCTCTATCCCTCCATCGCCCAGTGGTTGAAGTTGGCCATGCCTTACGAAGTCGCGGGCAATGCGCTGCCGCTCGCCCCGCAGCCGGCCGGCAATCCGCGCTCGTTCTATTTCGAGACCATTGCTCCCTTTCATCTGTACGGCTGGAGTCCGTTGGAAGCCGTCATCGTTGGGAAAGAGAAATTTGTGAACGCGCCGAAGGTGGTCGAGCTTTACGATATGGCTTCCGATCCCGGTGAAACCCGAAATCTAGCCGATGCGCAGAAGGATCGCGTCGCGGAGTTGTCGGCGACCTTGAAAAAAGTGAAGGACAGCGCTCCTGGAATTCGCACGCTTACGGCCGGTCATCGCGAGACCGACGAGGCGAGCCTTCGAAAGCTGCACGGGTTGGGATATGTCTCTGGCTCGCAGGACTTGCCCGCCGAACTTTCCTCACTGCCGGACCCCAAGGAGATGATCGGGCTGGTGGATATTCTCAAGAACGCGGAAAAACTGCTGTCGAGCACAGATGCAAGCGGGGCTGTCGCGCTGGCGGAGGTGATCGACCGCGATCCGAACAATTTTCGAGCCTTATCGACGCTGGAGAACTACCTGAGACGACCCCAGCTTCGCAAGTCATTGATTCCCATTGCTCAGAATCGGATGCAAAAACCGCTGCCGCCGCCGTTCGACGCAGAGGTTCCGGCGGGACTTGGGCTGGCGATGTGCAGCGAGGGTCAGGTGGATGAAGGCATGGAATGGGTCTCCAGGGCGGTCAAGATCGATGCGGAGTCGCCCAAAGTCCTGACGGCGCGATCCGGCTGTCTGGCGCACGCCGGGCGCTTCGATGAGGCCGTGGCTTTGTGGAAAAACGTGCTTCAGGCAAAACCCCAGGACGCCGCCGCACTGGACGCCCTCGGAGACCTGTACTCGCGCAAGCAGGATTTCGCGCAGGCGGCCGCTTATTACACGCAGGCGGCAACGATTGATCCGAAGAATGCCGAAACTCAGGCCAACCTCGGCAATGCTTTGCTCCGGTTGAACAAATTTCCAGAGGCGACGGAGGCGTTCCAGCGGGCGCTGCAGTTGGCACCGCACCTGACCCCGATGCGCACGAAGCTGGGTTCGCTTCTGCTGGCTCAGGGAAAGACTGCCGAGGCTGTCGAACAATTCAAACTCGTGGCCGACGCGTTTCCTCAGCTCCCTGCCGCACATTACGACCTTGGCGTCGCGCTTTCGCAGACCGACAGGCACGATGCAGCGGCGGCGGAATTCAAGGAGACGCTCCGGCTGGCGCCTGATCATGGGGACGCGATGGTGCATCTTGGCGTCGAGCTGCAGCGACTTGGACAAAGTGACGAAGGCAGTGAGCTTCTGCTTCGGGCGACGAAGGTTGATGCGGTGGCGGGAGAGGCGCACTTCAACCTGGCCATGGCGGCCGAGAAGAAGGGTGATCCCACGGGAACCATGGAGCATTTGCAACAGGCGGCTTCGAGCAATCCGCCGTCGGTAGCGGCATTGGAGGAATTGGCCAGGCGTCATGTGCGCAATCGAAACTATGCAGAGGCTAAGCGCATCCTTCGCGAGGCTTTGAATGTCGCTCCGGACAATCTGAAAATTGTCAACTCGCTGGCGATGCTGCTGGCGACCTGTCCGGAAGACGCCATCCGCGATGGGGCTGAGGCGTTACGACTGGCCAAGCTGGCGAACGAAAAGACCGGCCAATCTCAACCCGCTGTGCTGGGCACCCTTGCCGCGGCGCAGGCCGAGACCGGCGATTATCCTGCCGCGATTGAGACGGCCAATCGGGCGCTGAATCTGCTGGGCAATCAGCAAAGCCCGCTCAAGGGGATGCTGACCCGCCAGTTGGAGGAGTTTCGGGCGGGCCGGCCTTATCGCAGCAAGAGCGAACGTTAGCACATCGCCATAGGCTTCACGCGCCCAGTTCCTGGAGGTGAGTTCGAAGCGTTTCCCGCTGGGCTACGAGTTCGGCCAGACGGTCGCTTTCGGCCTTGACGACCTCGGGCTTGGCGTTGGTCACGAATTGCTGGTTGCGGAGCTTGCCTTCCTTGCCGGCGATCTGCTTCTCCACGTTTTCGAGTTCCTTGGCGGCGCGGGTTCGCTCGGCGGCGTCGTCGGTCACATTGTGCACGAAGACGCGAAGGTGGCGGATGTTGATGCTGGCGGAATTGGCCGGGCGCGTACCGCTGCCGGCCACGCGCAGCTCGCCGATGCCGGCCATGTGGCGGACGATGTGGGCGTGCGACTTGAACGCCTCGATGCTGTCGGGTGGCACAATGACGGTAACCGTGACGGCTTCCTTCGGCGAAACCGCGCACTGGGCTCGAAGGTCGCGGACGCCGCGCACCGCATCCTGCAGGTCGGCAAACGTTCGCAGAATCTTCTCATCTTCGAAAGCCGGATAGCCCTCAACCGGCGGGAATTCGGCGACGACCAGATCGGTGTCCGTCTTCAGTCCGGCCACGCCCGAAATGCCGCGCTGTGGCACCAGCTCATTGAGCTGCTGCCAGAGGCGTTCGGTGATGAATGGCATCGTCGGATGCCAGAGCCGAAGCACTTGATCCAGGCAAAACGCCAGCACCTCCGCCGCCGGATCGGCTTCGCCATGCGGCATCGCCCCACTCCTTGCCGAGGAGGGGGTTGGGGGCGGTTGATCGCAGCCGTCTCCAGTCGAATCCCTCGGCACATATGCACCCAAGCGCGGCTTGGTCAGTTCGATGTACCAGTCGCAAAGTGCATCCCAGAAAAATTCTCGAAGTTCCTTCACCGACGCTGAGAACTGGTACGCGCCGATCGCTTGATGGTAGGCGCGAATGGTCTGCGACAGCCGCGCCAGAATCCATCGATCCTCCGGCAGCAATCCCTTCGTGCCCGCCTCGTTGCCTCGTTGCCTCGTTGCCTTGTTGCCTTCTAAATTCATGAACGCATACCGCGCCGCGTTCCACAGCTTGTTGCAGAAGTTGCGCCCGATCTCGAATTTCTCCGACGTTTCGCGGCCTATGCCCAGTTGCTCCTTGGTCGCGGAATCGGCCCACTGCGTGGCGAATTCCCTGCCGCACTCCTTGTGCGAGCATTTCACGCGCTGGCAGTCTGCGGGCTGGAGCTTTCGTTCTAGCTTGATGCCCCGCGACTTGCGATTCTGCTCCTCGATCTTGATCGCTGCGGCCTGCTCGGTCAGCTTGCCGCAGTGCGGGCAAAGGTAGTCCACGGGCATGCGGATGTCCTGCGTCTCGGTGGTCAGGTCGGCCATCGAGTAGCGGAGTGCGTCGGCCCCGTGGGTGTGAATGATATCGATGGGGTCCACGCCGTTGCCCTTCGACTTGCTCATGGTCTCGCCGCGCCCGTCGAGAATTTTCGGGTGAATGTACACATGGCGGAACGGAATTTCGCCCATCGCGTAGAGGCCGAACATCACCATGCGGGCGACCCAGTTGGTGATGATGTCACGCGATGTCACCAGCACCGAGCCGGGATAGTACGTCTTCAGCCGCTGCGTCTCCTCCGGCCAGCCCAGCGTACTAAACGGCCACGCCGCCGAGCTGAACCAAGTGTCGAGAACATCCGCGTCTTGCTCGAAGTCAGTTTCTTTCAGCCACTTTTCGAACGCCTGAAAAGTCCTTGTGGCTTCATCAAAAGATTGTGCCGATTCGTCAACGCAGAGGGTCCATTCGATTTTTTCGTGGGGATCAATGGTGTCCCGGAGTGCGGCCAACTGTTCATAGGCATTGTCGGTCCCGGCAACGAGGTAGGTTTCAGCGTTGGTACGAACGGCTCGCACGCATATCTTTCCTATTTCTGACTTTCCCATCAGAAACGACGCGTTCGCCGATCCTTCCTGTAAACCAATCCACTCCGCATTTGTGCAGACGATTGTCCAGATGGGAATTCGGTGTCCCCACCAAAGTTGCCGCGAGATGCACCAGTCGCGTTTTTCGCCCAGCCAGTCGAGATAGCTTTTCGCATACCGGGAGGGGAACACTTCGATCCGGCCGTCCTCCACCGCCCGCATCGCCAGCGAAGCCAAACCCTCCACCGCGATCGTTTCGCTTGATTCGCCTGTCCGCACAAACCACTGATCCGACAGATAGGGCTCGATTGGCAGCTTGCTGCGGTCGGAATGGCCCAGTTCGATGTCGCGGTCCTCGATCGATTCGACGAGTCCCAGCGCCTCCATGTCGGCCACGACTTTCGCCCGGCCCTCCGTCGAAAACGCCAGCCCTGCGTACTTCTCACTGTTTGCGTTTTCGCTGCTGCCCTGTTTCATCGGGGCGGCCTTCGGGTCCGGCTCGATGATCGGCGCGATCTTTCCGTCGGGCGTGAGCACATTGATCATGGCCAGGCTGTTGCGAATGCCCACGTTGTAGTCGTTAGGGTCGTGCGCCGGCGTGATCTTCACACAGCCACTGCCCAGCATCGGATTTGCCCATTCGTCGCAGATCAACGGGATCACGCGGTCCGTTAGCGGCAGGCGCAGCTTACGCCCCGCGCGGGCCATGTTGCTCAGCGTCGCCAGCGGCTTGAGGTGTGACTCCCGCCGTGCGGCCAGCGCCGCCAGTTTCGCCTCGATCTCCGCCGATTCCCTGCTCGACCGGTTTCCGACCCTGTCCCACTCCTCGGTGAGCCGTTCGCGCTCATAGTCAAAGAAGCTTTCCGGGTCGGGCAGCACGGCCACAGCCACGTCGCCCAGCATCGTCTCGGGCCGGGTTGTGGCGATCATCACATATTCCGGCTCGCCGGGTTTCGGATCGATCACCGGATATTTGAAATGATAGAAGTGCCCTTTGACTGTTTCGTAGTAAACCTCGTCGTCGGAGACGGCGGTCTGAAGCTGCGTATCCCAGTTCACCAGCCGCTTGCCGCGAAAGATCAGCCCGTCCTTGAACAGGTTGAAGAACATGTGCCGCACGGCCCGGGCCAGCCCGTCGTCGAGCGTGAAGCGCGTGTTGCTCCAGTCGCACTCATACAGCGCCTCCCCCTTTGACGAGGGGGGATTAAGGGGGGTCGAGTTGTTCGACTTGGATTCGACCTTCTTGTAGCCCCAGTCGCACGAGCAGCCCATGAGCTTGAGCTGATTGAGAATCCGCTTTTCGTATTCGCCCTTCCATGCCCAGATGCGGCGGACGAGTTCCTCGCGGCCAAGTTCGTGTCGGGTCTTGCCCTCGGTCTCGCGGATGCGGCGCTCGACGACGGCCTGCGTGGCGATGCCGGCGTGGTCCGTGCCCGGCTGCCAGAGCGTGTTGAACCCGCGCATGCGGTGATAGCGGATGAGGATGTCCTGCAGCGTGTTGTTGAGGGCGTGGCCAAGGTGGAGCGCCCCGGTCACGTTCGGCGGCGGGATGACGATGGTATACGACCCCAGCGGCGACTTTTTGTCCGGGTCGGCCCGAAACGCCCCCGTACTCTCCCACCGGGCGTAGATTTCACCCTCCACGCTCTGCGGATCGTAGTGCTTTTCGAGTGTCACCCGCTCGCTCATCGGAAAGAGAGTAAATTCGCAGGCCGAAAAGTCAACGATTGGGCCGCCTAACGGCATCGCTTCGTCGTTGCGTCCCGGAGGGACGGCGGTGTGTGGCCACGGGTGGAGCGCAGCGGAACCCGTGGAAAGGAATCGCTCACAAGTCACTCTTGCCCCGAAGGGGCAAAGGCAAGAGCGGTCTCTCTTACAGACCAAAGAATCGCGGGGGATTCCTTACAAGGAACCAAATAATCCCTCCCCAGAAAATTGCGAGAAAAACGATCTGAAGGAGCACGTACGTGGTAATTCCGCCGCGACCGAGAGGATTACGAATCCCGCTTTGTTCGGCGTGCTTCCGCATGATCATTCCTTGGACTTTCTTGCCGTTGCGGATCATGTAGATAACAAAGAGCATTAACAGCGGTACGAATAGGAGCGGGTTGTCGAGGCCAAGAAACGCCACGACTCCGGAAAGAATGATCGGAGCGACGATGAGGTTCGGTATGATGAGCCTTGGAAGGCTTAACTGGCGTAGAAGGAGTCCCCGTTTAAGTAAATCAACAGGGTCGAATGCTGTGCCGCATTCCGGGCATCGGTTTTCCGTCAGCCCGGTCAGGTTGTAGCCGCACTTCGGGCAATAGGGCACCAAATCTTCGAGGTCGCGAGGCACGGGGACATTGTACGGGCATTCGAGAAAAGAGGCCCGTAGGGCCGATTGAAAATAGCCCAGCGTTTCTAACGCTGGGTGAAAGTTCATTGAAAATGATTGAGTCCCGTAGGGACGAATGAGTTCAGCCGTCCCTCCGGGACTTCCATCCCGACGTCCCTCCAATCCCAGCGATGAAGCGCTGGGCTATTTTCATTGCGTCCCGAAGGGACGCCGGTGTGTGGCCACGGGTGGAGCGAAGAGGAACCCGTGGAGAAATGTGGTCCCCAGTATGAATCTTGCCCCGGAGGGGCAAAGGAACACAACGCAATTCGTGGTTCCATTCCTCCGCCCCGTCTGGGGCGGAAATCCTTGGGCAATTCAACACCACGGGTTCCGGTTGCTATGCAACCTCCACTCTTCGGGCTTCCGCCTTGGTCGCCCTCAGCTACCCACCTCCGCCCCGTCGGGGCGAATGGCCCCAATGCTTGACAGACATGCAATAGTTTGCAGGAAATCGGCGAGCCCACACCTATCGGTGGTTTGGTTTGAGTTAGGTCAGTTCTTCCGCCGCCTCCGCCGTCTGCGAAATGAGCGTCGCGATGGTCATGGGCCCCACCCCGCCGGGGACGGGTGTGATGAGCGACGCGCGGGACAGGGCCGCTTCGAAGTCCACGTCGCCGACGTTGCCCGCGTTGTAGCCCGCGTCGATCACGACAGCGCCCTCTTTGATCCAATCGCCTTTGACAAACTTTGCTTTACCAACAGCGGCCACAACGAGGTCGGCCCGGCGGACGACTTCGGCCAAGTCGCGGGTTTTGGAGTGGCACAGCGTCACGGTGGCATCGGCGTTGGTGAGCATGGCGGCCATCGGCTTGCCCAGAATCGGACTGCGGCCAATGACCACGGCGTTCATTCCGGCAAGAGCGACCTTGTACTCGCGAAGTAGCGTCATGATCCCCGCCGGTGTGCAGGCCCCGAAAGCGGGCAGTCCCAGCACGACTCGTCCCAGGCTCGCGGCCGTCACGCCGTCCACATCTTTTTCCACCGGAATCGCGTCAAACGCGGCCCGTTCGTCGATTTGGTGCGGGACGGGATGCTGTAGCAGAATCCCATGCACGTTCGCGTCCCGCGCCAACTGCTCGACCTTATCCACAAGAGTTCGCGTGGTCGTCTCGGCCGGCAGTTCCACCGAGATGGAGCGCATTCCGGCGTCCTCGCAGCGCTTGCGTTTCATCTTGACGTAGGTGGCCGACGCCGGATCGGCTCCGACAAGCACGGTGGCCAGACATGGCGTCACGCCCGTCGCGACCTTGATCCGGGCGACCTTTTCCGCAGCCTCTGCGAGAATTCGTCTGGCCAGCGATGCACCGTCAAGAAGTTTGGACGATTGGGAGTTCATGGCGAGAATAGTAAGGCTCCAGGTGGGAAGCTCAAAGTTCATGGAAAAGGATCGATGCAATCAGTACCGCGACTGCCAGGAAGCGGTGTTGAAGAAAGTGAACCGTTCAGCAAACCTGAAAAAGAGGTGGAGAATTGAAAGCTTGGTTACTTGATGATTTCAAGGGGCTTGGGTGCTTGCACTTGGCCGAGATCGAGAAGCCCACTCCAGGCCCCGGCGAGATCCTCGTTCGATTGCGCTTCGCCGCGCTCAATCCGGCCGATCGGTTTCTCGCCGAAAACCTTTACCCCGCCAAACCCAAATTGCCGCACATTCTTGGCCGCGATGGTATGGGCTTGGTGGAGGCCGTGGGCACTGGCGTGAAACAGTTCCGGAAAGGGGACCGCGTTTGCCTTCTGCGCGGCGATGCAGGTGTGACACAGCCTGGCACTCTTGCGGAGTTTGTCGCGGTGCCGGAGGAAGCTGTTGCGGCAGCTCCGACCGGCTGGTCAGACGAGGAATCCGCCGCCGGCCCGCTCGTCTACCTGACGGCCTATCAGGCCCTGACCCAATGGGACGACGCAGGCGAAAGCAGCCTCCCCCCTTACCAAGGGGGGACAAAGGGGGGTCGCAACGTACTCATCACCGGCATTTCCGGCGGTGTGGGGCTGGCCTCGTTGCACCTTGCCAAATCATTCGGCTTCCGGGTGATCGGCACGACGCGCGGAACGGGCAAGGCCGCCCGCCTCCGCGAACACGGCGCTGACCTTCTGGTGGACCCAACCGACCCCGATCTGCGAAAAAAGGTGAAGGAATTTACTGGCGGACAGGGTGTTGATCTCGTTGTGGATAATGTGGCCGGCGAGTTGTTTAACGTGCTGATGGATACGCTGGCCTACGGCGGACGCGTTAGCGTCGTCGGAATGCTGGGCGGGCTGGTGCCGAACTTCAATACAGCCAAGCTGCTTTTCAAGCGTGCGCGGATCGGCGGCGTGCTGGTTGCGGATTATCAGGGCGGCGAAGCTCAGGAGCGATGGGCGGAAATCGTCCAGCGCCTCAACGCCTCTCAGAAACGGCCGGTGGTCGATTCCGTATTCGCCTTCGACCAACTCATTGCGGCCTTCGACAAGCTGGCTGCCGGGCCCTTCGGCAAGGTTTTGTTGCGAACGGAAGCCCGCTAAGCATCGTCGTGAGGGCACTTTGGGGCTGCTCGCCAACGGTGGCTGCACCCGCTAGAATCACCCGCTTTTCCAGAGGTCGTTTGCCGGAGATTGGACTTGAGCCGACTGAATCCATTTGCCTTTGCCCAGCAGCAGATTGACGAGGCGTCGCGCCTGTTGAACCTCGAGCCGGCCATGCACGAATTGCTGCGCTGGCCGATGAAGGAATATCACTTCACGCTGCCCGTCAAAATGGACGACGGGGTCACGCGCATCTTCAAGGCCTACCGCGTGCAGTACAACCACGCACGCGGACCGTGCAAGGGTGGGCTTCGCTGGCACCCCGATGAATCGATCGACCTTGTAAGAGCGCTGGCATCGTGGATGACATGGAAGACCTCGCTGCTTGATCTCCCGCTGGGCGGCGGCAAGGGCGGAATTCAGTGCAATCCCAAGTCGCTGTCCGTCGGCGAAAAGGAGCGGCTCGCCCGCGCCTACATTCGCGCAGTGGGAAGGGAACTTGGAGTCGCGCGCGACGTGCCGGCGCCCGACGTGAACACCACGCCGCAGATCATGGCCTGGTCGATGGATGAGTACGAAGTTGTTCTTGGCGAACATCACCCCGCTGTCATCACGGGCAAACCCCTGCCGCTGGGCGGGTCGCTGGGTCGCGACAACGCCACCTCCTATGGCGGACTCTGCGTAATCCGCGAGGCCGACCGTCTTCTTAAGCTCGATTTTCAGCGGGAAAAGTATGCCATCCAGGGGTTCGGCAACGTCGGCGGCGGAGTCGCCCGACTTCTGCACGAGCGCGGTGGGCACGTGGTGGCCATCAGTGCCGAGGATGGCGCCATCTACAATGAAAAGGGAATCGACATTCCTGCGGCCATCGCTCACTACGAGCGGAACAAGTATCACTTAGGCGGCTTCGCCGGAGGCCAGTGGATCACCAACGACGAGCTTCTGGCCTGCGAATGCGACGTGCTTGTGCCCGCGGCGATCGAGCAGGTTTTGACGCGAAGCAACGCGGCCCAGGTCAAGGCAAGAATCGTCGTCGAGCTCGCCAATGGGCCGACCACTCCCGAGGCCGACCAGATTCTCGAATCCAAGGGTATCCCTGTGATTCCCGATATCCTCGCCAACGCGGGCGGAGTAACGGTTTCTTATTTTGAACAGGTTCAGAATACCTACAACTATCGATGGTCGGTGGAGGACGTGCGCGAGCAGTTGGATCGCCGGCTCAGCGCCGCGTGCGACGCCGTACATGAAATGGCCTTGACGCACGGCGTTACCCACCGCATGGCTGCTTACATGGTGGCCCTGGCCCGCGTGGCCGAGGCCTGCAAGCTTCGCGGATGGGTGTAGCAACCCAACACCCTTATTCATTTCTACCCTTTATGGAACCTTTCGCTCTGTCAGGCATATTATCTTTCAGTCTTGCTTGGGAGCTTTTGCATGTTCTGCCGAGCCTGCCGATACGATCTTCGAGGACAGGTAGAGTCTCGCTGTCCGGAATGCGGTAATTACTTCGATTTCAAGTATCCGGAATCCTATCTGGCTGAAATGCCGTCCCTCCGAGGATGGATACGAGAGACGCTGGCGGGAACCTGGATTTGGGTTTTGCGACTTTTCTTAGTACTGCTCACCTTCGGCTACTACGCCTTGATTCCAAGCGTTACTCATTGCGGCGGGTACACGACTGCGCATTTTCCTTCCCGAAACTTGAACGCAATCATTAAGGAATGGCAGAGACAATGCCAGAAGGATCTCATCGATTGCGGAATCGACAAAAGCAAAGCAAGAGACCAACTACGACCATTATTCAGTGCTACAGCCGACAAGGCTCAACTCAGTGCCAAATATAGATTTCGATACAAAAGTGAAGATGCCGGCGTGCTCATGATGGGACTTGGTTTTTTTGGTTCATTACTGGCGCTCACATTTGCTGGCCGAGTGAAAAAGTGGCTGCTCGTGACCGCGATTCTGACTTTGATTGCAAGTGGGATATCGTGTTCGTACTCGGAACAGTTGGCCTCACTTCGCTACCGCGGTAGCTACGCCTACCTAGATGACTACGACAATCTCGATCCGCCCTTCGCCAATCAGACCGATGGCTGGCCCGCAGAATTGACCATTATCGCCATAGAGCGCGGCAGTACGGCTCGCGGATGGAAAACGGTAGCCATGGCCAGCGGATTTGTGACGCAGATTCCTGAGGACGACGTTATCGACTACCTCGTATGCCCTGGCTCGCCCTTGTTGGAGTCGCGAATGCCATCGCAACGACATAACCGGTCAGTTCAACCAGCCGCAAACGGTCCTTGACCATGGCTGTGGGCGCTAAAGCACGCAAAGACTGCGTATTTGCGCGACGATTTTGTCAGGAGCTAGCTTGAGCACTTCGCCCGTCTTGCGGATTTGGATTTCGACGATGCCGTCAGCCAGGCCCTTCTTGCCGACCACCACGCGAATGGGGAAGCCAACAAGGTCGGCGTCGTTGAACTTGAAGCCGGGGCGGGCGTCGCGGTCGTCGAGGAGTACGTCGAGGCCTGCCGCTTCCAACTCGTCGTGCAGCTTTTGTGATAATGCCGTGACGGCCTGCTCGCGCATGTCTAACGCACAAATGACGACGTGAAACGGAGCGACCTGCGTCGGCCAGATAATGCCCTTGTCATCGTGAAATGCTTCAATTACCGCGGCAAGAGTTCGTGAGACGCCGATTCCGTAGCAACCCATGATGAACGGCCGTGTCTTGCCTTCGTGATCGAGGCATGTGGCCTTCATGGCCTCGGAATACTTCGTTCCCAGTTTGAAGACGTGCCCAACCTCGATGCACTTCTTGAATTGCAGCGGCGAGCCATTCGAAGCGCGATCGCCTTCCACCGCCGAGCGGATGTCGCCCGATTCCTTGATTTCGAAATCGCGACCAATGTTCACGCCCGTGATGTGGTAGTCCGTTTTGTTCGCGCCGGTGACCGCGTCATGCATCAGCGTGACGGCCTGATCGGCGATGATGCGAGCCTTCAGTCCAACGGGTCCGGCGAATCCCACGTCCGCGCCGGTTACTTTGCGAATCAGCTCGGGACCCGCCTGTGCCAAATGCTTCACTCCGGCCACTCGGCGCAGCTTGGATTCGTTCACTTCGTGGTCGCCGCGCACCAGCGCAACCAGCGCCTCGCCCTTGCCAACTTCAAAAATGATCGTCTTGATCATGTCCTTCGGCTGACACTTCAGGAGTGCCGAGACGTCGGCAATTGTTGAAAGACCAGGAGTGTGGACTTCCTTGATCGGCGCGCTGCCGGCGCGCGGCTGGCCGGGGAGAGGAGCCACCTGGGCGCGTTCGAGATTGGCCGCGTACGTGCCATCTTCGGATTGAACGAGATAGTCCTCGCCCGCGTCGGTGGGAACCATGAACTCGTGCGATGCGTCGCCGCCGATGGGGCCCGAGTCTGCTTCCACCGCGATATACGGCAGGCCGCAGCGCGAGAAAATCGCGCAGTACGCGTCGTACATTTTCTGGTAGCCCTCATCGAGCCCACCGGGGCCTTCCTTGGACATGTGGAAGGAATAGGCGTCCTTCATCAGGAATTCGCGGGTGCGAAGCAGGCCGCTCTTGGGCCGGGCCTCGCCGCGGAACTTGGTTTGAATCTGGTACAGGTTGATGGGCAGTTGCTTGTAGCTGTTGAGATACGCACGGGCGATTTCGGTGATCGGTTCCTCGTGCGTGGGGCCCAGCACGGTTCGAGATCGCCAGTCATCCGGCGACACGCTGCGCAGGCCGATGAGCACGTCCCCCATGGCGGCCACTCGGCCCGTCTCCTCCCACCATTCGAGGGGGTGCAGTGCGGGCATGTGCAGCTCGATCGCGCCAGCCCGGTTCATCTCCTGCCGTACGATCTCCTCGATCTTGCGAAGGGCCTTGTAGCCCAGTGGCAGATACGTATACGCCCCGGCGGATACCTGGCGGATGAGGCCCGCCCGGATCATGAGCTGGTGCGACGGCACGACGGCGTCGGCCGGGGATTCCTTCGACGTTGGAATGAAAAACTGGGTCCATTTCATGAACGGAGTTTCGGGTCGAAACGAGGCGAACGCAAGTCAGCTCCCTTAGTTGCCCAGCAGTGTGCGGACAATTGGCATGGTTTGCGGTAAGGGGCGCTGGAAGAGCCAGCGGACGTCGATTTCGAATTGCGGGAGAACCCGGCTCTTAAAAATGTGATCACCCAAATGTTGTTCGACAAAGGAATCGCCTTCGCGGACTAGGAAGGTGGCCGAGTTTTCAAGCGGGTCGATGATCCAGTATTCTCGGACTCCGGCAGTCTCGTAGCGGACGCGTTTGTTTTCGTAGTCGCGCTCAACGCTGTCCGGAGAAACAATCTCGATTACGAGGTCTGGCGGGCCGTCGACGTAGCCGGGCTTGATGATGTTCATTCGATGCGAGGCCACGAAAGCCAGATCAGGCTCAGGGGCGGTGCGGTCGGAGAGACGGAAGGCAACTTTGTTGATCGTCAAACGACCCAGCTTGCGTTCCTCGACAAATTGCCGCAGCACGATTGTCAGCCAACATACAAGTTGGTTGTGATCTGAATTTTCGGGTGAGGCCACGTGGATCACTCCATCCAACAAGTCAGCCTTCTGTTCCTCGCTGATGATGTCGAAGAACTCGCTGAACGTCGTCGTGCCGATAGACGATTTCCTGACCATACAGAAACCCCAAGAACCAGCACTATTCTACCATCTACGTCCGGAATTGCACGTGCGGACGCGGCATTTTTGGGGTAGAGTTTCCTTCAGAGGGCGTCTTCAGCAAAAGCAAGAAGGGACCGATAGTGGCATTGCTCGGCGTAAACATTGATCACGTCGCCACCGTGCGGCAGGCGCGGCGGACCAACGAGCCTGACCCGGTCTGGGCCGCGGCAGAGGCGCAGCTTGGCGGGGCCGACGGAATTACCTTTCATCTCCGCGAGGATCGGCGGCACGTCAACGACCGCGACGCCCGACTCCTCAAGGAAACCGTCACCCTCAAGCTCAACATGGAAATGTCCATCGCCGACGAGATCGTCGGGATTGCAGTCGGACTGCGGCCGGACCAGTGCACCCTGGTGCCCGAACGCCGCGAAGAAGTGACCACGGAGGGCGGGCTTGATGTCGTTCGGCTCGCGTCGCGCGTTGGGGCGGCCGTAAAAAAACTCCGCGACGCGGGGATCGTCGTTTCCGCATTTATCGAGCCGCTGGCCGATCAGATCAAAACCAGCGCCGACCTTGGCTTCGCCGCCGTCGAACTCTGGACCGGCGCCTACGCGCATGCCCGCACGTCCGCCGACCGCAACAGAACCCTTGACGACTTGCGCCGGGGCATCGAAGTTGGCCGCGCCGCCGGACTCGAAGTTCTCGGCGGGCACGGACTGACCTATGCCAACGTCTCCGCCGTCGCCGGCCTTGGCTTCGCGGAATTCAACATCGGGCACTCCATCGTCTCGCGGGCCGTCTTTGTGGGAATGTGCGAAGCCGTCCGCGAAATGAAACGACTCGTTGGCAACCACACCTATTTCCCATGACAAAATCGTTTCCCCGGGTTCGATCCGGCAGACCCCGGCCATCAATGGTGCATCAATACGAATCTGATGGCGTCCAACACCGCTCCTTTGCAGTCGCGGTACTGATTGGAGTTGCGCACCTTCGGACGGTGGGTTCGTTGCTGCAACTTTTTTGTTTCGCAGAGCGCAAAAACCCAACTGGCAGGATGAAAACGCACTTTGGGTGGGTTCGTTTTGGAGGCCGCGTTTGCATGTTTTTGCGATCATAAGTGCTCTTTCGCACTCGCCCACCTTGCCGTCGCGTACCTCTCACGCACTCATCCATAAGAACATGCGCGGCGCGCGGAGATTTTGTGGTTTGACCGATCAGCGCACAGTCGAAAGGGAGGGTTGTGGCGACGAATCATGGCCCCACCTCCGAAAAGGCAGGAGGCGGGCCACCCGCCAGATTGAAGCAATGCGGGAAATCAGCGTGCGGACTCGTATTTCCGGCGGATTTTTGGCATAATGGTTTGGGTCGTCGTGCCGCTGAAAGGGGAATCCGCTGATCCTTCGTTTCACAATCCTTGGCCTCCTCGCGCCTTTGTGTATCTCGGATCTCGCCTTCGCGGCCACGCTCCATGTCCCCGCCGACTACCCCACCATCCAGTCCTGCATCGACGCCGCCATCTCCGGTCAGGACGAATGCGTCGTCGCCCCCGGCACCTACCACGAACTCATCAACTTCCTCGGCAAGGCCATCACCCTCCGCAGCTCCCACGGCCCCGAAGTGACCACCATCGACGGCACTGGCCTTGGCGGCTCGGTGGTCACATGCATTAATTCCGAAGGACAAAACACCCAGTTGCAAGGATTTGCCATTACGGGCGGCATCGGCACGCTGGTCGACGATTTCGTCACCTACGGACCCGCCTATTCCAAGTTCTTGGGTGGAGGGATGCGCATTGGCATTACCACGGATCCAGTTATCGAGAACTGCGTTTTCGCGGCGAACGAGGCGGACGTGGGAGGAGGGATATACATCGGGTATTTCAGCTTCCCTGTCGTACGGAATTGCGCGTTCATCGGCAATCATGCTCGATGGTTAGGCGGGGGAATCTATAACGACAGGGGCTATTCGGCGATCTTGCACACCAATTTCACTGAAAACTCCTCTGATGAGGGAGGCGGTCTGTTCAGTTATGAGGGCTACCTGTTCGTCCAGAACTGCAAGTTCCTGCGAAACGAAGCCAGGGTGATCGGCGGCGGCATGTTGGACTTCATGGCTTACGGTCGAATCGACAACTGCACTTTTGATTCCAATTCGGCGGACTTTGGCGGCGGACTTTGGAAAGACGCCGCCTTTGATGATGAACAGCAAGTCCGGTGTTCACTCTTCATCGGCAACAGGGCCGCGGTCGGGGCCGGAGCAGGCGGCACAGGAGATTGGGATGAAGTCGCCTTCGAGGACTGCCGATTCGAAAACAACCAAGCTTCGGAACAAGGCGGTGGACTGATCTGGTGGTCCGGCGGAGTCGTGGTTTCGAAGTGTCAGTTTCTCCGAAATCGAGCACCATTGGGTGGCGGCGCTAGTATCGATTCGATTTCCGGGGGTTTCTTTGAATCATGCACCTTTCACGGAAATGTGGCCGATTTCGGGGGTGCCATGGGAACGTATTTTCAAAGCTGGGTGGGATTCCAAAGCTGTATCCTTAGCGGAAACTCAGCGCAGACAGGCGGAGCGGTTTACGCTGCACAGGAGTTATCTTTGGACAATACGACCATACATGGAAACATCGCCGAAGTGGACGGAAGCGGCGTCGTCGCCTACCGCGCTGAATTGCGTAATTCGATAGTATGGGGCAATGGCACGGGAAGCGCGCAGGATCAGCTTGTGCTTCAAGGGGAATTGGAGCCTCATTTTATCTCGTATTGCGATATTCAATCCAGCGGGGGTAGCACCAATTGGAACACCGAAATGGGTCCTGACGGCGGCGGCAATATCGATCTCGACCCGATGTTCGCGCGCACTCCAAATCCCGGTCCTGACGGAATTTGGGACGACATAGATGACGATTATGGTGATTTGCGGTTGCAGCCCGGTTCGCCGTGCATCAATGCGGGCGATCCAAACTTCGTTCTGCAGCCGGTCGAGACGGACCTTGATGGCCACGCGCGGGTGCTGTGCGGGCGCGTGGACATGGGAGCCTACGAATTCGGCATCGGCGACTTCGATTGCAATCAATCCGTAGATCTCGTGGACGTTGCCGCATGGGAGGGGTGTGCCAGTGATCCGAGCGACTTACCCTCACCCCGGCCCGCTCCGTTCGAGGGAGAGGGGGAGGTTATTGGGGGACGCACATTCCGGGGGCTCGCGCTCCCGGCTACACACCATCGTCCCTTCGGGGCGAGGTTTGCGGGTCCGAATGCAACCACGGGTTCCGCGTCGCTCCACCCGTGGCAACATGCCTTGGCCCCTGCCGCGGCCACCGCCTGCGAGGCGTTTGATTTCGATGCCGATGGCGATATCGACCTTCGCGACCTCGCCCAGTTCATGGTCATCATCACGCCGTAGCACAAGGCTCGTCCACCCTCCGGGCGAGAGGGAAGGAGGACATCCACCAGTGACTGAAGTCTCGCTGTCACCCTACAATCTTATCGCGTCCCGTTAGGGACGGCCGAAAATAGCCCAGCGTTTCAACGCTGGGAAAACTGATCATCGCACGTCCCAAGTCCCGGAGGGACGGCGGAACCGATCAATCGTCCCTACGGGATTCGGATTGTCATATTCACTTTCCCCCAGCCATGAATGGCTGGGCTATTTTCAAGGTGTCCCGCCGGGACACCAGCCAACAAAACGGCCAGAATATGCGTCAGAGCAAGACTCAAGTCACTGGCAACCCTCGAATGCCTCCGGGCAAACAACGTTAATTCCCGAACGATTGTCGCGGGACTTGAACCCCTTTCTAATGCTTGTTGCTTTGTTGCCGCCTGCCTTGATGCCTCGTACGAAATCCGCGTCTATCAGCGTTCATCTGCGGCCCGTATCGGTGCTGATTGATATTGGCCCGCAGGGTGGGCCGGGCAACCAATGCCAAGCCCTGCTATAATCCGAAAAGGAAATATGCGCACGATCCGTCCGCTGGGGAAACCATGAACGCAAAAGTCGCCATCGTTCGAACTACGCCCGCTACCGTGCTGGCCGACTACCACCGCCTGATGAACCTGGCCGGGTATCAGGACGTGATCGCCAAGGACGCCGACACCGCCTTGAAGGTGAACATCTCCTGGCACTTCTTCTATCCGGCCGCGTCAACCACTCCCTGGCAACTCGAGGGCGTGATCCGAACGCTCAAGAAGGACGGCTACAAGCCGGACCTCATCCATGCCTGCCACAACCGCACCGTCGTGATCGACGCCCGCCTCGGCGAGCGTGAGAACAAGCAAGTAGGCGTGATCGAGGCGCACGGCCTGCGAAACATTCACCTGTACGACGACGACGTGGAGTGGATTCCCGTCCGCGAGGCCGTCGGCGACCTGGCCGACAAGTTCCTCTGCCTCAACGAGGTGTACCCCAAGGGCTTCCGCATCCCGCGCCGCTTTATCGGCGAGAACATCATCCACCTGCCGACGGTCAAGACGCACGTCTTCACTACCATGACCGGAGCGATGAAGAACGCCTTTGGCGGCCTGCTCAACGAACACCGCCACTGGACGCATCCGGTCATTCACGAAACGCTGGTCGACTTGCTCATGATTCAGAAGAAGATTCATCGCGGCGTGTTCGCGGTGATGGACGGGACGTTTGCGGGCGACGGGCCCGGGCCGCGATGCATGATTCCCAAGGTCAAAAACGTCCTGCTGGCATCGGCGGACCAGGTGGCGATCGACGCGGCGGCCGCGAGGCTCATGGGTTTCGATCCGCTCCGCGACGTGAAGTTCATCCGGCTCGCCCACGAGCTGGGCCTGGGTTGCGGAGACACGCAGAAAATCGAATTCGTCGGCGACCTCGACGCCGCCCGCGAGAACTGGGGCTTTGAAGGACCCTTCAAAAAGATGACCTTTGCGGCCTCCATGCAGCACAAGATTTACTGGGGAAAAATGCGGCGATTTGTCGAATGGTCGCTCAAGACCTGGCTGGCGCCGTGGGCATATATCGCGAGCGTTCTGTACCACGACACCTTCTGGTATCCCATCAAGGGGCGGGTGCGCGTGCAGCAGGCCATGAGCAGCGCCTGGGGACGGCTCTTTCACAACTGGGAGTCGAGTCGTGCAGATGAGCGCGGCTACCCGCAGGTGGCACAGACGAGCGGCAACGTCGTCCGCAGTACGCTGGGATTGTTGGCTCTTTCCATGAAGATTTTGAAGACGTGCATCCGCGAAGCACCCGAGATCGCCGTTCGGAAACCCAGAAAATCACAGGCCCCAATCCCGGTCCCCGACTGAGCGGCGGCAACCAAAAACGGCTTGTTTTTAGGCATTTTCTGACGCCATGGAGTGTGCGAAGTTTGGTGTCGACCGACCCGTCTGCATGTTTTTTCCTGAAAAAAACGGGAAATTCTGAAAAAATATGCGTTTTTTCCGGGAAATAGCTTGAATTTCTGCGTCGACCTGTTTAGATTCCGCCGTACAACCAGTGGATGGTTGATGGAAAACATTTGAAAGGAATGCGATACATGGCGAAAAAGGCTGCTACGAAATCAACAGGCAAAGTGCGATCAAAATCGGAAGTGTTCGGTGAACTGGCGTCGGCTTCCGAGCTGAGCAAGCGTCAGGTGGCCGCCGTATTTGATGGTCTGGCCGACCTCATCAAGACCGATCTTAAGAAGGGGCCGGGCATGTTCACCGTGCCGGGTCTCATGAAGATCAAGGTCATTCGCAAGCCCGCGACCAAGGCCCGCGAAGGCGTCAATCCGTTCACCGGCGAGAAGATGATGTTCAAGGCCAAGCCGGCGCGGAACGTCGTCAAGGTCCTCGCTCTCAAGGGCCTCAAGAGTATGGTCTGATTTTCGCTGCTTTCTGAAACACAGGAATTTTGGCGGGCAATCGCAACCCTGCGGTTGCCCGCTTTCTTTCCGTCGGGTTGAGTACTTGCTACCGCTCATTTTCGGACCTGCTAGATTAAGTCAGAATTTATTTGACAGCGACTGTCTATTTCCATTATTTTCACCATTTACTCCACTTTGGCCCCGCGTAAAGGTAAACAGGGGAAGGGCCAAGGGAAACCAAATTGAATGTGCGTCTTGCGTTGCACACGACTCGGCCATGACTGGTTGGGGAACGGTAGGCAATTGGGCGGCGTCAAATCGCATCGGAGGGAATGAGTATGAAGACTCGCTTTGGCTGGACTTTGATTGGTCTTTTTTCCATTGTTCTTTATTCGGACATGAACCTCGCCCGCGCCGGCTTCGAATGTGACGATGGAGTTTGCAGTGCTGGGGAGACCTGTGAGTCCTGCTCGCTCGACTGCGGATGTTTTGACGACGATGATTGCACCGATGATGTGTGCGATCCCACTGACCCGAACGCTGATTTGCAGGGTTGTGTCTATACATACGTCTGTGGCGCTTGCTGCGTAGACAGCCCCCTTCCTTTGCAAACTGCCGGCGATAGTTTTTGTGTTAATACTTCCTTTGACGAGTGCCTGAAACTCTTTGGTGGTTCGTATTTGGGTGACGGAACCATTTGCGATGACGCGCCCTGCGGTCGGACCGGCGCCTGCTGCCATACTCCGCAATCGGGCGTTGCCGCGAGCGACGCGGTCTGCGACGAATTTTCTCCGGCCGAGTGCGAGCGATTCGGCGGGACGTATTTCGGCGACGGAACGTCGTGCAGCGAGAGTCTCTGTGCGGCCCACGATCAGCGTCTGAGCACGGTGAAGAAGGGGAGTTTGCTGATATTCCCCAACGTCGAGCTGGCTTGGAGTGCCCCGACAGTGGCCGGCGGGAGCGACCCCGTCCTGACGCGCGACACGGTCATCACCCTGGTCAACGACTTCAGCAGGGACGTCAAGGTCAAGCTCTACTACGTCA